>CAVUEV010000004.1:0-200465 GCA_963740625.1 uncultured Actinomycetes bacterium
GACGAGCCGCACCTTCTCGGGCGTGGGGATGACCTCCGGCTCGTTCTGAAAGCCGTCGCGCGGGCCCACTTCGCGGATGCGGACCCGCTGCGGAAGGTCGCTCATGCAGGACAGGCTACGAGGACTTCACGGCGCCGACGTCGATGACGCGGCGCTGGTGCGTGCCGACCCCGATCGTGCGGTCGCCCTCGCGAACCTCGACGTCGAAGTGGAGCTTGCGGTCGTCCTCGACCTCGCGGAGCTTGGAGGTGACCGTGCACTCGGAGCCCTCCATCGCCGCCGCGACGTGCTTGACGCAGACCTCGAAGCCCACCGTCGCCTTGCCGTCGGGCAGGTTCTCGAACGAGAGGACCGACGAGGTCCGCTCCATCATCCCGATCATCCCGGGCGTCGAGAGCACCCGCGCGCCGATGGTCCCGCCGACGTCGGTCACCAGCCGGTCCTCGACGACGAACCAGTCCGTGCGCTCGAGGCCGGGAGCCAGGGCCACTAGACCATCCCGAGGCCGCCGGAGACCCCGAGGGTCTCGCCGGTCACGTACGACGCGTCGTCGGACGCGAGGAAGGTGATCGCCGCGGCGACCTCCTCCGGCTGGCCCAGGCGGCCGAGCTGCGTGGCGGCCTTCATGTTGTCGAGGATCTTCTGCCCGATTTCGCCGAACTCCGCGGCGCCCATCAGGAGCGGAGTCTCGATCGGCCCCGGAGCGACGGAGTTCGCGGTGATGCCGAAGCGCGCGTACTCGCGGGCGATCACCTTCATGAAGGCGATGACGCCGCCCTTGGCGGCCGAGTACACCGCCGAGCCCTTGGATCCGACCCTCCCCGCCTCCGATGCGGTCGACACGATCCGCCCGTAGCCGGCAGCGCGCATACCCGGCAGCGCCGCGTGCGTGCAGGCCATCACCCCGACGAGGTTCACGCCGAGCACCCGGTGCCACTGCTCGGGCGTCGTCTCGGCGAAGAAGCCGAACTCGTCCATCCCGGCGTTGTTGATGAGGATGTCGAGCGTGCCGCCCGCGGCCTCGACGGCCGCCTTCGCGGAGTCGGGGTCGGTCACGTCGAGCCGCACGGCGTGGCCCGAGATCTCGGCGGCGACCTCTCCGGCTCCGTCCTCGTTCAGGTCCCCGATCCAGACCTCTGCGCCCTCGGCCGCAAGGCGGCGCGCGGTGGCGGCTCCGATGCCGCTCGCCCCGCCGGTGACCAGCGCCTTTCGTCCCTCGAGTCGCATGCGCCGGGCAGCATATGCGGCTGCGGCGGGCGTGGGCTGTCGCCTCCATAGACTCCCGCGTCGATGGCCGAAACGGACGCGATCCCGATCGTCGGCGGCACCGGTGCGCTCGGCTTCGGGCTGGCGCTGCGACTCGCGCTCGCCGGTCGTGAGGTGGTCATCGGCTCGCGAAGCGCCGAGCGCGCCGCGCAGGCGGCCGGCCGCCTGCGCGAGCAGGCTCCCGACGCCCGAGTCGAGGGCCTCGAGAACGGCGAGGCGGCGGCGCGCGGGCCGATCGTCTTCCTGACGGTGCCGTTTCGCGCGCAGTCGGAGAACCTCAACAACCTCCGCGGCGCCCTGAGCGAAGGCCAGATCCTGGTCGACTGCACCGTTCCGCTCGCCGCCGCGGTGAGCGGCAAGGCGACGCGCTCGCTGGGCGTCTGGCAGGGCTCGGCAGCCCAGCAGGCACAGGAGATGGTCCCGGACGGCGTCACCGTCGTTGCCGCTCTTCACACCCTCGGCGCGCCCACGCTCGCGGATCCGAGCGCCGAGCTCGGGGAGGACGTCCTCATCTGCGGTGACCGCAGGGCGGACAAGGCCCGCGTCGCCCAGCTCGTCGAGCTGATCCCGGGCCTGCGGGCGGTCAACGCCGGAGCACTGGAGATGGCGAGGATCGTGGAGCAGCTGACGCCGCTTCTGATCTCGATCAACTCCCGCTACAAGACCCACGCCGGCATCAGGATCACCGACCTGCCCGACGGCGATCCCTGGTCTTGAGCGCCACCGGCCGAGTGACGCTGCTCGCCGGCGGCACCGGCGGGGCGAAGCTGGCCGCCGGGGTCCAGGAGCTGATCGGCGCCGGCCTCTCCGTGATCGCCAACACGGCAGACGACTGCGAGGCGCACGGGCTTCGGGTATCCCCCGACCCGGATCTCGTGACCTACTGGCTTGCGGACGAGATCGACGCCGAGCGCGGCTGGGGAATCCGCGACGACACCTTTACCGTGCACGGCCGGCTCGAGCAGCTCGGCGCGCCGGGCTGGTTTCAGCTATCGGACCGGGACCTTGCGACTTGCCTCTACCGGACCGAGTTCCTCGCCGCCGGCGGCACCCTCGACCGCCGCCCAGGGACAGATCGCTCGTGCCCTCGGTGTCGCGGCCGCGGTGCTGCCGATGTGCGAGGAACCCGTGCGCACCCGCGTCCACACGCCGGAGGGCTGGCGCGAGCTTCAGGAGTTCCTGATCCTCGATCACGGCGAGGCGCCGATCGAGGCGATCGAGGTGGAGGGGCTGGGCGATGCCCGACCGACGCCCGCGGTGCTCGAGGCCCTGGCGGCCGCGGAGGTCATCGTGATCGGCCCGTCGAATCCGGTCATCTCCATCGGCCCCATCCTCTCGGTGCCCGGAATGCGCGAGGCGATCACGGCGTCTGGCGCCCCCGTGATCGCGGTGAGTCCGTTTGTCGCTGGGCACGCCGTGAAGGGCCCAACCGAGGCGTTCATGGCGGCGATCGGCAGGCCCTCGACCGCGGCCGGTGTGGCGTCGCTCTACGAGGGCCTTCTGGACGCAATGGTCGTCGACGCCGACGACCCGGACGAGGGACCCGAGGGCGTCACGGTCTTCAGCTGCCCGACGCTGATGGAGGGCGCCGAGGGCCGCCGGGAGCTCGCCGAGCAGGTGCTGGAGTTCGCCGAGGGCTTGACCGGCGTATGAACGCGACGGTGATCCTTCCCGTCAAGCGCTTCACGGCGGCAAAGCGACGCCTCGCGGACAGCGTCGATGAGCGCGGGCGTTCCTTGCTGCTCGCCGCGATGCTCGAGGACGTCCTGACCGCGATCGACGGCGCCAAGGCCACCGAGCAGGTGGTGGTGGTGACCGGGGAGCCGCGCGCCGAGCGGGTCGCGATGCGGGCGGCCCAGCGGCTTACCACGCCGATCGAGGTGCTGCGCGACCCATCGGACCGGGGACACTCCGAGGCGGCCACCCTCGGGATCGTCAGGGCGCTGGTCCTCGGTGCGAGCTGCGCCGCGCTTCTGCCCGGCGACTGCCCGCTGCTCGACTCGGTGGAGCTGGACGCCGCCCTGGCCCGGGCGGCCGAGGGTCGGGTCGGCGTGATCCCCGACCGCCACGGCGAGGGCACGAACGGGCTGGTCCTGGCGCCGCCGGACGCGGTCGGCCCCGCGTTCGGCCCTGGAAGCCGCTCGCGCCACCTCGAGCTGGCTGCCGCGCGCGGGCTGCGTGGCGAGGTCGACGAGGTCCCGTCGCTGGGGCTCGACCTGGACACGCCGGACGACCTGGCGGAGCTGCGCGCGGCGCTCAGCGGCGATCCGGCCGGCGCTCCTCGAACCGCCGAGGCGCTGGCCGAGCTTTGAGCTCGTTCGCGGTCACAGCCGTGGGCGGGCTGCCCGAGGTGACTGAGGGGATGGAGCTCGGCGCCATGGTCGCGCGCAATCCCCGACCTCGCCGACGGCGACATCCTCGCGATCTCTCAGAAGGTTGTCTCCAAATCCGAGGGGCGCGTTTGCGACCTGGGGGTCGTCGAGCCGAGCGACCGGGCGCTCGAGCTCGCCGCGCAGGTCGAAAGGGATCCCCGCCTGGTCGAGCTCATCCTGGGCGAGTCGAGGCAGGTGATCCGGTCGGCCCCCGGCGTGCTGATCGTCTGCACGTGGTCGGGGCTCGTGTGCGCAAACGCCGGGATCGACGCCTCAAACGTTCCGGGCGAGGACCGCGTGGTGCTGCTGCCCGAGGATCCCGACGTTTCCGCGCGGCGCATCCGGGCGGAGATCCGGGATGCGTGTGGCCGCGCCCCCGCCATCGTGATCGCCGACAGCTTCGGGCGCGCCTGGCGACTGGGCCAGGCCGATGTCGCCATCGGCTGTGCAGGCCTCGACCCGATCGACGACTGGCGCGGCCGCCCCGATCGTGAGGGCCGCGAGCTGTCCGCGACGGCAATCGCCGTTGCGGACCAGGTTGCGAGCGCCGCGGACCTGGCCCGTGACAAAGCTGCCGGGGAGCCGGTCGTCCTGGTCCGGGGCCTCGGGGGTCGCGTTACGCGTGAGGACGGCCCGGGGGCGGCGGCCATCCGCCGTCCCGAGACGGAGGATTTGTTCCGCTGATCAGCGCGCGGCCGGGTATGCCTGGCCCGGGATCCCGCCCAGCGCGATGATGCGCACCGAGTTCTCGCCGGTGACGATCTTTCGCGAGGTGCCGGGGCCGACCCGCACGAGCATGCCTGGCTCGAGCCGGTGCTCGTCGCCGTCGATCGTGATCGTCGCGCTGCCGGCGATGGGGATGTACAGCTCCTCCTGGCCGTCCTCGGAGTGGTCGTGCTCCGGGTAGTCCTCGAACCCCGGCGGGATGTCGAGGATGTTCACCCCGAGCGAGGTCATCCCGAGGCTCTGGGCCACGTGCTTGAACCCACCGCCCATGCTCGCCTCGAGCTCGTCGATCGTCTTCACCGTCGCGTCGGCCACCAGCTTCCTCCTAGGTCTCGTCGATCCGCAGAACCGCGGCGCCGGTGAGCCTACCCTCGCGGAGGTCCTCGAGCGCGCGGTTCGCTTGAAGCAGCGGATAGGCCGTCACCTCGGTCCGCACCGGGACCTCGGGCGCAAGCGCCATGAGCTCGAGGCCGTCCCGGCGCGTCAGATTCGCCACGGAGCGCAGGGTCCGCTCGTGCCAGAGGTCGTCGTAGGCGAAGGCCGGGATCTCGCTCATGTGGATGCCGGCGCACACACATGTCCCGCCTGGCGCAAGCGCGCGCAGCACCGCCGGCACGAGGGCGCCGACCGGCGCGAAGATGATTGCGGCGTCGAGCGGCTCGGGCGGCCCGGTCTCCGAGTCCCCCGCCCACTCCGCGCCAAGCTTGCGGGCGAACGCCTGGCCGTCCTCGTCACCGGGCCGAGTGAGCGCGAAGACCCGCCGCCCCTCGTAGGCGGCGACCTGGCAGACGATGTGCGCGGACGCCCCGAACCCGTAGAGGCCGAGCCGCTCCGGATCGCCGCAGGCGCGCAGGGCCCGGTAGCCGATCATCCCGGCGCACAGAAGCGGCGCCATGTGGACGTCGTCGGGATCGTCCGGAAGAGGAATACAGAACCGCTCGTCGGCAACCGCAACCTCCGCGTAGCCGCCGTCGATGTCGTAGCCCGTGAACCGGGCGCGCTCGCAAAGGTTCTCCCGGCCGCTTCGGCAGTAGCGGCACTCGCCGCACGCCCAGCCGAGCCAGGGGATGCCAACGCGGTCTCCCACGCCGAATCGCTCAGCACCCTCGCCGCATTCGCGAACGGTGCCGACCACCTGGTGGCCCGGAACGAGCGGGAGCTTCGGTTTCGTGAGCTCGCCGTCGACGATGTGAAGGTCGGTGCGGCAGACGCCGCACGCGCGAACCGCGATCAGGATCTCGCCCGAGCCGGGTTTGGGCTCGCGCAGGTCCGCGGACTCGAGCACTCCGGGCTGTTCGCGCAGGAGCATCACTCTCATGCGTGAATTGTGCCTGGACGCACGATCCGTCCGCTGCCCGGCAGATCATTTCGGCGGAGCGGCACCCGAGGGAAGGAGCAAGACAATGAGCAATGACAGGTACGCACGCATGGGAGCGTTCGGCGGCATCGTCGCCGTCGTCCTCTTCATCGTTGGCTTCGGATTGGTGACCTCGGGTGCTCCGAGCCTCGACTCACTGGGCGATGCATGGAGCAAGTTCTTCTTTGACCACCGCACCCGAATTCAAGTCGGCGTCACGATCGTCGGGCTCGGCCTCTTCTTCTTCCTCTGGTTCCTGGGAAGCCTGCGCGGCGCGATCGCCGCCGCCGAGGGCGGGAGCGGGCGCCTGGCTTCGATCGCGTTCGGGTCGGGGCTCGTTGGAGCCGCCCTGCTGCTCGTCGGAATCACCGCGACGGCGACGGCCGCGTTCCGCCCGGGCGATCCCGATGCCTACGTCACCCAGGCGATCAGCGACTTCGGGCTTCTCGTCGCCGGCCCCGGAGCGGCTGCGTTCACCGCCTTCTCGGCCGCGGTCGCGATCGCGGGGTATAGGCACCGCGCCCTTCCCGCGCCGGTCGCCGGCTTCTCGGCGCTCTCGGCGATCACCCAACCGCTCGCCTTCGGCGTCGTCTTCACGACCAGCGGCGCGTTCGCCGCGGACGGCGTGCTCGGGGCGTTCGTCCCGATCATCACCTTCTCGGTCGCCGTCGTGACGGCCGGCTGGGTGCTCTACCGCGGCTACACGCCGCCGCAGGCCCAGGCTCAGTAGGTCTCGACGATGTCGTAGAGCGTCGTGCGCTGGGCCGGCGTGCGGCCGGCCCGGCGGGCCGCGCCGATCAGGTCGTCGGGCTCGAGCCGGGTGCCGTGCTGGGAGCCCGCCATCCGCGAGATGTTCTCCTCCATGAGCGTGCCGCCGAGGTCGTTGACGCCCCAGCGCAGGCTCTCGGTGGCCGCGTCGATCCCCATCTTCACCCAGCTCGCCTGGAGGTTCTTGATCTCGCGCCCCAGGGCCAGGCGGAAGACCGCCGTGTGCTTGAGGTTCTCCGCGCGCGAGATCTCCTCCACGCCGTGGGTTCGCCCGAGCAGGGTGTTGAACGGGATGAAGCTGAGCGGCACGAACTCGGTGATCCCGCCCGTGCGCTCCTGAAGCTCGCGGACGACCTTCATGTGCCGTGCGAGCTCGGACGGCTCCTCGATGTGCCCGAACATGACGGTCGAGGTCGAGCGCAGGCCGGAGCGGTGGCACGCCTCGATGATCTCCACCCAGCGCGCCGCCGGCAGCTTGTTGGGCGAGATGCGCGCGCGGACGCCGTCGTGGAGGACCTCCGCCGCGGTTCCCGGCGTGGAGCCGAGGCCGGCGTCGATCAGGTACTCGAAGACCGAGTCCGGTGAGCGGCCCGAGCGCTCGCACATGTAGTGGACCTCCATCGGCGAGTAGGCGTGGAGGTGGAGGCTCGGGGCCACCTGCTTCGCGAGCCGCAGCCAGCGCCCGTAGTCCTCGAGCTGGTAGTCGGGGTGGATCCCGCCCTGCATGCAGATCTCGGTCGCGCCGAACGCCACCGCCTCCTCGATGCGCGCCGCGAAGTCGTCCTCGCTGACGTGGTAGGCGTCGGGGGAGCGCTTGCCCTGGCCGAACCCGCAGAACGCGCAGCCGACGACGCAGACGTTGGTGAAGTTGATGTTGCGGTTGACGACGAAGGTGGCGACGTCGCCGGCGAGCTCGCGCCGCAGCCCGTCTGCGGCGACGCGCATGTCCTCGATCACCTCCGGCCGCGTCTCCGCGAACAGCGCCGTGAGCTCCTCCTGCGTCAGCACCTCCCCGCGCCGGCCCTTCTCGATCGCCTGCGGGGCGAGCTCCGGATCCGGGGGCGCCTCCGTGCGCCGGCCGGAGCCGTGCCGCGGGATGAAGCTCCAGTACTTGAGCTTCACGACGTCGAGGACGCCCTGCTCCATCCAGCCGGGGTCGAGGTACTGCGGGTAGGCGCAGAGTCGCTCCGTCAGCGCGTAGCCCTGCGGGGCCAGCCGCTTGCGGGTCTCATGCGGGCTCGGGAAGGGGTGCTCGGGAGAGATGTGGTCGCCGTTGGCCGACAGCCCGCCGAGGTCGGTCGCGCCCTCGCGCACGAGGTCGACCCACCAGTCCGAGAGGTTGGGTGGCACCTGGATGCCCACGTCGGGCATCAGGCGCCTGCACTCCCGCACCAGCCGCCTCATGTCGTCGAGCGTGATCGGCGTCGCCCATTCGGGCAACGCCTCCTCTGCGGACTGCGGCTGCGCGCTGCGGCCCTTCCCACCGCTCCCGCGACGCCCCATCGGCGATCTCGGCCACCTCCTGCCCGTAGTAGCGGGGGTGCGGGACGTAGTTCTGGAGGATCAGCTCCTGGATGTGGCCGTGGCGGCGCCTGGACCTCGGCGAGGGCCTCCAGCGATGCGACGCGCTCTTCCTCGGTCTCGCCGATCCCGACGAGGATCCCGCTCGTGAACGGGATCCGGAGCTCGCCGGCGGCCTCGATCGTCTCGAGGCGCCGGGCCGGGTGCTTCGTCGGCGAGCCCGGCGTGGACCGTCCCCAGAGTCGTCGGATGATCGACTCGAGCATCAGGCCCTGCGACGCGGTGACCTCGCGCAGGCGGGCGAGGTCGCCCGCGGTCGAGGACGCCCGAGGTTCGTGTGTGGCAGCAGCCCCCGCTCGAGAGCGCGCTCGCAGGCCCAGACGACGTAGGAGACGAAGTCGTCGTGCCCGTGGTCCGCCAGCCGGCCCGCGACCTCGGGGTTGACCTCGGGCAGCTCGCCCGTGAGGACCAGCAGCTCCTTGGCGTTGCGGCGGACCGCCTCGTCGAGGCGTCGCTCGACCTCCTCCGGCGAGTAGAGGTGCGCCTGGCGCGTGGCGAACGAGCAGTACTTGCAGTAGCAGCGACAGGTCCGCGACAGCGAGAGCGTGAAGTTGCGCGAGAACGTGACGCGCCGCATGCGCTCACGCTAGCGAACGGCCGTCACGCGGCCGTCCGGTTCCGCCGTCTAACGCTTGGGGCGAGCCGCGGTCTCGACGTCGGTCGCCACGTTCTCGACCGCCTCGGCGTCGCTCGTGGGCGGCTCGGGCCCAAGCCCGAACTGCGGCCCCGCGATCACGAAGCGGTAGAGCAGCGCCGCCGCCGACGCACCGAGGAGCGGGCCGACGACGTAGAGCCAGACCGCGGCTGAACAGGTTGCCGATCAGCGCCGGGCCGAACCAGCGGGCCGGGTTCACGGAGCCGCCGGTCAGCGGGCCGAAGATCATGACCTCGAAGCCCCAGGGTCAGGCCGATCGCCAGCGGCGCCCATTCCTGGCGCGCCCGCGGGTTGAAGGCGACGCGCGCAGACGGCCAGCACGAGCAGGAACGTCGCCGACGCCCTCGACGAGCATGCCCTGCGAAGGGGCTGCCGAGGAGCGGGCTGAGCGACGCGGCGCCGTAATGGCCGGCGCGCCCCTCGTCGAGCAGGAAGCCCTTGACCAGCAGGGCGCCGAGGACGGCGCCGGAGAGCTGCGCCAGGATGTAGACGACGGCGTCGATCGGGTCGATCCGCCGCAGGATGGCCGCCGCGAAAGTGACCGCCGGATTGAAGTGCCCGCCGCTGACCCCGCCGAGCGTGGCGATGAGCACGAAGAGGACGAAGTCCGTGGACGAGGCCGACCACCGCGAAGTCGGAGCCGGTCTGCGCCGACGGCGCTGGTCGCGACGTAGAGCGTCACGACGGTGCCGATCGCGAAGACCAGGATCAGCGTGCCGACGAGCTCGGCGATGTAGGCGGCGAGTCCTCGATCCTGCACTTCGTGGTACCTCCTGTGGATCTAAGTCGGGTCAAGCGCACCGGGCGGCGCGCGAGCGGGCGGCAGTCTAGCCGCTCCCCCCGCGTCGTGCTCCACCTGCAGGCGCTGCCGTCGGCGATGACCTCGAGCGCCTCCTCGCGGGAGCGCCAACCGTCGACCTGGACCTCCTTGCCCTCGAGCTGCTTGTAGATCGAGAAGAAGTGGGTGATCTCGCGCTGGAGCATCTCCGGGATGTCCTCCAGGGTCTCCGCCGTGTTCCAGCCGGGGTCGTGGTTGGGAACGCAGACGATCTTGTCGTCCTCGCCCTTCTCGTCGCGCATCACGAAGAGCGCGACGGGCTTCACCGGGATGACGCAGCCCGGGAAGGTCGGCTCGGAGACGCAGACCATGGCGTCCAGCGGGTCGCCGTCGCGCCCGCGGTGGCCCATGAGAAAGCCGTAGTCGGTGGGATAGACCGTCGACGAGGAGAGGAAGCGGTCGAGGATGACCTGCTCCGATCCCCTCGTCGTACTCGTACTTGTTGCGGCTCCCCTTGGGGATCTCGACGAAGGCGAGCAGCTCGATCCGAGCAGGTGGTGGTCGGCCACGGGGTCGAGCCTATCCTCTAGCCGTCATCCGCGGAAATGAGATCGGTCGCTGCGCTGCTGGCGGCCGCACTCGCCGGCGCTCGCCTTGGCCGGCTGCGGGGGCGGTGCTGAACCGGGCGCCTCTTCGCAGGCGGCCGCGGCGACCCTCGTCCTCGACTTCACGCCGAACGCCGTCCACGCCGGCATCTACGCCGCGCTCGAGGAGGGCTTCTTCGCGAAGCGGGGCGTCGACCTGACCGTCCACGAGCCGTCGTCCTCCACCGACGCCCCGAAGCTGCTCGAGGCCGGGCGCGCCGAGTTCGCGATCCTGGACATCCACGACCTCGCCATCGCTCGGGAACGCGGCCTGGACGTCGTCGGCGTCGCGCCGATCGTCGAGCGGCCGCTGGCGGCGGTCATCGCCGGCAACCGCAGCGAGATCCGCACGCCGGCGGACCTCGCCGGCAAGACCGTCGGTGTGACCGGGCTGCCGTCGGACGACGCCGTGCTCGACTCGGTCCTCGGGGCCGCGGGCCTCTCCCCCGCCTCCGTTCACCGCGTGACGATCGGCTTCGAAGCGGTCGCGGCCCTGGCCGCGGGCAGGGTCGACGCGGCGACGGCCTTCTGGAACGCCGAGGGCGTGACGCTCGAGCGCCGCGGAATGCCGGTCCGGAGTTTCGCGTCGACGACTTCGGCGCGCCGCGCTACCCGGAGCTGGTCCTGACGACGAGCCGCGAGGAGCTGCGAACCGATCCGAAACTCGTCAAGGCGATGGTTGGAGCGACGCGTCAGGGCTACGAGTTTGCAACGAGGACACCTGGCCGAGCACTCGATGATCTGCTCGGCGGCGCAAGCGGCCTGGATCGCGAGGAGCAGCGGGCCGAGCTCAACGCGCTCGAGCGAGCCAACGCCTTCGCCCACGACGGCAGCTTCCGAGGCGCCTGGCTGCGGACGTGGCCCAAATGGGAGGCGGCGCATCGGATCGTGAGCGACCCCCCGAAGGTCAACCAGCTGTTCGATCTGAACATCCGCAGCGGATCCCCGCCGACCTGAACGCCGACTCCGACGTTTGCCCCCTCATTCGCTGCAAACGTCGAATTCGATTCGCTCAGAGGCTGCGTCGGGCCCGGAAGTCGCGGCGCACCGACTCCGGGCGGCCCCACATCTGCACGACCTCGGCGCGGCCCTCATGCCACTCGCGGACGTTCATCTCGCCCTCGATCCCCTCGGCGTCGAGGAGCTCGAGCGTGCCCCGCACGGTCTCGGCCGCAGCCGCGTGGCCGAACCGGTGCGCGACGTTGATGCGGAAATGCCACTCGGCCTGCGAGTAGGGCTGCACGTTCACCTGGGTGAGGATCGTCGCGGCGTCGACGTAGCGGTCCTCGTCGCGAAGCCGCAGGTCGAGCGAAACGTCGGTCCAGTCATCGGGAAGGGAGTCGACGATCGACTGGAAGTCGGGGGCCAGCGGCATGGCGGGGAGCCTACCCGGAGCCCTAGGTGAAGAGCTCGAACAGCAGGAAGGCGTTGAGCGCGATGATCAGAGCCGCCAGGACGCCCACGAGCGCGGTCAGCCACGGCGGGTTCGCGAGGCTCCCCATCACGTCACGGCGTCTCGCGATCAGGACCACCGGGATGAGCGCGAACGGGATCCCGAACGAGAGGACGACCTGGCTGATGACGAGCGCGTCGGTCGGCGCGATGCCGACCGCGATAATGATCAGCGCCGGCGCCAGCGTGAGGGCGCGGCGTACGAAGATCGGGATGCGGCGGCGGATGAAGCCCTGCATCACCACCTGCCCGGCCATCGTCCCCACCGAGGTCGAGGCGAATCCGGAGGCGATCAGCGCGACTCCGAAGATGGTCGCCGCGTTGTCGGAGACCGTCAGCTTGAGGCCGTGGAAGGCACCCTCGATCGATTCGATCGAGCCCAGCGCGCCGCCACTGAAGAGCGCCGCGGCCATGATCATCATCGAGATGTTGACGAAGCCGGCGAGGCTCATCGCGATGACGACGTCCATTCGCTCGAAGCCCAGGATCCGCCGGCGTTCGCCGGCGTTGCGGCCGACGATCCGCCGCTGGGTCAGGGCGGAATGCAGATAGACGACGTGCGGCATGACCGTCGCGCCGATGATCCCGGTGGCCAGCAGGATGCTCTCGGTGCCGGCGAAGCCCGGCTTGAACAGGTGCAGAGCGACCTGGCCGCCGTCGGGATCGGCGTAGAAGAGCTCGGCCACGAAGGCGGCGAGGACGACGCCCGCCATCACGGCGATCACGACCTCCAGCCGACGGAAGCCCATCTGCTGGAGCGCCAGGATCGCGAACGCCCCGGCGCCGGCGAGCAGCGCCGCCGGGAACAGCGGGATGCCGAAGATCAGGTTCAGCCCGAGCGCCGCCCCGACCACCTCGGCAACGTCGCAAGCCATGGCGACGACCTCGGCCTGGAGCCACAGGCCTACCGACGCCCGGCGGCTGAAGCGCTCGCGGCAGAGCTCGGGAAGGTTCTTTCCGGTGGCGATGCCGAGCTTCGCGGACTGCGTCTGGACCACCATCGCGATCAGGTTGGCCGCGAGCACCACCCAGAGCAGCAGGTATCCGAACTTGGCGCCGCCCGCGATGTTGGTCGCGAAGTTGCCGGGGTCGATGTAGGCGACGGCCGCGACGAAGGCCGGGCCGAGGAAGGGCAGGATGCGGTGAGCCCCCCGCGCGTGCCCGTCGAGCGAGCGGCGCGCCGCTTCGTTGATGGCGGCCTCGCCCGGAAGTACGTCCTCGACGTGCGGCGTTGGCTCGGCGACCGCGTCGATCGCCTGCTCCAGAACGCGGTTCACGCCTCCGCCTCGGGCTCGACGCGCATCTTCGCCACGAGCTCCGCGCCAAGCGCGTGCTCGACGCCGCGGACCGCGACCAGCGTCGGCCCGCCGAAGGGCTCCACGCCTTGCACCCTGAGCGTGGCCCCGGGGCGGATGTGGCGCTCGTCGAGGTAGCGGAGCATCCGCGGGTCGGAGTCGGAGACGCGCGCGAAGCGGCCGCTCTCGCCCACCCCGAGCCCCGCCAGGGGGACCGTGCGGTCGACGGCGACCGCGAAGTCGGGTGACGGGATCGGGTCGCCGTGGGGATCGCGCGCCGGGTCCCCGAGCCGCTCGGAGATCCGCCGCTCGACCTCTTCGGAGATGTAGTGCTCCAGCACCTCGGCCTCGTCGTGGACGCGGTCCCAGGGCATGCCGAGTGCCTCGACGAGGAACAGCTCGATCAGCCGGTGGTGGCGGATCACCTCGAGAGCCAGGTGCTCCCCGTCCGGCGTCAGGCTCGACCCCTCGGTAGGGCTCGTGGGTGACCAGCCCCATCTCGGCGAGTCGCCGGCACATCGCCGTCACCGAGGACGGCGCCACGCCTAGGCGCTTCGCGAGCGCGTTGGTGCTGACCGCCGCGTCGGCGTGCGTGGCGAGCGCGTAGATGGCCTTGACGTAGTCCTCGACGGCCTCGCTGGCCGGCGTGGCCGGTGCGCTCCGCCGCTTGGCGGGATTGGCCTTGCTCGACGTCCGGGTGTGCGACATGGCTCAAGCATAGTTTAGACGAGGCTAAATATCTACGAGCCGAGGGAGCGGTGAGCGCCGCTTCCTACAATCGGTTCGTGGCAACCCACGCGGGCATCGAGATCGACGGCCAGTACCGCGAGCTGCGCGAGAGCGCCGGGTGGCTGCGGCGAGACCGCATGGCAATCGAGTTCGCCGGCCCCGACGCCGCCGAGCTCCTGCAGGGTCAGATCACCAACGACGTGGAGCAGCTGGCGCCGGGTCAGGGTTGCTATGCCGCGCTGCTGGACCGCAAGGGACACATGCAGTCGGACATGCGCGTGCTGCGCCTCGAACCGCAGCGATTCGCGCTCGGCACCGAGCAGGCCGGGGCCGCCGCGGTGCTGACCCACTTCAACCTGTACCGCCTCGGCAGCGATGTGGAGATCACGCAACCCGAGCTCGTCGTGATCTCCGTGATCGGTCCTGCCGCGTCCAGCCTCTCCGGCGCACCGCCCCTCGCTCCCGAGCACGCACATGCCGAGGCGCAGGTGGGAGGCGTGCGGGTCCACGCGGTGGCGACCGACCTGGGCGTCGACCTGGTCGTGCCCGCGGAGGACGTGGGCGCGGTCGCCGCGGGCCTGGCGTCGTCGGGCGTGGCCGAGGTCTCGGAGGAGGCGGCCGAAATCGTTCGCGTCGAGTCCGGGCGCCCGCGGTTCGGGCACGACATGGACGCGGGGACGATGCCGGCGGAAGCTGGGATCGCCGAGCGCGCCGTGAGCTTCACGAAGGGCTGCTACATCGGCCAGGAAACGGTCGCGCGGCTTCATTACAAGGGCAGGCCCAACCGACAACTGCGCGGGCTGCGGCCCGTGACGGGCGTCGCCGCCGGCGACGTCGTCAGCGGCGCGGACCGCGAGCTCGGGACAGTCGGCTCGGCGGCTCTCTCCCCCGCACTCGGGCCGACTCGCGCTCGCGATCCTCCGGCGCGAGGGTGCCGTTGGCGACCGCGTGAGCGTCGGCGAGCGGGCGGTCGAGGCCGAGGTGGTCGACCTGCCGTTTTCTGCCCGGAATGGGTGAATCGTCGCCTGGCGGCCGCTGGATGATCTAGGGTTTTGCTCGCATGAGGTCGGAGGCCTTGGGCGAGTGAGGAGAGCGTGGTCGCCTGCGCTCGTTTTGCTGCTCGCGAGCGGGCTGATAGCAGGGTGCGGTTCCAAGGACTTCGCCAACGAGGCGCGCGCGCCGTCGCCGATCGAAACGACGGCCAGCATCGGCCCCGGCAGCGTCAACGTCTCCCCGGACAAGTTCGGCGCCGGGATTGCCGTCTTCACCGTCGCGAACCTCTCCGACCACCCGGCCAGCTTCATCCTCAAGGACGACGCCGGGAAGACCACGGCGTCGAGCGGCACGATCGAGCCAAACGCGGTCACGACGATCAAGACCGAGCTGAAGCAGGGCACCTACCAGGCGATCGCGGGCGGCGCCGCCAACATCCGCTCCGGCACCGTCGAGGTGGGGCCGGAGCGCCGCTCCTCCCAGAACGACCTGCTGCAGCCCTAGCTATTCGGGTGAGGGGCTTCAGCCCCGAAACCAGCGTGTAAGGACGGCGCAGCCGTCCGCGTCAATGGTCCTCGCCGCCAGCGGCGACGAGCGACTCGATCCGCTCGAGCTTCAGCCTCAGGGCCTCGACCAGCGTGTTGAGGCTGGTCTTTGCCTTGTCCGAGCTGGTCTGGATGCCCGTTAGCGTGGAGCGGATCGCTTGAGCGTGCTTCAGCAGTGAGATCGCCTCCTCGGCCGTGTCTCTGACGGCGGCTGGATCGACCTTGAGGTCGTTGTCGCGGGACTGGCGGACCCTCGCAGCCGCAAGGCGGTAGGCGACCTCGAGCGGCAGGCCGCCGGGCGCCTCTCGCTCCACCGCCACGATGAGCTTGTTGCCCTCGTACTCGGTGAGGGTCTCGCGCCCCGAGGGCACACGATCCTCGCCGGCCACGACCAGCACGCCGAACCCCGCCGCGCGGCGGTCCATGCACTCGTTGAGCTCCCGCCAGGCTTCGTTCTTCGAGAGCTTCTTGTCCTTCGCCTCGAAAACGATCCGCCCCACGGCCGGACCGCTTGCGGCGCCCAGCTCGACGAGGATGTCGCCCTTCTTGCCACCGCCCTCGGCGGCCTCGCGCCCCGGTGTGCGTGGCGACGTCGCCGCACACGCTCGCGAGGTACTCGAGCGAGTCGTGGACCCGCTCCTCGAAGCTGAACCCCTTGCGAGTGCCGGCGTCCTCGGCCTCGGCGACGCGCTTGTCGCCTTCGCGGCCTTCCTTGAGCTCGACGATCTCACGCGTGAGCGTTTCGATTCGCTTGCGGTTTGCCTCCTCGTCCGCCTGCCGCTTGACGTCCGCGGCCTGCAGGGCGCGGACCACGCCGGCCTTGAAGTCAGCCAGTGGGTTCGCCCCTCCCTCCGCGGAGAACAGCCGGCCGATCGCCAGACGCTGCTCCTCGCCGGCCTTGGCGACGATCTCCCTGATCTGCGCCTGCACCGAGTCGCTGCGCTCGGGCCCGAAGCTGGCGGCGATCTGCTCGGCCAGGCCCTCGATCGCGGCGTCGGCCTGCTCGGTGAGCTCCTTGCTGACCTTGCCGAGCCCGCGGCCCAGCTCCGCCCGCACGTAATCGACGTTGGCTGCCGTCTCCTCGCTGTCGAGGACGCGGGCGCCGATCTCGATCGCCTTGCGTACCGTGTCCGCCGGGGGCTTGCCGAGCTGCTGACGTTCGCGGACGAGATGCGCGGCGCGCTCGTCGTCGACGGTGAGGTCCTGGATCAGGATCCGCCCGTCGAGGGCGCGTACCGTGCCGTCGCCGCCGTGGTCGAGGGGGAGCTGTGGTCTTTCGGATGCTTCCATGGGGACTCACGAAGGTAGTCGCGAGGCCCGACGGAATCCTGACAGCGGCCCTCGGACCGCGTTCGCCTGGCTACCATGCACCCGCTCTCGACCCCCGCCCGAAGGAGAACCGTGGCCGTAGACGTTGCAGAAGTTTCGAAGCTCGACGTGGAGCCGGGCGACGCTGCCGGAGACGATGGCGGCCTGGGTGATCCGCCAGGAGCGCGAGGGCGAGCCCAAGGACGCCTTCCAGCTCGAGGAGATCGAGGTCCCGGAGCCCGGCGCCTTCGAGGTGATCGTCCGCGTGATGGCGGCCGGCGTGAACTTCAACAACGTCTGGGCGTCGCTCGGCAAGCCGGTCTCGGTGTTCGGCTACGGCGACCACCCCGAGTACGGCCACCACATCGGCGGCTCCGACGCCTCCGGGGTCGTCTGGAAGGTCGGCGAGGGCGTGACCCGCTGGCAGCCCGGCGACGAGGTCGTGATCCACTGCAACCAGGCCTCCTACGAGGACGTCGAGGTCCACGGCCTCGACCCGATGGCCGCGCCGAGCCAGGAGATCTGGGGCTACGAGACGACCTGGGGCTCGTTCGCCCAGTTCACGAAGGTCCAGGCCCAGCAGCTCCTGCCGAAGCCGCGCAACCTCTCCTGGGTCGAGTCCTCGGCCTACGGGCTCACCTACTTCACCGCCTACCGGATGCTGTTCAACCGCTGCAACCTCCAGGCCGGCCACAACGTGCTGATCTGGGGCGCCGCCGGCGGCCTCGGCGTCTTCGCCGATCCAGCTCTGCAAGGCGGCGGGCGCGAACGCGGTCGGCGTCGTCTCCTCCGACGAGAAGGGCGAGCTGGTCAAGCAGCTCGGCGCGGTCGACTACATCAACCGCGCCGAGTTCGGCGAGATGATGCGCACCGACGCCAACCACCCCGCGGCCGACCCGGCGGCCGACAAGGAGCGCTTCAAGGCCTCGCGCGGGTTCGCCAAGCGGGTCAAGGAGATCCTCGGCGACGCCCCCGACATCGTCTTCGAGCACGTCGGCCAGGCGACGTTCCCGACCTCGGTGTTCACGGTGAAGCCGTTCGGCAAGGTCGTGATCTGCGGCGCCACCTCGGGCTACAACCTCGACTTCGACGTCCGCTACCTGTGGATGAAGCAGAAGGAGATCCTCGGCTCGCATTTCGCCAACGCGTACGAGTGCACCCGCGCCAACCAGCTGATGGCCGAGGGCAAGGTCCGCCCGGTGCTCTCCGAGGCGATGGACTTCGACGGCGTCCCCGAGGCGCACCAGATGCTCCACGAGAACCGCCACACCGGCAAGATCACGATCCGCGTCGGCGCCACCGACAACGACGAGGGCAAGCACGAGGACGGCGACGGGCGCGATCTGGGCCGAGGTCGGCGCCTAGCGCCGGGCGGCCGATAGGATCCCGCCGCCGTGCCGAGGTCCACTACATCGAGTGGCACATCACGCCGTTCCGGCGCGACGCGCTGGTACGAGATCTGGAGGCCGGCGCTCGATCGCGCCCTCGCGTTCGGCGCCAAGGCGCGTTCCTGACCCGCAACGAGGACGACCCCCTCCACTTCCGCCAGATCACGACCTGGGAGGACAGGGCCGACTTCGAGCGCTACTGGGCCTCCGACGAGGTCGCCGCCCTCCGCCAGGAGGCGATGAGCTACTACGCCAAGCCGCTGCTTCCGGGCTGGCACACGCTGACGGCCGACGCGGACGCGCGCCCCGCCGAGGAACCGGCCGTCAAAGCCGGCGCTGAGTAGCGGGCGCTCGGGCTCTAGCGCCCTCGACGAATAACAACAGGGCAACGAGGAACCCACTCCCGCGCGCCGGTGCGCTACTTCCGTGCGGAATTTGCCGTGCGAATCATCGAGATCGACGTTTGCCCCCCATAGCGCTGCAAACGTCGATCTCGCCACAAGACCCCAGACCAGCCATTAGACCGCCTTATCGGCGCTAGCAGAACATCCTGTTGCGCTTATCGACCGGCGGTGCGAACCTGGACTTCCACCAGCTTTCCCGACCGGAGGTGACGCCCATGTTCGACCGTAGCCAGAGAACTCAGCTGCGAAGCCACGCCGAGCGCGGCGTCTCGATCCGCGAGGTCGAAACCGACCTCAGCGGCAGGCTTGCGGCGGTCGCGGCGCTCGACTCGCAGCGGCTCCCCGAGGGCCCGTGGCTGGTCGCCGAGGTGGACAGCTCAGCGGTGGCCGTGCTCTCGCTGCCCACGGGCGCCTTCGTCGCCGACCCCTTCCGCCGGACCGTCGGCCTCCGGGTCCTGCTCGAAGAGCGCGCGGCCCGTCGCGAGGCCGCGTCGGAGCGCGGCCGGCACCGGCCGCTACGCGGTCGCGGCCTGCTTCGCGCGCTTCGCGCCTGAGCGGCCGCGCCGCGCGGTCGCGCCGGCATCGGCTGCGCTCGCCGCTTCGGCGACGAGCTCCTCTCCCGCCTGGCGGAGGATCTCGAGCATGGCGTCGGCAGCCGGCGAGCGGGCTCCCTGCGCCCGAACGGCGCCCCACACCCGTCGCTGTGGGGCCGTCGGCGCCACCGCGCGGATGACGACATCCTCGCGCAGCGCAGCCAGGGCGAGGTCGGGCAGCAGGGTGACGCCGAGCCCGCCCGCCACGAAGCCCTGCAGGACCGAGTAGTCATCCGACTCGAACGCGATCTGCGGCTCGAACCCTGCCTCCCGGCAGGCCTCGGTGATCACCTCCGAGCAGCTGCTCGGCCGCGCGCTGCACAGCCACGGCTCCTCGGCAAGGTCCGCCAGGCGGACCGCGTCGGCGCCGGCCAGCCTGTGTCCCGCGGGCAGGGCGACGTGGAGGGACTCGGTGAGCAACACGACACGGTCGAGGTCGCGGTCGTCCGCCGCCGGCAGCGACGGGTAGTCGAAGAGCACCGCCAGGTCGATCTCCCCTCGACGCAGGAGCGGCAGCGACTCCTCCGGCTCGTGCTCGGAGAACTGCAGCTGAATCCCCGGATGGCGCTCTCGGAAAGCCGAGAGGGCGCGGGTGACCAGGGTCGCGCTGGCGCTCGGAAAGCTCGCGAGCCGCAGGCGCCCGGCCTTCAGGCCGGCGATCTCGCCGAGCTCGCGCTCGGCCTCGTCGAGCCGTGCGATCACGGCGTCGGCGTGCGCCAGCAGCGAGGCGCCGGCATCGGTCAGGCGGGGACCGTCGCTGGATCGGGCCAGGAGCGGCATCCCCACCTCGCGCTCGAGGGTCGCCACCTGCTGGCTCACCGCGGACTGCGAGAGGAAGAGCGCGTCGGCCGCGGCGGAGAACGAGCCACGACTCGCCACCTCGCGGAGGATGCGCATCCGCTTCACATCGAGCATAAGTTCACCTTATCATGGCGTCTATAATTTCCTGTTGCACTTATTCGCGCCCGCGGGCACCATGGGTTCGTAACCCGATTCGATCCAGAAGGTGGACCCCGAATGCTTCGTAGATTCCTCCCCCAAGCCCGCCCCCGCGTTTACGAGCTGCCGCTCGCGGACGGCCACGAGCGGTCGCGGTCGGCGCGCACGAGCGCACCCGCCGGCGCCGGCTCGCGCGCCATCGACCTCGCCGCGCTCCGGGCGCGGCGCTGACCGGCTAGTGCGACTCGAGCGGGGCCATCGTCAGGCCGGCCGCGTCGAGCTGCTCCCAGTAGAGCTCCGCGGGCTCCCTTGGCCCGGTCCAGACCGTCGCCGACCCCGAGTTGTGGATGCGGTCCGCGAGCGCGTAGCCGCTGTCGAGCGTGATCCCGGGCACCACGTCGGCGAGCGTCTTGGCGACATGGTCGAAGGTGTTGTGATCGTCGTTGAGGACGATCACCATCCAGTTGCCGCCGAGGCCCCCGCCGGGGGGTCCGGTGCGCGGGCGCTCGATGGTCTCGGTCGAGGTCAGGTCGGAGGGCCCTAGGGCTTCTTGACGGAGACGCGGACGTCGTCGAGCTGGAAGGACGCGTCGCGCGAGGAGTGCTTGCCGACGCCGGCGAAGACCTGGAGCTGGCCACCCGGCAGATCACCCGGATCCGGATCCTGGACGTCCACGACCTTCTTCCCACCGAAGTAGACGGTGATCCGGTGGCCGAACGTCCGCATCTGGATGGTGGTGAAGTGCCCGACGGGCTTGATCGCCTTGCTCTTGCCCCGGACCGGGAAGTTGTCGCCGTCTGGCGAGCGCCGCAGCACGAACTTGTGCTTCTTCGGGAAGACCCGAAGCTCGTAGTACTTCTTGAGCGCGTTGGCGCGCATCCGGAACCCGAACCGCGCGCTCTTGCGCAGACGCGCGTCCGTTTCCTTGCCGAGCTTGAAGTCCGCCTGCAGGTCCAGATTCGACTTCGGCCCGTCGGCCTCGACCGGCACTCGGTAGTTGCAGGTGTTGGGGTTGTGCGAGATCAGGATCTTCAGGTTGCCGCCGTTCACCTTCTTGTTGCAGTGGTGGTTGGCGATCGAGCTCAGCTGGTGGGCGCGGCCCGCGGAGCGAAAGTTGTTGACGTAGATGATCACGATCGCCGAAGCCGCGGCGACGGCCGCGCTGAGGAGGATCGCGACGAGGACCGAGAGGCCCACCAGCCCCTTCCGCTTTCTGGCTCCCATGGCAGTCATCAGGGTAGTGATTGAACCCGTCAGGAGGCCGAACGGACCGGTGCGGCGAATCATTCCTCCCGCTTGCGCCAGTAGCGCTCCAGGCCCAGCCACGCCTGGTCCGGCGGCACCGCCTGGCGGAACCGCTCCGCGAGATCGTCCGGCTCGGACTCCAGGTCAGCACTCGACCGCGGCCATGAACGCCTCCTCGTCGCGGGCCTGCGAGCGCTCGGCCGCTGTCTCGATGGCGGCTCGCGCCGCATTGAGCTGCTCGGCGGCGCCGTAGGCGCCGAAGTGGGTGAGCCGCAGCCGCTCGGGCTTCCAGCTCGCGATCCGATCGAGCGATCGACGCCAGGCCTCGAGGTCGATGTCCGGCGGCGGCGTCGGCGCGACCGTCACGCCCGGATGGCGGGATCCGGACGCCGCCGGTGTCGCCGACGTACGCGTCGCCGCTCGACTCGTCGAGGTAGGCGACGTGGTGGCTGGCATGGCCGGGGACGTGCGCGTAGCGCAATCCCTCGACGGTCCCGGAGTCGCCGAGCGCTTCGATGCGCTCCGCGGGGACCGGGGCGACCTCGCCCCAGAGGCGGTCCATGTCATCGCCGTAGAGGCGCGCCGCGCTGCGCAGGAGCTTCTCCGGGTCGACCAGATGCGGCGCGCCGGCCTCGTGGACGTAGACGCGCAGGGCGGGAAAGCGGCGGCAGAGGACCCCCGTCGCGCCGGCGTGGTCCAGGTGGATGTGGGTGAGGAGCAGGGCGCCGCGGCTCGTCGGCGAGGCCCGAGAGCAGCGTCTCCACGCCGACGCCGGCCCCGGGTACGACGATCCGCTGCCGGCAGCTCGTGGGCGCCGATCACCCGGTCGCGGCCAAGGTGCATCGCATCGATGAGCCGCGGGCATTCACCGCACGCTACCCGGATGCGCGTCTTGCTCACCCATCACCGCTTTGCGGGAGAATGTGGGCATGAGCACAGACGGGCGAGCACCGCCTGGAGCAACCCGACCGCCCCTGGGTGATGCGCACCTACGCCGGGCACTCGGACGCCCGGCGCTCGAACGAGCTCTACCGCCGCAACCTCGCCAAGGGCCAGACCGGGCTCTCGGTCGCCTTCGACCTGCCGACGCAGACGGGCTACGACCCCGACCACGTCCTCGCCCGCGGCGAGGTCGGCAAGGTCGGCGTCTCGATCGCCAACAAGGGCGACATGCACGCGCTCTTCGACGGCATCCCGCTCGACGAGATGAACACGTCGATGACGATCAACGCGACCGCCGCCTGGCTGCTCGGCCTCTACGTGACGGTCGCCGAGGAGAACGGCGTCGAGCGCGCCAAGCTGACGGGGACGACCCAGAACGACATCATCAAGGAGTACCTCTCGCGCGGCACCTACGCCTTCCCGCCCGGGCCCTCGATGCGGCTGATCGCCGACACGGTCGCCTTCACCGTCAACGAGATCCCCAGCTGGAACCCGACCAACGTCTGCAGCTACCACCTCCAGGAGGCGGGCGCCACGCCGGTCCAGGAGATCGCCTACGCGCTCTCGACCGCGATCGCCGTCCTCGACGAGGTCAAGGCGCGCGGGCAGGTCGCGGAGGCGGACTTCCCCAAGGTCTTCGGCCGGATCTCCTTCTTCGTCAACGCCGGCGTTCGCTTCATCGAGGAGCACGCGAAGCTCCGGGCGATGTCCGAGCTCTGGGAGGAGCTGGGCCGCGAGCGCTACGGCGTGACCGAGCCGAAGCTCCTGCGGATGCGCTACGGCGTGCAGGTCAACTCCCTCGGCCTCACCGAGTCGCAGCCCGAGAACAACGTGCCGCGGATCGTCCTCGAGGCGCTCGCGGTGACGCTCGGGACGCAACGCGCGCGCCCGCGCGATCCAGCTGCCGGCCTGGAACGAGGCGCTCGGGCTGCCGCGGCCCTGGGACCAGCAGTGGAGCCTGCGGATCCAGCAGATCCTCGCCTACGAGACCGACCTGCTCGACTACCCCGACATCTTCGAGGGCTCGAAGGTGATCGAGGGCCTCGTCGCCGAGCTGCGTCGAGGGCGCCCGCGAGGAGATGGCGGTCGTCGCCGAGCAGGGCGGCGCCGTCGAGGCCGTGCCCGTACATGAAGGCCGAGCTCGTCGCCTCCCACCGCGAGCGCGTCGCGAAGATCGAGGCGGGCGAGCTGAAGGTCATCGGCCAGAACTGCTTCACCGAGACCGAGGACTCGCCGCTCACCGCCGGCGCCGACGGCGGCATCCTCACGCCCGACCCCGAGGTCGAGCGCGAGTGCGTCGAGGCGCTCGAGCGCTGGCGCTCCGAGCGCGACGAGCCGCCGTCGAGCAGGCGCTCGCCGATCTCGCCGCCGCGGCCGCGGACGAGAGCGCCAACATCATGCCCGCGACGATCGCGCGCCGCCAAGGCGGGCGCGACCACCGGCGAGTGGGCCGGCGTCCTTCGCGACGCCTTCGGCGACTACCGCGGCCCGACCGGCGTTGGCGGCGCCGACCTCCCAGGCCGACGCGGAGCTGCTGGCGGAGCGCGCGCGAGAAGGTCGAGCGCGCGTATCGGAGGCCGATCGGCCACCGGATCCGGATCCTCGTGGCCAAGCCCGGCCTCGACGGCCACTCCAACGGCGCCGAGCAGATCGCGGTCCGCGCCCGCGACGTCGGCATGGAGGTCGTCTACCAGGGAATCCGGCTCACGCCCGAGCAGATCGCCGCCTCGGCGAACGAGGAGGACGTCGACGTCGTCGGCCTCTCGATCCTCTCCGGCTCGCATCGCGAGCTGGTGCCCGAGACCGTGCGCCTCATGCGCGAGCAGGGCGTCGACGCGCCCGTGATCGTCGGCGGCATCATCCCGGCGGCCGACGCCCAGTACCTCGACGAGGCCGGCGTCGCCCGCGTCTACACGCCCAAGGACTTCGACCTCAACCGGATCATGGGCGAGATCGCCGAGCTGGTCGCCGAGCGCGACCGCGACGCGGCGCCCGCCGGCTCAACGGCTTGAGCGACTGCGGCCGATCGAGTTCCCGGTCGAGGGGCTCTCGGACGGCCGCGTGCGAGTCAGGCTCGGCTGCCGGACAGCCGACATTCCGGCGATCGTCGAGGCCTGCCAGGACCCGGCGATCCAGCGCTACACCACCGTGCCCTCGCCCTACGGCGAGGCGGACGCCCGACGCGTTCAGCGCCGCAGCGCGGAGGCCGCCGCCGAGCGGGCGCGGGCCTGCGAGGCGGTCGTCGTCGACGCCGACTCCGGCGACTTCCTGGGACGGTCGGCATCCGCCGCCACGCGGTCGACGCCGGCCGCTGGGACGTCGGCTACCTGGTCGCGCCGTGGGCGCGGCGCCAGGGCGTCGCCACGCGCGCGCCGCGCGCCTGCTCTGCCGCTTCGCGTTCGACGAGCTCGGCGCCGAGCGGATCGAGATCTGCGCCGAGCCCGAGAACCGGGCCGTCGCAGGGCGTCGCCCGCGAGCCGCCGGCTTCAAGCGCGAGGGCGTCCTGCGCGACTACCAGCCGATCAAGGGCGCGCGCCGGGACATGGTCATGCATTCGCTGCTCCGCGGCGAGCTACGCTGAGAGCAGGTGTCATGAGGTGCGCAACGCCGTAGGGAGCTGATGGAGGGCGTGAACGGCGATCGCAGCGCCTGGCTTCGCTGCTACCGCTGCTGGTCGCACGCGCCTCGAGGCCCAGGTCCACTACGACGCGATCCTCAAGGTCGACCCGGACATCGGGCGAGGCCGCCGAGCGGGTCGAGGAGATCCAGGAGGCGGTCGTCCAGTGCCTCGACTGCATGCACGACCAGCCGCACCTGACGTTCGAGGAGGGCGGGTCGTGCCGATCGAGGAGCGCTGGGAGCGGATGGTCGCCGGCACGCCGTGGGTCGCGTCGTGCACGGTGACCGTCGACCAGGACCTCGTCGAGACCTGCTCCGGGCCCGAGGCGGCGGACAGCCTCACCTACGGCGCCTTCGGCGACTCCGGCACGCGCGAGTTCTTCACCCACGTCCGCTTCCACAAGCACGACGAGGAGCGGATCGTCGTCCACCTGCTCGTCGAGCTCTACGCGCGCTCGGCCGAGGAGGCGAGCGAGGTGCTCGAGGAGGCCTCGCGCGGGCGTCCTCGAGATCACCTCGCTGGCCGAGGAGTCGCGCCCGCCGGCGCACGCGGCCGACGAGGCGCACTGACCTCCCTAGCTCCCGCCGGCCCGCGTCCAGCAGCTGAACTTCCCGGAGGTGCCGTGACAGGCGTGGAGGCTGCGGAGCTGGTGTTCGAGGACGCGCCGGCGCGCCGCCGGGAGCTTGGCGTAGGAGTTGTCGATCTCGTGGGCGTAGGCGTTGCCGCGCAGCCGGTAGTACTCCGAGCGGTTGCCGAGGCCCCGCGGTCCCTTGGAGTACTGCACGTAGAGGTAGTTGCGGCCGCGAATCGCCCGGTAGCTGGGCGGATCGCCCGAGCGCGGCGGCTGTGCATCGGGTCCGGCGAGGTGCTTCGGCGCGTACCGGTGCTCGACCAGGATCCGCTTCGGCCAGCCGCGGGCCGCATGCGGTGTGTCGTGCAGCAGCCCGAGCAGGCTGTGCCCGTCAACGCTCGGCGGGACGATCGCTCCGGCCATGTGCTCGAAGGTCGGCGCGAGGTCGATGTTCGAGGTCATCTGGTCGATCTTCGCTCCCGGCTCGATACCGGGGCCCGCGACGATGAGCGGCACGCGGATGTCCTCTTCGAAGGCGGTCATCTTCCCCGCCCCGAGACGGTGCTGCCCGGTGTGGAAGCCGTTGTCGGAGCTGAACACGAAGTAGGTGTCCTTCGCGAGCCCCTCTGCCCGGAGCTCCGCGCGCAGGGCGCCGACCATCCGATCGATGCTCTCCACCGCCTGCGCGCGCTTGCAGTAGCGCGCGTCGAGGATCGCCCGCCCGTGCGGGTAGAGGCGCGGGACGTCGAGCCACTTCGGCGCGTGCCTGTTCTTGACGTTGTAAGACGGGCCTCGCGGCACCCGGTAGGCGGAGCGGCGGCACTCGCGGGACTTGTCGTCCCGCGGCGCCGGCACCGCGTAGCCGTTGCGGATCGCTCGGTTCGCCGGGTCGGTTCTGACCGCCTCGTGCGGCGAGAAGGTCGAGACCTCGAGCGCGAAGGGGCCGCCGGCCCGGCCAATGAAGCGCCCGGCTCGCTTCTGGAGGACAGTCGTCAGGTAGTCCTGGGGCTCGTAGCCCACCCGGCGAACGATCTTGCCGTTGCGGTTGGTGGAGTACCCGTACTCGGAGTAGCCGAGGCTCCCCTGAACCTCCCAGTCGTCCCAGAAAGGCGGGGGCGGATCATCCGGCGAGTAGCCGTTCAGGTACTTGCCCATGAGGCTGGTCCGGTAGCCGGCGATCTGCAGGCTCCGCGCGTAGACGCGCTGATAGTCACCCCGCGCCGTGAACGTCGCGTAGCCGCCGTGGGGCGGGTTGTTCGACGCGACGTCGGTGTTGTGCGGGTACTCGCCGGTGAAGATCGACGCCCGCGAGGGACAGCAGAGCGAGTCCGTGACGTAGTAGTGGCTGAACGTCGCCCCGTCGCGCTCGAGCGCCCTGACGTTGGGCATGAAGCGCAGGAGATCCGCCGACAGGTCGTCGGTCAGCACGAACACGATGTTCGGGCGCTGGTCTGCTGCGGCCGCGGCCCGCTCCTCGACCGTCACCGGAGCGCCGCGCGCCCAAGCGAGCGCGGCGATCACGAGCAGGGCGCCGAGGGCGCCCACGAGCCGCAGTTGGGTGCCGGTGCCCGCCATGACGGCGGCGCAAGCTAGCGGACTAACCTAATTCTCGGTGCAAGAGGCTTCGCTCGATGGCCTCTGGACCGGTGAGCCCGCTGAGCGCCATCGTCAGGTCGAACTCGGCGAGGAACATCCGGATCACGGTCTCGACGCCGGCGGCGCCGCCGAGCGCCATGCCCCAGATGTAGGGCCTGCCGAGTAGCACCGCGTCGGCGCCCAGCGCGAGCGCCTTGAAGGCGTCGGCACCCGAACGGACGCCGCTGTCGAGGAGCAGGGCGAGGTCGTCGCCGACCGCGTCGACGACGTCGGGGAGCGCGTCCACCGAGGCGATCGCACCGTCGACCTGCCGCCCGCCGTGGTTGGAGACGACCAGGCCGTCGACGCCTCGCTCGCGCGCCTCGAGCGCATCGTCGGGGTCGAGCACCCCCTTGAGAAGGATCGGCAGCTTCGTCATCTCGCGCAGCGAGTCGATGTCGTCCCAGGTCAGCGCCGGGTTCGGGAAGGTCGTGATGAAGAGGCCGATCGCCTCCCCCTGGTCGTCCGGATCCTTCATCCGGGCCCTGAACGCAGGGTCCGCGACGTAGTTAGCGATGCCCATTCCATGGCCGCCCGGGAGGTAGGCCTGCTCGAGGTCACGGGGCTTCCAGCCCGGAAACGCGTTGTCGACGGTGACCATGATCGCCCCGTAGCCCGCGGCGGCGGCGCGGTCGAGCATGCTCTGCGCGATCTCCGGGTCGTTCGGCCAGTAGAACTGGAACCAGTGCGGGGCATCGCCGTGCGCCTCGGCGATCTCCTCCAGCGAGTGGTCGGTGACGGTCGAGGCGACCAGCCCGAGCCCCACCGCCGCCGCGCCGCGGGCCGCGGCGAGCTCCCCGTCGGCGTGGAATATGCCCTGGACGCCGATCGGCGCGAGCATCACCGGCGCCACGAGCCGCTGCCCGAGCACCGTGGTCGCCAGGTCGCGGTTGGACACGTCGCGCAGCACGCGCGGGACGATCCGCCAGCGGCGGAAGGCCTGCGCGTTGGCGCGGGCGGTGTCCTCGGTGCCGGCGCTTCCGAAGACGTAGCCGCGGGCGTTGTCGTCGAGCGCCTCGAATGCGCGCTCCTCGAGACTCGCCCAGCTCACCGGAAGCTCGGGCTTCTCCCCCGCCATTCCCCGCATGTAGATCAGGCGGTAGTAGTCGCCGAACGGCATGTCCGGGGTGCTGCTCACGCGCCGCCGAGCCTACGCGATCACGGGCTGCCCGTAGCGCTTGGCCAGCCGACGATGGCGATGCGCGAAGAGACGGGAAACGATGCGCTCCGAGCGCCCGGCCATGCCGGGCAGCGCCCCGAGTGGCCGCCTCAGCTCGAAGGTAAGCCGGTCGCGCACGACACAGCCGTCCGCGGCCGGCTCGACCGTGCGCTCATGGACCCAGCGCGAAAGCGAAAGCATCGTCGAGCTCTCCAGGAACCGTAGCCTCGCTCACGGCGGCGCCCCAGACCTCGTCTGGGGCGGCGGCGAGGGTCGTTTCCACCGAGACGGTCCGCACCGCGGCCACGGTATATAACCCGCGGCATGCCTGGAATCGGAACGTTCATCTCCCCCGGCCGCTCGCTCGAGCAGGCCGTGGAGCGCGCGCGCAAGGCCGACTCGCTCGGGTTCAAGTCGATCTACACGACCCAGATCGCCGGTCGCGACGCCTTCACCGTCCTCGCCGAGTTCGGACACGCGACCACCCGCGCCAAGCTCGGGACGGGCGTGGTCCCGATCTTCGCCCGCACGCCGGTGGCGATGGCACAGGTCGCCGCGACGATCGATGAAGTGACCGGCGGCAGGATGGTGCTGGGGCTCGGCGTCTCGCACCGGGTGACGGTGGAGAACTGGTTCGGGGCGGAGATCTCGAAGCCGGTGAGCCAGATGCGCGCATACGCCGGCGTCGTGCGAGCCATCCTGAACGGCGAGGCGCCGCCCGAGAACGACTTCTTCCCGACGAGCTTCCAGTTCATGGGCTACCCGCCGCGGCCCGAGTTGCCCATCTATGTGGCCGCGCTCTCGCCGAACATGCTGCGGCTCGCTGGCGAGATCGGCGACGGCGTGATGCTCTGGCTCTGCTGCCCGGACTACATCCGTGACGTCGTCCTTCCCGCAGTCGCCGAGGGGCGCGAGAGGGCGGGCAAGGCCATGGACGGCTTCGACGTCGTCGCCGCGGTGCCATCCGCGTTCACGGAGGAGCGGGACGCGGCGCTCGATGCGCTCCGCCAGGAGCTCGTCACCTATGCGTCCCTTCCCTTCTACCGCGCGATGCTCGAGGGATCGGGCTTCGGCGAGGAGATCGCGGCTTTCGATGCGGGGATCGCCGCCGGCGACGTCGAGCAGGCGAAGGCCGGGCTGTCCGAGCGGATGCTCGACTCTCTTGCCGGGATCGGCACGGCCGACCAGGTGCGCGCCGGCGTCGAGCGCTACCTCGAGGCGGGCGCGATCTCGCCGTGCGTCGGCGGCATCCCCGGCGGCGACTTCGACGGGGCTCTCGAAGCCGTTTCGGAACTTATCTAGATTGGGCCCCCGCCGAACGGCGGGACGTTCCGCATGTTCGAGTCTCGCGGGTCGTCGGCCTCGGGTTGGGGTCGGGCGGTGGTGGTTGTGCCCGTCGCATTCGGCGAGGGCGCCGTCGGCACCTTGGCGACGATCCAGCCGCCCTCCTTCTCGAAGACGAAGTAGCTCGCGTCGGGGTTCTCGGCGGCAAGCCGGTTCCGGATCTCATCCGCCTCGGCGCGGGTCCCGTACTGCTTGCCCTGAAGTGCGATGGCTAGGAGGCTAGCCGGTGGACGAGGTTGCGGTAGGCGTCGAAGGCGGGTTTCTTCGTGTAGTCGTCGCGCAACAGCCCGTAGTGGTGCTGGAAGTTGGTCGACGCCGTGTTGTGGTCGCGAAGGTCGAACCAGCGGTAATCGCTCACCCCGTAGTTGCCCCGGAAGCGGTTGACCGCGAGGACCATCCGGCGCAGGGCGACCACCTGGCGGGCCTCGGTTCGGCCGGGGCCGGTGGGCCACCCGTTCTCCTCGACATGAATCGGGACCTGCCTGCCGAGGCGGGCCACCGGCATGTAGCAGTCGCGCAGCGCGCTCATCGCGTTGACCATTCCGTCGGCGTAGCCCGCGGGGTCGGGCTCGCTCGGCGGAAAGACCGTGCCCGGGTAGGCATCGAGGCCGACCCAGTCGACGGCACGGGCAAAGCGCGCGCCGCCGCGCTCGGCGAGGTATGTCCAGAACGCGGTCTCCGCCGAGGGGGTGTTGCGGTACGCCCAGTTGAACCCAACGGTCACGCGCCTGCGCCCCAGCTTGTGCACGACCTGGTGCGCGGCCTCGACGCCCTGGATCAGCGCGTCCCTGGCGCCGGAGAAGGAGCTGTCGGAGGCGTCCGGAGCGATCGGCGGGAAGTTCACCTCGTTCGTGATCTGCAGTCCGCTGACCCCGGGGATCCGGCCCAGCGTCCTCGCCACCCGGCGGACGTACCGGACCCAGGCGTCGATTCTGCCCTCCTGCCGGGAGTCGGGGTGATAGCGGACCTGGACCTCGACGCGATAGCCGCGGCGGGTGTAGCGATGGGCGAGCCGGGCGAACCTCGCGATTCCAGCCCCGCGCTCCGACCAGAAGAGCCGGTTCAGGCGCAACGTGAACGGGGCGTGCCGCGGGCGCAGCTGCCGCAGCGCGGCCAGGGTCTTCGCGGTGTTCTCCGGCGTTTCGGGGACGGGCGGCCCGAGGGCGCCGGCGAAGCCGGCCGGGTTGATGCCGAAACCCAACCTCGGCGCGCCCTTGACCGGCGTGATCGCGGCGGCGGAGGTGTCGCCGAGGCAGGGGGCGGCGCCGGCCGTGGCCTGCGAAATCGGCAGCACGGCGCTGGTCGAAAGCGCAACAAGTGCAGGTAAGAGGACAGGAAGCCCCAGGCGCACGGGCCAGTTTCTGGGACCGTCCTGTTCTGGCGTCGGTTTTCGACGCCTAGGCAGGACGGTCTCCAGCTTCCGCCGCTCCACGGCCGGTCACCCTTTATTGATTTCCCGTAACGCCGCGCGCCTCTCGGGCACCAGCGCCGCATAGTCGTAGACGCGATCGGTGCGCGCGTAGAGGAAGCGCGGCACCAGGGTCAGCAGGTCGTCCGGGCCGAGCCCGGGAAAGCTCGCGGGCGCCTCGAAGCCGAAGTCCGGATCGACCTCCCACTCGACCAGTCCAGCGATCGCGGCCTCGAGGGTGCGGCTCACGAGCAGAACAGGGATCTCCCGCGAGCGCTCCTCCTCCGGCGGGCCGCCGACCCGTCCGGCGGTGAGCCGGTACGCCTTCGGCCCCAGGCGGACGACCGGCGGGACGATGTCCTCGCCCCAGCCAAGCACCGCGGCGAACGCCGCACCCTCCGGCAGGGGCTCGCCGAGGCGCTGCGGCGCCTCGACGACGCCTCCCCGGCCGCGCACCAGCCTGGCGAACGGGTGCTCGCCGCCGTCAGCGCTCTGGCCGCTGGGAGTGCTCAGTCGACGGCGCCCTCGGCCTCGGCGATCGCCTCGGCCGTACGCGGAACGAGTACGGAGCGCTTGAACTCCGCGACCAGCTGCCCGGTCTGCTTGTAGACGCGGGTGTGGACCTTGACGATGCCGCGATCCGGCTTCGACTTCGAGGGTCGCACCTCGAGCACCTCGGACTCGCAGAACAGGGTGTCGCCGTGGAAGACCGGGTTCGGGTGGCTCAGCTCCTCGGTCGCGAGGTTCGCGATCGCCTTGCCCGACACGTCGCTGACCGTCATGCCGACGGCTAGCGAGTACACCAGCGGGCCCACGACCACGTTCTCGCCCTGCTGGGACTCCGCCGCGTAGACGTCGTTGATGTGCAGCGGGTGGTGGTTCATGGTCAGCAGGCAGAACAGGTGGTCGTCCGCCTCGGTGACCGTCTTTGCCGGCCAGTGCTTGTAGACGGCGCCGACCTCGAACTCCTCCAGGTAGCGCCCGTACTCGTGCGCGCCGGACGCCTCGCGCCCCGCCTGGTCCGTGGTCAGCTCGTTCTCGATGGTGGTGTCGGTCATGCTCCTTGGATTCTCCGTTCGGTCCCCCCGGCGGGGAATTATGAAGGAGCAGGCGCCGCTCAGCGCGCCTTGCGCAGGTGCGAGCGTGCGGTCGCCTTCTCGATCACCTGGCCGATCAGCTGCTGGATCTTCGGGTTCCCCTCGACCTTGAGGTGCCCGTGCGGTAGGCCTCGTCGCCAGTCGGCGATCTCGCCCTCCGTCGCGAGGATGTTGAACATCGAGCGCGGGATCGAGACGCGAAGACGCTCATCGCCGGAGGACCCCTTGCTGACCTTCGGCCCCGGGACCTCGACGCGGAAGACCTGGACGTCGCCGCGGGCGGGCAGCTCGAGCCCGAAGACCAGCTTGAGCTTTGCGAGCGCGGGGACCTCCTTCTGGGTCCGCTCGATCGCGGTCTTGATCAGGGCGTCCGCGGAGGCCACGACTAGATCTTGTTCCGCTCGAGGAGCTTCTTGCCGATCACCATCTTCTGGATCTCCGAGGTCCCCTCGCCGATCAGGAGCAGCGGCGCGTCGCGGTAGATGCGCTCGATCTCGTACTCCTTCGAGTAGCCGTAGCCGCCGTGGATGCGCAGCGCCTCCTCGGCGTTAGACCGCGCCGCCTCCGACGCGAAGAGCTTCGCCATCCCGGCCTCCAGGTCCGAGCGCTCGCCGGCGTCCTTCATGCGCGCCGCCTTCAGCGTCAGCAGCCGGGCGGCCTCGAGCCGGGTGCCCATCTCGGCGAGCTTGAAGGTGATGGCCTGGTGCTGCCGCGATCGGCTTGCCGAATGTCTTGCGCTCCTGGCTGTAGCGCAGGGCGAGCTCGAGCGCGCGCTGCGCCACCCCGACCCCGCGGGCGGCCACATTGACGCGGCCGACCTCGAGCGCGTCCATCATCTGCCCGAAGCCCTTGCCGATGCCCTCGGGACCGCCGAGGATGCGGTCTTCGGGGACCTTGAAGCCGTCGAAGACGAGCTCCGTGGACTCGACGCCCTTGTAGCCCATCTTCTTGATCTTCGGCGGGATCGTGAGGCCGGGGACCTCGGACTCGCCCGGCTCCTTCTCGCAGATGAAGCAGGTCATCCCCTTGTAGGGCGGGTCGGCCTTGGTGTCGGTCTTGACGAGCACGAACACGAGGGCCGAGCGCAGGCCGTTCGTGACCCACATCTTCTGGCCGTTGATCTCCCACTCGCCGTCGCCGCTCTCCTTGGCGGTGGACTTGATGCCCTGGACGTCGGAGCCGACCTCGGGCTCGGAGAGCGAGAACGCGGCCCGGATCTCCCCCGTGGCCATCTTCGGCAGGAACTCGTCCTTCTGCTCGTCGGTCCCGAACTTCATCAGCAGGTACGAGCCGATGAAGTGGGTGTTGACGACGCCCGAGATCGAGATCCACCCGCGGGAGAGCTCCTCGACGATCATCGCGTAGGTCGTCAGGTCGAGGCCCATGCCGCCGTACTCCTCGGGGATCGTCACCCCGAACAGGCCGAGCTCCTTCATCTGCTCGACGATCGCCTCCGGGAACTTGTCCTCGTGGTCGTACTCCTCGGCGACGGGGATGATCTCCTTGTCGGCGAACTGGCGCACCATCTCGGTGATCGCCTGCTGCTCGTCGGTCTTTTCCTGGTACGTGGCCGGCACTTGTGCCATGGCTCCAGTCTTCTCGTCGGGAAAGCGGGACTGGCCAGGATACCTGCGCCGTTGAGGGCGGCGTGCGTGCGCGATACTCGGGGCGTGGCTGCCGACACGTCGTCCCTCGAGGCGCTCCTGGCGCTCCTGCCCGAAGGGGACTGGGTGGAGGCCGTCGCCGACCGCGAGGGCTACGAGGAGCGGCTCGAGCGCCTTCGCGAGGTGGCCGCCCCGGACCTGGAGGTCGCCATGGTCGGCCCCGGCGGGTTCACCGGGACCTTTCGCGGGGTCGAGGGATTCCGGGAGGGCTGGGAGGACTGGCTCAGGCCGTTCGAGCGCTACACCGTCGACCCCGGAGAGTTCGAGCAGGTCGGCGACAACTACCTGTTCACGGGTCGCCAGACCGCGGTGCCGAAGGGCACGGACGCCGCCATGGAGGGGACGGCGTCCGCGGTGTTCTTCTTTCGCGGGAATAGGCTCGCGCGCGTCGAGTTCCACCTCGATCCCGACGCTGCGAGGCGTGCCGCCGGCCTCGCCGACGGCTGATTCTCAGCCTCCGCTCGTTCCCGGGCCCACCTGGATCCCCGCGTCGCGGAGCTTCTGGGCGACGTCGACGAGCACCGAGCCGAAGGCACGCGACTGGGTGTCGTACGAGGCGATCTGCCCCTGGACGTCCGCGCTCGAGCCGTGCGCGAGCGCCGTCTCGGTCTTCTCGAGTGCGGCCTCGTAATCGTCGAGGGCGCTCAGCAGCTCTTCGTTGGCGTCGGCGGCCGCGGACGGCGGCGTGATCCTGCGCAGGGCGTGAATCCCGGCACGCACCGACGTCTCGCTCGTTCGCAGCGCCTGCCGGACGCTGTCCGCGCTCTTGGCCGCGCCGACCGCCTTCAGGCTCGCGAAGAGCGGGAGCACGACCGTGTGCACTCGCTGGCCGTAGGCAGTCGCCGAGAGGGCGTCGCCTGGCTCCCCGCTCCCGCACGCTCCGACGACGGCCGCCGCCATTGCGAGGGCGACGAGGCACGCCGGCCGGCGCGCCGGCTTCGGCCCAGTCACTAGAGCGTCCAGCCGAACGAGCGGGAGGAGTACTCGGCGCCCTCGCGCTCGTAGAAGCGGTGAGCGTCCTTGCGGGCGTCGGCGCTGTCGAGCTCGAGGTGGGTCGCGCCCCGCTCGCGCGCCCACGCCTTGGCCGCGTCGAGGAGCGCCTTGCCGACGCCGAGCGAGCGTCGCTCCGGGTGGACGGCGAAATCCTCCACCCAGACGCGGTAGCCGAACCGAACCGAATGCATGTCCTGGTACCCGGTCAGGAACCCGATCAGGGCCTGCCCCTCGGCGGCGACCAGGACGACCGAGTCGTGCGACGCGATCGTCTCGCGCAGAGCGACCGCCGCCCGGCGCTCGTCCCAAGCGGGCGGAACCGAGCCGGGTGGGGCGAAAAGCCACTCGTAGAGCGGGATCAGGGCCTCGACCTCGTCCTCGCGCGCGGCTCTGACCTCGAAGTCCATAAGTGAAGTCTATGAGGGGCCTTAGCCCCGAAAGCAGCATGTAAGGGCGGCAAAGCCGCCCGCAAGTAACTCAGTGGCTAGCCTCCACCGCTGATGAGAAACCCACGTGACTTCATGAAGCCCCTTGCCATCGGCGCTCCCGAGCCCGCGGCGGAGATCCCGTTCGGCCCCTCGCGGATGATCCACTTCCTCGACTTCTCGAACGAGAAGATGGCCGCCAAGGCCCCCGAGATCGCCAAGACGACGGACATCCTGCTCGGAAATCTCGAGGACGCCGTGCCGGTGGACCGCAAGGAGGCGGCCCGCGACGGGTTCGTCGCCGCCGCGCGCGAGATGGACTTCGGCGAGACGTCACTCTGGACGCGCGTGAACTCGCTGGAGAGCCCCTGGGTCCTCGACGACCTGACGAAGATCGTCACGGAGGCAGGCGATGCCGTCGACGTGATCATGGTCCCGAAGGTCGAGGGCGCGTGGGACATCCACTACGTCGACCGCCTGCTCGCCCAGCTCGAGGCAAAGGCGAAGCTGGAGCGGCCGATCCTCGTCCACGCGATCCTGGAGACCTCGCAGGGCGTGGTGAACCTCGAGGAGATCGCCACCGCGAGCCCGCGCATGCAGGGAATGAGCTTCGGCCCGGCCGACCTGGCCGCCTCCCGGCGGATGAAGACGACAAGGGTCGGCGGCGGCCATCCCGGCTATCGCGTCATCGAGGACCCGGACCCCGACGATGAAGAGGCGCCGCGCGCGACCGCCCAGCAAGACCCGTGGCACTACTCGATCGCGCGCATGGTCGACGCCTGCACGTCGGCCGGCATCCTCCCCTTCTACGGCCCCTACGGCGACATCAAGGACACGGCGGGCTGCGAGACCCAGTTCCGCGCGGCGTTCCTGCTCGGGTGCGTGGGAGCGTGGTCGCTGCACCCGGTGCAGATCGAGATTGCCAAGAAGGTCTTCTCTCCCGATCCGGAGGAGGTCAGGTTCGCAAAGAAGGTGATCGAGGCGATCCCCGACGGCCGCGGCGTTCATATGATCGACGGCAAGATGCAGGACGACGCGACCTGGAAGCAGTGCAAGGTGATGGTCGAGCTGGCCGACCTGCTCGCCCGCAAGGACCCGGAGCTGGCGAAGGCCTACGGCGGCGACTGACCTCCGAGCCCCTGCCACTCTGGTGCCGTGTTAGGTTGGGCGTCGAGCCGGATGGAAGGCTGAAAACAGGGGGGAAGCGCCGGGTGGTGGCGCGGAAAGGAATCGTTTTGAATAGGAAGCGCACTCTCACGCGACTCGCGTTGCCCGCGCTGGCCTGCGGAACGGCGTTCGCTCTCACGGGCGGGGCCTCGGCGTCACAGCACAACGCGAACGGCCAGGGGCTTAGTTCAAAGGAAGGCGTGATCGTCGCGAAGGGCGGCGGACACAACCTCCGCTACTCGTCGACGACCATCGACAGCGGCGACAAGCTGCGAATCGTCAACCACACCAAGGCTCCGCACACGCTCTCGCTTGTCGTTCGGAACCAGGTGCCACACACGATCAGCCAGTACAAGCGGTGCTTCACGCAGGGACACATCTGCAAGAAGATCGCGAAGTGGCACAAGGTCCGCCACAACCAGCTCCACAGGAACCCGGTGGACGTTGGCGCTCCGGGCTGGGATACCCCGGGAAGCCTTCACCGCACGGGTGACTCGGTCTTCTACAACCCGGGGCAGAACCCGAAGAAGGCGGTGGTCAGCGCGCCGCCCGGCACCGTCCTTCACTTCATCTGCGCGATCCACCCGGACATGCACGGGCGGATCTTCGTTCAGTAGCACCGGGCACAGCCCTGGGAACGAAGCCCCGGCGCTACCCGCCGGGGCTTCGTCGTCTTCGAGGGTCTCGCCGCGATACGCGGCGACCGCTTGCGGCTGTACTTTGCCGTCGGCCGGATCGTCCGGCTGTCTCAAAACGCAGGCTGCGCCGCATGAGGCGGCGCAGAAAGGAAGGAAACGGTTTGAACACCAAGCGTGCTCTCAAGCGCCTCGCGGTTCCCGTCGTGGCGGGCGGCGCGGCGGCTTTCGCAATCAGCGGCGGTGCCTTCGCAAGTCAGCACAACGCCCACGGCCAGCAGCTGAGCTCGAAGCCGGGCTACATCGTGGCGAAGGGCCACAGTGAGAAGAAGCTTCGGTTCTCTTCGACGACGATCGAGCGCGGCAAGAAGCTCCACATCGTCAACAACACGCCGGCGCCGCACAGCGTGACGCTGGTGATCCCGAAGCTGGTTCCCAAGACCAATGGCCAGATCAAGAAGTGCTTCGCGCCGGGGCATATCTGCCGAAAGGCCGCGAAGTGGCACAAGTACGACGGGCAGAACATCCACCGCAACCCGGTTCGGGCCGGAAAGCATGGCTGGGATGAGGAGGGAAGTCTGCACCGGGAGGGCGACTCCGTGCTCTTCGGCGACGGGTTCGGCCCCGCGAAGCCGAACAACCGCAAGGTCACCGCTCCCGCGGGAACGGTCCTTCACTTCGTGTGCATCATCCATCCGTGGATGCACGGGACGATCACGGTCACCAACTAGCGACCGAGCTCGTACCGAACGTGAAAAGGCCCCGGCGTACGCCGGGGCCTTTTCTTTGGAGTGGTTTGCCGAAGGCCTTTAGCCGAGGCGCTCCGCGAGAGCCTGGAGCTGGCTGCGAATCTCGTCCGGGAGCTTGTCGCCGAAGCGCGCCAGGTGCTCCTCGACCTGCGGCAGCTGCGCCTTCACCGCCTCGGCGTCGACGCTCGTCAGCTCGCTGACCGCCTCCGGTGAGATCTTGAGCCCCTCGAGGTTCAGCTCGCCCTCCGCCGGCACCAGGCCGATGGGGGTCTCGACGGCGTCCGCGTCGTCGTTGCAGCGGCGGAAGACCCACTCGAGCACGCGGCTGTTCTCGCCGTAGCCGGGCCAGAGGAACTTGCCGTCCTCGTCCTTGCGGAACCAGTTGACCACGAAGATCCGCGGCATCTCGTGCGGGCGCTGACGCGCCATGTCGATCCAGTGCTGGAAGTAGTCGGCCATGTCGTAGCCGCAGAACGGCAGCATCGCCATCGGGTCGAAGCGGAGCTTGCCGACCTCGCCCGCGGCGGCCGCCGTGGTCTCGGACGACATGGTTGCGCCGAGGAAGAGGCCATGGTCCCAGTCGAAGGACTCGGACACGAGCGGCACGACGGTCGCCCGGCGCCCGCCGAACAGGAACGCGTCGATCGGGACACCCTTGGGGTCCTCCCACTCCGGGGCGATCGACGGGCATTGGGACGCCGGCGTCGTGAAGCGCGCGTTCGGGTGCGCGGCCGTCTCCTCGGAGTCCGGTGTCCACTCGTTGCCGTGCCAGTCGATTGCGTGGTCGGGCGCCTCGCCGGTCATGCCCTCCCACCAGACGTCGCCGTCGTCCGTCTTCGCACAGTTGGTGAAGATCGTGTTCCGGCCGAGCATGTCCATCGCGTTGGGGTTGGTCTTGTGGCTCGTGTTGGGCGCCACGCCGAAGAAGCCGAACTCCGGGTTGACCGCGTAGAGGCGGCCGTCCTCGCCGAACTTCATCCAGGCGATGTCGTCGCCGAGGGTCTCCACCTTCCAGTCGGGGAGCGTGGGGATCATCATCGCCAGATTGGTCTTGCCGCACGCGGACGGGAAGGCGCCGGTGACGTACTTGACCTCACCGCTCGGCGAGGTCAGCTTCAGGATGAGCATGTGCTCGGCCATCCAGCCCTCGTCGCGCGCCATCACGGAGGCGATCCGCAGCGCGAAGCACTTCTTGCCAAGCAGGGCGTTGCCGCCGTAGCCGGAGCCGAACGACCAGATCTCGCGGCTCTCCGGGAAGTGCACGATGTACTTGTTCTTCGCGTCGCACGGCCAGGGAACGTCGTCCTCGCCCTCGACCAGCGGCGCGCCGACCGAGTGCACGCAGGGAACGAACTTGCCGTCGGAGCCGAGGACGTCGAGCGCACCCTGCCCCATCCGGGTCATGATCCGCATCGAGACCGCGACGTAGGGCGAGTCGGTCAGCTGGACGCCGATGTGGGAGATCGGCGAGCCGAGCGGGCCCATCGAGAAGGGCACCACGTACATCGTCCGCCCCTTCATCGACCCAGTGAAGAGCTCTGAGAGCACGCCCCGCATCTCATCCGGGTCGCGCCAGTTGTTGGTGGGGCCGGCGTCCGACTCGTCAGTCGAGCAGATGAAGGTGCGATCCTCGACGCGGGCGACGTCCCCGGGGTCCGAGCGGGCCAGGTAGGAGTTGGGGCGCTTGGCGTCGGAGAGCTTCTCGAAAGTTCCGTTCTCGACGAGCTCCTGGCAGAGTCGGTCGTATTCCTCCGCCGACCCGTTACACCACTGGATCGAGTCGGGCTGGGTGAGCGCCGCGATCTCCTCGACCCACGCGCGCAGCTTTGCGTGCTCGGTCGCGGGAGAGGCGGCGGTGGAAGAGGTCTCGGCTGTCGTCTCGGTCAATGGATTCGTCAACTCCTGGTCAGTCGCTTCATGCCGAAAATAAAGGACGCCCGCGGACCGGGGCTGCGGGCGAGTTACCCATCATGGCGGAATTCAGGCACCGGCGCGTCAAAAATCTGCCCGTCTCGTGGCGCTTGACACGAGTTTTGTCCCGCCCGAATCATCTAGATTGCGCGCCCGCCCATGCGCTTTTACGAGTACGAGTCGCGCCGGATCGTCGAGCGAGCCGGAATCCCCGTAACGCAGTACGGCTTCTGCACGACGGCCGACGAGGCGAGCAAGGCGGCCGCGGAGATCGGCGGGCCCACCGTGGTCAAGTCACAGGTGCTGACGGGCGGCCGGATGAAGGCCGGCGGCGTCAAGTTCGCCGACACTCCCGAGGAGGCGGCGGAGCATGCGGCGGCGATCCTCGAGCTCGAGATCGGCGGGCACATGCCGGTCGGCGTGCTCGTCGACCCGAAGGCCGAGGTCGAGCAGGAGTACTACGCCGCCGTCCTCTGGGACGGTCGCGCGAAGCGGCCGATGATGCTGTTCAGCGACATGGGCGGGATCGACATCGAGGAGGTGGCCGAGAAGCACCCCGATCACGTCGGCCGGGGGCACCTCTCGAACCTCCGTCCCATCTACGACTTCGAGGCGAAGCAGACGGTTGCGCGCTGCGGCATGACCGGCTCTCCGCTGACCCGGGCAACGATGGTGCTTGCCCGCCTCGCGCGCCTGCAACGCGACTACGACATGACGCTCGCCGAGATCAATCCGCTGGCGCGGCTGGCGGATGGAAGCTTCGTCGCACTCGACGCGCACATGGAGATGGAGGATGAGGCGGTCGGCCGCCACAGGAAGATGCTCGAGGAGATCGGCGTCGACCTCTCCGAGCCGCGCGAGCTCTACGAGCCGTCCGAGTTCGAGCGCAACGTCAAGGCCATCGACGCCGCCGACCACCGCGGCGTCATCCAGGGCAAGGACCACGGCTTCCACGGCGACCTCGGCCTGGTGATCGGCGCCGGCGGCGGCTCGCTGACGCTCACCGACGCCGTCCGCTCGCAGGGCGGAAGGCCCGCCAACTACGCGGAGATCGGCGGCAATCCGTCGGTGTCCAAGTCCTGCGGGCTCGCCAAGGAGGTGCTGCAGAAGGACGGCGTCGAGAAGATCGCGGTGATGATGTCGATCGTCTCCAACACCCGGGTGGACATCGTCGCCCGCGGGGTCATCAAGGCCTGTCTGGAGCTCGGCAAGGACCCTGCGGAGACGATTGCGATCTTCCGGATCCCGGGCGCCTGGGAGGACGAGGGCTACAAGATCCTCGAGAAGTACGGGATCGAATACTGCGATCGGAGCGTCTCCATGTGGGAGGCGGCGGGCCGAGCCGTCGCGAAGGTGCAGGGCTGATGGCTGTTCTCCTCAACGAGGACTTCACGTTCATCGTCCAGGGAATCACCGGACGGGAGGCGGTCAACCTCACCCGCGAGTGCCTTGATTTCGGCTCGAAGATCGTCGGCGGCGTGACCCCGGGGCGCAAGGGGCGCGAGGTCCACGGCGTGCCCGTCTTCGACACCGTGGAGCAGGTCGTCGAGCACCACGGCTCGCCGCCTGACGGCGCGGTCGTGACCGTCCCCCCAGCCTTCACCAAGGACGCCGTCGTCGAGGCGATCGAGAACGGCGTCGAAGCTGATCGTCGTCGTCACCGAGCGCATCCCGCGCCGCGACGTCGCCGAGATGGTCGAGCTCGCCAACCTTCGAGGCGCGCGGATCATCGGCCCCAACTGCCTCGGCCTGATCGCCCCGGGGGTGGCAAAGATGGGCGGCATCGGCGGGCCCGCGAAGGACGCGGCCAAGGCCTACGTCGCCGGCGCGGTCGGCGTGATGAGCCGCTCGGGCGGCATGACGACTGAGATCTCCTCCACCCTCACCGCCGCCGGTCTGGGCGTCTCCACGGCGATCTCGATCGGCGGCGACGCGATCATCGGCTCCACGTACGCCGAGCTGATGCCGCTCTTCGAGGCCGACGAGCAGACGCAGGCGATCGTGATCTACACCGAGCCGGGCGGCCGCATGGAGGCCGAGCTCGTCGACTGGCGCGAGGCCAACGACTCCCGCCTGCCGATCGTGGCCTTCATGGCTGGCCGCTTCATGGACGACGAGGAGATGCAGGGCGTCAGCTTCGGCCACGCCGGCACGATCGTCGAGGGCGCCGAGGACTCGGCGACCGAGAAGATCGCCCGCCTCGAGGCCGCCGGAATCCCGGTGGTCGAGCGCATCGACCACATCCCGGACGCCGTCAAGGGGAAAGTCTGATGGCCTGACGCACTTCACGCGTCTTCATCAACGTCGACGTCGAGGCCGCGGTCGCGGGCGATGCCGAGCTCGCGACGAAGCTCGAGGAGGTCTGCCCGGTGGACATCTTCAAGGCGACCGACTCCGGCGTCGAGATCGTCTCCGAGAACCTCGACGAGTGCGTCCTCTGCGAGCTCTGCCTCGACGCCGCGCCCGACGGCACGGTCGTCGTCCGCAAGCTCTACGACGGCAGCGAGCTGAAGCACTAGGCCCGCTCTCCCCGAGCCGCCCGGCATCCTCGGCGAGGCAGCGAGAAGCCAACCGGGGGGGCGAATTCCAACGGTGGCGCCCTTTTAGGGGCTATGGCCACCAAATCTGCGCCAACGCTGGGCGGGCGCGTGTGGAAGCTCGCCGGGCGCCAGCACGGCATGGTCTCGCGCCAGCAATTGCTCGCGCTCGGATTCAGGAGCGATGCCATCAGACACCGCGTTGCCAATGGCAGGTTGCACCCGAAGTTCCGCGGCGTCTACGCGGTCGGCAGCCCGCACATCACCAAGCGAGGCTGGTGGATGGGCGCGATTCTGCGTGGCGGAGACGGGGCCTTCCTCAGCCACTTCACCGCGGCCGAGCTCTGGGAGGTCATCGACCACCAGCGGAGCCGGATCCACGTTTCCGTCCCGCGTGGCGCCTGCCCTCGCTGCTCTTCCCTCCGCATACATCGGCGGTGTGGCCTGAGCTCCACGGAGATAATCGCCGTGGACGGCATCCCCGTCACCGCCCCGGCACGGACGCTGCTGGACCTGGCGACCATGGTCGGGCCCGCGGAACTGGAGGCTTGCATCAACCAAGCCGACAAACGCGGTCTGATCGACCCCGTGGAGCTGCGCTTCTACGTGGCAACGAAGGGCGGCGAGGCTGGCGTCCGCGCGCTTCGCAAGATCCTCGATCAACGGACGTTCCGGCTCACTGACTCAGAGCTCGAGCGGCGTTTTCTGCGTCTGGTTCGGCACGCCGGAATGGACACTCCTGAAACCGGAGTGCATCTGAACGGCTTCAAGACCGACTTCTACTGGCCAGATCTTGGACTCGTCGTGGAAACCGACGGTCTCCGATACCACCGGACGGCTGCGCAGCAGGCACGCGATCGGTCGCGCGACCAGGCGCATTCGGCAGCCGGCCTCACCCCGCTCCGCTTCACGCATGCGCAGGTGCGTTTCGAGTCGGCGAGCGTCATCGCAACCCTCCGAGCGGTGTCCACACGGCTCCGCGAACGCACCTTGGCGCCGTTTTGGGGGTCATAGCCCCCAGAACCGTGCCATCGTTGCCGAGTCGCCCCCGCGGGCGGGCGGGCGGTGCGGGAGGATCCGCGGATGCTGCGGGTGCTCGCCCTCGTCGTCTCGATCGCGCTGGCCGATGCGCTGAACCCGGGGACGATCGTCCCGGCGCTCTACTACGCGACCACGGAGACGGGGCGGCGGCGGGTCGCCGCGTTCGCCGCCGCGTTCTTCGCGGTCAACCTGGTCGGCGGCCTGATCCTCGTCCTCGGCCCGGGCCAGCTGCTCCTGAACGCGATCTCCCGCCCCAGCGAGAGCGCCAAGTTCACGGTCGAGGTCGCGGCCGGCGCGACGCTCATGATCGTCGGCGGGGTGCTGCTTGCGCGCGGTCCGAGCGAGGCCGAGGAGCCCGGGCCGACACCCGCGCCTGCGGGCGGCCGCGGCGCCGGAGCCGTCGGCGCGACGATCGCCGCCGTCGAGCTCCCGACCGCGCTCCCCTACTTCGCTGCGATCGCTGCGATCGTCGGCTCGGGAGTCGGACTCGTTTCGCAGCTCATCCTGGTCGGGGTCTTCAACGTCGTCTTCATCTCCCCCGTCCTCGCGATCCTCGTCAGCCTGAGCGTCGCCGGGCCGAGGATCGAGCCGACGCTGCGCCACATCGGGGATCGTCTGCGCGCCGGGTGGCGCCGCGCAGCGGCGTGGCTTGCCCTGGCCGCCGGTGGGCTGCTCGTCGCGTTCGGCGCCAGTGGTCTCGCGGGGCTCCACTGAGCTGCGGTTAGGCAAGATGCTCGGCGTGAGCTACCCGACCACCGGCGAGGAGTCGGTAACCACCGAGGCCGAGCGCGACGCGCTCGGCGCGGTGCGCGAGGCGTCCGGCGAGAGCGCCGGGCCGATGGAGCGCCACTGCCTGCGTGTCTTCGCGATCGCCTGCGAGCTGGCGGCCGAGCGGAAGCTCGAGGTGGACCGGGAGGTTCTCCTGGTCGCCGCTTTCATCCACGACCTCGGGCTCTACGACTCGGTCTCCCGCGGCGGTGTCTACGTGAAGGACGGAGCCGAGTTCGCCGCGGAGCTACTCGCGGGCCACGGATGGAGCGACGACCGAACGAAGCTCTGCGCCGACGCCATCGAGCGCCACCACGAGCTGCGCTCGCAGTGGACGCTCGGCACCGAGGTCGAGCTGATGCGCCGCGCCGACCTGGCTGACATCAGCAACGGCCTCGTCGCTTTCGGCCTCGACCGTGCCTGGATCAGGAGCCTGAACGCGGCGATCTCCCGCGACGGAACCTACCGCGAGGTCACGAGGTTGCTCGGCCACGCGATGCGCCAGCGCCCGCTGACCCTGCCGCGGATCTTCCTGCCGTGAACTTCGTCGAGGACGTCCTCGAAGTGTTTCCTTCGTCGCGAGCCGGCCTGGTCACCGTCTCCGCATCCGGCGAGCGCCGGGTCTGGGCGTTTGGCGAGCTGATCGCGCGCAGCGCCGGCCTCGCCGGCGCCTTCGCCGCCCGGGGAGTGCGGCGCGGCGACGTCGTCATGACCCTCGCGGGAAACCGCATCGAGTGGGCGCTGACTCTGCTGGCGTGCTGGCGGATGGGCGCCGTCGCGCTCCCGTGCAACACACAGCTCCGTCGCGCGGACCTCGAGCTGCGGGCACGGGTCGCCGACGCGCGGCTCTGTGTCGGCGAAGAGGAGCTTCTCGGCGAGCTCGGCGACGCGGTCGAGGCGATGACGCTCGCCGAGGTGCAGGCGACGATGGACGAGGAGAGCCCGCAGGCGCCGCCGCTGGACCCCGCAAGCCTGGATCCCGAGGATCCGGCGCTGATCGTGTTCACGTCCGGTACGACCGGCGAGCCGCGGGCGGTGATCCACGCGCAGCGCTACCTGGCGGGACAGCGCACCCAGGCGACCCGCTGGATGGGCGCACGGGCGGGCGAGCTGGTCTGGTGCACCACCGCCACCGGCTGGTCGAAGTCGGCTCGCAACGTCTTCGTCGCGCCGTGGCTGTGCGGGGCGACGGCCCTCATCCACGACGGCCGCTTCGAGCCTGAACAGCGGCTCGAGGTCTGCGAGCGCGAGGGCGTCAACGTCCTCTGCCAGGCGCCGACGGAGTACCGGATGCTCGCCAAGCGCACCAGACTGCGGCCGTTGCCGCAGATGCGGCGCATGGTCTCCGCCGGCGAGGCGCTCAACCCGGAGGTGATCGACGCCTTCCGCTCCGAGCTCGGCCTCGAGATCGCCGACGGCTACGGACAGACCGAGACCGGCCAGGTGACCGGCAACCTCGAGGGCGAGCCCGTGCGCCCCGGCTCGATGGGCAGGCCGCTGCCGGGAATCGAGACGCGGATCGCCGACGGCGAGCTGCAGGTGCTGGCCTCCAGCACCCCGACCTTCTTCTCGCGCTACGTGGACTCGGGCCCGTTCGAGGGCGAGTGGTGGTCGACGGGCGACATCGTGCGGGCTGACGGCGACGGCTACCTGTTCTATGAGGGGCGAGCCGACGACCTCATCCTCTCCTCCGGGTATCGGATCGGCCCCTTCGAGGTCGAGTCGGCGCTTCTCACCCACCCCGCCGTCGCCGAGGCCGCGGCCGTCCCCGCGCCGGACCCCGAGCGCGGCGCGGTGGTGCGCGCGATCGTCGTGCTTCGCGAGGGCGCCGGCTCGGAAACGCTCGCGAGGGAGCTTCAGGACCACGTCAAGGCGACCACGGCTCCCTACAAGTTCCCGCGGATCGTCGAGTTCGCCGACGAGCTGCCGAAGACGGCGAGCGGCAAGATCAAGCGCGCCGAGCTCCGCGCGGGCCGCTCCGGCCCGGCGGCCTAGGCTCAGAAGAGGCGCGGCTGCGGCGGCGGGTCGTTCGCGGCCGCCGCGTCACGCCGTCCGCCGGCCGGGTCGCGCGTCGTTCGCATGCCACCGGCGCCGCGGATCCCGCGGCGGCCGGAGCGCGACCGCACGAGGCTCGCGAGGCGACTGCGCTCGGCGGACGGCATGTACGCGCCGCGCGTGTAGAGCTCCTCGTAGCGCGGCACCAGGTCAGGCCGATACTGGCGCAGCCAGTCGAAGACGATGCCGCGGACCTCGCCGCGCAGGTGCAGCCCGACGCCCGCGACCGACCGCGCGCCGGCCTCGCCGAGCAGGCCGAGCAGCTCCTCGACCTGCTCCGGCGAGTCGTTGATGCCCGGCATGAGCGGCGCGATCAGGACGCCCGTCGCAATCCCTGCCCGCGCCAGCTCCGCCACGGCCTCGACTCGCTTGCGCGGATGCGGCGTGTGCGGCTCGCTGGCGCGCCAGGCCTTCTCGTCAAGGGTTGGAATCGAGAGGTTCGCGACGAACTCCGTCCGCGCCGAGAGCTCCTTGAAGAGGTCGATGTCGCGCAGGAGCAGCGGCGACTTGGTGAGTACCGAGCACGGGTTGGAGAAGTCGCGCATCGCCTCCCAGATCCCGCGCGTCAGCTCGTAGCGGCGCTCGACCCACTGGTAGGGGTCGGTGTTGGTCCCCAGCGCGACGTGCTCACCCGTCCACGACGGCCGGGCAAGCTCGGCGCGGACCAGCTCGGGCGCGTTGACCTTGACGACGATCTCCCGCTCGAAGTCCTCCCGGCAGTTCAGGTCGAGGTACTTGTGGGTGGGACGGGCGAAGCAGTAGATAAGACGCACGCATGGGTACACCCGCGGTAGGGGTTGATCGTCCAGCGGAACGGCATCTTCGAGCGCTCCGGCACGCGGTTCAGTGCCGAGCGCGCCTGCACCTCGTGAAAACGGATGCCAAGCGCTTCCGGAGCGTCGAAGGTGCGAACCATGGAGTCACCCAAACCAGCGAGCCGACCCTGCGTGCCTGCTCCTTCTTCGAGGTTGTCCCAGCGCACGAACATATGTTCGCAAATCACGCGGACGGACCCGTCGTGACGCTCGGCGCGGCGCAATACGATTCGCCCACCGATGCGCTTCGACGGGCCGCCACCCGAGCCACTCGCCAGCGCCCCGGGCTTCCTGCTGTCCTGGAACGGGCAGCGGATCGCCGCGGCTTTCGCGAAGGCCCTGGAGCCGCTCGGGCTGACGCCGCCGCTCTTCGGGGTCCTAACGCTGATCGACGCCGAGCCCGGAAGCACGCAGCGACACCTCGTTTCGCGATCGATGATCGACCCGAGCTCGATGGTGTCCGTTCTCGACGAGCTCGAGACGCGGGGGCTCGCGGAGCGCCGTCCCCACCCGACCGATCGCCGCAAGCACGCGATTCACCTGACGGCGAAGGGAACGCGGACGCTCGCCGATGCGCGCGACGCCGCGATCATCGCGGCGCGGGAGCTGTTCGCGCCGCTCGAGGACGGCGAAGTCGAGACCCTGCGGACGTTGCTTCGCAAGCTCGCGGGCGTCGAGGATTAGCTCAGGCGCCCGTGACGCTCGCGATCAGCTCCGTCGCCGGCTCGATCACCTCGGGGGGCACGAAGTGGCCCGCGTGGGTCTCGCGGTACTCGACGTCGAGGCCCCCTTCCGTCAGGAGCTCGGCGGCGCGGCGGCCGAACTCGACGCCGATGACCGGGTCGTTGACTCCGTGATGGATGAGGACGGGAAGACCGCCTCGGCCCTCCAGGTCCGGCGCCCAGCCGGCGACCGTTGGCACGAACCCGGAGAGCGCGACGATCGCGGCCGGCCGCGGCCGTCCCGGCCCGAGCCCCACGGCATACGACATCACCGCGCCCATCGAGAAGCCGCCGATCACGGTGCGTGACCAGTCGATGCCGCGCTCCGTCAGCAGCGCGTCCGCGAAGCCCCCGAGCGCGGCATAAGCGGACGCGAACGTCTCGGCCTCCGGGTAGCCCACGCGTTCGACCGCGTACCAGTGGCGGCCGCCTGGGCCGACGGGCAGCGCGCTCCTCGCCGCCGCCTCGGCAGCGCCCAGCGGCGCGCCGGGCGTGACGCCCAAGAGCCTGCGCTCAGGGTCGAAGACGTCGAGCAGCCGGTAGAGGTCGTGCTCGTCGGCGCCGCGCCCGTGGTTGAGGATGAGCGCGCCCGCGGGCTCCCCCGCGGGCTCGCGAACGAGGTGGACGAGGCTCAATGAACCTCCTGCGGGCGCCCTCGGCGTCCTTACACGCTGCTTTCGGAGCTAAAGCTCCTCATCACAGTCTCTCGCCGGCCCTGGCCGCCTGCCGCGGGCTCACCACCGGGGCCAGCCTCGGCTCGACCTCGTCGCGCAGGTGCTCGAAGTCGGGCGGCAGCGACAGCTTCTCCCCGAGCGTCTCGAGCGGCTCGTCGACGGTGAAGCCGGGTCCGATCGTGGCGATCTCGAACAGGACGCCCCCGGGCTCGCGGAAGTAGATCGACTTGAAGTAGAAGCGATCGATCACCGGGGTCGGCTGCCCGCCGGCGGCGATCACTCGCTCGCGCCAATCCTCGTGCTGAACGGGGGTCGAAGCCCAGGCGACGTGGTGCACGGAACCGGCTCCCTGAAGCCCCCGGTCGGAGGGCGGCGGGTCGGCGATGTAGTAGCCGCCGCGCTCGGAGCCACGGGACTCCCAGCCGCCGTCCACCGGCTCGAAGACGAGCGCCTCCTCGAGGAGCCGGCGGCTGGCATCCGGCTGGTGCAGGTAGGCGCGGACCGCGTGAAAGCCCTGAAGGGCCACCTCCCGCGGGATCTCGGGATGGTCGGCGATGAGCGGCGAGTCGGGAACGTTCACCACGACCAGTTCGTGCGCGAGCCCCTCGGGGTCGCCGAACCGGACGACGTTGCCGTCGCGCTCAGCGGGCGTGCCCAACGACTTCAGCCGCTCGAGCCAAAAATCGAGGGCCTCGGGAACCCCGAGACGCCAGACCACCGTGTGGACCATGCCCGCGCCCGGCCGCCCCGGGGGCGCACCCGGATACTCGAAGAAGGTGATGTCCGAGCCGGGATCGCCGGTCTCGTCCGCGTAGAAGAGGTGATAGACGGTCGGGTTGTCCTGGTTGACGGTCTTCTTGACCAGCCGCAGGCCGAGCGTCCCGGCGTAGAAGTCGACGTTGCGCTGGGCGTCGGCGGTGATCGCGGTTATGTGGTGGATGCCTTCGAGCTTCATGCAGTCATGGTAGTGAGGACCTTTAGGTCCGAAAGCAGCATGTAAACGGCGAAGCCGTCCGCAAGGTATTCACGGAAATCACCTAGCCTGAAAACGATGACGAATCGCCTCGCTGACGAGACAAGCCCCTACCTCCTCCAGCACAAGGACAACCCGGTCGACTGGTTCCCCTGGGGGGAGGAGGCCCTGGCGAAGGCCAGCTCCGAGGACAAGCCGATCCTGCTCTCGATCGGCTACTCGTCGTGCCACTGGTGCCACGTGATGGAGCGGGAGTCCTTCGAGGACCCCGAGACGGCTGCGTACATGAACGCGAACTTCGTTCCGGTGAAGGTGGACCGCGAGGAGCGCCCCGACGTGGACGCGATCTACATGGAGGCCGTGCAGGGCATGATCGGCGGCGGCGGCTGGCCGCTGACGGCGTTCCTCGACCCGGACGGCGTGCCGTTCCACGGCGGGACCTACTTCCCGCCCGAACAGCGCCAGGGCATGCCGAGCTTCAGGATGGTGATGGAGGCGGTGGTCGCGGCCTGGCGCGACCAGCGCGAGCAGATCAGCGCGGCGGCGCCGCAGGTACGCGAGCAGCTCGGCGCCATCGGGCGGATCGACCCATCCGACGAGCCGATCGGGCGAGAGACGGTGGACGCGGCGATCCGTGGGCTGCTCGCGGCCGCGGACCGCCGCCACGGCGGGTTCGGTGGCGCCCCCAAGTTCCCGCCCGCGGCCGCGCTCGAGCTGCTGCTCGCGAGAGAGGTCACCGATATCTGCGAGCTGACGCTCGACGCGATGGCGCACGGCGGGATCTACGACCAGATCGGCGGCGGCTTCGCCCGCTACTCGACCGACCAGGCCTGGCTCGTCCCCCACTTCGAGAAGATGCTCTACGACAACGCCCTGCTCGCTCGCGCCTACCTGCACGGCTTTCAGGTGCTCGGCCACGAGCGCTATCGACGCGTGACCACCGAAACGCTCGACTGGGCGCTTCGCGAGATGCGCGGGCCCGAGGGCGGCTTCTACTCCGCGCTCGACGCCGACTCCGAGGGCGAGGAGGGTCGCTTCTACGTGTGGTCCGAGGACGAGATCCGCGAGGTGCTCGAGCGCGCCGGCCTGGAGACAATCGAGATCGAGGCCCTGCTCGCCCGCTGGGGTGTCAGCATGGCCGGGAACTTCGAGGGCAGGAACATCCTGCACCTGCCGCTTGGCCCCCGGGCAGCCGACCCAGCCCGCTACGAGGAGGCTCGGGCCGCGCTCTACGAACACCGCGCCAAGCGCGTCTGGCCCGGGCTCGACGACAAGCGGCTCTGCTCCTGGAACGCGCTGATGGTCGCCGCGCTGGCCGACGCCGGGGCGGTCCTCGAGCGCGAGGACTACCTCGACGCCGCCCGCCGCTGCGCCGACTTCATCTGGGAAGAGATGCGCGACGAGGACGGGAGGCTGCTGCGGACCTGGAAGGAGGGTCAGGGCCGGCTTCGCGCCTACCTCGAGGACCATGCCTACCTGGTCGATGCCCTGCTCACGCTCTACGAGGCGACGTTCGAGGTGCGGTGGTTCGAGGCCGCCGAGGAGATGGCCGACGCGATGATCCAGGGCTTCGCAGACCCGGAGCGGGGCGGGTTCTTCACCACCGCCGCCGACCACCAGGACCTCGTGGCGCGGCGCAAGGACGTGGATGACCACCCCATTCCCTCCGGCAACTCGGCCGCGGCCTACGCTCTGCTTCGCCTCGGCGCCGTCACCGGCGACGCCGAGTACGAGCATGAGGCGGTGTCGGTCCTGAGGCTCTTGGCCAGGATCGCCGCCCAGCACCCCGCCGGCCTGGCGCACCTCGTTCGCGCGGTCGACTTCCACGTGTCCCCGACGCAGGAGGTCGCGCTGGCCGGACCTCCCGGCGCCGACCTGGGGCCGCTGGCGCGCGTGGTCCGCTCTCGACTCCGCCCCCATCTGGTGCTCGCCGGCGGCGAGGAGGGAACGGAGGCGCCGGAGCTGATGGCCGGCCGCACCGCCGTCGACGGCCACGCCGCCGCCTACGTCTGCGAGCGTTTCGCCTGCCGGCGTCCGGTCACCGAACCGGCCGAGCTCGCCGCGCTCCTCGGCAACGGCTAGGCGAGTAGGGTCACTGGCCGGTGAGCCCGCCCGCGCGGAAACCCGCGAAGAAGTCCGCCAAGCAGGTCGCGACCGACTACTTCCGGGCGGTCGCCGACCAGGACATCGACGCGATGATGGACTGCTGGGAGCTGGGGAACTACGGCTACATCCACGGACTCGCCAAGATGCGCGCGCCGGAGGGCTACCGCGAGTGGTTCGGCGCCCTCTTCCGCGCCTTCCCGGACTTCCGTTTCGAGGTGCTCGACATGGTCGCCTACGGCGAGAAGGCAGCCGTGCGCTGGCGGGCGCGCGGAACGTTCAACGGCGAGGGCAAGTTCGAGGGCATGGCCCCGAACGGGGCCGGCGTCGACATCGAGGGGCTCGACCTGCTGACGATCCGCGAGGGCCTGATCCGCGAGAACCGCGCCTACATGAACGCCATGGAGATGGCACGCCAGCTTGGCGCGCTGCCCCCGGCCGGCTCGCTTCCCGAGAAGGCGATGTTCGGAGCGCTGAACCTGAAGACCTCGGCGGTCACCGCCATCCGCAGCCGTCGCGGCTGAGGCTCAGTAGATCTCGGGCACGAAGGTCTGGTCGCCGATCGGCGGACGCATGTACCCGCGATCCGGCGGCCTCGGCTCTAGCTCGAACGGCTCGGGCGTGAGGTCCTCGTACGGGAGCATCGAGAGCAGATGCGAGATGCAGTTCAGGCGCGCCCGGCGCTTGTCGTCGGCGTTGACCACGTACCAGGGAGCGTGCTTGATGTCCGTATAGCGGAACATCTCGTCCTTCGCTCGCGAGAACTCCACCCACCTGCCGCGCGCCTCAAGGTCCATCGGGCTGAGCTTCCAGCGCCGCATCGGGTCCCGCACCCTTGCCTCGAAGCGCCGCTCCTGCTCCTCGTCGGACACCGAGAACCAGTACTTGATGACCTGGATTCCCGAGCGCACCAGCATCCGCTCGAAGTCGGGGCAGGAGCGCATGAACTCCTCGTACTCCTCCTCCGTGCAGAAGCCCATGACCCGCTCGACGCCGGCGCGGTTGTACCAGGAGCGGTCGAAGAGGACGATCTCTCCACCGGCGGGCAGATGTGCGACATAGCGCTGGAAGTACCACTGCGTCTGCTCGCGCTCGGTTGGCGTCGGCAGCGCGGCGACGCGAACGATCCGCGGGTTCGTCCGGTCGAGGATCCGCTTGATGACACCGCCCTTGCCGGCCGCGTCGCGTCCCTCGAAGATCACCACGACCTTCTCGCCCTTGGCCTTGACCCACTCCTGCATCAGCACCAGCTCTCGCTGGAGCTTCTTCAGCTCGCGCTCGAACGTCTTGCGGTCGAGCTTCTCCACGGCGCCGGGCATGTGTTGCCCTGACCATACCCGGGGCATCGATGCCGGGCTCGGGGTTTGGCTTTTCGAAGGAGGGAAGATGGCTGAGAGCTTGCGGCGCGGCGACCGCGTGGAGTGGAACTTCAGGGGCAGGACGGTTTCCGGCCGCGTGGTGCGGAAGCTGACGGCGCGGACCGAGGTCGGAGGTCGCGCCGTCGCGGCCTCCAAGGACGATCCGCGCTACGTCGTCCGCAGCGAGAAATCCGGGAGGGAGACGATCCGCCGCGCGGAGAAGCTCTGCCGCGTCAGCCGCTGACCCGGATGTGGGCCACCATGCCCTTGGCGCGGTGGTGATTGAGCGAGCAGTAGAGGACGTAGCGCGTCCCCGGGCGAAACCGCAGGTTGATCTCGTCGACCGACCCCGGCTGCGTGCGCTCGCCGCTCTTGTGCTTCGGCCCGCCGCCGACCTTCTTGATCACGAGGTTGTGCGGATCCTCGCCGGTGTTCTCGAAGTCGACGATCGACGGACCGTGGTCGATCTGGTCGCGCGAGAGCGTCAGGCCGTACTCGAAGCCCTTGACCAGGAGCCGCGACGGCGGGCCGGACGCACCAGCCTGCGGAGCGCCGCCGACGCTGAGCGCAGCCGCTGTCAGGGCGGCCACGGTCCCCAGGGCTGTCGCTCGCCGCCTCACCCGATCACCTGCGCGCGCTGAAAGCCGGACGCCCCGGGGATGACCGCGGCCGCGTCCTGGTCGAACCACTGCTCGAGGATCGAGCAGTAGACGCCGCGGAAGTCGGTCGTGAAGCGCAGGTTGTCGTCGGCGTCGAGGCTCTGAAGCCCTGGGAACTCGCCGATCATCTGTCCCTTCACCGGCTCGCCGATCACGAAGCCGACGCCGGCCGCGCCGTGGTCGGTTCCGTCGGAGTCGTTCTGCTCCGGGCGGCGGCCGAACTCCGACCAGAGCAGGGTGATGACGCGGTCGGCGAGGCCGCGCGCCTCGAGGTCGGCCTGGAAGGCCGCGAGCGTGTCGGCGGTCAGCTTCAGGCCGTTGGCGAGGTCGCCCTTCTCGTTCTCGTGGGTGTCGTAGGTGCCCGGGGCGTTGAGCGCGGCGCAGCGGATCGGCAGCCCCGCCTGCAGGAAGGCCGCCAGCGCCGCCATGTTGTCGGGGAACGACTCGTCGCCGCCGTCCGGGTAGGCGACCGGGGACGTGACGCCGCTGTCGCTGTCGAACGGCCTGAGGCTGCGGCGCACCGACATCGCCTGCCCCGCGACCGCGCCCGCGCCGCTGAGCTGCGGATCATGACTCGATCTCTGCGCCGCGCCGACGCGCTCGAACGCGTCGAACATCAGGGTCTCCGACGTCGCCCCAGACCCCCGGCGCCCAGAGGTCGTACCGCGGCCCGTCGACGGCGGCGACCGGGACCTTGGCGCTTGCGAGGGCGGGCGAGAGGCTGCCGTCGAGCGAGAGGCCCTGGAGCGGGTTGTCGGGCGTGCCGATCGCGTCGAGCAGCCGGCCGAGCCAGCCGGTCCGGCCGTTGGGGTCCAGGGCGCCGACCTCCCAGTAGTGGCGCGAGGTGAAGTGCGACTGGTCGGGGTCGACGTAGGAGACCGCCGGCATCACGCTCACCTTGCCCGCCTGGTGGAGGTCGTCGAAGCGCCGTGGCGGACGGATGCCAGTGAAGGCGCGTGTCCTCGCTGAACGCGGGGCCGGCCGCCGGCGAGAGCTTCAGCGTCGGCCGCAGCTGCTGGTAGCGCGGGTCGTTGACCGGCGCGAGCACCGAGAGCCCGTCGATGCCGCCCTCCATGAAGATCGCCACCAGGACCGGGTCGTTGGCGCCGGCCGCCTGCGCGATTCCCTCCTGGAGCTCGCGCAAGCCCAGCCTCGACGCGCCGTAGACGGAGAGCATCGCCGCGCCCGAGCGCCACAGGAACGAGCGGCGGCTGAGCCCGGTGCCGGCCGGGACCGGCATCCCCGGCTCGATCGCCGGCAGGCCGCGGCCGGCCTGCGCCGCGGCCCGCTCCAGGAGCCGCGCCCGGGTGAACTCGTGGCAACCGCAGGCAGGACATTCGCTCATGACGTCTGCTGATCGGGCGAGGTCGCGATCAGCATGCGCAGCGCGTTCTGGCGCAGCGCCCGGTAGGCGTTCTGCTCCCAGTCGGCGGTGGCGGCGGCATCCGCCCGCTGGCCGAAACGCAAGAGCTCCTTGCGGGTGCGCCCGCTCAGCCGCGGGTTCGACCAGTAGCGAAGCGCGCGGTCGAGCGCCTGCCTCGGGGGTCTCCCTCTGATCCGGGTAGTCCCTCGTCGTCGAGACCTCGTCGGGCTCCACCATCTGCGCCACCGCGGTCCAGCGCCCCCGGAGGGTCGAGGTGTCGAGCCAGCGCGTCTCGTCCCAGCCCGCGACGTTCGGCGGGTGGAACGGCTGCTGCCCGGCGAGCTCGGTGATCCACGCCCAGGCGTCGGTGTCGATGTCGCGCCGGCGCGCCTTCAGCAGGCCGACGATGAAGACCACCGGCGGCTTGACCAGCGCCTGGCCCCGGTAGAGGTCGGGGTGCATCAGGATCGCCTCGACCACCGGGCGGATCCGGCGCCCGCTCTTCGTGTAGAGGGCGACGAGCGCCGTCGAGCGTCCGCTTCGACGGGGCCGTCGGGATGAAGTGGCGCCAGAGGCGGTTGACGAAGTACGGGGCGTGTGCGCGGTGGTTGACGACGAGGCGGCAGGAGTCCTTCCAGTCCCAGTTGCCCGTCTTGCCGAAGATCGTCTTCTTGCCCTTGTCGTGGCAGGCTCGGGTCGAAGCGGAAGTTGACCGGGCCGAGGTCGTCGTCCCAGTCGGTGGTCCAGCCGGTGAGCGCCCGGGCCTGCTCGCGCACGTCGTCCTCCGAGTAGGGGTAGCCCGAGTCGTCGCTGGCGCCGAGCGTGAACAGCTCCATCATCTCGCGCGCCGTAGTTCTCGTTCGGCGCGCACTTGTCGTTCTCGATGCCCGAGAGCCAGATCAGCATCGCCGGGTCGATCGTCGTCGCGTGCAGCAGGTCGTCGAACGAGCCAAGCCCCTTCTTGCGGAACGTCACCTTCTGCTGGATCGCCGAGCCGCTGCGAGCCGACGTCGCCGGTCGCGAACCAGTCGTGCCAGATCAGCGCCATGCGCTCGACGTGCGGCTGGTCGGTCCGAACCATCCGGTCGATCCACCAGAGGACGTCGTGGCCCCAGGCGTCGTATGGGGCGATCGGGTAGCCGTCCTCGTCGCGCGGCGCGGGGCCGTGCAGCTTCGGCGCGCCGCGCGGCCGGGTCAGCGAGTGGACGGCCCTGGCGAGGCCCTTCTTCGCAAGGGCTCTGGCCTCGCCCGGCTTCGGCCCGAAGGCGGCGCGCCACAGCAGGCGCTCGGCCTCGCGCGCGCCGAACTTCCCGCGGTACCTCGGTACGCCCACGTGAATACGTTCGGCAATGACCTCCCCGGACCTTGAGCGGCCGCGAAGCCGGCTGGACGTCTGGCCTGTTCAGGCGCGCTCGACGCGGCCGCCGGCCTCGACGCGCGCCGGCGTCGTGGTAGCGGGTGTGAATCAGCGAGCCGACGCCCTGGTGGACCTCCAGCGAGCGCCCCAGATCGGCCGCTCAGGGTCAGCGCCGCCGAGCCGGTCGCCTCGTCCTCGGCGATGCCCTCCGCCGGGACGAAGGAGCGGGCCCGGACCGCGCCCGCCGCCTCGTCGATCCAGGCCCAGCAGTAGGCGAAGTCGAGGCCACCGGGAGCACCCTCGAGTGCGTCGACCTCCGCCGGCGAGTCGTACGGCGACGTACTCGAAGTCGACGGTCCAGTCCGGGTCGGCGGAGATGAACATGAGCTCGCCCTCGTAGCTCACCCCGACCTCGCCGGCCGGCGGTCGCAGCGACGTCCACCGGCGGCCCCCTCCTCGGCCAGAAGCCAGGCCGTCCCGACCAGCGGGTGGCCGGCGAACGGGATCTCGGTTGCCGGCGTGTAGATCTGAAGCTCTCCACTCCGGGGTCGTCGACGAACACCGTCTCGGAGAAGTCGAGCTCGGTCGCGATCGCCTGCCGCTCGGCGCGCGGCACCGCGCCCCGTCGACGAAGACGCCGAGGGGGTTGCCGCCACGGCCGTCATCTCCGACGAAGACCTCGAGGACCGTCAGCCCATCCATCGGCCTGCGGTGAGTCAGGGCGTCACAGGACGCTCAGGAAGCGGTCGATCTCCCAGGGAGTGACCTGGACCCGGTACTCCTCCCACTCCTGGCGCTTGATCTCGATGAAGCGCTTGAAGGTGTGCTCGCCGAGCATGCGCAGGACCAGCTCGGAGTTCGGCGGCGATCTCGATCGCCTCGCCGAGCGTCTCGGGCAGCTGCTCGATGCCGCGCTGCGCCCGCTCCTCGGGGGTCAGGTGGTAGAGGTTCTGCTCCATCGGCTCCGGCAGCTCGTAGCCGTGCTCGATCCCCTCGAGGCCGGCGTGGAGCATCCCCGCGAAGCACAGGTAGGGGTTGCAGGCCGGGTCGGGGCAGCGCAGCTCGGCGCGCGTCGCCCCCTCCTTGCCCGGGTGGTAGAGCGGCACCCGGATCAGCGCCGAGCGGTTGCGCCGCGACCAGGCCAGGTAGACCGGCGCCTCGAAGCCCGGGCACGAGCCGCTTGTAGGAGTTGACCCACTGGGCGAAGAGCGGCGAGATCTCGCGCGCGTGCTTCAGCTGGCCGGCGATGAACGCCTTCGCGGTCGCCGAGAGGAAGTAGCTGGTCGTCCGGGTCGAAGAAGGCGTTCCTGCCGTCCTTCGACAGCGACTGGTGGACGTGCATGCCCGGAGCCGTTCTCGCCGAACAGCGGCTTCGGCATGAAGGTCGCGTGCCAGCCGTACTTCATCGCGTACTCCTTGACGACGATGCGGTACGTCATGCAGTCGTCGGACATCGCGAGCGCGTCCTTGTAGCGCATGTCCACCTCGTGCTGGGAGGGGCCCGACCTCGTGGTGCGCGTACTCGACGTGGATGCCGAGCTGCTCGAGCGCGAGGATCGTCTCGCGGCGCACGTCCGAGCCGGCGTCGAGCGTGGTCAGGTCGAAGTAGCCGCCCTCGTCGAGGATCTCCGGCGTCGCCGCCTCCGGGCCGCGCGTCCTTGAAGTAGAAGTACTCGAGCTCGGGGCCGATGTTGTAGGCGTCGAAGCCCAGGTCGCTCGGCGCGCTGCAGCGCGCGGCGCAGGATCCAGCGCGGGTCGCCCTCGTAGGGCTCGCCCGCCGGGGACCTGGACGTCGCAGAACATCCGCGCCGGTCGCCTTCTCCTCCGCGCGCCACGGCAGGATCGCGAAGGTGGAGGGGTCCGGCATGGCGATCATGTCCGACTCCTCGATCGGGTTGAAGCCGGTGATCGACGAGCCGTCGAAGCCCATCCCGCCCTCGAACGCGTCCTCGAGCTCGGAGGCGTTGATCGAGAAGCTCTTCAGCTGGCCGAGGACGTCGGTGAACCAGAGCCGGATGAAGCGGACGTCGCTGTCGCGTGACGAGCTTCGGCACGTCTTCGGCGGTTTCGGGCCGATCTGTCGCCATCGGCGCGAACCTTATCGGCGCCGGCTTCGCCGGGCCGCGCCGAACCGAGTGGCTGCGTGCGTATCCGGGACAACGCTCGAGCGCGTACGCACTTGCGTAACGCTGAGACTTCGGCGCTATAATGACTTACCCCAGGTAAGTAACTGGCTAAAAGTGAAGTAAAGGCGATCAACGCCCGCGTAAAGCCATTCGCGCCGAAGAAGAGCAGGTAACGCGATGACGGTCAAGACCGACTACGCCGAGGTTCCACATCCACGACGAGCTCACCGCCCCCGAGGGCAGCATCCAGATCCTCAAGGGCGTCCAGTCCGCCGGTGGCGAGGTCAACAAGTTCATCGGCGTGCTTGCGGGCGCGCCGGCGGCGCTGCGCGCCTTCGCGCGCATGCGCCACGAGCTCCGCGGCGGCGACCTGCCGCCGGCCACCCGCGAGCGCATCGGGCTCGCCGTCGCCGAGCGACGCGGCGACCCGTACTCCGATCGCCCAGCACGCCAAGACCGCGCGGCGCGGCGGGCCTCGGGCTCGACGAGATCTCGCTCGCCCGGAGCTTCAAGTCGTCCGACTCCGCGCGAGGCGGCGCTGCTCGCGTTCCTCGAGGGCTCGCTCGAGGCCGACGGCCGGCCCGACAACTACCTCGTCGAGGAGGCCCGCGAGGTGGGCTGGAACGACGAGGAGCTCCTCGAGGCGGTCGCCCACCTGGCGCTCAACGAGTTCCAGAGCCTGATCGCCAACGCGGCGGCGCTGCCCCAGGACCAGACCGACCCGTCGATCCTGCCCTCGGCGGCGTAACGCCACGCCGTCGATTGTCAGATCCGTCGGGCTATAGCCGACTGACCTGACAACGGGCGGGGTAGTCAGGCCACCACCTCGACGTTCAGGCCTTCGAAGCGGCCGAGGTCGGAGACCTCGGCCGCGATTGCGTTGCGCGTCGTCGCCGAGAAGGGCTCGAACGGCTCGACGCTCACGGTGATCCGCCCGCCCTTGCGCTCGGCGCGCCAGAGCCCCTTGATCGCGCCGTCCACCACGATCGTCGGCTTGATGAGCCCGCCGCCGGGCAGGACGCGCTTCCAGTTCTCGGCGCTCGCGAGGAAGTCGCGGTCGCGGTAGCCCATCGTGTAGGTGTCCCAACCTGGCAGCAAACGCACGGTGCCCGCTTTCGCCCTTCGCGATGGCGCGCCAAGCATCCAGGCCTTCTTGCCCCCCACCTGCCCCGCCTCGCGCAGCTCCCCACCTAGCGCCTCGATCCCAATTCTCAGCTCGCGCAGCGGCAGGCCGACCCAGCCCGCGTAATCTGCCTCGGTTGCCGGCCCGAAGGCCCGGAAGTAGCGGCGAGCGAGCTCCTTCAAAGCGGCGTCGCGAGCCACGGAGGCGCGTTCCCCCAGCCACGCGCCCGGGGTGATGAGCGCCGGCTCACCGCCGACGTCCGGTCCGAAGCACGCGACTCCCTCGCTGACCGCCAGGCGAAAGACGTGAAGTCGAGTCTGCACGTCGAGCTCGATGCCACGTGCGGCGAGGCTCTCGGCAAGCGCGGGACGACTCAGAGGCTCGCCGCGCCGGAGGGCGGCCGCGATCGCCCTAATCGCCCGGTCGGCCGTCCGGGCCTCCATCCCGAGCTGCCGGAGGCGTCGCCGGGACCAGGTCGCGAGCCCCGGCTCGAAGAGCGGAAGCATCCACGAGGCGTCATCGGCGTGGAGCAGGTGGATCGTCCCCCGCATCGCCCAGGCACGGACGAGCGAGCGCTCCTCGGTGCGGGCGTGATCAACCTCGGCGGCGTCGAGAGTGCGACTGCGGGCTCGGAAGGCGAGGCGCCCCGCACGGGCGTCCTGGGCCTGGATGCCGGCGACCGCACGCGCCACGTCTGCAGCGTGCACCGCGCGGACAGGCCGGTGGAGGAGCTGCGCTGCCGCACGGCGCGCGGCGAGCTCGGAGCGGGCGCTCAGCTCCGAATCAGCCGCAGACGGGCCAGGGCCGGGTGCCGTCGCGGTGCTTGAGGGAGATGGCCACGACGGCCTGCGTCATCCAGGGGTACTCGATCGGATCGCCGCCCGGGGACCTGGGCGAGGTCTTCCAGGCGTTGCGCGTGAACATGAACGCGCCGCGGTAGCGGCCGCCGTCGCCAAGGGCCTTCGGGTCCTGGCCTGACTCGCACTGGCTGGTCTTGTGCGCCCAGCGGTGCTCCGCTGCGCTGAAGCCGTTCCAGAGCCTGGCGTAGCGCCCGCTGTGCGCGCTGCTGCCGCCACCGGACACCGGGCTCACGCCGCCGCCCGCATAGGCCGTCGCCGAGACGCCCAGCGCGAGCGCCGCGGCGCACGCGCACGCGCGGACGACGACACGGCCCCGGCGCGTGAGGCGCGGACGGGAGGCTGATCGGCTGACCGCCATGCGGCGGCTGGGTGACTCGGTCATCTGAATTTCTCTTCGACCGCTTACGGGGTTAGCTGACGGGCTCGCACGGGAAGTTGCGCTAGGCGGCGGTCGCCGCCATTCGCCCCAAGGACACTCGGGTCCCCCGATCCCCGGCGTATGTGGCGCCGGTGGACTCAGCGGAAGGTTGCGGCAGGCTAGCACAACATCAGGCAGACGTGTGCGTTATGTGAGCAATCGATTAACGAAGCCGGCCGCCCTGCGTGTAGTAGCGTCAGCGCGCAGGGAAGAGGTGCGAGATCGGCGTCCTGGATCCAGTCGAGAGAGTCTTCGGAGCGGTCAATTCGACCGTCTTCGGCCAGATCAACCGGGTGCGCGACTGGTGGGAGCTCCCCCTGCCGGCCGCCCTGCTGAACCTGCGCGCCTACCGCGACGACCTGCGCAGGTCGAACCTCTACGACACGCGGCCCCCGTCGAACGGGTCGGCGCTGCCGCTCGACGAGCTGCCGAAGTACCGCACGTACGACGGCTCCTACCAGGACCCGACGGACCCGGAGATGGGGACCGTCGGCTCGCGCTTCGGCCGCAACGCCCCGCCGGAGGCGACCGCGCCCGAGTCGGAGTCCGAGCGGCTGACCCCGAGCCCCCGCGAGGTGAGCACCAGGCTGCTCACGCGCGACGTCTTCAAGCCGGCGACCACGCTCAACGTCCTCGCCGCCTGCTGGATCCAGATGGAGAACCACGACTGGTTCGGCCACGGCGAGAACATGCCCGACTCCTACATCGAGGTGCCGCTCGCGGAGGGGGACGACTGGCCCGAGGGCGATCCGATGCGGGTGAAGCGCACCAGCCCCGACCGCACGCGGACGGGCCGCAGCGGCCTGCCCCCCACCTACGTCAACACGGTCACCCACTGGTGGGACGCATCGCAGATCTACGGCTCCTCCGAGGAGCGATGCCGCAAGCTCCGCGCCAACGAGGACGGCAAGCTCATGGTCCAGGACGGGAGGCTTCCCGAGGAGGACGACCCGAAGCTCGGCGGGGTCGACCTCACCGGCTTCGCGGACAACTACTGGATCGGGCTATCGCTGCTCCACACGCTCTTCGCCCGCGAGCACAACGCGATCTGCGACCGCCTGGGGCAGGCCCACCCATCCTGGGACGACGAGAAGCTCTTCCTCACCGCCAGGCTCGTCAACTCGGCCCTGATGGCGAAGATCCACACCGTCGAGTGGACGCCCGGGATCCTCGCCAACCCGGTGCTGGAGCGGGCGATGAACTCGAACTGGTACGGGATCCTGCCGCGGTGGGTGCGCAGCCGCTTCGGCCACCTCGGCACGGAGATGATCGGCGGCATCGTCGGCTCGAACCAGGAGCACCACGCGGCTCCCTACTCGATCACCGAGGAGTTCGTCTCGGTCTACCGCCTGCACCCGCTCCTGCCGGACGACTACGAGATGCGCGACCACCGGACGGGGGCGCTGATCGAGGCAATCGACTTCGACCCGCTCCAGGGACACGGCACCCGGCCCTCCGTCGAGAAGTACGGGATGTCGAACCTCCTCTACTCGTTCGGAGTCGCGAATCCCGGCGCGATCACACTGCACAACCACCCGGCCGCCCTCAACGGGCACCTCCGGCTGAACGGCGACCGGGTCGATCTGGGCACGATCGACATCCTGCGCGACCGCGAGCGCGGGGTGCGTCGCTACAACGAGTTCCGGGAGGCGCTGCGCAAGCGCCGGATCGAGCGCTTCGAGGACCTGACCTCGAACCCGGCGTGGAACGAGGAGATCCGCGAGGTCTACGACGGCGACATCGACATGGTCGACCTCCAGGTGGGGCTGCTCGGCGAGCCCCTGCCACCCGGGTTCGGCTTCAGCGACACCGCCTTTCGGATCTTCATCCTGATGGCCTCGCGCCGCCTGAAGTCGGACCGGTTCTTCACCAACCACTACACGCCCGAGGTCTACAGCCCGGAGGGCATCGAGTGGGTCGAGTCGAACAGCATGGTCGACGTGCTCCTGCGCCACCACCCGGAGCTCGCGCCCGCGCTCGATGGCGTCAAGAACGCCTTCGCGCCGTGGAAGCGGCTCGGCTGAGCGCGTGGACGTCGGCAGCATCGCCCGCTCCGGGCTGAACTCGCTGCCCGGCGTCAACCTGGCCGCGCCCGAGGGCTCGCTCCCGAGCGCCTCGGCGCTCGACAACGCGCGCCTGAACGCGCTCGTCGTCATTCCCAACGCCCTCCAGGGGATCTTCCGCCGCCGCCGCCGCGCCGTCGCCGCCGCCACCGCCGCCGATGTCGACCGCTGGGCCATCGGCCTGCTTTCGGGCATGCGTCGGACCCACGGCGGCAAGCCGGTCTGGGTGCGCCTGGTCACCTCGCCCGCCGTGCTCCTCTTCTCCGGCGACGACATCCACACCGCCCTCGCCGGCTCGCCCGAGCCCTTCGCCCCGGACCCGGAGGCAAAGCGGAAGGGCATGTCGCACTTCCAGCCCGATGCCCTGACCATCTCGCGGGCCGAGGATTGGGCGCAGCGACGCCGATTCGCCGAGTCCGTGCTGGAGACGGCAGAGCCCGCCCACTCCCTGAGCGACGGCTTCGCGCGGGCCATCGCCGAAGAGGTCGAGGCACTCCTCGCGGAGGTCGACCAGGCCGGCGGCGAGCTCGACTGGGAGCGCTTCGCCCTGGCGGCCCGCCGGATCACGCGAAGGATCGTTCTCGGCGACGCGGCTCGCGACGACGAGGCGCTCTCGAGCGTGCTCGCCGAGATGATGGACAGCGCCAACGCTCTGCCCGACGAGCCCTCGCCGCAGCTCGACCCGTTCCTCGCGCGCATCGGCGGCTACGTCCGCCGCGCCGAGGAGGGCTCGCTGGTCAGCCGCTTCGCGGATGCCGGGGCCGGCGAGCGGGTGCGTCCCGTCCGCCAGGTGACGCACTGGCTCTTCGCAATGGGCGACACGCTCGCGATCAACGCCTTCCGCGCACTCGCCGCAATCGTTTCCCACCCGGAGCACCTCACGCTCGTCGATGACGAGCTCGCGGGTGTCGATCTCGACGCCGCCGGGATCAGGAAGCTCACCCGCCTCGAGGGCTGTCTCCAGGAGACGATGCGACTGTGGCCGACCACGCCGATGCTCGCCCGCGAGCTCACCGCCGAGGCCGAGCTTGGCGGCGTGCCGGTGCCGGCCGGAACCCAGGTCGTTCTCGTCAACACCTTCATGCACCGCGACCGGGATCGTCGCCCGGGCGCCGATCGCTTCAACCCCGGGGCGTGGCGCGACGGTGCGCTTCGCGACGACTGGACGCTCAACCACTTCAGCCATGGGCCGCAGGGCTGTCCGGGGACCGGTCTCGCGGCCTTCGTGGGCAAGGGCCTCGTCGGCGGCCTTCTGCGCAGCCGGGAGGTGACAGCTCTGGACGGAACCATCGATCCCAACCGCCCGCTCCCTCACATGCTGGACTTCTTCTCGCTGCGTTTCGAGCTGGCCGAGCGACGCTGAACCGGGCGTACGCTTCGCGTCTGTGAACGCGATGCGTCGCAAGCTCGTGCCGAGCGAGGACCATCCGTCTCTCGCGGGAGGCCTCGTTGCCGCGGTGCTCTCAGTCGCGGCGATGACCGGCCTCATCTACGCGCTGAAGCCTGTGGCGCCCACGGTTTCCCTGGGCGTGGTCTACCTCCCGGCGATCCTTCTGATCTCCGTCTACTGGGGTCTGTTGCTGGGCATCGCGACCTCGCTCGCCAGCGCCCTGGCCTACAACTTCTTCCACATCCCGCCGACCGGTCGGCTGACGATCGCGGACAGCCGCAACTGGGTCGCCCTCGCGGCCTTCGTCGTCGTGGCGGTGGCGATGAGCACCGTGGCCGAGATTGCGCGCAGCCGAGCGCGTGAGGCCGAGCAGCGTCGCGAGGAGGCGGACCTTGCGGCCGACCTCGCCCGGGACCTCCTGGTCCGCGAGGGGACGAGCGATGCGCTCCACGAGGGGGCCCGGCCGGTTGCCGACGCGCTCGGCGTGACGTCCGCGTCCATCGAGCTTGGTTTCGCAGAGGGAGACGCCCGGCGCCGGGCGTTCCCACTGGTGGGGCCGAGTGGCCAACAGCTTGCGACGCTCCTCGTTCCCAGCAGCATCTCCGCGGCGGCCGTCGAACGCCTTGAGAGCGGCATCGCACCCACCCTCGGCGCGCTGATCGCGATCGCCCTCGAGCGCGACCGCGTCCAGGACGAGGCGGTCGAGACCGCCGCGCTGCGCCGTTCCGACGACCTGAAGACGGCGCTTCTGCGCGCGGTTTCGCACGACCTCCGGACGCCGTTGACGGCGATCGTCGCTGCCGGGCACGCCCTGCGGTCGAGCTCGCTCACCGCCGACGAGCAGGTCGAGCTGAGCGGCGCCGTGATCGAGGAGGGCGAGCGGCTCGCTGCCCTCGTGGACAAGCTTCTCGACCTCTCGCTCCTGCGCTCCGGGAAGGCCGAGCCGCGCCGCGACTGGGTCTCGATCGAGGACGTGATCCTGGCGGCGCGGGACTCGCTGCGGGAGCCGGGGGCCGAGGTGCGGGTGGGCGTCGACCCGTCGACGCCGCCGTTGGAGGTGGACGGGGCGCAGCTGGAGCGCGCCTTCGGGAACCTCCTGGAGAACGCGCGTCGCTACTCCCGCGGAGCGCCCGTGCTCGTCAGAGCCAGGGCGGTCGGCGACAAGCTCATGGTGCGGGTCGTCGACCAGGGGCCCGGGATCGACGCGGCGGAGCAGGAGCGGATCTTCGAGCCCTTCTACCGCGGCCCGCAGAACGGCGTCGACTCTCAGGGCTCCGGCCTGGGCCTGGCCATCGCGCGCGGCTTCGTGGAGGCGAACGGCGGCACGATCGAGGTGGAGTCGCTGCCGGGCCAGGGGACGAGCTTCGTCGTCGCGTTTCCCATCGAACCGGCGTCCGCGGTGGTCGCATGAGTGCGGGGGCGCGGGTCCTCGTCTGCGACGACGAGCTCCAGATCCTCCGCGCGCTACGCGTGATCCTGCGCGACGCCGGCTTCGAGGTCGTCGCCGCCGCGAACGGCGAGGAGGCGCTCGACCAGGCGGCCGTGAGGTCTCCCGAGGCGGCGATCGTCGACCTCGTCCTCCCGGACGTCGACGGTGTCGAGGTCTGCCGCCGGCTCCGCGAGTGGAGCACCATGCCGATCATCGTCCTCTCCGCGGTCGGCGAGGAGGACGCGAAGGTCCGGGCGCTCGAGGCGGGCGCCGACGACTACGTGACCAAGCCCTTCGGCCCGCGCGAGCTCGTGGCCCGCCTGGAGGCCGCCCTGCGCCGCGCGGCACCGGAGAGCGACGAGCCGACGATCGACGCCGACGGTCTGGTCGTCGACCTCGCCGCGAGAACGGTGAAGCGCGACGGCGAGGAGGTCCACCTGACGCCCAAGGAATTCGACCTGCTCCGCGCCCTTGCCCGTAACCGCGGGCGGCTGATGACCCACCGGGAGCTGCTGAGCACCGTCTGGGGCCCGGGGTACACCGACGACGCGCAGGTCCTGCGCGCGCACATCGCGAACCTCCGGCGCAAGATCGAGCCCGACGACGGGCCGCGCTACGTGAAGACCGACCCGGGCGTGGGCTACCGGTTCGCGGCCTGAAGGGCTCTTCAGACGCTGGCCGGCTGAGCTCCGTTCGGCGCCTCGCCGGCGCTCCTCTTCGCGGCCCGCGTGGGTCTGAAGCCGGGTCGCCAACCGTTGGCGGAGATCACGCGATGATCGTCGCTGGCCGGACGCAGGATCACGATCTCCGCCGAGGCGCGCTCGAGCAGCCAGGCCAGGTCCTGCGGGGAGAACCCTGCCTCGCCCACGGCCGTCGCGGGCACGACGACGCGGTCGAAGCTCTCCGACTCGAGCAGGCGCAGGAGCGCGTGGCGATACGTCCGGCCGCACTCGATTCGTGAGTCCACGGGGACTCCCTGGTCGGAGGCTCTTTGCTCGATTGCCTCCAGCAGGGGCAGGGCGCCCGCGGCCTGCCTGGGCAGCGGGGCATCGAGGGACAGCTGCAGCGGGGACCTGGCCAGATAGGCGGGCATCAGGGTGGCGTTCTCCGCAAGCGCCAGGCGAATCGCGGCGTCGAGCGCTCGGCGGGAGATCGTCCTGCCGGTGAAGGGCATCAGGATCCGGCGAACGGTCTGCGGCCGGCGGCGGTTGCGCACGAGCGCGACGCCGCCGCCGACCCCGATCGCGAGCGCCAGGAGCACGGCGACGATGTCGACCACGCCGATTGCCGCAACGGCCGTCATTCCTCGCCCTCCTCATCACGCGCGGGCGCCGCGGCGTCGTCGCCCTTGCGGGCGCGGTGCGCCACGATCCGGACGTCGACGCCCGGCGGGGTTGCTTGCATGATGCGGATCGGCAGCGGCTCGCGGAGGCGCCGGTAGAACGGGCGAGGCTGCGACTCCCCGACGAAGATGTAGGTCGAGCCGTGCCGCCGAGAGAAGTCGGCGACCGCGGCGACGATGTCGTCGCCCTCCTCGATGAAGAGGTGTGTGCCGAGGATGGCCGCGAGGCGATGCAAAGCACGGAGCTGGGCCTCCTTCTTCCCCGTGAGCTGCGCCCCCGGGGGCTTCACCCAGAGCAAGTCGAGGTCGCTGCCGAGTCGCTGGGAGGAGCGCCAGGCACGACGGATCAGCCGCTGCGAGCTGGCGCGCGGTCGGACCAGAGCGAGAAGGCGCTCGCCGACCGCCTTCGGCACGTCGGCCTCCACCCTCTCCTCGAGACGCACCGTGCCGAGGCCGGGCTCCACGACCAGGCGCTTCGCCTCAACGGTCTCGGCCACCTGGCGCAACGCCATCTCGCGAAGCGCGGCGAGGTTCTCGATGCGAAAGAAGTTGTTGAGGGCGGACTCGATGTTCTGGTCCGGGTAGATCTTCCCGGCGCGCAGGCGCTCGATGAGAGCCTCGGGCGTGAAGTCGATGAGCACCACCTGGTCGGCGTCGGCAAGGACCTGGTCGGGGAGCGTCTCCCGGACCACCGCTCCCGTGAGCTCGGTGACCTGGTCGTTGAGTGACTCGAGGTGCTGCACGTTCATGGTCGAGAAGACATCGATGCCGGCGGCCAGCACGTCGCGCACGTCCTGGCAGCGCTTTTCGTGCTCCACGCCCGGGGCATTGGTGTGCGCGAGCTCGTCGATCAGCGCCAAATCCGGCTTCCGCGCGATCACCCCGGGGAGGTCCATCTCCTCGAGCACGGTGTCGCGGTACTCGACCCGGCGCCGGGGCACTACCTCGAGCCCCTCCGCCTGAGCCGCCGTCTCCGGTCGCTTGTGCGGCTCGAGGTAGCCGATCACGACGTCACGGCCCTCGGCCATCTCCGCGCGTCCTTCCTGAAGCATGCGGTAGGTCTTGCCGACGCCGGCGGCCATGCCCAGGAACACCTTGTGCCGGCCCGCCGCCAACCCCGCCTGGTCCCCCTCCAGGCGCTTTCCGGCCGTCTCAACCGGGTCCGCCATCAGGCCCCCAAAAGCCCGTGGACGATCAGGTCAATGAGCTTGATGCCGAGGAAGGGCACGATGATGCCACCGAGGCCGTAGATCAGCATGTTGCGACGCAATAGGGCCGTGGCGCCGATCGGTCGGTACCGAACGCCGCGCAGGGCGAGCGGGATCAGCAGCGGGATGATCAGCGCGTTGAAGATCACCGCGGAGAGGATCGCCGACTCGGGGGTGCCCAGCGACATGATGTTGAGAGCGTCCAGGGGCCCGCGCTGGCCCTGAAGCCCGTACGTGAACGCGAAGATCGCCGGGAGGATCGCGAAGTACTTGGCGATGTCGTTGGCGATGGAGAAGGTCGTCAGCGCCCCACGGGTGATCAGGAGCTGCTTGCCCACCTCGACGATCTCGATGAGCTTCGTCGGGTTGGAGTCGAGGTCGATCATGTTCCCGGCCTCGCGCGCAGCCTGGGTCCCGGTGTTCATGGTCACGCCGACGTCGGCCTGGGCGAGTGCGGGTGCATCGTTGGTTCCGTCCCCGGTCATCGCGACGAGCCTGCCGTCCGACTGCTGCTCCTTCATCAGGGCCAGCTTGCGCTCCGGCGTCGCCTCCGCGAGGAAGTCGTCGACGCCGGCCTCCTCGGCGATCTTGGCGGCGGTCAGCGTGTTGTCACCGGTGACCATGACCGTGCGGATGCCCATCGCCCGGAGGTGGTCGAAGCGCGCGCTCATGCCCTCCTTGACGATGTCCTTGAGGTGGATCACGCCGAGGACCTGGCTGTCGCGGGCCACGGCCAGGGGCGTACCGCCCTCGCGGGCGATGCGGTTTAGAGCGTCGCGGAGCTCGGGCGGCGCCTGGCCGCCGTCCTCGTTGACCCAGCCGATGATCGCCTCGCCGGCTCCCTTGCGCAGCCGGGTGCCGTTGTAGTCGACGCCGCTCATGCGGGTGGTGGCCGTGAACGGGACGAAGGTGGGCTCGTGGCCGGCGAAGTCGTGCTCGCGAATGCCGTAGGTCTTCGCGAGCACGACGATGGAGCGACCCTCGGGCGTCTCGTCGGCCAGCGAGGACATCTGCGCCGCCTCGGCGAGCTCCGCCTCGGCGACGCCGGGCATCGGGAGGAACTCCGTCGCCTCGCGGTTGCCGAGCGTGATCGTGCCGGTCTTGTCGAGGAGCAGGACGTCCACGTCGCCCGATGCCTCCACCGCGCGCCCGGAGAGTGCCAGGACGTTGCGGCGCACGAGGCGGTCCATGCCCGCGATTCCGATCGCGGAGAGCAGGGCCCCGATCGTCGTCGGGATCAGCGCCACCAGCAGCGCGATCAGGGTGGTGACCGAGGCGTCCGTCTTCGCGAACAGAGCGAATGGACGCAGGGACACGATCACGAACATGAAGACCAGGGTGAGCGCAGCGAGCAGGATGCCGAGCGCGATCTCGTTCGGCGTCTTGCGCCGCTCGGCACCCTCGACGAGGGCGATCATGCGGTCCAGGAAGGACTTGCCCGGCTCCTGGGTGATCTCGATGACGATCCGGTCGGACAGCACGCGCGTGCCGCCGGTGACCGCGCTGCGATCCCCTCCCGCCTCGCGGATGACCGGCGCGGACTCGCCTGTGATCGCCGACTCGTCGACCGAGGCGATTCCCTCGATCACCGTGCCGTCGCCCGGGATGGTCTCGCCGGCCTCGACGACGACGACGTCGCCGCGGCCCAGCTCCGACGAGGGCTTCTCGCCGCCGTCGCGAAGACGCGCCATGGTGTCCGTGCGCATCGCGCGCAGGCTCGCGGCCTGCGCCTTGCCGCGGCCCTCGGCCAGCGCCTCGGCGAGGTTGGCAAAGACCACCGTCAGCCACAGCCAGACGGAAACGCTGAAGGTGAACCACGACGGCTCGTTGCCGCCGCCCAGCGGGCTGCCGCCGAAGACCTGGATCAGCCAGGCGACCGTGGTGATGATGCCGCCGATCTCGACGACGAACATCACCGGGTTGCGAAGCTGGACGCGCGGGTCGAGCTTCTTGACCGAGTCCCAGATCGCCGGTCGGACGATCTCGGGGTCGAAGAGGGAGCGTGGCTGGTTCTCGGTCACCGGACCGGGGCCTCCTTGTCCAGGGCGAGGTTGAGCTCGAGGACGTTGACCCCCGGCTCGCCGAAGACGCCGAGGCCACGCCCGTCGGTGTTGTCATCGATCAGCTGGTTGACCCGGGCGAGATCGAGGCGGCGAACCGCAGCGATCCGGTGAGCCTGGATCCGCGCGTTCGCGACCGAGATGTGCGGGTCGACGCCGGAGGCGGACTGCGTGATCGCGTCCACGGGGACGCCGGCCGCGGTCAGGCCAGGGTTGTACCGGCCCTCGATCTTGAGGTAGGCGGCCAGGTTCTTTCGGACCTCCTGCTTCTCGGCCTTGCTGTTCGGCCCGTTGTTGGAGAAGGAGGTGACCGACGGGTCGTAGCCCGTCTGCGACGGCCGCGAATGGAAGTAGTTGGGATCGTGGCCGAAGTTCTGCGCGATCAGGCTCGAGCCGACGACCTTGCCGTTCGCGGTGACCTTTGAGCCGTCCGCCTTGTTCGGGAACAGGACCTGCGCAACGCCCGTGAAGGCCAGCGGGTAGGCGAGCCCGAGGACGAGCGTGAGGACGATCACGCCGAGGATGGAGTTGATGAGGTCGCGTCGCATGATCTAGAAGAGGGTCGTGGACAGGCTCTGGACGATCGGTCCGAGCAGGAGGGCGGGGAAGAACGTGAGCGCGCCGACGAGGATGACCACCGCGATCAGCAGGATCACGAAGGTCGGGTTGTCGGTGCGCATGGTCCCGAGGCCGGCAGGCGCGACCTTCTTGTTGGCCAGCGACCCCGCCACGGCGAGGACGAAGAGGATCGGCAGGAAGCGTGCAAAGACCATCGTCAGCCCGCCCACGAGGTCGGCGAACGTGACGCCGTAGCGCGCCGTGGTTGCCGGGCGCGTGGGGCTGGAGGAAGCCCGTGTAGCCCGCGAACGCGGAGCCGTTGTTGTTCGCCTGCGACATGTAGGCGTAGAGGGTCTCGGAGAAGCCTTGCGGCCCGTGCGCGAAGATCGACTGCTTTCCCACCGGTGCAGCGATGGCGACGCCCGCCGTGATCAGGACGGCAAGGGGCGTGAACAGCACGCCGAGCGAGGCCAGCTTGATCTCACGCGCCTGGATCTTCTTGCCCAGGTACTCCGGCGTCCGGCCCACCATGAGCCCGCCGATGAAGACGGCGAGGATGACGTACAGAAGCATCGAGTAGAGGCCCGTCCCGACGCCGCCGAAGATGACCTCGCTGGTTCCCAGACCGGTCATCGGCACCGCGCTGCCAAGGCCCGTGAGCGACTCCATGGCGCCGTTCACCGAGCCGTTGGAGGTCACTGTGGTGGTGGTCGCCCAAAGCCCCGTGTCGGCGATCCCGAAGCGCTGCTCCTTGCCCTCCATGTTGCCGCCCGTCGAGCCGCTCATCGCGGTGGTCGGCGAGCCGCCGGCCTTCTCCGCCGGCGTGCCGTGCTGCTCGGCCGGGACGATCACGGCAACCAGCGCCACCCAGACGACGAGCATCGAAGCGAAGATCGCCCAGCCCTGGCGCTGGCGGCCGACCATGCGCCCGAACGTGTAGGTGAGCGCGGACGGGATCAGGATGATCGAGAGCATCTCGATGAAGTTGGAGAAGCCGGACCCGTTCTCGAAGGGCATGGAGGAGTTGACGTTGAAGAAGCCACCGCCGTTCGTGCCGAGCTGCTTGATCGCCACCTCTGAGGCCGCCGGCCCGAGGGCGAGCGTCTGGTGTCCGCCCACCAGCGTGCTGATGGTGTCCGGCCCGCTCAGCGTCTGGATCACGCCCTGGGAGACCAGGAGGATCGCGACGATCACCGAGAGCGGCAGCAGGATGTAGTAGATGCTGCGGATCGTGTCCTGCCAGAAGTTGCCCAGCCCACCGCCGTCGCGGCCCACGATGCCGCGGATCATGGCGATGACGACCGCCATGCCGACGCCGGCCGAGACGAAGTTCTGGACGGTGAGGCCGGCCATGCCGGCGAAGTAGCTGAGCGTCGTCTCGCCGCCGTAGTACTGCCAGTTCGTGTTCGAGACGAACGACGAGGCCGTGTTGAACGACACGTTCCACGGGCCCGAGTGGAAGCCCGAGGGGTTGAACGGCTGGATCCCCTGCGTCCTGAGGATCAGGTAGAGGACGATCCAGAAGATCAGCGAGAAGACGACGAGGCTGCGCGCGTAGGCCTTCCAGTCCTGGTCGACGCTCGGGTCGACGCGCAGCAGGCGGTACGTCCAGCGCTCGAGCGGGCCGATGACAGGTGTGAGGAAGACGCGCTCGTTCCGGTAGACCCGCGCCATGTACGCGCCGAGCGGCGGCGTCAGGGCGACGAGGACGCCGATGAAGATCGCGATCTGAAGCCAGCCCTGGGCCATGGCCTAGAGGTTCTCTCCGCGCACGAGCGCGTAGACGAGGTAGACGCAGATGAGGACCGAGACGATCAGGCCGAAGACGTCGGCGCCGCTCATATCTTGTCCAGGAGGTCGATCGCCCAGTAGATGAGGGCAAACGCTGCGATCGCGATGGCGATTGCGGTGACGTCGGCCAGTGGCGAGCCGCCCCCGGAGAAGACGCTTGCAAGGACTTCGTGCATGCACACGATGCTCCGCCCGCGCGCGTCAAGGGTGTGTGCAGATTCCCGGCCGCAGCCTCAAGATCGCGTGAAGACGTAGAAAAGCCCCGCCGAGGCGGGGCTTTTCCGTAGCTGGCCTGTAAGCCGGATTTTGTCTTGCGCAGCCATCCATCTCGCCGCGTCCTAAGCCGCGGCGGGGCGTCCCGCCCTGCGGCCTACCTGGATCTCGCCGGGCCGGGTCAAAGATCCTGCTTGGTCTTGCACCGGGCGGGGTTTGCCTGCCCGCCGCGTCACCGCGGCGCCGGTGCGCTCTTACCGCACCATTTCACCCTTACCTGTTCGCGACACGTGTGGAGGCGCCATCGGCGGTGTCGTTTCTGTGGCGCTTTCCCGCGGGTTTCCCCGGGTGGGTGTTACCGACCGCCCATGCCCTTTGGTGTCCGGACTTTCCTCGAGAGGCTTGAATAACCTCCCGCGACTGCATGGCCTGCGCCGTCAAGTTTAGGCGCCGGCGCGCCGAAGTCCAAGGCCCGCGCGTCGCGGTTCCGCGGAACCGCCGCCGCCTAGTCGAGCTCGGAGCCGCAGCTCACGACAGCCGTCCGCCATCGGCCGCCGCAGACCGGGCACTCGCGCGCCCTCGAGCGCCAGGTCCTCCCAGACCCGGAGGACGATCCTCCAGCGAGACCCGGGCGCGCTCGAAGAGCCGCTGCGGAACGCTCCGGCTGCGGCCGCTCCACTGGCGGCCTCGGCGCGAGGTGTGGCGACGGCGCTCACTAGCCGACGCTCCTGAAGACGCCGACCACGCGGCCGAGCAGCTGCACCTCGGGCGTGCGAATCGGCTCGTAGGCGTCGTTGGCGGGCTGCAGGCGGACCTTGTCGTTCTCCCTGTAGAAGCGCTTGACCGTCGCCTCGTCGCCGATCATGGCGACGACGATCTCGCCGTCGTCGGCCGTCCTCGATCGGGCGGACGACGACGAAGTCGTCGTCGAGGATGCCGGCGTCGTTCATCGAGTCGCCGCGGACGCGGAGGACGTAGTCGCCGTCCTCGCCGCCGATCACGTCCGGGACCTCGAGGTAGTCCTCGATGTTCTCCTCGGCGAGGATCGGCGAGCCGGCCGCGACCTGGCCGACCAGCGGCAGGCCGACGGCCCGAGCGCGCCTGCTTCGCCTTGTCGACGAGCAGCTCGATCGCCCGCGGCTTCGTCGGATCGCGCCGCAGCAGGCCGATCTTCTCGAGGTTGGCGAGGTGCGCGTGGACGGTCGAGGAGGAGTGCAGCCCGACCGCCTTGCCGATCTCGCGCACGGTGGGCGGATATCCGTACTTCGGCGCGTACTTGCCGATGAAGTCGAAGATCTCCTTCTGGCGCTTGGTCAGGTCCATGGCCATGCTCCTTCGGCTCAAGCTGACTCCGGCTGGCTCTGCCCCGTTGGACAGAACACATGTTCGTAGACTGTACGCCCCCCTCCGGACGGATGCAAGCGAGCCGACGGACCAGCGCCGCATGGAACGGCGCTCCGGCGGCTCGCCTCTAGAATCCGGCCGGCCCTCAAGCGGCTGTGGCGGAACTGGTAGACGCGCAAGGTTGAGGGCCTTGTGGCCCTCACGGGCCGTGGAGGTTCGACTCCTCTCAGCCGCATTCCCAGAGACCCTGGACTCAACGTTCGAACCACAGCTCCCACCTCTCGCGCAAGGGGACAGCGACCTCGCCGCGCCGTGGAGGGCTGTTTGTAGGCAGAAGGAACAAGATCCTGCACGTCTCCGGGTCGCTGTTCTTGCCACCCTCCGCAGCGCATCAGACCGTCACAGGCCATGCGCCATTTTGCTGATGAATCAATCGATGACCAAAGACCAACGCCTTGTAATCGTCCTCCTGCTGAACGTCAGCATGGTCGTTGCTCTGGTGATTGTCGGCCTCGCTTCTCACTCGCTAGGCGTACTCGCAGCTGGAGCCGATTACCTGGGCGATGCCGCAGGAGTAGCGATCAGCCTGGTCGCCCTTCGAATCAGCCGCCATCCGCACGGGCACCCCAAAGCAACCTCGTACGCCGCTCTAGCCAACGCGTCGTTTCTCTTACTCATAACCACGGTTGTCGGTATCGAGGCCCTGCACCGGATACTCGGCGGGACGCCTGAAGTCCACGGCCTGCCGGTTTTGATCGTCAGCGCCATCGCAGCACTCGTGATGATCTTTGGCGCCTTCATCCTCGGGAACATCGAATCCTCCGACTTCAACATGCGCTCGGTAATGCTCGATACCGTCGCCGACGCCGCTGCGGCCGCAGGCGTTGCCGTCGGGGGCGCGATCATCCTGATTGCCGATGGGCTCTACTGGCTTGATTCAGCTATCGCGCTTGCAGTGGCGCTTGTAGTCGGCCTTCACGCCCTCAGGCTCCTGCGTGAGGTCGTTGTCGATCTGCGTAAGAGCCGGCCCGGAGGAGAACAAAGGAGAGACCTGCCATGAGTCAATCCCCGGTTCTTCATCGCCACGGCCCTTTCGTCCATCGCCATCCGTCCCGCGGTGCGCACCGGCACCTACCGCTGCTAGCGCTTCGGTCTAGGCCAGTCGCAGGGGGCGAAGACGCCCCCGATCACAAGCATGCCCACACACACGAGGGCGACCACGGCCACGGCCTCATTGACGACAGCATCAAACGATCGAAGGCAGGCGTCCGGGCGGTCTTAATGTCGCTCGCAGTCCTAGGTGCGACGGCGGCTGTCCAAACGATCATCTTCGTGGCCACCGGCAGCATTGCGCTGCTGGCCGACGTGATCCACAACTTCGGGGATGCCCTGACGGCCGTGCCGCTCGGAATAGCCTTTCTCCTACGCTCAAGAGCGAGCAGAGCGCGCCGCCGGACTCGCTGTAGTAGCTGCGATCTTCATCAGCGCGACCTTGCCGGGATCGAAGCTATTCAGCGCTTAATCCATCCAAGCACGCCCGATCACCTCGCGGTTCTAGCCGCGGCCGGTGCGTTCGGGTACGTCGGCAACTACGTCGCCGCTGTCATCCGCACGCGAGCCGGTAAACAGCTCGACAGTCCGGCGCTGATTGCCGACGGCAACCACGCTCGGGCCGATGCCTACGTCTCACTAGCGGTCATCGCCTCGTCGATTGTGGTCGCCCTGGGCTTCCCAAAGGGCGACCCTTTGATCGGCCTCGGGATCACATTGGTCATCCTGCGAATCACATGGCAATCGTGGAAGACCGTGCGCGGCGGACACGCCCACCAACGGGAGCGATACCAGCCGTAGCGGACCCGCTCCAACGGAGCGTCTTCGCCTCTTGCGCTTGTCGAGAGGCCGGCATTGACCCAATCTCGGGACAGTGAGACACTGAAAAGGCGCTCCACGGCGGCGTGGACTTGCCCGACCGACATCGGCTCGGACGATTCGGACAAGACATCGATCACGGCGGCATGGACGGCCCCAGTCCGGGGACGGAGCGAGCGAGCTGGCGGTTTTCTCTGCGCGTTTCCGCGCAGTAGCCGCTGGCGCAGTGCAGCTAGCCTGCCGAGCGCCTTCTTGACTTCAGGGTTAGAAAGTGCTCCTGTTAGGTGCATTGCTATCTCCGCTGCTTCCGCGCCTGCTTTTCGCGCGAAGCGAAAGCGGCTCGAGGCGCTAGCCCAAGATCCGACCGCGGCCGTGGACTGATGGGGGACACGTGCTGACCTGCCGACGGAGTCCGCACACCAGAGCGGCGGGTGCTTTCGGAGTCGCCTCTAACGGCACGCAGGAATTATCCGCGTTCGCGGCAATGCGACAGCGCAGCTCGTACCGCGGGGCGCGATGACTTGTAAATATCCGACTCCAACCGGCGCTTCACCCTCGGCATAGCTCAACGTGCCAGATAGCCGAGATCGACCGGCACCACGGCTCCGGTCGTCGCGCTCGCGTCAAGCGCAAGGAACGCGACCATGTCGGCGACCTCGCGTGGTTCGGCGATCCGCCCCAGCGGCACGCGCCCCGCCTCGATCTGGATCGTCTGCAGCGTGTCCTCTGAAGGGGAGGAACCGACGTACGCGGCCAGAAACTGCTCGAGCATCGGCGTCTGCACTGGGCCCGGGCAAACGCAGTTCACCCGTACCCTCGGCGCAAGCTCGACGGCCAGGTTGCGGGTGAGGCCGCTCAACGCGGACTTCGAGCTCGCATAGGCGGCGTGGCGATCGCGGCCCCGCAGGGCGGCGATCGAGCCGATGAAGACGATCCCGGCGCCGGCCTTGAGCTGGGGCGCGAGAGCCCGGGTGAGAAGGATTGGCCCGAGCGCGTTCGTGGCGAACACCTCCTCGAGCTCGCGTCGATCCGTCTCGTCGAGGGTGGCGACCGACTCGCGTCCTGCGGCGTGCACCAGGGCGACGACCTCGTTTACGCCTGAGGCCTCGACGATCGCCTCGATCCCATCGTCGGTGGAGACGTCGGCGGCGACGGCTTGCGCGGAGCCGTCGGCGCCGATCTCCGCCACGGTCTCATCCAAGGGCTTCATACGTCGTCCCGTGACGATCACGTGGAGGCTCCGTTCGGCCAGACGAAGCGCGCAGGCGCGGCCGATCCCGCTCCCCGCGCCGGTAACCACGGCGACCTCCATCAGCGACCGCCTTTCACGCGTTTCGTCAGCTCGGCAACCAGCTGATCGTGGGCGCTTTTGACGCGCGCCCGCTCACCGGTAGCGAGCAGATCCAGCAACAGGCCCCGCTGCGCGGCCAAGAGTAACGTCGCCTCCCTGCGCGCCGTGGCCCGGGTTGCCCCGGCACGGCGCAGCCGTCCCTCGAGGAACCCCAGCCAGTCGACGACTACGTGGTCCAGAAACCCCGGATAACGATCCGGGTCCTGGAGAGAGAGGCCGTAGACCTCGAAGAAGAGCCGCAGAAACGGTCTCGCGTCCTCGGCGCTCAGCAGTGTCCAGGCGCGCTGAAGCAGGGCAGGCAGATCAAGGGTGCCGTCGTCCGGCGACCAGGCGACGGCGGCTTCCTGCTGCCAGACGCGAAGCTGTCGCAGCGCCTCGCTGACGAGCTCCTCCTTGGTTCCGAAGTGGTAGAGCAGCATCCGCGGGCTCGTGCCGAGCTCCCTCGCCAGCGGGCGCAGCGAGAGGTCGGCAAGGCCGTCACGGAGGATGTAGCGGGCGACGTCGTCAAGCAGCTCCTGGCGCCGCCGGGGGTCGGGCGCCCGGCCCATTAGCTGCACCTCCTGACGGCGTCGCACCGAATGCGAAGCGCCCACCCCACCGCCGTCGGGGCGGCGAAGGCATCCGGCCGGCGGCGGAGGACCGCGGCCCACAGCGCAAGGAGTCCATCGAGGCGAGCCGCAGTGAAGGCGGGAAGCAGAACCAACGGTCCAGCGCCTACCTGGGGCAGCGCTAACGACGCGCGTCTCGGAACGGGGCCGTGGCTCACTGAAACGGACGTTACACGAAACGATCGTTTCAATCAAATGAGGACCGGTGGGAGACTCCTCCTCCTAATCGCGCAGAGCGACAGCGTGATCAGGCGCGCTGCCGCCCGGCGACACTATGGTGCTGGCCGTTGGCGAGCCTGTCCCATTCCGTCTATCGAGAGCTGAGCGTCAGCATCGACCGCGCGTTCGCTGTCGTGGTGGCGGAGGATGTGCTGCCGAAGGTTCTGCGCCGCTGGGGTCCGATACCCGCGGTCATTGGAACGCGTGACCTGACCGGACCATGGAACGAGCCGGGGTCGCAGCGAACGGTCCTGCTGGAAGACGGCAACAGCGCCCGCGAGCGAGTGCTCGTCTGGCAACGCCCGTGGCAGTTCGAGTACCGCGTCGATCAGATCACCGGCCCGCTGGGGCGGCTCGTGGATCACGCGAGCGGTCGCTGGGACTTTGTTGCGACCGAGCAGGGATCACGATTTCGATGGACCTACGCCTTTCGGCCTCGCAGTCGGGTGGCGACGCCGGCTCTGACAGTGCTCGCAAAGACCGCGTGGGCGCGGTACATGAATCAGTGCGCCGACCTCTGCGTCGAGCTGGCGAGCGGCGAGGCGTAACTGCGACGCGATGCCGCTGACGGCATCCGATGCGTCACGGGCCGGAATGTGCGGGCACGCCGTTTCGCGTGCAAGCAGAGGCCGTGGCCGGCGTAGGATGGACCGATGTCTCGGGGGTCGGGAGGATTGCGCCGCATTCGAGGGCGTCTGACCTACGCGAACGTGGTATCGACGATCGCGCTGTTCATCGTGCTCGGGGGTGTCTCCTACGCTGCATTCCACCTGCCCAACAACAGCGTCAGATCGAAGAACATCGTCAATCACCAGGTCAAGGGAAAGGACCTGGTGACGCCCTCGCCGATCCAGGCCGCGGGCTTGGTGACGGCCCTCGATTGCTCATCCGCCGGGCCGGACCAGTGGATCTCCCAGAACCCCGATATCTCAGGGAATGTCGGCTATTACCGTGACCTCGACGGTCAGGTCCACCTGGCCGGGACCACGCAGAAGTGCGGATCCCCGCCAGGTGGCGCGGTTGTGTTCCAGTTGCCGCCCGGCTATCGCCCGGAGAACACCCAGGAGCAGACGGCTCCGGTGGTGACGGGTGGGGCGGCTGCCACCACCAACGTGATCGCCTTTGATGGCGGAGAGGTCTCCGTCAATGCGAACTCGAAGGACGCGGTTTCCCTCGCCGGCATCAGCTTTCGCTGCGCTCCACCCGGGACGAATGGATGTCCCGAGGTGGGTCAGTAGCCAACGGCAATCGGCTCCTGTGGAAGCCATCACGCTCAACAACGGCGTCGAGATCCCCGCGCTGGGTCTGGGGGTCTTTCAGACGCCTCCCGAGGAGACCAGGGGCGCCGTCCGCAGCGCACTCGGCACCGGCTACCGGCACATCGACACCGCGGCGGCCTACGGCAACGAGCGCCAGGTCGGCGAGGCGGTCCACAGCTCCGACCTGGACCCCTCGGAGGTCTTCCTGGAGACCAAGGTCTGGATCAGCGACTACGGATACGACGAGACGCTGCACGCCTTCGAGAAGAGCGCCCGCAAGCTCGGCGTCGACCGGATCGACCTGCTGATTCTGCACCAGGCGCTGCCGTCGGCGTTCGACCGGACCCTGGAGGCCTACCGAGCCCTGCAGACGCTGCTCGCGGACGGCAAGGTCCGTGCGATCGGGGTCAGCAACTTCATGGTCGAGCACCTCACGACGCTTCTCGATCGCGCCAGCGTCGTGCCGGCGGTCAACCAGGTCGAGGTGCACCCCTACTTCGCGCAGCGAGAGGTGCAGGACTTCGGCTCCGCGCGCGGCATCCTGACGCAGGCTTGGTCACCGATCGGCGGCATCACCTTCTACCGCGACGGTAGCCACGGCAGCACCCTCGACGACCCGGTCATCGGAGACATCGCCGGCGATCACGGCAAGACTCCGGCCCAGGTGATGCTGCGCTGGGGTTTGCAGCACGGCCGCTCGGTCATTCCGAAGTCCACCAAGCCCAGCCGCATCGCGGAGAACATCGACGTGTTCGACTTCGAGCTTTCGGCCGACGACATGGCCGCGATCGACGCCCTCGACACCGGCCGTCGCGGCGGTCCCGAGCCCGACGCAATCACCCTGGAGGCGTTCGGCCGCGAGATCCCGGAGGTCTGAGAACCCTCGGTCTACTCTCCGTCGGCGGCGCTCTGCATCGCGGCTAGGTCGATCTTCTTCATCCCGAGCATCGCCTTCATGGCCCGGTTGATCCGGTCGGGGTCGGAGCCCGCGAAGAACTCCTCCATGCCCGTCGGGGTCACCTGCCAGGAGAGGCCGTAGCGGTCCTTACACCAGCCGCACTGGCTCTCCTCGCCGCCATCGGTCAGCTTCTCCCAGTAGAAGTCGACCTCGTCCTGGTCCTCGCACTCGATCTGCAGCGAGATCGCCTCGTCGAAGGTGAACGCGGGACCGCCGTTGATGCCGATGAAGCGCTGGCCGGCGAGCTCGAACTCGACGAGCATGGTGGCTCCGGTCTCGCCCGGAGCCGCCTCGGAATAGGGGACCACGCCGACGATCCTCGAGTCGTCGAAGAGCGACGTGTAGAACTCGGCGGCCTCCTCGGCCTGGTTGTCGAACCAGAGGTTGGTGACGATCTTCTGGGCCATTTGCTCCCTCCTCGTTTCGCCTATGTCTATAGACGGAGCCGCGAGGGCGAACTCATCGGTCCGGCCCCTCGGCCGCGCGGCGCAGGAGGTCGCGGAACGTCGCGAGCTCGTTGGTGCTCAGCGCGCGGAACGTCGGGCGGCGCTTGCTGACGCAGATCGCCAGGCGCCTGCGGAGCGCCGCGCCCTCCTTCGTGAGCGTGACCAGTCGCCGGCGCTGGTCGCGCGCGTCGACCTGACGCCGGACGAGGCCGCGGTCCTCGAGCCTGGTGACGAGCGTCGAGGCGTTGGCGGGATCGATGTCGAGGGCCCGGGCCACGTCCTTCGTCGTCGTCGAATCACGGACTTCGAGCAGCCACAGCGCCTGGGCCTCGCTGGGCGCGAGTTCGGCGTCCGCGGCGCAACCCACCAGCGCCCTTCGCAGGTCCCTCACAAGCGGGCCGAGAAGGCCTGCGATCTCGTTTCCGAGCTCCTCCCGCCGTCGTTCGTCCGCTGTTCCCGTCATCTGATATAACTATGATTATATAGGTAAGAATATAGCGAGTCTAGGAGGCAGAAATGAGCACAATCTCGGCAATCATCATCGTCGGCATCGTCGTCGCCCGCGTCGGCTGGCGGTTCGTGTGGCCCCGGTTTCGGTTCCACGGCGGTCGCTAGCGCCGCCGGCCGGCCGGGCCGGCGCTCACCCCGCCCCGATCGTGGTCAGCCAGGCTCCCGAGAGCGCGGGTGTCCCGCCCGAGAAGTCGACGCCGCGGACGGAGCGCTCGAGCCCGGTGGCTCCCTCCCCCCCGCGCCCCGGCCTCATGCTCAGGAGGGGATCGCGCCCGAGGAGGGCAGCCACCCGGGCGGGCAGCCCGGTGGCGATCTCGGCTTGGCCGGAGCGCAACAGCCGCCCGCGCGCGTCGGCGTCCGCGACGTAGTCGAACTGGAGGCTGTCCACGGCGGGGCCCAGCCGCCGGGCCGTGCCCCACCAGTCCTCGTTGCGGGCGAGCACGACGGCCCGCAGCGAGCGCTGACGGACCTCGAACGGGCCGGTCCCGGCCTGCGCGGGGCGCGCCAGGGTGGCGGCCGTGCCGGTCGGCGTCGACAGGGCCTCGGGAGAGACCAGCCCGAGCTGTGGCAGCGCCAGCTCGCGGCGGACGCTCGGCTCGGGCCGGTCGAAGAAGAGCCGCACCAGGCCCGGGCGCGGGGTGTCGGCGGCGACGAGGCCGGGCAGAAGCGCGCGCCCCGCAGGCGTGGTCCGCCAGCGGCTGGCGTTTGCGAGGACCGCGGCCGCGTCCAGCCGGCTGCCGTCCTGGAAGACGATCCCCGGCCGCAGGCGCAGATGCCAGACGGCGTCGTCGCGCGACGGCTGCACGGAGACCGCCGGGCCGGGCACGCTCCGAAGGTCCCCGTAGGGCCCGGTGAGCTTCTCGACCAGCGGCTCGTAGATTTGGCGAACAAGCAGCTGCTCGTTCGAGTCGCTCGCCTCCAGCGGATCGATGTCCCCCGGCCGGCCGGGCAGCGCGAGGACGAGCGTCCCCGTGGGGGCGGGAAGGGCACCCGCCGCTCCAACGGGCGCCTCGACCGGATTGGAGCACGCGCCAAGCGCGGCGGACGACAGGGCCACCAGCGTGGCCACCGCCGGTCGGGCGAGCCGGGCGCGCCGCCAGGGCAGCGTCATGGCGGGGGCTCTACAGCTTCGCGAGGACGATCGTGTTGACGGCGAAGAGGATCGCGAAGAAGACCGTCCAGCGATCGAGGTTGCGCTCGACGAGCGATCCGCCGCCGAACGAGCTGCCGCTCTGCCCGATGCCGAATGCGCCCGAGAGCCCCGCGTCCTTGCCGGAGTGCAGCAGGATGAGGAAGATCAGGACGATCGAGATGATCACCTGGACGGTGTCGAGTACCGCGGTCATTCTCCGGGAAGTCTAGGGATCACCGGTGGAGCGTCGCGCCTCCGCCTCGGCGCGGTCGAGCTCCTCCAGCAGGCCGACGGCCTCGGCGCGAAGGTCCGCGTCCAGCTTCGCGAAGTCGGTGTCGCTCAGCTTGCCCGCCGCGTGATCGAGCTGGGCATCGCGGATCTCGCGGTACTTGGACTCCTTCCGCAGCTGCAGGTCGGTGACCCGCGCGTTCGCCGGCGGCGGCCTGCGCTGGTCGCGAGGGCGCCGCAGCGGCGCCAACACGAACCACAGCAGTGCGAGGACGACCGCGGCGATGAGGACGTATTGCACGCGGCGAAGGCTAGATGGCGGCCGGGATAGGGTGGGCAGGTGGCCGACCGCAAGCCCACGCGGCCCGCGCAGGCGATCCACATCGACGAGATCGAGGGCCTGGCGGGCCCGGACACCCTGACCTGGCACCCCGTGCGGATGAAGCCCGGGATCCGCGCGTTCGGGGCCAACGCCTACACCGCCGCCGAGCCGGGCCTCGACGTCGTCGAGCCGCACACCGAGAGCCCGGTCCTCGCGCACGAGGAGCTCTACTTCGTCGCCCGCGACTTCGCGAGCCTTCGCGGCGACCCGGAGTTCGCGGCGCTGACCCGCGCCTGACCGCGGCGTCCTAGGCGCCGCCGAGCTCGCGCGCGATCCGCGCGGCGTAGACGTCGGAGACGCGGCGCCGGCGCGCCTCCGGCGCGGGCCAGATAGCGATCAGCGCGCCCATCAGGGCGACGGCGCCGCCGATCCAGATCCAGATCACGAGCGGGTTGACGTTCACCCGGAAGTCGGCCGCGGGCGTGTGCCGCTCGTAGTAGTCGGCGACCGCGCGGATGCCGGCGCCCTGGAGCTTCGCGAACAGGGCGGCCGACCTCGGGTCGTTGGCCGGCAGGCGGCTGGCGATCGCTCCGAGGCGCCGATCCGTGCCGTCGATCACCCGCGAGAGCGATGCCAGGTCGGGCTGCATCGCCGTCCAGAGGTCGCCCCCGGCGGTGGTCTTACGCCCCACCTCGGAGGTCGCCTCGCCTTCGAAGAACGCGCGCACCGGGCCGGTGCCCGGCGTGTCGGTGCTCGGCGCGTAGTAGTTGCGCGACGGGGTCAGCGTCGTGTATGGCCTGCCGTCCCTGCTGACGCTCAGCACGGCCCCGAGGGTGATGACCTCGTGCGTCGTGTCGATGGCCTTGGTCGGCCGGACGTAGCGGACGGTGTAGTCGCCGACGGCGGCCGACTGGCCCGGGCGCAGCCGCAGGTCGCGGCTCGTCTGGAAGCTCGAGGAGGCCGCGACGGCGATCAGGGCGATCGCGAAGCCGGCGTGCACCACGTAGCCGCCGTAGCGGCGCCGGTTGCGCCCGACGACGGTGGTCAGCGCACGCGGAAAGGAGCCGCCCGAGAGGGCGCGCTGCGCGCTCGCCCCGCGCCAGAACTCCTGACCCAGCGCGGTGAGCGCAAACGCGGCAAGGCCGAACATCGCGAGCGCCGGCGGATGCGACGCAGCGTCGGTGACCGTCGCGAGGAGGACGGTGACGAGGGCCGCCATCGCGGCCGGCGCCCGTACGACGCGCCACAGCGACGATGCGCTGACCTTGCGCCAGGCGAGCAGCGGCCCGATTCCCGTGAAGAGCACGAGCACGATCGCGAGCGGCGTCGTGTAGCGGTCGAACCACGGTGCGGCGAGCGAGGACTTCTGGCCGGTGAAGAGCTCGGAGATGAGGGGGAAGAACGTGCCCCAGAAGATCACGACGCAGAGGCCGACCAGGAGGAGGTTGTTGACGAGGAAGACTGACTCGCGCGAGAGCAGCGACTCGTAGCGCTTCTCGGAGCGCAGGTCGTCCAGCCGCGTCGCGATCAGGACGGCGGACCCGATGACCACGACCGCGATCAGCGCCAGGAGCGGGGCGCCGACCGTGGAGGCGCCGAATGCGTGGATCGAGTCGAGGATGCCCGAGCGAACGAGGAACGTCCCGAGGAGGGCGAGCGAGTACGTCGCGCAGATCAAAGAGACGTTCCAGATCTTCAGCATCCCGCGCTTCTCCTGGACCATGATCGAGTGCAGGAAGGCCGTGCCGATGAGCCACGGCATAAGCGACGCGTTCTCGACCGGGTCCCAGCCCCAGTAGCCGCCCCAGCCGAGCTCCGAGTACGACCAGCGGGCGCCGAGGAGGATCCCGACCGTGAGGCAGATCCAGGCGACGAGGGCGAAGCGGCGCGTTGCGCGGATCCACGTCGCGTCAAGCCGGCGGCTCACGAGCGCGCCGACCGCGAACGCGAACGGGATCGAGAACAGCGCGTAGCCCGTGTAGAGCATCGGCGGGTGCACGGCCATCGCCGGGTGGCGGAGAAGCGGCTCGAGCCCCACCCCGGCGGCGACCGGCGGGCTCTGGTGCGCGAACGGGTCCGCCCCGAAGAGCATCAGGCCGATGAAGAACGCCGAGAGGCCAGCGAGCACCGCGGTGGCGTACGGGACGATCTCGCGGTGGCGCCGGTGGGTCATCGCCAGGACGACCGACGACGCGATCGACAGGACGAACGCCCAGAGGAGCAGCGAACCCTCCTGGCTCGACCAGAGCGCGGTGAGCCGGTATCCGAGTGGCGTGGTCGACGACGAATGCTGCGCGACGACGGCGAGCGAGAGGTCGGTGCGCGCCAGCGCCGCCTCCATGACGACGACGCAGAAGACGAGAAGCGCGGCCATCGCGTAGACGGCCCGCCGCGACGAGTCGACCGCGCGCTGGTCGCGCCCGGCCCCGTAGAGCGCGGCGCCGGCCGCGAAGAGGGCGACCCCGAAGGCGATGATCAGGCAGCCGTGGCCGAGAGTCAGCATCGGAGCCCTATTGGTTGATGATCACGTGTTGGGGGTCCTGCTGTGCCTGGTCCGTGAACTTGGACGGGCACTTGGTGATCAGGCTGTCCCGCTTGCCTTCGAGAACGCCGCTCGAGGCGAGCGTGCCGGTGACGATGATCTCCCTACCTGCCTTGAACGGGTCCGGCACCTCGCCGCTGTAGCGGACGGGCACGGACTCCGACCGCGGCCCGGGCGAGCCGTCCGACTGGCGGTCGGCGACGCGGAAGTCGAGCTCGGACCCATGGCGCTGGATGGACCCCGGGACGACGACGCCGGTCACGTCGTAGGAGTCGCCCGGCTGCGAGGTCAGGAGCTGCGACGGCTCCTTCGCCTCGCTCGAGGCGCTGAACGACGTGTAGACGAGCGCCGCGCCCAACAGCACGGCGGCCGAGAGCGCCACGACGAGGCGGATGGTCCGCTTTCGATCGGGGTCCATCGGGACCCGCGATTATCGCAGGGGCTCCGCCTCCGCCCGCCTTCCCGCTCGGCCGGCCGGCTAAGCGTCCCGGTCAACCAGCAGCTCGCACATGTCCACGGCCGCGCGCTGACCGACGCCCGAGTCCGGCGGGGGGCTCATTTCGTTGAAGACCGCGTCGGCGGCTCGCATGTCGTCCTCGGTCTCGTAGTAGGTGACGACGTAGATCGTCCCCGAGCTGCGATCTGCCAGCACCCTGATCTTCGTGGACTTCACGCCCTCCGGCGGTCCGTCCGCGGAGTTGATCTCCTCGACCAACCTGTCCACGGCTTCAGCCGTTGATCCCTCGAATCGCACCACTCGCGCGTACATCGACTCCTCCTTCGGTGGATGGCGGCGAGCCTATACCCGCTCGCTACTCAGGCGTCTGGATCTCCAGCAGCCCCGCCGGGACTCGGAAGCTCCGGAGCGTGTAGCAGTCGCTCGCGGGGTCGAACGCGTCGGCGACCGCCCGGAAATCCACGCGAAGCTCGTCGGGGCGCGCCTCGACGAGGGAGTACCCGCGGTGCCGCTGCTCGTTGTAGGTGATGTGCGGGTTCAGGGTCTGGACGTTCTGCGTGATGGCGGCGTAGAGCGCCGGGTTCGAAACCCCGACCGACTTGCCGAGGTTCTCCGGGATCCCGGGCGAGGAGATCGAGGAGCCGATGAACTCGGTCGCCGCCCGCTCGCCGTCGCTGGAGCCGGAGGTGGTGACATAGCCGGCGAAGAAGGTGTGGATGTCGCCCGTGAACGCCGCGACGTTCTCGATGCCGTGGTCGAGGAGGAACTGCATGAGCTCCGCCCGCTCCGCCGCCCAGCCGTCCCACTGCGAGAGGTTGAAGGGGCGGTCCGGCGCGTAGTAGAAGCCCATCATCATCATCGAGTTGCCGAGCAGCTTCCAGGTCGCCTTGGAGCCGCGGAGGCGGCCCTTCAGCCAGCGCTTCTGTGCCGCCCCGAGGAGCGAGCGGCGCGGGTCGTGCCGCTCGGCGCACGCCTCGAGCGGGATCGGCCCCGCGGTCGGGATCCCCGGGCAGGCGATCGGGCTCGCGTAGCGGTGCAGGTCGTAGAGCAGGAGCTCGCAGCTCCGCCCCGCCTTGACCGTGCGATAGATCCTCGGGCGCAGCTCGCCGTGGCGCGGGAACGGCATGTACTCGAAGAACGCCCGGTAGCCGTTCCGGCGGCGCGTGAAGAACGGCACCCGCCGCGTGCGCCCCTGGATGTTGCCGCCGGTCCGGCCGTAGTAGCTCGACTCGACCTCGTGGTCGTCCCAGATCCCGAAGTACGCGTGCGCGGCGTGCATCGCCCGCAGGCTGGCGTCCGACTTGTAGAGGCGGTACTTGCGCCGGTACTCGGCCAGAGTCTGCGCAGAGTCGTCGGGGCCGATCGTGTCGGTCCGCGGGCCCGTGTCGCCCGTGGCCTCGTAGATGTAGTCCCCGAGGCCGACCACGAAGTCGACGTCCTGGGTCGCGATGTCGGCATGGGCCGCGTAGAACCCCGCCTTGAAGGACTGGCACGACCAGAAGGCGATCCGCACCGGCTCGCGGGAGTCGGGCGGGCGCAGCGTCCGAAAGTGGCCGACCGGAGAGCTCGCCCGGTCCGTGTGGAAGCGGTAGTGATACTGCTCGCCCGGCTCGAGGCCGGAGACGCGCGCGTTCACCGTGTGGTCGGTGGACGCGTGTGCCGTCGCGCGACGGCGCGCGACGACGTGCCGGAAATCGGCGTCGCGCGCGACCTCGATGCCCACCGAGCCGGAGCGGACGCCGGCGTGGTGAACCCGCGTCCAGAGCGTCACCCCGCGCTGCCCCGGGGAGCCCGCCGCGATGCCGCTGTCGAACGAGCCCTCGCGGATCGGCCGCGGCCGGGCCGAGGCGAGCGCGTCGGCGCCGGTCAGCGCCGCGGCGCCACCGGCGGCCGCGCCGACGAAGCGGCGGCGGGTGAGCGAGGTGTCCTGCGGCCTGGGCGGACCCACTGGACGGCGAGCCTACAATCGGCCGATGGCAGAGAGGCCGGTCCTCGTCATCACGGGCGCGTCGACGGGTATCGGTGCCGAGACCGCGCGCCAGGCCGCCGCGGCCGGCTACCGCCTGGTGCTCGCCGCCCGCAGCGAGGACAAGCTCGCCACGCTCTCCGAGGAGCTCGGCGGAGCGGACGAGGCCCTGGCGGTGGCGACCGACGTGACCGAGTGGGGCGACAACGAGCGGCTTGCCGGCCAGGCCCTCGACGCGTTCGGGCGGATCGACGCCGTCTTCGCGAACGCGGGCTTCGGCGCCAAGCGCGGCTTCCTCGAGGAGTCGCCGGAGCAGTGGCGCTCGATGGTGCTCACGAACGTCCTCGGCGCCGCCTACACCGTGCGGGCCACCCTCCCCCACCTGCTCGACCGCGGGACCGGGCACTTCGTCCTGACCAGCTCGGTCGCGGGCCGGCGGGCGCTTCCCGGGTCGCTCTACTCGGCCACGAAGTGGGCCGTGACCGCCATGGGCGAGGCGCTGCGCGCCGAGCTTCGCCAGATGCACGAGAACACTGCGATCCGCGTCACCCTGATCGAGCCCGGCATGGTCGACACGCCCTTCTTCGACGACCGGCCCAAGAACGCACTCGAGCCCGCCGACATCGCCAGCGCCGTCATCTATGCGCTGACGCAGCCGGAGCGCGTCGACGTCAACGAGATCCTGATCCGCCCGAGCGCCCAGCCAACGTAGGGCCACGCCCGGCGGCCACGCCGAATTCGACGTTCACAGCGGATAGGGAGGCAAACGTCGAATTCGGCTCAGGGCAACCGCCGCAGCGGCACGCTGAGCGTGGCCTGCGGCCCGGCGTCGAGCGTGCCGCCGGCCGAATTCGGATAGGGCTTGTAGAAGAGCGGGTCGGCCGCGGTCACCCACAGGAGCAGGCTGTGACCGCGCTCGATCCGGACGCTGGACTGGTTGGCGGCGATCGCCAGGCGTTTGGGCGTCCCGGCACCGGCGCCGCGGATGCCCTCGACGCCGCGCCCGAGCAGCGTGAGCCTGCCGTCCGGACCGCGGTCGAGGAGCTGCACGATCACCTGGCTGTCGGGACTCGCCGGCGTCCAGCCGAGACGGACGACGGCGGCGCCGTCGACCTCGAAGGGATGGGTGAACGGCGTCGTCTCGAAGCCGGCGACGAGGCCCGGCGAGTCCGTCGCCGGCATGCTCGACGGCACCGGCGAGGTGCCGAGCGGCGAGCCCGAGAGGGCCGCCAGGGCCACCGGGTCGTGGGCTTCGTCGAGGAAGAGCGGGGCGAGCGGGAGCGCGGCCGCCTGCGCACCGCGGCGGACGGCACGGCCATCCGCCGAAAGCTCGTAGCGCACGCGGTGGGTCCCGCGCGGCGGCCAGACCGGCGACGTGTGCCGCTCCCAGGCCGCGTCCGGGTACTTGTAGGCGTCCCCGGGAACCGGGTGATCGGGATCCCTCGACCAGTAGACCACCCGCGGCTCGTGCAGCGGCTTGCCGCGAAGGAAGTGGTCGACGAACGCGAGCTGGGCCAGGAGCTTGTCGCGCTCCACCGCGTCGGGTGCGCTCGGGGCGCCGTGGCCGCCCATGCTCAGGTAGAGGCGGTTCGCCCCGTTCGGCATCCGGCGCCACATGTGAACCGCCATCTGCGGCGGGAAGAGCTCGTCGTCGAAGGCCTGCGCCCACAGCACCGGCGCGGTCATCCGCTTTGAGAAGCAGCCGACCGACCGGGCCGCGAGGTCCGCCTTCATCGGGCTCGTCGGCGTGTCGTGCGTGCCGCCCTGGCAGAGGGAGGTGCCGTCGTCCGGGGCGTTCGCCGCGGCGGTGCCTATCCACTTGTCGAGGAGCGGCGAGACATGGGCGTGCGCACCGACGAAGTACGTCTCGAGGAGGCCCACCCCGAACGCGAGCTTCACCACGTCGGAGGGGATCAGCGCCGCGTAGACGAGGTCGGGCGTGTTGCCCGGGGTGAGCACGGCGAAGTGGATCCCATAGGGGTCGAGCTTGCGATCGCGCGCGTACACCTCGGCGAGGTTGGTGTTGAGCCCGCCCTGCGAGTAGCCGGAGAGGGCGATCCGCGACGCATCGATGTGAAAGCTCGGGTGAGTCGGCTCGTCGCGGCCACCCCTGCGGAGAGCCCAGGCGACGACGTCGAAGGTGTCGCGCATCTCCTTCGGCCCGGCAACGGTCGTCTGGCCGCCCGAGTCACCGTGCCCGCGGGCCGAGTAGATCATCGTCGCGTAGCCGTGCCGGGCGAAGAAGCGCGCGTGTCCCGCGTCGAAGCCGTTGGCCTTGTCCGAGCCGCCCCCATGGAAGAAGACCACGAATGGAAAGCCCCTCCGGGGCGGGTTGCGCCTCGGCAGGTAGACGTCCGTGTCGATGGAGACCGCCTGCCCGGCGTCGTCCGGCTGGGTCACCGGGACCTTGGCGGAGACCTTGCGGATCGGGCTGGCGGCAGCCGAGCCGCAGACCGCCAGGGCGACGAGGCCGGCCAACGGCGTCAGGGCCAGCGCTTTCAGGACGGAGCGCACGAGCCCGAGCCTAGGGGGGGCCGAGCGACGGCGCGTCACTTCGGCGGCCGGCCGCTCAGTGCAGCGCGCGGCGGTCGCCGCCGCGCCAGGCGGTGATCCGCCAGTTCTCCGTGCGCTCCTCGGGCGCCCACACCGGCAGCCGAAGCTCGAGCGTGCGGGCGAGGGCGTCCGCGTACGGCTCGTAGAGATCGATGAGCCGGTCAAGCTTCTCGCGGGAGTCGACGGGGTCGGCGACGTCCACCCCTGCCGCCTCGAGGCGCGAGCGCAGGAGCTCGAAGCTCGAGTCGTCAAGCCGCGGCACCAGGTCGTCCCTCGCGCCGGCCCTGAACGTGTGCGAAAGGTCGGCGAGCGCGTGGCGCCCGATCGCGAACGTGAGCTCCGCGGCCGGGGTGCGCTCGGGCGCCACGGCGATCGCAAAGGCCGAGGCGTCCATGACCGTGACGAGCGCGGAGAGCCAGTTCTGGTTGACGTGCTGGGAGCGGTAGAACGCGAGCAGCGGGTAGGAGAGGTGAGTCTCCATCAGCTCCGCGGCCCAGTTCTCCCACTCCGCCAGGTAGGCGTCGAGCTCCGCCCAGCCGCCGCGGCGCGCGGCCCGGTAGAGGAGCGTGCCGGGGCTGGGCGGGCTGCCGGCCCGGGGGTCGAGCTGCGAGACCGCCACCTCGCGGCGCGAGTAGGCCTGGAACAGCGCCGGCAGGTAGCCGATGGCTCCGAACAGGACCAGGTAGCCGCAAACAGCCTCGGCCAACTCGACGACCTGGTCCGCGCCCGCCGTGGCCTTCAGGTTCGTTGCGGCCGAGAAGAAGCTGCCTGCCGAGTAGTAGAGGTAGTCGCCGAACTCGCTGCCCCCGGCCGCGAGCTGCGAGTTGAAGGCGTAGTGCAGGCCGGTGAAGCCGAGGATCAGCCCGGCGACCCACACTGCCAGCTGCGTGAGGAGGCCGAGCGGGCCGAAGAAGCCGAGCCAGGTGTCGCGGGCGTCGCTGCCCAGGCGCCGTACCGCGCCGCGCCAGCCTCGCCACAGCCGGACGAGAATCCAGCGCGCGACGCGCGGCTCTCGCCGTACCCGCTGGGGTGACAGGAACGAGAGGAAGAACTCCGCCAGCATGAGGAAGATCAGCGCCAGGGAGGCGATGGCCGCGACGACGTGCATCCAGCGGGACGATAGTCAGCCCTCCGGAGTAGGCTGGCCGGCGATGGCCGACGACAGGCAGATCCAGGAGCACATCGAGGCGCTGGTCGCCGAGGAGCACGACCTCCAGGCCGCCAGCGCCGGCGAGAACGGCCTCACGCCCGAGCAGCACCAGCGCCTCGGCGAGGTGAAGGTGGAGCTCGACCGCTACTGGGACCTGCTCCGCCAGCGCCGGGCACACGAGGAGTTCGGACTCGATCCCGAGAACACCAGCATCCGCGATGCGGGCACCGTCGAGGGATACGAGAGCTGAGATTCTCCGCCGCCGGACTTGACGGGTCTTGGCGTTCTCGCCCTCATTGCCGCGGTTGGGCTCGTCGGCCCGCTGCTGGCCTCGCTCACGGACAACCTCGCCCCGATCGTCGTCGGCGAGATCGTGGCCGGCGTCCTCCTCGGCACCAGCGGAACCGGCACGATCGATCCGAGTGAGCCGGCGCTCCAGCTGCTCTCGGACGTGGGTTTCGCGGCGCTCATGTTCAGCGTCGGGATGCACGTGCCGCTGCACGACCGCCGCCTGCGCGCCGCGCTCGGGACGGGCGCGCTCGCGGCGCTCTTCGTAGCCGCGCTCGCGGTTCCCGCGGGACTCACCGCCGCCGCCGCCGCTGGCGGTGGTCATGCGGCGATCTACGCCGTGATCCTCGCCTCGAGCTCAGCCGCGATCGCACTGCCGATCCTCACGGAGCGGGGCCTCGCGGACGAGGGCTCACTCGCCCTGATCGCTCAGATCACGATCGCGGACATCGCCGCCGTGGTCGCTGTGCCGTTCGCCCTCGAACCGAGTCGCGCGGTCCACGTGATCCTGGGAAGCCTGGCCGTGGTCGCCGCGACGCTCGCCTTCTTCGCCCTGTTGCACTGGCTCAGCCGGGTCGACGCCTACCGCAACCTGCGTCGGCAGTCGAAGGAGCGCGGCTGGGCGCTCGACCTGCGCATCGACCTGGCGGCGCTGCTCGGCCTGGCCGCGCTCGCCAAGGCGAGCGGCACGAGCATCCTCGTCGCGGGCTTCGGCGCCGGCCTCGTGGTCGGCGCCCTCGGCGGGCCGGAGCGGCTGTCGCTCGAGGTTCGCGGCGTGGCCCAGGGCTTCCTGGTGCCGCTCTTCTTCGTCCTCCTCGGCGCCCGTCTTGACGTCGGCTCGCTCGTCGGCGACGTCTCCAACCTCGAGCTCGCCGCGGCGCTCACGGCCCTGACGATCGCGGTGCACGTTGCCGGGGCCGGGTTCGCCCGCCAGCCCCTTGCCTCCGGCCTCGTCTCGTCGGCTCAGATGGGCGTTCCCGCGGCGGTGGTCTCGCTCGGCCTCGCCGCGGGGATCATCGGCGCCGGGCAGGGAGCCGCGATCATCGCCGCCGCGCTCATCAGCCTCGGGGCCTGCGCGGCCGGCGCCGCGCTCCTCTCCGGGTCGGAGTCCACCCAGAGTTTGACTTCCACTTCGCCGGGAACCCAGAACTCCACGTGAAGTCAGCGCTCTTCATCCCCTTCTCGATCCTCGGCGGCCTCCTGGCCGGCCTGGTCGCCAAGAAGGCGTTCGAGGGAATCTGGGCGCTTGTCGACTCCGAGGAGCCGCCCGACTCCGAGCATCGCGAGGTGAGCTACCCGAAGATGGCGGCCGCGCTCGCGATCGAGGGCGCGATCTTCGCCGTCGCGAAGGGCTTCTTCGACCACGGCGCCCGCCGCAGCTTCGAGCGGTTCACGGGAGAGTGGCCCGGCGAGGAAGAGCCCGAGCCGGAGTAGCCCTCACCCCCGCGCCGGGTGTACGGTCGGCGCGTGGGTGATACCGCGGGCGCCGATCCCAGGCTGACGCGCAGGGGCTTCGTGGCCGGCGGCGCGGCTGCCGCGCTCACGCCCTACTTCCCGCGCGCGCAGCGCCTGACGAGCCGCCCGCGGCGCCGCGAGGTCGAGCGCGTCAAGCACGTGGTCATCCTGATGCAGGAGAACATCGCCTTCGACCACTACTTCGGGACGCTGGCCGGCGTTCGCGGGTTCTCGGACCCGAAGGCGATCGAGCTTGCCAACGGCAACTCGGTGTTCGAGCAGCCGTACCCGCTCACGCCCGACGGCTTCCTGCGGCCGTGGGCCTTCGACTCGTCGAGCTCGAACCCGTGCACGGTTCCGGTCGACAACGGCTGGGACTCGAGGCACAACGCCTGGGCCGGCGGGCAGATGAACGGGTTCACGGGCGCCACCGGAGGGGCCCCCAACTACTTCACGATGGCCTACTACCCGCGCAGCGAGATCCCGTGGCACATGGCGCTGGCCGACGGGTTCTGCGTCTGCGACCGCTACTTCTCGAGCGTCATGGGTCCGACAAACCCCAACCGCCTGATGCTGTGGACGGGGACGATCGATCCCGAGGGGCGCCATGGCGGCCCGGACTACGACAACCAGGCCTACGACGACCCGAACACGAGCTACACCTGGAAGACCTACCCGGAGCGGCTGGCCGAGGCCGGCGTCAGCTGGCGCGTCTACCACGAGACCGACGACTTCGACGACAACGCGCTCAAGTACTTCGCCGCCTACCAGAACGCGAAGCCGAGCTCGAAGCTCTACCGGTGGGCCATGAAGAACCGCCCCGCGGACGCCTTCATGCACGACGTCGCGAAGGATCGCCTGCCGCAGGTCTCGTGGATCGTCGCCCCCACCAAGGCCTCCGAGCACCCGCTCGTCTCCGCCCCCGGATATGGCGCCGAGTACTGCAACCGGATCCTCCAGGCGCTTCGACGGAATCGTGACGTCTGGGCGAAGACGGTCCTGATCTTCAACTACGACGAAGACGGCGGGTACTTCGATCACGTCCGGCCGCCGACGCCACCCGCTGGGACGAAGGACGAGTTCATCGGCACGCTGCCGATCGGCCTCGGCTTTCGCGTCCCCGCGATCGTCTGCTCGCCCTGGACGCGCGGGCGTCTCGTCTGCTCTCAGAACTTCGACCACACTTCCACGATCCGCTTCCTGGAGCGTCGCTTCGGCGTTCGCGAGCCGCAGATCAGCGCCTGGCGGCGGCGCCTGGTCGGCGACCTCTGGGAGTGCTTCGACTTCCGCAAGCCGGACTACAGCTTCCCGAAGCTACCCTCGACAACCGCCTTCGTCGCCGCCACCGACCAAGCCTGCGCGGCGAGCACCCCGGTCGCCCCGGCCCGCGTCACCAACGGCCCGCAGCCGGCCCAGGAACACGGCCGGCGGCATCGCCGGCCGTGAGCCGAAAGCGGCGAACGGGTCTCGAACCCGCGACCTTCGGCTTGGGAAGCCGACGCTCTACCAACTGAGCTACCGCCGCGCCCGGCGAATCTTAGTCCCCGGCAGCTCTGTGAGCTGACGCACAGATCTGAGTGGCCCACGCTCAGGTTCTTGTACAATACTTCATTAACTGAAGTAGCCTCCCGAGACCGAAGCGGAGTCCCATCCATGCGCCTTCCCCTGATCCCCCTCGACGACTCGATCCTCTTCCCGACGATGACGGCAACGGTCGCCGCCGACGTCGGCGACGCCTCGCAGGCCTTCGTGCTCACGCGCGAGGACGGCGCCTACGCGGAGATCGGCACGGTCGCCGAGGTCGTCGAAACAGGCGTCCTTCCCGGGGGCGTGAGCGCGGTGACGTTGCGCGGGCTCAACCGCGGTCGCGCCGGCGCGGCTGCGCCGGGCACCGGCGGCCGCCTCGAGATCGAGGTCGAGCCGCTTCACGACGGCAGCCCTGCTGACGAGCGCACCCGCGAGCTCGAGCGCGAGTACCGCGCGGTGGTCGAGGAGATCCTCGAGATCCGCGGCGACGACGGGCGAATCGCGGCGTTCCTGCGGTCGATCACCCAGCCCGGCGCGCTCGCGGACAGCACCGGGTACAGCCCCGACCTGAGCCTCGACCGAGAAGCGCCGCGTGCTCGAGACCATCAACGTGACCGAGCGCCTCGAGATCGCGGTCGAGCTCCAGCGCGAGCGGCTCGCCGAGCTCCAGGTCCGCAAGCGCATCCGCGACGACGTCGAGGACGGCGCGCAGAAGCAGCAGCGCGAGTACTTCCTGCGCCAGCAGATGGAGTCGATCCGCAAGGAGCTGGGCGAGGACGACGAGTCGATCATCGAGGAGTACGAGAAGAAGATCGCCGAGGCGGAGATGCCCGAGGCGGTCGCCGAGCAGGCGACGAAGGAGCTTCGCCGGCTCGAGCGCGCCGGCGAGCAATCCGGCGAGGCTTCGATGATCCGCACCTACCTCGATTGGCTGATCGCGGTGCCGTGGGCCAAGCGCTCGGAGGAGCGGCTCGATCCCCAGCACACCCGAGAGGTCCTCGACTCCGACCACGCCGGCCTCGACGACGTCAAGGAGCGGATCGTCGAGTACATCGCGGTCCGCAAGCTGCGCACCGAGCGGGGCATCACCGACGAGAAGCGCTCCGGCGCGATCCTCACCCTGGTCGGCCCGCCGGGGACGGGCAAGACGTCGATCGGCGAGTCGATCGCCAAGGCGCTCGGCCGCGAGTTCGTGCGCATGTCGCTCGGCGGCGTCCGCGACGAGGCCGAGATCCGCGGTCACCGGCGCACCTACATCGGCGCGCTGCCGGGCCGGCTGGTCCGCGCCCTTCGCGACGCCGGGACGATGAACCCGGTGATCCTCCTCGACGAGGTCGACAAGGTCGGCGCCGACTGGCGCGGCGACCCATCCTCGGCCCTGCTCGAGGTGCTCGACCCGGCGCAGAACCACTCGTTTCGGGACCACTACCTGGATGTCGAGCTCGACCTCTCGGAGGTCGTGTTCATCGCGACCGCGAACATCGTCGACGGCATCCCGGCGCCGCTGCTCGACCGGATGGAGCTGATCGACTTCGACGGCTACACGACCGACGAGAAGGTGTCGATCGCCGAGGGATTCCTGCTCCCACGCCAGCTTCGCCGCAACGGCCTGGAGGAGGACGAGGTGAGAATCGCCACGGGTGTCCTGCGCACCATCGTCGGCGAGTACACGCGCGAGGCGGGCGTGCGCCAGCTCGAGCGCCAGCTCGGCAAGCTCCTGCGAAAGACGGCGACGCGCATCGCCTCCGGCGCCGCGGAGGCCCCGGTGGACATCGACGTGGTTGCCGTCCGCGACGCCCTCGGGCGCCAGCGCTTCTTCCAGGAGTCGGTGGAGCGCACCGCCGTGCCCGGCGTGGCGACCGGCCTCGCGGTCACCGGCGCCGGCGGCGACGTCCTGTTCATCGAGGCGACCGCCATGGACGGCGAGCGCGGCCTGGTCCTGACCGGCCAGCTCGGCGACGTGATGAAGGAGTCGGCGCGGATCGCGCTCTCCTACGTGCGCTCGCATGCCGAGGAGCTCGGCATCGCACCCGAGGCGTTCGACCGCGAGTTCCACGTGCACGTTCCCGCGGGCGCGATCCCCAAGGACGGCCCGAGCGCCGGGACCGCGATGACCACGGCCATCGCCTCGCTCCTCAGCGGCCGCCCGGTGCGTCACACGGTCGGCATGACCGGCGAGGTGACCCTCCAGGGCCGCGTGCTGCCGATCGGCGGCGTCAAGCAGAAGGTCCTGGCGGCACACGCCGCCGGGCTGACCACGGTGGTCATCCCGGAGCGCAACCGCGCCGACCTCGACGACGTTCCCGAGGAGGTCCGCGAGGAGCTCGAGATCCATCCCGTGATGACGATCGCCGAGGTGCTCGAGCTCGCACTGGAGCCGGCCGAGCAACACGTGGCCGCCTAGCCGCCAACGATGACGCGGTTTTGGGTGCTATAGGCCCCATAACAGCGTCAAGGGCACTTGCATATGGTGTGAAGCATGCGCTCCGGATGCTGGGTGGGTCCGCTCTGGTTGCTTCTAGTCGGAGTCGCCACCCTCGCGCTGCCCGGCCCCGCCGCGGCCAACGAGCGGGACTACCGCTGCGTCGCGGCTCCGCACATCGCCCCTCCGCCGGCGCCGCCCACACCGCTCGCCGCCCCGAGCCGGCCCCTCTGCGCTGTGGGAAAGGTGCCGAAGCCGGCCGCTTCGCACGCGGCGAAGCTCGTGCCGGACATCGCTCACCCCGCCAAGCAGCGGAAGGACAACCCGGGCTATCACTACGTCAGCTATTACGACTTCGCCACGGCCGTCGGGACCGCCGCGGACATCACCGTGGCCCGCCCGGCCCTCGACCCGCGGGACTCCCACACGCTCGGCGAGGTGGCGGCACAGTCGGCGGACGGCAGGCAGATCGTCGAGATCGGCTGGACCGTGGACCCCGGCGTCAACGGCGGCGACGGGGCCAACCCGCACCTCTTCGTCTACCACTGGGTAAACGGCGTCGGCAGGGGCTACAACTGCTGCGGCTTCGTCCAGACCTCGAGCACGGTCGCACCCGGCATGACGCTCCCGGTGGCCGGACCTCCGGTCGCACACCGGTTCACGATCGAGCAGTTCGAGGGCAGGTGGTGGGTCCGCTACGACTCGGAGTGGGTCGGCTACTTCCCCGACGCGGAGTGGACCGCGCCCGCCTTCACGCAGATCAGCCTCGCCCAGTGGTTCGGCGAGGTCGCCGACAGCCTCGACGGCCTCAACTGCACCCAGATGGGCGACGGCATCTACGGCTCGTCCACGGGCGCCGCGACAATCGGCGCGACGAGCTCGAGCGGGGATTTCGGGACACCCTTCTTCATCGACTCCTCGAACCGCACGTTCCGCTCGGCGCCAACGCTCAGCGTCACGCCGGGTAGCGGCTACGGCGGGCGGCCGGCTACCGGCGGCTGGGGCGGGCCCGGCCCCTGCGCGCCCGCCGGATCCCCGCCGCGAACGACAATCGGCGCCCATCCGCCGCACCGGATCAAGACGACTCACCGGCGCGTGAGGGTCACCTTCTCGTTCACGGCCAACCAGGCCGGCAGCGCGTTCGAGTGCAGCCGCGACGACCGCGCGGCGTCACCCTGCAGCTCGCCGGTCAGCTACCGGGTGGGAGCGGGCGAGCACACCTTCTCGGTCCTCGCGACGAACACCTCGGGCCAGAGCGGCCCCGCGAAAAGCCGGACGTTCACGGTCGTTCGCAAGCGGAAGCGCTAGGCGACGTTCAGCGCTCCACCGCGTAGAGCCGCCACTCGCCGGGCACGCCCTTCAGGTCGTGCGTGCCGCGCTCGGCGAACTCGATGCCCGACCCGACGACCAGGTCCTTGACGGTGCTGGAGACGAGCACCTCCCCGGCATCGGCCTTCGCGCCCACCCGCGCGCCGATGTGGACGGCCATGCCGCCGACGTCGTCGCCCATCACCTCGACCTCGCCCGTGTGCAGGCCGGCGCGGATGTCGATGCCGAGCGAGCCGACGCTCCGCGTCGCGGCCGTGGCGCAGCGAATCGCGCGGGCGGGGCCGTCGAAGGTGGCGAGGAAGCCGTCGCCCATCGTCTTCACCTCGCGCCCGTGGTGGCGCTCGATCTCGGCCCTGATCACTCCGTTGTGGCTTTCGAGCAGGTCGCGCCAACGGCGGTCGCCGATCTCGGCAGCGCGCTGCGTGCCCCCGACGATGTCCGTGAACATGACGGTGGCGAGCGCGCGGTCGGGCTCGCGAGCCGAGGGCCGCTCGCCGGTGACGAACTCCTCGACCTCGTCCAGCAGCGAGTCGACGTCGCCGGAGAGGATCAGGTTGTCGTGGCCGGGCACCTGGACGAGCCGCGCGTCGGGAATGTGCTCTGCCAGGTACTCGGAGTGGCGAACGTCGATGAAGGGATCGTCGCGGCGGCGCAGGACCAGAGTCGGCACTCGAATCGATGGCAGGACGTCGCGGATGTCGAGCTCGCCCATCGCCTCGAGGAATGGGCGCACCGAGCCGGGCGCCGCCGAGCCGCGCTCGAAGCGGGCCATCCAACGGAGCATCGTCGCGTCGTTCGCCAGTGAGGGCGCGAATATGGGAAGGCGAGCGCCGGTGCCCCAGGTGCCGAAGGCGTGGCCCAGGTTGGCGTCGCGCTCCTCCTTGGTGGGCGCCCACTCGTAGCCCTCGCCCGCAACGACCCGGGCGAACGCCGCGTAGAGGACCAGGTGGCTCACGCGCTCCGGGTGCGTCGCCGCGAACATCGCGCTCATCGCGCCCCCCTCGAGCTGGCCCATCACGGCGCCGCGGTCGACCCCGGCGGCGTCCATGACGGCAATGACGTCATCCATCTGGTCCTCCAGCGCGGGCGTCTCGGGCGAGGGGTCCGAGAGGCCGCTGCCCCGACGGTCGAAGAGGACGAGCCGCGAGAAGGAGGCCATCCGCTCGAAGACCCTGCTCACCTGCGGCAGCTCCCAGAGCAGGTCGATGTTGTTGAACCAGGTGGGGACGAGGACGAGGTCCGGCGGGCCGCTGCCGACCAGCTGGTAGGCGATCGAGGTCTCGCCGTTGCGGGCGTAGTGGACGTCCGGCCCTTCCATGACCGGCACCCTAACCCCGCTCCCTAACCTTCGAGTGGTGAGCGCGCGCACCCTCTGGACGTTCGTGGCGGTGCTGGCGGTCGTCGGTCTGCTCGGCTACGGCCTGCTCAAGAAGAACCCGAACAGCGTCGAGATCGGTCAGCCCACCCCCGACCGCAGCCTGCCCACTCTCGCCGGCAACGACACCGGCGACATCGCCGACTACCGGGGCAAGTGGGTTCTGGTCAACCTCTGGGCATCGTGGTGCGTGCCCTGCCGCCAGGAGGCGCCCGCCCTCGAGCGCTTCTACCGCGCCGAGCGCGTGCACGACTTCACCGTTCTCGGCGTCGATTCCCAGGACCTCTCCGACGACGCGACGCGCTTCGTGCGCGAGTTCGGCCTGACCTATCCCCAGCTCCGCGACGGACCGGGCGACCTCGGCCAGGACTTCGGGACGAGGGGCTATCCGGAGTCCTTCCTCGTCGATCCCCACGGGAAGCTCGCCCTGATCCAGCGCGGGACGGTCAGCGCCGACTATCTGGACTCGCAGGTGCGCCCGCTTCTCGACCGCAGGGCGGCCAGTTGATCCGCCGCCGGGCGGCGACAGCCGCCGCCTTGCTCGTCCTGCTGGCGCCTGGCGCCGCGGGCGCGGCCCCGACGCCTCAGACCAACCTCGCGGACGTCGAGGACGAGGTGATGTGCACGGTCTGCGGCACGCTGCTCGAGCTCTCGGACTCCCCGCAGGCACAGCGCGAGAAGACCTTCATCCGCGAGCGCATCCGCCGCGGCGAGACCAAGCAGCAGATCAAGGACGACCTGGTGCGCCAGTACGGCGCACGGGTGCTGGCGCTGCCCCCCGCGTCGGGGTTCGACCTCGCCGCCTACGTCGTCCCCGCCGTCGCCCTCGTGGCCGCGGCGCTCGGCGTCGCGCTCGGGCTGCGGCGCTGGCGCCGCCGCGATGACGGCGGAGCGGACGCGGCACCGCTCGACGGGCCCGAGGCGAAGCGGCTCGACGAGGACATGGCCCACTACGACCTCTAGGAATCAGCCATCCAGCACCCGGCGCCTCGCGTCGCCGCCGGGCCTAGAGTGGCGAGCGTGGTCCGTTCGAGGGTCCTGAGCAACCTACTCGGCGTGGCCGTGCTCGCACTCGGATTCGCGGCGAGCGCGAATGCCGCGATCCTGCCGCCGACCCTCGGGCCGGGCGGTTGCGACGACCCCACGCAGGGCAACGCCGACTTCGAGGCCTACGGGCCGACTGACGTCGACGTCCAGGCCGGCAACGGCCGCGTGACCGTCAACGAGAACTCGGCCGGGACGATCACGGTGTTCAAGTATCCGGACCCCAGCCTCTTCAACCTCGTCAAGTACTTCGCGCTGTCGCGAAACGCGCACGGGCAGGTCCAGGTGCAGTTTCCGAACGAGGGGAGCTTTGCCGGCGTTCGCTGGACAGGCGGTTCCGGCAAGCCCCACTTCGCGTGGCTTCGCGACTGGCGCCATCACCAGCGCTACGCCTCGCCGGACACGCCGGTGCCCGTCACCACCTACCGCTCCCCCGCTCGCCTCGGACTCACCGTGAGGGACGTCGACCTCGCGCCCCCGCACGCTTCGCGCTTCGTCCGCCGGTTCCAGGTGGTTCGCGCGCACGGCTCGCCGGTGCGGCGGGCGAGCCTCGTCTACTTCGAGAACTTCAACCCGGTCGCATCCCACATCCCGCTGTTCCCGATCGCCGACTGGTGCGTCTCGCAGCTCTCGGACGGCAGCGCCTCCTACCTCTCGAGCCGCCAGGCGATCGTCAACTCGTGGGCCGGCACCGACGACGCGACGGGCGATCCGGGAACGATCGCCGTGGCCTTCGGCTTCGCGGGCGCCGCGGCCGCCCACCAGGTGGGCGAGGACGCCTACGACTCGGCCGCGAGGCCGGGCGGGCCTCCGGACGCCTACGACGCCGCACCCGCCGGGCTGCGCGGCGACGACGCGGCGAGCGGGCAGACGACCGGCGCGCTCGAGCAGCGGCTGCGCTTCAGCCGGGCCGGGCGCGCCACGGCGCAGATGACGATCGCGGGCGGCGCCGACGGCCAGGCGGCCCTGGCGGCGCTCGATTCCGGCCGGGGCACGCCCTTTGCAAAGCAGATGCAAGCGGAGCGACGCGACTGGCACCGCTTCCTCTCGAGGCGGATGCTGCCCGCCGGAGGCGGGCGCAGGGTGATCGACGTCGCCAAGCGCTCGCTGATCTCGCTGCGCTTGGCGCGCGCGCCGAAGACCGGCGCGATCGTCGCCTCGATCAACACCCAGGGGCCCTACGGCGAGGACTGGATTCGCGACGGCGCGTTCCTCAACAGCCTGCTGGACCGCGAGGGCCTGACGGGCTGGGTCACCAAGCACAACAGGTTCTACGCCCGCATCCAGGCGTCGGCGGGAAACCCGAGCGCAATCCGCCCGCCCGGCAACTGGACGATGGCCGCCTACTCCGACGGCGTCGACGGCGCTCCGATCCCCTGGGAGATCGACGAGACCGGCCTTGGGGCCTGGACGCTCTACTCGCACTACCGAAGGCTCCACGGCGCCACCGCCAGGCGCTACCTCGCGGCGGTCTATCCGGCGATCGCCCGGGCGGCCGACTTCATGGCCACCTGCAAGGACCCGACGAACGGCCTGCAGTGCGTGGCCAACGAAGACGACAACTACACCCCGAGCCAGAGCCTGCACGGGGCCGCGCCGGTGCTGCTCGGCCTGCGCTCGGCGGTGGCCGCGGCCAAGGCGGTGGGCGACGACTCGGCGCGCGTGGCGAGTTGGCGACAGCGCGCGGGCGCCCTCGCCGAGGCGATCGAGGCCCTCTACGACCCCGCGACGCACTCCTACCGACCGGGGTCACAGGCCGGCAACTCCTACAACGTCACCTACGGCGACGGGGGCTGGCTGCTCTGGCCCGTGCGGCTCCTCCCCTACTCCAACCCGCGGATGGCCGGCGAGGCCAGGGCGGTCGCGGCGGCGATGAAGCACTCGCTGGCGGCCCCGCGCGGGCAGTACGAGGCGAAGGCCCTGCTCGGCCTCGCCTACGCGTGGCGGCCGTATACCAAAGCTCACCGCCGGCTCCTCGACCACACGCTGCGTTACATGGCGCGCGATCTGACCACGCCGACGGGGCTCTTCGGCGAGTCCTGGGAGCGCTATCCGAACGGGCATCCGTTCCCGGTGCAGGACATGCCGCACGTCTGGGAGCACAGCCTGTTCCTGATGGCTGCACTTCGCATCGAGGGGGCGCGGCCCTACCGGTTCGCGCACGCGGGCCGCTGATTTCCGGCGATACTGCCGCCATGCGTCGCCTCCTCGCCGTTTGTGCAGCCGCCGGGGCATTGCTGCTGCTCGGCCCGGGCTCCGCGTCGGCGAGCTGGAAGCCCGGCCCCGAGCGCTACGCGATGACCGAGCGCCACGACGTGCCGGTGACGATGAACGACGGGACGGTCCTGCGGGCCAACGTCTACTCCCCCACCGACCCGCAAACGGGCGACGTCGCCAAGGGGCCGTTCCCGGTGATCATGGTTCAGACCCCGTACGGCAAGGACGGGGCCGGGTCCTCGGCCGGGGGACTGAACGCGGAGGCGTCCACCGAGATCGGCCCGATCCCGTACTTCATCCGCCGCGGTTACATCGACGTGGTCGTCGACATCCGCGGCACCGGCGACTCGCAGGGCACGTTCTCGCTGCTCGACCCGCAGATCGGCCGCGACGGAGCGCGGCTTGTCGATTGGGCCTCGAAGCTGCCGCACTCCAGCGGCAAGGTCGGCACGTACGGACCGTCGTACATGGGACTCGACCAGCTGATGACGGCGGACAACCTCGGCCGTCACTCGCCGCTGAAGGCGATGTTCCCGATCGTCGCCGGCAACGACGCCTACCGCGACGTCGCCTTCCAGGGCGGCATGCCCGGGGCCGAGTTCGACCTGATCATCCTCGGCCTCTTCGGCGGCCTCAACGCCGGCAACCCGCCGATCTCCGACCGCGACCTCGCCGACCTCTTCGCCGTCGAGATCCAGCACGCGGCGAGCCTGCTCTCCTACAACGCCTACCAGGCGATCAACGTCGAGACCGGAGGCGACGAGGCCTTCTACGGCAAGTACTGGCGCCAGCGCACCCAGCGCTCCTACCTGAAGACGATCGTCCGCAACCACATCCCGGCGTTCATGATCGGCGGCTGGTTCGATCTCTTCCAGCGCGGCTCGCCGCTCAACTACTCGGGGCTGCAGAACGCCTGGGCGGGCCGTCCGGTTGGCGCGCCGATGAAGCCTGGCCAGAAGCTGACCGGGCGCTACCAGCTGGTCGACGGCCCCTGGTACCACGTCACCGCTGGCTCGACCAACCAGTTCGAGGTTTACCCGGTCGAGCTGGCGTGGTTCGACCACTTCCTGAAGGGCGAGAACACCGGGATCACCCGGACGAGCCACCCGCTTCACCTCTTCGAGCTCGGCAAGGGCCAGCACTTCCACGACGCCAAGACCTACCCGGTCAACGACGCCCCCGTCCACCGCCTCTATCTGGACGGCGGGCATCCCAGCGGCGCCAACGCGCCCTCGCAAAACGACGGCGCGCTCTCGGAGACGAAGCCAACCGCGGGGGCCGCCGCTGACCAGATCACCTGGACCGCCGCCAACAACCCGTGCGCACGGCAGGCCGACCAGTGGGGCGCCGGCGCCGTCGCGCTCGCCTTCAAGTCCGGCCAACTGCCCGACAGCCCCTGCGACGCCGACGACCGCGCGATCCAGTCGGGTCCGGGCGCGCTGACCTACACCAGCTCCCCGTTCGCCCGCGACGAGACGGTCGCGGGCCCGATCGACGCCACCATCTACGCGACGTCGACCACGCCGGACACCGAGCTCGCGGCCACGCTCGAGGTCGTCTCCCCCGACGGCACCTCGCTGCCGATCTCCAGCGGGGCGCTCCTCGGCAGCTTCCGCGCACTCGACGGGCGGAAGACCTGGTACGCGAGCAACGGCTCACCGCTCCTCCCCTACCACCCCTTCACCAAGGCGTCGAAGGAGCCCGTGCCCACCGGCGGCCAGGTCAGCCGCTTCGACATCGAGGTCTTCCCGACGTTCGCCGAGATCGCCAAGGGCAGCCGCCTGCGCGTGACCCTCACCACCACGGACGTGCCCCATCTGCTCCCGCTGCCGACCGACGCGGCGAACCTGGCGGGCGGCGTCTACCAGGTCCAGCGCTCGAGCACGCACGCGAGCTTCATCAACATCCCGATCGCCAGAAACGGCGCGTTCGTGCCCTGCGGGTACGTGTGCCGGTTCGGGGATTAGGCCGCTCTGGGTGTTGCGAACAACAGGGCGATGAAGGAGGGCGTTCGTGCGCGCGGCCCCGTCAATTCGCCCCCTTCGGGGAGTTGTGAAGGGTTGATGGGGCTATAGCCCCCGTAACACTTCACACGCCGCGCAAGCCCACTCCGCCGGCCCGATTCGCTCACCCTCGCTGCTTCAAACGGCGGCATCACCCGGCGGCAGCGAGCTAAGCCCACTACCCCGCCTGCCGGCTCTCCGCCGAGGCCGCGACCAGTCCCCCGACCGCCCGGGTCGAGCCCAGAATCCAGGCGCCCGCGGCGACCGCGGCGAGGAAGGCCGAGAAGCACGCCGCCGTCCAGCGGCGTTCCGGACCAGCTCTCGCCGCCGAGGAAGGGCGCCAGCACTACCGGCAGCGTGATCTGGACGACGAAGACGATCGGCGCCACCTGCGTGGCGGGCCGGCTCTGTAGCGCGCTCATCTCGCTGAGCAGGCCGACGCCGGCCATTGCGGCGATCGCGAGGCCCCAGCCGATCATCGGCAGCCACGATCCGTCGTGGAGGAAGTCGGCGATGAGCTTGGAGGCGATGCCCGTGAACGCGAACGCGCAGCCGGCGGCCAGCGGCACCGCGATGCTCCTGGAGACGCCGCGGCCGCGAAGCAGGTAGGGCGAGAGCGCGACGAGCCCGATCAGGCCGAGCGCCGGGCCGATGCGCTCGGCGCCGGCGTGGGAGGAGACGTGCCCCGGAGCCGCCAGGGCCATGCCGGCGACGCCGACGACGATCGCGACCACGCCCGAGACCTCGCGCGGGCCAACGCGCTCGCCGAGCATCCTGTCGCCGAGCACGAGCAGCAGCAGCAGGCCGCTCGCCAGCGCCGGTTGCACGACGGTGAGCGGCGCCACCAGCAGGGCAGCGAGGTGAAACGGCCAGCCCGCGCCGGACAGCGCCGTTCCCAAGAGCCAGCGCGGCCGGCGGAACAGACGGCGGATGAGCGCCAGGCGCAGGCCGTGCTCGGGCGGGGCGCGCCGGGCATCGAGGGCCTGAATCGACACGCCCACGGCGAAGAGCGCCGACGCCGTGCAGGCCAGCAGGAGTCCGACGGACGACCACGGGCGCGATCATAGGAGGATGCGTTTGGGGCCCACCGCGATCGCCCTCGGCGGCGGCGCATGCGCTGCCGGCGGCCGCGCCGGTCTTCGCGCCGGTGGCCCACGCGGTGCGCCTACCGCGAACCGTCGCCGCGCCCGGGCGTGGCGCTCACCTTCGACGACGGCCCGCACGAGGAGGGAACCCCGGCGATCCTCGACGTGCTCGAGCGCGAGTCCGCGCCGGCGACCTTCTTCCTCGCCGGCGAGCAGGTCGAGCGCGACTCCGGGCCTCGCTCGGGAGGTGGCGGCGCGTGGCCACGAGGTCGCCCTTCACTGCCACCGCCACCGCAACCAGCTGCGCCTGACCGCCGGCGCGATCGTCGAGGACCTGCACCGTGGCGAGGCCGCGATAGTCGATGCGATCGGCACGCCCCCGCGCCTTCACCGCGCGCCCTACGGCATCTACTCGGGCTTTGGGCTCGCGGCTGCGCGCCGGCGATACCGGCTGCTGCTGTGGTCGCGCTGGGCCCACGACTGGCGCGGGGACGCGACGGCGGCGAGTCGGTCGCGCCGAGGCGACCCGAGGCCTCGGCCGAGGGCGACGTGATCCTCCTCCACGACGCCGACCACTACTCCGACGCGGGCTGCTGGCGGGCGACGGCGCAGGCCCTGCCGCGGATCGTCGAAGCGATCCGCGCGGCGGGCCTTCAGCCGGTCGGCGTGGACTGAGCGCGGCGCGCGCGCAGCGCCAGCTCGAGCTCGAAGCGCGCGTCGGCGTTGTCGAGGTCGTCGCCGAGCAGCTCACGCAGCCTCGCGAGCCGGTAGCGAGCGGTCTGCGGGTGGACGTGCATCGCTCCTCGCCATCGCCGCGGCGTTGCCGCTGCTCGCGGACGTAGGCCAGCGCGGTCTCCTCCATTCGCAGACGAGCCTTGGCGGTGAGCCCGCGAACGAGGCGAGCCGGCGCTCGCCGATGTGCGCGATCAGGCCGGCGTTCTCGGCGATCAGGATCGACGCCAGCCAGTCGGTCGCCTCGATCACACCGGACGCTCGGATGGCGCCGGAGCGCTGCGGCCCGCAGGCCCGCGAGCGCCAGCGCCCAGGAGGTGCCGAGCTCGCCAAGCGGCACCGGCCGCGCCCGCGACGACGGTCAGGCCGTCCGCTGCGCGTTCGAGCTGGGCGCGGCGGCCCGGACCGCGGGGTCCGGAAGGATGGCGCAGCCGACGCCGTCGCGGGTGCGGCCAGGACCTCGCTCGGAAGCCTGCGCGTAAGGCGGGGCATGTCCTCCTCGGCGCAGGCCAATGCGGCCGCTGTTTGCGGCAGGGCCCAGCCGGCCGCCGCCGCCGCGGAGCGGACGTCCGCGTCGTCGGCGGCGGGCTCGCGCAGGAGCAGCTCGAGCAGCGCCCGCCGGAGGCGCTCGCGCTCGCCCTGGTGCTCGGACTGCGCCTGCGGCGTAGCCCTCCACCGAGTCGGCGGAGATCTCGTCGATGAACGCGAAGATCGACTCCGCCAGGGGACCCATGACCTCGGCGTCGTGGCCCGGCCGCGAGCGGCCGCCGCAGCACCCGCCGCCACGCCACGCGGGCGCCGACGCGGTAGGCGGCCTGCAGGGAGTCGAGGGTCCGCCCCTGGCGTAGCTCGCCCCGGCCGAGCCCGACGTAGATCGCCCGCGCATCGCGGCGGTCGCGGTCCGGGTCGCGGATCAGCGCGACGAACTCGCCGAGCGCGCCGTGGACCCCGCGATGCACTCCGCGCCCGAACGAGCCCTCGAACGGGCCGCGCGTACTCGGGTACCTCGCGCGGGATCGCCGCCATGATCTCGGCGGCGATCGCGTCGAGCTCGGGCTCCATCGCGGCGGCCAGCTCGGGCGGCAGGGCGCGCCAGGGCTCGCCCGCTGTTTTTGTAATCAGCTCATAAGAATTTCACCGGGATTCGTTGCCTCAAGCTAATCCATGCGCCGGATGTCAGCGTAATTTGAGGCAGGATGAAAAGATCGACAAGTACGCCAACCTCGGCGCCGTCGTCGTCCCGTTCGTCGCGACCGCCGCCGCGATCGTCCTCCTCTGGAACCACGCGGTCGAACGCCACCGACCTGGCGATCATGGCGGTCATGTACCTGCTGACCGCGGCGGGCATCACGGTCGGCTATCACCGCCTGCTCACCCACCGCTCGTTCGCCACCTACAAGTGGGTCGAGTACACGTTTGCCGTGCTCGGCTCGCTCGCCGTCCAGGGATCCGTGATCGCGTGGGTCGCCGACCATCGCAAGCACCACGCCCACACCGACAAGGAGGGCGACCCCCACAGCCCCCACATCGGCCACGGCGACGGCATCCGCGGGCGTCTTCGCCGGGCTCTGGCACGCCCATCGGGCTGGCTGATGAGCGAGCACGGGCGCGCCGACTGGCGCAAGTACGCGCCGGACCTCTTCGAGGACCCGGGGATGCGCTTCATCAACCGCCACTTCCTCGCGCTCGTTCTCGCCACCCTCGCGCTGCCCGCACTCGCCGGGTTCCTCTTGACCGGAACGCTGCTGGGCGCCGCCACCGGCCTTCTGTGGGGCGGGCTCGTGCGGGTCTTCTTCGTCCACCACGTCACCTGGTCGATCAACTCGGTCTGCCACTTCATGGGCACGCGCCGCTTCGAGACGGACGACGAGTCGCGGAACGTCTTCTGGCTCGCCCTACCGTCGCTCGGCGAGGCCTGGCACCACAACCACCACGCCTTCCCGCGGGCGGCGGTTCAGGGCCTGCGCCGCTGGGAGCTCGACCCCTCGGGCGCGATCATCGGCCTGCTGGAGCGTGCCGGGCTGGCCTGGAACGTCATCCGGATCACCCCGGAGCGCCAGGCGCAGCGGCTTGCGGGCGAGCCGGGCGCCGCTCGGACCCAGGCCGCGGCCTGAGCGTCGCGGTCTGAGCCTCGCGGAGTTACTTGCTGGGTAAGGCGCCCCGCTCCGACGCGCAAACCCCACACTGACCGGCGGCCACGCGGCGCTGGAGGGGTTGGTCCCGCATAGCGGGACCAACCACACACTCAAGGGCTGCGGCGCCGTGGATGTGGGGTTGGCGCGCCGACTGCCGCCGCATACGACCTGCTGCCGTCCGAACCGCCCTCCTTCGCTGCCTCGTAACTCCACCCGCCGGCCGCCGAACCACGAAGCCGACCCCGCTAGCGCTTGACCTGCGACCCGCCGACGATGGCGTCCTCGCCTGAGGGGAAGCGCACCCAGGCCTTGTTGCCGCCGTCGTAGTCCGGCGCCCAGAGCACCAGCGTCGCCTTCTCGCCGGCGCTCGCCGACGGTGCAGCTCTCGTCCCCCTCGGAATCGAGCCCGCGCCAGATGCGGACGAACGGGTTCGACTCCCACTCCTCGCCGATCGTCGTCGGCTGGCGGTGGCCGGGGTGGACCCTCGTGGAGGGCGGCAGCTTCATCAGCTTGTCCATGATCGACCCCTTCAGGTCCTCGAAGCCGGTCGCGCCGGGGGCGCGCGTGCCGCCGACCGTGCCCTTGAAGAGCACGTCGGCGGTGAGCACGTCGGTCTCGTCGATCAGGACCGCCAGGTGGTCGGCGCAGTGCCCCGGCGTCTCGATGATCCGCAGCCTCATCGCCCCGGACTCGAATCGATAGCCCTCCCCCACCGCCTCGTCGATCGGGTCGACGATCAGGTCTCGCACCAGCTCGTGCGCCAGGACGGGCGGGTTGCCCGCGCGCTCGCGCATGTCCTGGAGCCCGACGACGTGGTCGTAGTGATGGTGCGTCAGAACGATGTGGGTGATCTCGATCCCCTCGCGCTCGACCCGCTCGAGCAGCGGGTCGGTCACCTCGTTGCAGTCGAAGAGCACGCCCTTGCCGCCCGGGCCGTCGCAGGCCAGGTAGGCGTTGGAGAGGAACTGGGAGTTCTCGACGCGTTGAAGGATCACTGCTGCCTTTCCGTTAGCTGAACTCGATCACGCTGCGGATCCCGTCCTGGGCCTCCATCAGCTCGAAGCCTCGATTGACCTCGTCAAGCGAGATCCGGTGGGAGATGAACGGGTCGACGTCGATGTCGCCCGCGAGGTAGCGCTCGACGAACGCGGGCACCCCCTCGCGGCCCTTCACCCCGCCGAACGACGATCCGGCGACCCGGCGGCCGGTGATCAAAAACCGGGGAACGATGTCGAGCGTCTCGCCCTTGCCGGCCACGCCGCACATCGTCGCGAGCCCCCAGCCCATCCGCGCCGACTCGACGGCCTGGCGCATCACCTCCACGCTGCCGGTGGCCTCGAACGTGTAGTCGGCCCCGAACCCGCCCGTGGACTCGACGATCGCATCGACCACGCCCGGCCCGCCCACCATCGTCTCGGTCGCGCCCTGTCCCTTCGCGAGCTCGAGTCGCTCGGAGGCGAGGTCGACGCAGACGATCCGCTCGGCGCCGGCGAGCCGGCAGCCCGCGACGGCCCCCAGGCCGACCATGCCGGCGCCGAAAACGACGCAGGTCGAGCCCTCCCGAACCTTGGCGGTGTTCAGCGCCGCGCCGAGGCCGGTCGAGAGCCCGCACGCGAACAGGCAGGCGCGATCGAGCGGCGCGTCGGGGTTGACCTTTGCCAGGGCGATCTCGGGCATGACCGTGTACTCGGCGAACGTCGAGGTGCCCATGAAGTGGCGGATCGGGTCGCCGCTCGAGCGACAGTCGCGTCGTGCCGTCGGGCAGGTAGCCCTTGTTCTGCTGCTCGCGGATCGCCAGACACAGGTTCGTGCGCTCGTCGCGGCAGTGCTCGCACTCGCCGCATTGCGGGGAAAACAGGGTGACGACGCGGTCCCCGGGCTCGATCGAGCTGACGCCGGGACCGACCGCCTCGACCACGCCCGCTCCCTCGTGGCCGAGCACGGTCGGCGCGTAGCCGGACGGGTCGACGCCCGAGGCGGTGTAGAGGTCCGTGTGGCAGACCCCGCAGGCGACCAGGCGCACGAGGGCCTCGCCCTCCCTGGGGTCGGCAAGATCCACCTCCCGGACGTTGAGCGGCTTGCCGAACTCCTCCAGGACCGCCGCGCGCATCTTCACGGCGCCGCCTCCTTCGATCGCCCGAGGTAGCTGGCGTGCACGGTCCGGGCGCGCCATAGGAGGATCGCGTAGGCGATGGCGACGCCGATCACCCAATCGATCGAGCGGTCAACCGCCAGGTACAGGACGACCACGAGCGCGGCGGCGGCCACGAGAGTCATCGCGGCCCGCGTCCACGACCACGTTCCCGGCGCGCCCTGGCTGAGCGCCGCCCAGGCGCCGCGGTCGAACTGCGCCCGCCACCCCGTTCCGGGCACGAGCTCCTCGAGCTGCTCGCGCCGCGAGACGGCTTCGCTCGGTGTCGACTGCATCGGCTGACTGTAGCCGCGCCGCAGCGCCGTTCGTCTCCGCATTGATACCCTCCGGGGGTATGAACTCGATAGCGGACGGCCTCGGCAACGCGGCCCTCATGGCCTGGGAGGTCTGGTGGGCATTGGTTCTGGGCTTCGCGATCTCGGCCGTGGTCCAGGCCTGGGTCCCGCGCGAGCGGGTCGAGCGGGCGCTCGCCGGCAGCGGGCCGCGCCCAGTAGCGGTTGCGACCGGGCTCGGCGCGGCCTCCTCGTCGTGCTCCTACGCTGCGATCGCGATCGCCAAGTCGCTCTTCCAGAAGGGCGCTTCCGCCGCGTCGGCGCTCGCGTTCCAGTTCGCGTCGACGAACCTCGTCTGGGAGCTGGGCCTGGTCCTCTGGGTGCTGATCGGGTGGCAGTTCACGCTCGCCGAGTACGTCGGCGGCATCGTGCTCATCGTCCTCATGACCCTCATGCTGCGGCTGCTCGTGTCTCCCCGGCTGGAGGCGGAGGCACGCCGCCATGCGCAGCGCGCCGATGCCGGGCACCTGCACCAAAGCGCGGCCTCGAGCGGCCCCTGGCGCCGCCGGCTCACGAGCCTCGAGTCGTGGACCGACGTCGCCGAGCAACTTCCGTGGCGACTGGCACATGCTCTGGAAGGAGGTCACCGCCGGGTTCCTGATCGCGGGCTTCATCGGCCTGCTGGGCGACGACTTCTTCAACGGCCTCTTCATCACCGACGCGCCGGGCGCTCTGCAGACGATCGAGAACGTGGTCGCCGGGCCGATCATCGCGGTGCTGAGCTTCGTCTGCTCGGTTGGGAACGTCCCCCTGGCGGCCGTCCTCTGGTCTGGTGGCATCTCGTTCGCGGGCGTCGTCGCGTTCCTCTTCGCCGACCTGATCGTCCTGCCGATCGTCCTCGCCTACCGCAAGTACTACGGCACCGCGTTCGCCCTTCGCATCACGGTGCTGATGCTGCTGACGATGATGCTCGCGGCGCTGGCGGTGAACGCGCTCTTCGGCCTGGCCGGGATCGTCCCCGGCGGCCCGCGCCCGACCCGGGAGGACGTCTTCGGCTCGATCGCCGTCAACTACAAGCTGTTCCTGAACGTGGCCGCGACCGCGCTCTTCCTCGTCCTCTTCGCGCTCGACCGCCCGCGGGGACCGCCGTCACGTCCACGCCCATGCCGGGAGCGCCGCAGCGCCGGAGTAGGCTCGGGCAATGGAGGTTTCATCGGCGGCTTCGGCTGGCCTCCAGGGCCTCGACGAGGAGATCGTCGCCGTCGGGACGGCGCTTGCGGATGGCCTGGCCACGCGCGCCGCACGCCCGGCCCGAGCAGTCGACGACCGGGCGATGAAGCTGACGTCTCGCGACCCTGAGCTTCGGGCCGCCATCTTTCGGCTGGTCGACGTCACGCCCGCCTGCCGCAACCTCGACGACCTCGGCCACCACCTCGCCGGCATGCTCGACTCGGTCGCCGAGCCGCCCGCGTCACTCGCCGCCGCGATGCGCATCGCTGACACCAAGGCGGGCCGCGTGGCCCTCGGCGCGGCCGTTGCCGCGAGCGTCCGGCACATGGCCCACCGCTTCATCGCGGGCTCCACCCCGCGGGACGCGCTGCGCGAGCTCGGCGGGCTCTGGGACCGGGGGAATCGGAGTCTCGGTCGACCTGCTCGGCGAGGCGACGGTGACGGCCGCCGAGGCGGACGAGTACGCCGGGCGCTGCCTGGACGCGCTGGAAAAGCTCAGCGCCGGCAGCGCCGGCTGGCCGGCCCGCCCCGTGCTCGAGGGCGACTCGCGCGGGCGCCCTGCCACGCGTCAACCTCTCCGTCAAGGTCACGGCGCTCACCCCTGTCCTTCACCCCGAGTCGCCCGAGCGCGGGCGCGAGGACGCCGCCACGCGGATGCGCCCGCTGCTTCGCCGCGCGCGCGAGCTCGGCGCGCACCTCCACGTGGACATGGAGTCGCTGGACTCGCACGAGACCACGCTGGGGCTGGTGATGGACCTCCTCGGCGAGGAGGAGTTCTCCGACGGCCCGTCAGCCGGCGTCGTCGTCCAGGCCTACCTGCGCGACTCGCCGGTTCACGTCGAGCGGATCCTTTCGTGGGCCGAACGCAGCCGGCGGCGGCCGCCGCTCGTGATCCGGCTCGTAAAGGGCGCCTACTGGGACCACGAGGCGGCGGAGGCGCAGCAGCACGGCTGGTCGGTCCCGGTCTTCGAGGACAAGGGGGCGTGCGACCGCAACTACGAGGCGCTGACCCGCAAGCTCCTCGACGCCCGGCCGCTCGTCCGGGTGGCGATCGCCTCCCACAACCTGCGCTCGCTCGCCCACGCCATCGCCTACGGCCGCCTGCGCGGCGCCGGCGACGCCGACCTCGAGCTCCAGGTCCTGCGCGGCCTGGGCGACGAGCTCGCCCAGGCCCTTGCGCTGCAGGGACTGCGCGCGCGGGTCTACTCGCCCGATCGGCGATCTGGTGTCGGGCATGGCCTATTTGGTCCGGCGTCTGCTGGAGAACGCGTCGAACGAATCGTTCCTGTTCGCGCAGGCGGAGGGGACGCCGCTCTCCGAGCTGCTCGCCGCGCCGTGAGCCTCCCCGCCTTCTCGAACCAGGCGCTCCTGGAGCTGCGCCGCGAGGACCAGCGCCTGCGGCTGCTCGAGGCGCTCGAGCGGCTGGACGCGAGGCTGCCCGTCGAGGTGCCCGTCCTGATCGGCGGTGAGCCGCGGGCGGGCCGCGAACTCGAGTCCCTGGACCCCGGCGAGCCGTCCCGGCTCGTCGCGCGAGCGGCGGTCGCGAGCGACGAGGAGGTCGGGCGCGCGGTGGCGCGGGGACTCGAAGCCGGCGCCGAGCTGGGGCCGGCGCCCGGCGGCCGATCGCGCCCGGGCGCTGGTCGGCGCCGCCGCGTGGCTGCGAGAGCGCCGTTTCGAGCTCGCGGCCCTCGAGGTCCGCGAGTGCGCGAAGCCGTGGCCGGAGGCGGACGCCGACGTCTGCGAGGCGATCGACTTCCTCGAGTACTACGCGCGCGGGGCGCTCGACCTCGAGTCCGGTCCCGAGCTCATCCAGGTTCCCGGCGAGCGCAACACGATGGCGTACGTGCCTCGCGGCGTCGTGGGCGTGATCTCGCCATGGAACTTCCCGCTCGCGATTCCCGCCGGCATGACGGCCGCCGCCCTCGCGACCGGCAACGCGGTGGTCCTGAAGCCGGCCGAGCAGTCTCCGGGCTGCGCGCTTCGCCTCGTCGAGGCGCTCGAGGCGGGCGGCGTGCCGCCCGGCGTCCTTGCCCTGCTGCCGGGACTCGGAGACACCGGCGCGGCCCTCGTGCGCCATCCCGCGGTGCACGCGATCGCGTTCACGGGCTCCTCGGCGGTCGGCCTGGAGATCATCCGCGCGGCGGCGGAGACCCCGCCGGGCCAGTGGCACGTAAAGCGCGTCATCGCCGAGATGGGCGGCAAGAACTGCGCGATCGTCGACGCCGACGCGGACCTCGACGAGGTCGTCCCCTCGATCACGAGCTCCGCCTTCGCGTACGCGGGACAGAAGTGCTCGGCCTGCTCGCGGGTCCTCGTCCACGAGTCCCTGGCCGACCGGCTTCGTGAGCGGCTCGGCGGGGCCGTCGAGGCGCTCCAGGTCGGACAGGCGGCGGCGTTCGGCGTCGACGTCCCGCCGCTGATCGAGGCCGAGGCGGCAGAGCGGGTGCGCGGCTACATCGCGCTTGCGCAGGAGGCCGGCGCCGTTGCCGCCAACGCCGAGGCGCCCCCCGGCGACGGGTACTTCGTCGAGCCCACCGTCGCCTCGGGCCTCCCGGGCGACTCCCCGATCCTCCGCGAGGAGGTCTTCGGCCCGCTCCTGGCCCTCGAGCCCGTGCCGAGCGTGGATGCCGCCTGCGACGTCGTCGAGGGCCTGCCCTTCGCGCTGACCGCCGGCCTCTTCTCCCGCGACCCGGCGACGATCGAGGCCGTGACCCGACGTCTGCCCGTCGGCAACCTCTACGTCAACCGGCAGATCACCGGGGCGGTCGTCGGGCGCCAGCCGTTTGGCGGCAACCGGCTCTCCGGTGTGGGGTCGAAGGCCGGCGGCCCCGACTACCTGCTGCAGTTCGTCGAGCCGCGCGTGGTCTCCGAGAACACCATGCGCCACGGGTTGGTCGCCTGAACCGGCGCGCACCGGTGGCCGTGCTGGCAAGCTCCCCCTCCCATGCGCCGCGCCCTCGTACCGCTCATCCTCGCCGCGTCCCTCGCGGGCCTCGGCCTGGCGCCGGCGGCGAGCGCCGCCGGCTCTCCGAAGTTCACGGTGAAGACCCTGCACTTCGACGTGACCGTCGGGCCCAACGACGACACCCACTGCACGATCGTCGGCGACCTCTACAAGCCGCGGGCCGCAAGTCCTCGGCATCGGGTGCCGGCCATCCTCACCACCAACGGCTTCGGGGGCTCCAAGGACGACCAGGCGGACCTCGCCCGCTGGGCTGCGTCCCACGGCTACGCGGTCCTCTCCTACTCGGGCCTCGGCTTCGGCGGCTCGACGTGCAAGATCACCCTGGACGACCGCGACTACGACGGCAAGGCCGGCTCCCAGCTCGTCACCTTCCTCGGCGGGGGCATGGCCGCAAACGACGGAACCAAGGTCGACTTCGTCAAGCTCGACCGGCGCGGCGCCGACGGGCGCCATCACGCGTTCGACCCCCGCGTCGGCATGGTCGGAGGCTCCTACGGCGGCCAGATCCAGTTCGCCGTCGCCGGAATCGACCCGCGCGTGGACACGATCATCCCGATCATCACCTGGAACGACCTCTCCTACTCGCTCGCTCCGAACAACACGAGCTTGCACGGCGTGAGCTACACGACGCCGGGGGTGGAGAAGTTCGAGTGGACGTCGCTGTTCTTCGGCCTGGGGATCGCCGACGGCCTGGAGGGCGCCAGCGGCGACCCCTCACGCAACGTCGGCTGCCCGAACTTCGACAACCGCGCCTGCACCTCGAAGGCGCAGATGGACGCGCTCGGCTACCCGGACCAGACCACGATCGGCCTCGCCCGCCACGCGTCGGTCGTCTCGTTCATGAAGAACATCCGGATCCCGACGATGCTGATGCAGGGCCAGGGCGACACCCTCTTCGACCTCCAGGAGTCGGTCACGACCTACAGGGCGCTCCGCCACCAGCACACCCCGGTGCGGCTGGTCTTCCAGTCGTGGGGCCACAGCACCGGCACACCCGCCCCGGGCGAGTGGAGCGAGGAGCACCCGACGAAGACGTACGAGGGCCGGCTCGTCGTGCAGTGGTTCAACCACTTCCTGAAGGGCAGGGGGGCGCGGCCGAGGATGGACTTCCGCTACTTCCGCGACTGGGTGCACTACAAGGGGATCGCGACGCCCGCCTACGCAACCGCCAAGCGCTTCCCGGTCGGCCACCGCCGCGCCTACTTCCTCTCCGGATCGGACTCGCTGGTGGGCAAGCGGGCGAAGGCAAAGTCGGGCGAGTCGAGCTTCGCGGTGACCACCAACTCGGACACGAGCTACACGGAGACCTCGGCCCTCGACCAGTCGGCGCCGGTCACCGATGCGCCCGGCAGCTTCGCGCAGTTCTCCACGGCTCCGCTCAAGCACAAGGTGGACGTGGTCGGCTCGCCGAAGGTCCGCGTCCAGCTCGACGATCCCTCGGTCGCCGCCGCCCAGGACAGCGACCCCGGCGCCAAGCTCGTCCTCTTCTTCAAGCTCTACGACGTCCAGCCCGGCGGCGACGTCGTCCTTCCCCACCGCCTGATCGCACCGGTCCGCGTCACCGACGTGACCAAGCCGTTCACGGTCGAGCTCCCCGGCATCGTCCACCGCTTCCCCAAGGGCGACCGCATCGCGCTGACGATCGCCGCGAGCGACGCCGCCTACAAGGCCAACGACGCGCCCTCGACCGTGACGGTCCACGCCGCGTCCGGCAAGACGGGCGTCCTGACGATCCCGGTCGTGCGCGGAGGGAAGCACTAGGCAGCGAGGGAGGGCGCATGCCACGCTCTGGTGAGCACTTGCATGCGTTCGGTGACATCTGCCTCAGGGCCTGGCGACTTTCAGTCGCATAGCGACTACAACACGCGCCTTCGCGCGCCCCTAGCCCGCGTAGAGCGCCTCGATCTGAATAACTTGCGGACGGCTTCGCCGTCCTTACATGCTGCTTTCGGGGCTAAAGCCCCTCACCGATAGAGATCTTCGATCTCTACTTCGTACTTCGTCGCGATCGGCCTGCGCTTCAGCTTCATCGTCGGCGTCAGCTCGTCGCCGCCGGGCTCCCAGTCCGTTGCGAGGATCTGAAAGCGCTTGATCTGCTCGACCCGCGAGAGCTGGTCGTTGGCGCGCTCGACCCCTGCCTCGACCGCGGCCCGCACGCTGGGATCGGCGGCGAGCGACTCCGCCGAGCCGTCCGCCAGCCCGTGCTCGGCGGCGAACGCGGCGCAGGCGTCGGGGTCGAGGACGAGCAGCGCCACGTTGTAGGGGCGACGGTCGCCGATCGCGACGGCCTGGCCGATCAGCGGGTCCGAGGCCTTCAGCCGCGCCTCGATGTTCGAGGGTGACATGTTCTTGCCCGCGGCGTTGATGATCAGCTCCTTCTTGCGATCGACGATCGAGACGTAGCCCTCGGCGTCGATCTCGCGATGTCGCCGGTGTGGAGCCATCCCTCCGTGTCGATCGCCTCGGCGGTCTTCTCGGGCTCGTCGCGGTAGCCGCGCATCACGAGGCCACCCCGGCACAGCAGCTCGCCGTCGTCCGGCAGGCTCAGCTCCACGCCCGGCAGGGCGGTGCCGACGGTGCCGATCTTGACGCGCTCAGGCGGGTTGACGGTCGCACAGCAGGAGAGCTCCGACATGCCCCAGAGCTCGGAGACGGGCAGGCCGATCGCCCCGAAGAACTCGAGCACCTCGACGGAGGTCGGGGCGGCGCCCGAAACGCCCCAGCGCACGGCGTCGAGGCCGATCCGCTCGCGGAGCTTCGAGAGCACGAGCTCGTCGAAGCCCGCGAACTGCTCGAGCAGCTCCTCGCTCGGCCCCGGGCCGCTGCCGTTGATCTCGTCCTGCTCGGCGCGGACCTTGCGAAGCCCGCAGTCGATCGCCGCACGGACCCCGGCCCTGGCATCCGGCGTCCGGGTTCGTCTCGATGGCCGCCTCGAGGCCGGCCTTGAGCTTCTCCCAGATCCGCGGCACCGCGCCCCAGATCGTCGGCCGGGCATCGGGAAGCGCGGCCGCAATCGCCCTCGGGTCCGGCACGCAAGTGACCTCGACCCCGAGGAAGATCGAGGAGTAGTGGCTGCCCCAGCGGTCGGCGATATGGGCGGAGGGGAGGTAGGAGAGCGTGCGGTCGCCGGCCTTCGCCGGCAGCACCGCCGTGGTCGCGTCGAAGCTCTGCGACGAGGTTCGCGTGGGTGAGCTCGACGCCCTTCGGCGGGCCGGTGGTCCCGGACGTGTAGATCAGCGTCAGCACATCGTCGGGCGTGACCGCCCGCCAGCTCGCCTCGAAGTCGAACCCGTTGGCCGGGGAGCTCTCAACGTCGTCGAGCGCGACCGTGCCCTCGGGCGCGCCGTCGACGCAGACCACGTGCTCCACCGCCGTGCCGCCGCGCACCGCGTTCACCTGCGAGACGAACTGTCGCTCGCAGACGACGACGCGGTTCCGTGCGTTCGGCGAACAGGTAGGCGATCTGGTCGGGGGCGAGCGTGTTGTAGACGGAGAACGGCGTGGCGCCCAGGTGCACGGCCGCCGTGTCGACCAGGTTGAACTCCGGCCTGTTGACCATCATCAGCGCGACCGTGTCGCCGCGCTTCACTCCGAGCGCAGCGAGCCCGGCGGCGATCCGCCTGACCCGCTCGGCGTACTCGCCCCAGCGGACCTCGACCTCGCCGCCGAGCGTCCGCAGGGCGACGGCGTTCGGGTCGCGAGCGGCCGTCTCGGCAAACGCCTCGCAGAGCGTCGCCGGAGACCGCATCGAGTTAGACGCCGGCCGGCTCGGCGGCGCGGCCGCTCGGCTTGATGTTCTGGTTGAACCGGAAGACGTTCTCCGGGTCGTAGCGGTCCTTCAGCTCCTGGAGGCGGGCATAGGTCTCCTCGCCGAACGCCGCAACGACGCGCTCCGAGCCCTCCTCGCCGATGAAGTTGAGGTATACGCGACCCGTTGTGAACGGCTTCATCGCCCCCGCCAGCTCCTTGGTCCAGGCGATGCAGGCCTCGTCCATCGACGGCCTCCGGCCACATCGTGAGGATGTGGAGGTTGAACGGCGCCTCCCGCTGGCCAAAGGCCATCGCGTCATTGGGGACCCGGCCAATCGCCCCGCCCCCCGGCACGAGGATCACCTGCGCCAGCGGCGAGGGCTTCGTCAGGTGGTAGCGGCAGAGGACCTCGATCGCCTCGTCCGGCAGACCGGAGAGGAAGTCCGCGCTCCAGTAGTTGCGCATTCCCTCCGGCGAGCCGGGCTCGATCAGCTTCTGGATCTGCACGTACGGCATCGGGCCGACCATCGCCAGCGCCGGCGGGCCGAACTCGGTCAGCGGGCGCATCGCCTCCTCGGCGTCCTCGACGGGACCCGCGTAGCAGATGATCACTCCCACCGCCGGCTGTCCCCGGGCGGGCTCGGGCACGAACTCCTCGGGCGGCGCGGTCATCATGGCAACGCCGCCGTTCGCCTCGTCGGGCGCGTCGGCGATGAAGTCGCGGAAGTTCCGCAGGACATCCGCGGCCATCGGTCCCGGGTAGAGGAGCATCCCGCCGTAGAGCGTCGGGCCCATGTCGTGCAGCCTGAACTCGAAGCTCGTGACGACGCCGAAGTTGCCGCCGCCGCCGCGGATGCCCCAGAAGAGCTCCGGGTTCTCGTCCTCGGAGGCCGTCAGGACCTCGCCGTCGGCGGTCACGACCTCGACCGAGAGGAGGCTGTCGCAGGTCAGGCCCAGCTTGCGCTCGAGCCACCCGGAGCCGCTGCCGAGCGTGAGCCCGGCGACGCCGGTTCCGGGGACGCGGCCGCCGGTGACGGCGAGGCCGTGCTCCTGCGTCGCGGCGTCCACGGGCCCCCAGGTCGCGCCGCCGCCGACGCGGCAGGTCTTGGCCTCGGGATCAACCTCGACGTCGCCCATCGGCCGCAGGTCGATGACCAGGCCGTCGTCGCAGACGCCGTGGCCGGTGACCGAGTGCCCGCCGCCGTAGACCGCGACCGGGAGGTCGTTCTCGCGGGCGAAGCGGATCGCGGCGGCGACGTCGTCGCTCGAGGCGCAGCGAACGATCGCCGCGGGACGCCGGTCGACCATGCCGTTGAAGACCTTGCGCAGGTCGTCGTAGTCGGCATCGCTCGCTCCGACGACGCTTCCGCCGAGCTCCTCGACCAGCGTGCTCACATCAAGATCAGCCATCTCTCCTCCAGGTAAATCACTGCCACCAGCGGGCATCGTGCCCGTCCGTACAGAATTTAGTCCTCAGGGATCGATGCCGTCGACCGCGGCCACCAGCGTGCGCCGCGCTCCCGCCCAGCGCCGCTCCATCTCGCGCTCGTCGTTGACGAACCGCAGCAGTGCGAGCCCGCGCATCGTGGCAAGCGAGGCGTCGACCGCCTCGCGAAACTCGCGGCGCCCGGTCATCTCGGGGAAGAGGTCGTCGATGCCGGCCAGCGTCAGGGCGGCAATCTCGCGCTCGACCTCGACCAGCCGCAGGCGCAGGTCCTCGTCGGCGCGCGCCGCCACCCAGAGCTCGACCGAGGCGGCGAAGAGCGGCCCGGTGTGGATGCCCCAGAGCAGGTCGAGCATCCGTTCGAAGCGGTGGCGGCCCCGCGCGGGGACGGCGCGGGCCTCCTCGAGGAACTCAGCCGCGCGGCGCTCCGCGAGGTGGCGAACGGCCTCGGCCACCAGCTCGGCCTTGGTCGGGAAGTGGTGCACCTGGGCGCCGCGCGAGACGCCGGCGCGCTCGACGATGCGGGTCGTCGTCGCGCCGGCGTAGCCGTCCTCGACGAGGCAATCGATGGTGGCGTCCAGCAGGGCCGCGCGGGTCTTCGCCCGCCGCTCGGCCTGAGTCCGGCGGCGCGGCGTCGCACCCGAACGCGTCTTCGCAGCGGCCTCCATCCCGCGCGCGACTGTAACAAACGGTCTCGACTGTATGTGAACGGCCGCCGCGCAATCGGTAGGCTGCGCGCCCGATGGCGGCAACGTACAACCTCAGCGGCAAGGTGGCGATGGTCACCGGCGCGGCGCGCGGCATCGGCTTCGAGACCGCCCGCGCCCTCGCCGGCCGCGGCGCCTCGGTCGCGCTCAACGACCTCGACGGGCCGGCCACGGAGGCGGCTGCGAGCCTGATCGGCCCGAGCGCCCTGGCGGTGCCGGCGGACGTGACCGACCGCGACGAGATGGCGGCGACAGTCGCCGCGGTCGTCGGTCGCTTCGGCGGCCTCGACGTCGTCGTCGCGAACGCGGGCGTCGCGCCGCCCTCGACGACGATGCGGGTCATCGATCCCGACGTCTTCGAGCGCACGCTCGAGATCGACCTGCTCGGGGTTTGGCGAACCGTCCGCCCCGCCCTGCCCCAGGTCGTCGAGCGCAAGGGCCACGTCGTCGTGGTCTCCTCCGTCTACGCCTGGGTCAACGGGATGATGAACGCTCCCTACGCCATCGCCAAGTCGGGCGTCGAGGCGATGGGCCGCGCCCTGCGCGCGGAGCTGGCGGTGCATGGCGCCAGCGCCACGGTGGCCCACTTCGGCTTCATCAACACGAAGATGGTGCAGAACGCCTTCGAGGACGAGGTCGTGCGGTCGAGCGCGGAGGAGCGCTTTCCGAAGCTGATGCTCCGCCGGCTCAGCCCGGCCTACGCGGCTGCCGCCGTCGTCAACGGCATCGAACGCCGGGCGCCGCGCGTGATCGTCCCGCCGTGGTGGCGGGCCTGGTTCGCGATGCGCGGTGTGATCAACCCGCTGCTCGACCGGGTCACGCTGAGCGACGAGACGCTGCTCAATACCCTTCGCGAGGTCGACTCCGAGGAACGGTCAGACCTCCGCGGCGGCCTCGACCGCACCGCGGGGCGCGACTGAGGCGGCGAAGAAGCCCTCGATCGCCGCGCAGGCGGCGGCGGTCGCGTCGCGAGCCTCGGCCAAGACTTCGCCGAAGAGCTGGAAGTCGTGCCAGAGGCCATCGTGGCGCTCGTACTCGATCGCGCCTCCCTCTGAGCGAATCCGCTCGGCGAGGCGATCGGCGTCGCTGACGAGCAGATCGTCGGCCGCGCCGAGCAGGTGGACCGGCGGCAGGCCGGCCAGGCTCTCCGCGAAGAGCGGCGAGATCCGCGAGTCGCGAAGGTCAGCGCCCGCCGCGTAGGCCGTGGCCTTCTCGAGCGAGTCGCGGTGGGTGAGGATCGGTTCGGCGGGACCGTTGCGCTCGAACGAGGCACCGGAGTGGGTCAGGTCGAGCCAGGGGCTGAACAGCACGAGCCCCGCCGGCGGCCGCTCCCCGGCGTCGCGCAGGGCCAGCGCCGTCGCGAGCGCGAGCCCGCCGCCGGCCGAGTCGCCCGCGAGGACGATCGGCCCCTCCTCGCGCCCGGCCAGCGCCCGCCATGCGGCGAGCGCCGCATCCAGGGCGGCCGGGAACGGCCGCTCCGGGGCCAGCGGGTAGTCGGGGGCGTGGACCGCGGTGCTCGTCCGCAGCGAGATCGAGCGTACGAACGCGCAGTACGCCCCCTTCGCGAACGTTCCGTAACCCCCGCCGTGCAGGTACAAGACGGCACGGCCCTCGGCAATGCCGGCGCAGGTCGCCCGGTACACCGGCACGCCGCCGAGCGACTCTGCCTCGATCGCGGTCCCCTTCGGGGGGCGCACGGCCGCACTTGCGATCGCATACCAGCGTCGCTCCATGGCGATCGACATGTGCGTGCGCGACGGCAGCCCGGCGGTGCCGCGCAGCAGCAGCCTCACCACACCGCGTGGGAGGCTCAGGTCCACGGCCGGCCTTGGGCTAGGCGTGCTCGCGGGAGCGCTCGGCGTGCGAGATCCGCTCCTCGTAGGCCGCGCGCTGGGCGGTGTCGATGTTGGTCAGGATCTGGTCGGCCTTGAGTGCCCGCGCCACGGCCTCGCGACCGCTCCTCGGTAGGAAGTTCATCACCCAGCCGATCCGCCCCGCCGACTTCGGCACGTTGACGTCGAACTTCGGGACCTCCAGGACCTCGACGATCGCGTTCGCGACGTCCTCCGGCTCGACGACCTTCACGGCGCGGGGCTGGTCCGCTCCGGAGATCAGCTCGGTGTTGACGAAGGCCGGCATCACGACGCTGAACTCGATCGGCGTCTCGGTGAGCTCGGCCCGCACGGCCTCCGAGATGCCGACCACCGCGTGCTTGGTGCCGCAGTAGGTCGCGATCCCGGGGAAGCCGCCCTTGCCGGCCTGCGAGGCGACGTTGACGACGTGCCCGCGGCCTCGCTGGAGCATCCGCGGCAGGACGATCTTCATGCCGTGGATCACGCCGTGGACGTTGATGTCCATCTGGCGCATCGCGGTCTCGTCCGACTCGTCGAGGAACGGGCCCGCCGGCATGATCCCGGCGTTGTTGACGAGCACGTCGAGCGGCCCGATCGCCGCCTCGGCCGAGTCGATGAACGCCGTGAACGAGTCGCGGTCGGTGACGTCGAGGTCGAAGGCAACCGCGCCGCCGCCGAGCTCTTCGGCCGCCTGCTCGGCGAGCGCGAGGTCGAGGTCGCCGATGGCGACCCGCGCGCCCTTACGCACGAGCGCGGACGCCGTGGCGAGGCCGATACCCCGCGCTGCTCCGGTGACCGCGACCACGCGGCCTTGAATCGGAATCGGTTGCTTCGCCATTCGTAGTCCTCTCCAGATGGTTGGCGGTTTCCTTGGATCCTATCCCTGCACCGGCACGCGGCCCGCGTCCCGTCGCGGCGCGGCGTCGTCCAGCGCCGCCGGCTCGAGCACCGCGGTGCGCAGGAAGCGCTCGATGCCCTCGACCACGCGCACGGTGCGAAGCGAGGGAGCAAGGTCGAAGGCGTGCTCGGCTCCCGGGAGCTCGACGTAGAGGACGTCGCTGGTCGAGACCGCGCGCAGGCGCTCGACGAAAACGCGGGCGTCGTCGACCGGGACGAGCGTGTCGCGGTCGCCGTGGAAGACGAGAAACGGCGGTGCCGCGGCGTGGACGCGGTAGGTCGGCGAGACGGCCTCGTAGGCTGCCGGGTCCTCGTCGTAGGCGCGCTTGATGACGACCTCGGGAAAGAGCCAGTCGCGGAGCTCGGGGTAGTACACGCCGCCGACGTCGGCCATGTCGTAGACGCCGTAGAACGGCACCGCGGCGGCGACGGAGGTGTCCGCGTCCTCGAAGCCGGGCTGCAGGGAGCGGTCGTCGGCTGTAAGCGCCGCGAGCGCCGTGAGATGGCCGCCCGCCGAGCCGCCGGTGAGGCAGATCCGCTCGGGGTCGACGCCCAGCTCGGCGGCGTTCTCGCGCACCCAGGCGATCGCGCGCTTGACGTCGATCACATGGTCGGGGAGGGTCGCGCGCGGGCTCAGCCGGTAGTCGATGTTGAAGCCGACCCAGCCGTTCGAGGCGAGGTGGTTGAGCAGCGGGATGCCCTGCTCGACGCGGCTGCCGGCGATCCAGCCGCCGCCGTGGACCTGGATGATGGCGGGACGGGGCTCGTCTTCGGAGCCGGCCTCGGCCGGGCGGTAGATGTCGAGGCGCAGGCGGTAGCGCTCGGCCTCGTGGAAGATCACCCCGCGCTGCTTGCGGACGGTTCGGGCCGTGAGCATCAGAAGCGGGAAGGCGAGGTGGCTGCTTGGGACCCGAAGCTCGGAGGGCTCGCCGGGGATGTCGCGTAACGCTTCGTCCACGGCGCGGGCGCTGCCGATGCTCTCGTAGGCCAAGCGCGCTTCGAACAGGAACAACAGGGCAACGAGGGCGAGGAGGACGAGGCCCAGGGTGGAGCTCGTGGCGCCGAGGAGGATCAGGGCCGCGATGAGGAGGGCGTTGATTGCCGTGAACTGCCAGGCGAACTCGCGGGCCATCGCCGCGCCCATCCAGCGGGCCACGCGGATGTGGAGTGCCCGCGGTGGGTGGAGTGCCCAGAGGCGGGTCAGAAGGCGAAGTTGTTCGCGGATCACGTCACATTCCTCGGCGGGGCTGGCGAGTTGTGGTCGGTATGCGACTACAAGTCGCCAATGGCGGAACCGGGCTCAGAGGCCGTAGGTCTTGGAGATGATCTCCCGCTGGATCTCGCTCGTGCCGGCGTAGATCGTGGAGACCAGGGCCATGCGGACGTGGCGCTCCATGTCGTACTCGCAGGAGTAGCCGTAGCCGCCCATCATCTGCATCCCCTCGAGTGCGACCTTCTTCGCGGTCTCGGTGATCTTGAGCTTCGCCATCGAGGCCTCGCGGGGGAGCATCGTGTTCGGGTCCGCGTCCACCATCCTCGCGATGTCGTAGACGAGCAGTCGGCAGCACTCGAGCTCGGTCGCCAGGTCGGCGAGGCGGTGCTTGATCGTCTGGAAGGTGCCGATCGGACGCCCGAACTGCTTGCGCTCCTTGACGTAGGCGAGCGCGTCGTCGAAGGCCCGCTCGGCGAGGCCGAGGACGGTCGCCGCCGTGATCAGGCGCTCGACGTTGAGGCCCGCCATCAGCTGCATCCAGCCGCCGTCGACCTGACCGAGGATGCGGTCGTCGTCGACGTAGACGTCGGTGAGGAAGACATCGTTGACCTCCTTGCCGCCCATCGTCTGGATGCCGCGGATCTCGAGGCCGTCGGTGCCCCCCGTGGGCACCGAGAACATCGTGACGCCGTCGTGCTTCGAACCGTCGCGGCCCGTGCGCGCGACGACCAGGATGTGGTCCGCGATGTGGGCGGCGGAGATCCAGGTCTTCTGGCCGTTCAGGACGTAGCCGCCGTTCGACTTCTCGGCGCGGCAGGCGAGGCTGCCGACGTCGGAGCCCGCCTCGGGCTCGGACATCGCGATCGACTCGACGCCGCCCTTGACGATGCCGCCGAGGATCTCGGACTTCTGCTCGTCGGTGCCGAAGCGCTCGTAGGCGCCGGCGACGATCAGGCTGACAGCGGAAGCCGGCCATCGGCACCATGCCGCGGGCGGTCTCCTCGAGGAAGACGCACGCGTCCACCATCCCGCCGCCCGAGCCGCCGTAGCCCTCCTCGATCGAGGCGCCGAGCCAACCGAGGTCGGCGAGCTTCGAGTAGAGCTCGGGCCGAGTGCATCTCCGTGTACTCGTTGGTGGCCGCCGCTCGCTGCTCGGGGGTGCCGACTCGCGCTTGCAGAAGTCGCGAATCGCCTCCGCGAAGGCCTGCTGCTCGTCGGTGAACGTGATCGTCATCTGACCTACGCCTCGACGGGCTTGTAGACGGTCACGACGGCAGCGCCGCCGAGCCCGATGTTGTGCTGCAGGCCGACCTTGCGCCATCGACCTGGCGCCTGCTCGGCGGCGCCGCGGAGCTGCCAGGTGAGCTCCGAGCACTGGGCGAGGCCGGTCGCGCCGAGCGGATGGCCCTTGGAGATCAGCCCGCCGGACGGGTTGACGACCGGACCGGAGCCGCCGTAGGTCGTCGCCTCGGCGTCGACCAGCTCGTGGCCCTTGCCCTCCTCGGCGAAGCCGAGCGCCTCGTAGGTGATCAGCTCGTTGGCGCTGAAGCAGTCGTGGAGCTCGCAGACGTCGACGTCCTCGGCGCTCACCCCGGCCTCCTCGTAGGCCTTGCGCGCCGCCTCCTTCGACATGTCGTAACCGACGATCTTGATGCAGTCGGTCTCGTCGTCGAAGGTCGAGCGCATGTCGGTGACCATCGCCTGCCCGGCGATCTCGATCGCCTGGCCCCACAGGTCGTGCTCGTCGACGAAGCGCTCGGAGGCGACGATCGCGCACGCCGAGCCGTCGGAGGTCGGCGAGCACTGGAGCTTCGTCAGCGGCTCGTGGATCATCTTCGCCGCCTTGATGTCCTCGATCGAGTACTCGTCCTGGAACTGCGCGTAGGGGTTGTTGACCGAGTGCTTGTGGTTCTTCCAGCCGATCCAGGCGAAGTGGTCGGGGTTCGACCCGTACTTCTCCATGTGGTCGCGACCGGCGTTGCCGAACATCTGCGGCGCGGCCGGTGACTGCTCGGGCGCGCGGATCTCGAACATCCGCGTCGCGTGCTTGTCCATGGGGTTCGTGCGGTCCGTGTACTTGACCCCCAGCGAGCCCATCTCCATCTTCTCGAAGCCCAGCGCCAGGGCGCAGTCGGCGAGCCCGCCCTTCACCGACTGTCGCGCCATGTAGAGCGCCGAGCTGCCGGTGGAGCAGTTGTTGTTGACGTTCACCACCGGGATCCCGGTGAGGCCGAGCTGGTAGAGCGCCCGCTGGCCCGAGGTCGACTCGCCGTAGCAGTAGCCGGCAAAGGCCTGCTCGACGTCGTCGTAGGCGACGCCCGCGTCCTCGATCGCCTTCGACCCGGCCTCCTTGGCCCAGTCCGGGTAGTCGCCCTCCTTCGTTCCGGGCTTGTCGAACTTGGTCATGCCGACCCCGATGACGAAGGTCCGGTTGCCGTTGGTGGTGCTCATCGCGCTTTCAGCAGCTCCTCGGTCGCATCAAGAGATCCTCGCCGGCCGGCGAGGCCGGCCGAGAATAGCAAGAAACAGTCAGGCCGGTATGTAAGTTCTCAACAGGCCTCCGGCCTGCTCGAGTCCTCCGCCGGCTGGTAGGTGCCGAGTGTGGGGTCGCCGGCGCGGAGCTCGGCGGCGGAGACGCCGTCGATCTCGCGGGCCAGGTCGGCGAGCCAGGCGATCTGCTTGGACGCGAGCTCCGCGTCGAGCTTGTCCATGTCGCCGTTCTTCGAGACGGTCAGCAGGTACTCGGGGCCGGCGATCGCGCCGATCTGCGGGATGCCCGAGGTCTGGAAGGCGCCGCCGACGCCGAACTGAACCGGCGGGCGCAGGAGCGCCGTACGCCGGATGTCGTGCTTGACGATCGTGTCGCGGGTGAGCTCGAACATCTTCCCCTGGGTGGTCCAGATGCCGAACATCTCGTTCTCGCCGCTTGGCCTGTAGCCGTCGGCGGTGTCAAGCCACTCGCTGCAGCCGAGGTGCTCGACGGTGAGGGCCGCGGCGGCGCGCTTGACGAGCCCCGGGTGCGAGTCGATCCAGCCCTGCGCCTGCGGCAGGTCGGCCACCATGTGGCCGGGCCAGGCGGCGAAGACGATCGTGCGCCGCAGTCGCCGGTGCTTCGGCAGGGAACCGAAGTACCGCGCGAGGTGGACGAACGCGACGCCGCCGTTCTCCTCGGCGAAGCCCTGGCCGTCGGTGTGGGTGGAGAAGATCAGGGTCTCGTCGCTCTGGCCGGGCAGGACAGCGGTAACGCTCGGCGTTGGCGCCATGCGGTGGCTCGCGGTCAGCCGCAGGCGCGTCCGCGGATGGGCGGCGGCAGCGGCGCGGAGCTCAGCGCCGGTCTCGCGGTCGACGTAGAGCGCGGGCAGCGGCTCGAAGCCATGGGTGAACGGCAGGTAGCCGCCCTTGAGCGCCGGGTGCGAGGCATCGACGATGAACACGACGCCCTTCGCGCCCGCGCTCTGAAACGGTGCCAGCGGCACGCCCAGGCCGGGCTCGATCCAGAGGCGCCGGTAATCGCTCGCCGCCCAGTCCGCATCCGTGTGGCCCGGCCAGTACTGGAAGGTCGAGATCGGCAGGAAGGCACCGGCGGTCAGCGGCAGGGGAAACGGGAGATCGACCAGGAGGATGCTCCCGGACGGCGCGTCCGCCGCGCCCGATCCCGTCCCTGCGTAGACCAGCGGGCCGGTGACGCCCTTCTCCGGCGTCTCCTTGCTGCGCGGGTAGTAGGTCGCGACACCCACCCGGCCCTTCGCCGCGCCCTCCAGCACGTCGAGGCCGAAATCCTTCATCAGCCAGCGCTCCGTCTTGTAGACGTCGCAGGCGCGCAGCTCGCAACCGGCCTTCACGAACTCACGCTCGAGCCAGGCGATGTAGCGGTTGTGGTTGGCCGACGCGGTGAGCCGCGGCCCGAAGTCGACCATGCGCTGGAAGTCGGCACGAACCTGGGCCGGCGAGGGCAGCGGAATCGGGCGCCGGGAACGCTTTCGTCCGGCCGCCACGCCCGCGGCGCCCGGCAGCATCGCGGCGGTGCCAACCGCCGCCGCCGCGCCGAGCGCCTCGCGACGAGTGAGCCCCTCCATCGCCATTCGCGGAAGCCTACGAGCGCGCCGGCAGCACCGCGCCGGTCCCCCGGCGGCCGCCGAGATGCGTATTAGTCGGCCTGAGACCGACTAACTCGCAACTCGATAGCGCAGGTAGGCCACGCGCGAGCCGATGGTGCGGGTTTCCACCAGCTCCAGGGTGACCTCGGCGTCGAGCGGTGGGAAGAACGGCGTGCCGCCGCCGGCGAGCGCGGGGTAAACGCACAGGCGGTACTCGTCGATCAGCCCGGCGCGGGCGAGTGTCGACGCGAGGCCTGCGCCGCCGACAGAGATTTCCTTCCCGTCCTCGGCCTTCAACTCCTTCGCCGCCTTCACGACGTCGCGGTTCTCGAGCGTGGTGTTGCTGCCCTTGACCTCGGTAAGCGTCGTCGAGAAGACGAGCTTCGGCGTCGCCCGCCAGATCTCCGCGAACTCGACGACCACGTCGGTCGCGTCCGGCTCCTGGTCGAGCGTCTCCCAGACCTTCATCGTCTCGTAGAGGTTCCGTCCGTAGAGGTTGACGCCGGTCTGGCGCGTCTGTTCGTTCCAGAACCGGTGGACCTCCTCGTCGGGATCGGCCCAGTCGAAGGTTCCGTCGGGGCCCTTGATGTAGCCGTCCAGCGAGACGTTCATCGAGTAGACGAGCGGGCGCAAGCTAGCCAGGCCAGTCGTCGACGAAGAGGTCCAGGGCCAGTTCGGCGTCCGCGGCCGAGTAGCGGTCGAGGTCCGTGACGCCGGCGTCCACCAGGACCTCGTCGTCGATGAAGGCGTTGCCCGTGCACTCACGCGGGTCGCGCTCGAGGATGGCGACGGCGGCGTCGGCCACGATCTCCGGGGTGCGGGCGCGGGCCATTGCCTCGTCGCCCCCGAGCAGGTTCTGCACGGCGGCGGTGGCGATGATCGTCCGCGGCCACAGGCAGTTGGCGGCGACCCCCGCCTCTGCCTCGTCGGCGGCGACGCCGAGCGTCAGCATGGTCATCCCCATCTTCGACAGCGTGTAGGCCGAGTGCCCCTTTAGCCATTTGGGGTCGGCGCTGAGCGGCGGCGAGAGGGTGAGGACGTGGGCGTGCTCGGATTCGCGGAGGTGCGGCAGACAGGCCCGGGTGACGACGAACGTGCCGCGCGAGTTGATTGTCTGCATCAGGTCGTAGCGCTTCACCTCGAGGTCGCCCATCGGGCTGAGGTTGATCGCGCTGGCGTTGTTGACGACGATGTCCACGCCGCCGAGCTCGCTCACGGTCCTCGCTACCGCCGCCTCCACCTGTGCCTCGTCGCGCACGTCGCCGACGATCGGCAGCGCCCTGCCGCCGGCCGCCTGGATCTCGGCGGCCGCGGTGTGGATCGTCCCCTCGAGCTTGGGGTGCGGCTGGTCGGTCTTCGCGAGCAGCGCGACGCTCGCGCCCTGTTTGGCCGCGGCCACCGCGATCGCCAGGCCGATGCCGCGGCTGCCGCCCGACATGAAGATCACGAGGGCGGAAAGGTCCTCCCGCGCGCTCATCGCTAGGCGGCCTCGGGCGCCATGGCGGCGAGCTCGCGCTTCAGGATCTTGCCCGTCGGGTTCCGCGGCAGGGCCTCGACGAAGACGACGTCGCGCGGCACCTTGTAGCGGGCCAGGTTGGTCTTGACGAAGGACTTCACGTCGTCCTCGGAGAGGCTCGCGTCGGGGCGCAGGGCGACGAACGCCCGCAGCCGCTTGCCCCACTCGGGGTCGTCGACGCCGACCGCGGCGGCCTCCTCGATCGCCTCGTGGGTGACCAGGAGCTCCTCGATCTCGCGCGGGAAGACGTTCTCGCCGCCCGAGACGATCATCTCGTCGTCGCGGCCGTCGACCCAGAGGCGCTCGTTCTCGTCGAAGTGGCCGACGTCGCCGGACGACATGAAGCCGTCGATGACCTCCTTGGTGTCGCCGCCCGTGTATCCCTCGAACTGGAAGCCGTTGGCGACGAAGATCCGCCCGGTCTGACCCCGGGGCACCTCCTCCCCACGCTCGTCGAGGATGCGCACGCGGGTCCCCATCGGCACCGTCCCCGCACAGCCGGGTGCAGCGCGCAGGTCCTCCGGCGTCGCGAACGTCGCGTAGGCGACCTCCGTGGAGCCGTACATGTTGTAGAGCGTGGGGCCGAACGCCTCGAGCGCCCGCGTGGCCAGGTCGGCCTCCAGCTGCGACCCCGAGGAGAAGATGATGCGAAGCGAGGAGGTGTCGTGCCTGGCGATCACCTCGTCGGGCAGGGCGAGAATCCGCTGGAGCATCACCGGGACGACGATCAGCGCGGTGGCGCGCTCGGCCGCGATCGCCGCCAGGACCGCCTCGGGGTCGAAGCGCCGCCGAAGGACGAGCCGCGAGCCGAGGCCGGCACCCAGCATCGCGTGCGCGAAGCCGAGCGAGTGGAAGAGCGGCGCGGCGTCGTAGGTGGTCTCGCCCGCCTGGAAGGGAACCTTGGACAGCAGGGCGCCGACGGGTGCGAAGGAGGACCCGCCCTCGCGCGGGGCGCCCTTCGGCGTGCCGGTGGTGCCGCTGGTCAGCATGATCACCTTTGCCGCCTCACCGGGAGCGGGCGGCGGCGACGGGTCGCCGGAGGCGATCAGGCCCTCGAGCGTCCGCTCGGGCGGATGCTCGGAGTCCGTCCAGGCGACGAAGGTGCCGAGGCGGGCCTCGTGGCTCTCGACCACCGCCGCGAACTCCTCGTCGTGGACGAGCAACTCGACGCCCTCGCGCACCGCGACGTCGCGAAGCTGAGGGGCGGCGAAGTCGGTGTTCAGATAGACGACCCGGGCTCCGAGCTTGCCGGCGGCATAGCTTGCGTCGAGGATGCCACGGTGGTTGCGGGCTAGGACCCCGATTCCGGTCCCCGGCCGCGCCCCGAGCTCCCGCCACGCGTTGGCGAGGGCGTTCGAGCGACGATCGAGCTCGCCGTAGGTCAGCGTCCCGAGCTCGTCGCTGACCGCGACCCGGTCACCGTCGCGAGCCGCGGCCGCGGCGACGGCTCCGCCCATCGCTCCGTAGCGGCGCAGACTCGCAAGGCCGGCGACGGTGCGTGTTGGCCACTGGGGAGGGAACATCCCGGCGCGGCGCATCTGCCGCAGCGCTCGCATCTCGATGACCGCGCGCCCGGATACGCGCCCGGCGGCGTCGAGCGGCCGGCGCAGCCCGTCGATCGCCGGGAGCTCCATGGCGCGGCAGTGTACGCAGCCTCCGATCGCCCTCCGCCACCTGTCCGTTGTCAGAAAAGTGGCCTATACGCCGACAAACCTGACAACGGCGGAGGTAGGGTCATGGCATCAGGTCCCTCGCTCGTTCGCCTGTACTCGCCCTGATCGCCGCCGCCCTCCTCACCGCATGCGGTACCACCACGAAGTCCGGCGCCGTCGGTGACGAGCTCACCGCGAACGGGCTGCAGGTGACCGTCGAGAAGGTCGACCGGTCCGTCCCGGTTCCGGCAAACGACGTCACGGGCCTCGCCGCGCCGTCGCCCGGGAGCACGCTCGTCGGCCTCCTCGCCAAGGCGTGCAGCAACCACGGCGGGGCGATCGGCTCCTTTGACTTCGGCCTCGACCTTGACTCGGGCTCGGCAACCCAGAAGTACGTCCAGCACAACTATCCCCAGGGCTTCGACACCGTCCGCGACGGCTGCGGGTCGGGCTGGATCGTCTTCGAGATCCCGAAGTCGAGCCGGCCGGAAAAGGTCACGTTCGGCTTCGAGGACACCGGCTCGGCCCAGCCCGGCGGTGGCGCCCAGCAGGTCAACGCCCGCTTCTCCTGGGCCGTCGGTGGCTGAGCGCTCCCGCCCGTCTCCCACAAACAGTCAGGCCGGTATGTAACCCGGTACAGTCGGAGCCCTCGTGACGGTCCAGGCGCCAGTCAAGCTGACCTCGAACCCGTTGCGCCGGATCGCATCCGACCTCTGGGGCGAGCGGGCCATCACGGACCGCTACCCGCCCGGGCCCAAGGGCTTCGACATCGGCCTCACCCGCGACTTCATGCGCGACCCGCTGCGCTTGATGCTCTCCCTGTACGAGGAGCACGGACCGATCTTCAGCCTGCGCCTCTTCCACATGCGCGACGTGTTCATGCTCGGCCCCGAGGCCAACCACTACATAACCGTCTCGCATGCCGACAACTTCCACTGGCGCGAGGGCGGCTTCGGCGACCTCATTCCGCTCCTTGGCGACGGCCTGCTGACGATCGACGACGCCTACCACGACCGCGCGCGGCGGATCATGATGCCCGCCTTCCATCGCGAGCGAGTGGAGGCGTCGGTCCAGACGATGGTCACCGAGGCCGGCGGGGCGCTCGACCGCTGGCTGGCGGGCGAGGTCGTCGACGTCTACGACTGGGCGCGCAACCTCGCCATGCGGATCGCGATGCGCGCGCTCTTCGGCCTGGACCCCGACGACGGCGGCACGGGAGCCTCGGCCGCGCACCACTTCGAGCGGGCCCTCTACTGGTACAGCACCGACCCGTGGGTGCGGGTGCTGCGCGGCCCGGGAACGCCGTGGAGGCGCCTCAACGAGTCGCGCGCCGTGCTCGACGAGATCATCTTCCGCGAGATCGGCGCGCGGCGCCGCAGGCCGGATCCGGGTCGCAGCGACATCCTCTCGCTGCTCATCGACGCCCGCGACGAAGACGGCACCGGCCTTGCAGACACCGAGATCCGCGATCAGGTCATGACGCTCCTCTTCGCGGGCCACGACACGTCGACCTCGACGATCACTTTCATGCTCTACGAGCTCGCGCGTAACCCCGGCGCTCTGGCCAGGCTCTGCGAGGAGCAGGATCGCGTCCTCGGCGGTGAGCCGCCGTCGGCGGAGCACGCCGGAGGCACGGGCCTCCCCTACCTCGAGCTCGTGCTCGACGAGACCCTCCGCCTCTACCCGCCCGCCTGGATCGGCCCGCGCCGGGTGATGCAGGCGTTCGAGTTCGGCGGCTACGAGGTTCCCGCCCGCGCCTACGTCAACTACTCCTCGTGGGCCAGCCACCGGATTGGCGAGGTCTTCCCGCAGCCCGAGGCCTTCATCCCGGAGCGCTTCGAGCGGGAGCGCAAGGCGGCGCTGCCGAAGGGCGCCTACGTCCCGTTCGGCGGCGGCCAGCGGATCTGCATCGGCAAGCGCTTCGGCCAGACCGAGGTGCGCGTCGTCGCGACGCTGCTGCTCCAGCGCTTCGCGATGGAGCTGCGCGGGGGCCACACCATGAGCATCCGCCAGATGCCGACGCTCAGCCCGCGCGGCGGGCTCGAGATGGTGGTCAGGGAACGCGGCTCACTGGCCGCGCCCGCCGCTGTGCCTCAGGCGGCGTAGCGCCGGCGGCGGGCCTCCGAGATCCCCGTCCACGAGGGCGAGACGGCAAGCGCCTCGGCGAACCGCACGGTCCGCGGAGAGGGCTCGCGAGCGCTCTGACCGGCGCGGCCCCTGAGGGCGGGGAGCAGAACCGGCGCGCGCTCGACCTCGGCGCGCACCGCCATGAGTTGGGACCAGTCCGAGTGGCTCACAGAACGACCTCCGTTGCTTTGCGTCTCGTGATCTTCGGAACTAGATGCTGGCGAGCGAGTCTAGGTCCGGCGGCGGACGCAGAAGCGGAGCGGTTGCCGCAAACTACGGGTTCTTCTAGTGGCTGTAGCGGGCCCGCGAGTAGCCGCCGCCGAGCCGCCCGGCGGCGGTCGCGCCGACGATCAGGACCAAGCCGACGACCCCGGCCACGATCAGCCAGGTCCGGAACGGCCCGATGACCTCGTCCCAGGCGCCGCCGGCGGCGTCGCGGTCGAGGCCGCTCGGCACCTGGTTGAGGACGACCGTGCGGGTGACGAACGACAGCACGAGCATGACGACGGCGGCGATCACGAGCGCGACGCCGAGCCGCCCGACCGCGACCCGCCGGTCGGACGCCACGAAGACCGAGGCGGCGAGCGCGATCAGGGCGAGCGGGGGCAGGAGCGTGCCGAGCCAGCGGATCGTCCGCAGGAAGCGCACCGTGTCGTTCAGCTCCGGCACCCCGCCGAGGGCCGCGATCTTGGCGTCCAGGCCAGTCGGGACCTGGGCGGCGAGGCCCGGGTCGACCGTCTCCAGCTGGTCGTGGATCACCTGCCCGACGTTGTCCAGCTTCATCGCGGTCTTGTCCTTCTTGCGGTCGACCAGCCGGTCCTCGGCGGCGACGACGGCCGCCCCGAGGATCGCCTTGAACTGATCGGTCGTGACCACGTCGTTCGCCACCGACTGGATCTCGTCGCGGTTCGACGCCAGCGCAGGGACGCGCCGCACGATCTCGGCGGACGTCTTCGTGGCGATGAACTTGCGGACGTCGCTGCGCTCGACCGCGGCGACGATCCGCTTCGACAGCTCATGCGAGTCGAGGACGTTGTCCTTGGCGTAGAGGAAGAGCCCTCCGACGGCGAGGACGACGACGCCGGCGAGCATCAGGAACAGGGAGAGGGCGTCGCCTCCGCGCCTGCTTCTCACCTTCCGCCTCCCATCGCCGTGGCGAGAATATTCCAGGCCGGGTCGCTGCGCCGGACTCCGTGTAGCTTTCGCGCGACGTGGACGAGCAGCCTCCTGAGAGGCCGGATCAGGACATCGAACCCGCCGAGCCGAGTGGCGGCAAGCGCGCCGCGGAGCGCATGCGGCAGTTCGACTCGTCCGTGGGCGCGATTCGGGTGGCGAAGGCGATCCGCAAGCTCCTGCCCGGGGACGCGGAGTACGGCGACCGCCTCTCCACGGGAGGCGACGAGCCGGCGCAGCTCCTCGGCCAGCGAGTGGCCGCGATCACGGCGGAGCGGCCGAGCGCGCTGCGCGAGGTGGGCCTGAGCGCCCTCCAGGTCTGGCAGGCCCTCTCCGCCGCGCCGGGTGGAAGCGACGGCTACTCGGACCTGGCGATCCTGTTCACCGACCTCGTCGACTTCTCGCGGTGGGCGCTCGAGGCCGGCGACGAGGCCGCCATCAAGCTCCTGCGCGAGGTGGGAGACGCGACCGAGCACCCGATCGAGTCCGCGGGCGGCCACGTGGTCAAGCGCCTCGGCGACGGGCTGATGGCGGTGTTCGACGAGCCGCAGCCGGCGGTCGACGCCGCCCTTGCGGCCTCGGCGGCCCTCGACGGCATCGAGGTCGCCGGGTACCGGCCGCGGCTGCGGGCCGGCGTCCACTACGGGCGCGCGCAGCGGGTCGGAGGCGACTACCTCGGGGTCGACGTGAACGTCGCGGCCAGGGTGGCCGCCGCGGCGGGCCCGCACGAGGTCCTGGTCTCCGAGACGGCGCGCGAGCGCCTCGACACCGCGACCCTGCGCGTCAAGCGCAAGTGGCTCTTCCGGGCCAAGGGCGCACCGGAGGACCTCAAGGTGTACGCGGTCCGCGAGGCGTGATGCGCCGCCTGGCCCGCAGCTGGAGGCGCATCGCAGGACCCGCGGCGCTGGCCGCCGGCCTCGCGGCGGTCGCGGCCCCGGGCGCGCCCGCGGCTTCCGCGGACCACGACAGCGGCCTGCGGGTCGGCCTCGAGGCCTACGAGTACGGGGTGCCGCTGCTCGACACGCAGCGGATCTTCCGCAGCAGCACCAGCGTCAACGTCCCGGACGGGCTCGGCCACGGCCGCGCCAACGAGTTCTCCCACGTGCGCAGGCTCGCCGACGCCAGCGAGCAGACGGTGGTCGCCCCGAACAACGACACCCTGTACTCGATGGCGTGGCTCGACCTCTCGAGGCAGCCGCAGGTGCTGCACGCCCCGCCGATCCGTCACCGGTTCTGGGAGTTCGAGCTGGTCGACCCCTGGACCAACAACTTCTTCAACATCACCTCTGCGCACCGCAAGCTTGGCCGCGGGCGCTTCCGGGTCACCGGCGGCGGCGACTGGGCCGTCGTTCCCCCCGGCTTCAAGGGCAGGCTGCCTCGGGGGGTGCAGCGCGTGAGCGCCCCCTACGACCGCGTCTGGATCATCGGCCGCACCTTCATCAAGGGGCCGAGCGACCTGCGAAGCGTGCACCGCATCCAGAACCGCTACTCGATCACGCCGCTCTCGAAGTACGGAACCAACTGGCGTCCGAGCCCGCCGCGGCACCGCGACACCAAGCCCTTCGACGCCACGATCCCGGGGACCGGGCCGGGCGATGATCCTCTCGACTTCTACCGCGCACTCGGGAAGGAGATGAAGCGCTTCCCGCCGCCGCGACGCGACGCGCCGCTCCTCGCCAAGCTCAGGCCGTACGGCATCGGGCCGGGACTCGACCCGAGCGATGCGGGCCTCGACCCGGACACCCTCCAGGGCCTACGCGACGCCGTCACCCAGGGCCCGTCCCACGTTCAGGGCGAAGTCGTCGCCCGCTACATCAAGCACTTCGACGACCACAACGGCTATCTGATCCACGACCTCGGCAACTGGGGCACTCACTACGAGCTGCGGGCGATCGGCGACCGCGTCGGGGTCGGGGGCCAACGCGCCAGCATCGCCACCTACCCGTTCGCCCTCACCGACAGCCAGGCGTCGCTCCTGACCGGCTCCAACCGCTACGTGCTGCACATCCCGGCGGCGGACCTGCCGATTCCCGTGCGCGCCTTCTGGTCGCTCACGATGTACGACAACGGCGGGTTCTTCGTGCCGAACCGGCTCAACCGCTACGTGATCAACGATCGCTCGGGCCTCCATCGCAACCCGGACGGCTCGATCGACGTCTACGTCCAGCACGACGAGCCGACGACCCCTCGCCAGCGCGACAACTGGCTGCCGGCGCCGACGGCGGGCGTCGGCTTCCGGCTGATCTGGCGCCTCTACGATCTCGGCGGCGCGCTCGACGGGGTGCTCGTCGGCTCGGGGTGGCAGCCGCCGCGGATCCAGCGCTGCGACGCCACCGGCCACGGGCCGCTCGGCACCGCGTGCGCTGAATAGGCGCCAAGCCGGCACGTCGGCACTAGGCTTCAGGCCATGAGTGTCGTGGAGGTCAGCCGCGATGGAGCGGCCGCGCGCGTGACCCTGAACCGCCCGGACGCGCTCAACGCCTGGAACCTGGAGTTCGGAGAGGAGCTTGCCGAGGCGATCGCTGCGCTCGGCGCGGACGAGGAGGTCCGCGCGGTCCTGATCACCGGCGCTGGGCGGGCGTTCTCTTCCGGCGCGGACCTCAAGGAGCAGCGTGAGAGCCAGGACGGCGAGGCGCCTGACCTCGGCGAGCGGCTCCACGCGCTCTACAACCCGATCATCCTGGGCGTCCGTGAGATGCCGAAGCCGGTGATCGCCGCCGTCAACGGCCCGGCGGTCGGTATCGGGTGCTCCCTCGCGCTTGCGTGCGACCTCGTGATCGCCGCGGAGTCCGCCTACTTCCTGCTCGCCTTCGTCAACATCGGCCTGGTCCCGGACGGCGGGGTCACCGCGGTGCTTCCCGCCAAGGCGGGCTATGCGCGGGCGGCGGAGATGGCGATGCTCGGCGAGAGGCTGCCGGCGCCCAGGGCGCTCGAGTGGGGTCTGATCAACCGGGTGGTCGCCGACGGCGAGCTCGAGGCCGAGTCCGGGGCGCTCCTCGAGCGCATGGCCGCCGGGCCCACGGCCTCCTACGCAGGCGCGAAGCGCCTCCTGAACCGCCGCGCTTACGCCGGCATCGCGGAGCAGCTCGACGCCGAGGCGGAGGCCCAGAGCGGGCAGGGCCGCACCTCGGACTTCGTCGAGGGCGTGGTCGCCTTCATCCAGAAGCGCGCGCCGAACTTCACGGGGCGCTGATGCGCTCCGGGCCCGACAGCTAGCCGCCGTGGCCGGACTCGGCATGAGCTCACGGCTCTCCGGCCTCGGGGCCGCTGCGCAGAACGCGCTGGAGGTCGCCCGCTTCGGCGGCCTCGAAACGGGCGAGGAGTCCTCGCCCTACGAGGTGGTCGCCGAGCGGCCCGTCTACAGGCTGCGGCGCTACTTCCCCGAGGTCGCGACCGGACCGCCCATCGTCCTGGTGCCGCCGCTGATGCTCTCCTCGGAGGTCTATGACGTCTCGCCTGCGGCGAGCGCGGTGACCATCCTCTCCGAGCACGGCACCGACCCCTGGGTGGTCGACTTCGGCTCGCCCGAGCACGAGGAGGGCGGGCTCGAGCGCAGCCTCACCGACCACGTCCTCGCGGTCTCCGATGCCGTCGAGCGCGTCGGCAAGGCCGCCGGGAGGGACGTCCACCTGGCGGGCTACTCGCAGGGCGGGATGTTCTGCTACCAGGCGGCCGCTCTGCGCCGCAGCGAGGGGATCGCCAGCCTCATCACGTTCGGCAGCCCCGTGGACACGGCCGCGGCGCTGCCGCTCGGGATCCCCGAGGGCATGGCCACCCGCGGTGCCGGCGTGCTCGCCGGGGCGTTCGAGCGCCGCGCCGTGCCGGCGTGGATGAGCCGCGAGGGCTTTCGCCTGCTGGATCCGGTGAAGTCGCTGCGCCAGCGCCTCGACTTCGTGCGCAGCCTCGGCGACCGCGCGGCGCTGCTTCCGCGCGAGCGCCAGCGCCGCTTCCTGATGGGCGAGGGCTGGGTCGCATGGCCGGGCCCGGCGCTGGCGGAGTTCATGCGCCAGTTCATCGTCCACAACCGCATGCTCTCGGGCGGCTTCGTTATCGAGGACCGCCTGGTCACCCTGGCCGACATCACCTCGCCGATCCTGTACTTCGTCGGCGAGATCGACGAGATTGCCCCGGCCAGGGTCGTCCGCGCCGCGCGCCGCGCGATTCCCGAGGCCGAGATCTACGAGGTCGCCCTGAGCGCCGGGCACTTCGGCCTCGTCGTCGGCTCGTCCGCCACGAAGACGACCTGGCCGGTGGTCGCCGAGTGGGCCCACTGGCGGGACGGCGACGGATCGAAGCCGGAGACCGCCGTCGAGGTCGAGGAGTTCGTGGAGGAGCCTCCGGTGCGGCCCGGCGCTCGCGACCGCGTTACCCACGCGCTCGGCCTCACCGCGAACGTCGGCGTCGGCATCGCCCGCTCCACGCTGGGAACGGCGCGCGGCGCCGCGGCTGCCGTCCGCGACCTGACCGGCGAGGCGGCAGGCCAGCTGACGCGCCTCTCCCGGCTCGAGCAGGTGCGACCTCAGACCAGGATCTCGATCGGACTGCTGCTCGACGAGCAGGCGGAGAACGCGCCCGACGACGTTCTCTTCCTCTGGGAGGACCGGGCCTACACGCAGACGCAGGTGAAGCACCGGATCGACAGCGTCGTTCGCGGCATGCTCTCGCTCGGCATTCGCCAGGGCGAGCACGTCGGCGTCCTCATGGCCGCCCGGCCGAGTGCCCTGGCCGTGGTGGCCGCGCTCAACCGACTCGGCGCGGTGGCAGTCCTGATGCGCCCGGACGGCCCCGTCTTCCGCGAGGCGGAGCTGGGCCAGGTGAACAGGATCATCGCCGACCCCGAGCTCGCCGAGTCCGCCCGTGACGAGGCTCGCGTGCCGATCCTCGTCCTCGGCGGCGGCGCCGAGCCGCGCGAGCTCGGAGAGGGGCTCACGGACATGGAGCGAATCGACCCGGACGCGGTCGAGCTGCCCTCCTGGTACGAGCCCAACCCGGGCCGGGCGAGCGACCTCGCGTTCGTGCTGTTTACGGGCGAGGGCGAGCGCACCCGGCCGAACCGCATCTCGAACGGCCGCTGGGTGATCTCCGCGTTCGGCACGGCGACCTCCGCGGCGCTGACCCCGAGCGACACGGTCTACAGCGTGACCCCCGTCTACCACCCCTCCGGCCTGCTCATGAGCATCGGCGGGGCGATCGCCGGCGGAGCGCGGCTGGCGCTTGCCCGCGACTTCGACCCGCAGACCTTCTGGGACGAGGTGCGCCGCTACGGGGTGACGGTCTCCGCCTACACGTGGACCATGCTCCGCGACCTCGTCGAGGCGCCCGCCGACGCCCGCGAGCGCCATCACCCCGTCCGCCTCTTCATCGGCTCCGGCATGCCCCGCGGCCTCTGGCGCCGCGTCACGGAGCGCTTCGCGCCGGCCGGAGTGCTCGAGTTCTACGCGTCGACCGAGGGCGATGCGGTGCTCGTCAACGTCTCCGGGGCGAAGCCGGGCGCGAAGGGGCGCCCGCTACCAGGGAGCGCCGAGGTCCGGATCGCGGTCTACGACGCGGAGCTCGGCCAGCTCACGGAGAGCCCCCAGGGGTTCGCGATCCCCACCCCGCGCGGCGAGCCGGGGATGCTCCTCGCCCGCGTCCGCAGCACCGGCCTCATCAGCTCCAGCGAGACCCCGCTCCGCGGCCTGTTCGAGCCCGGGGACGCGTGGCTGCCGACCGGCGATCTGTTCCTGCGCGACGTCGACGGCGACTACTGGCTCGTCGGCCACGCCCACGCGACGATTCACACGGCGGCGGGCATGGTCGCTCCGAACCCGATCGAGGACGCGCTCGGCGACGTCGACGCGGTCGACCTGGTCACCGCCTACGGCGTCCAGGGCCCGGGTCACGACATCGCGGTGGCCGCCGTCACCCTTCGCGACGGACACGAGCTGGACGCCGGAGCCCTGACGAGAGCCCTTTCCGGCCTCGACGCCGCCGAGCGCCCCGCCGTCGTCCGCGTCGTCGACGAGATCCCGCGGACAACCTGGTACCGGCCGCTCACCGGCCCGCTGCGCGCCCAGGGCATCCCGCCCGCCGGCGAGGGCGAGGCGTGGATCCGCGATCCCGATAGCGGCGACTACGCGCCGATGGACGACGCGTCCCGAGCCGGCCTGCTGGCCGGGGAGTAGCGGCCGGGCGTTACGAACAACAGGCAGCGAGGGAGCCAGCTTCCACACGTCGCTGCGCACATTTCGTGCGTCATCGAGGTCCGCGAAGAGGGCAGTCTCGAGTTGTGAAGTGTTACCGGGCCTATAGCGACGTTAACCCTTCACAACTCTCCCGGAGCCCTACAGCCGCCCCGCCTCCAGCAGCCGTCGCAGGAACCGCTGGGTCTCCGGGCGCTCGGGGTTGCGCAGCACCGCCTCGGGCGAGCCGAGCTCGGCAATGACGCCGTCATGGAGGAAACCCACGAAGTCGGCCACCTCCCGCGCGAAGCTCATCTCGTGGGTGACGATCAGCATCGTCATCCCGGCGGTCTTCAGCTCGCGCACCGCCTCGAGGACCTCGCCGACGAGCTCCGGGTCGAGCGCGCTCGTGATCTCGTCGAGCAGCAGGGCACGAGGCCGGCCGACGAGCGCGCGGACGATCGCCACCCGCTGCTGCTGGCCGCCCGAGAGGTCGTCCGGTCGGTCCGCCTCCCTGCCGGCAAGGCCGAAGCGCTCGAAGAGGGTGCGCGCGCGATCCTCCGCCTCGTCGCGCGGCATGCCGTGGGCGCGGGTCGCACCGAGGATCACGTTGTCCATCGCGCTTCGGTGCGGGAACAGGTTGTAGGCCTGGAAGACCACGCCGAGCTTGCGGCGCGCCTGCACCGGGGCCACGGACGGGTCGGTGATCACCTCGCCGTCGATGAAGACGTCCCCGTCGTCGATCTCCTCGAGCAGGTCGACGCAGCGCAGGAGCGTCGACTTGCCGGAGCCGGAGGCGCCGATCACGGCAATCGCCTGATGCTCGCGGACCTCCAGGTCGACGCCGCGAAGCACCTCGCGCTCGCCGAAGGCCTTGGTGACGCCGCGCGCCTCGATGACCGGCGTCGGCGAGCTCACCGGACCTGCCCGGTCCCGCCCCAGCGGTCGACGAGCCGGGCGAGCGGCACCGTGACCGCCAGGTAGAGCAGCGCCGCCGCCAGGAGCGGCGTGTAGTTGAAGGTCGACTGCGAGATGATCGAGGCCGCCCGGTAGGCCTCGATGACGCCGAGGACGGAGACGAGCGCCACGTCCTTCTGCAGCGAGATGAAGTCGTTGAGGAGCGGCGGCCCGACCCGGCGAACCGCCTGCGGCAGCACCACGTGACGCAGCGCCTGGCTCTCGGTCAGGCCGATCGCAAGCGCCGCGTCCCGCTGGCCGCGGTGAACCGAGGCGATCCCCGCGCGATAGACCTCCGCCACGTAGGCGCTGTAGGAGAGGGTCAGGGCGATCCCCCCGAGGATGATCGGGTCGCTCGGCAGCCCGGTGAGCTGCAGCGCGGGGATCCCGAAGCCGACGAGGTAGATCAGCAGGATCGTCGGGATGCCGCGGAAGAGGTCGACGTAGACCGCGGCCAGCAGGCGCAGCGGGAAGAGCGCCGGCCCGCGGCTCGTCCGCACCAGGGCGACCACCATGCCGGCGACGAGGACGGCCAGCTCGATGACGACGAACATCTTGACGTCGAGCCAGAACCCGCTCAGGACGTCACCGAACGCGTCGGCGAAGGCGCTCGAGGAGAAGAACGTCTCGCGCACGCTCGGCCAGCCGGGGCTGGTCACGGTCAGCGCCACCAGCCCGCCGATGACGATGACCGAGGAGAGGGTCGCGATGGCGGCGCCGCGCCGGGCACGGCTTCGCTTCGCCGTCTCGCGCGCGGCGCGGCGGCTCACCACGGCTTGGGAGCTCTCCACCGCGCTGAATCTGACGGGCGCGGCGGACGCCTAGTGCAGCTGTGGAGCCTTCGCCGCCTGGCTCATCCAGCGGTTGGTGATCCGCTGGAGCTCGCCGGACTTGCGGAGGTTGTCGATCGCCAGCGAGATGCAAGGCGTGAGCGAGGAGTTCTTCGCGAGGAGGGCGCCGAACTGGTCGGGCTTGCCACCGGTCGCGGAGAACTGGCCGACGACCGTCGAGTTCTGGACCTGGGCCGCGGTGATGTAGAGCGCCGTCGGCAGGTCCACGACGATCGCGTCCACCTGGCCCTGCTTCAGCGCGGTGACCACGTCGTTGGAGTTGTCGAAGACCTTCGCCTGGGTCGAGGGCTGGATCTCGTCCTTGACGGCCTCGAGGCTCGTGGTCCCGATCTGGACCCCCAGCTCCGCGTCCTTCAGGTCGGCGAGGGACTTGGCCTTGGCGGCGGCCGAGTCGTTCAGCGCCACGACGGCCTGATCGGCCGTGTAGTACGGGGCCGAGAAGTCGACCTCCTGCGCCCGCGCCGGCGTAATCGAGATCTGGTTGACGTCGAAGTCGAACTTCTTCGGACCCGGGGCATAGGAGGCGTTGAACGGCTCGACGACCCACTTGACGTCGCCCTGCGAGAAGCCGAGCTGCTCCGCGATCGCGTAGGCGACCGCGCTCTCGAAGCCCTTGCCGTTCGTCGGGTCGTTGTCCTCGAAGTAGGGCGGGTACGCCGGCTTGTCGGTGGCGACGGTCAGCGTGCCCTTGGCCTGCGTGTCGAGGTTGGACGGGGCGCAGTTCGCGGCGCTCGGCGTCGTGCTCGGAGCCGGCTCCGACTTCTCGCCGCAGCCGGTGAGCAACCCGAGCGCGGCGACCACGAGCGACGCGGAGATTCGGCGGGCGGCGGTCATGCGCCTGGCTGGAGCGAGAGGAACCAGTCGTAGGTGGTGTACGTGGCCAGAAGCACGGCGGCTATGTCTATCAGGGATCGGAGCGGGCGGCCGGCGGTCAGCGGCTCGACGCTTGCGGGGTCGGGCGGGCCAAGCTAGGAGAGCTCGGCCAGGGGTTCGTTCCCCCAGGCACGGGCCTCGCGCCAGGTGAGGAGGCGCCGTGACTCTTCGTCGTAGACCTTCAGGCGCGTCGCCCGCAGGCCGTCCCAGAGCGTCACCACCGGGACGCTCTGGAAGATCTCGTTCCCGTCGTGCGCGGCCTGGAGCTTGTAGTTGGGCACGTGGGCGCTCATGTGGTGGACGTGATGGAGGCCGATGTTGCCCGTGAAGAACTGGAGCACCTTGGGCAGGCGCAGGTAGGAGCTGCCCCGAAGCGCCGCGTCCGCGTAGGACCACTCGCCCGAGTTCTCCCAGTAGACGTCCTCGAACTGGTGCTGGACGTAGAAGAGCCAGACACCGACGCTCCCTGCGAGCAGCGCCGACGGGCCCTCCACCATCCAGAACTTGCCGAAGCCGAGCAGGAGCCCGAGCGTCGTCAGGGCAATCAGCAACGCGACGTTCGTCATATGGACGCTGCGGCGAAACCGTGGCTTCGCGCTCGAGCTGATCATCCGCGGCTTGATGATCATCGCGAACACCGGCCCGATCGTGAACATGACGAGCGGGTTGCGGAAGAGCCTGTATCCGACGCGCCCGGTCAGCGGCAGCGCCCGGTACTCCGCAACCGTGAGCGTGGGAACGTCGCCCTGGCCGCGGCGGTCCAGGTCGCCGGCGGACGCGTGGTGCACTGCGTGGTCGTGCTGCCAGGCTCGAAACGGCGCGAAGACCATCAGCCCGGTGATCCGCCCCGTCCAGCGGTTCCAGCCGCGCGACGGGAGGAACGAGCCGTGCGTGCAGTCGTGAAAGACGATGAAGGTGCGCACGAGGAAGCCCGCGGCGGGAATCGAGAGAGCGAGGACGAGGAGGTAGGAGACGTCGAGCGCGAGGTACATGGCCGCCCAGAGCGCGATGAACGGAACGACCGAGGTGGCGAGATCGATCAGCGCTGGGCGAAGCTCGGCGCGCGCGTACCGCGGAGCCGCCGCCTGCCAACTCTCGGTGTCGGGCGTGGCGGCGATGGCTAGATGTTCTGGCGGATTGGCCAAAGAAATGGCGGGCGTCGCCTTCTCGACTCCAAGCCAAGCCTTCTGGCCAGTCCTGACCGCGCGGCCCGTCTTGCTTTCCTACGGCAAGCCCCGTTGACCGCGTTGCGATCGCTGAGCCTGCTCTTCGAGAAAGCATACGCCCTAGGGTCCCGGAAGCGCGGGGTCAAATAGGGTCTTTGCGGCATGAGCGCGGCCAATGGCGACAGGAGCGGCATCTCCGTCGGGATCGTCGGCGCCGGGTTTGGCGGCGTTGGGATGGGCGTCAAGCTCGCGAAGCTCGGCATCGAGGACTTCGAGATCTTCGAGCGCGGCGACACCGTGGGGGGTGTCTGGCGTGCCAACACCTACCCGGGGGCCGCGTGCGACGTCCCCTCCCACCTCTACTCGTTCTCGTTCGCGAAGGGCAGCGACTGGTCGCGCCGCTACGCGCCGCAGCCCGACATCCTGCGCTACCTCCGGGGGGTGAGCGATCGCTTCGGCCTCGGCTCCCACCTTCGCCTCGGCAGCGAGGTGACCCGGGCGAGCTTCGACGCCGACGCCGGCCGCTGGACGCTCGAGACCGACTCCGGAGAGCAGCGCTCGTTCGACGTGCTCGTCACCGCCTGCGGTCAGCTGACCCGACCGGCGATGCCGGCGCTCGAGGGACTCGAGGACTTCGCAGGACCGGCGTTTCACTCCGCGGAGTGGGACCACGAGGTCGAGCTCGAGGGCAGGCGCGTCGCCGTGATCGGCACCGGCGCCAGCGCGATCCAGTTCGTGCCCGAGATCGCCCCGCTCGCCTCCCGCCTCGTGATCTACCAGCGCTCGGCGCCGTGGATCATGCCGAAGTCAGACCGCGCCTACCCGGACTGGGAGAAGCGCCTGATGAAGCGCTTCCCCGCCCGCGTCGCGTTCAGCCGCCTGGGGTTCTTCGCGTTCCTCGAGAGCGCGACGTACGGATTCACCGGGACCGAGTGGATGATGCGACCGTTCAAGTTCGCCGCCGACCGCGAGCGCGCCAAGCAGCTCCAGGATCCCGAACTGCGGGCCAAGGCGACGCCGAACTACACCATCGGCTGCAAGCGCGTCCTCTTCACGAGCGACTGGTACCCCACGCTGAACCGCCCGAACGTGGAGCTCGTCGACGGCAGCGTCGACCGGATCACGCGCGATGGGGTCATCGCCGCGGACGGAGTCGAGCGCCCCGCCGACGTGATCATCTTCGGCACCGGCTTTCAGAGCCACCGCTTCGTCGCGCCGATGGAGGTCCGCGGCCTCGAGGGCCGCGAGCTGAACGACGTCTGGGGCGATCGCGCCGAGGCCTACCTGGGGACCACCGTGACCGGCTTTCCGAACATGTTCGTCCTCTACGGGCCGAACACGAACCACGGGTCGGGCTCGGTGCCCTACACGCTCGAGTGCCAGTTCAGCTACATCCTCGACGCGATCCACCACCTGCAGACGCCCGGCTTCCGCTGGCTCGACGTCCGGCCCGAGACGCAGGCCGCCTGGCGCCGAGAGATGGAGGAGCGCAGCCGCTCCACCGTGTGGACCTCCGGCGGCTGCGGCAACTGGTACGTCAACGCGCGCGGCATCAACACCAACAACTGGCCCGGGCCGTGGCTGGAGTACCGGCGCCGGACCAAGCAGATCAACCCGGCCGACTACCGGGTCGCGGTCGGCTCGTGAGCGAGGTCCTGGCCACCGAGCGGCCGAGCGAGAAGGTCGCGCTGCTTCGCCTCAACCGCCCCGACGAGCTGAACGCGATGACCGCCGAGCTCTGCGGGGCGCTGCACGCCGAGCTCGACCGCCTCGCCGGCGACCGCTCCTGCCGGGCGATCGTCCTCACCGGCAACGGGCGCGGCTTCTGCGCCGGGCTCGACCTGCGCGGCTACGGCCAGGCGCCGGGCACCGACGGCAGCGACGACGCCCGCGACCGGCTTGGAAACCAGGAGCACATGTCGCGGCTCATCCTGAAGCTGCGCGAGACGCCGCAGCCGGTGATCGCCGCGGTGAACGGCCCGGCGGCGGGCTTCGGGTTCGCCCTGACGCTGGGCTGCGACATCCGCTACGCGGCCGAGACGGCGGTCTTCCGCGCGGCGTTCATCAACATCGGCGTCTCGAACTGCGACATGGCGACCAGCTGGCTCCTGCCCCGGCTGATCGGCGCCTCGCGCTCGCACGAGCTGATGCTGACCGGGCGGCGCGTCGACGCCACGGAGGCGGAGCGCATCGGGCTGGTTGCCGCCGTCGTCCCCGACGAGGAGCTTCTCGGCCACGCCCTCGAGGCCGCCGAGCAGATCGCCGGGTGGGCGCCCTGGGGCGTGCGGCTCACCAAGCAGGGCATGTGGACGGCGCTCGAGCTGGCCGAGCACGCGGCGATCGAGTACGAGGACCGCCAGCAGATCATGGCGACGCACGGCGTGGCGCTCACCGAGGCGGTCTCGGCGTTCCTCTCGAAGCGCCAGGCCGAGTTCCCGGACTAGGCCGATGTCCCGACGGGCGTGGTGCGCGGGCCTGGTCGCGTCGGCCGCCGCGCTCTGCTGGCCGGTCCTCGCCGCCGCGGCCGGCAAGCCCGATCCTGCGCGGCTGATCCTCGACGGCTTTCACGGCATTCTCGTCGCCCAGAGCGAGCCGCGGGTGTGCCCGGAGCTGAGCGGCGGGACGGCCGGGCTGCCCGAGCTCACGACGCCCGGTCGCGACCTTCCCGACGAGGGCAACGGCCTGGCGCCGGGCGAGCCGACCACCGCTCCGGCCTCGCTGCCGCGATCGATCTACCTTCGCTCCACGCGCCAGACCTACAACCGCCGTTACTGGTTTGCGCTCGCCGGCGGCCACGTCTACTACAAGTCGAACGCGGAGGTCACAGGCATCCGCCAGCCGTGGGCGCCGCTGCCGACCCCGAGCTGCTTCGACGGCGCCGTCACCGGGATCTCGGTGGACGACGACGAGCTGATCGCAATCGCCGACCAGCGCCAGATCTTCACGATGGACGGCGCCCTGGGCGACCCCTCGTACTTCGACTGGACGGTCCGCTGGGGGCCGGCGTTCTGGACCGGCCCGGGGCGACGGCTACCGCGGGGAATGACGTTCTCGTGGTCCGTCTCCTCGCCGATCGAGGACGGCACGTTCACGGATCCGGCCGGCAACGAGCACCCTGTCGGCGACGCGAAGGTCTCACACGTCTGGCTGCTGAGCCACCACGGGCAGTGGCTGACGTACATGGACCCCTGGCTGCCGGCGGACGAGAGCTATGAGATGTGCGCGCCCAAGCGCGGGCGCTTCCGGGCCGTCGACATGTCGGCCAGCGGCTCCACCGAGTTCGTGATCAACCGCTACGGCGACATGTTCACGCGCCTCTACGACTTCGACATCTCCGGCCCGGACTCGTTCTTCGTCAACTACTCCTATGCCAACCAGCGCGGGAAGGCGGACCCCGCCGTCCAGCTGCCGCCGGAGCCCTGGAAGCAGCAGCCGAAGATCCCCGGCCGGATCACCAGCGCGATCTCGATCGAGAAGGAGGGCCGCGGCAGCATCCACCGGGTCCTGCGCGTGGAGGGCCGCCGCGCCGGCCACACCGGCTACTGGCAGCGCGACAGCGCCGCGCCGCGTGCGGTCGGGTGGCGCTTCGTGTCAACGAACGCGAAGCTTGCCGGAGAGCCGCTCGCAGACCCTCAAGCCGACACGTCCGCTCGTGGTTTAGGACCCAGCGAAGACCGCCCATACGTCCGCGACGCCCGCGGGTCGCGCGCCGTCATCCCGAACTTCAACGTGTACTGCTCGCCAGCCCGCATGACGTTCCACCTCGGCCACGGGCAGCGAATCAAGCTGCGCCTCCACACCAACGACGAGATCCGCCAGACCCCCCGAGCGCGCGGGCTCGACTCAGACCCGCGGGAGATGCAGGGGACCATCCAGGCCAGCCGCCGCATCTTGCACAGCCACAACCGCCGAGTCCGCCGCTTCGTCGCCCGCCACCTGACCGGCCGCTTCACCGACGCCCCGATCGAGGCGACCAAGCGGACCCTCGAGTTCCCGACCCAGGGCTGGACCTTCACCCACACGCCCTGAAGCACCCCCCCCTCCCCGCCGAGTTCGACGTTTGCAGCGAATAGGGGAGCTAACGTCGATCTCGGTGCGGGGTGAGCGCCCGGCGGAGGTCGCCAGCGAGAGCAGCGGGGCTTTCGTGAAGCTGGCGCCACGTGATCCGCATGACGCGAAAGCCCGCGGCGATCAGCGCCCGGTCGCGCTCGCGGTCGCTCTCGAAGGCCGCGGCGTTGTCGTGGTGCGCGCGGCTGTCGAGCTCGACGACTAGGCGCCTGGCGGGCCAGAGGCAATCGACTTCGATCGCCTGTCCGCCCACCTCGGCCAGCGCGTTCACTCGTGGCCTCGGGAACCCGTGGCCCGAGACGAACTCGGCAAACCGCAGCTCGAGTTCCTGCTTCGTCACATCGAGTCCAATCCGCCGCTCGGCGAACAGTCGCCGGACCGCTCGGATCCCGCGCCGGCCGGGATAACGCTCGCAGAGCTCGCGAAGGGATGCCGCGTCACCCAGCTCTCGCCGCTCGGCGACGTCGACGGCGTGCGCGAAGCGCGCGTAGCTGAGCACTCCCGCGACATCGAGCAGCGTCCTGGCAACTGTGGTGGCCGGGATTCCTCGGTGCCGCGTGGTCTCATCGGCGGGAAGCAGCGAGGACGAGTGGACTAGAAGGCCGGGTTGAGCCCGCACGGGGGTGGTGCATGTGATCTCCGGAAGCCTTGCGCGCCCGCCCGGCAGCTCCCATAGAGCGAGGGCGCCCCGAAAAGCTGAGCACCCTGTCATCACTGCCGGCGAGCACGGCCGCGTACCACCTTCCCTCGGTGGTTGGCGTCGGCTGGCCAACGACGTAGACACCGCGATAAACCGGATGGAGCAGCCCGCAGGCGATCCGGCGATCGATCGCGTGGGGGCTGAGACCCGCCGATCTCAACTGCAACCGGCTGACCACGCCGTACTGGCGCGCCGCGAGCGCGGCAATTACGGCGTCCGGAGCCACTCGACGCCCTCTCCCGCTGCTTCTCCCAAAACGAGTTCGACGTTTGCCCCCTAATGCGCTGCGAATGTCGAAGTCGGCGAAGATGGGCCGAGGGTGGCGAGTCGAAACGCCCGGATGGTGCGGGGAGTGTGTCGATTAGCGACGGGTGTCGATTAGCGACGGCGCCTAGAGGCCGCAGACGAAGGCGAACTGCTGGCCGCCGTGCTGCTCGGCGAGCGGGATCGCGTCCTCCGGGGAGACCTTGCTCGACGCCTTGGTCACGACGATCGGCGAGCGGGGCGCGACGCCGCGTCGCGGAACCCGGTGCAGGTAGGAGGCCAGCTTCGATGGGCTCGCGAGCAGGCTCGAGCTGGCGACGCCCACCGTCTTCACACGCCCGCCATGCACGGCAAAGACCGCATCCCCGTGACGCGCCATGAAGACCCCGTGGCCGACGGACCGGACCCCCTTACCCAGCCCGTTCGCGTCCGCACCTGGACCAACCCCATCGACCGTGTTCCCCGCCGCTGTGGACGCGACGAGCGCAACGCGACCCCTCGGCGTCAGCACCACGGTGTTCGAGGTGTGCCGGTTGCGCTTGCCGCGGACGCAGTAGCTCCACGCGCGCGTGCGCCGGATCGGCTGGCCGGCGCGCTTCAACGTCTGCTTGTAGCCGGCGCCGAGACGCAGGCGCCGGAGGCCGCGATCGGTGAAGGCCGCGGTCGGGCTGACGCAACCGCGGTCCGTGATTCCGTCGGCGCGCTCCCACATCTCCAGATAGGCCTCCGGCCCGCGCAGCATGTCGCGCGCGATCCGCGGGCCGCCCGTCTTTCGCACCTCCTCCAGCCAGTCGGCGTACTGACCGTAAGTCGAGACGCCCTCCTTCGCGTAGTTGAACGTGCGCTTGCCGGAGCGCTCCGGGCGAATGGTCATCCGCCCGTCGAGCGACTTGAACGGGTAGGTCACGCTGTTCGGCGAGCCCTCCCCCGCCGGCTCGCCCTGGTGCGCGAGGCCGCCGAGGTCCGCGCCGTAGCCCCAGCCGAAGTAGTACGGCGTCTTCTTCGGCCGGTACGTCCGCCACGCCTGGACGAACCCCTGCGCGGACCCGGCTCCTGGGAAAGCCATGCCGCCGAGCTTCCAGATCCGCGGCCAGTTGCGCGGGTCCATCCAGCCGTGCGGTGAGATGACCCCAGAGTAGTGGTGCTTTTCGAGCAGGTCCAGGGTCTGCGCCACCGCCTTCTGGCTCATGTGGTCCGGGTTGACGATCATCCCCTTCTTCATCATCAGCCGCTCGGTGTAGGCGCCGAGCGTCGAGAGCCCGACGGTGTTGCAGTGCGGCGCCGGCGGGTACGCCGGGAACGACCCCGGCGGCACGCCGATGGCGTTCAGGAAGGCGGCGATCGCGCCGCTGGCCGGCGGCGCCTCGGTCTCGATCGTGTTGTCTTGCTCGCGCCCCGTGCAGGTCTGCGCGTTCCAGAACGAGCCGTAGCTCAGCTTGTTGCCGCCGTTGATCAGGTTGCCGATCTGCCCGCTGTCGAAGCGCACCCCGGCGAGCGGGTTGTCGAACTTGTTCAGGAGCAGCGAGGATCGGACCCCGCGCCGGTGCAGCTCGTCGAGCCCGGACTTGATGACCTGGCGGTTGCAGCTGCCGGGGTCGGCGCCCTTGCAGTCGAAGAGCTCGGAGACCTCGACCTCGAGGACCACCGCCATCTTGCCGTGGTTGATCACCTTGCGCGCCTGGAACGGGTTGCGGACGATTTGAAACCACCCCTTGCCGGGGCCGCCGGCCTGAGCGTCGACGTAGTTCTGGAGCTGCTTGATGTCGCTGATGCCCTTGCGCACCGTCGCCATCTCGTCGCAGGAGTTGCGCCGGTTCGTCATCAGCTGACAGAGGATCCGGTTCTCGTTGACCGGCATCACGATCATCCGCAGCCCCGCCTTCCAGGCGCGCTGCACCCAGCGGTAGTACGTGCCCTCGTAGGTGAGGTTGCTCGGCGCCCACGACTTGAAGGTCGGCCAGCCCACCGTGTCGTGGGGCGACTCGGGCGCCCCGAAGTTGAGGAAGTTCTGGACCGGCGCCGCGGCGCCCTCAGGGCCCTCGATCGAGGAGCAGTCCGGCAGGGCGACGGTGATCCCGTACGGGCTCCACGGCCGGCCGCAGTGGAAGTTGCCGCCGAGGTACTCGTAGGTCATCCAGTGCATGTGGCCGTCGAGGACGCCCTTCACCTGGCCGTAGGGCGTCTTGCCCCGCGCGGGCTTGCCGGCCACGTTCAACCGTGCCTCCGGGAACGCCTTGCACCCGGTCGCCGGGTTGAACATGAAGCGCGAGGCGCCGCCGGCGCCGGAGCGCGGCACGAGCTCGAGCCCGCCTCCGCTCGCGGCGAGGACCTCGTCGCGATGGGAAGCCGGCGAGAGGTTGAACGTGCCCGAGCCCGCCGGGGTCACCTTCCAGTCGGCGTCGGGGCTCGGGGTGTCGGCGCGGCCGACGTCGCTGCCGTTCGCGGCCAGGAAGTCACGGCGGACCCCGTAGAGCATGTAGCTGCCGAGCCGCGTCGCCTTCAGGCGCTGCCGTGAGGCGATGGCGATCGGCTGGCTTGTCGAGGCCGAGGCGAGCGTGAAGCAGCCGTTGGCGATCGAGTAGCGGTTGATCGTCGCTCCCGCGGCTCCGGACGGCGCCGCGAGGATCGCGCCGAGCGCCGCCGCCAGCGCCAGGCTCACCCCGGTTCGCCCCGTCAAACCCCCAGCAAACGAACGAGCCCCCTTCATGCGCGGCGACGCTACCACGGCGCGTCCGCTGCGGCGCCAACCGCCCGCGCACCGGCGCTAGCGAGACAGCCGCCGCAGCGCCGAGCGCGCTGCGTTGTAGCCGCCCATGCCGTGGACGCCGGCGCCTGGCGGCGTCGCCGCCGAGCAGATGTAGACGCCGGGGATCCCCGTCGCGTATGGATCGAGCGCGAGCCGCGGGCGGACCGCGAGCTGGAACGGCGTGTTCGCCCCGGTGATGATGTCGCCGCCCACGTAGTTGGGGTTGTAGGCGGCGATGTCGGCGGTGCTGCGCGTCGCCAGCCCGACGATGCGCTTTCGCAGGCCCGGCGCAAAGCGCTCGATCTGGTCGACGATCGCCTCCGCGGCGTCGCCGCGATACCCGTTGGGCACGTGCCCGTACGCCCAAACCGGGTGGACATCGCCGGCCGAGCGGCTCGGGTCGGCCAGGTACTGCTGGCCGACGAGGACGAAGGGCCGCTTCGGCATCCGCCCGGCGTTCACGTCAGCCTCGGCCCTGACGATCTCCTCGAGCGACCCTCCCGCGTGCACCGTGCCCGCCCGCCGGCACGCCTCGTTCGCCCACGGGACTCCCCCCTCCACCGCAAGGTCGACCTTGAACGCGCCGGGTCCGTGCCGGTAGCGGCGGTAGGCGCGCTCGACCCGGCTCGGCAGCCGCCCCCCGGCGATCTCGACGACCCCCGCCGGCGCCAGGTCGAGCAGCACCACGTCCGCCTCGTCGACCTCGACGAGCGACGTGACCCGCCGGCCGGTCTCGATCTTGCCGCCGCTCGCGGCGAGGACGGCGGCCATCGCGTCGGTGATCGCCCTGGAGCCGCCGCGCGCGACCGCCCAGCCGTACGTGTGCCCGGCGCAGACCAGGGCCATGCCGACCGAGGAGCTGAGCGGCCTCGTCAGCGGGCTGAGCGCGTGCGCGGCGATGCCGCCCCAGAGCGCGCGGGCCTCGTCGCTGCCGAACCGCCCGGCGATGACGGTCGCGGGCGCCAGCGCCCCGATTCCGAACCGCGCCAGGCGAAGCGGCCGGCGCGGCAGGTGCAGGAGCGGGCGCATGATGTCGGCGCTGAGCGCCTCGAAGCTGCGGGCGGGCGCTCCGAAGACCCGCCGCCAGTGCTCGCCGTCGCGGCCCAGCGCCTGCGCGGTCGCGTCGATCGAGCGCAGCATCACCCCGGCGCTGTCGCCGCTGAGCGGATGCGCGAGGTCGATGTCCGGCCGGCACCACTCGAGCCCGTGCTCCTCAAGTCCGAACGAGCGAAGCGCCGGCGAGCCGACCGCCATCGGGTGAAACGCGGAGCAGTGGTCGTGGAGCACGCCAGGCACGGTCAGCTCGCTGGTGCGCGTCCCGCCGCCGATCGTCTCGGACGCCTCGAGGACCGTCACGTCGAGGCCCGCGCGAGCCAGCTCGACGGCGCCCGCCAGCCCGTTGGGCCCGGCCCCGACGACTATCGCCCGGCTCATGCGACTGGAACGGCTCCAGCCGGTGCGCTCACGCCGCCGGTGACCTCGACCGGGAATTGCGGCGTGGCCGAGGCGTCGAGCCAGGGCAGGGTCTCGACCATGTCGGCGACCCGGACGAACCCCTCCTCCACGAGGCCGGTCGCGGCGTCGTAGATCCGGTAGTGCTGGGTCTGCAGGTGCGCCGGCTGGCCCTCGAGCGTCACCACCCGCACTTCACCGGGCTCGAAGTGGCAGCGCTCCTGGACCGCCTCCAGGAGCTGGCGGTCGTGGAAGTGGCCGTCGCCGAAGTTCCAGCCGTTGACGACGCCGGAGATCAGCTCCCCCTCGCGCACGTTGTAGTCCTCGACGTCGTCGACGGCGCGGAAGATCAGGCCGTTCAGCGCCCGCCCGTGGGAGTGCATCGAGCGGAAGCCGAGCCCCTTCGCGAGCAGGAGCTCCGCCAGCTCGCGGTCGCCATAGACCTTGACGAGCTGCTCCACGACCACGGGCGCCGCCTTCGTGATCGAGCGGTCGAGCTTCGCCTCGGCGCCGGAGGACTTGCGGAAGAGCCACTGGCTGGTCGCCCAGTTGCCGGCGTAGTAGCGCATGCCCGGCAGGAACGAGACCAGGTCCGGCCGGAAGTTGCCGAGCACCGGCAGGCCCACCCCGATCAGCAGGAGCAGCAGGACGAGAAGCGGGCTGTGGATGGCGAACGGCGCCGCGCCGTAGTGGCCGAACAAGAACAGGATCCCGAAGATCATGAAGAGGTTCCACTCGAGCGGGACGGCCAGCGGGAAGGTCGACGTGATGTGGACGTGGAAGATGATCATCCCGACCACTGCCAGGGTCCCGAGGACCCCTCCCTGGGTGACGAGCAGGAGCAGCGGCAGCGAGAACTCCATGACCGTCCCGAGCTGCGCGGCCATCGCAGCGAACCGCGAGGGCAGCATCACCTCCGGGTGCTTGCGCCAGAGCCTTGCCTTGGCCTGGCGGGAGCGGTTCCACGGGGTGTTGGAGATCATCACCGAGACCACGAACGGGAAGTGGCGGTTGAGCTTCGACGATGCGGCGCCCCACCAGATGCAGAAGAGGACGATCTGCGAGCCGGTGATCAGGTTGTCGAGCGGAAACAGGAAGACGATCATCAGGAAGCCGTAGACCTCGGGCCTGAACGCGAGGAACGACACCTTGTCGCGGAGCCCGAGCAGACCCCAGAAGCCGAGGAGCACCCCGATCCACGCGGGGTCCAGGCGGCCCGCGGCGGTCCCGGCAGCGGCCTGGCCGTCGGCGAACAAGAGGTAGAAGCCGGTGGCGAGCACGCCCGCGTAGAGGGCGACATCGACGATCGTCCGCGTCGTCCCCCGCGTCAGCGGGACCCGCTCGGGCCACGGCGGGAGCCGCACGGTTCCCGGGCGCAGCCAGTAGATGATTCCGCCGATCGGCGGCAGGAACCTGAAGGTGAGCGGCATCGAGCCCGCCCCGAGCCCGATCCCCTCCCAGAGCAACGTCCACAGCGCGAGCTTCTGCCAGACGATCGGCTCCGTCCACCAGTGGTTGATGTCGCCGAGGCCGCCGAGGCCCGAGGTCGTGGAGATCACGAGCGCCGCGCCCACCGAGAAGACGACGAGCTTGAAGACGTAGAGCAGGTAGACAGCCTCGGGCGTCCCGAAGCCGTTGATGCCCCAGTCCTGGATCAGCGGGCGCAGCCGCGCGAGGTGCGGCAGCTTTCGCCACTCCTCGACGTCCACCGGGGGCGGGGCGGGCTGAATGAACCCCATTCGGCGTGATCCTCTCATGCGCGGCCGCCGTTGTGGGCGCCGCGACTGCCGCCGCCAATACCCTCCCCCCGTGAGCGAGGTGCCAGCACCGCGGACCGGCAGCGGCATCGCCTGGCGAACCATGGGCAGCGGCCCGCCGCTGGTCCTGATCAACGGCTACGCCGCCACCAAGGACGACTGGGACCCGGGCTTCCTCTACGCGCTCAGCCGCCAGTCGACGGTGATCTGCCCGGACAACCGCGGCATTGGCGAGTCGGACCCGGCAACGGGAGAGCTCACCTTCGAGGGCATGGCCAAAGACATCCTCGACGTGATCGACGCGCTGGAGGTGGACAGCGCCGCGGTCGCGGGCTGGTCGCTGGGCGGCATGGTCGCCCAGCAGCTGGCGGCGATGGCGCCGGACCGCGTCGACGCCCTGCTCCTTCTCTCCACCGACGCCGGCGGTCCGATCTCCAGGCAGGCCACACGCGATGTCGGCATGCGCCTCTTCGACTACTCCGGCACGCCGCATGAGCAGGCGCGGCGAATGCTCGAGCTCCTATTTCCGGCGGATCGCGCCCGCCGGCTCTACGAGATGTTCGGGGACATCGTCGCCGAGGCTCGCGCCAAGCTCTCACACGAGACGCTGGACCTCCAGCGGGATGCGCTGCGCCGCCGCTACGAGGTCCCGGCCGAAGACCGGCTCGCGCGAATCGCGGCGCCGGCGCTGATCGCGACCGGATCCGAGGACATCGTCATCCCGCCCGAGAACTCCGAGATCCTCGCCGCGCACCTGCGCGACTCGTGGCTCGCCCGCTTTCCGCAAACTGGTCACGCATTCATCGCCCAGGAGTCGACGCGGCTCGCGGACCTGATCGCCGCCTTCCTCGGCCGCTGAGCTAGAGGTCCTCCTGCTCCACGTCGTCGGCCTCGCCGTACTCGGCGTCCGGCTCCGAGTCCTCCGGCTCGCCGGCCAGGTGGGTCGGGTCCGGGGCGGCGTCGCTGGAGTGGCTGGCGTTCTCCACCAGCTCGCGCTCGGCCTCCTCGAACCCCTCGGACTCGCCGCCGCCAGCCTCGCGGAGGGGAGCATCTTCCTCGGCCTCGCGCTCGGCCCTATCGATATCGCTCTGGGTTGCTTCGTGTTCGGTCATGGGCGCCGGTTACCCGGGCGCCCGGCCCGCTGAACACCGGTCGATTCCGCGACGGTGGGAGCGGGTAGGCACCGTGGGAACCCGAAGGAGAGGAAGCGATGGAAGCCGAGGAGATCCGCCAGCCCCCCGAGTCGCCGACCGTCCCCCCGACACCGGCGCCGGAGAACGACCCGCCTCCCGACCCGGTCGAGGAGCCGGTCGCGCCCCCCGACCCTGTCGAGGAGCCCGTCCCGGGTCCGGTCGAGACGCCCGACCCGGACCCCCCGCCGGAGCAGGAGAACCCGGCCGAGGGCTGAGCGGGCTCAGCCGCCGGCGTAGCTGACGATCAGGTCGGTGATCGTGCCGGCCGCGAAGCCGAGGGCGAGCCAGGCGAGCCCGAGCTCGCGGTGGCCGAAGCGCCGCATGCCGTGCCAGATCTCCCCGACCACGTAGAGGATCGCGCCGCCAGCCAGCGCGTAGAAGGCCAGCTCGAGGGGCTGGCTGTTGAGCTGGTAGCCCACGATCGAGCCGACGAAGGTCGGGCCGCCGCCGATGACCCCGGCGAGCAGCAGCCACCGCCACGAGGGGGTGACGTCGCCCAGCGGGCCGACGATGCCGAAGCCCTCGGTGGCGTTGTGGAGGGCGAAGCCGATGATGAGCACCGTGGCGAGTCCGATCTCGCCGGTGCTGGCAGAGACGCCGATGGCGAGGCCTTCCGCGAAGTTGTGCAGGCCGATCGCCGTCGCGACGATCAGCGCCGTCCGCAGCGCCCGCTCGCGGGCCACCAGCTCCTCGTCGATCAGCTCGGAGGCGGGCAGCACATCGACCGAGCCCCCGGCCATCGGGGGATGGCCCGGCGCCTTCGACCGCACCCGCCGCTCGAACACGCCGAGGCCGGCGCTGCCAACGCCGAACCCCGTCACCAGCAGCAGGGCCAGGCCCACCGCGCGCCCGAGTGACCCGGTGCCGTCGTGGTAGGCGGCCACCGCGTCGTCGGCGATCGCGAAGCCGTGCGAGAGGACGTCGACCAGCAGGAAGACCAGGATGCCGACGGAGAGCATCGCCAGCGCGACCCGCGTCTGCTGGCTGAGGATGTGCATCCTCGCGATTGGCAGTCCCAGGAAGATCGTGCTGCCCGCCAGGGCGCCGAGGAGAACGGTTTCTGCGAATGACATTGCGAGCGCCGGGCGGAAGTTAGGCTGCCCTAACGGGCAACGGTAGCAACCGCCCGCTTCGCTCGGGCAGCCTCAGATGCTGGTCGCCGGCGGGCCGAGCCGGCCGGCGGCGCCCCGGCTAGTTGCTGGTCAGGCGGAAGAGGCCCTTGCCGTCAGCGTCCTCACCGGACTTGTCTATACGGCCGGCCTCGCGAGCGGCCTTCATGGCGTCGCCGAGCTCCATCGGCTTGACGTTGAGCTTCTCGGCGAGCTCCTTGCGCGTGAACTCAGGCTTGCCGAGCTCGGTCGCGCCCTGCACGACCTGATCGGGGGTAACGCTGGCCACTTTGGCCCTCCTTCAGTTGCTTTCGCTTCAATCTGCTTCACCCACCGTAGCGGGCGCGCTCAGCTCGTACCGAGCGTCGCGGCGATCTCGTCCATGGCGGACTGCTCGGCAGGGCTCACCGCCTGGCCGTCCTCGGAGTGCGCGTTCGCGACCCGTTCGGCGAGCGTCATGACGAACTTCCGGTAGCTATCGAGCTCCTCCGGCGTCGCCTTCTGCTCGACGAGGGCCACGGCCTCGCCGATCCGCCCCAGCGCGCGCTGTCGAAGCTCCTCGGCCGACTCGTGCTTGCCGTGCTCGGTGACGGGCTTGGCGGAGACGATCTCGTCGAGCAGCTCGCTCTGGCCGTGCTCCTGGCGCGCCTCGGTGTAGGCCTTGGCCATCGAGAACGTCTCGCGGAACGTCCCCCCGCGGCTCGCGGTGATCACGATCATGCCGGCGTTCGTGGGCGCGCTGGCGACGGTCTTCCACTCGTCCTCGGTGAAGTTTGACTTTGCGGTCATCTTGCTCCTTTCGCTCGGGGCGCAATCTAGAGTGCCGGGATGAAGATCGCGAGCCTGGAGCTGCAGGCGCCGGCGCGCCGGCTGGAAGCGCTCCGCTCCTTCTACGCCGGCTCGCTCGGCCTGGAGGCGATCGAGAGCGATGCCGGCGGGCTCGCGCTGCGGGCAGGCGACGGCGAGCTGCGCTTCCACGCCGCCGGCGGCAGCCCCTTCTACCACTTCGCCGTGCTCGTCCCCGACGGCCGCTTCGACGCGGCGCGGCGGTGGGTCGAGGCCGTGACCGAGCCGCTGGAGCTCCGCGACGGCGGCACGGTCATCGACTTCTCCGACTGGGACGCGAGGGCCCTCTACTTCGAGGACCCGGCCGGCAACATCGTCGAGATCATCTGCCACGCCGGTATCGCCGTGAGCGCTCGCGGCCCCGAGGAGCCGTTCGCGGCCCGCGAGTTGGCGGGGATCTCCGAGGCCGCGCTGGTGGCCGGCGATCCGGCCGCGAAGGCCGACGCGATCGAGGCCGAGACCGGCATCGGCGTCTGGGACGGAAACGCCGAGGCCGGCATTCTCTTCTCCGGGGAGCGCGGGCGAACGCTCGTGATCTCGCGAACCGGCCGCGGGCTGATGCCGACCCACCGCCCCGGCGAGGAGCATCCCGCCGTCGTCACGCTCCAGCGCGACGACGGCTCCAGCGCCGTGGTCCGGGTCCCGTGAGCGCGGCGCTCTCGGAGCGGGTCCGCGCGTGGCGGGACGCGGGACGCACGGAGGTCTTCTGCGGCCGCGAGATCCAGGTTCACGAGCGGGCGGGGGCACACCCGCCGCTCCTCCTCCTGCACGGCTTTCCCTCGAGCTCCTACGACTGGCGCGGGCTCCTGGAGGCGGAGACGGAGCACGCCGTGGTCGCGCTCGACTTCCTCGGCTTCGGCCTCTCGGAGAAGCCCCGCGACCACACCTACACCCTCGCCTGGCAGGCCGACCTGGTCGAGGAGCTCGCCGCTCGCCACCTCGGCGAGCGCCGCGCCTTCCTCGTCGCCCACGACATGGGGACGTCGGTCGCCACCGAGCTCCTGGCCCGCAACGTCGCCGGCACGGCCCGGCTGAACCCGGTCGGCGCCCTGCTCTTCAACGGGAGCGTCGTCCTCGAGCGCGCCAGCCTGTCTCCCGCGCAGCGGCTGCTGCGCAGCCCGCTCGGCCCACTTGCGGCGCGGCTCTCGAACGAGCGGGTCTTTCGCCGGGAGTTCGACCGGCTGTTCTCCGAGGCGCACCCCCTGACCGACGCCGAGGCGGCCGACCAGTGGGCGCTGATCTGCCACGGCGGCGGGCGGACCATGGGGCACAAGCTGATCCACTACCTCTCCGAGCGGGTGCGCTTTGCCGAGCGCTGGCATGGCGCCGTCCGCGACTGGGACGGTCCGCTCAGCCTGGCCTGGGGCACGCTCGACCCGGTGGCGACCCTCGCCGTCCTCGACGCGCTGGTCGAGCTGCGCCCCCGCGCGCCCGTCGAGCGCCTGGAGGGGCTCGGCCACTACCCGCAGATCGAGGACCCGCAGGCCGTTGCCGGCGCCGTGCGCCGGGCGGTCGCGTTCGCGACCGGCTAGCCGGCGCTCCCGGCCTCCGGCTCCGTCCCGGACTCACGCATCGCGAGCTTCAGCCGCTCCGCCAGCTCGGCCTTGAGCGAGGCGGCGGCCGCCGAGCGTGGCGCGCCGGTCCGGACCTCGAGGAGGTTCTCGACCTCGAGCGGGTCCTCGTGCAGGTCGTAGAGCTCGTACTCGGTGTCCGCGCGGCCGGACGGGTCGAAGTAGAAGGCGTACTTCCCGCGCGCGGTGCGGATCGACCGGATCCGGTTTGGCTGTCCGGGCGCGTTCTGCTGCGCCGTCCCCGCCTGGTGGTCGTCGTAGGTGAAGTGGATGGCGTCCTGGACCGATTCGGCCTCCCCGGCGAGGATCGGCGTCAGGTCGCGGCCGCGCAACGAGTCCGGCACCTCGCGCCCGCCGAGGGTGAGGACGGTCGGCAGGACGTCGACAGCGACGCGAGCGCATCGCTCTGCGTGGCCTTCGGGAAGAGGACGGGGTGCGAGAACACCAGGGGCACGTTGGTCGTCTCCTCGTAGACGTTGAACATCTTCTGGCGAAGGCCGCCGTGCGAGAGGCCCATCTCGCCGTGGTCGGCGCAGCGCACGACGACCGTGCGCGAGCGCAGCGAGTCGGGTCGCTCGCCGGGCCGAGCGCCTTCAGGACCCGGCCGATCTTCTCGTCGACCACGCGGTGCAGGTGGGCGTAGAAGTTGACGTAGTCGAGCTGCGCCTCGCGTCCGCGCAGCGCGCCGAGGTAGGCGGTCATGCCCATGCGCATCAGCGAGTGGACCGCCGGCTTGGTCGCGCAGGTCCTCGTCGATGGTCGGCGGCAGGCCGACGCCGAGGTCGCGAAACTCCTCCCGCGCGTAGCCGCCGCGCTCGTAGGAGGCCGGGTAGCCGAGCACGTCGTGCGGGTTGACCAGCGAGACCGACCAGGCAGAACGGCTCGGGCAGCTCCGCCTGGCCCAGCCAGCGCCTCCGCCTGGCGCGTGTAGACCTCGTCCCAGCCCTCGCCCTCGCCGGCGTTGCCGCCGCCGAAGTGCTCGGCCTTGGCGTTCTCGCCGGCGTCGGGCGGGTCCCAGTCGGCAAACCCGTAGTCGCGCTCGCAGCCTCTCGGCGTCGGCCTGCGCTCCAGCCGCGAGTATCGCGTCGTCGCCGCCGTCGGATGGGTCAGGTGCCACTTGCCCTTGTAGGCGACCTGGTAGCCGGCCTCGCGCAGGAGGGTGGCGAGGTTCGGGATATCCGGCGGCAGCACCGGCTCGTTGCCGGAGTGCGGGCCCGAGGCGGAGCGCGCCGCGGGCGAACTGCGTGAGGACCCGGCGGGCCGGCGCCTCGCCGCGGCGCAGGATGTCCGCCATCGTCGCCGCCACGCGTCGGGCGTGTTGCGCGGGTCGGGCCGCAGCTCGTCGCCGGTCAGGGTCAGCGTCACGCCGTGCTCGCGCCGGGTAGCGGCCGCGTGAGGAGCGTGGCCCGGCTCGGCGAGCACATCGCGGTGTTGCAGAAGGCGTTGGTGAAGGTCAGGCCGGTGCGGCGCGAGCTCGGCGTCGTTGGGCATGAGCTCCTCCAGCCAGCCCGGGTCGCTCCGGCCAGTGGCGCGGGGCGCGCTGCTGGTCGGTGATCAGCAGCAGGAGGTTCGGCGGCTTCATCGCACGCGCGGCGACGGCTGCGGACGTCGCCAGCACGCTGGCCGCGCGCGCCGAGCGCGCGCACGGCGAACGTGTCCGCCGCGCCGGTCGACGTCGATCCGGGTCTCGAAGCCGTGCGCGTGACGACGGCCCGACCGGCGTCGAGCGGAGCCGTCGGCCGGCCCGGCCAGAACCTGCCAGCGGGCGACGTCGGTGGCGCCGTTCCAGCTCGCGTAGACGGACACGCCGACGGGCCGGTGCGGACGACCGCGGCGTCGGGCGTCGTCTTCGGCGTGCGCCGCCAGGGCTAGCGGTAGACCCGGTAGCTGCCGTCGTCCTGCGGCAGGCTGGCGTCGAAGAGCAGCCTGCCGCCCGGCGGTGAACTCCGAGAAGAACGGCTGCGCGCCGAAGCCGAGCGAAGACGTGGCCGCCGGCGAGCGTCTGCAGGCTGCCCTCGCTCTGGGCCGAGGTGTGCTTCGGAGCGCTGATACTGACGCGACGACCGTCGCCCGTGCGGGCTGCGGTAGAGCGTCAGGATCAGGCCGCGCGACGAGGGCGCGTACTGCGGCGGGCCGGCCTCGTCGTCGAACATGCTGATCCGCCCGTCGGGCAGCATCCGCGCGTCGTGCTGGAACCAGAAGCGCGCGCCCCGGCCGAGCCGGAAGTCGACTCCTTGCCGCCGAGCTTCCAGACGATCCGGCCGCTGGCCCGGTCGACCTCGTAGATCGCCGAGGTGTCGCGCGCCGAGATCAGCACGTGGCCGCCGCCCAGCGGCTGGATCGAGTTGATGTGGTAGGCGTCGTAGGAGGCGCTGTTCTCCGGCGTCGCGTAGGAGTCGGCCAGCGGGATGTGGCCGTAGCCGTGCCACTCCCAGACCACCAGGCCGGTGCGCACGTCCACCTCCTGGACGATCGCGTCAAGGAGCGGCGAGAGCGTGCCCTCGGGACGTCCCGGGCAGGTGCACCAGGATCGGCGAGTAGATCGTGAACAGCGCGTCGCGGCCGTGAGCTCGAACTCGTGGATGTCCATCGGGTAGCCGTTGCCGGCCTTGACGGCCTTGATCGTGCGGTAGGAGTGGTCGGCGATCACGCCCTCGCCGAGGCCGAACGCCGAGGGCGTGACCGAGCCCTGCCACCAGGTGAGGACGCTGCGGCCGCGGTAGCGCTGGACCCGCAGGTTGGCCGCGACGTCCGGCGGCTCGAGCTGCTTGAACCACACGACGCGCCCGTCCGGGTCGACGATCATCGGCCCGCCCGGGCCGACCGGGTGGATCGTGATCGCGTTGTTGGACTCCGGGTGGACGATCGGCGAGGGCAGCGGCGTCAGGAGGATGTCGCCCGTCGCCGCGCGCCGCCGGGGAGTGGTGCAGGACGTCGATGATCGGCGGCGTCAGGTCCGGGCCGCGAGACGAAGTGGTGGAGCTTGTCCGGCTGGGTCTGAGGTGAGGTTCAGCGGCGGCTGGGTCGCGCCGAGGTGGGCGATCCGTGAACGAGTACCGCAATCGAGCGCGTCCGCGGATTCGAATGACGACCTTGACCGACTCCCCCTGGTCGAAGGGTTCGCTCGGCACGAAGCTCGCGCCGCGGCCGCCTGAGTAGCTCCGCAGGTGCCCGGCGTGGCGGCCGCTCGATGCTGCCGGTGGCGCTGACGGCGCGGATCCGGTTCGGCGTGACGCCGAGGATGCTGATCTGCGTCTCCGGCGAGGCGTCCGGCGTGCCCGGCTGCGGAGAGATCGCAATGGCAGAGCGCCCGGCGCCGGCCTGCGCCGCCGCGGGCGCGGCGAGCAGCACGAGAGCGAGCGCTCCGAGTCCCCACGCGCGCGCCTGGGACCGGAACCCGGCTGCGTTCAATCCGCGCCACGTCGCTTTCACCGGTCACATTCTCCCGCGCGCGCCAAACCGTGCGGTCATCCTTACGATGGATCGCAGTGGAGGCACGACGACAGAACGCGGCAGTGGACGACCTGCAGAAGCTCCGAACCGTCCGCTTCGCGGAGGCCAAGCGCGGATACGACCCCCAGGAGGTCGACGACTTCCTCTCGGAGCTGGTCGAGTGGCTCGAGCCGCAGCTCCATCAGCAGCGGCAGTCAACCGGCGAGAAGGTCGCCAGCGCGGTCGAGGAGATCTTCCTCGCCGCCGAGCGCAGCGCGGCCGAGATCCGCCAGAACGCCGAGGACGAGGGCAAGGCACTGCTCGCGAAGATCCGCGGCCAGGCGGACGAGGCCCGCCGGCAGGCCGAGGCCGCCGCGCGCGAGCTCGCCGACGAAGCCCGTCGCGAGGCGGCGGAGGTGCGCGCCGCCGCGACGGCGAGGGCGGATGAGGCCATCGCCGCCGCGAAGGCGGACGCCGAGCGCCGGCGCGACGAGGCGGCGCGCACCGCCCGGGCGCACCTGGAGCGCGCCAACGCGGAGGCCCGCGAGATCATCGGCGACGCCGAGGAGGATCGCCGGGAGCTCGACTCGTTGGTGAGCGCGCTGGAGCGCCGGCGCCGGGCCGTCTACTCAGGCCTCGACAAGCTCCGCCGCGCCCTCAACGAGCTGCCCGGCGAGATCGACTGAGCGATCGCATCACCGCTTTCGCGGTTACGCCGAATCGGTGAACCTGGGCGCCTGGGCGCAGGCGCCCCGCTCGCGCGCCCGAACGCGGATGGCACACTCCGGGGAACGCATGGATGCGAGCCCAGTCAGGGCCAATGAGCACCGCCGGATGGTGCTGCAGCGGGCGGAGTTCAGCTCCGACCCACGGGCTCTGCGCGGAAACCTGGAGCGGCTCGACGAGCTTCTGCATGAGTCCGGCGTGGCGGTGCGCCGCCGCGTCGGGCTGATGTTCGGACAGCTCGTCGCCGGGTGGCAGGCCCGGTTCTCGGGCGAACCGATGGCCGTCAGCGTGGAGCTCGTGGAGGATGCCGTGCGCATCAGCACCGGCGGGGCGCGCCGCAAGCTGGCGAGGATGGACTGGCCGGCGCTCGTCACGCCCGTGATCCTCGACCTCGTCGACGCCTGGGGCTTCGACCGCCGCCACGACGGCGACGCCTGGTTCGAGTTCCGCGAGCGCCACGAGCGGTAGCGACCGGCGCTGGGCACGGATGGGCGCCGGCAGGCACTAGAGTGGCCGGAAGACCAGGGAGCGGCGAGGCTCTCTCGCCGGGCTGAACAAGGAGGAGCGGATGGCGGCGGACGAGGTACTCGATCCAGGACGGCGGCTGCGGCGACGGGAGTTCCTGATCGCGGGCGCCGGCGCGGGCCTGGCGGTAGCAGGCCCGATCAACTATGCGGCGGTCGCGCGCGCCAAGCGGTTGCCGGCCGCGAAGGGCGGCGAGTTCGCCTGGGGCGTGTCCTCGGGAATGCCCTCGCCCAACGCGATCACGCTCTGGACGCGGCTGAACGGCGTCGACCGCTCCGCCAAGCTTAAGCTCGAGGTCGCGCGCGATCCGCACTTCCGCAATGTCGTCGCGCACAAGGACGTCCTCGCCGACGCGCACCGCGACTTCACCGTGCACGCGCACGTGGGCGGCCTGACGCCCCACAGCGAGTACCACTACCGGTTCGAGACCAAGAACAGGCATTCGCGCGTCGGGCGCTTTCGCACCCTTCCGCCCGCCGACTCGAACCAGAAGCTCAAGATCGGCTTCTACTCGTGCCAGGCCTACGAGGCCGGTTACTTCCTTGCCGCCGCGGCGCTCGCCAAGGAGGACAACCTCGACTTCGTCCTCTGTCTCGGCGACTACATCTACGAGCACCACTACTACGACGGCCCCGCCGCGCGCATCGACAAGACCGGCAGGAACAAAGACGGCGATGTCCAGAGCCTCGCGGAGTACCGGCAGAAGTACCGCTTCTACCAGCTCGACAAGCAGCTCCAGGACCTGCACGCCGCCTACCCGTTCATCTCGATGTGGGACGACCACGAGGTCGAGGACAACTACGCCGGCAAGCACCCCGACTCGGCGTCGACCGACCCCAAGCACCTGGAGAACAACAACGAGTACCCGCGGCGCGTGCCGTTCGGGAACCGGCGAAAGAACGGCTACAGGGCTTTCTTCGAGGCGATGCCGCGCATCCAGCGCTCCGACGAGCCCAACCGCCTCTACGGGTCGATCCCCCTGGGGAGGATGGCCGAGCTCTACATCACCGACGAGCGCCAGTACCGCGACCTGCAGCCGTGTGCGGACGCTCAGCTCACGAGCTGTCCGGACGACCTCGCGCCGGGACGCACGTTCCTCGGCAGCCCGCAGAAGCGGTGGCTGAAGGGAGCGGTGCCGAAGTCGGAGGCCCGCTGGCAGCTGCTCGCGAGCGAGACGATGATGATGGCCCTGGACTCGAGCCCGGGCCAGCACGCGAACCAGGATGAGTGGGACGGCTACTCGGCCGAGCGCGAGGAGATCCTCACGTCCTTCCACGACAAGCACGTGAAGAACCTCGTCGTCCTCAGCGGCGACATCCACACGTTCATCGCCGGCAACCTGACGACGACAGGAGAGTCAACCGGCACGCCGATCGGCGTCGAGCTCGTCGGCGGCTCGCTGACCTCATTCGGGCTGCCCGAGGAGCTCGGCATCCCGGCCGCCACGCTCGACGCGCTGCGGCGGTCGTCGGATCCGCACGTGATCTTCGCGGACTTCGAGCGCCGCGGCTACTGCGTCGTGCACGTCTCCAAGGACGAGGTCCTGGGCGAGTTCAAGGCGATGACCACCACGCAGACCAAGGACGGCAAGCCGTTCAGCCTCGCCAAGTTCGTGGTCGAGTCCGGGACCCCGCAGCTCCAGCAGCTGTAGCCGCCGGTCAGCTGCGCGCCTCGGCGCCGGCGGCAACGCGCTCGACGTCGAGCCGCGGCAGCCGGCGCTCGAGCCAGCTCGGGATCCACCAGTTGCGCGCGCCGAGCAGCTGCATGACCGCCGGCACGAGCACCATCCGGACCACGGTGGCGTCCAGGAAGATCGCCGAGGCGAGCCCGATCCCGAACAGCTTGAGGAACACGTCCGGGGCGGCCAGGAACGCGAGGAAGACGACGACCATGATCGCCGCCGCCGCGGTGATCACGCGCGCGGTCTTGGCGAGGCCGTCGGCGACCGCGCGCCTCGTGTCGCCGTCCTTCAGGTACTCCTCGCGGATCCTCGAGATCAGGAACACCTCGTAGTCCATCGAGAGCCCGAAGAGGATCGCGAACATCATCACCGGCATGAACGGCGCGACCGGGACCTCGTGGTCGATCCCGATCAGCTGGCCCACCGGCCCGCCCTTCGCGACGAGCGTCATCACCCCGTAGGCGGCGCTCACCGAGAGCAGGTTCATGATCCCGGCCTTCAGCGAGATGAGCGGCGAGTGGAACGCGACGAGGAGGAGCAGGAACGAGAGCCCGAGGACGCCGATGATGAAGATCGGCATGCGGCCGGTGATGTAGTTGCTCTGGTCCTCGAGCGCGGCGGTGACCCCGCCGATCTTCGCGGTGATCCCGGTGCCGGCGAGGGCCGCCGGGACGACGTTGTCCCGCAGCCTGTTGACGAGGTCCGTGGTTGCCTGGTCCTGAGGCGAGGTGGTCGGGATCACGGTGACGATCGCCGCCGTGCGCGCCGGGTTCACGACCGGGTTGGGGACGAAGGCGACCCCCTGCTGCCGGCGAGCGGCCGCAGCCAGCCGGTCGAGGCCGCTCTGCGCGCCTGAGGCCGGCAGCTCGGCGGCGATCACGAGCGGGCCGTTGGTGCCGGGCCCGAACCCTTCGGAGATCAGGTCGTAGGCCTGCCGCGTCATCGTGTCCGGAGGGTCGTTGCCCGCGTCCGGGAAGCCGAGCCGCATCCCGAGGGCAGGCGCTGCGAGCGCAAGCAGGACTGCGGTCGACGCGATGGCGGCAAACCACGGGCGCCGCTGGACCGCGTGGCTCCAGCGCGCCGCCGGCGACTCGCCGTTGGCCGCGGCGTCGGCCTTCTTCAGGTTGCGCCCGAGCAGCGGGATCCGCAGGCGGTCCACGCGCGGGCCCAGGTAGGAGAGAAGCGCGGGCAGGAGCGTGACCGCGGCGACCATCACCACCAGCACCGCCAGGGAGGCGGAGATCGCCACGCCGTACATGTAGCCCAGCCCGGTCAGGCAGAGGCCGAGGACGGCGACCACCACGGTGGCGCCGGCGATGAGCACGCTGCGCCCGGCCGTGGTCACGGCCTCGACCACCGCGTCGTGGCGGTCCTTGCCGGCGGCGAGCGCCCCGCGGAAGCGGGTTAGGACGAGGAGCGCATAGTCGATCCCGACCCCGATCCCGATCAACCCCGAAACCGCCGTCGTCCAGTCGGGCACGTCGATGACGTTGGCGAGCAGGAGAATCAGGCCGCCGGAGGAGATGCCGAGGCCGACGAGCGCGATCGCGAGGGGCAGGCCGGCGGCGACCAGCGAGCCGAACGCGATCAGGAGCACGATCGCCGCGCCGAGGAAGCCGATGCCCTCCGGGCTCGAGGATCCCTGCGCCTGGTAGATCGGGTCGCCCCCGAGCTTGATCTCGAGGCCGTTGCCGTCGTTGTCCTCGGCGGCGGCGATCAGCTGCTCGCCCTGCTTCTTCTCGACCTTCCAGCCGGGAACGTTAAGGGGCAGCGTCGTGGTCGCGATCGTGCCGTCCGGCGAGGTCCGGATCGGCGTGTGCGGCTTGATGTGGTCGACCTTCTCCGCCTGGGTGAAGAACGCGCTCATCTGCCTGCGCACCGCCGGGCTGTCGGTGCCCGCCGCGTCCTTCCAGACGACGTAGATCTCCTGACCCGAGTAGCCGCCGAACTCGCGCTCGGTCAGGTCGCTGGCCGCCTTGGACTCCGAGCCCGGAGTGTCGTAGTCGGCGTTGAACTCGCCCGCAAGCGCGTTGCCGAGCCCGATCGTCACGACCAGCGCGGCGATCCACGCCAGCACCACGCGCCCGCGGCGGCGGTAGCAGAGGTCGGCGAGGCTGGCGAGGCGGCGGGTCATCGGGCTCCCTTGACGTTCAAGTACTCACCTATAGCAAAAGGAAATTCAGGTCCGGCGTGATCAACGTCACGCAACACGAGACCGCCGGCGGACGCGAATCTCATCGCTCGGTTGGACGGTTAACCCACACCATGGGGTGGTTAACGCTTTCAACGGCGAAGACTCAGTGAGAGACCGTGGAGACTCAGGGTCCCCCTCACCGCGCCTTCACCCCCTAAGTGGAGCAGGCTGCGGCCCACGCGCCACGTCGCCTTGCGACCGCTCGGTGCGCGGGTGATCCGGACCGGTCCGCTGCTGCGGACGGGGACCAGGTCGAGCGTCTGCGAGTAGGGGTCGGTGCGCTGGCGGGCGATCGCGAGCAGGCCCCCGCCGGATCTGCTCGAGCCCGCAACCACCTGGATCACCTGGCCGTGGGTCTGCACGCTCCAGCCGTTCAGGATCCGCGGCATCACCGCGCTCGAGACCAGCGGGTCGGGATCGCGGGCGATCGCGGCCGGCGTGGACTCGGGGAAGCGGCCGGGGATGCCCGCCGGCAAGCGATCGGGCGCTGCCCCGGCGGCCTTCCGCTTGGAGAGGCAGTCCGGGTTGAAGTAGAAGAGGTGCTTGCGCACGACGTTCAGCGGGTTCCCGTGCTTCAGCTCGGTCCAGCTCTGCCACGGCGCCAGGTCGGAGCCGCCCGGACAACTCGCGGGCTGGGCCATGGCTCCGAAGAACGCGTAGCAGTGGGGCTGCGGGCGGAAATGGCGGTGGCGGTGGCGGTGGCGCTTGCCCGGACAGGCGGGGCTCTGGTCCCACGCCCTGCGCACGCCGACCCACTGGTCTGCCTGCGCCGGGAAGTAGATCTCGGGTATCGCCTGCGAGTCGTTGGCCTGTGAGATCTGGGCGACGTCCCCGAGCGTCCAGTTGCCCTGGCACTGGCCGAGCGGCGGGCACTGGCCGGCGGTGCCGAAGTCGTAGTAGTTGAAGCCCTGGGTGGAGGCACCCTCGGCGAGGGCGACCGCAATACTTGCCCCCAGCTGGTCGAACCCCGGCTCGATGTCCCCTCCTACGGCCCCGTAGTTGACGCCTGCAGGCGAGCTGTCGTTTAGCTCGGACGCCAGCGCGAACTGCTCGGAACCGGCGGTCTCGGCCGTCGCCTGCGACATCGGGCCCTTGTTGTCGCCGCTCTCCGAGATCTCGTAGTTGGAGTTCGCGTACACGATCGTGGCGGTGCGGTCCGGCTGCCGGCAGGCCAGATAGCCCTCGCCCGCAGCCTCCAGGGCGGCGCGTACGTCCACCTCGTTGCTGAAGAACGGGCTGTTGCGGGTGTCCGCCCCAACCCCGTACTCCTCGCCCTTCTTGTGGACGCGGCGGAAGGCGAGGATCATCAGGCTGTTCCCGCGCGGGCTCTGGCTCTGGGCGAAGTCGCAAGCGTCCTGCTCCGCCGCGACCTGCAGGTCCGCGCTCGTGGTCGCGAGCAGCGGGTAGGCGGTGACCCGCTTCGGCGGGCTCAGACTGCGCTTATGGGCTCCCGAGGCGGCTGCGGAGCCCTCGGCGAACGCACCGGCCACCGCCGCGGCTCCGAGGACCGCGCAGGCGAGGATCACGAGCACCCGTCGCTCGCCCCTGCGTCCGCGGCCGGACCTGCTCCGCGCCAGTTTCCGCCTCACCTACCCCGATTGTCGCAAGTCGGCGGCGACAGGTCGCCTCTGCGGTGTGCGACCGCCGGATCGGCCATCATCCCGCCCCCGTGTACGACTTCCTGCTGTTCGCGCACGTCCTCTCGGCGTTCTTCCTGCTGGCAATGGTCGTGATGTACTCGTCGTTCGCGCTCGGCGGCCCGGCGCCGGCGCGGGCGGTGACGATCGCCCAGGTACTCGACGGGATCGGCGGCGCCGGCACGATCGTCTTCGGCGTCTGGCTCGCGATCTACCTCGACGCCTACCACGTCTGGGACGGCTGGATCGTCGCCGCGCTCGTGCTCTGGGCGGCGGCGGCGGAGACCGGGCGCCGCTCGCACGCCGCGCTCGACCCCGCGGCCGCTGAGGGCCCGCGCCCCGCCGTTGACAGAGCGATGGTCCGCTGGCACCTCATCCGCACCGCCCTGATCCTGCTGCTCCTCGTCGACATGATCTTCAAGCCGGGGGCCTGAGGTGGGCGCCCTCGCGACCATCCGGCCCGACGACTGGAATGACCCGCTGTTCCTCCACGTGCTCGGTGCGATGGTCGCCGTCGGCGGGCTCGTCCTCGCCTTCGTCTACCTCGCCGGCGCCTGGCGAGGCCAGTCCCCTCAGCTGCTCCGGGCCGGCTTCAGGGCCCTGCTATTCGGCGCGATCCCGGGCTACGTCGTCATGCGCCTCGCCGCGCAGTGGATCTACACGACGGAAGGCCTCGACAACGCCCCGACCGACCCGGGCTGGATCGGCATCGGCTTCGGCGTCGCCGACTTCGGCCTCCTGTTCCTCCTGATCGCGACGATCACCGCGGGGGTGGCCTCCCGCCGCGCGGCCGCCGACGGCGCGGCGGCTTCGCCGCCCGTGATCGGGATCCGCGTGGCGACCGTGCTGACGGCGCTCATGCTCGTCGCGTACATCGTCGCCATCTGGGCGATGACGACGAAGCCCGTTTAGGACGCCGCCGACAATCGGCCCTCACTGTGCCTGACGCACCTCACCGCTTCGGGTTAGCGCCGACCTGTACGCGGATTTCAAGCATCGGGAGAAACCGCCGATAGACCGCGTATGGAGCGAGGCTCGTGGCTCTTCCCACGAGGAGTGGACAGGCAGCGGATGCTGGAGATGGACGCCCATCTCCAGCCGGTACGCAGGGCGACCTTCGCCGTGGTTGCGGCATCGCTCCTCGTGATGGGGCCCTGGCTGGGGTGGTGGACGATCGCCCCGGTGCTCCTCGCCGCCCTGGGCTTCCGGCTGGCGGACGAGTCGATCGGCCGCCTCGAGCACCCGGAGTACGCGATCTTCGGAGCCTGGGTGGCCTCGGAGATCATCATCGCCACGGCCGTCGCGCTCAGCGGCGGCGCGACCGTTCCCACGCTCTCCTGGGTCGCGATCCCGATCGTGACCCTGGGGGCGCGCTTCTCCGAGCGCGGGATCATGCTCGGCGTCGCGATCACGATCGCCCTGGTCCTCGGGGTCGCGTTCATCACCGACGCAGGCGCGGTGGCCGACAACTGGTCGCTCGTGATCGCGCCGATCACGCTCGTCATCGCGGTCGCGATGTTCCAGACGGTGCTGATGCACTCCGACGTCAAGTACCGCGCCGAGGCCGTTGTCGACCCGCTCACGCAGACGCTCAACCGCAACGCGCTGATCCACCGGGTCAACGAGCTCGAGGAGCAGTCGCGGGTGGCGAAGCTTCCGGTCGGCCTGATCGTCGGGGACATCGACGAGTTCAAGCAGCTGAACGACCGCCTCGGGCACGCGGCGGGCGACGCGGCGCTTCAAAGCGTCGCCTACGAGCTTCGGACCTCGCTTCGCGCCTTCGACCTGCTCTACCGGATCGGCGGCGAGGAGTTCCTCGTGCTCCTGCCCGGCGCAACCCTGGAACGGGTCGAGGAGCTTGCCGAGGAGCTGCGCCTGGCGGTCGAAACGCACTGCGACGACATGACCATGAGCTTCGGGGTCGCCGTGTCGCCCCCTGGACGAACGTTCGAGTACGAGTCCGTCTTCGCCGCCGCGGACGCGGCCCTCTACGAGGCCAAGCGGACGGGCCGAAACCGCGTCTGCGTGGACGGCGCGGACCGGGTTCTCGTCGGCTGACGATCGCCGGAGTGGTCGGCAGCGACCGTCGGTTTTCTCTTGCGGACTAGCCTTGCGGCCGGCTTGCGAGCATCAGGGCTTCATTGATTGTCCGGTGCCGATTCGCCACCGCCTGGTCGCTCCAGGCGAGCAGCCATAGGGCCGCCTTCATCTCATTCGTCACAGCCATCCCATCGATGCGATCCTCGATCACGCCGAACGGAAACTGATCCGAAATCATCTGCTCGACCTCGCGCTTTGCAGTAATCGGCGTCATGCCAACCCTTCGTGCGCTCGGTTTCGCGGCCGACGATAGTCCTCACGCGACGAACTAACCAGGCCCTCGGTCTGGACCGCTCGTCCGGGAACCCGCAATTTGGGCGTTTCCAGACGTCTCCCAAACTGCGGGATTAGACTTGCCGTCGCTTGGCGGCAGAGGCTGACACTCGGTTCCCCGGCGAGTCGGAGGAGTACCGAGCCGAGCGCAACCGCCTGCTCGAGGCCGAGGCCGAGGTGCGGCGATCGATCGAACGGGTCGCCGCCGAGCGGCGAGCGCTGCCGCCCGGTGGCCCGGTGCCCGAGGACTACGTCTTCGAGGCGGCGGCAGACGGCAGCGAGGTGCGCTTCTCCGAGCTGTTCGCCCCCGGCAAGGACACGCTTGCCATCTATAGCTTCATGTTCCCCCGCTACTCCGAAGACACGAGGCCAGGGCCGGCGACCGGCGCGACGGCGGACCTGCCGCTCGCCGAGACCCCCTGCCCCTCGTGCACGTCGATCCTGGACTCGCTCGACGGTGCCGCGCGTCACCTCGACCGGCGGATCAACCTGGCGGTGGTGGCGAAGTCGGAGCCCGAGCGGATCCGCAACTTCGCCCGCGAGCGGGGCTGGGGGAACCTGCGGCTGTTCTCCTCGCGCAACAACACGTACAACCCCGACTACCTCGCCGAGACGCCGGACGGCGACCAGATGCCGCTGATGAACGTGTTCGTCCGCGACGGCGACGGGTTCCGCCACTCCTGGGCCACCGAGCTCATGTTCTCGCCCCGCGAGGAGGGTCTGGAGGCCCGCCACGTCGACTCGATCTGGCCGCTCTGGAACGTGCTCGACATGACCCCGGAGGGCCGGGGCGCCGCGAGGGACTTCCCGGCGCTGGACTACTAGAGCGGCCTCAGTCCGGGTACTCGTCCTTGCGCCAGGCGCGCGGCTCCTCCGGCGGTGCCTTCGGGGTGCGGTCGAGCAGGAAGTTGAAGTAGGGGGCAACGAACGGGTTGGGTGCCATCACCGTGTAGGTGTGGAAGACGGTCCCGTTCTCGCGCGCGAACGCGATCCAGCCCGGGCCCTCGCGCAGACCGTCCCGCAGGTCGGCGCCCACCTGCTCTGACCACTCCCGGAGCCAGTCCGGTGGGTTGTCGATCATCTCCTTCACCTCGGGGATCTGCTGCGCCTGCTCCTCGGTCATCGCGAGGTTGAAGTCCCACGGGAAGTCGGTGTCGTAGGTCGAGACGTACGGGAACTGCCAGCCCATCCGCTCCTTGTAGGCGACGAGGCGGTCGATCGGCGCCCGCGAGAAGCAGATCAGGGTCACGTCGCGGTGGTTCAGGTGGACGAGCGCACCGTCGAGCCCGTCCGCCAGGCTGGTGCAGCCGGGGCAGGCGCCCTTTGTGTAGTCGGGGCCGAACATGACGTTGTACGCGAGTAGCTGCGAGCGGCCGTCGAAGAGCTCGGCGAGCGTCTTGCGGCCATCCTCGGTGTCGAACTCGTACTCCTTCTCCACCGCCACCCAGGGGAGCTCTCGCCGCCTGCGCTTGATCTCGTCATTTCGCTCGGCCTGCTCCGACTCGAGCTTCGCCAGCGCCGCCCGCGCCGCCTGCCATTCCTCGCGGGTGCCTATCGTGTGTTCGGCCATCACCCGAGGATATTGACCGCGCGGGCGACGACGAGGCCGATGGTCACGATGGCCGCGGTGCCCTGGACGGCCATCAGCAGCTTCGCCACCTGGCTCAGCGGCATCGTGTCCGTGGGGCTGAACGCCGTCGCGTTCGTGAGCGAGGTGTAGAGGTAGTCCAGAAAGGTCGGCCGCCAGTTCCTGCCCAACGGGGTGAGCTGGGGGTTCTCCATCTGCGGGAACTGGAAGTCCGGCCAGGGCTCGGTCTCCCGGTAGCGGTGCAGGGGCCCGCCCCGGTCGAGGTCCCAGTAGAGGACCGAGAACAGCAGGACGTTCGTGGCCCAGAGGACGATGCCGGATCCGATCAGGCTGTCGCCACCGACCTTGCCACCCGTGATCAGGTAGTGGACGAGCAGCCCCAGTGACACCAGGTACGTGAGGGTCACCAGACCGAGGATGGCCCAGAGCAGGCCGCGCTGATGGCGCCAGCCCGGTCGGGAGGGACGGGGCGGGGAGATCACGGCCAGCGCCACCAGCAGGAGCCCCTCGACTCCCGGGATTAGCCACCTGGGTCCGATCACGAGCTGCTCGGAGAGCGTTAGGTAGAGCGCGATCGCCACGCCGACGGCCACCTGGGCCGGCCAGAGCGGATCGCCTTCCTCCACCCGCCGGTCGAGGCGCTTGAGCTCGCGCTGCAGGTGCGCCGGCAGCGACTCACGCGGGAGGCCTGCGCGCTCGGGAGATCGATCCGCCATCGGTCCCCACCGAGGCTAGAGCGGAACGAGGACGGTCCTCAGAGCCCGAGGTCGCGCACCCCGCGCTCGTCCCAGCCGAGGTGGTGCGCGAGCTCGTGGCGGACGGTGCGCTCGACCTGGGCGCGCAGCAGATCGCGATCGTGGCCGAAGTCCCGCTCCAGGGTGTCCTGGTAGATGACGATGCGGTTCGGGAAGTCATCGCGGGCGATCGTGCCGCCGGTGTAGAGACCGTACGCGCGGTGCTCCCGTCCGCGGCTGGAGACGATGACCGCCGTGTGCTCGAGCTGTTCTGTGAACTCTTCCGGAAGGTCGTCTAGCGCCTGAATCACGAGCTCGTCGAACTCGCTTAGCGGTTCGTCGGGGGGCGGTAGCGCGGCGAGCGCCTCGCTGCGGTCCTGGAGCCGCCGGAACTCGGCCTCGGGCATCTCCCTGCCGATCATCGTCACGGTCAGCGCGGCGGCGGTGAGAACGATCGCGATCGCGCCGACGAGGATCGTCAGAAGACCACCCACCCCCGAGAGCGACGGCGGGTTCAGGAGCAGCAGGACGAGGCCGGTGATGAAGGCGGCGCCGGCCGCCGCGCGGAGCGGAGGGCCGAGGATCTCTCGCATTCGAAGAAGGCTAGGGCGTCAGCACCACGCGCCCGAAGGCCTGGCGGCTCTCGATGTACGCGTGGGCTTCGGCGGCTTCGGCGAGCGGGAACGTCCGGTCGATCTCGACCCGCACTTCGCCGCTCGCGACACGCTCGAGCAGGTCGGCGATCATCGCGTGGACGCGGGGGTATTCCGTCATCAGCGCGCCCCCGAGGAAGACGCCGCGGAGCGTGTTGTTCTGCGCCCACAGGTCCCGCGCCTCGACGGCGGAGCCCGCGCGGCCCGCCACCCCGACGCTGACGAGCGTCCCGCGGTAGGCGAGCGCGCCGATGCCGTCGACGAGCGTCTTGCCGCCCACCGAGTCGAGGATCACGTCGGCCCCGCGCCCGTCGGTCAGCTCGCGCGTCCGCTCGGCGAAGCTCTCGCTCGCGTAGTTGATCCCGTGGTCGAGGCCGAAGTCCTTCAGGCGTTCGAGCTTCTCGTCGCTCGACGCTGTGGCGATCACGGTCGCGCCGGCCTGTTTGGCGAGCTGAATCGCAGCCATACCGACGCCTCCCGCTCCGGCCTGGATCAGGACGGTCTGCCCGGCCTCGAGGTTGGCGGCGGTGAACAGGCACTCCTGGGCCGTCCCGACCGCGACCGGCACGCCCGCGGCGCTGGCGGCGTCCAACCCGTCCGGGATCGGCCAGGTCGAGATCGCGGGAACCGCCCGCCTGGAGGCGTGCGAGCCCGCCATGTTCAAGGTGACGACGCGGTCCCCGGCCGCCCGGTCCTCGACGCCGGCACCGACCTCGGCGATCGTGCCCGCGGCGACGTAGCCCACGATGTGCGGAACCGACGGCGGCGGGGAGCCGGCCCGGTGGAGCAGGTCCCCGCCCTCGACGCTGATGGCCTCCACCTCGATCACGACGCACCCCTCCGGGCATTCGGGATCGGGCACGTCCTCGTATCGCAGGACGTCCGGGCCGCCGTTCTCGTAGATCACCGCTGCCTTCATCAACCGCTGCGACTCTAGCGCCGCGGAAGGTGGAGCTCCCGCGGCCCGGGCCACTTCGATGCTCGGCGGCCGGCGCTAGCGCGGGTTCTCGATCGGGCTGCAGTCCCCGTCCGCCCCCACCCCCGGCTCGTCGCGGCGCGGCTCCAGAAGCGGGTCGTCGCGTCGCACGTCCACGGCGGGGTTCTCGAGAGGTGCGGGGATCCCGGCTCGGGGTCCCGCCGGCAGCGGCCTCGCGATCAGCGCGAGATCTCTCTCCTCGGAATCCATTCCTGGTTTCCTCGGTACCCGGGTGCGGCGCCGCTAACCGGGGCGTTTGCGGTTTCGCACCGTTTGCGTCGGCGACTGTGGACAGTCCAGGCTGCCCCGACTAGGCTTGCCGCGCGTGCCGTTCTCGTCCGGGGAAGAGAGGGGTTGATGGACGCCGGCCAGAGGCCGGCGCGGCGCGAGCTCCTCGTCTCGAGGGGCTGGATCCAGGCGACCGTGATCGTCTTCCTGATCGGGTTCCTGATCCTCGGGGTCCTCGCGTACCGGACCTACAAGGCCGATCCCCCGATCCCCTCGCGCGTGGTCGACCCGCGGGGATCGACGCTCTTCACCGGCGACGACATCCGCGCCGGCCAGCACGTCTTCCTCCAGAACGGGCTGATGGAGTACGGGTCGATCTTCGGCCACGGCGCCTACCTCGGGCCCGACTTCACGGCCGACTACCTCCACCGCGCCGCGCTCTCGGTCGAGGACAGCTACGGAGGTCCGCAGTCCGACCGCGCCCGCGCACGGACGATCTCCGACTTCCAGCAGAACCGCTACGACCCTGCGACCGACGAGCTGACCTACACCGCGGCTCAGAGCCACGCGTTCGACGCGCTCGAGCGCCACTACCGGAGCTACTTCGGCGATCCGACGACGCAGTTCGGCCTGAAACCCGATGCGCTCGCGGACCCCGAGCAGGTGCACCAGCTCACGGCGTTCTTCAGCTGGTCGGCGTGGGCGGCGGCGGCCCGGCGCCCGGGGCACGACTACTCCTACACCAACAACTGGCCCCCCGAGAAGCTCACCGACAACACCCCGACCGGCAACGTCATCGTCTGGAGCGTCGTCTCGCTGATCGCCCTGCTCGGCGGCGTCGGCCTGCTGTTCGCGGCCTTCGGCCGCTGGAACTTCCTCGGCTGGCACGGCCGCGAGCAGGCGACCCTCTCCTTCAAGGCCCCGGGCGACGTGGCGCTGACGCCGGCCCAACGGGCGTGCGCGTGGTTCTTCCTGGTGATGGCCACGCTGTTTTTGATCCAGACGCTGGTCGGAGCGGCCTCGCAGCACTACCGGGCGGACCTCGGCGACTTCTTCGGCTTCGACCTGGCGAAGGTCTTGCCCTACAACCTCGCCAGGACCTTCCACGTCCAGCTCGCGCTCTTCTTCGTCGCGACCTCGTTCCTCGCCGCGGGAATCTTCCTGGCGCCGATGATCGCCGGGCGCGAGCCGCGCCGCCAGCACTGGCTCGCCTATGGGCTCCTGGTCGCGCTCGCCGTGGTCGTGTTCGGCAGCCTGATCGGCGAGTTCGGGAGCTTCCACGGCTGGTTCGGGCTGAACGGCTCGGTGCTCGGCGACCAGGGCTTCGAGTACCTGGACCTCGGCCGCTTCTGGCAGGTCCTGCTGGTGGTCGGGCTCTTCTTCTGGGCGTTCCTGATCTACCGCGGCATCCGCGGCCGGCTGCGCCGCGAGCACCTCGGGAACCTGCCCTGGCTCTTCTTCTTCGCGGCCCTGGCGATTCCGGCGTTCTACGCGGTCGGGCTGCTCGCGAACTCGGAGGACACCTTCACGATCACCGACTTCTGGCGGTTCTGGGTGGTCCACCTCTGGGTCGAGGACTTCCTCGAGCTGTTCACGACCGTGATGGTCGCCTACATCTTCGTCCTGCTCGGCGTGGTCCGCGAGCGCGTCGCGCTGACGGTCGTGTTCCTCGACATCCTTCTCTACTCCCTCGGCGGGGTCGTCGGCACGATGCACCACGTCTACTTCTCCGGCGAGCCGGCCGAGCACATGGCGCTCGGCGCGGTGTTCTCGGCCGCCGAGGTCATCCCGCTCACCTTCCTCACCGTCGAGGCCTGGAGCTTCCTGCAGCTGGGCGCCCGCCAGGAGTCCAAGTCGGCGACGCCGTTCCCGCACCGCTGGGCGGTGATGTTCCTCGTCGCGGTCGGGTTCTGGAACTTCCTCGGCGCCGGGATCTTCGGCTTCCTGATCAACCTGCCGATCGTCTCCTACTACGAGATCGGCACCGCGCTTACGGCCAACCACGGCCACGCCGCGATGATGGGCGTCTACGGGATGCTGGCGGTGGGGCTGGCGCTCTTCTGCCTGCGCTACCTGATCCCGGCGGAGAGGTGGCCTGAGCGGGCGGCGAAATGGAGCTTCTGGTCCCTCAACATCGGCCTCGCCTGGATGTGCTTCGCCGACCTGTTCCCGCTCGGCCTGATCCAGCTCTACAAGTCGGCGAGCGTCGGCTACTTCCAGGCGCGAACACTCGGCTTCCTGACCAACTCCACGAACACCGTGATCGAGTGGATCCGGTTCCCCGGTGACATCCTCTTCATCGTCGGGGGCGTCTGCCCCTCCTCTACATCTGCTGGCTCGGCGTGCGCCATCGCGTCAAGAAGACGACGCTCGAGGAGCCGGAGGACATCCTCTTCACCGAGATCACGGCGCCGGCGCCCGAGACCTCCGCCGCGCTCTCGGCGATGCGGGCGGACCGGCGCTAGGCGACGAGCGTGGCTTCGCCTGGCGCCGAGTCCCTGATCGCCGCGGCCTACGCCGCGTTCCTCGTGGTCGCGAGCCTCATCCTCGACCGCGCGGCCCGGCATTCGCACCACCGCAGCACCCGCTACCGCACCGCCGGGTTCCGCTTCGTCGAGGCCGTCGACGCGTGGATCTGCCCCCAGGACGAGTACCTGCGCAGGGTCGACACCGACCACGTCCGCCGCGTCGCGACCTACCGGGCGCCCGCCTCCGTCTGCAACTCATGCGCGGTCAAGGAGGAGTGCACCGACTCGGACGAGGGACGGAGCGTCGTCCGGGCGCTCGACCCGTGGCCCCACTCGGAGGCCGGTCGCTTTCATCGGGGCATCGCGCTCGTGCTCCTTGCCCTGGCGGAGCTCGTCGTCGTCGTTGCCCTCGTTCGCAACCACGCAAGCGGCGACCTCGTCCTGCTCGCCCCCCTCGCGGCCGGAATCGCAGCCGGCGGGGTACGGGCGGCCGAGGCGTTTCGCCGCTTGCCCGCGAGTTTCGGCCCCGCCGAGCCCGGCGGAGCCTGAGTCAGGACTTTCGGTGGCCTCCGCTACCAACGGGCTCGAAGCTCCAAGCACTGCGGGATCCGCGATCTCGATCCGCGATCTCGTGGTCGAGCGCGGTGATCGCGAGGTCCTCCACGGGCTCTCCTGCCGGATCGGAGCCGGTTCGGTAACGGGCCTGCTTGGACCAAGCGGCTGCGGCAAGACGACCCTGATGCGGTCGATCGTCGGGGTGCAGGTGGTCAGTGGCGGCACCGTCGAGGTCCTCGGCGCCGACGCGGGCTCGAAGGACCTCCGAAGCCGGGTCGGATACATGACCCAGGCCCCCTCCGTCTACACCGATCTCACCGTGGAGGAGAACCTTCGCTACTTCGCCGCGATCGTGGGAGCCTCGCCCGAGCGGATCGCCGAGACGACCGCGGCGGTGGGCCTGGACGGCATGGAGGCCCGAATGGTCCGTTCGCTGTCCGGCGGACAGCGCGCGCGGGTGTCGCTGGCCTCGACTCTGCTCGGCGAGCCGGAGGTCCTCGTCCTCGACGAGCCGACCGTGGGGCTCGATCCCGTGCTGCGCGACGAGCTGTGGCACCTCTTCCATTCCCTCGCTCGCGACGGCACCACCCTGGTCATCTCGAGCCACGTGATGGACGAGGCGAGTGAATGCGACGAGCTCCTGTTGATGCGGGACGGCGCGCTGCTTCGTCAGATCACCCCGGATCGCCTGCGCGAGGAGACCGGCGAGAGCGATCTCGGCAAGGCGTTCCTGGTGACGATCAGGAGGGCCGAGGGCAAATGAGCGCGCGGGTGACCGGCGCGACCGCGCTGCGGGTCCTGAGTCAGATCCGCCACGACCCGCGGACGATCGCCCTGATGCTCGCCGTCCCAGCGTTTCTGCTGCTCCTGCTCAACTGGGTCTTCGACGGACAGCCGCAGGTGTTTCAGTCGATCGGCGCGCCTCTCTGCGGGCTGTTCCCCTTCATCATCATGTTCCTCATCACCTCGATCTCGATGCTGCGCGAGCGCACCACCGGCACCCTCGAGCGCCTGATGACGCTGCCGCTCGGCAAGGCCGACATCCTCGCCGGCTACGGCGTCGCGTTCGGCATCCTGGCGACCATCCAAGCCGCCATCGTCGTCTTCCTGGGCTTCGTGATCCTCGACCTGCACGCCGCACACGGCGCCTGGCTGGTCGCGCTGCTCGCAGTCGGCAACGCGATCCTCGGCATGGCCCTCGGCCTCTTCGTCAGCGCCTTCGCGCGGACCGAGTTCCAGGCGGTCCAGTTCATGCCGGCGCTGATCTTCCCGCAGCTGCTCCTCTGCGGGCTTTTCGTCTCCCGCGACCAGATGGCGGACTTCCTCCACGCGATCTCCTGGCTCCTGCCGCTCACGTACGCCTTCGAAGCGCTCGCGAAGGCGACGAGCGCCAACCCGCTCGATGCGGCCTTCGCGGTCGATGTGCTCGTCATCGTCGGGGCGACGCTCGCGGCGCTCGGCCTGGGGGCGCTTACCTTGCGCAGGCGAACCGGCTGAGGCGGGCCGCGTCAGGTGGAGGCGGCGCTCGCTAGCAGGCGCTCGCGGCGTCGCTAGCCGCGGGGATGGGCGGCCAACACGAGGGCTTCGTCGATCGTCCGGTCGCGGTCGCCGCGCGGCTGTTGATTCCAGGCAAGCAGCCACAGCGCCGCCTTGAAGTCATCCGTGCAGGTCATCTGACCGATGCGATCCTCGATCGCGTCGAACGGGCAGCGCTCCAACAGCATCCGCTCGACTTCGCGCTTCAGCGGGCTCACGGTTCCGTTCTTGCGGGCGCGCCCGAGGGAACCGGCTCCATCGCAGGAGTCGGCGGACCACCGTCGTGGCTTCCTCCGCTCGGCGCCAGGATGAACACCTCGACCGCGATGTCGGGGTCGATGTGGTTGTCGCTCATGAAGCCGACGACCTCGCGACCGGTGAGCTCCTCGATCTCACGGCTGCAGTCGGTTCGCATGATCCGCTGCCAGCGTCGCCTCAGGTCGAGCACCGCCTCGGACTCGCCCGCATCGACGAGGTTGCGCTCGCCGCGCGTGAGGGTGTCCTGCAAGACGACGAACACCGCGTTGTCGCCGAGCGTTGTCTTCGCCTGCCGCGGGCCCCTGCCGGTCGTGCCGGCGAGCTGTTTGACCACGGCGGTCGAGATCGCGAGCGCGAGCTCGCCGTTGCGCGCCGCGCCGTCGAGAGTCACGACCGCCCTTCCCGCCCGTCGGGGCTTGCGGTCTCGTCGGAAGGGCTCGGCGATACGCCGTCCCCGTCAGCGGTGCCGTTCTGGCGCTGCCACCTGTTCCGCCTGTCGGCCCACTCCGCCGCCAGTGGCCCGTCGACGATCTCGACCGTGCGCAGCCAGGCAAGCGCATCGCCGAACTGACCCACTCCGGCTGCTTCACACGCCAGACCGAGGCTCTGGCGGACGGCGCGATCGTGTTTCCGGGCGCGGGTCACGTATTGCCCTGACGCCTCGTCCTCGGTATCGAGCTCGGACCTGAGCCCAGCGTTCACCCGCTTGAGGAGGGCGATCTCACGGTTCGCGACGGCCAGCTCGCCGGCGAGCCCGTCCCGGCCGCGGACGAGTCGGGAAGCCCGCTTCATCAGGGCAACGTCGGCGGCGGCATCGGCGAGGCTCGCGGCGGCTCTCTGCGAACCGGGCGTATTGCCCCGTGCATCGAGTCCTTGGGACGTGTCCGGCCGCATCGACGGCCCGGCCTTTCCGTAGGCGCTTTCGTGAACGCGTCACTCGCACAGGCGTTTGACTCGTCCTTCCTGATCGAGAGTAGCACCGCCCACGCGCCCGAGTGAACTCTTGGCGCGATTGCGCGTGTGAAAGTCTGCAACCGTGGCCACAGAGGAGCTTCCGGGTGGTCGACTCCGTCGCTTCGTCTTCAGGCCCCCAGCCCCGTCCGGAAGCCCGATCGCCAGCTCGCGTAGCGCGGCTGCCAGTTCAGATCCGCCTTCGCCTTGGCGTTCGAAGCGCCGCGGATCCTGGTCATCATCGAGACGCCCACCGCGCCGGTGGCGAGCCTGCCGATCCACACCGGCACGCGGCGGGGTGGCTTCGCCGCCAAGGCCTCGGCGAGCGCGGGCAGCCACTCGGCGACGGGGGCGGGCTCGTCGTCGGCGACGTTGTAGACGCCGGGCGCGCCGCGCTCCAGCGCGGCCAGGGTGGCGGTGGAGGCGTCGTCGACGTGTATGAACGACCAGACGCCGGCGCCGTCGCCGACGATCGGAAGCCGACGCTTGCGCACCATGCCGACCAGATCTCCGTCGAGGGCGAAGCCGGTTCCAGGCCCGTAGAAGTTGGCAAAGCGCAGCGCGATCCCCTCGACCCCCTCCGCACCCGTGACCGCGTCCTCGAGATAGCGGATCGCCTCGATGGACTGGCGCTGGTTTGCGGGCGGATCCGGGTCGAACCCGTCCCGCTCCGTCTTCGGCACGGTGCCGGTGCGCTCGTAGTTCCAGTTGCCGTAGCTCTGGGCGAGGAAGCGGCGCGCGCCGGCCGCGCGGGCCGCCTCGAGGAGATGGTCTGTGCCGACCGTGCGCAGCCGGTTTGTGGTCGCGAACTCGCTGTCGAAGCGCCTGAAGCTCTTCGCCGAGGCGAGCGCCGTCATCTGGTGGACCACCGCGTCCGGCGCGGCCCCGGTCACGACCCGCATCACCGCGTCGCGGTCGAGCCCGTCCGCGATGGCCGGCTCGGCGCCCAGCGCTCGCACCTCGGCGGCCTTCGGCTGTGAGCGGGTCATGGCGACGACCTCGTGCCCGCCGTTCACGAGCGTGGGAATCAGGGGCTTGCCGACCGCGCCGGTTGCACCCGCGAGGAAGACCTTCATTTCCGTCCGCCTTTCCGCGTAGTAGTCTAAGTTAGTAATCGTTAACTTAGCACGAGGGCCTCAGGGAGATCGATGACGATCAAGTCCGACAGCCCCAGGCGGCGGATGAGCGCGGCGGATCGTCGCAGCGTCGTGCTGGAGGCCGCGGGGACCGTGTTTGCCGAGCGCGGCTACGCGGGCGCATCGATCGACGCGATCGCGGCTCTAGCGGGCATCTCCCCTCCCATCATCTACCGCCACTTCGGCTCGAAGAAGGACCTCTACCTGAACATCCTCGCGTCGAGCGCCCGGGAACTGGTCGAGGCGACCACGCAGGACGAGGGCCTGAGCACGGCGGAGGAGATCCTGCGCCAGAACACCCGTTCCTTCTTCCGCTTCGTCGAGGAAAACCGCGTGGCGTGGCGCATTCTCTTCCTCGACCCGGCCCCCGACCCCGAGATCGCCGAGGTCCAGCGTGAAATTCAAGCCGGTGCCACGAAGCGCCTGGCCGAGGTGATCGTGGCGCGAGTGCGGGAGCTGCGGGTGAGCCCCAGGGTTCCCAGAAAGCAGGCCGACGAGCTGATCGCTCAGGCAGGCAAGTCGGCCCTCAACGGGCTCGCGGCGTGGTGGTGGGAGAACCCCGAGCTCAGCGCGGACACGCTTGCGGACATCGCCATGGACCTGCTCTGGACCGGGCTCGGCAACCTCGGCAGTGGGTGACGCTCCGCCCGTCAGCCCGAGGCGCTGCGTCGGCGACCTCCGGGTTATGAGCCGGCGGCGGCGAATCAGAAGCGGGCGGTCAATCTCCCGAGCCCGATGGAGGACCGCCCGGGAACCCGCCGGCCGCGCCGGCGGGTGGCGAGGGCATGTATTGCTGGCAGGCCTGAAAAGCGCGCTGGGTCTTCGCGCCTCCCGGGAAGCCCTCAGCGCCGCCGGGGAAGCCTCCCCCCGCGGCGGTAGGCCCCCGGCTGGAGGAGATCCGGCGTTGGGAAGGTTCGCACCATGATCTCGCAGACACGCCTGTAGCTGTTGGACGTCGGCTGAGCTCGGACCGGTCTGAGCCGAGGAGGATCCCCCGCCGCAGCCGGTGACGGCTAGTGCCGCCGAGGTGGCGATCGCGGCGACGGCTTTCGTCGCATGCCTGCTCACGGTGCCCCCGTCCTCGCCGCCGCCTGTCCCCTGTGTGGGGACAGCTCCTCGGCCACGACACGCCCGTCGGCCAACCGCAGGACGCGCGGCGCGTTCTCGGCGATCGCCTGGTCGTGCGTGATCAGGATCACCGTCACCTCCGTCTCCCGCCACAGCGAATAGAGGAGCGAGAGGATCGCCTGGCCGGTGGCGGAGTCGAGATTGCCGGTCGGCTCGTCCGCGAGCAGGACGTCAGGCTGGTTCGCGAGGGCGCGGGCGATGGCGACGCGCTGTTGCTCGCCGCCGGAGAGCTGCGAGGGGAGGTGATCCCCGCGCTCGCCGAGCCCAACCCGCTCGAGGAGGCTCATGAGCTTGCCGCTCTCGACGCTCGCGCGAAAGCCCGGCGGGAGCCAGCGCGACCTCGACGTTCTCGAATGCCGTGAGCGTGGGAATGAGGTTGAACTGCTGGAAGATGAACCCGAGCGTCCGCAAGCGAAGCTCGGCAAGGTCGCGATCGCCGAGCTCGGCCAGGTTCTTGCCCTCGAAGGTGATCGAGCCCGCGCTCGGTCGATCGAGTGCGCCGAGCAGCTGCAGGAGCGTTGTCTTCCCGGAGCCCGAGGTGCCGGCGATGACCACGAACTCGCCCTTCGCGACATCAAGCTCGATTCCGTCGACGGCCCGGACCGCGGAGCCGCTCGCGTCGTAGCTCTTGACCAGCCCGCGAAGCTCGGTAGAGCAGCGGGGCGTGTTTACCGTCGTTGATCTCGATGAGGTTCATGTCGATTCCTTTCCAGGCTTGTTCACTCGATGCTCCGAAGCGCTTCGGCTGGCCGCAGGCGCGCAGCGCGCGCGCCGCCGACGGTGCCGGCAATGAGGCCACCGAGCACCGCAAGCGCGATGGCGAGGAGCGAGGATCCCCGCGTGAATCGGCGCGGTGAGGGAGATGGAGCTCGCGCCTGCGGTCACCTGGCCCTGGCCGAACGGGCCCCCACCTGGCGGGCCGAATCCGGCGGCCTGCGAGGCGACGGTCGCCTTCAGCGTGATCCCGAGCACGTCGATGATGAGCGCGGCGCCAACCCCGATCAGCGCCCCGATGATGCCGCCGAGCAGCCCGTTCGCGACCGACTCGCCGCTGATCTGGCGGACCACTAGCCCCTGTCGCCAACCGACGGCCTTGAGCGTCCCGATCTCGCGCACGCGCTTGTTGACGGAGGAGAGCGTGAGGAGGCTCGCGATCATGAATGCGGCGGCGAGCGCGACGATTGCGAGCGCCGTGCCGAGGCCAGACGAGAGATTCTTGGCATCGACGAGCGAACCGGACACACGCTTGGCGAGGTCGGACGCGGTCGTCACCTGCGAGCCGCTGAACGACTCCTTGATCTGGCTCGCAACGGAGCTGACCTGACTCGAGCTCGTCGCGCGCACGTCGAGCGTGTTGATGCGCCCCCGGTGATCGGAGAGCGCCTGGAGCTCGGTCAGCGGCACGTAGATATCGGACGAGGTTCCGCCGAGCGGCGCCTTTGCGATTCCAACGACCGTGAACTTCTTGGCGCCGACGTTCACGTGAGTCGCGCACCGAGAGGTCGTTCTCGTCCGCATACGTCTGCGAGAGCACAGCCTGGCGGGCGTGCTCGCCGCCTAGGTAGCGCCCCTTGGTGATCTGGCTGGGGGTGATTAGGCCAAGGTCGCGGCTTTGAGGTGTCGACGCCCGAGACCGCGATCGGCTGGAAGTTCACGTTCCCTCCCCCGGCCCGCGCGCCCCCGGGCGGCCCGCCGAATGCGGGCGTCTGAGACGTGCTCTTCGGCACCGTCCCGGAGAGATGGATCATGTTGAGCGTCAGCGCGCCCGAGCTCCCCGCGACTGCCATCGAGGCGGTCGATTCGGCGCTCCTCGCGGGTCGGGAAGCTCAGGTTCGTGGTCATGAACTGCGTGGTGTTGAAGTGCTGCCCCGGCTTTCCGAGCTCGTTGAGATCGAACTGGCCGCCGCCGTTCTCCCTGCGAAGCTCTCGCTGCTCCTTGGCTGACAGCTGCGGCCCCTGGCCCGGAGCAAAGCTCTGGCTGGAGCCGGAGCCGCTGATCACGATCGGGCGGGTCACCGACATGTCGGTGCCGACGCCGGTCAGCGGCTGCAGAACCTTCGACTGAGCTGCGTCGAGGCCACTCGAAAGCGCGCTGACCGCCACGACCAACCCGACGCCGACCCCGAGACCGAGAGCCGTGAAGATCGTGCGCCCCCGCCGACGGCGGAGCTCGGAGGCGATGTAGCGGAGGTAGAACAATCGCGGTCCTTTCGTGTCGCTCGAAGCTGGACCCGGCCGGCGGCCTCGCAGGAGGGCCAAACGGAAGCCGTCTTGACCGGCCGGGTGCGCGGCATCGAACCGCCTAGGCGTAAGGACGAGCGAAGGGCCGCGTAAGAGATGACGAAGAATCCGCGGCCGCTAGGACTCGCGCGCCGCCGAGCCGTTCGCACGACCGAACCGAACCCGCATGAGGGCGCCGCCATCGATCGCGTTCTCGGCGCTCACCCAGCCGCCGGACGCTTCGGCCACCTGACGAACGATCGCAAGCCCGAGCCCGGAGCCCGGCGTGCCCCGCGTTGCGGAGGCGCGGTAGAAGCGCTCGAAGACGTGGGGTATGTCGTCCGGGTCGATCCCGGGCCCGTGATCGCGCACGCTTACCACCGAGCCGTCGACCGTGACCTCGACCTTGCCGCCGGGCGGGCTCCATTTGGCCGCGTTGTCGAGCAGGTTCCTGACCGCGCGTCCGAGGCGCTGCGGCTCGGCGTTGAGCACCGCGGGAGCCGACATTTCGACGTGGAACTCGATGCCGTCGACGTGCGGGCGGACCTGCTCGATGGCCTCGTCGACGACCTCGTCGAGGCGGACGTCCTCCAGGCTGCGCTCGGGCTCCCCGTCGCGGGCGAGCTCGACGACGTCCTCGATCAGCCAGGTCAGCTCGTCGGACTGCTCGAGCAGATCGTGAGCGAGCTCGCGGCGATCCACGCCGGAGAGCTCGCCCTCGCGCAAGAGGACTTCGAGGTTCGTCCGCAGGCTTGCGAGCGGTGTTCGCAGCTCGTGTGAGGCATCCGAGACGAGGCTCCGCTGGGCTTGGACAGATCGCTCCAGGGCCTCCAAGGTGATGTTGTAGGAGCCGGCGAGCCGGCCGAGCTCGTCGTCACGCTCGACCGGCATACGACGGCCCACGAGGTCGGGGTTGCCAGCGAGCTTCTCGGTTCGGGACGTGAAGCGGCGAATCGGAGAGAGCGCCGCGCGCGAGACGAGCGTGCCGAGCACGGCCGCCAGCGCGATCCCTCCGACGGTGATGGCGGCGAGGATCCAGATGAGGGAGCGAAGCGCCGAGTCCACGTCGGCCAGTGGCAGCGCGACCTGCACGGCACCGCCGCCGGAGAGGGGAGCGGTGAGAACCCGGAGATGCTGGCCGTCGACGGTCTCGTCGGCGAGCACCGCGGCACCCCCGTGGGCAACCGCCCCGGTATCCCTGGTCACGGGAAGCTTCACCCCGCGGAGACCAGGCGGGCGCCGCACGTTGCCGCTCGGCGTGACGAACTGGACGACGCCCGCGGCGCCTCCGAACCTCCTTACCTCCGGCGGCTGCAGTGGGCGCGGCCCGGGGAACGGCTGCGACTCGCCCGGAGGTGGGCCGAGCCGAGCGGCCTGCTGGATGTCCGCGACCCGCCCCCGAAGGGCCGAGTCCACCTGGTCGCGAAGCTTTGCCCGCACAGCCACATATGCCCCGACGGAGGCGAGTGCGACGCGCCACGGCGACCGCGAGCGCCGCAGCGAGGGTCAGTCGACGCGAGATCGTCATCGCTCGCGCAGGACGTAGCCGACCCCGCGGACCGTGTGGATCAGGCGCGGCTCGCCTCCGGACTCGAGCTTGCGACGCAGATAACCGACGTAGACGCCGAGAGAGTTCGAGGTGGGACCGAAGTCATAACCCCAGACGCGCTCGTTGATGAGCGCGCGATTCAGGACGATTCGTTGGTTTCGCAGGAAGAGCTCGAGAAGCGAGAACTCGGTGCGGGTGAGCTCGACGGCGCGCTGGCCGACCAGCACCTCGTGCGACCCGACGCCAAGCTTGAGCGGCCCGAACCGCAGTACCTCTGCCGCCGCTTCGGCGCTTGAAGATCGTCGGAGCAGCGCGCGCAGCCGTGCGAAGAGCTCGTCCATCGCGAACGGCTTGACGACGTAGTCGTCGGCGCCGGAGTCGAGCCCGGCGACGCGATCACCGACCGTTTCGCGGGCGGTCAGCATCAGGACCGGGGTTCGGTCGCCGGCGGCGCGCAGGCGCCGGCAGACCTCGAGGCCGTCGATGCCCGGCATCAGGACATCGAGCACCACCGCGTCGACACTGCGCCCGTCCAGGGTCTCGAGCGCCTGGGCCCCGGACGCGCTCTCGAGCACCTCGTAACCCTCGAGGCCCAGCGCACGCCGCACGGCGCCGCGCAGCGCGGGTTCGTCGTCGACGATGAGAACTTCCACGATCCCTCGGTTTCATCGTTGCTTGCGAACGTAAAAAGCTCCGAAGAATCCATCCCCCCGCCGGCGCCACAACCACGTCAGCGAACAGCGCCGGTGGCTCGATATTACGTCGGGTGCGAACGGCGGACGGGGCAAGCAAAGGCCACATTCGAGTGCCATGCGGGCCCGCGGTTACCAGCCTCGTCGACGGCCCAGACCGCGGCGATGTAGTGCGACTTCTCGGCGGGGATCGAGACCGTCGCTCGCTTCCCCGCCGTCACGGTGGCGGGGAAGTCGACTTTCTCGACCTTCCGCGAGCAGGCTCGCGCCACCCGGACGACGTAGTGGTCGACCTTGCCGTCGTAGAAGTCGTCGCCCGGCGCCCTGAAGGTCACCTTGCGGCCGGTCTTCGCACCGTGGCGTGCGACCCGCGCACCGCGAAGCTTGCCGGGCGGGCGGGTGTCGATCCCGTATTCGCCGGTGTTGCGCTCGTCATGGCGGTAGCCCCACCACTCGTCGTTGCCGCTCGCCTTGCCCTTCGTGTTCCAGGCCATGAGGTAGCCCTCGCGAGTCGCCGCGACGATCTCGTTGCGGCCGTTGCCCGTGAGGTCGCCGACGGCGGGGCCGAAGAGGACCCACCCCGTCGTGAACTTGGGAAAGCCCCCGGCCTGCGTCCCGTCGGCGGCGAACGCATGGAGCGCCGACGAGTCGCCGCCCTCGATCACCTCGGGCGACCCGTCGCCGTCGACGTCCGCGATGACCGGCGCGCCCAGGAAATCGAGGCCCTGCGCGCGCGACGGCAGGCCGGGAATGCTGGCGCCGCTCGCGGCGTTGAACCCGCGCATGTAGTTGACGATGGGGATGCCGCTGCCGGCGAGCAGCAGCGAGCCGGCCACCGACGCCGCGCCGCTGCCCGGCTCGAGATAGGAGAGCTGCTCTCCCGGGCCGAACCTGCCGAAGGCTCCGGAGGTCGTGAAGTTGACCGGCGTGTCGTCCGGCAGCGTTCCGTTGAAGGCGTTCATCACCGCGGTCGGGTTGCCCAGGAAGAGCGAAAACGTCGCACCTGGAATCGGGCCGTAGACCATGTCCTCGGAGCCGTCCGGGTTGTAGAGGGTGGTCGGCGAGAAGATGCCGGCCGCGCTCGCGATCTCCGTCTTACCGTCGCCGTTGACGTCGGCGGTTGCCGGGTTGTTGACGCCCTCGGTGATGAACTCCTGGGCGGAGCCGTAGTAGAACGCGATGGCCTGCCCGGAGATCAGGAACCCGGGCACGCGCGAACCGTCGGCGTTGTAGGCGACCACGTTCGACTCGCCGCCAAGCGGCACCTGCAGACCGGCCCCCTTCGCGAAGGAGTATTGAAGCCTCTGGACCAGCTCCGGCTGCGGATCGTCGTCGAGCTGCGCGAGCGCCGGCGGTAGGTCGAGCTTCTGGTCGTTGATCTTGACCTGGCCGCTCGGGGTGGGCGTGCCGGGAGGCAGCGTCGCGTGGATCGGGAAGCCGTTGACCTTCGACCCGTCCGGGTTCCAGGCGTGGATCCGCCCGTCCCAGCCCGACTGGACGATCTCGAGCTGCTTGTCGGCGTCCAGGTTGACCAGGACCGGCGGCGCGCTGGAACCCATGATCGCCGGCCTGGTGAAGGGCTCGTCGGGGCGCGGGATCTTCGGTTTCATGACCCCCGTGTCGAGCCGCTTCGGCCAGCCCGCAAGGAGCTTGCCGCGCGAGCTCCAAACGTAGGTCCGCCCGGTCGTCGAGGTCGCGACGACCTCCTGCTTGCCGTTGCCAAAGAGGTCGCCCAGGGCGACGTTCCCGATGATCGGCTCATGGCCGGGGTTGACGCCGCGATGGGAGACCAGGACCTTCGTGGGCAGCGTTTGCACGGGCCAGCCGGGGAGCTCGTGGCCGCTGGGGCTCAGGGCGTGGACGCGGCCGTCCGCGTCGCCGAAGACGATCGCCTCCTTGCCCCTCCCCTGGAGGTCCGTCAGCGCGGGCTGGCTCTCGCCGCCGGAGCCGATCCGGACCGGGAAGCCCTTGCGCAGGGTCGGGTCGTGGTGGACGGCGATCGACCGCCGGTCCTCGCCGACCAGGCCCTTCGCGTCCTTGACCCGCAGGCGGATGCTCACCGTGTACTGCTCGCTCGTCTCCAGCGTCTTGTCCGAGGAGAGGTGGTAGGCGGCCGTCCAGAACGAGCGCGGGACCTTCGACAGGTCGATCGTCCCGAGCTTGCCCGTCAACGGCTTGGTTCCCTTGCCCCGTCCGGCGGTGATCCACGCGCCGTTGCCGGGCTCCGCGCCCGGTGCGAACTGGAGCTTGTACGAGTAGTGCTTCGAGCGGCTTGCGGCGACGTGCCCGGTGACGGTCACGCGTTTTGTCTTCTTCGGGTCGTAGAGCGAGTACCAGCGCGGCGAGTTGATCCACGCCTCCGGCGGGATCCGGTTCTTCGACACCGCCTGCATCGCCTTGTAGACGTTGGGGCGCCCGTAGCCGTACTGCAGGTCGAAGCCCGGCTTCGCCGGCCAGCCGCTCGGCGGGTTCGGGTCGCTCGCGATGTCCGAGGCCGTCGCGCGAACCACCTGGATCGCCTCGTCGTTGGTGAGGGGCCGCGCGATCTTGCGCTCGCGCGCCGCCTTCTTCCCGTAGGAGAGGACGAGCGCCATCGTGCCGCCGACGGTTGGCGTCGACTCCGACGTGGTCCCGCCCTGCGTGGCCACCGAGAACATGTTGTGGGTGCCGAACGAGGTGAAGGCTGAACGCGCACGGTACGTCGTCGTGTTCTGGTTCTGAACCGCCGCCCCATTCGGCAGGATCGACAGCCCGGCCGAGTTCGCGACGAGGCCGTTGCCCGGCAGCACGTGCGGCCAGAACATGCCGCCCTGGTGATCGGTCGACTCGAAGTCGTTGGACGCCTGCACCATCGTCACCCCGTGGCGCCAGTCGTAGTTGACGGCCTGGCGCATGAAGCTCGAGTAGCCCAGGTCGGCGGTCACCGAGACGAGGACGTCGACGTGCATGTCGGCCGCGTAGAGCCACGCCTGCGCCAGGTCGTCGGTGCGGTCGAGCGCCTCGGCGCCGGCCTTGATCGGCATCACCATGCACCGCGGGCAGACGCCTGCCTCGCCGACGCCGTTGTTGGTCTGGGAGGCCGCCTGCCGCTGCTGGCCGTTCGCATGGTCGTACTGCGAGTCCAGGGTGGCCGGGTCGTTCTGGTCGTTGTAGAAGTCCCAGCCCGAGATGTCGTCGGTGTAGCCGTTGTGGTCGTCGTCGACGCCGTCGGAGTAGCGGACGATGATGTCCTCGGGATCGACGATCCCGTTGCCGTTGGAGTCCTTGGTGTCCGAGTAGTCCGCCGCGCAGAGGGCGCCCGGGCACTTCTTCTTGCCCTGCTTGGGCGTCGTGGGCTTCGGCAACTCGCCCTTGTTGAGGAAGACCTTGTCGGCAAGCTCCTCCGGCTCGTTTCGCCAGTTGATGCCGCCCTCGATGTAGGCGATAACCGTGTGGCCGTCCCCAGCGGAGTACTTCGCCCACGCCTTGTCCTCGGAGCCGCCGGCGGCGTTCTCCGGGTCGCTCGCATTCGGCGTGCACTGCGGCATGAACGAGTAGAGGTAGTGCTGCTCGTCGTCGGCGGACTTGCTCGCGCAGGTCGCCTGGCCACCCTGCTCGGCCGGGTCGTAGGCGGGGTCGTTCGGAGGATCGTTGGGGAATGCCGCAAGCGCCGAGCCCGCGAGGATCAAAAAGCAGAACCCCGCGATCGCGACCAGCCAGCCGCACCTCTTCCTCCGCCTCTCGAGCCCCACGTTGCGAATCTAGCGGTCAGAAGACATATCGCCACGGATTGGCCCGAGAACTCCTCTCGACCTGAATAGCGTTCAGAGCGACCACAGACGGGACGAGATTGGGACGACGGATCCAGACCACCGGCTGTGTGAAACGCGAAAACCCCTGGATTACCAGGGGTTTTCGGGGTAGCGGGGGCGGGATTTGAACCCGCGACCTCCGGGTTATGAGCCCCGGCACTCGGCCGACGGTAAGGACATCGTGCGAATCGCTTCGGTTAACCCAAATCCGAAGTGACCGAGGCGTGCGCGTCTTGCCAGCGCGCATCTCGCTCATACTCCTCTGCTAGCTCCCGCAGCAGCCGACTGGTCCGCCGCCACTGGTGACTTGTTGCTGCAGCCCACTCGCGGTAGCGAATAGCGAGATCGCGCTCTTGCCCACCCCCGTCATATACGCCGCGGGAGGTGACGCCCCGATTGTTGATACGACCGATGTTGATGCCGGTTTCGAGATGGCTTGAGCCAAGTGTCTCGATCAGTTCGCGCACCGCCTTAGGCGGCCAGATCCCGTCAGCGTCGGCTGGGCTCGATGCCAGCAGCTGACCGATCTGCTGGTCACCGATGTCGGCCCGATCTAGATCAGAGAGTGCGAAGCGCGCGTCGGTGACCCAATTCTTGAGATGTTCACCGTCGAGGCTGCCATCGTCGGTCGCGCCCGGAACCAGACGCCATTGATGCAAAACCAGCCAAGCTTGCTCAGCATTTTTCTCGTCACCGGAGCTCAGCTGGCGAGGCTCTTCACTAGCGCCACGGTAGACACGGGCCACAAGGCTGACAAAGAGCTCCGGCGTCCGCGCGAGCTCCGCATACAGTGCAGTCGGCTCGCGGTAATGCTCGAGCAAGGTGAAGTAGCCGTACTCAAAGCTGGCGACAACGCCCGGCTCGACGTCACCGGCAGCCAAATAGTCAAGGAGGACACCGACCTCGTAGCCGGCCATCGAAATGTCAAGAGATTCGGTTCGTTGGTCGGCAAGAGCGGCTTGAAGACCTTTCACTATGAGCTCCTCTGAAATGGGGCGTGATCCGTCCTCGGCGCCGTGGAGTTGAGCCGCTAGCAGCTGCACGACCGCCCAGCCCCGGCCACGCGCCAAGAGCTCAGTAACTGCCCGGTCCAGGTCATAAGACTCGATGCCCCAGGTATCCATCGCCTCCCAGTAGCGCTCGGTCAATTCGCGCGTTTCACTCGCTAGCTGGTTCCATGTCGAGGCGCGCGCTCCGGCTGCAATCAGAAGGGTCAATCGCTTCTCGGAGGCATCGGCTGCCAACTGATCCAGTAGCTCGGTCAGGCGCCCGGGCCCCTTTCGCTGCGTCTCGCCAACGGCCCACCCTCGCGCCAACTCACGCCGCGCTTCGTCCTCTGCCGCCAGCCACGCGAGGAACTCCCCTTCGAACCGATCGGAATAGATCAGGCTGACCAGATCCCCTATTTCGGCGGGCACCTCAGAACGGTCGACCAGATCCTCAATACCTTGCAGCCCTCGCTCTTCGACGATCTGCTCTAGAGCCTCCGTGCGCATCTCCAAGAGCTTGTCGCGATAGGTCGAATAGCTTGACTTATCTAGGCCATCCCCCTGAGGCCAACGGGTAAACAATCGACGGAACCGATCGAGGTCTTGTTCCGGCTCAAGCGACTGCCGAACCCTCTCCATGCGCTCGAGCGCGTCCTCGCTAAGAGACCAGTGCGCGTCGCGGTGCGAACGGTGGCGGGCGATCTCCTCGCTCAACGTCTCCCAGATCATCGTGTTTGACCCCCCGAACATCTCCCGCTCGATCGCTTCCTCGAGGGCACTCATAATCACCTCACGGCTGGCGGCTGGCAGCGGGCCAAGACGCTGAAGAAGATCGCGCCATCTCTCGGCATCGTCTCGTGCAAGCTCGATCGACAGTTCGACAAGACGCTGGACGACGCTCAGCCACTCCTCGACCGCCACCTCTCGCACCTCCGGCGCCCAATCGTGAAAGCGCGGGGCACTCGGCGGAGTAATCCAACCCTGCGACTTCGGCCATAGCCGGCCTACTAGACGCCAGCCGACCGCTGGATCCAGGTCACAGATGCGAGTCAACGCGTCTTGCCGCTGCTCGAGCGTTGCCGAGGTCTGGTGGATCCAGATGACGAGGATTGTCCCGAGGCTGGCCGACGGGCGATTCGACAGCCGACCTCCTGGATCGATTGCCGCAAGGCGGGCCAGGGCCGAGACTGCACTCAGAAAATGTTCCGGCGACCAGGCCAAGGTCTCAAGCGCCCACAGAAGGCCGGTGTGCGGTGAAGATGCAAACAGCGCCGACTGGGCTTCGCTGTCTTGAAAAAGGCGCAGAAGGATGGGCTCTTCTCGGTCGAGATCGTCGTGGACGGCGTCTAGAAAGACGTCAGGAGCTGCTTCGGCCAGCAGTGGAAGCTGGTCCGAAAGAGCCGCCCAGAGTTCACCTTTCTCTTGCTCCGCTGCCCGCCCAAGTACCTCACGGACCAGCCACGCAGCGTGCCCGGCGCCGGTCCGACTGTCTGACAAAACCGTCTCCGTATCGGCGCCAAGGGCTGCCGCTCCTTCGGCGAAGGCCGAGCGCAAAGCGTCCGAGAAGCGACGCGTCTTGCCTCGCAGTCCAGCCATGTAGCGCTCTTCAAGCGGGAGCTCCAGCGCAGGATCGGGCTCAGTCAAGACCTCAACCGCCTTCTCGCGCCAGGTTTCGAGCTGCTTGCGAGTCAGCTGCAGCCGCAATAGCGCGGTGGCATCCTCGCGCGATGCCAGATACCAGCGCCGGGCTGAACGCACAAAGGGCGCGTCGGCCACGTCGAGCCAGGGCGTGAGTGTGCGCTCAATCTCGGTCGCGGAAGCACCAGCAATCACACTGACAACGTCAACGTCCGCTTCCGACTCGGTCCAGCCGCCGACCAGCGCCAGCGGCGCTATCGCGGCACCCACCTCGTCCCGACTCCAGCGCGGTCGCTCCAAGACAGGATCCCGGGCTAGCTTGCGCATCAGCGAGGGCATACTGCGCCGAGCCAAGCCCGACAAAATGTGAGCTCGGTCCCAGGGAACGCCCGCTTGCTCGAACACCTCTCGTGCGTCCTCGCGGCTGACCAGGCTGAGGTCAATCGCAGCGCCAAAGCTCTCCTCGCGATCGGCAGGCCGGATGACGGAATGGCCGTGACGAACGGCAAGACTCGTATCCGGGTCGGGAAAGAGAGGGACAAGAATGCTGGCTTCAGCCTGCGTTGCCGTGCGCCCCCAGACCTCGGCCGTTTGAATCACCAGAGCCTGCTGCACAAGCTCACGCTCGGGCTCACTCGTCAAGGCCGCATAGATAAACGCCAGGGCGTCGTCTCGCCAGCTGCTGGTCACGGCGAGTGCGATCGGACCATTCTCGAGCCCTTGCAAGAGCTCTTGGCGCCTCGTTTCACGACCAGCAAGAAAGAGCGCGGACGGAAGCGGACAGGGGATCACCGCGGCGAGCACCAGCCTCTTCCGGCGCCAAATCAGTCCTTGCGGCGAAACGCTCCCACCAGCGCTCAAGCGTGGTCGCGTCGCTTGGCCTACGCCCAAGCTGTTCGGAGATCCAGTAGTGGACTGAGGCTGATTCGACCAGCCATCCCTCAATGTCGTCACCGTCGAGAACCCTGACATCGGCGAACGGCCCGGCCCTCGCGCGCTCCCGGGCCCAGCCGGGGCCGGCGGCCCAGCGGCGAGGCGTAACGAACACGAAAGTGAAATCCGCCGCACCCTCACCGAGCTCCGACGCTCGCTTGTCGAAGTCTTCTTGCGCCTTCTTGGAAATCCCCTTGCCAACCCCGAACTCAAATAACAGCTCACCGGCAGGGAGGTAGTCGCTGCCAGTTGATCTCGCTCGGCCATCCCATCCAGATAAGTCTGTGCCCTCAGCCGCGCGAACTGAGATGGCCGTAACGCCCGGAGTTGCCGCGAGGAGACGCCGGACAACGAATGGGAATAGAGAGCGCGCCTCCTCGCGCTCCGCCCAGTGATGAAGCTGAGTGGCATCAACAAGCTCGGGGCCGATTACCCGCCGGGCGGCAGCAAGGGAGGCGTCGGCGCGACGCCTGTGCGCGCCCAGAGCGTCAACGTCGGCTCGGCGGAAGCGGTGGAAGCGCGAGCCAGGTAGGCGCATGCTTTCAAGCCGCCCATCGTTGACCCAGTTTCGGATCGTGTTTTCGTGCACGCCAAGCAACTGGGCGGCCTGACGGACGTTAAGAAAGGCTTGCAATTTCGAAGTTTCGATGCTGAAAGCCTATCATATAGTCAAAGAGATACCCTGCTATTGTGGACTTTATTAGATACTTGATTCATCTGTTGAGCTCGTGACGATCCCGGCGGGCGCTTTTCGCGGACGCGACGCGCCCGAACGAATCAAGCGCCACCTTTTCTCTGAGTGCGGAATCGAAAGGCGCTTGGTCAGCGACAGGATCCATCGGATCAAATCGGCGTTCGGAGCCTCGCCGACTGACGATCTTGCTTTTGGGCGGGACGGAGCGGTCTATTCTGAGGTTGATGGTGAATACCTCGCATCGTTGCTGGAGTACCAATGAGCCCTGACACTGAGGCGCTGATTGAGAACGCGATCCCGTATGCCGCTGACGTTCGGGCTAGGAGCGCTAACCGCATGGCTTTTTTGGAGCTTGCGGAACGGTCTCCGCGGAGACTGCACTCGCTGATCGAAACCCTTCTGCCTCACCCGGACCCGGCCCGCCACGCGCTCGCGGCGCTGCTCATCGGCCAGCTTGATGATCCACTTCCGCGATTCGAAGCTGAGTCTCTCCTTCGCCTGCGCAGGAGCCCTACGAAGTCGTCCAGGCAAATGCGGCGGAGCAGCTGAACAAGGTGCCAGGGGCGCCAGGTACTAAGGCATTGTCTCGCCTATCGAAGCACCGAGACGCTCGGGTGAGGCGCGGTGCAGCGATTGGGCTTTACGGTCGCCAGTCTGAGGCCGCCATGGAGATTCTCGCTCGCCTTGCAACCGACTCGGACGAAGATGTCCGCGGCTGGGCCGTATGGGCGCTAAATGATGCTGATGGATGTAACCGCGTTCGGCTCAAGGGCCTCCTCGGATGGCTCAAACTGGGAGGGGCGCCCGGTTCTCAACTCCATCGGCAAGTGCTTCTGACTCTCTTGACGCTTCTCAGGAGTCCCGGAAACGGCCAGCAACGGAACCCAATAATTCGGACGGTCCGGGTCGACCGTCGACGCTGGATCAATCGCGTTGCTGGCCTAGGTATTCCCATCGCAACCCACGCCACAAAAGCTGCTGCGGTCGCGGAAGCGAAAGATCTGGAAGAGCAGTTGCGTGTGACGATAGATCCCATGGGCAACTCTTCTCGGCCCGCTGTGGCAGCGCATTGAGTTGAATTTCCTCAGCCGGCCCTCCCCACGATGCGTGTCGACGGACCCCGGTGGCCGTGCTCTGGCATCTCGCGCACCACAACCGCGAGCTCGCTAACGGGAAGAGACCTCCCGGTCCTTGTTGCTCGCCAGGCGTCGCAGCAATCGAGACACAGTCAGTTGAGTCCAATCTGTCCTCACATCTCGGGCCGGACGCCCCACGACTGGAGTCTGTGATGGGCACGGACGAATTCGCGGTCCAAGTCCCTCAGTGCCGCTTGCGCGCCGTGGGCACGCCATCTCGTTCGCGGCTCGCGTTCTTGAGCCCGGCAAGTGCTGAATACTTCTCAGCGTGCCAGACGAATGGGACGACATTGGGACGACCGATTCGAACCGCTCGCCTTCGAGAACGCGAAAACCCCTGGATTACGAGGGGCTTTCTGAGTAGCGGGGGCGGGATTTGAACCCGCGACCT
>CAVUEV010000005.1:0-156456 GCA_963740625.1 uncultured Actinomycetes bacterium
CGCCGCGGCGGCGGCGAGCATCCGGCCCGTCGAAGGCCGACCGGCTGAAGCCGGGCTCCCGTAGCGGAGCCGTCGGAGAGCAGCAACGAACCATGATCGCGCCGTCGATCGCGATCGCCGCTGGACGAACCGGCCTCAGCGGTGCCTTGAGACCGCCGGGTCGAGCGCTACGCGCGCCGCGAGCGCCGCGCGTAGCGGAGCAGGATCGACACCGAGGCCCCAATGGGCGTGGTTGTCGCCGGCACCGCCGACGAGCTGGGCCCGGATCGGCGAGAGTCGAGCGTTGTCCCGGTCGATCCCGAGGTCGTCGCGGGGACGGATCCAGCGGAACGTGTAGGCCACGAAGATCGCCTTGCGCGTGGCCGTCGAGAGGTTGTCGCTTCGCGAGTGCCAGAGCCGGCGGTCGAAGACGAGCGCGTCGCCCGCCCGGGCGAGCAGGGGGATCGCGCCGCGTGGCTGCTCGAAGCTCTCGCCCGGTGCGGGCCTCGGCAGCGAGTTCTCCTCGCAGCTGCCCGGAAGCACGAGCATGTTGCCGCGCCCGGGCTCGGCCACGTCCGAGAGCCAGAAGGCGACCTTGAGGGACAGCCGCGGCCGCGGGCCGACGCCGTCGATGTCCAGGTTCTGACGGCCGCCGTCCTGGTGCCAGCCCCACACCGGCGGGTCGCGCGGGACGGCTCGGGGCGGCGTGACGTCGAGGTGTGAGTGGTAGACGTGGATGTTCCAGCCGAGCTCCCCGCAGATCGTGGGAAGGACCGCGGCATGATCGACGAGCTCCAGGAACGCCGGATCGCGTCCGAGCCCGCCGAGGACGTGCATCGTGCCGTTCTCGCCGAGCCTGCCCGCAGCGCGCTCCTCCTCGTAGACGCGATCGAGCCCCGTCGCGAGCCGGCCGATCTCCGCGGGGGCGAGCACACCCGGAATCGAGACGAATCCGTCGGAGCGCAGGCGCGCGGCGTGATCCGCGAGGGCCGAGGTTGCGGTCGTCGTGACCATGCCCTCGATACGGACGACGCCCGCCTTGCGGTCCGCGCCGTGCGGCGAGCTCTACCGCCGGCGCTAGGCCGGTTGCCCGGAGCGCATGACCCGCACCGGCGTCCCGTGGCGGGGCGCGAGCGTGATGCCCTTGATGACCACCGGATCAGGCTCGGGCCGAACGGGTTCGAGCTCCGCGCTCTGCACGACTACGCGCATGACCTCCGCCATCTCGGCCTGGGCCAGCGCCGCGCCGATGCAACGGCGGATGCCGCCTCCGAAGGGGAGCCAGGTGTAGGCCTCGGGGGCGCCGTCCAGGAAGCGCTCCGGACGGAAGCGGTCCGCCTGCGGGAAGAGGTCCTCGCGGCGCTGGACGAGCACGATTGCCGGGTACACCCTGATGCCCGCCGGCAGCTCCCAGTCTCCGACGACGCGGGGCTTGGTGAGCGTGCGTTCGTTGCCGTCGATCACCGGGCGGATCCGCAGGCTCTCCGTGACCACGGCCTTCAGGTAAGCGTCGTCGCCGGTCTCGAGCTCCTCGCGAAGGCGGGCGAGCGTCTCCGGGTGGCGGAGCAGGAGCTCGAACGAGAACGCGAGCGCCGTGGCCGTCGTCTCGTGCCCGGCGGCCAGCATCGTCATCAGCTCGTCGCGAAGCTCGACGTCGCTCATCGCCTGGCCGTCCTCGTCGCGGGCGCGGAGCAAGATCGAGAGCACGTCGGTGCGCGACTCGAGGTCCGCCTCGCCGCGGCGACGCTCGATCTCCTCGTAGAGCAGGGCGTCGACGCGCTCGAGCCTGCGGCGCAGGCGGCCCCATGGGCTGAGGGGGCCGAGATCGAAGGGAACGGCGCCGGTGAGGAACAGGACGGCCGAGCCGGTGTCCATGACGGGGCCGATCGCGGCGCGCAGCCGCTCGATCCGCTCGGGCTCGGTGACGCCGAAGACGGCTCTGCAGATGACCTCGAAGGTGAGGGCGCGCATCCGCTCGCGGATCGGAAACTCGTCGCCGGCGCGCCAGTGCGCCACCTCCGCCGCGGCGACGTCTCGGATCACCTCTCGGAAGGTGTTCACGGCCGAGCCCTGGAAGGGCGGCAGCAGGAGCTTTCGCTGGCGCATGTGCTCGGCGCCGTCCAGGACGAGCACGGAGTGCTCGCCGAGGACGGGGGAGAGCGGCTCGTTCGCCTCACCTGCGTGCAGGTCCGACTGGTCGCCGGTCATCAGCTCGCGGATCGCCTCGGGGTCGGCCACGTAGACGCCGGTTCCGAACATCAGATGCCGGACCGTGAAGAAGTCCCCGTAGCGCTCGTGCCAGCCGAGCAGGGTCTCGAGCGGCCGTCGCAGGAAGCGGGCCGTGTTGACGACGGCCGGGGTCCGCGGCCCGGGCGGTAGGCCCCCGGTGGGCTCGGCCTCGAGGGCTGCCGGCGTCCTCGTCGCGGTGGCACTCACGATGCTGCCCGACTCTACCGCGAGGCGGCGACTCCACCCGGCACCGTGGGATCCTGGCGCAATGGGCTACGACCGCCGCCTGCCTCTCGCCCTGGGCGTCGCGGTCGGGATGGTCCTCGCCGACGCGTCGATCGTGGTCCTGGCGCTGCCGGAGATCTACCGCGAGTTCGACGTCTCCGTCAACGCCGTCATCTGGGTGCTGATCGCGTTCAACCTCGTGCTCTCGGCCGCTGCGGTGCCCGGGGCACTGGCGGCGCGGCGCCTGGGCGCCGCCCGGGTGACGCTCGCCGGCCTCGCCGTCTTCGCCGCCGGCAGCCTTGGCTGCGGGCTCTCGGGCACGCTGGCACCGCTGATCGCGGCCCGCTGCGTGCAGGCGCTCGGCGGCGCCTGCGCGGTGACCGGGGCACTCGAGCTGCTTCCGGCGGCCCTGGGCTCCGAGCAGCGCGCGGTTGGCGTCTGGGCCGCGGCCGGTGCCGCCGGGGCGGCGATTGGCCCGGCGGTGGGAGGGATCCTCACGCAGCTCGTGTCCTGGCAGTCGATCTTCCTCGTCCAGATTCCGCTTGCGCTCGCCGTCGCGATTCCGCTCCTCGCCCAGGCTCGCGGCGAGTCCGGGGACCCCGGCGGCCCGCAGCGCGCCGCCTACCGGCCTCACCTCGCGGCAAACGTCGCGCTCGCCCTCGTCTCGGCCGCGCTCGCCGCCGCCCTCTTCCTGCTCGTCCTGCTGATCATCGAGGGCTGGCGCCGCTCGCCGATCACCGCGGCTCTCGCCGTGACCGTTCTCGCCGCTTGCGGCGCTCGCCACCGGCCGGGTTGCCGGGGGCACGGGCACGCCCCGCGAGCGCGCGATCGCCGGGGCGATCCTCCTCGCAGGCGGCCTCGCCGGGCTCGCCCTGCTGCCCAAGGCGCTGATCGTCGCCACCTTCGCGCCGCAGCTGCTGGTCGGCGCCGGGCTGGCGTTCGTACTCTCGGCGCTGACCCACACCGCTCTCGAGGGGCGTGCGCCGCAGGCCGTACACGGCGGCTTCACGCTGGCCTCACGCCACCTCGGCGTCGTCGCCGGGCTCCTGGTGATGACCCCGATCTTCACCGCCGATCTCGCCGAGCAGCGCGACGCCGCCGAGAAGGCGGGGACTGCGGCGCTGCTCGACGCCCGGCTGCCGGCGCTCACGAAGATCGACCTCGCGCAGCGCCTGGCGGACCGGCTGACCGCCGAGCGGGGCAAGGTGCCGGTGATCGACCCGGCGTTCGAGCCGCTTCCCTCGGACCCCGCCGAACGCGACTCCGAGCTCGAGCTGAAGGCCGACCTCCAGGACCAGCTCGACCGCGCGGCGACGAATGCCTTCAGCGACTCGTTCATGCTCGCCGCCGCCTTCGGCCTGGCCGCCCTTGTGCCGATCGGTCTCGCGCGGAGGACGGAGCTGTGAGCGGCCGCAGGCTCGTGACGGCCGCCTGCCTGGCGTCAATCGCGCTGGTGGCCGTCTACCTGGCCCTCGGCGGCTCGTCCTACTCTCCCGCGGCCACCGCCGACCCGTGCCAGCCGCGCCCGATGCAGGCGCCAACCGGCGCCGACCAGGTCGCCCAGGCGCTCACGCTCTCGGCGCTCGACGGCGCCGCGTGCGAGCTTCACGTCTCCCGCGAGACGCTCGTGCTCGCCCTCGGCACCAGCGAGGGCCGCGACGCGTTCGCCAACGATCCGCGGCTCGCCGCCGCGCTTCGCGCCGGGCTGCTGCGGGCAATCGACGACGCGGGGCAGAACGGGACGATTCCCGGACCCGTCGCGTCGGCGCTTCACACGGTCGCCGAGCACCTTCCGGTTGAGCAGCTGATCGGAGCGGTCCGGCACGCCGGGACGCTGCTCGACGGGGCCGGCGGAGTCATCGGGGAGATCCAGGATTTCTTCAACGGGCTCTAGCTTCCGACGCCGCGGGCCCGGATAATCACCGCCATGGCGACAGAGCCGGCGCCACCGGAGGATCACCGGGTTTCGTACGCGGTCTTCGGCACCGGGTTCTTCGAGCACGCCGTCACCGAGGCGAGGATCGTCGGTGCGATGAGCGGCCTCGCGGGCGACGAGATCGAGTTTGGCCCGATCGGCGCCGGCCCTGGGCGCCTCGCTCAGGTCAGCGCCTCCGGCGTGGTGGGCTCGGCCTCCGCCGACCGTCTGGCCGCGGAGGAGGTCGCCTTCCGCCTCGTGATCCCGGTCTCGCTCGACCTGCGCATCGACCTCGGCGTCGACACCCACCGCTTCCACGCCGACGTCACCGTGGGCCTTCGGCTGACAGCGCGGGCGGCACCGCCGCTACGCCTCGTGATCGACGTCGACAAGCCGACCTGGCGCGACGTCACGGTGGTGGTTACGGCCGACGGCTTGCGCGCCACGGTGCTGCAGCGCGTCGCGGGCATCGATCGCGAGATCGGCCGCTTCGTGGCGCGATACGTCGCCCGCGAGATCGAGAAGCCCCACATCCGGGCCGCCCGCGACATCGACGTCGCCGGCCGGATCGACGGGTCCTGGACCGGCTAGCAGCCCGGTACGGTGAGGCCGGTCGTGCCGCCGTCACCGTCGGTGGCGATCAGCCGCTTGCCGCACGCCGTCCCGCGCAGGCGAAACCGGCCGGAGCCATCCAGCGCGACCGGCTTGCCGGCGAGGGCGACGCGGACCGAGCTCGCGGCAAGGGACTCGCTGGGGACCCAGCTCGCATCGTCGTCGCGAGCGGCGTCGACAAAGGCGTCCATCGCGTTGCCGGGCACCGGGTACGGTGGAATGTCGAACGCGAACGGAGTGCGCCAGCCGTAGACGAACTCGCTCGACGCCCGCGCGTTCTGGTCGGCGACGGCGAGGTCTGACCGCAGCGCCGCTGCCGCCGCCGGATCGGGCGGGGCGGCGAGGCCGCGGTAGCCGCCGTGATCCGCGGTCACGCGCAGCGCGGGGCGCTCCGCCGCGAGCAGCTTCGCGGCGAGGCGGCCGTCGCGGGCGCTCTGTGCCCCGGCGTCCAGGAACTCACCGGCCTCGGCCGCGATCGCCCGATCGGGAAGCCGCTTCAGCCGGGTCGGCGCGCGGGCGACGAGGGTCAGCTCGCGAAGCAGACGACGGCCGGGGCTCGGCCATCGCGCGCCCTTTTCGTAGGCGGCGAGGAAGGCATCCGCGCGGCGCTGGAAGGTCGGATCGGAGCGCTCCCGGTCGAGCTTGTTGGACCAGCTTGCCTCCGCCCAAGCGCGGAGCGAGTGGCGGCGTGCTCGGGCGCGCCGCCGGCTCCCCGGCGCCAGCTCCCGGATCGCCGCGCGCCAGGCGTGGCGGGGCCGGTAGGAGCCCGGATGGTCCATCCATGCCCCGGCCGTGGCCAGCGGCAGGAAGTTGAGGTCGGCCTCGTTGGCCGGGTTGAAGAAGAAGCCGCCGACGGCTCGGGCGGTCGCCGGCTCGCGGGTGTAGGGGCCGAGGAAGAGCCGCGCCGTGCCGGCGGGCGTTGCGTTGCCGGCCGTGTCGTCGTCGGTCCAGTTGTCCCAGACCAGCGGGCGGCGACCGATGAGCTTCCCGTAGGCGTGGGCATCGGCGGGCCGCCAGTGCTCGGAGGGGATGTTCGTCCCGGTCCACATCACCCCGATGCCGGGCGCGAGCGTCGCGCGCAGCCCGCGCAGGTAGTCGGTGTCGGCGGTGCCGCTGTAATCGGCTCCGACGGTGAGCAGCCGGATGCTCGGGTGGGTCTGCCGCAGGCGGGCGAGGAGGCGGGTGAGGAAGTCGCCGTTTGCCTCTCCGAAGGCGCGGCTGCCCGTGCCGTAGCGGCCGAGGTCCTCGGGGTGCGTCATCACCTTGGTGACGTCGTCGAAGGAGATCATCACGGTACGCGAGCCGGCGTCGATGAAGGGCTGGAGCTTGCCGGCGACGACCCGAAGGTCGGCGGCGCAGGAGAAGCAGAGATCGCGGCTGGGCGGCCGGTTCGGGAGCGAGGGAGTCGGGATCTCCGCCTGCGCCGGGCTGAGGTTGGGGATCCACTGGACTCCGAGCCGCCTCGCGAGCCGGATCTCGCGATCGAAGGCCGACTGTTCGGCCGCCGGGTAGGGATCGCGCCAGTTCGTGCGCTGATAGACGTCGTTCTTCGGTGCGTGGACGTAGGCGTCGAAGCCGTGGGAGGGCATCCAGCGCAGCACCCGGATGCGCTCGGCGTGTGACCAGCTCGGCCCGTACGCGCCCTCGACGATGCCGCGCCAGTGAAGCGGGCTCGACCCGAGGGCGCCTGCCGGAAGCGCCGCGGCGAGCGCAAGCCCCGCGATTGCGCCCGCCAGGAGACGTCCGCGCATCGCGGCGATGATAGGCGCGGGCCCGCGCGCCGGTGCCGATCAGGCGGCAGCGGCAGCGGCGGGCGCGGCCCCCGTCCGGGCCCGGGCCCGGGTGAAGGTGTAGTCGGACAGCGGAAAGGTCCGGCTGGCGCGCTTCGCCTGCGCGGCCGAAGTGGGCCGCAGGAACGGCGTGTCGCCGTGATGGTCGAAGTAGTAGCTGTTCGCAGGCCCGCAGTTGTTCGTCTGCCAGAGCGAGTGCTCGAGCCGCCTGCGCACGAAGGCCGTCCAGCGATCGGTGGCGTCCTGGGTGACCTCGACCTCCGCCGCGCCGCGCCGGCGCGCCTCCTCGATGACGCGAATGACGTGGGCGCTTGTGGTCTCGACGAGCTGGTGCCAGGTGCCGCCGGTCCAGCCGTAGGGGCCGAACATCATGAAGTGGTTGGGCAGCTTCGGAAGGCTGATGCCCTCATACGAGGCGAGGCGGTCCCGCTCGTACGCCGTCGCCAGGTCGAAGCCGTCGCGTCCGCGGATCGGCGTGTGCCGGTGGACCTCGGGATCGCTCGCCAGCCGAAAGCCGGTGGCGAGGATGAGTGCGTCGACCTCGCGCTCCCGGCCCTCGGCGTCGACGACGCCTGTCTGCGTGATGCGCTCGATCGGGGCGGTGACGAGCTCGACGTTGTCGCGCGTGAACGTGCGCAGGTACGTGTTCGAGACCGCCGGGCGCTTGCAGCCGAAGCCGTAGGAGGGCGTGAGCTTGCGGCGGAGCTCCGGGTCGGGCACCTGGGCGCGGTACCAGCCGTTGCGGAGCGAGCGCTGCAGCCCGCGCGCGATGAACGGCAGCCGCCGGTGGTTGATGACCATGAAGACGACGATCACCTCGGTCGCGCCGGTGGCGACCCGGCGGACGGCGTTCTGGACGGCCGGAAAGCGACGGTAGAGGCGCTTGGCGGCGTCGGGGGTCGGCGGGTTGAACTTCGGGGCGACCCAGATCGGCGTCCGCTGATAGACGTCGAGGCGCTCGACCTCCCTTGCGACCTTGGGAATGATCTGTACGGCGCTGGCCCCGGTGCCGACGATCGCGACCCGCTTGCCCTGGAGCTCGTAGCGATGGTCCCAGCAGGCGGACTCGAGGACCTTGCCGCGGAAGTCCCCAAGCCCGGGGATGGCCGGCGGCTTCGGCTCGACGAACGGGCCGACCGCCCCGACCACGTAGCGAGCGGTGAGAACGCCGTCGTCGAGCTTCAGGCGCCAGAGCTGCTGCTCGCTGTCCCAGACCCGCTCGCGGACGTTGGTGTTGAAGCGGATGTGGGGGCGGACGCCGTAGCGATCGGTCGTGCGCTGGACGTAGGCCTGCACCTCGTCGCCGCGCGCGAAGACCCCTGACCAGTCCGGGTTCAGCTCGAAGGAGAACTGGTAGGCCTGCGCCGGGATGTCGACGCCGACGCCGGGATACGTGTTGTCGCGCCAGGTTCCGCCCACGTCGCCGGCGCGCTCGAGGATCACGAAGTCCTCGATTCCCGCCCGGCGCAGGGCGATGCCCATGCCGATCCCGCTCAGGCCCGCGCCGACCACTGCGACCTCGTGCTGGGGGTGCTCGGGCAGGGGCTCACCTGATAACCTCGACATCAGATCATGACAAGGTTACACCACCGTCAGGATCGACGCGGGAGGAAGGCTCCGGGTCCGTCGAACCTGCGGATGGCCTACCGGCTCCTGACCCGCCCGAACATCCTCGACGTCCTCCACGAGTTCGAGGGCTACGGCGACGTCGTCCGCATCAGGCCGCTCGGGAGGCCGATCATCTCCCTGCGCTCCCCGGAGCATCTGCGCCACGTCCTCGTCACGAACCAGGACAACTACCGGAAGTCGTTCCAGTACCGGCTGCTGGCCGTGGGCGGCCTCGGCAAGGGCCTGCTCACGAACGAGGGAGAGGCCTGGTCGAAGCAGCGCCGGCTGATCCAGCCGATGTTCGCGAAGCGCCACCTTGGCCAGTTCGCAGAGCACATGACCGGGGCGATCACGGATTGGGTGGCGGCCGCGGAGGCGAGGCCCGAGGGGACCGAGCTCGACGTCGCGGCGGAGATGAACGCACTCACCCTTGACGTCGTCGGGCGCGCGCTCTTCGGATCGCAGCTGGAGAACCAGGCCGAGCGGCTCCGTCCGGCGGTGCTGGCCGGCCTGCGAGGCGGGACCGCCGCCGCGCGGCTCCAGCTCGTCGCTTCGGCGCCACGCTGGGTCATCGACGCCGGCGCCTGGCTCCTATACCACGCGCCGCTTCCGCTGCGAAGCCTGCGCGGCCTGCGCGACGGCCTGCAGACGATCGGCACCGTCGTCGACGAGCTGATCGCGGCCCGCGAGGCGAACCCGGAAGCGGACCCCAGCGATCTCGTCGGCCTGCTGCTGGCGGCGCGCGACGAGGACGGGCGGCCGATGGAGCGCCGCCAGATCCGCGACGAGGTGGTCACCTTCATGCTCGCCGGCCACGAGACCACCGCGAACGGCCTGGCGTGGATGTGGCACCTGCTCGACCAGAATCGCGATGCCCGCGACCGCCTGCTGGCGGAGGTCGATCAGGTCCTCGGGGGCCGAGCACCGACCGGCGAGGACACCGAGCGCCTGCCGTGGACGTCGGCCTGCTTCCACGAGGCGTTGCGACTGCGCTCGCCGGTCTGGGTGATGGAGCGCGAGGCGGTGGGAGAGGACGAGGTCGGCGGCTTCCGGATCCCGAAGGGCTCGACGATCATCGTGCCGGTCCATCTCGTCCACCACGACCCCCGCCTCTGGCCCGAGCCCGAGCGCTTCGACCCCACACGCTTCCTGCCCGAGCACGTCCACGATCATCCGCGGGGCGCCTACATGCCGTTCGGCGCGGGACGGCGCGTCTGCATCGGGGCGGGCTTCGCGATCATGGAGGCGACTCTGATCACCGCCACGATCGCCCAGCGGATGCGCTTCGACCTGGCTCCCAGCGCCCGCGTGGTCCCGGAGACCACGATCACACTGAGGCCACGCTACGGGTTGAAGATGAACGTGCACCACCGCGAGGCGGACGCGGCCGCGGTTTAGCTCGCCGGCAGGCCCGGGTCGGCCGCGAGGTTCGCGATCACGCCGCTCAGCCAGACGCTCTCCTCGTCGTCGTCCGGCGTGCCGAGCACGCGCCGGCGCGCCCACTGGGTGACGGCCTCGCGACTCCCGGTGACGAGGATGTCGCCGGTCAGCGCGTAGCGGCCGTCGGCCAGGATGACCAGCGCCCCGGGTCGCTCCGCGCGAACGCGCAGGCGCTCGACGACGGCCTGCCCCGCGACCTCGGCGGGATTCGACGCATCGCCGTCGGACTGCCGCCATGGCCGTACGGAGAAGAGAGGCGGCGAGGTGCGCACCGACCGCCGCGGTCGCGGCGGCGGTCCGATCGGGCCGCTTTGCCAGCGTTCGGCGATCTCGACGACCTCACGCGTCTGCCCGTGCGGGACCATCACCTGCAGGCGGTCGCCCTCGCGCACGCGCGTCGCGCCCCGCGGCGCCACCGCATGGTCGCCGCGGATGATCGCGGTAACCAGGGCCTGGCGAGGCAACCCGAGGTCGCGCACGTGGGCGCCGATCGCGGCGAAGCCCTCGTGGATCCTGAACTCGAGGACCTCCGAGCCGAGCTCCCGGATGGTGCCGACGTCGACCGGGGTCTTCGGCAGCGCGGGCTCGTCGGAGGTGGCGCCCAGGCGCCGCGCGACGGGCTCGAACGTCGTGCCCTGAAGCACCGTGGAGAAGACGACGGCAAAGAAGACGATGTTGAAGAAGTCGAGGCTCTCAGAGACGCCGGCGATCACCGGGAAGGTCGCAAGCACGACCGGCACCGCGCCCCGCAGCCCAGCCCAGCCGAGGACCAGGCGCTCGTTGTTGGAGAACGGCGAGCGCAGCGTGGCGATGAACACCGACACCGGGCGGGCCACGAGGATCAGCGCGAGCGCGAGCAGTGTCCCCTTGAGGGCGACGTCGGCGAGCTGAGACGGAAAGACCAGCAGGCCGAGCGAGAGGAACATCGCGACCTGGGCAACCCACGCGAGGCCCTGGTGGAAGGTCGTGACCGTGTGTCGCGCCGGGATGCGGGCTGACCCCAGGGCGAGCCCGGTCAGGTAGACGGACAGGAAGCCGGAGCCGTGAAGCGCGTCGGCGCCGCCGTACGCGAGCGCGGCGGTTGCAAGCGAGGCGACCGGGTAGAGCCCCGCGGTGCTGAGGCGAACCCGCTGGAAGACCTGGACCGCCAGCCACCCGGCGAGGGCCCCCACCGCCAAGCCGATGCCGAGCTCCTGGACGAAGAGGACGAGGAAGTCACCGAGGCCATAGCCGGGCTTCTGGATCCAGTCGATGAAGCCGAGCACGAGCACCACGGCGACCGGGTCGTTCAGGCCAGACTCCGCCTCAAGGCTCTGGGCGAGGCGGCGCTTCATCGTCGAGCCGCGGAGCAGGGCGAAGGTGGCCGCCCCGTCGGTCGCCGCCACGATCGAGCCCACGAGCATGCTCTCGCGCGCGTTCAGGTCGAACAGCAGCGCCGCCGCGAGCGCGGTGAGGACGGCCGTGAGGAAGGTGCCGACGATCGCGAGCGAGACCGCGGTGCCGAGCACGGGCCTGATCTCGAGCAGGCCCGAGGTGAGGCCGCCCTCGAAGAGGATGAGCCCTAGCGCGACGATGCCGATCGTGCGCTCGAGCTCGTAGTCGCTGAACGTGATCCAGCCGAGTCCGTCCGAGCCGATCGCCATGCCGACGCCCAGGAACAGCACGAGGCTGGGCATCCGCACGCGCACGGCGAGAAGCGACGCGAGAAGGCCGGCGGCGAGCAGCGCGCCGGCGACCAGTATCAGCCGGCCGTCGGCCATGCCGGGACCATGCCAGCCTCAGCCACCCGGAGGCTCCGTTGTCAGGTCGGTCGGCCTATGGCCTGCTAATCCGACAACGGCCCGGAGGCGTGGATGGACGAGGTTAGTAGCGGTACGTGTCGGGCTTGTACGGGCCCTGGGGTGAGACCCCGATGTATTCCGCCTGCTCGGGCGTCAGCTCGGTGAGGCTCACGCCGAGCGCGTCGAGGTGGAGGCGCGCGACCTTCTCGTCGAGGTGCTTCGGCAGCACGTAGACCTGCTTGTCGTAGTCGTCGTTCTTCGTGAACAGCTCGATCTGGGCGATCGTCTGGTTCGTGAAGGAGTTCGACATGACGAACGACGGATGGCCGGTGGCGTTGCCCAGGTTCAGCAGCCTTCCCTCGGAGAGCACGATGATCGTGTGGCCGTCCGGGAACACCCACTCGTCGACCTGCGGCTTGACGTTGATCTTCTGGGCCCCGTCGACGCGCCCGAGGCCGGCGATGTCGATCTCGTTGTCGAAGTGGCCGATGTTGCCGACGATCGCCTGGTGCTTCATCCGCGCCATGTCGGACGCCCTGATGACGTCCTTGTTGCCGGTCGCGGTGATGAAGATGTCGGCGGACTCGACCACCTCGTCGAGCGTCCGGACCTCGTAGCCCTGCATCGCGGCCTGAAGCGCGCAGATCGGGTCGATCTCGGTGACGATCACCCGCGCGCCCTGGCCGCGCAGCGACTCGCAGCACCCCTTGCCGACATCGCCGAATCCGCAGATCACTGCGACCTTGCCGCCCATGAGCGTGTCGGTCGCACGGTTGATGCCGTCGATCAGCGAGTGGCGGCAGCCGTAGATGTTGTCGAACTTGGACTTGGTGACCGAGTCGTTGACGTTGATGGCGGGGAACAGGAGCTCGCCCTCCGCCGCCAGCTGGTAGAGCCGCAGGACGCCGGTCGTCGTCTCCTCGGTGACACCCTTGATCCCGGCGGCGAGCCGCGTCCATTTCTCCGGATCCGCCTCGAAGGAGCGGCCGAGCAGCTCCAGGACCAAGCGGAACTCGTCGGAATCGGCCGTCGCCGGATCCGGCACGGCGCCGGCCTTCTCGAACTCGACTCCCTTGTGCACGAGGAGGGTGGCGTCGCCGCCGTCGTCGAGGATCATGTTCGGTCCCTCGCCGTCCGGCCAGGTGAGCGCGCGCTCGGTGCACTCCCAGTACTCGGCCAGCGTCTCGCCCTTCCATGCGAAGACCGGTGTGCCGGCGACGGCGATCGCCGCGGCGGCGTGGTCCTGCGTGGAGAAGATGTTGCAGGAGGCCCAGCGGACCTCGGCGCCGAGCGCGGTAAGCGTCTCGATCAGGACCGCGGTCTGGACCGTCATGTGCAGCGAGCCCGTGATCCGCGCCCCCGCGAGCGGCTGCGACGCCGCGAACTCGTCGCGCGTCTGCATCAGGCCGGGCATCTCGTGCTCGGCGAGCTGGATCTCCTTGCGGCCGAACTCGGCGAGGCCGGTGTCGGCCACCCGGTAGTCCTGGGCGGCGGGGGCCGTGGTCGTCATCGCTGTCCTCCTGTGGGGGTCATGTCCAAGTTCAAGGGCTCGTGGTCGAACTGCGTCGAGCGGTGGAGCTCGCCGATTCGCTTCTCGACCTCCTCGAACTCGAGTCGCTGAACCCGCTCGGTTCCGAACTCCTCGACGTTGAACGAGGCGATCGCGGTTCCGTAGGCCATCGCTCGGCGCAGCGCGGCCTCGTCCAGGGATTCTCCCAGATGCCGCGCGACGAACCCGATGAACCCCCCGGCGAAGCTGTCGCCGGCGCCCGTCGGGTCGGTCACGGTCTGAAGCGGAAAGGCGGGCACCGCAAAGTAGGACCCGGGGGTGATCAGGGCGGCGCCGTACTCGCCCTGCTTGGCGACGATCGCTCGCGGGCCCCAGCTCAGGACCTCCTCTGCCGCCGCGACCGTGTTGGGCAGCCGGGTCAGCTGGCGAAGCTCCGCGTCGTTCAGGATCACCGCGTCGACGCGCCGGATCACGTCCACGAGGTCGTCGCGGGCGACGTCGATCCACAGGTTCATCGAGTCCGCCGCGACGAACTGCGCCGACTGGCACTGCTCCAGCACCTGGCGCTGAAGCGAGGGCTGGATGTTGGCCAGGAAGAGCACGTCGCAGGCACGCGACGTCTCCGACAGCTTCGGCTCGAAGGACTCGAACACGTTGAGCTGGGTGTCGAGCGTCTCGCGGGAGTTCAGGTCCCAGCCGTACTCCCCGCGCCAGAAGAAGGTCTTGCCACCGGGAACCTGCTCGACATCGTCGGTGAGCGTCCCCCGGGTCGAGAGGGCCTCGAAGTCCTCCGGGCCGAAGTCGTCGCCGACCGGGCCGACGGCAGAGACGGTGTCGAAGAACGAGGCGGCAAGAGCGAAGTGCGTCGCGGCCCCGCCGAGCATGCGCTCACGCTCCCCGAGCGGGGTCTTGACCGCGTCGAACGCGATCGAGCCGACGACCGTGATGCTCATCGAGCTGCCCGGTGCCGCGCCTGGCCGCCGGCGTCAGCCGGTGGCGACGGCCTCGGCGCTAGCGGCCTCGCGCAGGAGGTCCGCCTTGTCGGTGTGCTCCCACGTGAAGTCCTCGTCCTCGCGCCCGAAGTGGCCATAGGCCGCGGTCTTCTGGAACACCGGACGGTGAAGGCGCAGGTACTCGCGGAACGCTCCCGGCCGCAGGTCGAAGTGCTCGTCGATCAACTCGCCGATGCGCGCCGTCGGCACGTGCTCGGTTCCGAACGTCTCGACCATGACCGACACCGGGTGAGCGACTCCGATCGCGTAGGCGACCTGCAGCTCGCAGCGGTCCGCGAGCCCGGCCGCGACGACGTTCTTGGCGACGTAGCGGGCGGCGTAGGCGGCTGAGCGATCCACCTTCGAGGGGTCCTTACCGGAGAAGGCGCCGCCCCCGTGGCGGGCCATGCCGCCGTAGGTGTCGACGATGATCTTGCGGCCGGTGAGGCCGCAGTCGCCGACCGGGCCGCCGATGACGAAGCGCCCGGTGGGGTTGACGAGGAAGTGCGCCTTGGAGTTCAGCTCGCTCGCGTCGTAGAGCTCCGCCGGCAGGGTGGGCTCGACGACGTGCTCCCAGAGGTCCGGCCGGATCTGGGTCTCGGCGTCGATGCCATCGGCGTGCTGGGTCGAGATCAGGAGCTTCTCGATGGCCACCGGCCTGCCGTCCTCGTAGCGAACCGTGACCTGAGTCTTGCCGTCCGGCCCGAGGTACGGGACCTCGCCGCTCTTGCGCACCGCAGCCAGCCTCGCGGCGAGCTTGTGGGCGAGCGAGATCGGCATCGGCATGAGCTCCGGCGTCTCGTTGCTCGCGTAGCCGAACATCATTCCCTGGTCGCCGGCACCAGCGACGTCGAGCTTGTCGTCGTCGGCGGGGTCCTCGCGGGTCTCAAGGGCGTGGTCCACGCCCTGGGCGATATCCGGCGACTGCTTGTCGATCGCGTTCAGCACCGCGCAGTCGTCTCCCGAGAAGCCAAGCTTCGCGTCCTTGTAGCCGATGCGCTTGATCGTCTCGCGCGCGATCTCCTGGATGTCGACGTAGATCTCGGTCGAGATCTCGCCGGAGACCACGACGAGGCCGGTGTTGACGAGCGTCTCGCAGGCGACGCGGCCCTGGGGATCCTCCGCCATGACGGCGTCGAGGACGCCGTCGGAGATCTGGTCGGCGATCTTGTCCGGGTGACCCTCGGTCACCGACTCCGACGTGAACAGGAATGAGTTTTCAGATGCGGTCATGTGGCCGAAAGAGTAGTCAAGAGCGGCCGGTCCGCACGGCAGTCGGCAACCGGCCGCGCCCAGCTCAGACGAGCCAATCCTCGGGCGGGACCTTCGGGCACTCGCTCGTGATCCGCTGCATCAGCCCGTAGAAGCGCGTGATCTCCGGATAGATGGTGGGCTTTCCGTTGGTGAGGATGGCAACCGAAATCGCCCGCTCGGGGTCGGCCCAGGAGAGGATGTTGGTGAAGCCGAGGTGGCCGAACGCGTGCTGAGTGTCCCGCCCGTACAGGCTGAGCACGCGCGCGCCGAGCATCACGCCGTAGCCGAACCTGGTGGGGAACCCGAGCGAGAGGTCGATCTCCAGGTGCGACTGCTCGGTGAGCGCCGTGCGAATCGTCTCGGGCTTCAGCACGCGAACGCCGTCGAGCTCGCCGCCCATGCGCATCAGCTCGTAGAAGCGCGAGAGCTCGACGGCGGTGGTGACCGTGTTCGCGGAGGGGATCACGCCGGTCAGGAACCGCGGGTCGCCCGCGGTCTCGACGAGCTTGTCGAAGGGCAGGCCGAGCGCGCGCGTCAGCAGGTTCGAGAACGGCGGCGCGAGCGGTGGGCCCGTGACGTAGTCGGTGGCGACCGCGTCCAGGTCCTCCTCGCGGACTCCGTAGTTGGTCCAGCGAAAGCCGAGGGGGTCCAGGATCTCCTCGGCGAGGACGTCGCGGATGTCCTTTCCGGTCACCCTGTAGACGACCTCCCCGAGGATGAAGCCGCCCGAGACGGCGTGGTAGGCGAGGAGCCGGCCGGGGGCCGCGAACGGCTTGGCGTTCGCGAGCGCCTCGGTCATGTAGTCGCGGTCCGGCAGCAGGTCGAGGTCCGCGATCGCCTCGCGGGGGAGGTTCGGCACCGCGGCCCGATGGGCAAGGACGTGCCCAATCGTGATTCCGTGCTTTTCGTTTCGCTCGTAGCCGGGGATGAACTTGGCGACCGGGTCCTCGAGGGCGATCTCGCCGCGCTCCACGAGCAGGTGGACGACGAACGCGGTGATCGCCTTTGACGCGGAGTACACGCAGAACGGCGTCTCGCGCGTTGCCCGCACCTTCTCGGTGTCCGCGTCGTCGCGTGGGCCGTTGCCGTGGGCGTGGCCGATCGTGCGGTCCAGGACAACCGCTCCCTCGCGGCGAAGGCAGACCTGCACCGCCGGGTGGACCCCGCTTCGGTAGAGGTCGACGGCCGACTTCCAGATCCGCTCGGCGGCGTCCTCGGAGAGGCCGCCCGCCGCCGCGCCGTCCTCGTCGCCGATCGACGTGACCGAGTCGAGGTCGTCGGGGACGTGGATCCGCCGCAGGAGGTCGGGGACGAAAGGCAGGCGCGGGATCGAGGCCATGCGAGGCGCCACGCTAGTCGAATAGCCTCAGCGGCCGTGGCGGTGCCACACGTCTACGAGATCCGCGTCCGCTACGGCGAGTGCGATCCGCAGGGAATCGTCTTCAACGCGAACTACCTCGCGTACTTCGACGTTGCGTTCACCGAGCTCTGGCGCGCCGCGATCGGGCCGTACGACAAGCTCGTCGAGAGCGGCTATGACACGGTCCTCGCCGAAGCCGGGATGCGGTTTCGCGCGCCGGCCCGCTTCGACGACCAGCTGGAGCTCCGCTCGACGGTCACCAACCTCGGGGAAACGAGCACCACGACAAGCATCGACGTGGTCCGCGACGGCGAGATCCTCGTCGAGGGGACGCTGCGCCACGTCTGCGTCGGTCGGGACGACTGGAAGAAGGCGCCGCTTCCGGACTGGGTCCGGAAGGGGCTTCGGCGGTTCGCGGGATGACCCGTTGCAAGCGGACCGATGTCACTCGCCGAAGGAGCGCATTCGCCGGTCCCATCGGTTAGGTTCCCTGCTGCCCTTAAGCGAACCCGGAGGGGACCTTGGACGCCAGCACCCTGAAGAAGATCCCGCTCTTCGCGGACGTGCCCGACGAGACGCTCGCGAAGATCGCGCCGTGGGCCACCACGGAGGAGTGGCCCGACGGGAAGGAGATCGTCAAGGAGGGCGGCTTCTCCAACCACTTCTACGCGATCGAGGATGGGAGCGCCAAGGTCGTGCGCGACGGCGAGGAGATCGCGAGCCTGGGCCCGGGCGACGTCTTCGGCGAGCAGGGCCTCCTCGAGAAGTCCGAGCGCTCCGCCACGGTCATCGCAACCTCCGAGATCCGGCTGATCAAGATCGAGCACTGGGAGCTCTCGCGCATGCGCCAGTCGATGCCGGAGGTCGTCGAGGAGCTCCGCAAGAAGGTCGAAGAACGGCAGTGAGGACCTTCAGGTCCGAAAGCAGCATGTAGGGACGGCGAAGCCGTCCGCAAGTTATTCGGACGAACTAGACTGCCTTTCGACATACGGCCGGTGGGCCAGGGAAGTTCGGTGAGAAACCGGCGCGGTCCCGCCACTGTGACCGGGAAGGGGACCTCGCACGATGCGAGTCAGCCACTGCGGACGCGACGCGTCCGCGGGAAGGCGTGAGGTCCAGCCCCGGAAGCCAGGAGACCTACCTCCGGCCAGCCAATTCAATCCCTCGAGGAAAGGGTGGCTCAGATGAGCGTCTCTCGTTTCGTACGGGTCGCCGCAGTGGCGGCGACTCTCGCCGCGTGTGCGGCGCCCGCGATTGCCCATGGAAAACCGTCGGCTAAGGGCAAGACGGTCGGCGCACAGCTGCGGGTGATCGATCCCGCGCTCGGCGGCCGGGTCTCGGCCGACTTCACCGCCTATACCGGCACCAGCAGGATCGGCACCTCGCGCAGCGCCACGTGCTTCGGCGCCGGCACGGGCGGCAGCGGTCAGCCGTTCACCCTCGACGGTCCGACCGCCCTCGGCCTTCTGAACGACGGGGCGAAGGCTCGCTCATCCCTGCGGCCGGTATCGGTGACCGACTACTACCTCGATCAGTTCGGACCCGGTCTCTGCGGCGTGGGCTCAAGCGTCGCGTCGGGCAACGCGTACTGGGATCTGATCCTCAACCACAAGGAGTCCCAGGTCGGCGGCGGCCAGCGAATCCGAGGCGGCGACGAGGTCCTCTGGTACCTCTCGCCGAGCTTTCCCGCCGGGCCGGAGCTCCAGCTCCACCTGCCGTCGATCGTCCGGTCCCCGGGGGCCTACCAGGCAACCGTCTACCAGTACGACGCGGCGACCGGAAAGCGCACGCCTGCCGCGGGGGTCAGCGTGACATCCGCGGTATCGCCGACCGACGCCGGCGGGCACACGACGGTGACGCTCGCCGGGGTCGATGGAACCACGCGAGGAATCGGGGCGTCCCGCGACACGGACCAGGCGATCCCGGACGCCCGGCGGGTCTGCATCGGCAGCGCCGAGTCGTGCCCGTCCGTTCGCAACCAGGTCTTCGGCAGCCGGCACGCCGACGAGATCGCCGGGACCCCCAAGGGGGATGTCATCCACGCCGGGGCCGGCGACGACCGGGTGAACATCGCCGCGGGCGGCTCCGACACGGTGGACTGCGGCGCGGGCGCGGATCGGGTGGTGACCAGGCGCGGCGACGGCGACGACAAGATCGGCGCGAGTTGCGAGAAGGTGGTCAGGCGATGAGCTCGAGCCGCGGGGTGGCGCTGGCGGCAATGGCCGCCGGCGCCGTCGCCGCGGCGGGCTGCGGTCTCGGCCCGGGCCCCCCCTCGATCGGCACGGCGACCCTGACCGTGACGCGCGACTACGGCTCGACGCCGCTCGACGCCGCGAGCGAGGACGACCCGAGCGAGTCCGAGAGCGTCCTGCGGCTCCTGGATCGCAACGCCGATATCACGACCCGCTACGGCGGTGGCTTCGTGCAATCCATCGACGGTCTCGCCGGCAGCACGAGCGGCGATCGCCGCTCGGACTGGTTCTTCTACGTGAACGGCGTCGAGTCGCCGGTCGGGGCGACCGGCGTCCGCGTCCACGGCGGCGATCGCATCTGGTGGGACTTCAGGGACTGGACCGACGCGATGCGGGTCCCCGCCGTGGTTGGCTCATTCCCCCAGCCGTTCCTTGCCGACAATGGCGGTGTCGACGTGGACTGCGCGGGCGCGAGCGCCGCGTGTGCGACGGTCGCGCGGGCGCTGCGCGACGACGGGGTCGACGTGACCACGAAGCGAGGCCTCGGCCGCAGCGGCTCCTCGCCGAGGGTGCTCGTCGGGCCGTGGCAGAAGGTCGGCGAGGACAGGGCCACCAGGCAGGTCGAGGACGGCCCCGGCGTCAGCGGAGTGTTCGCCCGCTTCGCGGGGCCGGACGAGCTCGACGCGCTCGACGTCCGCGGCGACACGGCGAAGAGGCTGCGGGCCGGCGCCGGCTTGGTGGCCGCCGTCCGCCTGGGCGACGACGCCCCCACCTGGATCGTCACCGGGACCGACGCCGATGGTGTGAAGGCGGCGGCCTCGCGCGTCGGCAAGAGCTCTCTGCGCGATCGCTATGCGCTGGCGGTCAGCGGCGGGCGGGAGCTGCCGCTGCCGGTCGCGGCCCGGAAGGACGGCGGGTGAGACCGGCCCTAGCCTACCGGCACCGACCCGGGCCGCTGGGCGACGGCGGCGCCCTGGCCGCGACCGCCTACTGCGCCGCTCCCGCCGCCGTGGCGCTCCTGACGTCCAACCCGATCGTCCTCGCGGGTGCGGGGGGAGCGGTTGCGGCGATCGGATTCCTGGCGGGCGCGAGACGCGCCCTGGCCCTGGCCCTGCGCTGGACGGCGGGGCTGGCGCTGATCCTCATCATCGTCAACGGCCTGACCTCGCAGCGCGGCGACACGGTCCTGGTCCACGGCGTCGTCGTTCCGGTCCTCGGGACCCTCGACGTGAGCGCCGAGGCCCTCGCCGAGGGGGCGGTGCTGGCTGCGCGCATCGCGATCGTCTGCATGGCGTTCGCGGTACACGCCAGCGCCGTCGACCCGGACGGGGTCCTGCGGCTGCTGCGTCCGCTCGCCCGCCACTCGGCGCTCACCGCGACGCTCATCGCCCGCACGGTTCCGCTTGCCGCCAGGGACTACGCCCGCCTTGGCGAGGCCAGCGCGCTGCGGGGGCCGGCCGCTGCGCCCGCCGGCCGCGCCGTCCTCGCCCGCCGGCTGGTCGCCGGGTCGCTCGATCGCGCCGTTGACGTCGCCGCGACGCTCGAGCTTCGCGGCTACGGGCGGGGTGCGCCCTCGCGCGCCGACCGGCTGCGCCGCTCGCGTCACGACGCGGCGCTGTACGCCGCTGCCGCGGCGATGCTTGCGCTGGGCGCCGGCGCCGAGCTCCTGGGCGTCGCCGGCTTCGACGCCTACCCGTCGCTCTCGCTCGACGCCGGGCCGTGGACAGTTGCCGTCGCGGCCGGCATCCCGGTCGCCGCGGCTGCGCCCTTCGCAGCGGCCGCGGTCCGCTCCAGGATCGCCGGGGGTGCACGTGCCTGAGCCCCTCGTTCGGATCCGGGCGCTGTCCTACCGCTACCCAAGCGCGCCGGCGCCGGCGCTGGCCGACATCGACCTGGAGGTCGCGCCGGGCGAGTTGGTGGTCCTCGCGGGACGCTCCGGGTCCGGCAAGAGCTCGCTGCTTCGCGCCTGTTGCGGCCTCATTCCCCACTACCACGGCGGCGAGATCGCCGGCCGCGTCGAGATCGCCGGACTCGATGCCCGCGAGCATGGCCCTGCCGAGCTCGGCGGCGCGGTGGGCCTTGTCGCCCAGGACCCGGAGACCCAGGTGGTCTCGACGACGGTTCGCGCCGAGCTCGAGCTGCCGCTCGAGATTCGCGGTGAGCCGGCTTCCGCTCGCGCCCGGGCCGTCGAGGAGGTGGCGCTCGCGCTCGCCATGCCCCACCTGCTCGACCGATCGATCGACACGCTGTCCGGCGGCGAGCTTCAGCGCGTCGCGCTGGCCGCGGCGCTCGTCCTGCGCCCACGGCTCATCCTTCTCGACGAGCCCACCTCGCAGCTCGACCCGGTGGCCGGCGACGAGCTGACATGGCTGCTTCGCAGGCTCAACGAGGAGTGGGGGATGGCGGTCGTGCTGGCGGAGCACCGACTCGAGCGCTGCCTGGCGGTGGCCGACCGCGTGGTCGCCGTCGAGTCGGGCCGAGTCGCGTTCGATGGGCGCCCGGGCGCGTTCCTCGAGTGGGCGATCGCCGCCGATCCCGCGCTCGCCACGCCGGGAGCGCGGCTCTTCGACCTCGCGGGGCTGCGCCCGCTCCCGCCGGGCGTGAAGGTCGCCCGCAGGGCGCTCGACGGCGTTGACGTGGGCCCGCCCGAGCGCCCGAGCGCCCGCGCCCGCAGCCAGGGCGCGCTCGTGCTGAGCGCCCGCGACGCCTGGGTCGAGCTCGACTCGTATGAGGGCCGCCGGGATGTCCTTCGCGGCGTCGACCTCGAGGTGCGGGCCGGCGAGCGAATCGCCCTGATGGGCAGAAACGGCGCCGGCAAGAGCACCCTGCTGCGAGCGGCCGCCGGACTCGTGCCGACCGTCCGCGGGCGGGTGGAAGCGACCGCGGGGTGCGCGCTCCTGCCGCAGAGCCCCACGGACCTGATGCTCCGCGAGCGGGTTGCGGACGAGCTTCCCGGCGAGGCCGGCGCAACGGCGCTCGAGCGCGCCGGCCTTGCCGCCAAGGCCGACGCCGACCCTCGCGACCTCTCCGGTGGCGAGCGCCAGCGCCTCGCCCTCGCCCTCGTCACCGCCGGACGCGAGGGCACGGAGGCGGGAGTCGTGTGCCTGGACGAGCCCACGCGCGGCATGGACCGGGCACGCAAGGACGAGCTGGCGGCGTGGATTGGCGAGCTGGCGGCGACTGCGGCCGTCGTCGTCGCCACCCACGACGTGGAGTTCGCCGCCTCCTTCGCCGATCGCATCGTCCTGCTCGGCGAGGGCACGGTCATCGCCGATGGGCCGCCCGACGAGATCCTGTCCGGCGGCTGGTACTTCGCAACCGAGGTCGCGCGGATCCTCGGCGTCCGGGGCGCGATTTCGCCCGAGGCGGGCGCGGAGCTCGTGCGCGCCGCCCTCCGAGCCCGCGCGGAGGTTGGCAGCGGGTGAGCTGGCAGGTCGCCTCCTATCTCATCCTGGCCGCCACCCTGGCCGGCGGCCTTGCACGCTACGAGCGCTCACGACCGCCGGCCAGGATGGTGGCGCTCGTCGCCGCCCTGGCGGCGCTGGCGGTGGCGGGCCGGCTGGTGTTCGCGCCGATCCCGAACGTCCAGGCGACGACCGACGTCGTGCTGTTCACCGGCTTCGCCCTCGGCGCGGCGCCCGGCTTCGCGGTGGGCGCGCTCGGCGCGCTGATCTCAAACATGTGGCTCGGCCAGGGGCCGTGGACGCCCTGGGAGATGACGGGCTGGGGCCTCGTCGGGCTGGCGGGCGCCGGACTCGGCGTGCTTACCGGACGGCGCCTGGGGCGTCTCGGCCTGGCCTTCGTCGCGGCGCTTGCCGGAATCTTCTATGGAGCTCTCCTCGACTTCTCGGTGATGGCGACCGCGGGCGGCGATCTCTCCCTGGATCGCTACCTCGCGATCGCCGCGCGCGGGGTCCCCTTCAACGTCGCCCACGCGGTGGGCAACGCCGCGCTCGCGCTTGCGGCGGGCCCGGCGCTCGTGCGGATGATCGTGCGCTACCGCGAGCGGGCGGAGTTCACGTGGCGGCCGGAGCTCGCCGCGCCGCTCGTCGCGTTCGTCGCCCTGCTCTTTGCCCTCGGCTCGGCGCCGCCGGCGCGGTCCGCGGCGTCCGCGCTCGGCTGGCTGAGCGCGGCGCGCAACGCCGACGGCGGCTACGGGGCTTCCCCCGGCTCCGGCTCGAGCCCCGCCCTGACCGGCTGGGCCGTTTTGGGCCTGGAGGCGGCGGGGCGCAACCCGCTCGACCTCGGACCGGCCGGCAGGACGCCGGTGGACTTCCTGCGAAGGCGGGTGCGAACCCTGCGTTCGACCGGCGACCTCGAGCGCACGATCCTCGCCCTCGAGGCCGCCGGGGTCGGCCCGCGCGGATTCGGCGGACAGGATCTCGTCGGCAACCTGCGATCTCGCCGCGGCGGGGACGGTTCCTACGAGGACGAGGTGAACCTCACGGCGTTCGGCGTTCTCGCCATGCGTTCCGCCGGCGCGTCCGCGTCGTCGGTGCGCTCCTCGGTCCGCTGGCTGGTGAAGGCGCAGGGCGACGACGGCGGCTGGGGTTTCCAGGCCGGTGTCGGCAGCGACCCGGACTCGACGGGGGCCGCCCTTCAGGGGATCGTCGCGGGAGGCGGGGGAGGGCGCACCCTCGCGCGCGGGGTTCGCTACCTCCGCCGCGACCAGAACCCCGACGGCGGCTGGGCGCTCGGTGGGAGCGGGCCCTCCAACTCACAGTCCACCGCCTGGGCGATCCAGGGACTTCTCGCCGCGGGTTTCTCGCCCGCGGCCGTGAAGGCGCGTGGCAAGACCGGCCTCGACTACCTGGCGTCCGAGCAGAGCGCCGACGGCCACTACCGCTACTCGTCGTCGAGCGACCAGACGCCAGTCTGGGTGACCGGGCAGGCCCTACTGGCAACCGAGCTCCGGGCCTTCCCGCTCGCCCCGGTACCGAGGGCGAAGCCGGCGGCCCACCGCCACCGGCAGGCGAGCGGCCATCGCGGGCCGAGTGCCGGGCGGCCCGCTGCGACCTCGAGCCCCAGCTCAGGATCTTCCCCCGGCTCGGGCGGCAAGAAGACCGCGCCGGCGATCTCCGGCTCCTCCGCCGGCAAGTTCTCCACCTTCGAAGGGGCGAAGGAACAGGAGAAGTCCACCGCGGCCGGGCCCTCGAAGAGCTTCGGTGCGGGGGCCGCGGCAGCGGCCGGAGGCGACGGCCAGCGCCGCCTGTTCGCCGACACGGGCGTGCCGACGCCGCGCGGAGAGCAGCCCACCCCTCCCGCAGCCGAAGCCGGACAGAGCTCGCACACGGCGCGCGATCTCCTCGTCGCGGCGCTTGCCTGCTGCGTTGCCGCGGCCGGCTTCATGTGGTGGCGCCGGCGCCGCGCCTGAACGCGGCGAGCGCCCACCGATACGGTTTCGGCGATGGACGTCGAGGCCGCGGTGCGCACCCGCCGCACGCACAAGGCATTCCGCCGCGAGCCCGTGGACCGCGAGGCTCTCGACGCGCTGTTCGACCTCGCCCGCTGGGCGCCGAACCACCACCTCACCAGCCCGTGGCGATTCCGGGTGCTGGGGCCCGACGCGCTCGCCCGCCTGAAGGCTGCGGCCGGGCCCGAGGCGGCCGGGAAGCTCGACAGAGCGCCGACGCTCGTGGTCTGCTCGGCGGTCAGATCTGAAGACGAGGTGCGCGACGTCGAGGACCTGCTCGCCACCGCCAACGCCGCCTACATCGTGCTGCTCGCCGCGCACGCCCGCGGGCTTGCGGGCTACTGGCGCACACCGGAGGTCCTGCGGACCGCCGCCGGCCTCGACGCCGTGGGCGTGCCGGCCGGCGAGCGCTTCGTCGGCCTCATCCACCTGGGGACCGCGGCCGAGGAGAAGCCGCCCACCGAGCGCCCGCCCGCGGACTCGTTCGTGACGTACCTCGACTGATGATCTCCCGCGCCGACGCACTGAAGGCCCTGCGCGAGGAGACGTTCGACGTCGTGGTCGTGGGCGGGGGGATCACCGGCGTCGGCGTTGCCCTTGACGCTGCCTCGCGTGGCTACTCGGTGGCGATCGTCGAGCGCGCGGACTGGGCGATCGGCACGTCGAGCCGTTCGTCGAAGATGGTCCACGGGGGGCTTCGCTACCTGCAGAACTTCGACCTGGGCCTGGTGCGCGAGGCCCTTCTCGAGCGCCAGCTCATGGTTCAGCTGGCGCCGCACCTCGTCTACCCGACGCCGTTCCTCGTCCCGACCCTGGGCGAAGACCGGCGCAGCCGCAAGCTCGGCATGGGCCTGAATCTCTACGACGTGATGGCGACGACCCGCGTCGGGCAGGCGCGGCGCGACCGCGCCTCCCGCCAGGCGGCCTCCGACTACTGGGCCCCCGACCGCCACCGGACGATCGAGGGCTCCGAGGCCGTCGGGCACATCCCGGCGCTCGAGCCGCTGGAGCCCCGTGGCGCCTACCTCTTCTACGACTGCCAGACCGATGACGCCCGGCTGGTCCTCACCGTGCTCGGCGAGGCGGAGCGCTTCGGCGCGGTCCCGCTCAACGGCGCGGAGGTCGTCTCGCTGCTCGAGGAGGACGGGCGGGGAGCCGGCGTCGAGTGCGTCGACGCCGAGAGCGGCGAGCGCTTCCAGGTGCGCGCCAACAACGTCGTCAACGCCACCGGCGTGTGGGCGGATCGGATCCGGCCCGAGGAGATCCATGACGAGGCCGAGGTCCCCCGGATCAAGCCATCCCGCGGAACTCACGTGACGGTCCCCACGGAGAAGCTCCCGATCGGCGATGCGGCCTGCATCCTGCCCGCCGGCGAGGACCGGACCATCTTCGTCCTCCCCTGGTACGGGCGCGCCCTGATCGGCACCACCGACCGCGACTACGACGGAGACATCTCCCACGTCCAGCCGTCTGGAGACGACATCGACTACCTGCTCGACGCGGCGAACTCGTTCTTCGGGCTCGAGCTGGCGCGCGGCGACTTGAGCGGCGCCTACGCAGGGGTGCGGCCGCTGATCTCGACCGGGGATCCGCGCAAGTCGGTTGACATCTCCCGCAAGGCCGAGCTGTATGAGACCTCTTCGGGGCTGCTGACGATCACCGGCGGCAAGCTCACGACGTGGCGGCGGATGGCAAAGCAGGTCGTCGACCGGATGGTCGAGCGCGACGGACGAGAGGCTCCGTGCCGCACGGCCGACATCCCGCTCGGCATGGTCGCCGAGGACGCGGACCTGGAGCCACCCGACGCGTTTGCCGGCGAGGTCCTCTCCGACGAGACCCGAAAGCTGCTGGCCTTCCGCTACGGACACGCTGCACGCAACGTCCTGCGCGTCGCCGCCGAGCGCCCGGAGCTCGCGCGCCCGATCGTTCCGGAGATGCCCGATCTCCTGGCCGAGGCGGCGATCGCCGCCAGGCTCGAGCAGGCCCGGTCGGTGGCCGATGTTCTCCTCCGCCGCACGCGGCTCGGGCTCGTTGCGGCGAGCTCGCTGCGCAGCGCCGAGGCCGTGCACCCGGTTGCGAGCGTGATCGGAGCCGAGCTCGGGTGGGACGAGTCCCGAATCGCCGACGAGGCCGCAGGCTGGCTCGAAGCCGCGGCGGCCGAGGGGATAGACCCCGCCGCGGAAGCGTGACTATCCTCCGCCGCCGATGAGCGCCGAGGATCTCAACGACCTTCACCTCGCCCGTCTGCACGAGCGCGCCGCCGCGCTCGGCGTTCCCAACTTCCGCCGCCTGCGCCGCGAGGAGCTGGTGGAGGCGATCGCTGGCGCGGAGGGCGGCGGTGGAACCTCCGGGGACGGCGACGAGAACGGTGAGGAGGAGCCGAAGCCGAGACGGCGCCGTGCCCGAAGCCGGGGCGAGCGCCGGCCTCGCGAGCGCGCTCCGCGCGAGGACGACGGCGCCGAGGACGGGGAGGACGGCATCCCGGAGGACGCCGTGCCCGCCTCCGGCGTGCTTGACGTGACCGGGCAGGGGCATGGGTTTCTGCGCCTCCTGGGCCTCGAGCGCGGCGACGAGGACGTCTACGTCTCGGCGTCTCAGGTGCGCCGCTGCGAGCTTCGCGTCGGCGACGAGGTGTCCGGTCCCGCGCGCCCGCCGCGTCGAGGCGAGCGACATCGGGCGCTGGTCCACGTCGACAAGGTCAACGGGGAGGAGCCGGAGTCGGATCGCGTGAGCTTCGACGATCTCCCGGCCGCCATGCCGAAGCGGCGCCTCGCCGCCGCCGCTGAGGACGTGCTCGTGAAGAGCGCCGACGCACTGGCGCCGCTCGCATTCGGCCAGCGGGTGCTCGTCGACGCCGCGCCCCGCTCGGGCCGGACGACCTTCCTGCGGGCGCTCGCGTCCACGCTCGAGGGTGCCGACGGCGTGAAGCTGGTGATCCTGCTGGTCGACGAGCGACCGGAGGAGGCCACCGGGTGGCGCGAGACGCTACCGGACGCGGAGCTGGCGATCGCCACGGCGGAGATGCGCCCGGCCGAGCAGCTGCGAGCCGCCGAGCTCGCGATCGAGCGCGCGCGCCGGCTCGCCGAGCGCGGCGCGGACGCGGTGCTGCTGGTGGACTCTCTCTCGCGCATCGCGGCGGCCGCGCAGGGGGACACCGCGATGGTCAAGCGGATCTTCGGCTCGGGTCGCGAGCTGGAGGGCGAGGGCGCGGGATCGTTGACAGTGATTGCGACCACGCTCGAGTCCGGCGACGAGGCCCATCGAGCCGTCGTCAGCACCGAGAACGCCCGCGTGGTCCTCTCCCCGGAGCTCGCGGCCGCCGGGGTCACTCCGGCTCTGGACGTCTCCGAGACCCGCGCCTCCAACGAGGACGAGATCCTCTCGGCCGAGGAGCTCGACGCCCTCCGCGAGCTGCGTGCCGAGCTCGCCGGCCTGGAGTCGGCGGACGCCGCCGCGAAGCTCGCGGACCGGGCGTGAGCGCGGGCCTGGCTCAGTCTCTGTAGGCGAGGCGAGCCCAGGAGGGCTCGCGGGAGAGCTCGATCGGCTCGCCGTCGCGGTCCGGCTGGACGTAGCCGAACGTGTTCGAGTCGGGGTCGAAGGCGATGTCAAGCTCGCCCTCCTTCACCCGTTGGTCCAGCCACGCGCCGCGGAACACGAGTCGGCGGATCCAGTGCACGAGGCTGCGGTTCGCGGGCCCGACCAGCTCGGTCCAGTTGTGGTTGATGTGCTCGCCGAGCGTCGAGATCGGCTCGATGATCTCGCCGTTCACCGCGAGCTCGAGGAGGTCGTGGATCTCATCGACCTCGAGGCCGGGGTCGACGAACTCGAGCTTGACCGCGGCCTGCTCGACGCGCTGCGCGAAGTCGTGCTCGTTGAAGGAGAAGCGAAGCTCGCCGTACTCGAGAACGTAGTCAGATCCTGACTCGTAATTCCCTCTGCGAGTTGCCTTCTCCACGTCTGCCTTGGTCTGAGTTTCCACCGGACCGCCCTCTCGGGGCGGCCATTGAAAGAGCCCGAGCATCTTTTCGGATCGTGAAGGAGTTCGCGCCCGGACGTCGACGGCTGAACCAACCTTTGCACTCTCGGGCCGCCGGCCCGGCCAAATTTGGCCTCAGGTCGTCGGGCAGTCGCGCGTGTAGTGGCTCGGCTTCCTGACCCCGTGCACCGGTCTCCTGAAGTGGACTGCCAAGCGGGTGAAGATGCGGGCACCGTCCGGGCATCGCCTGGGGCGCCAAGCGTGCAGATGCGCCGCGCGGTGGGTCGAGTGGCAGGTTCGTCCGCCGCAGAAGATGCGGGCGATGCCGTTGCCGAACGCGTCGTGCCGGTTCCACACCGCCCACGCGATGTGGTCCACCGCGTGAAACTCGTGAACGCCGAGAGGCTGCCTCTCGCCCTGGCAAGACATCTCGATGTGGCGTGGCTCGAAGGTGGCGCGCCCATTTGAGAGCTCGCCGTCACAGGCGCCGAGCTTGACGGGCGCGATCGCGCGTGCACCCGCGGGCGCCAGGCCGAGGACGGCCGCGGTCAATGACAGGCCCACGACCGCCGCCGCGCATGCAGCTCTCGCTCTCATCGGAACTCCCCTCGTATCCGCAACCACTACGGAAACGCAACCGACTCGCCAAAAGTTGCGCGCGGCTGCTCGGCCCCGGGGCATCCGCGCACGACCCGGGCTTGTATCGGCCGTGAACCAAGCGTCCACGCAGACCAATCGGCCCCGTCGCTTCCGGAGCCTCTCGGAGCGGACGGTTGCGATCGGCCGCGTGCCGGTGGCGACGAGTCGCCTGTCGCGGCTCCTCGGCCTGGCCTGGCTCGATCGCGCCAAGGCGCCTGCCGGGTTGCTGATTCCCCGCTGCCGGGCGGTCCACACGTTCGGAATGCGCTTCCCGCTCGACCTCGTCTTCCTCGATCGCGGGTCGGCCGAGGTCGCGCGGCGCCTGGCGGTCCCACCGCGCCGCCTCGCCTTCGAGCGGCGTGCCGCCGCCGTCCTCGAGGTGCCCGCATGAGCCTGCCCCAGCGCGAGACCCTGGCGACGGTGGTCGTCTGCGAGGACGACGAGGCGACGCTCGAGCTCCTCTGCGAGAACCTCGAGGAGGACCGCTTCGCCGCGCTGCCGGCGCCAACCGCCGCCGACGCGCTTCGTCTCTGTCGCTTCAACGCACCCGATCTGCTCCTCCTCGACCTCCGGCTCCCCGACGCGTCGGGCCTCGACGTCCTTCGTGAGATCCGCGGCGGCTCGGGCACCGTCGACGGTTACGACCCGCGGCTGGGCGTGATCGTTCTCTCCGGTCGCGGTGAGCAGGCCGACCGGGTGCGCGGACTGCGCGAGGGGGCTGACGACTACGTCGCCAAGCCGTTCGACTACCGCGAGATCGAGGCACGGATCGGCGCCGTGCTGCGCCGCCGTTCCGAGCGGCGCGAGGGCACCCGCCGGGTCGGGGAACTGCGAATCGACCAGGCGCGTCGCACCGTGCACGTCGGCGAGCGCGGGGTGAAGCTTGCGAGCAAGGAGTACTCGCTGCTCGTTGCGCTGTCTGCCGAGCCGACGCGCGTGTTCACCAAGCAGGAGCTCCTGCGCGACGTCTGGGGCTTTCGGTCCATGGGCCGGACGCGAACGCTGGACTCGCACGCGAGCAGGCTGCGGCGAAAGCTCGACCCCGATCGCGGACGCTACGTCGTCAACGTCTGGGGCGTCGGCTACCGGCTGATCGAGGGCTGAGCGGTGCTGGGAGAGCTTGCTCCCGCAATCGAGACCGGCTGGCCGCTTGGCCTCACCCTCGCCGTGGCCGTTGGCGGCGGCCGCGTGCGCGAGCGCCGCCGGCGCACCGCTCTGAACCGCGCGCTGCACGAGCTCCGCCGCCCGTTGCAGGCACTCGTGCTCGCGGGCCCGCAGGACGGACGGGTGCGCGACGCCCTGCGGATGACCGTGGCCGCCGTGGCCGACCTCGACCGTGAGATCAACCGGGAGCCGCTGACGGCGAGTCTTCGTCCGCTGTGTCTCGCGCCGGTGGTCCACGCGGCGGCGGAGCGCTGGGCGGCCGAGGCCGGCAATCGCCGGCGCGCGCTTCGGGTCTCCTGTCACACCGGCGGGGCCCTCGTCTGCGCCGACCCGGCTCGCCTCGCCCGCGCTCTCGACAACCTGGTCGCCAACGCTCTCGAGCACGGGTCCCGGCACGTGGAGATCTGCGCCACGCTTGGCACCGGGCGCGCCCGTGTGGCGGTCGCCGACGGCGGGAGCGCCGAGCGGCCCGCGGGAATTGCGAGCGCCGGGCGTCGTGACCCGCGCCGCGGCCACGGGCTCGGGGTGGTCACCGAGATCGCGCGCGAGCACGGCGGGCGGTTCTTCTGGGTGCGCTCCGAGCGCGGGTCGGTGGCGGTCATCGAGCTGCCGCTCGCGGACCCGGCCGCGTGAGCCGACGACGGCGGGCGATCCTCTTCGCGCTTGCCGCCGGCCTCTGCGCCGCGCTGGCCGCGCGCTCGGTCAGCGGCTACAGCCGCGGCCTCGAAGCTCAGCTCGGGCCGCTCCGGCCCGCGGTTGTCGCCCGCGTGGCGCTGCCGGCGAAGAGGGCGATCGGCGCGGCCGCGACCGGTTCCCTTGAGGTGCGAAGGGTTCCCGCGCGCTTCCTGCCGCCGGGAGTGCTGAGCGCACCGGCGGAGGCGATCGGCCGGGCACCGGCGGCCGCCATCCCGGCAGGCGCCTACCTGCTCGGCTCCCAGCTGAGGGAGCCGGGGGCCAGGAGTCGTGACGCGCGGCCGCTCGGCTCGCGCCGCACGCCGGTCGAGGTGGCGGTCGCGGGGGCGACGGCGCTGGCGACGCGGCTGGGCGCTCGCGGCGGCCTGCGCGTGGACGTGATCGTCACCAGCGAGCCTCGCACCGGTTCCGGCGAGGGCCGGACGTACGTTGCCGCACGCGGAGTCCGGCTTCTCGATCTCGGCGAACCCGGCGCCGCCGACGGCGGCGACGTCGCCTCCGCGCTCCCCGACGCCTCGATCGCGACCCTGGCGCTCACGCGCCCACAGGCCCTGAAGCTGATCCACGCCCAGAACTTCGCCCGCGAGGTGCGCCTCGTGGCGAGCGGCGACTAGATGGCTGATCTAGGCGGCGAGCTCCTTCTCGAACCAGTACGACGCGAACGGGTTGCCGTTGTAGTCGGGGATCTCGCGGTAGCCGGTGGCGCGGTAGAGGGCGAGCGCGCGCGGCTGGCGTTTGCCGGTGTCGAGGCGGATGCGCTCGTACCCGCTGCGCACCCCCAACTCCTCGAGGGCGGCCAGCAGGCGCCGGCTGAGGCCCTGGCCCCGGCGCTCGGGGATGACGTACATCCGCTTGATCTCGCCGACCTCGTCGTCGATGCGGTGCAGGGCGCCGGCGGTGGCGGCCCCGCCCTCGAGGTAACCCACCAGCGCCGTGTCCCCTGGAGAAAGGTAGGAGGGGAGGTCTGGAAGCGGGCCCAGCCCGTAGTCGTCGTAGAGCTCGGAGATCTCGTCGCCCATCGCCTTGGCGAGGGCCAGCACGTCCGGATGGTCCGGCGGCACCTCGCGGAAGTCGACCTCCGGCCCGCTCACCCGGCGAGTGCGTTCTCGAACGCCGAGCGCGCGTCCTGGCCGCGAACCGCGAAGACGACCAGCTCGAGCCCGCTGCCCGCGTCGAGGTGGCGCCGCACCTCCTCGACCTCGATCGCAGCGGCCTCGGCGAGCGGGAAGCCGCCGACGCCGGTCCCGAAGGCGACCAGCGCGAGCGACCTGGCGCCGAGCCGATCGGCTTCGGCAAGCGTGCTGGCTGTGGCGCCCCGGACGATCTCCGCGGAGGTCGGGCCGCCGGGCTCCATCGTGGCGGCGTGGATGACCCATCTCGACGGCATCGCGCCGGCCCCCGTCGAGACCGCCGCTCCGAGCTCGATCGGCGAAAGCTCATCGGACTCCCGCTGCACCTCGTCGCCGCCGGCGCGGACGATGGCGCCGGCCACGCCGCCACCGTGGAGCAGCCTGGTGTTCGCCGCGTTCGCGATCGCGTCGAGCTGGAGTCTCGTGATGTCCGTCTCGCGGACCTCGACGCGGGCGCCGCTCATCGCGACACCATCGCCCCCTCGCGGATCACCTCGCGGACCAGTGGCACGCCGGGCCGGTAGACCAGGTGGGTGTAGGAGGGGGCGTCGAGGACCACCGCGTCCGCCCTGGCTCCCGGCCGCAGGATCCCGACGTCCTCACGGCGCAGCGCGTTGGCGCCGCCGCACGTGGCGGCGCGAAGCGCCTCCTCCGCGGTCATCCCCATCTCGCGCACGGCGAGGGCCATGCAGAAGGGCATGGAGGTCGTGTAGCTCGAGCCCGGGTTGGTGTTGGTGGCGAGCGCGACGCGGACGCCGGCGTCGATTGCGCGGCGAGCGTCCGGATACGACTGCCGCGTCGAGAAGTCGGTGGCGGGCAGGAACGTCGCCACCGTCTCGCTGCCGGCGAGCGCCTCGAGGTCCGCATCCTCGAGGTAGGTGCAGTGATCAACCGAGGCGGCTCCGAGCTCCGCCGCCAGCCGGGCCCCGGGCCCGCGTCCGAGCTGGTTGCCGTGGACGCGCAGGCCAAGGCTGGCCCGGCGACCCGCCGCGAGCACCGCGCGGGACTGCTCCTCGTCGAACGCGCCCCGTTCGCAGAAGACGTCCACCCAGCGGCAGTGCGGCGCACAGGCCTCGAGCATCTCGCCGCAGACCAGGCGCACGTACTCGTCCGTATGGCCCTCGTACTCGGCCGGGACCACGTGGGCACCGAGGAAGGTGGCGTCGTCGGTGAGGCTCGCCGCCACCTCGCACGAGCGCTCCTCGGTCTCGACGTCGAGGCCGTAGCCCGACTTGACCTCGATGTGGGTGGTGCCGGCCCGCAGGCCCTCGTCGCGCCGCGCCTCGGCCAGCGCGAGCAGCTCGGCGGTCGTCGCGGCGCGCGTGGCCTCGGTCGTGACGCGGATGCCGCCCGCCTCGTACTCGGCGCCGGCCATCCTGGCCGCGAACTCGTCGGCGCGGTCGCCGGCGAAGACCAGGTGCGTGTGGCTGTCGACGAAGCCCGGGATGAGGCAGCGCCCGCCGGCGTCGAGGCGGTCGTCGCCGGCCGCTCCGGCGTCTTCGACGGCCGCGACCTCGCCGTTCTCGCAGACCAGAGCAGCGTCGCGCCGGAGGCCGAGCTCTCCCTCGCCGGCCTCGGGGTCGTTGGTGACGAGCAGGCCGATGTTGTCGACGACGAGCGCGCTCACGCCCCGAGGCTATTGATCGCCGCCTCCAGCTCCGTGCTCACGTCGAGCTCCACGTGCGCGGCGCCGCGCACGATCGGCCTCCCCCCGACCATCACGTCGGTGACGTCGGCGGCGCTGGCGGCGAAGACGACGGCGCCGAGGGCGCTCGCCGCCGTTGTCCCGGCAAGCCGAACCGAGCCGAGGCCGACGGTGGCGAGGTCGGCCGGCGCGCCGGCCTCGATCCGGCCCGCGTCGGGCCACCCGATCGCGGCGTGTCCGGCCGCCGTTGCCGCGGTGAGCAGCGCCGCGGGGCCATGGCAGCCACGATCGCCGCTCTCGAGGCGCTCGTCGAGCTCGAGCGCGCGCGCCTCCTCGAACTGGTCGATCACGGCGTGCGAGTCGGAGCCGAGCGCGAGCCGGCAGCCCGCCTCGGCGAGACGCCGCCCGGGCCCGATGCCGTCGGCAAGGTCGCGCTCGGTCGTCGGGCAGAGGCAGCACGTGGACCTCGCGGCGCCGAGCACCTCGACGTCGGAGTCGGTCAGGTGGGTTGCGTGCACCGCGGTGAAGCGCTCGCCGAGGGCCCCGGCCTCGAGCAGAAGCTCGGTGGGCGTGCGCCGGTACGCCGCCGCGGTCGCCGCATTCTCCGCAGGCTGCTCGGAGACGTGCGCGTGGAGGGGAAGCCCGCGCTCCGCGGCGAACGCCGCCACCGTCTTCGCGGACCCCGGGTCGACGGCGCGAACGCTGTGGATCGCCGCGCCGACCCGGGCGCCGTCCGGTGGGTCGAGCGCCGCCACGCGCTCCGCCCACGCCTCGGCGCCGGCGTCGGCGAAGCGGCGCTGCACCGCGCCGGGCTCCTCGCCGATCCCCCCGTGCAGGTAGCACGCGTCGATCAGGGTGATGCGGACGCCGGCCTGCCTCGCGGCCTCCATCAGCACCATGCCAATCTCGTTTGGGTCGTCGTACGGATCGCCGCCGGGCCGGTGATGGAGGTAGTGGAACTCGCCGACCGCCGTGATCCCGGCGAGCGCCATCTCGGCGAAGGTCGCCCGCGCGAGCGCGAGGTACGTGTCGGGATCAACGCGCTCGGCCAGCGCGTACATCTGCTCGCGCCAGGTCCAAAACGAGCCGCGCTCGGCCTGCGTTCGTCCGCGCAGCGCCCGGTGGAACGCGTGGGAGTGGGCGTTGGCCAGTCCGGGGATCGTGACGCCCGCCAGGCGCTCGTCGCCGGCCTCCCGTGCGGCCCCAGCCTCGACCGACGCGATCCGGTCGCCGTCGATCTCGACGCGGACGTCCGCCGCGACGGCGTCGCCGCCCAGCCAGGCCAGCTCGCAGAACACCGCTCCCACTACCGGTGCCGCCTCACGAGCCGTAGCGCCGCACGATGTCGCCGGCGCGACGTTCGAACTCCGCGCGCCGTCCGCGCTCGTACTCATCCCAGCTCATGACGCACGCCGGGTCGGCGCGATCGAGGATCAGCGTGCCCTCGAGGTGGTCGATCTCGTGCTGGAAGGTGCCCGCGGTCAGCCCTTTCGGCTCCGCGGTGCGCTCGCTTCCCTCCCGGTCGAGATAGCGGATCGTCGCCGCCATCGACCTCGGGACCTCCGCGCGGACGCCGGGGAGCGACAGGCAGCCCTCGTTGATGACCTCGACGTCGTCGCCGAGCCACTCGACCACAGGGTTGACGAGCACCGTCAGCGGGACCGGCGGCTTGTAGGGGTAGCGAGGGTTGTGCGGCTCGACCTCGACGACGGCCACGCGCAGCGTGACCCCGACCTGGTTGGCCGCAAGGCCCGCACCGTGAGCATCTCGCCTGGTCTCGATGAGATCGTCGATCAGCCGCTGCACGTCGGGCGACGCGAGCTCGTCCGGGCGAACGTCCCGAGCGCGCTCGCGGAGAGCCGGGTGGCCGACCGTGACGATCTCGCGGACCATCAGGCCTCCTGGGAGCGGCCGTCGGGGGCGCCTTCGCGCATCGGGATGCGAACGCCGCGGCGCTCGGCGACGGCGACGGCCGCCTCGTAGCCCGCGTCGGCGTGGCGCATGACGCCCGTGCCGGGATCGGCGGTGAGCACACGCTCGAGGCGCTCGGCGGCGAGATCGGTGCCGTCGGCCACGCAGACCATGCCCGCGTGAATCGAGCGGCCGATGCCGACGCCGCCGCCGTGATGGATGGAGACCCACGAGGCACCGGCGGCCGTATTCACAAGCGCGTTGAGGAGCGGCCAGTCGGCGATCGCATCCGATCCGTCCCGCATCCCCTCCGTCTCGCGGTACGGCGAGGCGACCGAGCCGGAATCGAGGTGGTCGCGGCCGATCACGATGGGCGCCGACACCTCGCCGCTTCGCACCAGCTCGTTGAAGCGCAGGCCGAGGCGGTGCCGCTCGCCGTAGCCGAGCCAGCAGATCCGCGCGGGCAGCCCCTGGAACGCGATGCGCTCACCCGCGAGCCGGATCCAGCGCGCCAGCGACTCGTCGCCCGGAAACTCGTCGATGACCGCGCGGTCGGTCGCCGCGATGTCGGCGGGATCGCCGGACAGGGCGACCCAGCGAAACGGTCCCCGACCCTCGCAGAACTGCGGGCGGATGTAGGCCGGGACGAAGCCCGGGTAGTCGAACGCCCGCTCGAAGCCGCCGAGCTCGGCCTCCGCGCGCAGGCTGTTGCCGTAGTCGAAGACCTCGGCGCCCGCGTCCTTGAAGCCGACCATGGCATAGCAGTGGGCGGCGATCGCGCGGCGGGAGCGGGTGATGTAGTCATCGGGGTCGGACTCGCGCAGCGCCGCGGCTTCGGCCAGCGTGAGCCCGTTCGGGACGTAGCCGACGAGGGGGTCGTGGGCCGCGGTCTGGTCGGTTACGACGTCCGCCTCGAAGCCGCGATCGAGCAGCGCCGGGACCACGTCAGCCGCGTTGGCGCACAGCCCGACGCTCAGCGCGCGCCGCTCCCTTCGCGCGGCCTCGCAGCGGGCGACCGCGTCGTCGAGGTCGTTCGCTTCCTCGTCCAGATAGCGCGTCTCGAGGCGGCGGCGGATTCGCTCGGGGTCGACCTCCACGCAGAGGACCACCCCGTCGTTCATGGTCACCGCCAGAGGCTGGGCACCGCCCATTCCGCCGAGGCCGGCCGTCAGGGTGACCGTCCCCGCGAGCGAGCCGCCAAAGCGGCGCCGCGCGATCTCCGCAAAGCACTCGTAGGTGCCCTGCACGATTCCCTGGCTGCCGATGTAGATCCACGACCCCGCCGTCATCTGCCCGTACATCGTCAGGCCGAGCGACTCGAGCCGCCGGAACTCGTCCCAGCTCGCCCAGTCCGGCACCAGGTTGGAGTTGGCGATGAGGACGCGCGGCGACCACTCGCTGGTGCGGAAGACGCCGACGGGCTTGCCCGACTGTACGAGGAGCGTCTCGTCGGCGCCGAGCGTTCGCAGGGTGCGGACGATCGCGTCGAAGGCCTCCCACGAGCGCGCCGCGCGGCCGGTGCCCCCGTAGACGACAAGCTCGTCGGGCCGCTCGGCGACCTCGGGGTCGAGGTTGTTCATGAGCATCCGCATCGCCGCCTCCTGCTGCCAGCCCCGGCAGGAGAGCTCGTCGCCCCGTGGCGCGCTCACGGGCCGCGGCCCGCTCGGAGCAACTGACTTCGCGCTTCGCGCCGAACCCGGGCTCCCTTGGTCACGCTCCGCGCTCACTGAAGACCTCCGATCTCGGCCTCGACCGCGGCGAGGATCGCTCCCCGCCTGACGAGACTCTCCGCCGCGGCCAGCTCCGGGGACGTCCAGCGGTCGCGCCCAGGCCCGGGGACCTCGGCGCGGAGCGCGGCCCGGGCCGCGGCCGTTCCGCGAGCGGGCTCGAGCGGGGCGCGCAGGTCGAGCGCCCGAGCGGCGCAGGTGAGCTCGACGGCGACGATCCGCCCGAGGTTCGCGACCGAGCGGCGCAGCTTCCGGGCCGCGCCCCAGGCCATCGAGACGTGGTCCTCCTGCATCGCGCTCGTCGGCAGCGAGTCGACGCTGGCCGGCGCCGCAAGGCGGCGATTCTCGGCGGCCATGGCCGCCTGCGTGTAGTGGGCGATCATCAGCCCCGAGTCGACCCCAGGGTCCTCAGCAAGGAACGGCGGCAGGCCCTCCGAGCGCCTGGCATCGAGGAGCCGGTCCGTGCGCCGCTCGGCGATCGCCCCTGCCTCCGCGGCGGCGATCGCGAGCAGGTCGCACGCAAGCCCCAGCGGGGCGCCGTGGAAGTTGCCGCACGATTCGACGCGCCCGTCCGGGAGGATCATCGGGTTGTCGATTGCCGCCTGGAGCTCCGCGGCCGCGACGCGCTCGGAGTGGCCGAGCGCATCGCGCGCGGCGCCGAGCACCTGCGGGGCGCAGCGCAGCGAGTAGGCGTCCTGCACCCGGGGGTCGTCGTCGCGGTGGCTCGCGACGATCTCCGAGTCCGCGAGCAGGCGTGAGATGTTCGCCGCGCTCCGAGCCTGTCCCGGTTGCGGCCGGAGGGCGAGAAGGTCGGCCGCAAAGGCGCGGTCGGTACCGAGGAGGGCCTCCACCGACATCGCCGCCCCGATGTCGGCGACGCGCAGCAGGCGGGCGAGGTCGTGGTTGGCGAGGACGAGCATCCCGAGGATGCCGTCCGTGCCGTTGATCAGGGCCAGTCCCTCCTTCGCCCGCAACGAGAGCGGCTCGATGCCCGCGCCGGCGAGCGCCCGCGCCGCCGCGCAGCGCTCGCCCGAGGCGTCCTTCACCTCGCCCTCGCCGAGGGCGGCGAGGGCGCAGTGGGCCAGCGGCGCGAGGTCGCCGCTCGCGCCCAGCGACCCATGCTCCGGGACGATCGGCGTGATGCCGGCGTTCAGCATCGCGACCAGCGTCTCCGCCACCTCCGGGCGCGAGCCCGAGTAGCCCATCGCCAGCGTTCGCGCCCGCAGGAGGATCGTCGCCCGGACGACCTCGCGCTCCACCGCCGGCCCCATCCCGGCGGCATGGGAGCGAATCAGCGAGAGCTGGAGCTCGGCGCGCCGGTCGGCGGGTATCTGCGTCGTGGCGAGCGAGCCGAACCCGGTCGACACGCCGTAGACCGGCTCCGCGGAGCTCGCGAGGCGTTCGACCACGGCGCTCGAGGCGGCCATGGCAGTCCGTGCCCCGCTCGTCAGCTCGACGGCTGCCCCGCCTCGCGCCACGGCCACGACGTCCGCCGGCTCGAGTCCCGAGCCGGAGAGCGCAATGGCTTGCCCGCGCTCCTCCACCTCGAATCAGCCTATCCCTGAGGGTCGTTCAGGCGCGCGCCGGCCGCGAGGGCGGGGGAGAGGTCCACCCCGGCGCGGCCTCTTAGGGGCGTGGCGACCGTCGCCGATCACACCGAGGCGCTGGCCGCCGAGCTGCGGCGGCGTCTGGTCGAGCGGCGCCGCGCCGAGGCGGCGGCCGGAAGGGGCGCGAGCGACCTGCGAAGCGCGGTGGCCGAGCTGGTGGACGACGAGGCGGCGATCCTTTCCAACGAGCGCCGGGCCGAGCTCCGCGAGCTGATCTTGCGCGACGCGGTCGGGTTGGGCCCGCTCGAGGAGCTGCTCGCCGATCCCGCGGTCGAGGAGGTCCTGGTGAACGGGCCTGACGAGGTCTACGTCGAACGGGAAGGGCAGCTCGAGCGCGTCGACGCCAGCTTCGCGTCCGAGCAGGCGCTTCGCGACACGATCGAGCGGGTGCTCTCGCCTCTCGGGCGGCGCGTCGACGAGCTCAGCCCGATGGCGGACGCCCGGCTCGCGGACGGCTCGCGCGTCAACGTGGTGATCCCGCCGCTCGCGGTCGACGGCCCAGCCGTCTCGATCCGCCGCTTCACGGCGGTCCGTCCGGACCCGGACGTGCTCGTGGGTTCGGGCACCCTGACACCCGAGCTCCGGGACGCGCTGGGAGATGCGGTGCGGGAGCGGCGCAGCATCCTGATCTCGGGAGGGACGGGCTCCGGGAAGACGACGCTCCTCAACGCGCTCTCGAGCTTCATCGACCGGCGCGAGCGAATCGTCACGATCGAGGACGCGGCCGAGCTCGCGCTGCGCCAGCCGCACGTGGTCCGGCTCGAGAGCCGGCCGGCCTCGATCGAGGGCCGTGGCGAGGTGACCATTCGCGACCTGCTTCGCAACGCGCTCAGGATGCGGCCGGACCGGATCGTGATCGGCGAGGTGCGCGGAGCTGAGGCGCTCGACCTGCTCACGGCGCTCAACACCGGCCACGAGGGAGCCCTTTCAACGGTGCACGCGAACTCGTGCGAGGACGCGCTGCGGCGCCTCGAGACGCTGGCGCTCATGGCCGGCATCGGGCTTCCGCACGCGGCGATTCGCGAGCAGGTGGCACGCGGCGTGGAGCTCGTGGTCCACCTCGAACGGGACGGGCGCAGGCGGGTGGTCGCCGCCATGGCGGCCGTCGAGCCGGTCGCAGGCGGGGTCGGCGCCCGGGAGCTCTGGTCGCGATGAGCGGCGCCCTCGAAGCGCTGCCGATCGTGCTGGCGGCTCTCGGCGGCGGGCTTCTGGCCGCTGCTGCCCGCGACGTCGCAGCGTCGCTTCCCGTCGTGGCCGGATGGGTGGCCGGGGCGGTTGAGCCACTGCGTCGCGCCGGTCGCGAGGGCTACGCGCCGACCGACGGAGAGCGACGGCGGCTCGCGGCCGCGGCGGCGGTCGCCCTGCCCGCGGTGGCGCTCGTCGCGCTGGGGCCGGGACCGGCACCGCTCTTCGCGCTCGCCGGGCCGGTGGCGGCGGGCTGGGCGATCTCTGCCCGCCGTGCTCGTTATCGCCGCAGGGTGGAGGCACAGCTCGGAGCGGTGGCGACCGCGATCGCCGATGCCCTGTCGTCCGGGCGTCCGGTACGGGCGGCCCTGGCGGTCGCCGCAGGACCCCTTGACGGCCCCCCCGGCGCCGAGATGGCCCAGGTGCGGGCCGACCTCGAGCTGGGGGTGCCCACCGCCCGGGCGCTCGAGCGGCTGCAGGCGCGACTCGGCTCGCCGCGGGTCGACGCGTTCTGCGCGGCGATCGCCGCGAACCACCTCTCCGGTGGCGATCTGGCCGGCCTGCTGCGTCGCTTTGCGGCGGCTGCGAACGAGCGCGAGCGGATCGTCGCGGATGCACGCGGGGCGACCGCGCAGGCACGCTTTACGGGCCTGCTCGTGGCGGCGATGCCGCTCGGGGCGGCGACGCTCGCAGAGCTCGCTCACCCCGGCTTCGTGGCCGGCACGCTTCGCCAGCCGGCGGCCGTGGTGATGCTGGCGCTCGCCGGGCTCCTCCAGCTCGCGGGGTTCATCGCAATCCGGCGCCTCGGCGCCGTCTCCGCCTGAACGTGGGCGTCTCGCTCGCCACCGGCCTTGCCGTGGTCTTCGGGCTCGCCGCGGTCCGTGAGCTGGCGGGGACGCTGCGGCGCTCGCAACCGGCAGCGGCGGGGACGCCGCCGCTCGTGCTCTCCGCGCTCCTGCCGGTGGGGCTCTCCGAGCGGCTTGACCGCGCCGGACTCGGCGGCCGGCTCAGCGCGGCCCAGGTGGTTGCCGGAAAGCTCCTCGGCGCCCTCCTCGGCGGGCTCGCGGCGCTCTCCGCGATGCGCCTGGCACCGGACCGGCTCGCGCCGGTCGTCTCGGTCGCCCTGCCCGCGGCCGGCTTCCTGTCCCCGGAGGCGCTGATCGAGCGGGCCGCCCGACGCCGGCGGGCCGCCGCGATCGCGGCCTTGCCCGACGCGCTCGACCTCCTGGGGGTCGGGCTCGCCTCCGGGCGAGCGCCGAGGCGCGTCCTCGAGGAGATCGCGCGAGCCACCGGCGGGCCGCTTGCCCGCGAGCTCGCGATCGCGCTCGCCGAGATCGAGTGCGGCGCCTCCCAGGAGGCCGCGATGAGCGGGCTCGCCCGGCGCCTGCCCGGCCAGGAGCTCGGTGCGGTCGCCGCCGCGCTCGAGCGGTCCCGGCGCTTCGGCTCGCCCCTGGCGGACCAGCTCCACGACCAGGCGCGAGCGCTGCGGGCCGACGCGCGCCGGGCGCTCGCGGCGCGGGCGGCGCGAGCCGCTCCGAAGATCCAGCTCGTCGTGGCGCTGCTCCTGGTTCCCTCGGTGATGCTGATGCTCGGCGCCGCGCTGGTCGCGAACGCCGGCGCGATCTTCCCGGGGGCTGAGGGCTAGCTGCCCGGCGCCGCGGGGGGCGCCGTCGGGGCGGCCGAGGGGGGCGGGACCGTCTCGCCCGCCTCGTCGAAGAGCCGCTTGGCGACGACGCCGGCCGCGGCGCACATGTCGTCGAGCTCCTTCGTGGAGTCGGCCTGTCCCTTGATCCAGCAGACGAGGGTTCCGGCGACGAGATCCCACTCGAAGCCCTTGGGGGCGTTCTCCGCGAGCCAGACGATGAACGTCGGCTCGTACACCTGGCGGACGCGATTCATGTCGTCGTGCTCGCCGCAGAAGGACTCGTAGCGCTTGTCGAAGGTCTCCGATTCGAGCTCGACGCGCTGGCGCGATCGGAACTTGTCCTCCGCCGAGTCCATGAAGCGGAACCCCGAGCGGTGGTGGCAGACAAGCTCCTGGACGAAGGAGGCGAGCTGCGGAAGCTCGCAGTAGACGACCGTGAAGTGGTAGTAGCTCGTCTCGCGGTTGCCCTCGGAGTCGGTCGACTGCTCCTCGTACGTGTAGTGCGCCAGGACGCCGTTGGGCCCTCCGGGCAGAGCGCCCGTCAGCGTGCGCTCGGTGTAGCGGGCGTCGCCCTTGCGAAGCAGCTCGCAGACCGGCGGCAGCGAGCCCCGGGAGCCGATATAGGAAAGGTTCCTCGCCGCCGCGTAGGCCGAGTAGAAGGCAGCCGAGGCGCGCGAGGAGGCGAGCGACCAGCAGACGACGATCGCAATCAGCAGGACGACCCCGGCGCCGATGGCGCCGATGCCTGGCGAGACCCCGATCGCGAGGCCGACGCCCACGACCACCGCGGACACCGCCACGATCGCCTGGGTCTTCTGGGAGCCGATCAGCTGGCGGAAGTAGAAGCCGCGCAGATCGTCGTCGTCCTGGGGGACGGGCGGCGCGGGTGGACGCGCCTGGGGGGCTCCGTCGGCCATCGCGGCGCAGCCTAATCGACCGAAGGCTGCAAAGGGCGTTGCAGAAAGAGGGTGTCCGCGTTATCCGCAAGGTGCGCCGCCGAGCCGCCGAAAACCCCATGGGCTCTGGCGAATCGCACCGCAACCGGCGGCGGTAGCAATTCCGTCCGACGTATCCGGTCCCATTCCCGGGCAGCGATGTGTTGCGAAGTGGGGCGTAGTGGGGTAGGGTGGCGCGAGCTTGACCCACAGGACCGGGGTGGTGAGGAGCCTCCCACCTCGTCACCCCGGTCCAAATCTTCTTCTCTTGACCCGGGTCCGGCATTACGAGCGAGGTTGGAGAGAGGACCCCACGGTTGGCGTTTCGCGGTCAGTACGAGCACAAGCTCGATGCCAAGGATCGGCTGACGGTCCCGGCCCGCTACCGCGGCGAGCTGGAGGGCGGCGTCGTCCTCCTCAACTGGCTCGATCAGTGCGTCGCGATCTTTCCGCAGGCCGAATTCGCGGAGTTCGCCAAGCAGCGTCTCTCGGGCCTCAATCCCCTTTCGAAGAAGGGCCGGCGGATGATCCGCCGCTTCTACGGCGACTCGAGCGACGAGACCCTCGACTCCGCGGGGCGCGTGAGGCTGCCCGCGAGCCTGATCGCCTACGCGGAGCTCGAGGGCCGCTGCATGGTCGTCGGCGCCCTGGATCACCTCGAGGTCTGGAACCTCGAGCGCTGGGCGTCCGAGCAGGCGGAGACCGCCGACGAGGCCAACGAGATGGCCGAGGAGTTCGCGTCCGTCGACTGGCCGGGCGGAGCCGAGTGAGGATGGCCGCCACACTCACCCTGATGTCACTCGAGCACGTTCCCGTCCTGACCGAGGAGCTCGTGGAGCACCTCGACCCGCGTCCCGGCGAGGACGCCCTCGACGCGACCTTCGGCGGCGGCGGGCACGCGCGCGCGGTCGCGGCGCGGCTGGGGGAGCTTGGATCGCTCGTGTGCGTGGACCGGGATCCGGCGGCACGGGAGCGCTTCGACGACCTTGACGCCGAGCTCGCCCCGGAGACTGAGTTCCTCGCGGAGAACTTCGCGGATGCGATCGAGGACTTGGTCGCCGCGGACAGAACCTTCGACATCGTCTACATGGATCTCGGCGTCTCCTCATTCCAGCTCGACGCGGCGGAGCGCGGCTTCTCCTACTCCTATGACGCGCCGCTCGACATGCGGATGGATCCGACCCAGGAGCTCGAGGCGTCGATCGTCGTCAACGAGTGGCCGGAGGCGCGGCTCGCGTCGATCCTTCGCGAGCTCGGCGAGGAGCGGCACTCACGCTCGATCGCCCGCGAGATCGTCCGCCGCCGCCCCCTCGACGCGACGGCCGAGCTGGTGGAGGCAATCCGGGCGGCCGTGCCTCCCGCCTACCGCTTCGGGCGCGGCCATCCCGCGAAGCGCACCTTCCAGGCCATTCGCATCGCCGTCAACGCCGAGCTGGATTCGCTCGACCGTGCGCTCCCCGCGGCCTGGCGAGCGCTGCGCCCCGGCGGGCGTTTCGCCGCGATCAGCTTCCACTCGCTCGAGGACCGCCGCGTCAAGCGTTTCCTGGCCGATCTCGCCCGCGGCTGCGTGTGCCCACCGGAGCTTCCGGTTTGCGTATGCGGCCACGAGCCTGAGGCCGAGCTGGTGACCCGGCGGGCCGTGCGGCCCGGACCCGCGGAGCTGGAGCGCAACCCGCGCTCGGCCTCGGCGCGGCTGCGCGTGGCGCGCAAGCTTCAGATGGGAGTCGCCTGATGACGCCGGCGACGGCGGCGGCACGCGCCGCTCGGGTCCCCGCCCGGAGCGCGTCGCGGAGCCCCAGGGCCGCCGCGGCGCCGGCCCCGCGGCGAGCGACGCCCCCGCCGCGCACGCGTCGCGCGCCGGCGCCGAGCCGGGCGCCGCACCTGGTCCCGATCGCCGTCGGGCGCCGCACGGCCGCGGCGGTCTCGAACCTGGCCGACACGGGGCTGCTCTTCAGGCTCACCCGCGGCCGGCTCTGGATCGGGACCCTGACCACGCTGCTGGTCGGCATCGTCGCCCTGAACGTGATGGAGCTCAGCTTCGGTGCGACCGCGAGCACGCTGGGCCGCCAGTCCGACGTCTTAAAGCGCGAGAACTCGACGCTGACGACGCGGCTGTCGACGCGGCTCTCCGACGAGAGCGTGCAGCAGGCGGCGGGACGCGAGGGTCTGATCCAGCCGGCGGCCGGCTCGATTCGCTACCTCCACGCGAGCGCCGGCAACGCCGAGGCTGCCGCCAAGCGGCTTGAATCCGGGGACCTCACGTATGGAGCCGCGACCGGCGCCGTCACCGGGTCGAGCCTGGTGCCCACGCCCGCGGTGGCGGACCCGGCGACCGCCACGGCGTCCACCGTCGCGGCGACCACGGTGACCGCTCCGACCTCGACGACCGCCCCGCCGGTCGCGACCACCGATCCGGCGACCGCGCCGGCCACGACCACGACGCCGGCGAGCACCGCCGCCACCCCCACGACGACGACCCCGACCGCGCCGGCATCCGGCGGAGTGACCGCGCCGTGAGCGGCGCGCGGAGAGGCTCCCGGTGCGCGTGATCGACAGCCGCATCGGGGTGCTCTTCGCCTGCTTTCTGATCCTGCTGGTCGGCGCCATTGCCCGCGCGGCATGGGTGCAGGGAGTCCAGGGCGCGGGACTTCGCGCCGACGCCGTCAGCCAGCACTCGCGGACCGAGGAGGTCCCGGGGCTGCGCGGCACGATCTTCGATCGCAGCGGCAGGAACGACCTCGCCGTCTCCGAGGACGCGGTGAACGTGTTCGTCACGCCCTACCAGGTGAAGGACCCGGCGAAGACCGCCGCGAAGCTCGGCCCGCTCCTGAAGATGTCCCCGTCCGCCGTGCTCCGGGCGATGAACTCCGGCTCTACCGGGTTTGCCTATCTCGCACACGAGGTCGACCTGCCTACGGCCGCGAAGATCAAGCGCCTCGACCTCCCGGGGGTGGGAATGGAGCCGGCTCAGCGGCGGGTCTATCCACAGGGAGACCTGGCGTCGCAGGTGATCGGCACCGTCGGCACGGACGGGGAGGGGCACACCGGCCTCGAGGGCGCCGACAACAGCCTGCTGGCCGGGTCCAACGGACAGATGCAGGTGATCGTCGACGGGCTCGGCAAGGAGATCGCGCGGCACACGACGACGCCGGCCGCGCAGGGCCAGAACCTGAAGCTCACCATCGACGCCGCGCTCCAGGCCAAGACCGAAGACGTCCTCTCGCAGACCGCGACCACGTTCCAGCCGCTTCACGCCACCGCGATCGTCATGAACCCCAACAACGGCGAGGTGCTGGCGATGGCCAACTGGCCCTCCACCGACCCCGCGAAGCCCACGAACCTCCAGGACCTCGAGAACACGGCCACCGGGTTCACCTACGAGCCCGGGTCGACGTTCAAGGCGTTCACGGTTGCCGGCGCCCTGGAGGACGGCAAGGTCACCCCCAACACGCAGTTCTACCTGCCGACCGAGCTCCAGTACGCGGACCGGACGATCACCGACGCGGAGGCCCGCGGGCCCGAAACGCTCGCGGTCAAGGACATCCTCGCCCAGTCCTCGAACATCGGCGCGGACCTGATCGGCGCGCGGGTCGGAGCCAAGGGGATGGCTCACTGGATCCACCGCTTCGGCTTCGGCGATCCGACGGGAATCGACTTCCCGGGCGAGGAGCGTGGGATCGTGCCGCCGCTCGACACGTGGACGGCGCCGACCATGGGCAACCTGCCGATCGGCCAGGGCCTGTCGGTGACGCCGATCCAGATGGCGACGGCGTACTCCGCGATCGCCAACGGCGGCATCCTGCGCCCGCCGCGACTCGTCCTGAAGGCGGGCGACTCCAGGGTTCCGAAGCCGGCGGGGCACCGGATCATCAGCTCCGCGGACGCGCGCAAGATCCGCCGGATGCTCGAAGGGGTCCTCGCGCCGGGCGGAACCGCGTCGGAGGTCAGCGTGCCCGGCTACAAGCTCTCGGGCAAGACGGGGACCGCGCAGAAGGTCATCAACGGCAAGTACTCCGACACCCACTTCGTCGCCTCGTTCGTCGGCTTCGCCCCGGCCATGAACCCGAAGATCCTCGTCGCCGTGGTCGTCGACGACCCGAGCCAGGTGAGCTACTACGGCGGCACCGTCGCCGCCCCGGCCTTTGGCGAGATCGCAAAGTTCGCCCTGCCGTACCTGAGCGTTCCGCCGATCGGCAACTGAGCCCTGGCCGCGAGGGCGGCATCGGAGGCCGCACCTAGACTCGTGGCCGATGAAGCTCGCCGAGCTGTTCGCGGGGGCCGACGCCGAGGTCGCTGGGGATTCGCAGACCGACGTCACCGCGCTGGCCTACGACAACCGCCGCGTGGAGCCCGGGACCCTCTTCTTCTGCGTGCCCGGTGAGACCGCCGACGGCCACGACTTCGCCCCGGCTGCGGTGGCCGCGGGGGCGTCCGCACTGGTCGTCGAGCGCCCGCTGCGGCTTGACGCGACCGAGGTGCGGGTGGCCGACGCGCGGGCGGCGATGGCGCCGGCCGCGGCGCGCTTCTTCGGCGATCCGACGGCTCGGCTGGCCCTCGCCGGGATCACCGGCACCAATGGCAAGACGACGACCGCCTTTCTCGTCCGCCATCTGCTGGAGAGCTCCGGCCGCCGCTGCGGCCTGCTCGGCACCGTGAAGCAGGTGGTAGGGGGCAACGAGGAGCCGGTGGTGCGGACCACGCCCGAGGCGATCGACCTCCAGGCCACTTTCCGGCGGATGCTCGACAGCGGCGATGTCGCGTGCGCCATGGAGGTCTCCTCCCACGCGCTCGCGCTCGGGCGCGTCCGCGGCCTTCACTTCGCGGTCGCCGCGTTCACCAACCTCACGCAGGACCACCTCGACTTCCACCGCGACATGGAGGAGTACTTCCTGGCGAAGCGCCGCCTGTTCGGCGTGGGGGCGGACGCCGAGGCGAGCCCACCGCGGTTCGTGGTCAACGTCGACGACCCGTACGGCAGACGCCTCGCCTCCGAGCTCGATCCGAAGCGGCTCGTGCGGGTCTCACCGGCGGGGGCGGACGACGCCGACCTGCGCGTCACCCGGTCGTCATTCGACGCCCGCGGGGGGCGGTTCTCCGTGGCGGAGCGTGGCAGCCCCGCGGTCGACGCGATCCTGCCGCTTCCCGGCGATTTCAACGTCGCGAACGCTGCGGTGGCGCTGGGAATAGCCCTATGCCTCGGCGTGGAGCTGGGCGCCGCGGCCGCCGCCCTCGCGACGGCGCCCCGCGTCCCGGGGCGCTTCGAGCCGGTGGAGTGCGGCCAGCCGTTTGCGACGCTCGTCGACTACGCGCACACGCCGGATTCGCTCGAAAACGTTCTCGAGGCCGCGCGCCGGCTGACGGCCCCGCCCCGCAGGACGATCGCCGTCTTCGGCGCCGGCGGCGATCGCGACAGCGCGAAGCGGCCGCTGATGGGGGAGATCGCGGCGCGGCTGGCGGACGTGGCGATCGTCACCTCGGACAACCCGCGGTCGGAGGACCCGGGAGCAATCATCGCCGCGATCCTCACCGGCATCGACCGCAAGCCCGACGGCGAGACCCTCCTTGTGGAGCAGGAGCGCCGCGCCGCGATCGCCGCCGCGCTCGCGCTGGCGGAACCGGGCGACACGGTCGTGATTGCCGGCAAGGGACACGAGCAGGGCCAGGAGTTCGAGGGGGGCCGGAAGGTTCCGTTCGACGACCGCGACGTGGCCCGTGAGGAGCTCGGCAAGCCTCGGATACGGCGGCGAGGCGAGCCGATGATCGAGCTGGCACCGGAGCGGCTGGCCTCGCGAGGCCGGAGCGGAGATCGTCCGCACCGGCTCCCGTGAGCGTCCGCGCCGGCCGGTCATCGACTCGCGCGAGGCGAAGCCAGGCGACCTCTTCTTCGGCCTGCGCGGCGAGCACGCCGACGGCGGCGTGTACGCGGCGGAGCTCCTCCGCGCCGGCGCCTGGGGGGCAGTCGTCTCGCGGGCCTACGGGGAGATGCTGGCGAGAGAGGCGGGGGAGGGCTGGGTCTTCAGCGCCGACGACCCGCTCGCGGCGCTGCAACGCCTGGGCCGGGCGTGGCGGCGGGAGCTCGGCTGCCCGGCGGTGGGGATCACCGGGTCGACCGGCAAGACCTCCGTCAAGGACATCGCGCGAGCGATCCTTCCGCGCCGCGTTCACGCCAGCCCGGAGAACTACAACACCGAGGTCGGGCTGCCGCTGACACTGCTGCAGGCACCCGTCGAGACCGAGGTCCTGGTGCTGGAGATGGCGATGCGCGGGCTCGGGCAGATCGCCGAGCTCTGCGAGATCGCCGAGCCGAACGTGGGCGCGATCACCAACGTGGGACCGGTCCACCTGGAGCTCCTCGGGACGATCGAGGCCATCGCCGCGGCCAAGGCCGAGATCCTCGGCGGCATCGTCGCCGGCGGCACTGCCGTCGTCCCCGCCGATGCCGAGGCCCTCGAGCCCCACCTCGCGGACGACATCCCGACGCTGACGTTCGGCCCCGGCGGCGAGGTGTTCGCCGCGCGGTCGAACCGCCGCGACGGGGGGCTGGAGGCCACGATCACGACTCCGAGCGGGTCGGAGGAGTTCGAGTTCCCGTTCGGCGAGGCGCACAACCTCACGAACGCGCTCTGCGCGGTAGCGATCGGCGAGGCGCTCGGCGAGCCACTCGCGGCAATGGCGGAGCGGGCGGCGGGGATAACCTTTTCGCGCCTCCGGGGGCAAACCGTGGAGCTCGCGGAGGGAATCCAGCTCTTGAACGACTGCTACAACGCGAACCCCGTGTCGATGAGCGCCGCCCTCGACCACCTCGCGTCGCTCCCTGCAGGGCGACGTGTCGCGGTGCTGGGCGAGATGCGCGAGCTCGGCCCCGAGGCGGTCGCCTACCACCGCGACGTCGGCGCGCAGGCGCGCCGGCTCGGGATCGAGCCCGTCATCGGGGTTGGCGAGCTGGCGAGCGAGTACGCGCCGGACGTTCTCGCCGCCGACGCCGACCAGGCCGCCACCGTGCTCGCCGGGATGCTGGAGCCGGGGGACGTGGTCCTCGTCAAGGGCTCTCGGGCCATCGGGCTCGAGGTCGTGGCGGAGCGCCTCGACGGCTAGCCGGCCCGCGGGGGCGCGCGGATGAACGCGCCGTTGGTCCTCGCCGCCTCGGTCGTCGACCGCGGCCAGATCCTGATCGCCGGCATGGCGGCGATGCTGATCACGATCTTCCTCGGGCCGAAGTTCATCGAGTTCCTGCGCGTTCGCGAGTTCGGCCAGCAGATTCGCGAAGAGGGCCCGCGAGGAGCACCACGCGAAGGCCGGGACTCCGACGATGGGCGGAATCATCCTGTTTCTCGCCATCTCCGTCCCCTATCTCGTGCTCGGCCCGCGCGACAAGCAGAGCCTCGCGGTGTTCGGAGTCGCGATCGGCTGCGCGGCGCTCGGCTTCGCCGACGACTGGATCAAGATCCGCAAGCGGCGCTCGCTCGGGCTGTCGGCTCGCTGGAAGCTCGTCGGCCAGGTGGCGCTGGCGTTCGGGCTGTGGTGGGTGGCGACGAAGAGCGTCGGGCTCGACCCGGCGATCCGGGTGCGCATGTTCGACGCCAAGATCTACGTCGGCCCGGCGCTCTACGTCCTGTTCGTGTTCTTCGTCATCGCCGGAGCGTCCAACGCCGTCAACCTCACCGACGGCCTCGACGGCCTGGCCGCGGGCTCGTGCGCGATCGTCCTGCTCGCCTACATGGCGATCACCGTCACCGACGGGCAGGAGGGGCTGGCGCTGCTCTCTGCCTGCCTGGTCGGCGCGTCCGTCGGCTTCCTGTGGTTCAACGCGTTTCCGGCCTCGATCTTCATGGGCGACACCGGCTCCCTCGGCCTCGGTGGGCGCAATCGGGGGGTTGGCGGTGATGACCCAGACCGAGGTCCTGCTGATCATCCTCGGCGGCATCTTCGTCATCGAGGCGCTCTCGGTCGCGATCCAGGTGATCGCGTTCAAGTCGACGCGGCGCCGGGTGTTCCTGATGGCCCCGCTTCACCACCACTTCGAGATGATGGCCTGGTCGGAGACCAAGATCATGCTCCGGTTCTGGATCCTCGCGGCCGTCTGCTCGGGCATCGGCTACACGCTCTTCCAGAACTCGCTGGGCGGCTAGATGGCTGACTAGCCGCCGGCCACCCGCGCCCAGAAGACGTGGGCGGTCATGGGAACCGACATCACGCCGTCGCGAAGCGGCGAGTCGTCGCGCTCGAGCAGCTTCTCGACCTCCGCGAACACGTTTGCCCGCGCCTCCGGGTCCAGCATCGCCATGTAGCTGCGTGACTCGAGCGAGGCCCTGAAGTCCCGCGCGGCTCAGGCGCTGAGCGTGGGTGAAGTTCGCGTGCTCGAGCGGCCCGAAGCGCCCGTCGGCGTCCAGCGCGTCCCGCCATTCCCCCCGCGAATGGCCGCGGGCCACCGACAGGTCGGCGGGGCCGCTGTCGAGGAGGTCGTCGAGCGCCGCCCACCATGCGCCCTCGCGGGTCTCCCAGGGGCTGATGTTCCAGATCAGGCCCAGCCCGCCTCCGGGCCGGAGGACCCGGGCGATCTCGGCCAGGGCCTCGCCGCCGGCGAACCAGTGGAACGCCTGGGCGACGAACACGCCGTCGGCGACGGCGTCTCCGATCGGCATCTCGTCGGCTGTTCCCGAGACGGCTTCGGCTTCGGGGGCGGTGAGGCGAAGCTGCTCGAGCATCGCGGCGAGGGGCTCGACGGCGATCACGCGGTCAAAGCGCGGGGTCAGCTCGCGCGTCAGCTTGCCGGTTCCCGCCGCCAGGTCGACCACTGTCGCCTCGGGCCCGAGGGCCAGTCCGGCGACGAGCGCGTCGACGGCCTCGCGCGGGTAGCTGGGACGGCCGCGCTCGTAGGCGGCGGCGACTGCGTCGAACGACCTGGCGAAGCGCGCCTTCTTCATGGCGAGATGGTCGCAGCCGCGCCGCGGAGGGGTGGAGGGGGGAGGGGCGAATCTAGGTGACGTGGTGCGCCCCTCGACCAAGCCTCGGCCGCCGCTACCCGGCGGCCCGTACCTGGTGGTCGGGCTCGCGCGCTCCGGACAGGCGGCGGCGCGGCTCCTTGCGGGGCAGGGCGAGACCGTCCGCGGCGCCGACTCCGGCTCCCCGCCGGGCGCGGAAGGGTTGCGCGAGGCGGGCGTCGAAGTTCACCTGGATGGTGACGGAGTTGGATTGCTCGACGAGGCGCGCTGCGTGGTCAAGAGCCCGGGCGTGCCTCGCGAGGCTCCGGTGATCGCGGCCGCTCGCGACCGGGGCATCGCGGTGATCGGCGAGCTCGAGCTCGGCTGGCGGAGCCTTCCCAACGCCTTCGTCGGGGTGACCGGGACGAACGGCAAGACGACCGTGGCCGAGCTCCTCGGCCACCTGTGGCGCGAGGCGGAGGAGCCCGTCATCGTCGCCGGCAACGTCGGTACCCCGCTGACCGCCGTACCCGGCCAGGCCGATCCCGAGGCGACGGTGATCTGCGAGTGCTCGAGCTTCCAGCTGGAGGACTCGAGCGCCTTCGCCCCGGAGTGCGCGGTGCTCCTGAACGTCGCCCCCGACCACCTCGACCGCCACAGGAGCCTCGATGACTACACCGAGGCGAAGCTGCGGATCTTCGCGCGCCAGGTCCCAGAGGATTTCGCGATCTACGACCCGCGTGAGCCGGCGCTCCAGGGGCGCCGGTTGGGGGGCGAGGCCGTTCGCATCGACCCCGAGGCGTCCGCGGCACTGGTCGACTCGGCCGACCTCGCGCTTCCCGGGGCCCACGGCCGGCGCAACGCGCTGGCGGCCGTCTCGGCGGCGACGGCGATGGGCCTGGAGGCCGGCGCGATCCGGACCGGACTCGAGAGCTTTCGCGGGCTCCCGCACCGCCTCGAGGTCGTCGCCGAGATCGACGGCGTGCGCTTCGTCAACGACTCCAAGGCGACGAACGTCGCCGCGGCCGTCGCCGCTCTCGAGTCTTACGGCGGCGGCGTTCACGCCATTCTCGGCGGCAGCTCCAAGGGCGAGTCATTCGCGGCGCTGGCGCTGCCGGTGACCGAGCGCTGCACCGCCTGCTACTTGATCGGAGACACGGCCGACGCCCTCGAGCGCGAGCTGCGCGGCACCGGGGTGCCGCTGCGGCGCTGCGCCGGCCTCGACGACGCCGTGGCGCAAGCCGCCGCGACGGCGAGCCCGGCGAGGTCGTCCTGCTTGCCCCCGCCTGCGCCAGCTTCGACGCGTTCCGCGACTACGAGGAGCGCGGGGAGCGATTTCGCGCGCTGGTCAGGGAGGTCGGCCGATGAGCGCCGCCATCGCCAAGCTCAGCCGGTTCGGGCCGCAAGACGAAGGCGGGATCACCACCGGTCGAGTACTCGCTGCTGCTCACCGCGACGCTGTGCCTGCTGGCGTTCGGCGTGGTCATGGTCTTCAGCGCCAGCTCCACCACCTCGCTGCTCGGCACCACCGGCGACAGCGCCTACTACCTGAAGCGCACCCTGCTCTTCGGCGGCTTCGGCCTGCTCGCAATGAAGCTTCTCTCCGGTGGCGGGGTCCGGGCCGTCCGCGCCCTCACGCCGATGTTCGTCTTCGGGTCTTTCTTCCTGCTCCTGGCCGTGATGCTCCCGGGAGTCGGCATGAGCGCGAACGGCGCCCAGCGCTGGATCGGCGCCGGGCCGCTTCAGATCCAGCCGTCCGAGCTGGCGAAGCTGTCCCTGATCCTCTACGGCGCCAAGCTGCTCGCGGAGCGGCCGAAGATGACCCGTTCGGTGCGGACGCTGATGCCGTACCTCTCGATGGTCGGGTTCGCGGCGCTCCTGATCGTCGTCGAGCCTGACCTCGGCACGGCCATGGTCCTCGTCCTCGCGACGGCCGCGATGCTCATCGCCGCCGGCGTCAAGCCGAGCGAGCTCGCCAAGATCGCGGCGGTCATCGGCTTGGTCCTGCTGCTGGCGGTCCTCGTCGAGCCGTACCGGATGCAGCGACTGACCGGCTTCCTGAATCCGACGAGCGACGCGAGCGGTGCAGGCTTTCAGGCGATCCAGGCGAAGATCGCGCTCGGCTCCGGCGGGATCTTCGGCGTGGGCCTCGGCCAGAGCCTGCAGAAGGCGTTCTTCCTGCCGGAGGCCCACACCGACATGATCGCGGCGGTGATCGGCGAGGAGCTCGGTTTCGCCGGGCTGGTTGCGCTCGCGGGGCTGTTCGGACTGTTCGCGTACGCGGGGCTCCGAACCGCTCAGCGCGCGCGCGATCGCTACGGCAAGCTCCTTGCCTGCGGGCTGACCTCGCTGATCTTGGTCCAGGCGCTCGTCAACCTCTTCGCGGTGCTGGGCCTCGCGCCGCTCACCGGCGTGCCGCTGCCGTTCGTCTCCTATGGCAACTCGAGCCTGATCGTCACGCTCGCGGCCGTCGGCCTGCTGCTCGGCATTGCCCGGAACCCGGCGAGCGCGGCCGCGGGCGGTGCGAGACTGCGCGTCGTCGAGGGCGGGCACCGCGCCGAAGCGACGCGTACCGTGGCGACCAGGAGGACCCCTGCCCGTGCCAAGAGTCGCGATAGCCGCCGGAGGAACAGCCGGGCACGTGGTGCCCGCGCTGGCGGTCGCCGACGCGCTTCGGGCTGAGGGCGCCGACGTCACGTTTCTCGGCGCTCGTGGCCGCGCCGAGGCCGAGCTCGTGCCCGCCGCCGGCTACGAGATCGATCTGCTCGACGTGCGCGGCATCGATCGCTCGTCACCGCTGCGCGCCGCCGGCGCGGTCCGCCTGGCGGCAGCTGCCGTCCCTGCCGCCCGCAGGGCGTTGAAGCGACGCGGCGCGCGGGCGGTGCTCGGCGGCGGCGGCTACGTCGCCGGGCCCGCGGGCGTCGCCGCGGTGGCGCTGCGGCTGCCGCTGGTCCTCTCCGAGGCGGACCGTCACCTCGGACTCGCCAACCGGATGCTCGCCGGCCGGGCCAGGCGGGTGTGCCTCGCCTTCGCGATCCCCGGGCGCGAGGGCGAGCGCTACGTCGTGACCGGCCGCCCCGTCCCCGCGGCGATCGGCCGCGCCGACCGCGACGCGGCCCGCGAGCGCCTCGGAATCGCGGCCGCGGACCGCTGCCTCCTTGTCTTCGGCGGCAGCCAGGGCGCTCGCTCGCTCAACCTCTGCGCCCTGGACGCGTTCGTGGGCGGCGAGGGAGTCCCGGCGGCCGCCGCCGAGGCGCGACTACCACGTGCTCCACATCACCGGCTCGAGGGACTACGAGATGGCGCGCGAGCGCCGCGTCCGCGCCGAGGGCCTCGAGCGCTACACGCTGCTCGAGTACGAGCCGACGCTGGCCGACGCGCTCGCGGCCTCGGAGCTCGTCCTCGCCCGCGCCGGGGGGTCGGTTTTCGAGCTGGCGGCGGCCGGCTGTCCGGCGATCCTGGTGCCCTACCCGTACGCCACGGCTCGCCACCAGCACGCCAACGCCGAGTGGATGGCGTCGGCGGGAGCCGCGGTCGTCGTCGAGGACGCCGAGCTCGACCCGGCACGCATCGGCGCGCTCGCCGGGGAGATCCTCGGCGACGCGGCGCGGCTCGACGCGATGTCGAAGGCCTCGCTCTCGCTGGCGCGCCCCGACGCCGCGCGGCGGATCGCGCGCGAGCTCCTCGACGCGATCTGAGCATGAGCGACCTGAGCGATCGAAAGCTCCACTTCATTGCGATCGGCGGCGCCGGGATGAGCGGCCTGGCGCTGGTCGCCCATGCCCGCGGCGCGCGGGTGAGCGGCAGCGACCGCGCCGAGAGCTCCTACCTGGACCGGCTGCGGCAGGCCGGGCTCGCGCCCGCGGTGGGGCACGACGCGGAGGCGGTGCCCGCCGACGCCGAGGTGGTCGTCTCGTCCGCCATCGCGGACGACAACCCGGAGCTGGCCCGCGCGCGCGAGCGTGAGCAGCGCATCATCCACCGTGGCGAGCTGCTCGCCGAGCTCTGCGCGGCAAGGCGGCAGCTCGTGGTCTCCGGAACCCATGGCAAGACCACCAGCGCGGGGATGCTCGTCCACGCGTTGCGGGCGATCGGCGAGGACCCGGCGTTCTTCCTCGGGGGCGAGCTCCCGGGCGCCGGCCCGGATGGCGCGCCCGCGAACGCGGGATGGGGAGGGGGCGACTGGGTCATCGCGGAGGCCGACGAGTCCGACGGCAGCTTCCTCCGGCTCCGGCCCGAGGTCGCGATCGTCACCAACGTCGAGCTGGATCACCACGCGCGCTGGCATTCCCGTGCCGAGCTGCTGGAAGCCTTTGCCCGGTTCCTCGAGCCGGCCGCCGCCGCCGCCATCGGCGCGGCAGACGACCTCCACGACCTCGCCGCGGGAGCCGCGGGCCGGGTGACTCGCTTCGACGCCGCGCGTCCCGGTCCACCGCAGCTCCCGCTTGGGGTACCCGGGGAGCACAATCAGGCGAACGCCCGGGGAACGATCGCCGCTGCCGAGCTCTGCGGGTTCGACGCGGACGCCTACGCGATCGCGCTGGCGAGCTTCCCGGGGATGCTCCGGCGGCTCGAGCGCAAGGGCACGCACCGAAGCGGCGCGCTCGTATACGACGACTACGCCCACCATCCCACCGAGGTCAGGGCGAGCCTGGCCGCGCTGCGCGACCTCGACCCCCGGCGGCTGATCGCGGTCTTTCAACCACACCTCTACTCGCGCACGCGGGCGCTTGCGCCGGGGTTCGGCAGGGCGCTCGCGGACGCGGACGTGGTCGGCGTGCTCGACGTCTACGCCGCCCGGGAGGAGCCCGTGGGGGAGCTGGCCGGGGTGAGCGGGCTCGACGTCGCGCGCGCGGCGGCGGACAGCGCGCATGGCCGCGAGGTCATGTGGCTCCGCGACCGCGCCACGGCGGCGCGCGTCCTCGACGCAAAGCTTCGTCCCGGCGACCTCCTCGTGACGGTGGGCGCCGGCGATGTCTTCGAGCTCGCGGAAGAGCTGGTCGGGGAGGGGTCGTGAGCGACCTTCCGGCGGGCGTACTGCGCGACCATCCGCTCGAGCGCCTCACGACGATCAGGGCCGGGGGCAGGGCGGATCTCTTCGCGCGCCCGGCGACCGAGGCGGAGCTCGTCGCGCTGCTCGCCTGGGCCGGCGGGCGCCGGTTGGAGGTAGGAGTGGTGGGCTCCGGATCGAACCTCCTGGTGTCAGATGAAGGCTTTCGCGGAATGGTCCTCAAGCTCGACGGCCGGCTCGGGGCGATCGAGCGCCACGGCGAGCGGATCGTCTGCGGCGGTGGCGCGCGCCTGCCCTCTGCCGCTGCGAAGGCCGCGAACTGGGGTCTCGCCGGACTCGAGTTCGGAATCAACATCCCCGGGACCGTCGGCGGCGCGGTGCGCATGAACGCGAACGCATATGGGGGCCAGCTCGCCGAGGTGCTCGAGTGGGTGACGGTCTGCACGTCCGCAGGAGCGCAGCGGCGCACGCCCGACCAGCTCGGCTTCGCCTACCGGCGCTCGAACCTCGGCCCCGACGAGGTGGTTTCCTCGGCGTCGTTCGCGCTGGCCAAGGGGGAGGTCGCGGACATCAAGGCGACGCTCGCGGGAATGCGCGCGACGCGCCGCGACGCCCAGCCGTCCGGCATCAAGACCTTCGGCTCGACCTTCAAGAACCCCGGAGACGAGCGCGCCGCAGGCCGGTCCGCGGGACAGCTACTCGAAGCGACGGGCTGCCAGGGCCTGCGGGTCGGCGGGGCGCGCTTCTCGTCCAAGCATGCGAACTTCGTCGAGAACACCGGTGACGCCACCACGGCGGACGTCCTTGCGCTGATGGCCGAGGGTCACCGGCGGGTCCGGGAGCGCTTCGGCGTGGACCTCGAGCCCGAGGTCCAGGTGCTGGGCCCGGTCGAGTGGCCGGCGGAGCTGGGGGGACGGGCGTGAGCAGGAGCCGAGCTTCGACGGCTGCCGGGCGAAGCCGCGTGGCGGCGCGAACCGGCAGGCCGGCCCCGAAGCCGGCCCCCAAACGCACCGCCCCAAAGCCCGCAAAGAAGCGCGCGGCGTCGCGGCCGAAGTCGGCCAGGCCCGCGGCCGCGCCGAAGCAACCGCGCCGTCGAGCGCCGGCTCGCGCCCGCCGGCCAGCGGCGCCACGGCGGCCGCGCACCCTCGCCGCTGCGGGCCCCAGCCTCGTCGAGCGGCTGCCGAGCTTGCCGCGTCTGTCGTTGCCGCGGCCGCCTACGATCCGGGTGCCTCGTCCGACGCTGTCCGGCCTGCGCGCGATGCCCCGCCGGCGCACGCTGATCGTCGTCGTGCTGGCCGCCCTCGCGCTCGTGGCCTTCTACTACGGCTGGTTTCGCGACTCCTCCCTGGTATCGGTGAAGCACGTGACGGTCGAGGGCGTCAGCACCAGCGACGGCGACCGTGTGAAGGCCGCGCTCAGCGAGGCGGCACAGGGAATGAGCACACTCGACGTCGACCAGGGGAAGCTCGAGAGCGCGGTCGCCTCGTTTCCGACGGTGGCCGGCATCAGCGTCGATCCGAGCTTTCCGAGCGGCATGACGATCACGGTCTCCGAGCGCCCGCCCGCCTTGATCGCGAGCGATGGGAAGAGCGAGACCCCGGTCGCCGCTGACGGCACGATCCTCAGCGGCGTTCAACTCACCAAGGACGAGGCCGCCGCGCTTCCCGCGCTGCGGGTCCAGCAGGTGCGAGAGAGCGGGCACCTCGAGGGCAGCCCGCTCTCCAAGGCCCTCGTGATCGGCGCGGCGCCGGCGTCGCTGCGGCCGCTGATCGAGGGGGAGAAGATCGAGCCCGATCTCGGCGTGGTGGTGACCATGAAGGGCGGTTTTCGCATCGAGTTCGGGCCGAGCGAGAACGCCGCGAGCAAGTGGGCGGCCGCCGCGGCGGTCCTCGCGGACCCGAAGCTCCAGTCGCTCACGTACGTCGACGTACGGGTCCCGCAGCGTCCCGCCGTGGGCGGGTCCTAGCGCCCCCGCCGGGCGTACTCTCAACTGCCGCTCGAGGGTTCTCGCCGCCGCAAAACCTTCAACTCCTGCTTGAGGCTTCGTGGTTTGCACGATTCCGTGCCGGACCGGATCGCCTGGATTGACACGGGACCCGCGATGTCGTACGGTCATTTGCAGATTCAGGGATGGCTTGAGGACAAACCCTCAACTATTCCTTCACTCTCGGACGTCAAAGCTCAGAGCAAGCGAGAGAAAGCGGTCAAGCAGAATGGAGTCCTCGTACCTCGCGGTCATCAAGGTGGTCGGAGCCGGTGGCGGCGGGACCAACGCCGTCACGCGCATGGTGGACGCCGGCCTCAAGGGCGTCGAGTTCATCGCCATCAACACCGACGTCCAGGCGCTGCAGGCGTGCGATGCCGACATCAAGCTGTCGATCGGCCACAACCTCACCAAGGGCCTCGGCGCGGGCGCGAACCCGGACGTCGGGGCCGGCGCCGCAGCCGAGTCGAGGGATGACATCAAGGAGGCCCTGAAGGGCTCGGACATGGTGTTCGTCACTGCCGGCGAAGGCGGCGGCACGGGCACCGGCTCGGCTCCGGTGATCGCCGAGATCGCCAAGGAGGAGATCGGTGCGCTGACGGTCGGCGTGGTCACCAAGCCGTTCGAGTTCGAGGGCAACCGGCGGATGCAGCAGGCGCTCGAGGGCATCGACAAGCTCCGCGCCAAGGTCGACACGCTGATCATCGTTCCGAACGAGAAGCTGCTGCAGGTCGTCGAGCGCCGTACGTCCGTGCAGGAGGCGTTCCGGATGGCGGACGACATCCTGCGCCAGGGCGTGCAGGGCATCACCGACCTGATCACCACCCCGGGTCAGATCAACCTCGACTTCGCCGACGTCCGCACGGTGATGTCCGAGGCGGGTTCGGCCATGATGGGGATCGGCTCGGCCGCCGGCGAGAACCGCGCCGGGGAGGCGGCGAAGATGGCGATCTCCTCACCGCTCATGGAGCAGGGCATCGACGGCGCGACCGGCATGCTCCTGAACTTCACCGGCTCCGACGATCTGAACCTCTTCGAGGTGAACGAGGCGGCCGACATCGTCGTCTCGACCGCCGACAAGTCGGCGAACATCATCTTCGGGACCGTGATCGACCCGACGCTCGGCGACGAGATCCGCGTGACGGTGATCGCCACCGGCTTCGAGGGCTTCGAGACACTTGCCCGCCGGCCCATCCAGGTGCGCGATCGCGCCCGGCGCCGGAGCGTGAGCCCGCTGGCAGACCGCGAGCGCCGCGAGCTCCAGGTCTCCGACAACGACATCGACGTCCCGCCCTTCCTGCGCGGCTCCTAGCGCCGCTAGCCTCCGGCGCGTGAGCGACGGGGCCCTGCGACGAACTCCGCTGTACGAAGCGCACGTCGCCGCGGGGGCGAAGCTGGTCCCGTTCGCGGGCTGGGAGATGCCCGTGCAGTACGAGGGGGTTCGCGCCGAGCATCTCGCGGTGAGGTCCGCGTGCGGGGTCTTCGACGTCTCGCACATGGGCCAGATCGAGACCGCCGGCCCTGGCGCGCTCGAGCTGCTCCAGCGCCTCCTCTCGAATGACGTGGGCAAGCTCCAGCAGGGCGGCGCCCAGTACTCCGTGCTCTGCCGCGAGGACGGCGGCATCCTCGACGACCTCTTCACCTACCGCCTCGGCGACGACCGTTACCTGACGGTCACGAACGCGGCGAACCACGCCGGCGACCTCGAGTGGTTCGCCGGCCACGCGGCCGACCACGACGCCGAGGTCAGCGACGCGCTGGAGCGCTTTGCGATGCTCGCGGTCCAGGGCCCGGCGGCCCGTGAGATCGTCTCCGGACTGGGGCAGGGCGAGCTCCCCGGCCGCATGCACACGGCGGACGTGGGGCTCGCCGGCGCCACCGCGCTCGTCTGCGGGACCGGCTACACGGGGGAGGACGGGGTCGAGATCCTCATCGATCCGGCCGCAGCTCCCGCGCTCTGGGACGAGCTGCTCGCCGCCGGGGCTACGCCCGCCGGGCTCGGCGCCCGCGACACGCTGCGCCTCGAGGTCTGTTTCCACCTCTATGGCAACGACATGGACGCCTCGCGGAACCCGATCGAGGCCGGCCTCGGCTGGTGCTGTGTGGAGGAGACGGGCTTCATCGGCTCGGAGGCGGTGGCCGCGGCGCGCGCCGGCGGCACCGCGGAGAGGCTCGCGCCGTTCGTGCTCACGGGCCCCGGGATCGCCCGCCAGGGCAACCCCGTCCTCGACGCGTCCGGGGAGCCGGCCGGAGCCGTGACCAGCGGCACCCTCTCGCCCTCGCTCGAGATCGGGATCGGGATGGCGTACGTTCGCTCCGAGCTCGCCGAGCCCGGGACCGAGGTCGAGATCGACGTGCGCGGCCGCCGCCGAGGCGCCCGCGTAGAGTCCAGGCCGCTTTACCACCGCGACGACGAGAGCTAGGAGGGGCCGCTTGGCCGAGGAGAGCTATCCCGACGACCTGAGGTACCACCCCGAGCACGACTGGGTGCGCGTAGAGGGGGGCGAGGCGACGTTCGGGATCACCTGGTTCGCCCAGGACTCGCTGGGCGAGGTCGTCTTCTACGAGCCGCCGGACGTCGGCGCGCGGGTCGAGAAGGACTCGACGTACGCGGAGGTCGAGTCCGTCAAGGCGGTCTCCGACGTGATCGCGCCGATGTCGGGCGAGATCGTCGCCGTCAACGAGGCGCTCGCCGATGGCCCGGAGGCGATCAACGCGGACCCCTACGGCGAGGGCTGGCTGGTGCGGGTGAGCGTGAGCGACGCGGGGGAACTGGAGCAGCTCCTCTCGGCCGAGGAGTACCGAAAGCTGCTCGCCTCCTGAAGTGCGCGCACGGCGAGCCGCGCCGTGCGCCTCACTACGATCCGAGGCGTGAGCCGCTACACGTCCGCGACCGAGGCCGATCGCGCCGAGATGCTGGCGGCGATCGGCGCCGGCTCGATCGACGAGCTCTTCGAGGACCTGCCGGAGGCCGTACGCCTGGATCGCCGGCTGGAGATCCCGGACGGGCTCGCGGAGACCGAGGTTGTCGACCACCTGACCCGTCTGGCGACGCGCAACGCCGACGCCGACTCCGAGCTCTGCTTCATCGGCGCCGGTATGTACGACCACTACTCACCGGCGATCGTCGACGCGATCCAGTCGCGCTCGGAGTTCCTGACCCCGTACACGCCCTACCAGCCGGAGGTCTCCCAGGGCGGCCTCCAGGCGATGTTCGAGTTCCAGACCGCGATCTCCGAGCTGACCGGCCTGCCGGTCGCCAACGCGTCGCTCTACGAGGGGCCCTCCTCCGTCGCGTCGGCCGCCTACCTCGCGATCGCGGCAACGAAGGGCCGCAAGCGGCTGGTCGCCTCGCGCGGCCTGCACCCGCACGCGCGCGAGACCCTGCGCACCTACTCGCGCGGGTTCGGCACCGAGGTCGTCGAGGTCGGCCTCGACGCCGGGAGGACGAGCGCGGATGAGCTCGCGGACGCCATCGACGAGGAAACCGCGGCGGTCTTCGTCCAGAACCCCAACTTCCTCGGCGCGGTCGAGGACCTGGAGGCGCTGGCGGCCGCCGCGCACGAGCGCGGCGCGCTCTGCGTCGCCTCCGTGGACCCGATCGCGCTCGGCATCCTGAAGACGCCCGGGGAGGCGGGAGTGGACATCGCCCTCGGCGAGGGCCAGCCGCTCGGCGGGCGCCTCGACTACGGCGGGCCCTCGTTCGGGTTCTTCGCAGCCGCCGAGGAGCACCTGCGCCGGATGCCGGGCCGAATCGCGGGTGAGACGCGCGACGTGGACGGCAGGCGTGGGTTCGTCCTCGCGCTCCAGACCCGCGAGCAGCACATCCGCCGCGAGAAGGCGACCCACAACATCTGCACCTCCCAGGCGCTGAACGCCCTCGGCGGGATGGTCTACCTCGCCTGGCTCGGGAAGCGGGGCATCGTCGAGCTCGGTGAGCTCCTCGCGCGCCGCACCGCATACGCGCGCACCCGGCTCGCCGAGATGGACGGCGTCGAGCTTCTCCACGACGCGCCGGTGGTGCGTGAGTTCGCGGTACGGCTCGACGTCGACGTGCCGACCGTGCTGGATCGCTGCGCCGAGGACGGGGTGGCCGCCGGGTACTGGCTGGGCAGGGAGTACGCGGAGTACTCCGACGGCCTCCTGATCGCCCTCACCGAGCGGCGCTCCGTCGCGGACATCGATCGCCTGGCGGATTCGCTCGACGTCGCAATCTCGGAAGCGGATGGCGATTTGTCCCCGCATGGCGGGGAGAACTCGCCCACCCAGAAGGAAGCTGTGTCGTGAGTGAGACTTCCGCCGCGCCTTCGCCGCCCACCACCGCGGGCACGCCGACGCCCCAGCAGCGCGATCCCGTGGTCACGATCTTCGAGCGCTCGGTCGAGGGCCGCCGGGCCGCGGTCCTGCCACCCGCAGACGTCCCGGAGACGCCCATCGATGAGCTGATCCCGATGAAGCTCCTTCGCTCCAAGCCCGCCGAGCTGCCCGAGGTCTCCGAGCCCGAGATCGTCCGCCACTACAACCGCATCTCGCGCCGGAACTTCGACCTCGACACCGGCCCGTACCCGCTCGGCTCGTGCACGATGAAGCACAACCCGCGGGTCAACGAGCGCGTCGCGGCGCTGCCCGGGCACGCCCGCCTGCACCCCGCCCAGGACCCGAAGCGCGCTCAGGGGGCGCTGGAGCTGATGTGGAACCTCGAGCGCGCGCTCAGCGAGATCACGGGCCTGCCGCACGTCTCGCTGCAGCCCTCGGCGGGGTCCCACGGGGAGCTCGCCGGCCTGCTCCTGACGCGCGCGTACCACGCAGACCGGGGCGAGGAGCGGACCAAGGTGCTGACGCCGGACACGGCGCACGGGACCAATCCCGCCACGGTGACGATGGCCGGCCTGGAGGCGGTCAAGGTTGCGACGGCCCCTGACGGGGGCGTCGACATCGACGATCTGCGCGCAAAGGCAGACGAGGACGTGGCGTCGCTGATGCTCACGAACCCGAACACGCTGGGCCTATTCGACCGCAACATCACCGAGATCGCCGCGATCGTCCACGACGTCGGCGGCACGCTGTACTACGACGGCGCCAACCTCAATGCGGTCATGGGCCGGTCGCGCCCGGGGGACACGGGGTTCGACATCGTCCACCTCAACCTCCACAAGTCGTTCTCCCAGCCGCACGGCGGCGGCGGCCCGGGAGCCGGGCCGATCGCGGTCTCAGACCGGATCGAGCCGTACCTGCCGGTGCCCCGAATCGAGCGAGTGGGGCCGGACAACGGCGCCGGACCGCAGGCTCGGTTCGAGCTCCGTCACGAAGCCGAGAGGTCGATCGGGCGGCTGCGCGGGTTCCAGGGCAACTTCGGCGTGTTCGTGCGCGCCTACGCCTACATCCGCAGCCTTGGCGGCGACGGCCTCCAGGAGGCCTCCGAGACGGCGGTGCTGAACGCGAACTACCTGCTCGCGAAGCTCCGCGCCGGGAGCGCCGCGGAGCTCCTGCCGCTTGCCTTCGATCGCACGCCCATGCACGAGTTCGTGCTCTCGGGGGCACCCGCCAAGCACAAGCTCGGAGTGACGACGCTCGACATCGCCAAGCGGCTCCTCGACTACGGCTTTCACCCGCCGACGATCTACTTCCCGCTGTTGGTCGAGGAGGCGCTGATGGTCGAGCCGACGGAGACCGAGACGCGCGAGTCGCTCGACCAGCTCGCCGCGTCGATCAACGCGATCCTCGACGAGGCGGCCGCCGACCCCGAGGTCCTCAAGAACGCCCCCTACACCACCCCGGTGCGCCGCCTCGACGAGGCGACGGCTTCGCGCAAGCCGGTCCTGCGCGAGTCGCTCGCCTGAGCGATCGCGCGGGCTCCAAACGGCCCGGGGTGAGCTAACCGCCCGGGTCGAGCTTCGCCTCCGCGATCGTTGGCTCGAACAGCTCGATTGGGTTCCCGGATGGGTCCTCGACGAGGATCTGCCTGCCGCCGACTCCCTCGACGATCTGGTTGCGGAAGCGAGCGCCGCCGGTGCGAAGGCGCGCGACTGCCTCGTCGAGGCTTGCGACCTCGAGTTGGATGCGATTCCACCCGCCCGGGCGCGGAGTCTCGCCTTCCGGTGTCGCCTGGCCACCGCCGGGGCCGCCCCCGGGCGCGCTCAGGACGAAGCGAAGCTCGCCGCGGCTCAGCATGGCGAAGCTCGGCGCCGGGTGCATGACCTCTTTGAACTCGAGCTGCGAGCAGTAGAAGTCGATCGCCGCGTCGACGTCGTCGACGATGTAGCGAACGCTCACGCTTGCCATGGCTTCCGCAACGTAGCTGCTAGCCCTGGCGGGCGCGCAGGTAGGAGTACTCGCCCGGGTAGCCGTCGCGAGCCTTCGGAACCAGGTTCGCGCAGCCGGCCCGGAGGTCCGCGCACTGCACCAGGTGCCCATGAGCGTGGATCGAGAGCTGCGAGCGGTAGTAGAAGGAGTAGAGGTCGGGGTCGGCGCTCGGGTCGACCGCTCCCTCGGCCGGGTCGTCGCGCCAGCGGTCGGAGAGCAGGCGCCTGGCGGCGCCGCCGCTGTGCTTGAGGTAGCGGTCGAACCAGGCCTGCGCGTACCAGGTGGCCATGTCGATGCCGCGAAGCGTCGCCGGGAGCCCGGGCGCGTAGGACCACTCGTAGTGGGTGCCGCCGCGGATGATCACCTCCATCGCGTCCTGTCCCGCGTGGCGGTAGGCGGTGAAGCCCTTGTCCTTGTCGTACGGCGGCGGGTCCGCGCTGTAGGGCTGGGGGGCCTCGTAGTAGTCGGCTGACATGCCGAGCGCCGGCGCGCGCGGCGTGAGGGGCCTGGTGTTGCCATTCTCGTCCGGAGAGGTCGTTGCCATCAGGTTGTCGAAGGCCACGACGGCGTCGACATGCCGGTCGCGGGCGCCCATTATCGAGGCGACGTCGGCCCCGCGCGAGTGCCCGGCGATCCCGAGCTTGCGTGCGTTGACCAGGCGGCGCAGCGGGTCGGAGCGGTTGGCGTCGCGGCTTCGGGCGAGCTCGCGCTGCTTGATGCGCCCGGGTGAGCTTGCGGGCGGCGGGTGCCCCGGCGTTCGCACCGGCAGGTAGGGGCGGCGGTAGCTCGAGAAGAGAAAGCGCACCGCATCCTGGGTCTGCTCGACCGCGTCCTCGTCGGCGGCGGCTTCCGAGGCGCCACCCCCGGCCGTCTGCTGGATCGCGACGTGGCGATCCCGATCATCCCCGGCGCCGTAGGTGTCGGAGGCACCGTGGCCCTGCGGGTCGAAGGTCATGACCACGTAGCCGGATCGGGCGATGGCCTGCGCCAGGTACCAGTAGATCTCCTCCGAGGCGAGGTCGCCCACCACGATGACCACCGCCGGCATCCGCCTGATCCGCGCGTGGCGCCTGGGAAGCGGAGCCCAGAGGTGGCCGGAGATCAGCGCTCCGTTGCGGTTGACGAACTTGACGGGGCGAACGACCCCGTAGCGCCCGCCCCAGTCGTAGAGGCGCGGGTCGCCGGCGCAGATGTCGAGGTTGGCAGCGCACGGGTTCGCCGGCAGGCGGTTCGGGTTGCGCGCGAGGGCCCTCGAGAGGCTGACGGTGCCGTCCAGGGACCGGAGCGCGAGCTGGGCCTGGAACTCGGGGCTCGACTCGCCCCGGGCAAAGCGCTCGCTCGACTTCGAGAAGTTGGCCGCCTCGGCGCCGCCGTCGAAGGCCTGCGCGGTGCCCGTGAGGACGGAGAGGGCGAGCAGGAGCAGTGCGAGAGGGAGGCGGCCGCGGATAGTTGCCGCAATTTACGCAAAGCCGGGCCTCCTTCTATTTCAGGGAGCGCTTCGGCAGCTTCTGCTTGAGCTTCAGGACGGGCTCGAAGAGGTCGCCGTGCTCGTCGACCCGCCTCAGCACCTCCGGCGCCTCGAAGCGCAGCAGGTCGGGGTCCTCGTCGGCAAGGGCCTTCTCCACCTCCTCCCAGGTGACGGGGGTCGAAACCGTCGGCCGCTCGCGGTTTCGCAGCGAGTAGGCGGCGACGGTGGTCTTCGCCCGGTCGTTCTGGCTCCAGTCGACGAGCACCTTGCCCTTGCGCAGGGTCTTCTTCATCTTCGAGACCACGAGCTTCGGGTCGTCCTTCTCGAGCACCTGGGCGAGCGCGTGCGCGAACGGCTTGGTCTCCTCGTAGGTCGTCCTGGTGTTGAGCGGGGCGTAGAGCTGTAGACCCTTCGAGCCGGACGTCTTCGGAAAGCTCTCGAGGCCGATCTCGGAGAGCAGGTCGCGGATCCTGAGGCCCACGCGGCAGCACTCGAGCATTCCGGCGGGCGGCCCCGGGTCGAGGTCGAAGGCGAGAGCCGTGGGTCGCTCGACGTCCTTCGCGAGGGAGAGGGAGGGATGGAGCTCCAGCGCCGCGAGCTGGGCGAGCCAGATCAGGGTCGCCCGGTCGTCGCAGACGATGAAGTGCAGGAGTCCCTCGTTTCCGAATTCGAGCGGCGCGGTCTTGACCCAGTCCGGCGTGTGCGACGGGGCGCGCTTCTCGTAGAAGCCCTTCTCCTCGACCCCGTTCGGAAACCGGACGCGGGTCAGGGGCCGGCCCGCAAGGTGGGGGAGGATCGCGCCCGCGATCCGCGCGTAGTAGTCGATCGCCTCACCCTTGGTGAAGCCCGCCTTCGGCCAGAGGACCTTGTCGAGGTTGGTGAGCCCGACCCGGCGCCCGTCGACGTCTACTTCGCGGCTTTGGCCTTGCTTCGCGATCGCGGCTTGGACTTTGAGCCGGAGCTGGACTTCGACCTGGACGGGGAGGTCTTGCGCTTGGTGGAGGACCCGCCGTTGGACTTGCCGGATGCCAGCGGCTCGCGCTTGACCGCCGCGAGGCTCTCCTCAAGGGCCGCCATCAGGTCGGGCGCCCGCGTCGGCTTGGGCTCGTCGGAGACGGACTCGACGACGTCCTCGCCCTCGGCCTTGCGCTCGATCATCGCCAGCAGCTCCTCGCGGTACTCGTCGCGGTACTTGTCGGGCTCGAACTTCGACTCGAGCTGGCCCACGAGCTGCTTCGCCATGTCGAGCTCGCGCTTCTTCGGCTTCTCGACCTCCTCGGGAACGATCTCGCCAAGCTCCTCGGGGGTGACGACCTCGTCCGCGAAGCGCATCGTCGTGAGCGTCAGGACGCCGTCCATCGGCCGCAGCGCGGCAAGGCTCTCACGGTTTCGCAGGACGAAGCGGGCGACGGCGACCTTGCGCTCGTCGTCCATGGCCTTGACGAGCAGGCCGTAGGCGCGCTCGGCGCCCTTGTCCGGGCCGAGGTAGTAGGGGTGGTCGAAGTAGATCGGGTCGATCTCGTCGAGGGAGACGAAGTCCTCGATCTCGATCGCCTTCGTCTTCTTCGGATCGAGCGCATCGAGCTCGTCGCGAGTGATCACGACGTACTGCTCGGGGGAGATCTCGTAGCCCTTGACGATCTGGTCGTAGTCGACTTCCTTGCCGTCGGCCTCGGCGACGCGCTTGTGGCGAATCCGCGAGCCATCGGACTGGCGCAGCTCGCGGAAGCTGACGTTCTTGCGGGCGACCGCGCTGTAGAGCTTCACGGGCACGTTGAGGAGCCCGAAGCTGATCGATCCTGACCAAAGTGCACGAGGCATATGACTCAGTTTCCCAGGTTCGCCGTCTCGTATTCACGCGCCTGCGCATGGATGCGATCTTGCTTGCGGTTGGTCCCTTGCACGCCGGTTGAGACCGGGGACGTCCCACGAATTCATCGGCCCCGCCATCGAGTGGACGAAAACGCCACTCCAGGCGTCGAAATCGTCCACTCGGCGTCGGGGCGGTCAAGGAGCGGTTTCGCGGAACAGCTCCCTACTTGAAATCAAGTAGCCAGCTAGCCGTCGGCTGTGGTCGCGGAGCAGCACCAGCCTTCGACCCGCGGGAAGGCCACCGGCCCCGTGGCCTTGGGGTCGAACTGATGGGAGATGTCGTCTACGGCGCGGAGCTTGCCGCCCCCGTTGGCATCTACGAAGACCCACTGATCCGCGGCGGGCCACGGGACGAGGATCGACGTGCCGTCGGGTGACGGAACTGGATCTCCGAGGGCGCTCGGCGCCGAGAACAGCGGGTGTCCGGTGAAGGTCGTCCCATCAAGCCGGCCGGCGACGATCATGCCCTGTCTCTGGCCGAGTCCGGTGAGCCTGCGGGCGCCGGATCCAGTGGGCGACGTGCTGCGGAGCTCTCCCGGATCCCGGGCCCGAAGCGACGCCACCACACGGTGCGTGTCGGGCAGCGCCGCGGCGGAACGAATCGTCTGACCGTGGGCGACGCTCGAGACGATCGGGGTTCCGGTGCCTCGGTAGGTGTAGAGGGCGCGCGGCGTCACCGCGACGAGCTGCCGTCCATCGGAGGACCAGACGAGCTCGGAAGGTCGCGGCTGCGGGTCCGAGGTCCACAGGGTTTGTTTCGCGTCCGTGTCGAGGACCACGATCCGGTTTTCGGAGTCGACGTACGCGAGGACGTTCACGCCGGGGCCGGCCTGCACGAGCGCGGAGGTCGGGTGTGCGATGGGCCGCCAGGTTGGTGCGACCGGTGCGATCGAGCTGACCAGTTGCTCGTGGAAGCTGGCGTCGCCGGCCGCGAGCCAAAGAGCGTCGCCGCTTCGGTAGGCCACGCGGTTGCCGGCCGGCGACCAGCTCGGGTCGCCGATCGCCTTCCCGGCAATTGTCCAATGCAGGACGCCTGTAGGCGTGATCGCCGCGAGCTCGTCATGGCGCGCGAGCGCGAGGTAGATGCCGTGCGGCGACCAGCTCGCCTGCTCGTAATCCCCGAGCAGGCGCTTGGAGCCGTCGTCATGCACGACCCACGGGCCCACCGGCGACTCGACGACCAGCGAGCCGGGTGCTGGAAGGGATGTCAGCGCCGGCTTGGCGTTCTTCTCGCCGATTCCCGTCGCGTTTCGGACCGCATCGACGACCCGGGCGCCAGCGGGCGTCAGGATCAGGGCAAGCAGTGCGCCCGTCGCGGCCAGGGCGATGGCGAGACGGCGGACGCTTACGACCGGGCGCGGGGCCGCGGTGCGCTCGGCGTGGGCGGCGTTGATGACTCGCCAGCTGCGTTCACGAGCCTCCGCCTCGCCATCGAGAGGCGCCTCCTGGAGCAGGCGCTGCAGGCGCTCGTCGCTCACCGCACGTCCTCCAGCTCGAGGGCGAGCCGGTCGAGCGCTCTGCGAAGCCGCGAATTCACCGTGCCGCGCGGAAGGCCGAGAGTCTTCGCGATCTCACCTGGAGTGAACTCGAGCAGGTGGCGCATGACGACGAGTGCTCGTTGCTCGGGCGAGAGCGCCTCCAGCGCGGTCACGATGTCGTCTCCGAGCGGTGCCGACGAGGGCGCGGGAGCGACCGCCGCGTCATCCCGGAGCTCGGCTCCGGTCTCCCGCCTCAGCTTTCGGGCTCGCGTCCAGTCGATCGCGCGGTTGACCACGATCCTGTGCAGCCACGGGCCGAACGGACGGCGGCGATCGAACCGATCCAGCGTGCGGATCGCGGCCAGGAACGCCTCCTGGGCGATGTCTTCGGCGGCGGCGGCGTCGTGGACGATCAGCTGGGCGGCGCGCCAGGCCCTCGACCAGTGCAGGCGGAACAGCCGCTCCATCGCGTCTTCCGACCCGTTCTGCGCGCTGCGGATCAGCTCCCGCTCCCGAAGCTCCACCTCCGGGCGACTCGCGGGCCTGGAACGCCGAAACGCAAAGCGGTCCTCAGCGGCCATGACGCTCAGCGGCAATTGTCCGCCTTCGGTGGCGACGAGTCCAGCGGTTGAGAGGCCGAGCGCGAGGGAACAGGTCATCGGCGCCTCAGTCGGGGCGGCAGCGCAAGCTCGGTGAGCCGGAAGGTTGCGGAGCCAAGCTGCCACGCTCGCTGATCGCTCAGCGTCCCGGGCGGCAGCTCGACGACGAAGGAGCTCGTGTCCGGGAAGCGATGGTTCTGCCAGTTCGGCGCGGTGCCGTCGAGCCAGCGCAGGTGGCGGAACGGGATTCCGGAGAGCTGGGCGTAGCGCTCGGCAGCCGGAACGCTCCGGCCCCAGGCGCGCACCATCGGCTCAGCCTCCTGGTGAAACCAGACCGTGATCCTCGGATGGACGATCCTGATCAGGTGGGCGACGAGTCGGGTCTCGGGCTCGGAGAACGGGTGGGGTCCGGAGTACTCGGGGTCGTAGCGGGAGCCGATCGACCGCCAGGAGTGCGGGAAGTTGCGGTTGAGGTCGACGCCGCGGCCGTTCAGACGCGTGCTCTCGCGGTATCCGTCCGGATTAAGGTTCGGTATCGCCCAGACGCTGGCATAGGGCGGGCAGCCCACGATGCGCGGAATGACGGCGCTCCCGGCACACTCGTCGCCGTGGATGCAGCCGACGACGAGCACGCTCGGCGGAGGGTCGAGGCCCCAGGCTGAAGCGCCCCACACCTCCACGGGAATCGGCGCGCCCTCCGCTGTCCGGCCGAGCCGAGCGCCAGCGTGGCCACCGCCGGCGATGGCGGCGGTGTCGAGCAGCGGCGCCAACCGAGCGCGCATGCCCGCCGATGCCGGCTGCGCCCGGCCACCGGCGACGCAGGCCGCAAGCGCGAGGAAGGCCGCGATTCCCCGCCCGGGTCTCATCCAGCTGGGCGGGCCGACCGTCGCTTGAAGGCCAGCCACGCGGCGCCGAGTGCGGCGAGTGCACCCGCAGCGAGAACCCACGCCTCCCCGCTCGAACTCGGATTCGATCCCGCGGCGGGAGAGGGGCTCGGGGTACGCGTCTGGGGAGGGACGCGCGAGACCTTGAACGTGGCGGTGTCGATGTGCGCCAGCGGTTCCTCGTGGTAGGTGAGGACGCGAAGCTCGCGACCACCGGAGCCGAGGCCCAGCTCCTCTGGGCTGTGGTTGCCGCCCTTGTCCAGATGGGGAAGGTCGATGCAGCGAGCACGTCCCTCCACCGTGTCGAGGGCGTGGACGAACGGGCCTTGGTCGCCACCCCGGTAGAGCGTGTACGCCCACCGTCCATCCGGGCTGTAGACGCGAGTCGCGGGGAGACCACGCATCTCGCCCTCGTGCTCGCTTGGATCGACGATCGGCTTCGGCAGAAGCCGGCCGGTTGCGGTGTCATACGCCCGGACGGCGTAGCGGGTCGGGTCCTGCCTGCTGTACTCGATGAAGTAGATGTGCGAGCCGTCGGGCGACACGGCGTCGACGCTGAAGACGCCCGGGAGAGTGAAGGTCCTGACGCCCTGCAGGCCGTCGGTGGAGACGATCGCGAACGCGCTCTTCGACGGATACCCCGATCCCGTGACCGGAACGATCTTGCGGAGAACGAGCGTCTCGCCGTCCGCTGAGAGCCCGGTGGCAGATTCGTCAAAGGCGATCGCCGGGATTGCGTAGCGTCCGTTGACGGTGAGCTGCTCTCCGCCGTGCTCGACCGTCGTCGCCGTCCCGGTCCGCTTCACCTTCACGCTGGGGCCGCCGCCGGGCGGCCTGACCGAGTCCGGGCGCAGGAAGAATGCGGCCGGGCCACCGGCCCCGTCGGCCGTTGCGGGTGCGATCGGGCCCAGGCCGAAGAGCAACCCCAAGACCGTTGCTGTGGTCGCCAGGACGGAGCCTCGCCTTCTCATCTCGTACCTCCAGCGTGAAATCGAACCTGCCCGCCAATACGAAGAGCGCTCCCGTGGAGGTCCCTCGCCGATAATCCGCCCCGTGCTCTTCGAGCTCGACCGGGTCTCGCTGCGGCGTGAGGGCAAGCTCGTCCTCGACGGCCTCACGGCCACTCTTCCCGAAGGCGCGAGCTGTCTGGCCGGCCCCTCGGGCTCCGGCAAGTCGACGGTGCTGCGCCTCTTGAACCGGCTGAGCGACCCCGGTGAGGGATCGGTGCGCTACCTGGGCGGCGACGTTCGCGAGCGGGATCCGCTCGGGCTGCGACGCGAGGTCCAGCTCGTCCCGCAGCTGCCGGCGCTGCTCGACGGAACGGTGGAGGACAACGTGCGCTTCGCCGCCTCACTCGGCGAGCTCGAGCCCAACGTCGGGCGGCTTCTCGACCTCGCCGGGCTGGACGAGTCGTTCGCCGCTCGCGACGCATCGAAGCTCTCCGTCGGCGAGCAGCAGCGGGCGATGTTCGCCCGGGCCCTCGCCCTCGAGCCGAAGGTCCTGCTCCTCGACGAGCCCACCTCGGCGCTCGACGGCGTTGCGCGGGATGTGGTGGAGGCGGCGCTCATCGACATGCGCGCGCGCCTGGGGATCTCGACGGTCCTCGTCACCCACGACCTGGATCAGGCGCGGCGGATGGCGGACTGGGTCGTGCGGATCGAGGCCGGTCGCGCAATCGCCTCCGGACCCGTCAAGGAGCACCTGGCGTCGTGATCACCTCGATCCAGGTCAGCCTCGGCGAGGTCGCCGCGTCGCTCGTGCTGGTCGCGATCGCGATCGCCGTCTCGTACTGGCAGAAGGCGGACCTGGAGGAGGACATCGCGATCGCCGTCGGGCGCTCGTTCATCCAGCTCTCGGCGATCGGCTACGTCATCAAGGTGATCTTCGAGCAGGACCAGCTGGTGTTCGTCGTGGTCCTGCTTGCGGTCATGGTGCTCTTCGGGGCGCTCACCGCGAGGGGCCGGGCCAAGCTCGTTCCCGGGGCGTTCTGGCCGATCTTCGTCGCCCTCGCCGTGGCCGCGACCGCGACCGTCTCGCTCGTGGTGGCACTGGGGATCTTCGACGCAACGCCGCGCTTCCTCGTTCCCGTGGGGGGAATGGTCATCGGCAACTCGATGACCGCCTGTGCCGTCACGCTCAACCGGCTCGGCGACGAGGTCCGGACGCACGCACGCCTGATCGAGGCGACCCTCGCGCTCGGCGCGACGTCGACCCAGGCGGCAGCTCCGATCGTTCGCCGCAGCCTGCGCTCCGGGATGATCGCCCTGGTCGACTCGACGAAGACGACCGGCATCGTCTTCTTCCCGGGAACGATGGTGGGGAGCCTGCTCGCCGGGGCGAGCCCGACGGATGCCGTGAGGCTTCAGCTGATCCTGCTGTGGGTGCTGCTCGGCAGCGTCGCCATCGCCGGGCTGATCGCCATCACCCTCGCCTACAGGAACTTCTTCACCCCGGCCCAGCAGCTCCGCGAGCCGCCTCCGCCCTAGGGCTCGATACTGAAAAGTTCGGTCCACCCCGAACAGAACAATGCGGCTCGTGTGGCGGCCGCTCCAGATCACGGAGAGGGATCGGCACCAGTACGGCATCGTCCTGGCGCTCATCCTTGCCTCGCTGACGTTCCAGCTCGCTGCGCCCGACGCGGACTGGGCCCGGCTCGTGACGATCGCGCTTCAGGGGCTGACGCTCCTGAGCGCGCTCCGCACGTCCGGGGTGCACCAGGCGGTCTTCAACGCCGTCGCCGTCGCCGTCGCCCTTGCCGTCGCCGGGGCCGTGGCCTCCTCGATCGGCACGGGGGGCATGGGTCCGACCCCGGCGCGGATCGAGAGCCTTCTGCTCGTCGCGCTCGCGCCCATCGCCATCGTCCGCGGGATCGTCATCCAGTTCCGCCTCCAGCATCGGGTGACGATCCAGGCGATGTTCGGGGTCCTCTGCATCTACCTGCTCCTGGGAATGCTGTTCGGCTACGGGTTCGGCGTCGTCAACCAGCTCGACGGCGGGGACTTCTTCGCCTCGCACGACACCCGCATCCCGATCTTCCTCTACTACAGCTTCACGACGCTGACGACGACGGGCTACGGCGATTTCGTGGCCGCCACAGACGTCGGCCGCTCGCTGTCGATCGCCGAGACGCTGATCGGCCAGATCTACATGGTCACGATCGTGGCGGTGATCGTCAGCAACCTCGGTCGCCGCGACCCGCGCCGGGAACCGCTCGGCTAGCCTCCTCGCCGGTCCGGGTCGGTCGGACACAATGACCTGATGCGCATCTTCAGCGGCATTCAGCCCACCGGGCGAAAGCACCTCGGCAACTACATCGGCGCGATCCGGCAGTACGTCGACGGACAGGACCGCGGCGAGGCCATCTACTGCATCGTCGATCTCCACGCGATCACCGTGCCCTACGACCCGGCCGAGCTGCGGGAGCGCTTCTACGACACCGCGGCGATCCTTCTCGCGGCCGGTCTCGATCCCGACCGCTGCATCCTCTTCCGTCAAGGAGACGTCAGGGAGCACACGGAGCTCACCTGGCTCCTCTCCGCGGTCACCGCATGGGGAGACCTCAACCGCATGCACCAGTGGAAGTCGAAGCGCGAGCTCGTGGAATCGCAGCAGGGCGGCTTCGTGTCCGCCGGGCTCTTCACCTATCCCGTGCTGATGTCCGCGGACGTGCTCGCCTACCGCGCCAACGAGGTACCCGTCGGCGACGACCAGCGCCAGCACGTCGAGCTGATGCGCGAAACGGCGCGGCGCTTCAACGAGCGGTTCGGCGAGATCCTCGTGATCCCCGAGCACCGGATCCCGGAGGTGGGCGCGCGGATCATGGACCTTCAGAAGCCCACGGCGAAAATGACCACGACCGGGGGCTCGGAGAGTGGGACCGTGCTCGTGCTCGACGAGCCCGACGTCGTCCGCAAGAAGTTCCGCAGCGCCGTGACGGACTCGGGCAGCGGGGTCCTGCGCGGCGAGGGCAAGGAGGGCATCGCCAACCTGATCGAGATTCTGGCGTCCGTCCGGGATGTTGATATCGACGCGATCGAGGCGGAGTTCGAGGACTCCGGCTACGGCGACTTCAAGTCGGCGGTCGCCGAGGAGGTGGTCGGGATGCTGGCGCCCGTGCAGCAGCGGTATGCCGACCTGCGCGCCGACGAGGCCGCGATGGAGGCGACGCTCGCGGCAGGCGCCGAGAAGGCCCGCGCAATCGCCGGGCCAACCCTCGCCGACGTCCGCGAGGCGATGGGAGTCGCGGCGCCACGCTGAGCGTTCGCATGGCGGTCGACGTCGAGACCTCGATCGACATTCGCCGGCGACGTCTCGACGTCGCCGCATACGCGGCCGACCCTGGCAACGCAACGGCCTGGTACGCGAACATCGTCTCGGTTGAGTGGGGGACCGAGCCGCCGCTTGCCGTCGGTTCCCGCGTTGCGTTCGAGGCGAAGTTCCTTGGGCGCCGGCTCACGTACACGTACGAGATCCGTGAGTTCGTTCCCGGCGAGCGGCTGGTGATGAGCACGTCCCAGGGCCCCTTTCCGATGGAGACGACGTACACGTGGCGTGACACGGGGGAGGCGACGCGTATGTCCCTCCGGAACCGCGGCGAGCCGTCCGGCTTCTCCCGCGTCGCCGCCCCGGCGATGGCGGCCGCCATGCGCCGGGCCAACGAGAAGGACCTCGCGCGCCTGAAGGCCCTCCTCGAGGCGAATTCCGCGCCGCGCGGCTGACGCGTCCCGGGCTCGCTCTAAGCTCGCGCCATGCGAGCCGCCGACCTGACGCTCGATCTCGACGCGTTCTCCGGCCCGTTCGATCTGCTCCTGGCGCTCGTGCTGCGCGACGAGCTCAGCCTCGCGGAGGTCGCGCTCGGCGAGATCGTGGTCGCCTACGTCGAGCACCTCGACCAGGAGGGAGAGCTCGACCTCGAGGCTGCGACCGAGTTCCTCGTTCTGATTGCCTCCCTCCTCGAGCTCAAGTCGCGGCTGCTGCTGCCGGCTCCGGAAGAGGAGGACGCCGAGCTCCTCGGGCCCGAGGAGGCCGCGGACGAGTTGCTCGCCCGGATGCTCGAGTACCGCCGCTACCGGGATGCATCCGCCCACCTGCAGGCGTTGTTCGGGGCCGGGCGCCGCTACCTCTACCGCGCAGCGCCGGCGCCGCCGGAGCTGCGCCGAGCCTCGCTCGAGGCCGCCACGCGCGTCTACGAGCCGGAGCGCCTCGCCGAGGCGCTCGGCGAGCTGCTGCGCGTACCGCCGCGGCCCGACACGAGCCACATCCGCCCGACCGTCTCGATCGAGCGGCGGCTTGGGGTTCTGCGCGAGCTCCTTGGCCGCGGACCGTCCTTTGACTTCGATGAGGCGTTCGGCTCCGACGACCGCCTGACCCAGGCGGTGACGATCTTCGCGCTGCTCGAGATGCACAAGCGCGGCGAGGCGACCTGGGAGCAGGACGAGACCTTCGGCCCGATCCGGGTGCGGTCGCGATGAGCGAGTCGGCCACGCCGCTGGAGCACATCGTCGAGGCCCTCCTCTTCCTCTCGGCGGAGCCGGTGACCACGGCGGAGCTCGCCGAGGCGTGCGACGTGACCGAGGCGGAGGTCGACCGCGCCATCGACCTGCTCGGCGAGTCGCTGGCGGCGGGACGCCGCGGCCTCGTCTTGCGCGAGGTCGCCGGCGGCTGGACGCTTGCCAGCGACCCGGCGGCGGAGGCGCCGGCGCGCCGCCTGCTGTCCAAGCCGAAGACGCCGCCGCTGACGCAGGCGCAGGCCGAGACGCTCGCGATCGTGGCCTACCTCCAGCCCGTGTCGCGCCCGGAGATCGCCCGCATCCGCGGCGTGTCCTCGGAGTCGGCGGTCGGCACCCTGCACGAGCGCGGCCTGATCGAGGAGTCGGGGCGCTCGCGATTCGGCGCCGTCGTCTACCGGACGACGCCGCTCTTCGAGCGCCTCTTCGGCCTCGCCGGGCTCGACGCCCTCCCGGATCCCGCGCAGTTCGACCCGACTCCCGAGGACGAGCGCGAGCTCCGCGAGCGGCTCCTCCGAGCCGGAGAGCAAAGGGCGAACGCCTAGAGCTCGGCGCATGCGGCTGGCGCGCTACCTCGCGCACAGCGGCGTCGCCTCGCGGCGCGCCGCCGAGGAGCTGATCCGGGCGGGGCGCGTGACCGTCGGCGGCGAGCGCGTGAGCGATCCCGCCCGCGACGTGGACGACCGCAGCCGGGTCGAGGTCGACGGTGAGCCAGTCGCGCCCGAGCCGCGTGAGGTCTGGCTCCTCAACAAGCCCGCGGGGGTTGTGTCGACGGCACGCGAGCCCGGCTCTCGTCCCGCGGTGGTGGACCTCGTGCGGAGCAGCCGCCGCCTCTACCCGGTCGGCCGCCTGGACGCGGATTCCACGGGGCTCATCCTCCTGACCAACGACGGTGAGCTGGCCAACCGCCTGACCCACCCTCGCTACGAGGTCCCGAGGACGTATCGCGCGCGGGTGCGCCGCACCCTCGACGACGCCCAGGTGCGAAAGCTGGGCGCCGGCGTCGAGCTCGAGGACGGGCCGACGGCGCCCGCTCGCGTGCGCCGGCTTTCGCCCCGCGTGCTCGAGCTCGAGCTTCGCGAGGGCCGCAACCGCCAGGTGCGCCGGATGCTCGAGGCGGTTGGGAACGAGGTCGTCGACCTGAAGCGGATCCGGCTCGGGTCGCTCGCGCTCGGCGAGCTCGGCGAGGGCAGGTCGCGAAAGCTCTCGCCGGCCGAGATCGAGCGCCTCTGGAAGGATGCCGGGCGTGAGCGATGACCGACTCTGGGCGGTGCGCGGCGCCACTCAGGCCGACGAGAACGCCGCCGATGCGATCCTCGGCGCCACCGAGGAGCTGGTGAGCGAGCTCCTGGAGCGCAATGGCCTCCAGCCGGAGCGGATCGTCAGCTGCATCTTCACCTGCACGGACGACCTCGACGCTGACTTCCCGGCGGTGGCGGCGCGACGGCTCGGGCTCGACCAGGTGCCGCTCCTGTGCGCGCGAGAGATCCAGGTCCCGGGCGCGATGGAACGCGTGATCCGCGTCATGGTCCACTACTACGCCCCCCGCGACCACCGCCCCGCGCATGCCTACATCGGTGCGGCCAAGGCGCTTCGCTCCGACCTTCACTCAGCCCAGTAGCGCCTATCCTCGTCGCGATGGCGGTCACATTCGCCCAGAAGCTCGCGCGCCTGCCGCACTACGAGGCCGGGCTCGCGCACGACGCCGCCCGCGAGCGCTTCGGCGTCGAGGACGTCGTCAAGCTGGCGTCGAACGAGTCGCCGTGGGGTCCGCACGAGGCGGTCGCGGAGGCGGTCGCCCGGGCGGCCGCCGGCGCCAACCGCTACCCGGAGCAGTTCTCGCCCACGCTGCGGCGGCGGATCGCCGAGCGCCACGAGACGGAGCCGGGCAAGGTGGCGGTCGGCAACGGCTCGTGCGAGATCCTTCTCGCCGCGTGCGAGGCGCTCTGCGAGCCGGGCGCGGAGATCGTCTTCGCCTGGCCCTCGTTCTCGATGTATCCGCACCTGGCGGCCCTGTCCGGCGCCCGCGAGGTCCGCGTGCCGCTTCGCGACGACGGCGCGCACGACCTCGAGGCAATGCTCGCCGAGGTGACCGCGGCCACCCAGCTGCTCCTCGTCTGCAACCCGAACAATCCCACGGCCACGCACGTGCCCGCGGCCGAGATCGCCGCTTTCCTCGAGCGTGTCCCCGGGCACGTCACGGTCCTCCTCGACGAGGCCTACGCCGAGTTTCAGCTTCACGACGACCCCGACGCCGGCGTTGACCTGACGCGCAGGCACCCGAACCTCGTCGTCCTGCGGACCTTCAGCAAGGTCTACGGGCTCGCCGGCCTGCGCTGCGGCTATGCGATCGGCTCGCCGAAGTTCCGCGCCGCCGTGGACGCCGTCCGCCAGCCGTTCAGCGTCAACCTCCTCTCCCAGGTCGCCGCCGCCGAGGCGATCCGCCACCAGGATGACGTCGATCGCCGCGTGGAGCGCACGATCGCCGAGCGCGTCAGGGTCGAGAGCGGCCTCTCCGAGCTCGGGCTCGAGACCACGGAGTCGCACGCGAACTTCTCGTGGGTCGCGCTCGGCGACCGCGACGAAACCGAGGTCGTGAGACGCCTCGGCGAGGCGGGCGTGATCGTCCGCGCCGGCGAAGGCCTCGGCGGGCCGGGGCACTTCCGGGTCAGCTACGGGACCGGCGAGGAGAACCAGCGGTTCCTCGCCGCGCTCGCGGCCGCGGTCTGAGCGCCGGCGCCCGCGATTTGCGGAAAGCCGGAGTCCGTGGTACAAAACGGATCGATGACCGAGCCTTTTTCGCCGGCTTGCCCCGCTCGCTTGAGCGCGCCGGCGTTTGCGTGGTCGTTTTGCTACTGGCGATTTAGCTAGGCGTCCGGCACGGCCGCAGCGGCCCGCACCTAGCAGGAGAGGTTCGCCGGACGCCGTATGCGCCCCTTCGCGGGGCGCCCACGACCCGCAACGGATTGCTCAAGGGAGCTCGAAAGGCTTAGGAAGAAAATGATGATCGTGATGAAGGAAGAGGCGACGGAGGACGAGATCCAGGCCGTCGTGGAATGCGTGGAGTCCGTGGGATGCTCGGCGCACGTGTCGAGAGGCGAGCTCTTGACCGTGGTCGGCGCAATCGGCGACCGCGACCGGGTCGCCGCCCTCGGCCTCGAAGGGGCGCCGGGCGTCGACCACCTCGTGCCGATACTGAAGCCCTACAAGCTCGCCTCGTCCCAGTTCCGCAAGGGCCAGCGGACGGTCGTGAGCGTCGACGGCGTCAACGCGGGCGGCGACCACTTCGCCCTGATCGCGGGCCCGTGCACAGTCGAGAGCCGCGAACAGACGCTGGAGATAGCTCGGTCCGTGGCGGAGGGCGGCGCCTCGATGCTTCGCGGCGGCGCCTACAAGCCGCGCACGTCCCCGTATGCGTTCCAGGGCCTGGGCGTGGAGGGCCTTCGGTTCCTGCAGGAGGCGAAGGAGGAGACCGGCCTGCCGATCGTCACCGAGCTGATGGACGTGAGGGACGTTCCCGACGTCGTCGAGGTGGCGGACGTCATCCAGGTGGGCGCGCGGAACATGCAGAACTACAGCCTGCTGGCGGAGATCGGGCGCACCGGGGTGCCGGTTCTGTTGAAGCGGGGCCTCTCCTCGACGCTCGAGGAGCTGCTCATGGCGTCCGAGTACGTCCTGAAGGAGGGCAACGAGAACGTCATGCTCTGCGAGCGTGGCATCCGTACCTTCGAGACCTCGTACCGGTTCACCCTCGACCTCCTCGCCGTACCGGCGCTGAAGGAGATGACGCACCTGCCCGTGATCGTCGATCCAAGTCACGCGGCGGGCCGGCGGGACTGGGTGGGGCCGATGTCGCTAGCCGCCGCCGCCGCCGGCGCCGACGGGATCATCGTCGAGGTTCACAACGAGCCGGAGGCGGCGATCTGCGACGGACCCCAGGCGATGGCGACGGAGGCGTTCGCCGACTACGCCGAGCAGGTCAGGCGTGTTGCCGAGGTCGCCGGCAAGGAGGTTTCGCTGGCCGTCTGACGGCCGGCGCCCGATGGCCACCTCACAGCCCACCGACGTCGGTCGCATCCGCGACCGGCGGATCGAGCGCATCGATCCGCTCCTGCGCCCGACGCAGCTGCTGGATCAGCTGCCCCTGCCGGAGTCCAGCGTGGAGCTCGTCGTCTCGAGCCGCGGGGAGGTCGCGGCGGCGGTGCACGGCGCCGACGACCGCCTGCTCGTGATCGTCGGCCCCTGCAGCGTCCACGACACCGACGCCGCGCGTGAGTACGCCACGCGCCTGACCGAGCAGGCCCGCCGGCTCGACGAGGACCTGCTGATCGCGATGAGGGTGTACTTCGAGAAGCCCCGAACGACCACGGGCTGGAAGGGCATGATCAACGACCCGCACCTCGACGACTCCGGCGACGTCAACACCGGCCTGCGCATGGCCCGCGGCCTGCTCCTCGACGTGCTCGGCCTGGGCCTGCCGGTGGGCTGCGAGTTCCTCGACCCGATCACCCCGCAGTACATCGCGGACACCGTCTCCTGGGGCGCGATCGGCGCCCGCACCACCGAGAGCCAGATCCACCGCCAGCTCGGGTCCGGGCTGTCGATGCCGGTCGGCTTCAAGAACGGCACCGACGGCAACGTCCAGATCGCCGTCGACGCGGTCCGGGCGGCGTCGGTCTCGCACGCGTTCACCGGCGTCGATCCCAGCGGGGCCGCCGCGATCATGCGGACGACCGGGAACCCCGACTGCCACGTGATCCTGCGGGGCGGGCGCGGGGCTCCGAACTACGGCACCGAGCAGGTGGCGAAGGCCCTCGCCCAGCTCGCGGCCGCCGGCCTCGAGCAGCGCGTCGTCGTTGACGCGTCGCACGACAACAGCGGCAAGGATCCGGCTCGCCAGCGACGCGTCGCCGCCGAGATCGCCGAGCAGGTCGGCGCCGGAAGCCCCGCGATCGCCGGCCTCATGCTCGAGTCGTTCCTCGTCTCCGGGCGCCAGGACCTGGGGTCCGGCGAGCTGACCTACGGGCAGTCGATCACCGACGCCTGCATGGATTGGGAGACGACTGCCGAGGTTCTCGACGAGCTCGCGGCGGGCGTACGCGCCAGGCGCGGGCGGAGCTGATCGCCGAGTCACCATGAAGGTCGCCGTCCTCGGCGTCGGATTGATCGGGGGCTCGATCGGCCTGGCGGCGCGTGCACGGCTGGACGCCGAGGTCACCGGGTTCGACCCGCAGCGCTCGAACCTCGACCGCGGCCTCGAGCTGGGGGCGCTCGACCGCGCGGCTGACGCCATCGAGGAGGCCGCGGCGGGCGCCGATCTCGTGTTCTGCGCCGCCCCCGTGCGCGCGCTCGGCTCGCTCGTCGCCGAGGCCCTCGCCGCGAGCGGCCCGGACACGGCGGTCACCGACGTGGGCTCGACCAAGCGCGAGCTTTTGAGCGGCCTGGCGAACGCCGCGGGCGCCGAGCGGTTCGTCGGCGGGCATCCCCTTGCGGGAGCTGAAACCGCCGGCGTCGAGAACGCGCGCGGCGACCTCTTCGAGGGAGCACGCTGGTACCTCACGCCGACCTCCGCGGCAAGCGGCTCCCACTACGAGTTCGTCCAGCGCGCGATCGCCGAGCTCGGCGCCCGCCCCCAGGCGATCGACGCGGATGCTCACGACCGCATGATGGCCACGGTCAGCCACCTTCCCCACGTCCTTGCGAACGTGCTGGTCCAGGAGGCCGCGACGGCGCTCGGGGAGCAATCGGACCGGCTGCCGGAGGTGGGGCCGAGCTTTCGCGACAGCGCGCGAATCGCCGGCGCGAATCCGGCGATCTGGGCGGACATCTTCGCGACCAACCGCGAAGCCGTTGCCGCCGGGATCGACGCCGTGTCCCACCGTCTCCACGACGCCGCCGAGCTGATCAGGTCCGGCGACCCGGATGCCGTCGCGGCCTGGCACGCCGCAGCCCGCGAGGACCGCCGGGCGCTGCTCGAGTCCGAGCTTGCGGGCGGTGCGCTGCACGAGCTTCGGGTCGGCGTCCAGGACAGGCCCGGCGCCGTCGCCGAGATCGCGCTGGCGCTCGGGCGCGAGAACGTCAACATCGTCGACATGGCGCTCTACCCGGCGGCCGACGCACGCAGCGGCGGCATGTCGCTCTGGATCGCCGGAGCCGGGGAGGCCGAGCGTGCGGTCGCGGTCGTGAGTGGGCTCGGCCACGCCGTCGTGGTGCAGGGGGGCGACGGCTGAGCGTGGGCACCGCCTCGTTCGGGCCCGGCAGCGCGCTCACCGGGACGCTGCGACCCCCACCCGACAAGTCGATCTCCCATCGCGCCGCGCTGCTTGCCGCAATGGGCGAGAGGAAGGCGACGGTGAGCGGTTACCTGGACGCCGCCGATACCCGCTCGACGCTGGCCGCCGTGGCCGCGCTCGGCGCCAGGGTGGAGGAGGGCGCGACCTCGCGCGAAGCGCCCGGCGGGATCGACGTCGTGATCGAAGGCATCGGGCTGCGGGGCCCGGGTTCGAACGCCGCCGGCGGCGAGCCGGTCGAGATCGACGTCGGCAACGCCGGGACACTGCTTCGGATCCTGCCCGGATGGCTCGCCGGGCAGGCCGGCGGCCGGTGGCGCCTCGACGGGGACGAGTCGATCCGCCGCCGGCCCGTCGACCGGGTCGCGGAGCCGCTTCGCGCGATGGGCGCGACGGTCGCCTGCCGCGAGGAGCGCCTGCCCCCGCTCGAGGTGGCCGGGGCGGCGCTCCACGGCGAGCGCCACCGGCTCAGGGTCGCGAGTGCCCAGGTGAAGTCCTGCATCCTCCTCGCCGGGCTCCTTGCCGACGGCCCGACCGAGGTCACCGAGCCGGCGCCGTCGCGCGATCACACGGAGCGCATGCTGCGCGCGGCGGGCGTGAGCGTCGACGCCACGGACCTCCGGACGCTGCCGGGGCTGGGCGGTCCTCCCGAGAGGCGACTGCGGATCATGCCGGCCGAGCGGCTCGCTGTCGACTCGATCGCCGTGCCCGGCGACTTCTCCTCGGCGGCGTTCCTCGCGGTCGCGGCGGCGCTCGTTCCGGGAAGCGAGGTGCGGCTGGAGGCGACTGGAATCAACCCCACGCGGGTTGGGCTTCTCGGGATCCTGACGCGGATGCGGGGCGACGTCTGGGTCGAGGACGAGGCGGCGGGTCCCGGCGGTGAGCCGCTGGGAACCCTGTGCGTCCGCCATGCCGCGCTCGAGGCCACGCGAGTCGAGGCTCCCGAGGTGCCGATCGCGATCGACGAGTTGCCGCTCGTGGCTCTGCTCGGCTGCTTCGCCGAGGGCGAGACGGTGGTTCGCGGCGCCGGCGAGCTGCGGCACAAGGAGTCGGACCGAATCGCGACGGTGGTGGGAGCGCTCGCGGGGCTGGGCGCCCGGATCGAGGCGCGCGAGGACGGCTTCGCGGTGATCGGCACCGGCGGCATCCGCGGCGGGCGAGTCCACGCGCGCGGCGACCACCGCCTTGCCATGCTCGGCGCGGTCGCCGGGCTGGCCTCGCGTGAGGGGGTGGAGGTCGCGGGGATGGACGCAGCCGCGGTCAGCTACCCCGGGTTCGAGCGCGACCTCGCGACGCTCACCGGCTAGCCCGCGGCGCTGGGATGGCCCTCCCCGGGCCAGGGCGAGAGCAGCAGGAGGATCCGCGAGTCCGCGGTCGCGCGGACCTCGCGGCGCTCGTTCGGGTCGAACTCGGCCAGGTAGCCGGCGACGCCCGTCTCCTCGCCGCCGGAGCCGTCGATGACTATCTCACCGGCCGTGACCAGCAGCCAGGTCCGCTCGTGAACCTGATGCTGCTGAAGGCGCTCGCCGGCCGGAAGGTTGATCACGATCGCCCGTCCCTCGGCCGCGGAGTGGATGACCTCCGGCTGGTGGACATCCACCTCGAGCTCGTTCAGATTCCAGCTGCGCATTTCTCGCGGACCACCGCCTCCCGTTTCGTTGGCGGCACGACTCTATCCTCGCGCCATGGTCATCGCCATCGACGGTCCCGCCGGGGCCGGGAAGTCGACGGTCGCGAGGGCGCTCGCCGAGCGCCTTGGCTTCGCGTACCTGGACTCGGGCGCGATGTACCGAAGCGTGGCGCTCGCCGCGCTTCGCGAGGGCCTCGACGTCGACGACGGGGAGAGGCTCGCCACCATCGCCGACCAGGCGCAGATCGGCCTCGGCGCGGGCCTTGTGAGCCTCGGGGGGGAGGACGTGACCGCGGCGATACGCCAGCCGGAGGTGACGGCCGCCGCATCGCGCGTTTCCGTTCACCCGCAGGTCCGCGCGGCGATGGTCGAGCGCCAGCGACGGCTGATCGCCGCGGGCCGGTGGGTCGCCGAGGGCCGCGACGTCGGCACGGTCGTGGCTCCGGACTCGCCCCTGAAGGTCTTCCTGACCGCGGCGAGCGACGAGCGAGCCCGCCGCCGCGCCGCCGAGAGCGGTGAGCACGTCGCGGACGTCCTCGAGTCCCAGGCCGAGCGCGACTCGCGGGACACCGAGCGCGACCACGGGGCGCTGCGCGCGGCGGCGGACGCGGTGCAGATCAGCACGGACGGGATCGAGGTCGACGAGGTGGTGGAGCGGATCGTGGCCATCGCCCGGGAGCGTGGCGTGGCGTGAGCACACGGCTGCCGGAGATCGCGATCGTCGGGTTTCCGAACGTCGGCAAGTCGACCCTGGTCAACCGCCTCGCGGGCGGCCGGGAGGCGGTCGTCCACCGCGAGGCGGGGGTGACGCGGGACCGCAAGGCGCTCGAGTGCGAGTGGAACGGAGTGCGGTTTCGCCTCGTCGACACCGGCGGCGTCGACCTCGCCGACGCCGGCGACCTCGCCCGCGACGTGCAGGCGCAGGCGCGCCGGGCGATCGAGGAGGCGACGGCCGTCGCGCTGATCGTCGACGCTCAGGCGGGGCTTCGGCAGGGGGACGCCGAGGTCGCGGACATCCTGCGCCGCGGCGAGCTGCCGGTTGTGGTCGTGGCGAACAAGATCGACCGCGTCGAGGACGAGCCGCTCGCCGCGGAGTTCAACCGGCTCGGCCTCGGCGAGCCGCTGCCGGTCTCGGCCGCGCAGGGCCTTGGCACCGGAGACCTGCTCGACCGGATCGCCGCGCTCGCCAAGAACGGCACCGGGGAGGTCGAGGCGGACACCGAGACGATCGACCTGGCCGTCGTCGGCCGCCCGAACGTCGGCAAGTCGTCGCTCGTCAACGCCTTCCTCGGAGCCGATCGCGTGATCGTCTCGGAAGCCGCCGGGACGACCCGCGACGCAATCGACACGGAGATGGAGGTCGAGGGACGCAGGATCAGGCTCGTCGACACCGCGGGCCTGCGGCGCCGCTCGAAGGTGGCGGGCACGGTCGACTACTACGCGCAGCTCCGCTCGCAGCGGGCAGCCGAGCGGGCCGACGTAGCGCTGGTGGTATGCGACGCCGCCGAGGGCGTGACCGCCGAGGACCTGCGCGTGGCCGAGATGGCGATGCGCGCGGGCTGCGCGACGCTCGTCGCCCTGAACAAGTGGGACGTCACCGCCACGGACCTCGACGACGCAACGGCCCGGCTGGACCGGCGCCTTCGCCAGCGACCGCCCGTGATGACGGCCTCCGCAACGACGCTGAGGAACGTGCCCAAGCTGCTGCGGCGTGCGCTCGACCTCGCCGACAAGCGGGCGGAGCGCATCCCGACGTCCGAGTTGAACCGGCTGGTCGGCGAGATCGTTGCGAGGACGCCGCCGCCGTCGCGGCGCGGCAGGCGCCTGCGGCTCTACTACGCCGCCCAGGTGGAGCGGCGACCGCCGCGCTTCGCGATCCAGGTGAACGACCGGCGGCTGATCTCGCGGGACTGGGCGTTCCACCTCGAGAACCGCCTGCGCGAGACGTACGGGCTGTGGGGGGTTCCGCTGATCATCGATTACGTGCCGAAGGACCGCGGCAGGTGATCCGCCGCCCGCGCGTGCCGGCTCCGGGCGCCTGGTGGCGCGGGATCGACACCTACGCGAAGCGCCGTCTCGCGGTCCTCGTGGCGGCCTGCGCCATCGCCGGGGTCGCTGTGCTGGTGGCGCTCGTGGTCGCGAGCGGCGGCGAGCCGAAAAGCCCGGCGCGACTCGTGCCGGCCGACGCCCTCGCTTATGTCGAGGTCAACATCGACCCCTCGAGCGCCGCGGGCCGCGGAGCCGCGGGTCTGGCCAAGGCGTTGCCGACCCTCTCCGACCAGGTGGTTTCGAGGCTCGCCTCCGGCCTTCGAGCCTTCGCGGCGGCTGGGCTCGCGCCGGGTGGCAAGCGGGCCGGGTGGCTCGGAGACGACGCGGCGGTCGCGCTCCTCGCCGGGCCCCGGCCCGCGCCGGTCGAGCTCCTGGCGGTGTCCGGCGAGGAGGCCGCAAACGCGTTTGCGGAGCGTCTCACCGGGGACCGGTCCGGGACCCGATATCGCGGCGCCCTGGTTCGCACCGGCCGCCGCGGGAGCGCGGCCATCACCCACGGGTTCCTCGTTTACGGGCCCACCCGGCTCGTCAAGGTCATGGTCGACACCGCTGCCGGCGATGGGCATTCGCTCGCATCCGACGCCAACTACTCGGCGGCGACCGCCGATCTCCCGCGGGACAGCCTGGCCCTCGCCTACCTGTCCGCGAGTGGCGCGAACACACTCCGCAGCTCATCCTTGGCCTTGCTGCGACCCCTGGCGTCGGGCGCCGCGGTGCGCGGCGTGGCGCTTGCCGTCAACGCGGCCGCGGACGACCTCGAAGTGACCGCGCGCAGCGCGTTCCATCCCGGCGCCGGCGGGGCGCCACCCCTCGCCGGCCTCCATGAGTTCACGCCCCGGCTTCCGGAGCGGCTGCCCGCCGACTCCCTCGCCTACGCAGGGGTGGGGACGGCCGGCGCCGCGCTGAAGCGCTCCCTGGGCGGCCTCGGCGGCCTCGGGGGCGCCGTCTCAACCGCCTTCCTCGCCCTGGTCCCCGACCAGAGTCCCAAGGCGCTCCGCCGTTTGCTGCCCCTCCTGGGCGCGGAAACGGCGGTGATCATCCAGAGCGGGCCCGGCACGTCGCCGTCGGCGCCAAAGCCGCCGCATGCCGGTCTCGTCTCGATTCGCGTGGACCCGAAGAAGGTGAAGGCAGCCCTCGCACGGGCGCCGAGGGAACGGCCCGCGCGGCGCGTCGACGGCACCACGCTGCTCGTTGCCGGCGATGCCGCCGAGGTCAAGCGGCTCGCCAAGCCACGGGGATCGCTCGACACGACCGCCGGGTTCAGCAACGCGATGGTCGACTTCTCGACCGAGCCTACGCTCCAGGCGTACCTCGACCTCAAGTCGCTCGTGCCGCTCTTCGAGGCCGCGGGGCTGGCGGAGAACCCCGCCTATGCGAGCTTCGCCCCGGAGATCCGCCGCCTGCGGGCACTCGGGCTCGTGGTCAGCTCCGACCCGGGCTCCGTGACGGTCCAGGCGAGGCTGACGGTCGGCGGCTAGCCCGAGCTGGAGGGAGCAGGAGGAGGCTCCGCGCCGAGCCCCTGGCCTGCTCCGCCGGTGGCCCGGTCCACCTGCTCGGTGACCTGCTCCGGATCGGCGACGCCGGCGAACGTGAAGCCGTAGTCGTCACCGCCCGCGGTGTCGAAGTCGACGTCGCCGATCTGGAGGATCCGCTGCAGAAGGCCCTGCGAGTAGTTCACGTTCTGAACGCGTTCGAGGCGCGTCTCCTGCACCTCGCGGCTGACGACGCCGCGGCGTATGTGGAGCCGCCGGTTGGTGATCGTGTAGCTCGTCGTCACGCGGCGGATGAAGCCCGCGAGGAGGGTGATGGCAACGCCGATCACCGCCACGGCTGCGACCACCCCATCCTCGACGTTGCCGCCGATCTTCGTCACGCCGGCGGCGATCAGGGCCGCGACCAGCGTGAGCCCGAGCCCCTTCGCGTACCAGTCGAGGATCGCGCGCCAAGACGGGTGGCCCTCGAAGAGGATCTGCTCGCCGGGGCTGAGCTTCGGCGCCATGGGCCGATCATAGGCGCTGCAGAAGCGTCCGGGTGCGTGCCTACCGTCGGGGGATCGTGGACATCGCCAAGGTCGAGCCGCTCACCACCGCGCGGGCCCTGAGGGGGCCGTTCGACTATCGCGTTCCGGAGCGCATCGGCGAAGTCGGGGTCGGGACGGTCCTGCGGGTTCCCTTCGGTCCGCGCCGCATTCTCGGCGTCGTCGTCGGCCTCGCCGACCGCAGCGAGCTGCCTGCCGAGCGGCTGGCCGAGCCGATCGAGGCGCTCGAGGCGGGCGCCACCCCGGAGCTCGTCCGTCTCGGGCTCTGGGTGGCGCGCGAGTACTGCTCGACGCCGGCGCGAGGCCTCGGCCTGGTGCTTCCGCCCGGCGCTTCCAGGGCGCGAGGCCCGACTCGCGCCGCCAGCGAGGCCTGGGTGCGGCTCACCACGGCGGGCCGGCGCGCCGTTGATCAAGGAGAGCGGCTCGGCGTCAGGCAGCGGGCCGTCCTGGCGGCCCTGGCCGGCGGCGACGGCACGATGCGATCGGACGCACTCGCCGAGCTCGCGGGCGCCGGCGGCGAGACGATCCGGCGCCTTGCCGGCCGCGGTCTGGTCGAGCTGGAGCGTCGCGAGCGCCGGCGCCGGCCCGAGTCGCTCCAGGTGGGCGCCCCCCACGCGCGGGTGACGCTGAACGCGGGGCAGGCGGCGGCGGCGCGCAGGATCGTCAGCGCCATCGACGCGGGCGGCGCCACGGAGCTTCTCCTCCATGGAGTCACCGGTTCCGGGAAGACCGAGGTGTATCTGGCCGCGGTCGACGCCGCCCTCGAGCGCGGGCGCGGAGCGATCGTCCTCGTCCCCGAGATCGCACTCACTCCGCAGGCCCTGCACCGCTTCCGGGCTCGGCTCGGCGAGGGGGTTGCCGTGCTCCACTCGGGTCTGACCGACGGCGAGCGGTTCGACGAGTGGCGTCGCCTGCGCTCGGGGGCCGCGCGGGTCTGCGTCGGTCCCCGTTCGGCGGTGTTCGCGCCGATCCCCGGCCTCGGGCTGATCGTCGTCGACGAGGAGCACGACGCCTCCTACAAGCAGGAGGGTGACCCTCGCTACGACGCGCGGGACGTGGCGCGTCAGCGGACACGCGATACCGGCGCGGTGCTGGTGCTGGGAAGCGCCACGCCGCGGCCGGAGAGCTGGCTCAAGACCACACGGCTCACCCTTTCCGAGCGAGCCGACGGACGACCCCTGCCTTCGGTCGAGATCCTCGACATGCGCGACCGCGACGGGTCGGCATCCATCCTCCACACCCGCACGCGCGACGAGCTGGCGCGGCTCGGCCGCGACGGCGGCAAGGCGATCGTGCTCGTCAACCGGCGCGGCTTCCAGGTTCACGTGTCGTGCCGGTGCTGTGGCCGCGTCTGGAGCTGTCCCCTTTGCGACGTCTCGCTCGTCGCGCATCGCGATCCGGGGGCGCTTCGCTGCCATCACTGCGGCCACGCCGAGCCCCTGCCGGAGCGGTGCCCGAGCTGTGACTCGGTGGGCGTTGCGCGACACGGTGCCGGGAGCGAGCGGGTCGCCGAGCTGGTTGCGGCGGCCGCGGGCGGTCCTCGGGTGATCCGGCTTGACTCCGACACGGCCGCACGCGAGGGCCACGCCGCCCTTCTGCGCCGCTTTCACGAGGCTGACTCGGCGGTCCTCGTCGGCACGCAGATGGTGGCGAAGGGCCACGACTTCCCGGACGTCGTCCTGGCGGTCGTCGTCGACGCGGACGCGACGCTTCGCTTTCCCGACTTCCGCGCCGAGGAGCGCGCCTTCGCGCTCGTCGCCCAGCTCGCCGGCCGCAGCGGTCGCGGCCCGCGCGGAGGCCGGGTTCTCGTTCAGACCCTGGCCCCCGACGCGCCGGCGATAGTCCGCGCCGCGCGCCACGACTCCGCCGGGTTCGTGACCGGTGAGCTCGAGCGCCGCCGGGCGCTTCGCTATCCGCCGTTCGCCCATCTCGTACGGATCGAGCTGACGTCCGAACGGGCCGACCGCGTGCAGGCCGACGCCGTCTCGCTGGGAGCGGCGCTCGGCGGCTCCCTGCCCGACGGCTGTGAGCTGCTGGGCCCGGCGCCGCGCTTTCGCCTGCGCGGCCGCCACCGGCGCCAGCTCCTTCTCAAGGGCGAGGAGCGGGAGCCGCTGGTGGATGCGGTCAGGGCCGCGGTCGAGTCTGCGGCCGGCCGCCGGCAGCGAGACGTCGACGGTCGCCGTCGACGTCGACCCCGTCTAGCGGCCTCATAAACTCAGGGCGTGAGCGAGTACGAGACCCTGGAGGCCGAGGAGGCGGTCGAAACCCCGCCTGCGGCGGACGAGCTCTCCACGGAGGCGCGCGAGCGACGCGAGGCGGCGCTCGCAAACGTCGTGACCTTTGGGGACCCGGTCCTGAAGTCGCGCGCCAGCGAGGTTCGCCGGTTCGGCCCCGAGCTCGCGAAGGAGGCCGAGCGGATGATCGCGATCATGCGCGACGCGCTCGGCGTTGGCCTGGCGGCGACCCAGCTCGGCGTGATGCATCGCCTGCTCGTGTTCCAGGCCGGTCAGGACGCGACTCCGATCGCGCTTGCGAACCCGGAGATCGAGTGGCTCTCGAAGGAAACGGTTGTCGCGGAAGAGGGCTGCCTCAGCCTGCCGCGGGTCGTGGTCGATGTCGACCGGCCGCTCTACGCGCGCGTGCGGGGGCTCGACCCGAGCGGCGAGCCGGTGCTGCTGGAGGCGGCGGGCCTCGAGGCGAGGGTCCTGCAGCACGAGATCGACCACCTCGACGGCGTGCTGATCGTCGACCGCACCGTGCGCGAGCAGCGCAAGGGCGCCCTGCGGGCCCTGAGGGAGGGAACCGCCTACGCGCCTCCCGGGCCCGAGGACGAGCCCGCGGATGAAGCCGTCACCGACGTCGCCTGAGAGCGCGCTTGGCCCTCGCCTACCTCGGCACCTCTGACTTCGCGGTCGACGTCCTGGAGCGGCTCGCGGCGGCGAGGGAGGCACCCGCGCTCGTCGTGACCCCGCCGGACCGGCCTCGAGGACGGCGGCGCCGGCCCGCGCCCCCGCCGGCGGCGGCGGCGGCGGGGCGGCTCGGCATCCGTCTTCACCAGACCGGGAACGTCAACGACCCCGCGTCGCTCGAGGCGATTCGATCCGCGAACGCCGACGTTGCCCTCGTCTGCGCGTTCGGGCAGATCATCCGCGAGCCGCTCCTCAGCGACCTCGAGCTGCTCAACGTCCACCCGTCGCTCCTGCCACGCTGGCGCGGCGCGGCGCCGATCGAGCGAGCGATCATGGCCGGGGACGAGCGGACCGGGGTCTCGATCGCAAGGGTCACCGCGGGCCTCGACTCCGGGCCCGTGGCGCTCTCGGAGGAGGTCGAGATCGGCGCCGAGGAGGACTATGGCTCGCTTGCGGCGCGGCTCGGCGAGCTCGGCGCCGAGCTGGCGGTGAAGGCGCTGCGGGCGCGGCGCGGCGGGGAGCTTGAGCTCCATCAGCAACCCGAGGAGGGCGCGACCTACGCCGAGAAGATCGATCCGGCCGAACGCCGGCTCGACCCGTCGAGGGCGGCCGTCGAGCTGGCCAGGATCGTCCGCGCCCTCACCCCGCACATCGGCGCCCACCTCGAGCTGGCAGGAGGTGAGCGGCTCGGCGTGTCGAGCGCCAGGGCCGGCGAGGACGGGCCGCCGCCGGGCGCCCTCGCGGCCGTGGGAGGATCGCTTCTCGTCGGGTGCTCTGCGGGGTCCCTGCGGATCGACCGGGTGAAGCCCGCGGGCGGCGCGCGAGATGAGCTCCGCCGACTACCTGCGCGGTCACCCGCTTCCCGAAGCGGCCCGCTGATGGCCAGCGCCGCCCGCGGCGTGGCGTTCGACGTCGTCCGGCGGACCTTCGAGGAGGGCGCCTACACGGATCTGGCGTTTGCCGCCGCCGCGCGGCGCGCCGGTCTCGAGGACCGCGAGCGGGCGCAGGCCCAGCGGCTCGCCTACGGCGCGGTCCAGCGGCGGGGGACGGCGGACGCATTGATCGCCGAGCTGAGCGGCCGGCCGACCGGGCGCGTCCAAGCGCCGCTCCTCGCGGCGCTTCGGATCGGGATCTACGAGGTCCTCTTCGCCGGTGGCACCCCGGCCCACGCAGCGGTCAGCGAGGCCGTCGAGCTCGCCAAGCGTTCCGGGTCCAGGCGCGGGGCGCGGGTTCGTCAACGCCATCCTCCGGCGCGCCGTGAACGAGGGCGAGGAGATCCTGAGCCGCTTCGACGCGTCGACTCCCGCCGGCGCCGCGGTCGCGCTCTCCTACCCGGCGTGGCTCTGTGAGCTCTGGTGGGACGAGCTCGGCCCCGCATCGGCGCCCTCGCTGCTGGCGGCCATGAACGAGCCCGCGGAGACGGCGCTTCGCGTCAACACCCTTCGCGCCAGCCCGGAGGACCTCGGCGGCGAGCTCGCCGGCGAGGGGGTGCGCAGGCCGGCGGACGGCCTTCTCGGCGCGCCGGAGGCGCTGGTCGTCAGCGGCCGGATCGGGCCCCGGACGGCGGATCGGATCGAGGCCGGCGATCTCGTTCCGCAATCCCGCGCCTCGCAGGCGGTGGTGAGCGTCCTCGACCCACTCCCGGGCGAGCGCGTTCTCGATCTGTGTGCGGGCCCCGGGATCAAGACCACGGCGATCGCCGCGCGCCTTCGCGACGAGGGGTCGGTGACGGCCGTCGAGGTCGACGCCGCCCGGGCACGCCGCATCGAGGAGCTGGCGAAGCGACTCGATGCCCGCTGCGTGATCGTGGTGAATGCCGACGCCCGCGGCATCGACCCTGGCGCTGAGTACGATCGCGTGCTCGTGGACCCGCCGTGCACCGACCTCGGCACCCTCGCCGCCCGGCCGGACGCGCGCTGGCGAAAGTCGCCAAAGGCGGTCGCGAGGATGGCGCAGCTCGGCGGAGAGCTGCTTGGCGCCGGCGCTGCGGCGGTTCGCCCGGGCGGCCGCGTCGTCTACTCGACCTGCACGATCTCACGTGCCGAGAACGAGTCCGTGGTCGCCGGATTCCTCGACGGGCGGCGCGGGTTCGCGGCGGCGGCACTCGGCGCCGAGCACCCGGAGCTCGCCGCCGGCGACGGTCGCTTCCTGCAGACGCGGCCCGATCGCGACGGGACCTCCGGTTTCTTCATCGCGCGGCTCGAGGCGGCGGAGGCGTGAGCGCCAGCAAGCTCGAGCGGCGGCCGAGGTGCCCGGGCTGCGGGGAGCCCTGGCTGCGACCGACCCAGCTGCCGGGCCGCTATCGCTGCGTGTTCTGCCTGCATCGCTACGAGCTCGTCTCGCAGTGCCCGAGCTGCGGGGAGCACCAGACGATCGTCCGGATGAGCACGTCCGAGGACATGCTCTGCCAGCACTGCGGCCACTCGATGCTGCGGTCGCTCTGATGTCCAGGGAGGCGTTCAGCGGCAGCCGCGTCGCGCCGTCGATCCTGGCGGCCGACTTCGCGCGGCTCGGCGAGCAGGTGAAGGAGGTCATGGACGCCGGAGCGCGCGTGATCCACGTCGACGTGATGGACGGCAGCTTCGTGCCGCCGATCACGATCGGCCCGCTGGTGACGGGCGCCATCGCCGACCTGGTCCACGATGCCGGCGGCGCGCTGGACGTGCACCTGATGATCGCCAACCCGGAGCGCCAGGTCGCGGAGTTCGCTCGCGCGGGCGCGGACTGCATCACCTTCCACGTCGAGGCCGACGCCCACCTCGACCGCACGGTCGGGGCGATCCACGAGGTGGGCTGCCTGGCCGGCGTGGCGCTCAACCCGGGGACGCCGCCGGACGCCGCCGGCTGGATCGCCGAGGAGGCGGACCACCTGCTCTGCATGACCGTCAACCCGGGCTGGGGCGGCCAGGCCTTCATCGCCCGGTCTCCGGCGAAGGTCGCGGCGCTGCGGAGGCTTTCCGATCACCCCGCGATCGAGGTGGACGGCGGCATCGACGCCGCCACCGTCGCGAGCGTGGCGGACGCCGGCGCCTCGCTCTTCGTCGCCGGCTCGGCGATCTTTTCGAGCCCCGACCCGGCCGAGGCCTACCGCGAGATCGCGGCCGCCGCCGGCGCGGAGTAGAAGGGTGGAGCCCGCGGCGCCCCTACGCCTCCTCCGCCGCGGCCAGCCGGGCCTCGATCTCGGCCGCGGAGCCGGGGGAGATCTCGTCGCCGGGGCGGGCCACCGGGTGGCGATAGAGGAAGTAGAGAAGGCCGGCGAGCGCGGCGGCCGCGCCGGTGAACCCGATCTCGACCCGGCGGAACTCGTCCAGGACCGGGAGGAGGTTCCAGACGAGGAACGCAACCGCGCAGCCGACCCAGCACGCGGCGGCCCGCCGGACCTGTCCCTGGGCCAGGGCCGCCTGGTTCAGGGTGGCGGCGGATAGGTAGAGGCCCATGCCGACGCTGACGAGGATCAGGCCGACGCGGTCGTACGTGAACTTGTCGCCGAACGCGATCTGCATGAGGCGCGGCCCCACCGCGGCGACGACGACCACGACCAGCGACGCGAACGCGGCGATGGCCGTGAGGGTGCCGCGAATCGACATGCGAAAGGCGGCGTCGCCCGCATCGCCGCCGCGCGACCGCAGCCGGGTGAGGTGGGGGAGGAGGCTGGTCGCGATCCCCTGGAAGAGCAGAAGCGGGGCGCGGGCCACCATGAGGACGTTGAAGATGTAGCCGGCGGCGGCGGCGCCCTCCGCACCGCGGACCAGAAGCGGGCCGCCGTTCAGGAAGGTCTGTTCGCTGAGCATGATGAGGAGGACGGCCGACGCGAACGTGCCGCCGTGGACGAGGGTGAACTCCCGCCCGTCGCCGCCCGCCGTCGCCGCGGTCCTCACCCGTCCGCGGCCGACGAACGCCAGCGGCACCACCACCAGGCTGAGGATCGGCGCGAACGCGATGCCCAGCGCGATCGCGGTCTGGCCGCTCGCGGCGCCGACGAGCACCGCGAGGGCAAAGACCATGCGACCGATCGACTCGTTCAGAAGCACCCCCGCCAGCAGTCCGAAATGACGCGTTCCCGCGAGGAAGCCACGCGCGTAGAAGCTGGCGCCGTAGGCCACGGTCGCCACGACGAGGACCCAGTAGAGGCCGGTGCGGCCCTCGAGCAGCCCGTCCTCGAGCGGGCCGCGGAGCGCGAGCGTGAGCGCGCCGACCGTGGCGGCGATGGCGAGCTGGATCTTCGCCGCGACGACGAGCGGCTCGCGGATGCCCAGTCCGCGCTCCTGGCGCTCGGCGATCGTCCGCGAGAGCAGCTGCTCCACTGGCCTGTAAAGCACCGACACGGTGACGATCACGCAGGACCAGAGGACGACGATGCCGCCGTAGTCCTGTCGCGAGAGCTTGTGCGAGGCGATCGCGAAGTACGCGTAGGTGAGGAGCCCGGCGATGCCGATCCCCACCGAGAGCAGACCCGCAGTGCGCCCGTATTGGCGCGCCTCGGCCCCGGCACGCGCACTGGCGTCCATCGTCGGCACGGTAGCGGTCGTGGCGGGGCCTCACGCCCCGCGCGCGACCGGATTTGCTGGCCGGCCGCACCGAGGCGTACACTTGCTGTTGACTGACCAGTCAATCAGTCGCTTTTACGAGGTCAAGGAGCGCTGGACGCCGTGTCCGAACCGAGCACCCTCACCGAGCAGGATCGCGCTCACAGCCGGCGGGCGCTGGAGCTTGCGGCGAGGGGCGCCGGGCGGGTCAGCCCCAATCCCCTGGTGGGCGCAGTGATCGTCCGCGAGGGCGAGGTCCTCGGTGAGGGCTGGCACGACCGCGTGGGAGAGCTTCACGCCGAGCGGGCGGCCCTGCGCGACTGCGCCGAGCGCGGCAACGACGCCCGCGGGGCGACGATGTATGTCTCGCTCGAGCCCTGTGCACACGAGGGTCGTCAGCCGCCCTGCACCGAGGCGCTCCTCGAGGCCGGCGTGAGTCGCGTCGTCATCGCCGCGGACGATCCCAGTGAGAAGGCGAGTGGCCGCGGCCCCGGCATCCTGCGCGACGGCGGCGTCGTCGTCGAGTTCCTCGACGGGCCCGAGGCGGCGGCCGCGCGCCTCCAGAACCAGGCTTTTCGCAAGCACGCGCGTACCGGGCGCCCGCTGGTGACCCTGAAGTCGGCGCTCACCCTCGACGGCCGCACCGCGACCGCTGAGGGTGACTCCCGCTGGATCTCGGGCGCCGAGAGCCGTGAGCTCGTGCACCGCTGGCGGGCCGGCGCCGACGCGGTCGCGGTGGGCATCGGGACCGCCCTGGCGGACGATCCCCTGCTCACCGCGAGGGAGGTCGGCGCGGAGCGCCAGCCCGCCCGCGTCGTCTTCGATTCCGCGGCACGACTCCCGCTCGACTCGAAGCTGGTGCAGAGCGTCGGCGAGGCGAGGCTCATCGTCGTCACCGGCCCGGGGGCTCCGCGCGAGCGAACCGAGGCCCTCGAGGCGGCGGGCGCGGAGCCCCTCGTCGTTTCCGGCGACCCGGTCGAGCGGGTTGCCCCGGCGCTCGCGGAGCTCGGGCGCCGCGAGGTGACGTCGCTGCTGCTCGAGGGCGGGGCGACGCTCGCCGGCTCCTTCATCGATGCGGGCGAGGTTGACGAGATGCGGCTCTTCGTGGCGCCGGTGGTCGTCGGCGGGACGGGTGCGGCGCCGCTCGCGGGCGGCCGCGGTGCCGCGCGGATCGCCGCGGCCCCGCGGGCGCTCGCCATGGACTGCACTCGTCTTGGCGAGGATCTTCTGATCAGCGCACGGCTTCGGGAGTGGTGAGCTTGTTCACGGGAATCGTCGGCGAGCTGGGAAGCGTGGAGACCGCGGAGCGCAACCCGGACGGCTCCCGCCTTCGGATTCGGGCGGGACTTGCCGCCGAGCTCGGTGAGGGCGACTCGGTGGCGGTGTCGGGCGCGTGCCTGACGGCGGCCGCGGTCGGGGCCGAGTGGTTCGAGGCGGACGCGATGAACCAGACCCTCGCCCTCACCACGCTCGGCGAACTGGACGCCGGCGACCTGGTGAATCTCGAGCTCGCGGTGCGGGCGAGCGACCGCCTCGGCGGGCATATCGTCCAGGGCCACGTGGACGGGGTTGGCGTCGTCCGCGTGGTCGAGCCAGACGGCATCGCGCGCCGCGTGTGGGTCGACGCACCGCCCGATCTGCGGCGCTACGTCGCCGAGCGCGGCTCGGTGACCGTCGCCGGCGTCAGCCTCACGGTCGCCGCGCTCGACGCCGCGGGATTCGAGGTCTCGCTCATCCCGGAGACGCTGGAGCGCACGACGCTTGGCTCGCTCGAGGCCGGCGCGCGGGTGAACCTGGAGGTGGATGTCGTCGCCCGCTATGCGGAGCGCCTACTCACTAACGTTGAAGAAGGAGACGGTCCGGATGGCTGAGCAACAGGTTTCGACGACGGCTTTCGCGACGATCGAGGAGGCGCTGGACGACATCCGGCGCGGGCGGATGGTGGTCGTCTGCGACGACGAAAACCGCGAGAACGAGGGCGACCTCACGATGGCGGCGCAGTTCGCCACTCCCGAGGCGATCAACTTCATGGCCAAGGAGGGGCGCGGCCTGATCTGCCTGACCCTGACCCAGGAACGCTGCGACGAGCTGGGTCTGGACCTGATGGCCGCGAAGAACGAGTCGGCCTTCCAGACCGCGTTCACCGTCTCGGTGGAGGCCCGCGAGGGCGTCACCACCGGGATCTCGGCGGCGGACCGCGCGCGCACGATCCAGGTTGCCATCGACCCCCACTCGAAGCCCGACGACCTCGTCCAGCCGGGCCACGTCTTCCCCCTCAAGGCGAAGGAGGGCGGGGTCCTCGAGCGGGCGGGTCAGACCGAGGCGGGCATCGACCTGGCCCGGCTGGCCGGGCTCATCCCCGCGGGCGTGATCTGCGAGATCATGAACGAGGACGGGACCATGGCTCGCGTCGGCGACCTGGTGCCCTACTGCGAGCGCCACGGGCTGAAGATGATCACGGTCGCGGACCTGATCGCCTACCGGCGGCGCACGGAGCGGCTCGTCGAGCGCGTGGTGGCCACCAAGCTCCCGACGGCATTCGGCGAGTTCACGGCGGTGGGCTACCGCTCGCTCATCGACGACAAGCACCATGTCGCGATGGTCAAGGGCGACGTCGCGGGAAAGACCGACGTGATCGTTCGCGTCCACTCCGAGTGCCTCACGGGCGATGTCTTCCACTCGCTGCGCTGCGACTGCGGCGAGCAGCTCGAGGCGGCGCTCAGCATGATCGAGGCCGAGGGCCAGGGCGTCCTTCTCTACCTCTCCCAGGAGGGCCGGGGCATCGGCCTGCTGAACAAGCTCCGCGCCTACCGACTCCAGGAGGAGGGCCTCGACACCGTCGACGCCAACCTGAAGCTCGGCTTGCCGGCCGACCTTCGCGATTACGGGATCGGCGCCCAGATCCTCGTTGACCTCGGCCTCAGCTCGATCCGGATCCTCACCAACAACCCGAAGAAGATTCTCGGCCTCGAGGGCTACGGGCTCTCGGTGACCGACCAGATCCCGATCCAGTCCGTCCCCAACCAGCACAACGAGGAGTACCTGCGGACCAAGCGCGAGCGCCTCGGTCACACGCTCCACCACCAGGGCCTCCCGCTCGACGAAGAGCTCCTGCACGACGAGCGCCAGCAGGACGCCGAGCGCAAGGCGCTGGGAACCGAGGAGACTGCGGCGGGTGACTGAGCAGGGCCTCGGTGGCGAATTCGCCGTCTGCGCCGCGACCTTCTACGAAGAGCTCGCCGAGCGTCTCGTCAACGGCGCGGTCGAGGGGTTCGGCGAAGCCGGTGTGACGGCCGCCTCGGTCCATACGTACGAGGTCAGCGGGGCGTTCGAGCTGCCCCTCGCAGCGAAGTGGTGCGCGGAGTCAGGACGCTTCGACGGCGTGGTCTGCGTGGGGGCGGTGATTCGCGGCGAGACGGATCACTACGACTTCGTCTGCAGCGAGGTGGCCGCGGGCGTCCAGCGAGTGGCGCTGGACACCGGCGTCCCCTGTGGGTTCGGCGTGATCACCTGCGCGAACATGGAGCAGGCGATGGCCCGCGCGGGCGGCGACAAGCGCGACCAGGGCCGCAACGCCGCTCTCGCGGTGGCGCGGATGGCGAAGCTCCGGGCGGAGCTCTCGTAGCTGCGGACGCCGGGCGTTACAGGGTCAAGTACCATCCTGCGCCTCATGGCCAAGGTCTGCTTCAGCTGTGGCAAAGGCCCGGCGTTCGGCAACTCGCGAAGCCACTCGATGGTTGCCACGCGCCGGCGCTTCGACCCGAACCTCCAGAAGGTCCGCATCGACGACGGCGGCCGGCCCCGGCGCGTCTACGTCTGCACTCGCTGCCTCAAGGCCAACAAGATCACCAAGCACGTCTAGCCGGTTCCACGGGCCGGGTATAGGCTCCGGCACCGCTCCATGCCCGATTCCTCGATAGAGCGGTTCCGCAGCGTTGTCTCGGTGGCCTGCGCCCAGCTCGAGGAGCGCCGCCAGGAGATCAACGACCTGAACGTGTTCCCGGTCGCCGACGGCGACACCGGGGACAACATGGCGCTGACGATGCGCCACGTGCTCCACGAGCTCGACCGGCTCCAGCGCGAGGCCGGGGGGGATCCGCCGCGCCCGGAGATCGTCCGCGCCGTGGCGCGGGCCGCCCTGATGGGAGCGCGCGGCAACTCCGGGGTCATCCTCAGCCAGATCGTTCGCGGGGCGGCGGAGGAGCTCGCCACGCCGCCGGGACGCCTCATCGACCCGATGCTGGTGGCGGCGGCGCTCTCCAACGCCGAGCACGCGGCCTACGCGTCGATCCGCGACCCGGCCGAGGGCACCATGCTCACCGTCATCCGCGAGATGGCCACCGCGGTCTCCCAGCGGCTCGCCCACTGGGAGCAGCACCGGCTCTCGACCGACGCCTCGGACGAGGAGCAGAACGCGCTGCTCGGAGAGATGCTCGCGACCGCGCTCACCGCCGCCGAGACCGCCGTCGCGCACACGCCGGAGCAGCTCGCCGTGCTCGCCGAGGCGGGCGTGGTCGACGCGGGTGCGCTCGGGCTCGCGGTGATCGTCCGCGGGCTGATCGCAGGCCTCGCGGGCGCCACGGTGGAGCTCCCGGAGATCCCCCACTACGAGCCGGCGCGCACGGTCGACGTCCACCACGCGGGTTCGCGCTACCGCTTCTGCACGAACTTCATCGTCACCGGCGAGGGCCTCGAGGGCCGCGGGTACGTCCCGCTGCTGGAGGGGATCGGCGACTCGGTCCTCGTCGTCGGCGACGAGGCCACGCTCAAGGTCCACGTTCACACCGACGACCCCGAAGCAGCGAAGGCGCTCTTCGCCGCCGCCGGGGCGATCGAGCGAGAGGACATCGCGGACATGACCGAGCAGATCGCCGAGCGGGATGCCCGGCTGGCGCGCTCGCGAACCGGCGCGGTCGCGATCGCGAGCGGCGAGGGACTCGGGCGCCTCTTCAAGGAGCTCGGCGCCGTGGTCGTCGACGGCGGACCGACCCTCAACCCCTCCACCAACGACATCCTCAAGGGCATCGAGGCGGTCCCGGCGAGGGAGGTCATCGTCCTGCCGAACTCGCCGGACGTCGTCCTGGCCGCGCAGGGCGCCGCGAGCCTGGCCGAGGCGGAAACCGTCGTCGTGGCGTCGGAGTCCCAGCAGGGAGCCCTCGCCGCGCTCATCGAGCTCAACCCGGAGGCCTCAGCCGCCGACAACGCAAGGCGGCTGGAGGGGCTGCTCGGGGGAATCCGCACCGGGAGCGTGGCGCCGGCAGTCAAGGCTGACTCGGAGGGGCGCTTCGCCGCCGGCGACTGCGTGGGTTTCGACCGTGAGGAGGTCGTCGCCTGGGGCGAGCCCGGCGAGACCCTTGCGCGGACCCTCGGGCTGCTCGCCGACGGCGCCGAGCTGGTCACCGTCATCGCCGGCGCGGATGCGCCGATCCCCGCCGAGGAGATCGCGGCGCCCAACGGCGTCGAGCTCGAAACGCAGTACGGTGGCCAGCGCCATTACTACTGGCTGATCGCTGCTCAGTGACCCCCGTCCTCCACCAGCTTCAGCTCTCGCATTTCAACGAGAAGGCCCGCTGGGCGCTCGACTACAAGGCGGTGCCCCACGTCCGCCGCAGCTCGCTGCCCGGATTCCACACCGCGACCGCGATGCGCCTGAATCGCCAGCAGACCATGCCGATCCTCGTGATCGACGGCCGCACGGTCGGCGAGTCGGCCGACATCATCGAGGCGCTCGAGCGGCGGGCGCCCGAGCCGCCCCTACACCCGGAGGCCCCGGAGGACCTGCGCAGGGCGCTGGAGCTCGAGCGCGACCTCGACGACGACTTTGGCCCCGACGTCCGGCGGATCTTCATCTTCCACATGCTCTCCGAGGCGCCCGAGGCCCTGAGAGACGTCTGGACGATCCCGGCCGGCACGGCGGCCAAGGCCGTCTACGACGCCGGCTTCGGCTTCACGAAGTTCGCCGCGGGCCGGCGCATGCGCCTGAACCCGGAGGCGGTCAACCGCTCCAAGGCCAGGGTCGCCGAGACGCTCGACCGCATCGAGACGATGCTCGGCGACGGCGACTACCTGGCGGGAGACCGCTTCAGCCTCGCCGACCTGACGGCCGCCTCGCTGCTTTTCCCGATCGTCCAGCCACCGGAGTTCCAGTACACGTACTCGGCGGTTCCGCCGGGCCTCGAGAGCTACCGGCAGGAGCTGCGCTCGCGGCCGGCTTTCGGCTGGGTCGAGGAGATGTGGCGCCGCCACCGCGGGACCTCCGCAGAGGTTTCCGCTTAAGGCCCCTTCTGGATCCTTACGATCGCCTCGACCTCTACGGGCCATTCAAACGGCAGCTCGGCGACGCCGATCGCCGACCGTGCGTGCCGCCCGGCTTCCTCGCCCCACACGTCGAGCACGAGCTGCGAGAACCCGTTGACCACCGCGGGCAGCTTGTCGAACCCGGGTGCGGCATTGACGAGCCCGAGCGCCTTCACCCAGCCGGTCACCCGGTCGAGGTCGCCGAGCTCCTGCCGCAGCGACGCGAAGATGCCGAGACCCGTGAGCCGGGCCGCCTCCGCCGCCTGCTCGAGGTCGACCGCGTCCCCGACCTTGCCGCTCATCAGGGTCTCGGCGCCGTCGACCGGGCCGTGACCGGACACGTACGCGTGGCCGGCATCCACCCGGACCAGCTCGAACCTGAACTCGACCCCGGGCGGGGCCGCGAAGGGGGCGGGTAGCTCCAGCCCCAGCTCCGCCAGCCGCTGGTCGATCCGTCCCATCGGCCTCAGACTCTAGCCTCCGGAGAGATGACCTCGGTGGCGCTCGAAGCGGCTTCACGCCGGCGGCCGGCGTCGCCCCGGTCGATCGGTAGCGGCGAGCCGCTGACCGGCGAGGAGATGCGCGCCGCGCGGCTTCGCTCGATGCCGAGGCCGGAGCGCCTCGACGCGTCGCTGACCGCCCTGCGCGGCGCCGGGAAGCGGCTCGGCGCCATGGCGGCGTCGATCGGCATCCACACGGTCGGCGACCTCCTCGCGCACGTTCCGCACGGATACCGGGACCACTCGACGACGCGCAAGCTCGGCGAGCTGCGGCTCGGCGAGGAGGCCACCGTCATCGCCGAGGTGCGAAGCGCTCGGATGCGGCCGACCCGACGGCGCAACCTGCGGATCGTCGAGGCGACCGTCGCCGACGAGACCGGTGCCGTCAAGGCCGTGTGGTTCAACCAGGCGTACCTCGTCGAGAAGCTCCACCCGGGGGTCCACGTGCTGCTTCACGGCAAGCTGGACCGCAACGGGCTTCGGGTCTCGAGCCACGAGATCGTCGACGCCAAGACCGGCGCGACCGGCATCCACACCCTTGGGATCGTGCCGGTCCACTCGGTGACGGAGGGTCTGAACGCCAACCGGGTCCGGGACTGGGCGTGGCAGGCGATGCCGCGCGTCGTCGACGAGGTCGAGGCGCTGCCGGCCGAGCTCCGGGTGCGCCGGTCGCTGCCGCTCGCACGCGATGCGGTCCGGGCGGCGCACTTCCCGGACACGAAGGAAGCCGCCGCCGCGGCGCGCCGGCGGCTCGCCTTCGAGGAGCTCTTCCTCCATCAGGTTGCCCTCGCGGCGCGGCGCGGGGTGGAGCGCGACGGCCGGCCCGGGATCCGGCTGGCGCCGCGGTCGCCCCTCGTCGAGCGGTGGCTCACCTCGCTGCCGTTCGAGCCCACGGCGGGCCAGCTCACCGCGCTCGAGGAGATCGACGGCGACGTCGCATCGGGCCGCCCGATGCAGCGCCTGCTGATGGGCGAGGTGGGAAGCGGCAAGACGATGGTGGCGCTCTACGCGATGCTGCGCGCGGTCGAGTCCGGCCACCAGGCGGCGCTCATGGCGCCGACCGAGACGCTGGCCGAGCAGCACGCGATCACGCTCGACCGCCTGCTCGGCGCAGCGGGACCGCCGTTCGCGCTGCTGACCGGCGCGACTCCGGCGGCGCGAAGGCGCGAGACGCTCGCGAAGCTCCACACCGGCGAGCTCGCGATCGTCGTTGGCACGCACGCACTCCTCGAGCCGGAGGTTCGCTTCGCTCGGCTCGCGCTCGCGGTCGTCGACGAGCAGCATCGCTTCGGCGTGCGCCAGCGGGCCGCCCTTGCGGGAAAGGGGCCGGAGCTCGACGGCCGGCGCCGCGCGCCACATGTGCTCCACATGACCGCGACTCCGATTCCCCGGACGCTGTCGCTCACCGCCTACGGCGATCTCGACACCACGACCCTGCGCGAGCTTCCGGCCGGGCGGCCGAGCGTCAGGACCTGGGCCGTGGGGGAGGAGAAGCGCGCGGGCGCGTACGAGTTCATCCGCGAGCGGCTGCGGGAGGGGCGCCAGGCCTTCGTCGTCTGTCCGCTGGTCGAGGGCTCCGAGAAGCTCCAGGCCAAGGCGGCCGGCGAGGAGGCCGAGCGACTGCGCGCCGGCGAGCTCCGCGAGTTCTCGGTCGGGTTGCTCCACGGCCAGATGTCCTCGGCGCTGAAGACGGAGGCGATGAACGCGTTCGCGGCGGGGGAGACCGACGTGCTGGTGGCGACGACTGTCGTCGAGGTGGGCATCGACGTCGCCCAACGCGACCGTGATGCTGGTCGAGGGAGCCGAGCGCTTCGGCCTCTCGCAGCTTCACCAGCTTCGCGGCCGAATCGGTCGCGGCAGCCACGAGTCGCAGTGCATCCTCTTCGCCGACGCCGAGTCCGACCTCGCGCGTCGCCGGATCGCCGCGATCGTCGCCGAGCGGGATGGCTTCAAGCTCGCCGAGGTGGACCTGGCGCTGCGCGGCGAGGGCGAGATCCTCGGCACGCTGCAGAGCGGCCTGCCTCGCTTCCGCGTGGCCGTCCTTCCGGATGACGTCGAGCTTCTGCTCGAGGCGCGGGGCGAGGTGGCGCGGCTCTTGGACCGCCACGACTCGCTCGCCGCGCCGGAGCTGGGACCGCTTCTGAGCGTTGCGCGCCGGCGCTTCGGCGACGAGCGGACCGAGCGCCTGGCAGCGTGAGAGTTGTCGCTGGCGAGCTCGGAGGCCGCCGCCTCGTCGCTCCGCCCAGCCGCAACCATGAGGTTCGGCCGACCGCCGAGCGGGTGCGCGAGGCTATCTTCTCCGTGCTCGCCGACGAGGTCGAGGGCGCCGCCGTGCTCGACCTCTACTGCGGCACCGGGGCGCTCGGAATCGAGGCCCTCTCGCGCGGCGCAGCGACGGCCGTCCTCGTCGACCGCGCCACCGGGCTCGCCGCCAGGAACGTTCGCGACCTCGGGCTCAACCCTCGCGCCGAGGTCGTGCGCGGTGACGCGCTGCAGTACCTGCGCCGCGGGCGCCGCCGCTTCGACCTGATCTTCTGCGACCCGCCGTATAGACTCGCCGACCGCCTTGAACGCGACCTCGACTCGCTCGTCCGGCGGCGCCTCGCGCGAGGCGGCCGCGTGATCCTCGAAAGCGCCGCCAGGCGGCCGCTGCGCCTGTCCTTGCCGGTGGTTCGCGAGCGCGCCTACGGCGAGGCGCACGTCGCGATCTACGAGGGCGAGCGCTGATGGCAAACGGCGGCACCGTGATCTGCCCGGGCAGCTACGACCCGGTCACCAACGGGCACCTGGACGTGATCACCCGGACTGCCAAGGTTTTCGATCGCGTCGTGGTGGGAGTCGTCAACGCGCAGGTCCGCAAGTCGGAGCCCGTCTTCACGGCCGAGGAGCGAAAGGTCTTCCTCGAGGCCGCAACCGCCGACCTTCCGAACGTCGAGGTCCAGGTCTTCGCGACCCTGCTCGTCGACTTCGCGCGGGAGGTCGGCGCGGGCGTCATCGTCAAGGGTCTCAGGGCGATCTCGGACTTCGAGTACGAGTTCGAGATGAACCAGCTGAACCGCAAGCTGGCTCCCGACCTCGAGTCGGTCTACGTGATCGCCTCGCCGGCGTACTCGTTCCTCTCCTCGACCGGAGTCAAGGAGATGGCGACTTTCGGTGGCGACGTGAGCGACCTCGTGCCGCCGGCCGTCGCCGAGGCGCTTCGGTCCCGTCTGGAGCGCAGGTGACGCCGGCCGGGCCTTGCTCGCATCCTGCATGGGAAGGGTCTTGCAGGCAAATGGCGAAAATGCCCCCTCACGCAGCTACTTCGTCCGCTGCCGTAAGCTAGGCGACCTCGCATGGACGTCCTCGTCCTCATAGACAAACTCGACGATCTCATCCACAACGCCAGGCCGGTGCCGCTCACCGACCAGGTGAGGGTCGACCGTGAGGAGATCTACGACCTCCTCGACCAGATGCGGGCCACGATCCCCGAGGAGATCAAGCAGGCTCGGTGGATCGTCAAGGAGCGTCAGGAGATGCTCGCCGAGGCCAAGCGAGAGGCCGAGCGGGTCGTCAAGGAGGCGCGCGACCAGCAGCAACGGCTGATCTCCGACGAGGAGGTCTACAAGCAGGCCGAGCGTGCCGCCGAGGAGATCATCGAGGACGCCCGCGAGACCGAACGGGGCATCCGCCTCGGCGCCGAGGACTACGCCGACGAGATCCTCTCGACGCTCGAGGTCAACCTGCAGAAGTTCCTCGCCGCCGTGCAGCGGGGCCGAGACCGGCTCGCCGGGCGCGAAGAGGAAGAGCCGGCAGAGGTTGGTTAGTGAGGGGCTTTAGCCCCGAAAGCAGCAGATGTGTCGGTGAGGGGCTTTAGCCCCGAAACGAGCAGGTCAGGCGCCGTAGGCGCCGCAGCTGATTTGGGCGCCGGAGGCGCCCGCAAGGTACTCGGCTGACCGCACCGGCCCGCTTCGATTCGGCGCGTCAGGGCACCTTCGACGGCGCCGGCGGCGTTTCGGTCTGGTGGCAGGCCTGGCCCGCAGCCGAGCGGCGAGCCGAAGTCGTCCTCGCCCACGGCGCGGGGGAGCACTCGGCTCGTTACGGGCATGTCGCGAAGGCCCTGAACGAGCGCGGCTACTCCGTCTGGGCCCTCGATCACCGCGGCCACGGCAACTCCGCCGGGGCACGGGCGCTGATCGACGACCTCGAGGGGGCCGTCGCGGACATCCACACGCTCGTCGGCATGGCGGCGGCCGAGTCCTCCGAGCGCCCGTTCCTCCTCGGTCACAGCATGGGCGGGCTGCTCGCCACGGCCTACGCGCTTCGCTACGAGGAGTCGATAGCGGGCCTCATCCTCTCGGCTCCGGCCGCCGCCCTGGAGACCGCGTCGCCCGCCACGCGGCTCCTCAGCGCCCTGCTCTCTCGAGCCGTTCCGACGCTCGGCGTCTTCCGGGTGGATCCGGCCGGCGTCAGCCGGGACCCCGACGTGGTGCGCGACTACGAGCGCGACCCCCAGGTCTTCCACGGCAAGCTGCCGGTGCGGACGGTGGCCGAGCTCGCCGGCGAGATCCGGACGCTGCCCGACCGCACTCCAACGCTCGCCCTGCCGGTCCTCCTGATGTACGGCACGGGGGACCCGATCGTCCCGCCGTCGGGCAGCATCATGCTGAGCGAGCGAATCGGCTCCAGGGACCTGACCACGACTCCGTATGAGGGGCTTTACCACGAGATCCTGAACGAGCCCGAGCGCGACCAGGTCATCGCCGAGATCTGTTCCTGGCTCGACGCCCACACGGGCTGATGGAACAGGACCCCCGCCTTCCCCAGGTCCGGCTCGCCGACCCGGCCGAGGCCGATGACATCGCCGCCTCGATGGCGAGGGCGTTCGCCGACGATCCCGCGCTGGCCTTCCTGCTCGGCGACGAACGCCGCGAGGAACGCCTGGCCCGCTTCTTCTCCGCAGAGCTCCAGTTCGTCGCGTTCCCGCACGAGATCGTCTGGACCACGGACGATCTCCACGGCGGGGCCGTCTGGGCAAAGCCCGGGCACTGGCGGGTTCCGGTCCGGGCGTCGGCGCTCGAGGGCCCGGCGATGATCGCGGTCTTCGGCCGGCGACTCGGCATCGCCCTGTGGACGCGGCTTCGCATGGAGCGCCTGCACCCGAAGAAACCCGAGAGCTACTACCTCGCCGCGATCGGGCTCGACCCGAGCCAGCAGGGGAAAGGCCTCGGTAGCGCCCTCATGCAGCCGATGCTCGAGCGTATGGACGCCGAGGGAACGCCCGGCGTACCTCGAGGCGTCCACCACCCGCAGCCGCCTGCTGTACGAGCGCCACGGCTTCGCCGTCACCGGCGAGATGCGGCTGCCGCGCGGCGGGCCCCCGATCTGGCCGATGTGGCGCGAGCCGCGGTGACTCTCCATCCAACGTCCCGGAACCCCTAGCCTGGCGCTGGTTGCGGGACGTTCGACGCAGTCTGGCCGGGGTTCCCGTCGCGATTGCGCTGGCGGCGGTGCTCGGCGTCCTGTTCGCCGCGTCCGCGTCCGCAAGCTCCGGCGCCTCGGGGCTCCTGTCTGCGAGCTGCCCCCACGGCTACGCGCTGCCGATCGGGCCCTTCAACGCGCCGGCGGATCAGAGCTGCGGAACACGGCGTTGCGCTCATCCTTGGCAAGCGGCGCCGCCTCGAGCCGCCGATCAACTGGCGCCAGGACCCGTTTCACTCGTATCCGTGGCAGAAGAAGCTCAACGAGCTCGGCTGGCTCGACCCGCTGATCTACGCCGACCTTCGCGGCTCGCGGCGCGCCCTGAAGCAGGCGACGCGCGTCGTGCTCGACTGGATTCGCCAGAACCCGAAGGCCGATCCGCAGGGCTTTCGCGCCGCGTGGGAGCGGAAGCGCGCCGGGGACCGCCTCGGCGTGATCGCCTTCGTCGGCCGCCGCGCCGCCTGTCATGGCCTCCTGAGCCGCAGCCAGGCCGAGCAGATCGTGGAGCTCCGTACAGGTGCATGCGGGCTTCCTGCTGCATGACGCCTCCTCCGGGGGGCAGGTCACGAACCACGGGCTGCTTCGCGACCAGGGCCTGTTGGTGGCCGCCAGCTACTACGGGTTCCTCGGCGGACTCCAACCGATGGCGCCACGTCGCCGTGCACCGCTTCGAGGACGCGATCTTCACCCTCGTCGACCGCAGGACCGGTGTCCACCTCGAGCACACGCCGGGCTACGAGCAGAAGACGGTCGACCACGTCCGCGCGTTCCTCCGCCTCCTGAAGCGCCACCAGCCGAAGCTGGAGCACCTGCTCGGGGAGATGAAGAAGGCGGTGGGATGGTTCACGATGCCCGACGGCTATATCGTCCCGATCGCCGACACCCCCTTCTACAAACGCTCGCCGGCCTACGGGCGGAGGCTGGCCCGCGAGCTCTCGGGCCTCAGCGGGTTCCTCCGGGACGGCTTCGCCGTCGCCCGCCGCGGCGACTCGTACCTGGCGACGGTGGCGGGCTACCACCGTGCCGCCCACAAGCACGCCGACGAGCTGACGTTCGACCTCTTCGAGGGCGGGCTGCGCGTGATCGTCGACAGCGGTCGCCGCGACCACACGCAGAACGCCGGCAAGCGCCCCGACCTCCCCGGGCCCGGGGCGACCGAGGCGTTCACGAAGAGCTCCTTCGCCCACTCGACGCTGGTCGTCGACGGACGCAGCTTCAACCTCCACCACCGCCCATACGGCTCGGCGCTCGACGCGCAGGGAAGCGGCGACGGCTGGTTCGCGATCCTCGGCCACAACCCGCTGCTGCGAAGCCAGGGTGTCAGCCACCGGCGCCTCTGGCTCTACGAGCCCGGGAAGGCGCTGATCGTTGTGGACCGCGTCCGGTCGCAACAGCTCCACACCTACAGCAGGTTCCTGCAGATCGGACCGCGCATTCACGCCAGGGAGTCGGCCGGCTACGTCCGGCTTGCCGCCGGGCACGGCTTCCACGGATCGATTTGGAGCTCGGCGGGCGCCGTGAAGCTCTACCGCGGCCACGTCAAGCCAATTCGAGGCTGGTACGTCCGCGGCGGGTTCCACTCGCTCACGCCGCGCTTCACCGAGCGCCTCACCACGCAGGGGCGAAACCAGCGGCTGATCTCGACCGTGGGCCTCACCCGCCGCCCGGTGACGGCGCGGCCCGCGGGCCGGGGGTCCTACGTCGTACGCATCCCCGGCCGGAAGCCAGTGAAGCTGACCGTGCGCCGTCATGGGCGCCGGCTGCAGGTCAGAGCCCGGCCCCGATGAGCCTGGGGGCGGGCGTGGCCGAGATCCTGGACCGGCTCGGAGAGCCATCCGCGCCCGTCGTGCTCACGCCGATCCCGGGCGGCGCCTCGCGGGAGACCTACCTGGTCGAGGCCACCGGACGCCGCCTGGTGCTGCGCCGCGATCCGCCCGGTGCGCAATCGTTCAACCCGCTCGAGCTGGAGGTCGCGGCGATTGCGGCGGCCGCCTCGGCGGGGGTCCCGGTGCCGCTGGTTCGTGCCTTCGAGCCGGCGGGCGGCCGCTTCGAGAGCGCCGGGTTCCTGATGGACGAGGTCGCCGGCACCTCGGTGGGAACCCGGATCCTGCGCCGCGAGGAGTATGCGGCGGCTCGCGAGGTGCTGGTGGGACAGCTCGGTGGCGCCCTTGCCGCCATCCACTCGGTCGAGCCCGGACAGGTCGCGGGGCTGCCGCGCGATCTGCCCGACGGGAATCCCGCCGAAGCCGCGTGCGACCTCTGGGAGGCGGTCCTCGACGAGTGGGGCGATCCCCAGCCGGCGCTCGAGGTGGGGCTGCGCTGGCTGCGCCTGAACACGCCCGAGCCGGCGCCGAGTGCCCTGGTCCACGGGGACTTCCGGCTCGGGAACTTCATCGCCTCCGAACGCGGTCTCGAGGCGGTGATCGACTGGGAGCTCTGCCACTCCGGCGACCCGGCGGAGGACCTTGGCTGGCTCTGCGTCCGATCCTGGCGATTCGGCAACGACTCGCTGCCGGTCGCCGGCCTGGGCGAGCGCGCGGAGCTCCTCGACGCCTACGCCGCGGCCGGAGGCGACCCGCCGGATCCCGGACGCCTGCGCTGGTGGGAGGCGCTCGGCAACCTGAAGTGGGCCGCGATCTGCGCGCGCCAAGCCCAGGACCATCTCAGCGGCACTCGCCGCAGCCACGAGCTTGCTGCACTGGGCCGTCGGATCTGCGAGCCCGAGTGGGACCTTCTGGAGCTGGTCGGATGACGCAGGACAGGCCCACCGCGCCCGAGCTCCTCGACGCGGTCGCCGAGTACCTGTTCGCCGAGCTGCGGCCTCAGGTCCCGAAGGAGGAGCGCTTCCGCGTGCTCGTGGCGGCCAACGTCTGTTCGGTGGTGGCCCGCGAGCTGCGAGCGGGAGACGAGGCCGCCCTCGGGGACGCGGCGGCGTTCGCGAGCCTTCTCGAACGCGCCGGGCAGGAGGTCCGGGCGGCGGACGTGCATGAGCTCGCCGCCGAGCTCTCGGCGCGAATCAGAGCCGGTGACTTCGACGAGCGCCTGCCCGAGCTGGCAGAGGAGCTCCGCGCCCACGTTGCCCGCAAGCTCGCGATCGCACGACCCGGCTACGCGGGCGGCTGAGCCAGGGGTTGTAGAGTTCTGACGCCTGAGGGGGCGGGGCTCCGAAACGATGGACCGGGAGACGAGCTTGGGCGCACAGGCGCTGGAAATCGATCCGCGGCGGGTGGTTCACGAGACCGTCGACGACGAGACCATCATCATCGACCTCGAGTCGGGCTCGTACTTCAGCCTCGCGGGCAGCGGTCCCGAGATTTGGAGCCTCGTCGCCTCCGGGGCGCCCGTCCGCGACGTGGTCGAGGCGCTCGAGAGCCGCTATCCGGACGATGCTCCCGGCGACATGGTCCTGTCGCTGATCGATCAGCTTCTCTCCGAGGGGCTCGTCGAAGCCGTCCCCGCGAAAGGACACGGGGAGCTCCCGCCCGTGCCCGGCACGGGGGCGCGGCGGTCGTTTTCCGCTCCGGAGCTGGTGAAGTTCACCGATCTCCAGGAGCTCTTGCTTCTTGATCCCGTGCACGAAATCGACGAGGCAGGGTGGCCTCACCAGCGGCAACCCTGACAACGCACCGCGCGTTCTGGGAAGAGCTCGAACGTGGGGCGAGACAGGCGGTGGACTCCGCCGGGCTCCATGTGAAGGAGATCGCGGTCGGGCGCGCGCGCTTCCAGCTCCGGTTCGCTGGAACCGCGCTGCGGGACGCCTACTCGCCCGCCTTCGAGCATCTCGAAGCGGCGGCCTCGGATGGGACTCGCGTCACGATCACGTTCTGGGACAGCGAGTCCGCTGGGGTCCAGCCGCCCTCGTCCCCGTTTCGCCCAGGCGACCTCGTGGGCCAGGGCGGCGAGATCGCCGCCGCGGGCGATCCATCGATCCGAGTCCTCTGTATCCCCGGCCTCCCGGTGTTCATGGCCTGGGACTCGGACCGAGAGTCCGCCATCGTCTGGGCCGGCAGCGCCGCGGCGCTCCCTGGCTATGAGCTTGCCCACCCCGTGCGCACGATCATGCAATGGGCGCTGGAGCGCTACGGGCTTCACCTCGTCCACGCCGCCTGCGTCGCGGGCACCGGCGGCGGCGTCTTGCTCGCGGGCTTCAGCGGAGCCGGGAAGTCGACGACTGCCGTGGCATGCGTCGAACGCGGGCTTGGCTACCTAGGCGATGACATGGTCGCTATCACGGACGATTCCGAGCCGCACGCCCACAGCATTTACTCGGCAGCGAAGCTGGACGCTCGCAGTGTCGAGCTGCTCGGTGGGCTGCACGACATCCCTCGGGGCAAGCCGGTTCACGACCCGCGGAAGAGCGTATTGCTGCTCGCGAATTCCAGGCGCGATCGGATGTTGCGTGAAACCCGGCTCTGCGCGGTGATCGTGCCCACGACCGCGGCCGGGCCCGGGCTGCGTTCCATCGGGCGCGCGGCTTCCCTCCGCGCGCTTGCCGCCCCATCGATCCTGCTGCTACCCAGTGACGCCCGGGCGGTACTGAGATCGCTCGCGAACGTCGTCCGCGCGGTGCCCAGCTTCGAGCTTGGCCTGAACGAGGATCCGGCGAGCGCGGCAGGTGAGATCGCGGATTTGTGCGGTCCGGTGGGTGTGACTCGATGACCCGTCCGCTGGTGAGCGTGGTGATCCCGGCCTTCAACGCGGAGCACTACCTGGGCGAGACGCTCGAGAGCGTTCTGGCGCAGACCTACGAGCCGGTTGAGGTGATCGTGATCGACGACGGCTCGACGGACGACACCGCGGACCTCGCCCGCCGCTACCCGGTCCGCCTGCTGCAGGGCCCGAATGGCGGCCGCTCGGTTGCACGCAACCGTGGCCTGGACGTCGCGAGAGGAGATCTGATCGCCTTCTGCGATGCCGATGACCTATGGCTGAACCGGCGACTCGAGGCACAGGTCGGGGTTCTCGACGGAGACCCGCGGCTCGGCGTCGTCTCTTGCCAAGTCGAGCCCTTCATCCAGCCCGGAATGCCTCGACCGAGCTGGTTCGGGCTCGGGCAGATGCAGACGCGGCGGGCGCTGCTCACCTCAGCCCTGCTGGTCCGCCGCGAGCTCTTCGAGACGGTCGGCGGCTTCGACCCGCGCTACCGCATCGTGCAGGACACCGACTGGGTGGCTCGAGCCATCAGCTCGGGGACACGGATTGGCTACGTCGACGAGGTCCTGGTGCGGTACCGCGTGCACGATGCAAACGGCTCCAGCGATCGCGAGTTGGTCCACACGGAGATGCTTCAGGTCCTGCGTGCCGCAGTCGCTCGGCGGCGGAGCGCCGAGGGGGCACCGGATTGAGCGACATCGAAGTCAGCGTGATCGTGCCGGCTCGAAACGCCGCCAGATATCTGGGCGAGGCCGTTGCGAGCATCCACGGCCAGACCCGTCCTCCGCTGGAGACGATTATCGTCGACGACGGCTCCGTGGACGGTACCGCCGCGCTGGCTCGATCCTTCGGCGAGGACGTGCGCGTGGTCAGCCGCAAGCCCGGGTTGGGCAGCATCGGCGCGAGTCGCCGCTTGGGCGTGAGATCGGCGCGTGGCTCGGCGCTTGCCTTCCTCGATGCGGATGACCGCTGGGAGCCTGAGTGGCTCGAGATCGGCGCGGCGGCTTTGAGCTCCGAGCCGGCGCCGGATTTGGTCTTCGGCCGCGTCAGGGAGTTCGTCAGCCCGGATCTTTGCCCCGAGGAGGCAGCAAGGCTTCGGCCCCTGCCCGGCTGCGCTCCCGCTTACACCTTGTGCGGCATGATGCTCCGGCGCCAAACCTACGACCGGGTCGGCGACTTCGACCCGCGCCGGGCCGGCGCGGAGTTCACGGACTGGTTCATCCGGGCTCGCGAGGCCGGGCTCAGAGAGGTCGTCCTCGACGCGGTAACGCTCAACCGCCGCCTGCACTCGGCCAACACGACCCGCTTGCAGCGCCCCGAGGTGATGCGCCATCACGCGATTGCGATCAAGGCGGCGTTGGATCGCCGCCGGGCCCGGGGGCAGCTGTGATCCGCTTCTCGAGCCAGTGGCGGACCTTCGCCGCCCTCTTCCGTGACTCGCGGGCGATCGTCGCGGCAAGCCTCGTCGTCGCCCTCGTGCAGTCGCTGGCACTCGTTCCCATCGCGCTGATCGTTCGTCACGTCTTCGACAGCCTGATCCCGCGCGGCGACTCGAGCGCGGTGCTGGTGAGCGGCGCGGTCGTGCTGGGCCTCTTCGTCTTCAACGGCCTGCTTGGACTCTGGAGCCGTTACCGGATCCTCGTCGCGACGAAGCGAGCCGTGACCCAGTTGCGGGCGGATCTGCTCGCGAAGCTCTACTCGCTGCCGCGCGCCTACTTCGACCGCACCGATGTGGGCGTCCTTCACGCGACCCTCGTGCAGGACACGGAGCGGGTCGACCTGGCCGCCAACATGCTCATGGCGCAGGTCCTGCCGGCCTGGGTCATCTCGGTGGCGCTTGTCGGAGTGCTCGTCTTCGTCAGCCCCCTGCTGCTCTTGATGATTGCGGCGATCGGGCCGATCCTCCTGCTCTTCGCCCGCCGCCTCGCGCGTGCCGGCAGGCAGTGGGTCAGCCGCTACCACGCCGACTACGACGCGCTCGGATCGCACCTCCAGGTCTCGCTGCGCTCGATGACGCTGACCAAGGCCCTGGGGGCACAGGAAGCCGAGCTCGCCGCACGCCGTCGGGACGCCGAGATCGTCGAGCATTCCAGCACGCGCATGACGTGGCTCCTCGCGGCGTACACGCTGGCCCAGATGACCATCGCCGCCACGGCCGGGGTCATCGTCCTCGTCGCCGGCGGGGTGGCGGTCGCGTCGGGGTCCATGTCGATCGGCACCCTCCTCGCGTTCTACGCGGTCATCGCCCTGGTCCGCGGCCAACTCTCGATCATGGCCATGGCAACCCCGTTGCTGATCGCCGGCAGCGACTCCCTCGTGCGCATTCAGGAGCTGCTGGACGCCCACGAGCCCCAGCCATACGCCGGCGAGCAGAGGATCGAGTGGAGCGGCGCGGTCGCCCTCGAGCACGTGAGGTTCGGCTACGGGAACAACCTGGTCCTCGACGGAGTCGATCTGCGCGTCGAGCCGGGCGAGCGGGTCGCCCTCCTGGGGCCGAACGGGGCAGGCAAGAGCACGATCCTCTCGTTGCTCCTCGGCCTCTACCGGCCCTGGACAGGCAGGCTCCTCGCCGACGGCGTCCCCTTCGACGAGCTCGACCTCGACGCCCTCCGGCGGCAGCTCGGCGTCGTGCTCCAGGACCCCATCATCTTCCGCGGCTCCGTCTTCGACAACGTGCGCTACGGGCGAGAGGAGGCGACCGAAGCCGACGTTCAGGCGGCGTTGGAGTTCGCCGGCGCGACCGCCTTCGTCAACGCGCTGGCGGACGGGCTGGCCACGCAGGTCGGCGACGAAGGAGAGCTCCTCTCCGGCGGGCAGCGCCAGCGGATCGCGATCGCTCGCGCCCTCATCCGCACACCATCGCTCGTGATCTTCGACGAGCCGAGCGTGCACCTGGACGAAGCCGGAACGCGGGAGCTCCTGGAGTCGCTGGTCGAACTGCCGGGGCGCCCGGCGATCCTCGTGGTCACACACGATCCGCTCGTCGCGAGCTCCGCGGACCGCTCCTACCTCCTCCGTGGCGGCAAGGTGGGGCAGGGCGAGGACCCGTCGAGCTCCATGCGCGCCATCGTCAGCGGCCGGTGAGCTCTCAACTCCCCGCCGACGCGGCGGCGTGGCCGACCCCGGAGCGAGAGCTGCTGCTCCAGGCCGGCCTCGGCGATGCCGAGCGGGCGAGCGAAGCGTGGAGGACGTGGCGTCGCTCGGTGGAGCTGGAGCACGTCCAGCGGCAAACCACCCAGCTGCTGCCGCTCGTCTACAGGAATCTGGCGGCGGTTGCGGACGACGAGCCGGAATGGTCCGTCGTGCGCGGTATCTACCGCCGCCACTGGACCAGCAATCAGCTGCTATTCCGGGAAGCCGAGGATCTGCTGACTACCCTCCGGTCGGCCGGCGTGCCGACACTCGTGCTGAAGGGGATGGCGCTGGCCCGCATCTACTACCCGGACCCTGGTTGCCGGCCGATGAACGACGTCGACCTCCTGGTTCCGCCGTCTCGCGCCGGGGAGGCGATCGAGCTCCTCGAGCGATCCGGTTGGACCAGCTCCGTCGCCGGCCTCGCCGAGGCGCTCGACACGCGCAACAGCGCGTCCTTCCACAGGCACAGGACCGGAAGCGACCTCGACCTTCACTGGAACGTCTTCTGGCAGCCCTCCGATGACGGCGACTTCTGGGAGCGCGCCGTCGCGCTCGAGCTCCCCGGTGGGGACACCCTGGCCCTATCGCCCGCGGATCAGCTGCTCCACGTCCTCGCCCACGGCACCTACTGGAGCACCGTCACCTTCAGGTGGGTCGCCGACGCGGTGATGGTTGGACGCGGCGCCGCGATCGACTGGGGTCTCTTCGTGACCGCCGCGGGCAGGCACGACGTTTCCTGGGGCCTCGCCGACATGCTCGGCTACCTCCGCGATCGCTTCGATTTCGACGTCCCGGCGCCGGTCCTCGATGAGCTGCGCGCCATACCCGTCACCCGCGCGGCGCGCCGCGGGCACGAGGCGATGGCCGCGCCAACCGGCTTCACGCGGGAGCTTCGCAGGCACTGGGATCGCTACACGCGCGTGGCCCGCGCGAGCGGCGGCCGGCCGGCGCCGTGGGGTTACGCGGCGCACCTGCGCCGCTTCTGGAACGAGCCGAGCTACCTGAGCCTCGCCGGCCGCGGCGTTCGCCGCGCGTTCCGCGGTCCGCCTTCCTGGGCGCGCCCGAGCCAGCCCTGACGCGACGCTCTTTGTGCGCCGACTTCGACGTTTGCACCCCTATTCGCGGCTAACGTCGAACTCGGCGTTTTTGTGGCAGCTAGCGAGGAGGCGAGATGAGCGAACGGTGGTTTTCCGATGAGGAGCTCGGGGCGATGGCGAGGCCGACGATGGAGCGGGCGATCGAGGCGATCGACGCCGGCGACCTCGACGAGGCAAGGCGGCTCTGCGAGGCGATGAAGCACGAGTCGCAGTTCATGCACGACCTTCTCGTCGACGCCGTCGCCGGTCTGATCTCGTTCGTGAAGGACCGGCTTGGCGACGACGGGGTGGAGGAGGCCTGGACGTACTCCCTCGAGCGGAGCTGGAAACGGCCGGTGGAGACGATCGCGAAGTCCGACCGCAAGGTCATCGCCGAGGCGCTCGCCGCCACGTGGCGGGCGCACTCAACGAGCGGCGTCGGTCCCAGCCCGGGCGCGTTCGAGATCGCCGAGGACTCCGAGAAGCTCACGTTCACGATGAACCCGTGTGGATCCGGCCAGCGCCTCTGGCGCAACCGCCGCTATGGACCGGACGGCTTCGGGGTTACCGACTCCGCGCACGACTGGAGCTACGGCCGTGAGGGCTTTCCGCTCTACTGCACCCACTGCGCGTTCATGAACGAGGTTCTGCCGATCCGCTGGATCGGCTACCCGGTGTACCCGTCGGATCCACCCGACGACTTCGACCGGGATCCGTGCACCTGGTACTGGTACAAGGACCCCGCCGACATTCCCGAGCGTCACTTCGCGCGCTACGGGAAGACGCCGGCGGATTGAGGCTCAGCCGCCGCGCGTCAGCGAGAACGTGTTCAGCGACGCGCCGCCGTCGATCGCGACCGCCTGGCCAGTGACGTAGCCGGCGTCCTCGGACGCAAGGTGCGCGACCAGCGCCGCCACCTCGCCGGGCTCGGCCATGCGGCCGCCGGGGAGCGTCGCGCGGATGCGCTCCAGGATCTCCGCCGGCATCGCGAGGACCTTCTCGGTTGCCACCATGCCGGGGAGGACGGCGTTGGCCGTGATCCCGCGGCCGGCGTTCTCGGCGGCGATCGTCTTGACCATTCCCAGCAGTCCCGCCTTGGAGGCCGAGTAGGCCACCTGACCGGGCAGGCCGCTCGTCGCCGCGCCGCTCGAGATCACGACGATGCGGCCGTATCCGCGCTCGCGCATGCCCGACAGGCAGGCCTGGACCACGCGGAAGGCGCCCGTGAGGTTGACGGCGATGTCGCCGTCCCACTGCTCCGCGCTCATCCGGTGAGCGGGGGCAATCGTGTCGGTGAGCGCCGCGTTCGAGACGCAGACGTCGACCTCGCCGACGTCCGGGAGCTCGCCCTCCGCCAGGTCGACCTGCAGGTCGCAGCCCTCGGCGCGGTCGAGCGTCACGACGTCGAACCCGTCGGCTCGCAGTCGCTCCGCGATCGCGGCCCCGATGCCGCGGGCCGCCCCCGTGACGAGCGCTCTACGTGACATCGGCGCGGCCCTCAGAGATCGGTCTCGTGCGTTCCGGCGCGGCCGGCGTCGCTCTTCTCGTAGAAGCGACCGAGCCGGTCCAGCGTCTCCTGCGGGTCGGCGCAGGTGTACGCGTTCCAGGCCTCGGTGCGCAGCTGGAGGTCGAGGGGCTGGCCGATCACGTCGAGGATCGTCTGCTTGGCCGAGCGCACGGCGGCCTGCGAGTTGCGCAGGATCTGCCGCGCCACGGTCTCGGTCGCCTCCATCAGGCGCTCGTGAGGGACGACCTTGGAGACCATGTTGGCGGCCAGCGCGCGCTGGGCGTCGATCGGCTCCGCCGTCAGGAGCATCTCCAGCGCGATGCCCGTGCCGCACGTGTTGACGAGGCGGACGAGCCCACCGTCGCCGTGGTGGAAGCCACGGCGTGCCTCGAAGGAGCCGAACATCGCCCGCTCGGAGGCGATACGGATGTCGCAGGCGAGCGCGGTCTCGAGCCCTCCAGCCAGGGCCCAACCGTTGACCGCGCCGATGATCGGCTTGGGAATGCGGTGCATTCCCCGCGTGAAGCCGTTCAGGCCGAGCTCGACGATCTCGCGGATGTCGTGTGGCCTTGCGTCCTTCATGATCGGCGGGATGTAGGTCTTGAGGTCGGCGCCGGCGCAGAAGGCGTCGTCACCGGCGCCGGTCAGGATCGCGACGTCGACCGCGTCGTCGTCGCGGAAATCGGCCCAGGTCTCGATCATCAGCCGGTGGACGTCCGGGTCGATCGCGTTGCGCGCCTCGGGCCGGTTGATCGTCACGTACGCGATCCGGTCGCGCTTCTCGTAAAGGACCTTGGACATCTGGTTCCTTTCAGTCGTAGACGGCGCGTACGACGGCTAGATCGTCCGCTTCCCAGACGACCTCGCCGCCGCACCACTCGGCCTGATCGGCGGCGGGCGACGGCATGTCGAAGCCCTCGGTGAGGCTCGCGATGCGACGTTCCGCCGGCACCTCGACGACGTCGCCGAAGACCAGCGCACGGGACTGCTCGCGAACCCGGCGAAACAGGTCGAGCTTGCCGTCGGCGTCGAGATGGTGGATCGTGAGGACGGAGATCACGAGATCCCAGGGACCGTCGGGGAGCGGGTCCTCGATCCGCCCCAGCCGCATCTCCTCCCAGCCGAGCTCGCGGGCCTTGAAGACCATCGCCGGGCTCGAGTCGATTCCCGTGATCCTGGCCCCGGGGTACGCCTCCCAGATCCGCTCGGTCGTCTCCGCCGTCCCGAACCCGAGCTCGAGGACGCGCTTCGGCGGGAACGGGATCGCCTCGATCGTGGCGCGCTGGAGCTCCTCGTAGCGGGGGACGTCGGCCCTGATCATCTCCCCGTAGGTCTCGGGCTCGAAGTGGAACTGCCGGGCGTCGCTACCCTCGTTCAGGGGACTCATGACCTCGAAATATCGCATCGACCTCGCAGGGCTTGCCCTGTCGTCCGGAGAGGGCCGGCGGCTGGACGGCTCCCTCGTGCCGGAGCCGGTCCAGCTCGGCGGGGAGGCATACGCGACCGCGGGCCCTGTGGATTACCGCGTCGAGGTCTCCCGGACCTCGACCGGCCACGCGTTTCACCTGCGGGTGAATGCGACGCTGCGGGGGCCGTGCATGCGCTGCCTCGACGACTCCGAGGTGAAGGTCTCGGTGGACGCGCGCGAGGTCGACCTGCCGGGTGGCGGTGACGAGGAGCTGTCGAGCCCCTACGTCGACGCGGACCGGCTGGACCTCGGCTCCTGGGTCCACGACGCTCTGATCCTGGCGGCGCCCCCGCAGCTCCTCTGCCGTCCGGACTGCGCCGGGCTCTGTCCGGTCTGCGGCGAGTCGCTGAACGACGCGAACCCGGACGATCATCGGCACGCCGAGCCCGAGGGCCCGTTCGCGGGCCTGCGTGACCTGCTCGGCCAGTAGCTCCAGCTACCATGCGCGCTCGCCATGGCGGTTCCCAAGAAGAGAACTTCGAGCGCGAGGCGCGACAAACGCCGGGCCACCCACGGGGCCGGCCTGACGCGGACGAACGAGTGCCCGCGCTGCCACAGCCCGCGCCTGCCGCACCGCGTCTGTCCGGTCTGCGGCACCTACGCCGGGCGCGAGGTCATCACCCACGAGATCGGCGACGCCGACTCTCCGCCAAGTCGCGAACCCACCGAGTAGCCGCGTGAGCAACAGCGCGGCCGTGACCGTGGCGCTGGACGGGCTCGGTGCCGAGCGCGGAGCCGACGTGGTCGTCGCCGGCGCGCGCATGGCCGCGGCCGACGGGATCCGGGTCAGGGTCTTCGGCCGGCCTGCCGACCTCGCCGAGCTGGAGGGCGAGAGCGGAGTGGAGCTCCTCGCCGCCGCCGAGCGGATCGGCAACGACGACGATCCCGTGGCGGCCGTCCGCTCGCGCGCGGACGCCTCGATCGTCCGGGCGACGCGGGATGTGGTCGAGGGCAACTCGGACGCGCTCGCGAGCCCGGGTGCGACCGGCGCGACGATGGCGGCAGCGACGCTCTCGCTGCGGCGTCTCCACGGGGTCCGCCGCCCGGCGCTCGCGGTGCAGCTGCCGGCGCCCGGCGCCGGCGCGACTCCCACGCTCCTCCTCGACGCCGGAGCCAACTCGGACGCGCGCCCGTCGGACCTCGTGCAGTTCGCCTTCCTCGGGTCGGCGTTCAGCGAGGCGGTGCTGGGGATCGCCCACCCGCGGGTGGCGCTCCTGTCGATCGGCGAAGAGCCGAAGAAGGGTCCACCCGAGCTGCAGGAGGTCCACGCCAAGCTGGCCGGGCATGAGGGCGTCGACTTCGTGGGCAACGTCGAGGGCGGCGACCTGCTGAGCGACGCCGCGGACGTGATCGTCACCGACGGGTTCACCGGCAACGTGGCTCTGAAGACGATCGAGGGAACCGCGCGCGCCGTTGGCGACGCCGTCGGGGAGGCTGCTCGGTCCGGGCCGATCGCGATGGCGGGGGGCGCGCTGCTCCGCCCCGCGCTCGGGGGTCTGCGCAGCCGCATGGATCCCGACCAGGTCGGGGGCGCGATCCTCCTCGGACTCCGCGGGGTTGCGATCGTCGGTCACGGGAGCGCCGGCGCCGACGGGATCGCGAACGCAGTGCGCCTTGCCGCCCGCGCCGTCCGCGAGCGCGCGGTCGAGCGCACCGCCGAGCTGCTCGAGCGCTCCGCCGTGACCCGGGCGGGGCTTCGCGATGGTTGAATGCAGGCGATGAGCGCTTCCCGCGAAGAGGTCATGGAGAAGGTGCGCGAGCACCTCTCGACGGAGCTCGAGGTGCCGCTGGAGGAGATCCGCGAGGGCACGCGCTTCCGCGAGGACCTCGACGCCGACTCGCTGGACCTCTACGAGCTGGTCATGGAGCTCGAGGACACCTACGGGATCAGGGTCTCGGAGGAGGACGCGGCGCAGATCAAGACCGTCGGGGACGCCGTGGACTTCGTCGCCGGGCGCATCCCGGCCTAGCCGCGGTCGTGCCCCGGAGTGCCGTCAAGAGCAACCCGAGGGCCATTGCGAGGGCAAAGCACGACCCCAAGCGGCTGCTTGCGCTGTTCAAGAAGCTGCCCGCGGAGCTTCGCGGACGGGCCCTCGCGCACTCGTCATGGGTCAAGCACCGCGCCGACTCCTACGGCCGGCTGGCGTTCCTCGGCGACAGCGTCCTTGGCCTTGCCATCGCCGAGCACCTCTTCAACCGCTTTCCGCGCTCGGACATCGGGCGCCTCACCAAGGTCCACGGCCAGGCGGTGAGCGGCCGCGCCTGCGCGGACGTGGCCGACGAGCTCGGCCTGCCGGAGATGCTTGAGGCTGCCGTGCCGCCCCACGTGGACGGCGGGATCGACGTCGATGCGCTGCTCGCGAGCGAACGCGCCCTCTCGTCGGTTTGCGAGGCCGTGATCGGCGCCTGCTACCTGCACCACGGCTACGAGAAGACGGCGGCGGCCACGGTCGCCGCCTTCGCCGAGCAGATGGAGATCGCCTCGGAGCAGCTCCTGGACTTCAAGTCGGCGCTTCAGGAGGCGCTCGCACGGGACGGCTCGCGCGTAACCTACGCCGTCGCCGGCGAGGCGGGACCGCCGCACGCGCGAGTCTTCGACGTGACGGCGAAGGTCAACGGCGCCGTCATCGGCCAGGGCGAGGGTCGCAGCAAGAAGGCGGCCGAGCAGGCGGCCGCCGCCGAGGCGCTGGAGCGCCTGGCGCGCTGACCCAGGAGGCGGCGCCCCGGCGCCGAAACACAGCGATGACCATCCCGAGAAAAACGCGTCCGACGTGCCCGCGAGCCTTCCGGCTCTAACCGGGCGCACGCGCCCAGTCCGACCATGCACCTGAGCTCGATCACGATCAAGGGCTTCAAGTCGTTCCCGGAGCGAACGCGGTTGGTGTTCTCGCCGGGGGTGAGCGTGATCGTCGGCCCGAACGGCTCGGGCAAGTCGAACATCACCGACGCCGTGCTCTGGGCCCTCGGCGAGCAGAGCCCGCTGACCGTTCGCGGCCAATCGATGCGGGACATGATCTACGCCGGCGGCGAGGGGCGCGGTCCCTCGCGCTACGCCGAGATCGAGGTGGTCCTGGCGACTGACGAGCACGACGACCGGCCGTTCGAGTTCTCCGAGGTCTCGATCCGCAGACGGCTCGACCGCGACGGCGAGGGGGCCTACTGGTTAAACGGCGCCCGGGCCCGCCTGGTCGACGTGACCGAGCTCCTCTCCGACGCCAACCTCGGACGCGAGATGCACTCCGTGATCAGCCAGGGCCGGGTGGAGGAGATCGTCAACTCGCGGCCGCGCGAGCGGCGCTCCCTCGTCGAGGAGGCGGCCGGACTCGGCAAGCACCGCAGGCGGCGGCGTCGCGCCCAGCTCAAGCTCGAGCGAACGCAGGACAACCTCGACCGCGCCCTCGACGTGGAGCGCGAGGCACGGTCGCGCCTGCGTCCGCTGAAGCGGCAGGCGCAGGCCGCGGATATCCACGCGCGGCTCGAGCGCGAGGCGGGTGAGCTGCGCGCTCGCCTGGTCGCGTCGGAGCTTCGCGCCCATGCCGAGGCCCTTGCCGCCGCCGAGGGTGGTGCGGTCACGGCCCGCCAATCACGGGACTCGATCGAGGCCGACCTCGCGAAGGTCAACAGGCGCCGCACCGCGATCGAGGAGACGCTCGCCGCGCGTGACCGCGAGCGCACCGAGGCGTGGGGCCGGCTGACCGCGATCCGCGCCGCCCACGAGCGGCTGACCGTCCGCGCCGAGGCGCTCGCGCAACGCCGCGGCGAGCTCGCCGCCGAGCTGGCCGGGCGCCGCGAGGCACTCGGCGCGCTTGCGGACGAGATCGAGGCCGGGCCCGACGAACCCGTCGATGCCCTACTGGCGGCCGTGGGAGAGGCCCTGGACGGCGCGACCGAGGCGCTGTCGCGTGCGCGCGACGCGGATGACGAGGAGCTCCGCTCGACGCAGATCGCTGCGGTGCGCAGCAGTGCGCTGCGCGCCGCCACCGCCGCCGAGCGCGCCGAGGAGCTGCTCGCCGAGCGCCGCCAGGGCTCCCTCGAGGCTCCGGTGGCGGTGCTCGAGCGGACCCTCACCGAGCTCGACGAGCTGATCGCCGCGGTCGCCGGCGCCCGGGATGCGACCGGCGAGCGCGCTGCAGGGCTCGAGGACGCCGCGCTCGGCGGCGAGTCGGGCGACGACGTCGGCGCGAGCCTCAGGAAGTGCTCGATGGAGGAGGCCGACCTGCAGGGCAGGCTGCGTGGCCTCGCCGACTCGGTGACCGAGGCGGAGGTGCGCGCGGCGCAGCTTCGCGACCGCCACCGCGAGGCCGGCGAGGAGCTGGCGCGGATCGGCACGCTGCTCGGCCGGGAGATTCCGGTCGCGAAGAGCGCCCTCGACGACTCCGAGCGCCTGGAGATCGAGCGGGGGCTCGACCGCCTCGGCCGGCGGCGCGAGCAGCTCGGGCCGGTCAATCCCCTCGCGGAGCGCGAGTACGAGGAGGCCCTGGCTCACGTCGAAGAGCTGACCGAGCAGCGGGAGGACCTCGAGAAGGCGCTCGCCGAGCTCGCGGGCCTGATCGCCGAGACCGACCGCAAGATCGAGGCCGCGTTCAACGAGACCTTCGACGCGGCGCAGCGGAACTTCGAGGAGCTCATCAGCCATCTCTTCCCGGGGGGCGGGGGCGCCTGCGGCTCATCGACGAGAACACGCCGCGGGCGGTGCTTGGCGGCGACGCGGCCGAGAAGCCTTCCGAGGAGTCCGGGTTCGGCTCGGTCCCGGCCGATCAGCGAGCCGACCAACCAGCCCCGGAGGACTCCGAGGAGGCCGGTGAGGCCTTCGGCGGGGTCGGCGTTGAGATCGAGGTCACGCCGGCGGGCAAGGCGATGCGGAAGCTCTCGCTGCTCTCCGGCGGCGAGAAGGCGCTGGTTGCGCTCGCGTTCGTGTTCTCGGTGTTCCTCGCGCGCCCGTCGCCGTTCTACATCCTCGACGAGGTCGAGGCGGCGCTCGACGACGCCAACATCGACCGCTTCCTGCAGCTCGTCCGCCGCTTCTCCTCGCGCGCCCAGTTCGTCATCGTCACCCACCAGAAGCGCACCATGGACGCGGCCGACGTGCTCTACGGGGTCTCGATGGGGGGCGCCGGCGTGACCAAGGTGGTCTCCCGCCGCATGCCGCCCCAGGACGAGCCGAAGCTCGACGAGGCCGGCGAGGCCGGCGAGGCCGCGGCGGCGTAGGGCAAGCCGCCCCCCGGCTCTGCTCGCCGTGTGGCGAGTTGTAGTCGCTATCCGACTACAAGTCGCCACGTCGAAAAGCATTTGTGTCCGAACGCGCGTGGATGGCGGCGAAGGAGGGGCGCTACCGGCGCTTGGCGCGGATTCCCTCGTTGCCTCTACTCGTCGCATTTCCGTGACCTTCCTCGAGAGGCGTGGCGAGTTGTAATCGCTATCCGACTACAACTCGCCATTGGCCGGCGGGCGCGTGGGCGGCTGCGGTTACTAGCCTGCGGCGGGTGAGCCCCGGCTGGCAGGACTCCTTCGACCTCGGCGATCGCGAGGTCCCCGTTGCCGCAGGCGAAGCGGAGGCCGAGCGCGGGGGGCGATTCGGCCGCCTGCGCGAGCGGCTGCGGCGCAGCCGCCAGGCGCTCGCCGCCGAGCTGACCGCGAGCGTTCTCGATCGGCTTGACGACGCCGACTGGGAGCGGCTCGAGGAGGCGCTGATCCTTGCCGACGTGGGCGCGCGGACGACCGCGGAGATCGTCCAGAAGCTCGAGCACGAGGTGGACACGGGCGCCCTGGGCGACGCAGAGGCGGTTCGCGAGCGCCTCGTGGAGCTCCTCGCCGAGGTCGCCGAGACGGGGGACCGGCGCATCGACCTGTCGGCCAGTCCCGCCGTGATCATGGTCGTGGGCGTCAACGGGACCGGCAAGACGACGACGATCGGCAAACTCGCCGCCCTGCTCAAGGACGAGCTGGGGCTTGCCGTCATTGTGGCCGCCGCGGACACCTACCGTGCCGCCGCAATCGAGCAGCTCGAGACGTGGGCGGGGCGCGCGGGCGTCGAGATCGTGCGTGGGGCGCCTGGCGGAGATCCCGGCGCCGTGGTGTTCGACGCCATCGCCGCTGCGCAGGCGCGCGGCGCCGACGTGGTGATCGCCGACACGGCGGGCCGGCTCCACACCCACTCGGGGTTGATGGAGGAGCTCTCGAAGGTGACGCGCGTGGCGGCAAAGCGGATGACGGACGCCCCGCACGAGACCCTGATCGTGATCGACTCGACGACGGGCCAGAACGGCCTGCGCCAGGCGCAGGCGTTCGCGGAGGCGGTCGACCTGACCGGGGTCATCCTCACGAAGCTCGACGGGACGGCCAAGGGCGGGATCGCCCTGGCGATCGCCTCCGAGATGGACCTGCCGGTGAAGCTGATCGGGGTGGGGGAGTCCCTCGAGGACCTGCGCCCGTTCGAGCCGCGCGAGTTCGCTGCGGCGCTGCTCAGCGCTTAGCCAATCGCCCCGGTCGCCGGGAGAACTACTGACGTGCCATTCGGCCTACCCCCGATGCGCGCCTGGCATCACGAACTACGGTCGTGGCATGGCGATCCTCGGCGCGCTCATCGACCTCAACACTCCCGCCCACTACGTGCATCTGGATTTCTTCAAGATGTCCGTGAGCAACCTGGTGGTGCTTCTTCTCATGATCGCCGTCTTCGTCGTGGCGATCCTGCTGCCGTTTCCCGGCGAGACCAGGAACCGCCGTTGAGTGTCCCGGAACCAGCCGCCGGCGCTGAACGGCGGATGTGGACCGAACGGGTTCGCAACCGCGCGGTCGCCGCCCTGCCACCGGACAAGCTTCTACCGGATCGCCAGCCCGCCTACGTCCATAACTGGATATACGTCTTCGGCGTGGCCACGATTGCGGCGTTGATCGTCGTGATCGCCTCCGGCGTGATCCTCGGGCTGAAGGGGCCGACCTGGTGGCACGTCTCGAGCGTCGGCCACTTCTTCAACAGCGTTCATCTGTGGGCGGTCGAGGTCTTCTTCTTCACGATGGTGATCCACCTGTGGGGCAAGTTCTTCATGGGCGCCTGGCGGGGAGGACGCGGCAAGACCTGGTCCAGCGGGGCCATCGTCTTCCTCGTCTCGATCGGCGCCGCGTTCACCGGCTATCTCTCCCAGCAGAACTTCGACTCGCAATGGATAGCGAGCGAGGGCAAGGACGGCCTCAACTCGGTCGGGATCGGCTCGTTCTTCAACGTCATCGACTTCGGCCAGATGTATACGTGGCACGTCATCCTGCTCCCGGTGGTCGTCGTCGCCCTGGTGATCGGGCACGTCCTGCTCGTGCGAATCCACGGCGTCGTCCCGCCCTATCCGGCCAAGCTTCGCGAGGCGCCGGCGCCGAAGGGCGGGGGAGAGGCGGCAGGATGAGCGCCGCCGGCCCCGTTCCTCCTCACGACGACCGCGAGTGGCGCGGTGCCTACGTTCCATACGACCTGGTCAAGGAGTTCGCGGTCGCGCTGGCGGTGGTGACCGGGCTGATCGTCGTTCTTGCGGTGCTCTTCTCCTCACCGGACGACCAGCCGGTGACGATCCAGCAGTGGGCGAAGGCGGATACGGGCGACTTCCTGGCGACCGCCGTCACCGAGCTCGACGGGTCGAGCGAGATCGCCAACTACGGCCCGCCCTACACCCACACTGCCGACGCAACGCAGAAGATCGGCCCGATCGACCTCCAGAGCGCCGCCGGAGTGCACATCCCAGTCGACACCGCCAAGGATTTCGTCGTCGATCCGCTGAGGAGCATTCCTGGAGATCCGGCCCTCCGACGGGCCCTGGTCCGCTACCAGGCGGCGCCGAGCGCGCAACAGGCGAGATGGACCGCGGCCTACACCAGAGCGCTCAAAGCCGTGCGGTTCCACGATGGGTTGCCGCTGTTCCCCTCAGCTCCGGCGGCGGCTGCCCGCTCGGCCTCCGGCCCGGTTGCGCCCATGATGAGCTCACTTGTCGGCCTGGCCGAGAGCGGCGGGCTCGACGGTGCCCTGCTCACCTCGTCGCAGTTCTACCAGACGAATTACACGCGGCCGCTCCTGTTTCTCTCGGCCGGCGGCTACTTCGAGTCCCTGGCCCAAAAGCAGCATCTGCTGGGCACCAGTGGGGCATGATGAACGAGACCGGCAGCTATCCCGGACAGGTATGGCTGTGGCTCTACACGTTCTGGTACCAGGTGGAGCCGTTCAAGAGCTCCCCGAACGCCGACGCCCTGGTATTCGCGCTGATGATGGGCCTCTCGCTGGCGTTCATCTGCATCCCGTACATCCCCGGGCTCCGCGGTCTGCCGCGCCACCTGGGGGTTCACCGGGTGATCTGGCGGGACCACTACCGCGACCTCGAGGGGTGAGCGGGCGACTCCTCGGCGCGTTGCCACCAAGGGGTGGAGGTAGGCGGCCCGGTACGCTCGCAGCGTGTTCGAGACCCTCTCCGACCGCCTCCAGGAGTCGCTCGGCCGCCGTCCGCTCGCGCGGCAAGCTCACCGAGGCTGACGTCGATGCCGCCATGCGCGAGGTTCGCCTCGCGCTGCTCGAGGCCGACGTCAACTTCAAGGTCGTCAAGGAGTTCACCGCGAGCGTCAAGGAGCAGTGCCTCGGCGCGGACGTCCTCGAGGCGCTGAACCCCGGCCAGCAGGTCGTGAAGATCGTCCACGACGAGCTGGCGAAGCTGATGGGCGGCGCGAGCCGCGACATCGCCATGGCCGGCTCCGGCACGACCGTGATCCTGATGGCCGGCCTTCAGGGCTCGGGCAAGACAACGGCCTGCGCCAAGCTGGCGAAGCTCCTCGCCAAGGACGGCAAGAGCGTGGCGCTTGCCGCCTGCGATACCCAGCGGCCGGCCGCGGTGGATCAGCTCGTGACGGTCGGCAAGCGCGCGGGCGCCGCCGTCTACGAGCAGGGCACCGACCCCGACCCTGCCGAGATCGCCTCCTGGGCCCTGGTCCGCGCCCGCCAAGAGCGAAAGGACGTCCTGATCGTCGACACCGCCGGGCGCCTGCACGTCGACGCCGAGCTGATGGAGGAGCTGGTGCGGGTGCGAAACGCCGTCAAGCCCCACGACGTCCTGCTCGTCCTCGATGCCATGACCGGCCAGGACGCCGTGAACGTCACCGAGGCATTTGCGGCGGAGGTGGACTTCGACGGCACCGTCATGACCAAGCTCGACGGTGATTCGCGGGGCGGCGCGGCGCTCTCGGTCCGCGCCGTTACTGGCAAGCCGATCCTCTACGCGTCCGTCGGGGAGGGCCTCGATCAGCTCGAGCGCTTCCATCCGGAGCGGATGGCGTCGCGAATCCTCGGCATGGGCGACGTGCTGACGCTGATCGAGAAGGCGGAGGAGGTCCACGACGAGGACGAGGCGGCGGAGCTCGAGCGAAAGCTCCGCCGGCAGGAGTTCACGCTCGACGACTTCCTGAAGCAGATGAAGCAGGTCCGGAAGATGGGCCCGCTCACGAATGTCCTCGGGATGATGCCGGGCATGGGCGGCGCGATGAAGCAGCTGCGCGGCGTGAAGATGGACGATCGTGAGCTCGACCGCCTCGAGGCCATCATCCTGTCGATGACGCCAGCGGAGCGCGCCCGCCCGGACGTGATCGACGGCTCGCGTCGAAAGCGCATCGCCACGGGGTCGGGCACCACTGTCCAGGCCGTCAACCAGCTCGTGAAGCAGTTCGGCCAGATGCGGAAGATGATGGCTGCGCTAACCAGTGGTAAGAGGTTGGACCCGCAGCAGTTGCTGCGGGGCCTGTAGTGAGGACCTTTAGGTCCGAAAGCAGCATGTAAGGACGGCGAAGCCGTCCGCAAGTGATTCAGCGTAGTTCCATTGCGACCGCTAACCTCGCGAGCCGCAATGGTTCGAATCAGGCTCAGACGGGTGGGTTCGCGCAAGAACCCGAACTGGCGCATCGTCGTCGCCGATCGGCGCTCGCCGCGCGACGGGCGGACGATCGAGACGATCGGCCACTACAACCCGCAGACGAACCCCTCGGTGATCGAGATCGACTCCGAGCGCGCTCAACACTGGCTGGACCACGGCGCGAGGCCCTCGAAGACGGTCGCCACGCTGCTTCGCGTCAAGGGCATTCAGGCGACGGGCTCCTGAAGCGCTGCCGGTGGAAGCTTCCGACGAGCTTCACGACATCGACGGCGAGGTCGGCGACCTGCGCGATCTCGTCGAGTTCATCTGCCGGTCGCTGGTCGACCAGCCCGACGCGGTGACCGTCGAGGAGATCGACGAGGACTCCGACCTCATCTTCGAGGTCAAGGTCGAGGGCGACGACCTCGGGCGCCTGATCGGCCGCGGCGGCAAGGTGGCGAGCGCAATCCGCACGGTCGCGAAGGCTGCGGCCCGCGCCGGAGCCGAGCACGACCGGCGAGTGCTGGTCGAGTTCGTTGAGGATTGACTTCTTCACCCTCTTCCCCGAGGCCTTCGGCTGGTTCCTCGGGCAGCGCCACGTAGCCAACGCGCTCGCCGGCGGCAGCGAGGCCAGGCTCTTCGACTACCGCGCCACGACCCCGCTGTCCGGGCGGCAGGTGGATGACGCCCCGTTCGGCGGCGGCGCCGGGATGGTGATGCGCGTGGACGTGGTCGACGCGGCCCTCGAGGCGGCCTACGGCGACGGCGAGCGACCTTCGCGGGTGATCCTCCTGACGCCCGCGGGCCGCCAGTTCGACGAGGCCCTGGCCGAGGAGCTGGCCGCCGAGCCCTCGCTGGCCCTTCTGAGCGGGCGCTATGAGGGGGTCGACGAGCGCGTGCGCGAGCACCTCGCGACCGACGCCCTCTCGGTAGGGCCGTACGTGCTGGCTGGCGGGGAGCTCGCCGCGATGGTGGTGGCGGACGCCGTCCTCCGCAAGCTCCCGGGCTCGCTCGGGCATGCGCAGAGCGCGGTCGAGGAGTCGTTCTCCGAAGCCCTCGGCGGCGCGCCGGAATACCCGCACTACACGCGTCCAGCCAGCTACCGCGGCTGGGAGGTCCCCGAGGTCCTGCTGTCCGGCGATCACGCTCGCGTACGCGACTGGCGCCTGGCGCGCAGCCGCGAGCGCGGCTCCACCGGGCCAGGCTCTTAGTTACCATTCGCCGCCGCGCGGCTCGCCTCGTGGCTGATCGGCCGTCCACTCGCTGGGCGGGCGGCTTTTTCGTCCGCGCCGCGAAGACCTTCGACCATGAGCACGATCATCGAGAGCATCGAAAGCCGCGCGCTGCGAAAGGTGCCGCGATTCGCCGCCGGCGACCGCGTGCGCGTGCACTTCCAGGTCGTGGAGGGCACGCGGCGCCGAACGCAGGTATTCGAGGGCATCGTGATCTCCCGGTCCGGCGGCGGTGCCCGCGAGACCTTCGTGGTCCGCAAGCAGTCGTTCGGCGTCGGCGTCGAGCGGACGTTTCCCCTGCACTCTCCGAAGATCGAGCGCCTCGAGGTGGTGGCGCGGGGCGATGTGCGCCGCGCGAAGCTCTACTACCTGCGCGGCCGGGTCGGTAAGCGCGCACGAGTCGCCGAGCGGCGCTGGGGGATCGAGGACGATCTCGTGATCGCGGAGGAGGAGACGGCGCCGGTCGATTCCGAGGGCGTCGCCCAGGAGGAGGCCGAGGTCGAGGTCACGCAGCCGGAGGGCGAAGAGGTCGAGGAAGCGCAATCGGAAACCGGTGAAGAGACAGACCCTGACGATGCGGACGCGGGAGCTCAAGAAAAAGGCTCGGGGCGTAGCCCCGAGCAAGATGCTGAAGCGGGAGCGGAGCAATCGTCAGGTGGTGATTCCGGGGAGGAGGCTTCGGCCGAGGCCGAAGCCGAAGAGGCCTCGTCCTGATGCCGCGAGCCAAGGGCACCTGGGGTGCCCTCGTCGAGCTCGTCATCATCGTTGCCCTCGCGATTGGCCTGGCGCTGGTGATCCAGGCGTACGTCGTCAAGCCGTACCAGATTCCCTCCGGCTCGATGGAGCCGACGCTGGACGTTGGCCAGCGAGTGCTCGTGAATCGTTTCATCTACCACCTCCACGACCCCACGATCGGCGACATCGTGGTCTTCCATCCGCCGGCGGGAGCGACCGACGGCGGCCCGGAATGCGGCGTCGAGCACACCTCCAGGGAGCCATGCCCGCAGGGGACGCCGGGTGCCTCCTCGGCCAACTTCATCAAGCGGATCGTCGCCGGGCCGGGCGACACCCTGTCCGTGCGTCACGGCCACCCCGTTGTGAACGGCGTGGAGGCGAAGGACGAGCCCTACATCCAGCCCTGCCCCCAGAAGGATTCCTGCAATTTGCCGAAGACGATCACCGTTCCACCCGGCGACTACTTCATGATGGGCGACCACCGTGGGGACAGCGACGACAGCCGCTTCTGGGGCCCCGTACCCAGCGACTGGATCATCGGCGAGGCCTTCTTCACCTACTGGCCCCCCGACCGAATCGGAATCCTCTGAGCCGAAGCGGCGCACAGGGGCGGCGGTAAGGCGTCGCCGGCGCCAGGCCGCCAAGCTCTTCAAGTTCGACCGCTCCCTGGGGGTGCGTTTCGTGGCCGGCGCCGACGAGGCCGGCCGCGGCTCACTGGCGGGGCCTCTCGTGGCCGCGGCCGTACTCATCGACTACGAGAACCTGAGCATGCGCGACCGCCGCGCCCTCGGCGAGCTCGACGATTCGAAGAAGCGCAGCCCCGAGGAGCGCGAGGCCCTCTACCCGTGTGTGCTGCGCGCCGCGACCCGGGTCGCCGTCGTCTCGCGCTGCGTGCCGATGCTGGATGCGCGCGGACTCCACGTCACCAACCTCGCTGCGCTCGGGCGGTGCCTGGAGCGCGTCGCCGTCCCGGGTGCCGCATGCCTCTCCGACGGGTTTCCGGTTCGCGACTGCGCCGTCGCCCACCAGGCGGTGATCGACGGGGACGCGCGCAGCGCCGCGATCGCCGCGGCCTCCGTGATCGCGAAGGTCACCCGTGACCGGCTGATGGGCCGCGCCGACGGCCACTACCCGGGATTCGGCTTCGCCGAGAACGCCGGCTACTCCACGCCCGAGCACCGTGCGGCGGTTCTGGCCAACGGCCCCTCGAGCCTGCACCGCCGCTCGTTCCAGTCGATCGCCTACTCGCAGCTGAGCTTCGGCTAGAAGGCTGCCTCGATCCAGTCCCACTCGAGCGGCTCGCCGCCCGCGCCGAGCAGGATTCCGACGACGTCGAAGCGCAGGCGCGAGTGGCGAGGCACCCGCTCGCGGTCGGCCGCCAGCCAGGCCAGCGCCAGTGCGCGGATCTTCCGCCGCTTGGCGTGGCCGACGGCCATCGCCGGGCGCTCCGGCCCGCAGACATTGCCGGCGCGGCGGGTCTTGACCTCCACGAACACGAGTGTGCTCCGATCGAGGGCGATCAGGTCGATCTCGCCCCGCACTCCCGGGGTCCGCGCGTTGCGGGCGACGATCGTTGCGCCGCGCTGGACCAGGGCCGCGGCCACGAGGTCCTCGCCGATTCGCCCAGTCGCCTGGCGCGTCGCGGTCATACCGCTCACGGTAGAAGCGGCGAGCGCAGCAGTTGCGCGCACAACGTGACATCGTGCGCGCCCTTTCGCCGAGTTCGACGTTTGCCCCACTATCCGCTGCAAACGTCGAACTCGATTGTCCGAGGACGTGATCTGCGTGGCTCGATGCACACTCGCCAGTCGCTGCGCGCAATGCGTGCGTGGCGGAGCCCTAGGTTCGCGCCGTGCTCGCCACGGCCCGCACCTTCACGCTGCTCGGCGTCGACGCCCACGGGGTTGGCGTCGAGGTCGATGTGTGCCGCGGTCTGCCCGCGTTCGCCCTGGTCGGGCTGCCCGACGCGGCGGTCCGCGAGTCGCGTGAACGGGTGCGAGCGGCAGTCTCCAACTCGGGCTTCGAGTTCCCCGGGACCCGGATAACGGCGAGCCTGGCGCCGGCCAACCTGCGCAAGGGCGGGCCAGGCCTGGACCTGGCGATCGCCGCGGCTCTGCTCGGCTCCTCGGGACAGCTGCCGGAGGGCGTGCTGAACGGGGTGGCGCTGGCGGGCGAGCTCGCGCTCGATGGCTCGATCAGACCGGTACCGGGTGCGCTGGCGATGGCGGAGGCCGCGCGCCGCGATGGCGTGCGGGCGCTCGCCGTACCGAGTGCCAACGGTGCCGAGGCGGCGCTCGCGCGCGGGCCACGAATCGTGCCGCTCGACCACCTGCGTGAGCTGGCGCTGCTCGGTTCCGAAGACGAGCCCGCTCCGCCCAAGCCGATGCCGCTCGACTCCGGCTTGCCCGCGGGCGGTCCCGACCTCGCCGACCTGCGCGGGCAGGCGCCGCTGCGGCGCGCGCTGGAGGTCGCCGCCGCGGGCGCCCACAACATCCTGATCGTCGGCCCGCCGGGGGCCGGGAAGTCGATGGCCGCCCGGCGCCTGCCGTCGATCCTGCCGCCGCTCCAAGACGTGGAGGCCGTTGACGTGTTGCGGATAGCGAGCGCGTGTGGGAGGTTCGTCGACGGGTCGCGGCGCCGCCCCTACCGCTCGCCCCACCACACCATCTCCGCCGCCGGGCTCGTCGGCGGCGGGACGCCGCCGCGGGCCGGGGAGGTCACGCTTGCCCACCGCGGGGTGCTCTTCCTGGACGAGCTGGCGGAGTTCTCGCGCGACGCCCTCGAGGCCTTGCGCGAGCCGCTCGAGGCCGGCTCGATCGCGATCGTGCGCGCGGGGCACGCGGTGGAGCTGCCCTGCCGGTTCATGCTCGTTGCCGCAGCGAACCCGTGCCCGTGCGGTCACGGTCCCGAGTCCGAGGACTGCAGCTGCACCGAGACGCAGGTGCGCCGCTACGAGGCGCGCCTCTCCGGTGCGCTCGCCGACCGGATCGACGTGCTGGTCCGGGTCGGCCGTCCGGAAGGGGAGGCGATCGCTGCCGACGAGGGCGAGGCGTCCGCGCCCATCCGTGGTCGCGTCCTCGCCGCGCGGGAGCGCCAGTCGGCCCGGCTCGGGGAGGGTCGCGCTAACGCCGAGATGACCGCCCGTCAGACCCGGCGGCATGCACGTCTGGACGCGGAGGCCGCCGAGGTCCTCGCGAGCGGGTACGAGCGTCTCGGATTGAGCGGACGCGGCTACGACCGCACCCTGCGGCTCGCTCGCACCATCGCGGACCTCGACGCGAGCGCCGAGGTCCGCGTCGACCACGTCGGCGAGGCGCTGAGCCTGCGCCGAAGGGGTCGCGGATGAGCGCGGCGGCCGCGCCGGCGTGCGGCGACTGCCTCGACCTCGTCAAGGGGTGGGACGTCCGCCGCCCACTCGGCGACTGCTGGTCGGTCTGCCGGTGCCGGCCCGAGTATCCCGCGCAGCTCCGCGAGCTCGACGACCGAACGCCGCCCGTCCTCTTCTGCCTCGGTGACGCGGACGCGCTGGGAAAGCTCCGGCACGACGTGACCGTGACGATCGTGGGCTCTCGTCGCGCCACCCGGTACGGCGTCCGGATCGCGCGCGAGCTCGGCAACATGCTGGGCGCCGCAGGCCTCACGATCGTCAGCGGCATGGCGTTCGGGATCGACGCCGCAGCCCACGAGGGTGCGCTCGAGGGGGGAGGGGCGACAGCCGCGGTCCTCGCCGGCGGCCCGGACGTGGCCTACCCGCCTAGCAAGCGCGCCCTGCATCGACGCATCCTCGCCGCCGGCGGGCTGCTCTTGTCCGAGCGCCCGCCCGGGATTAGCCCCGAAAAGTGGGCGTTTCCGGCTCGCAACCGGATCATGGCGGCCCTGGCACGCATGGTGATCGTGGTCGAGGCGGCGCTTCCCTCCGGGACGATGATCACGGCGGAGGAAACGGCGCGCCTGCACCGCGACCTGGGAGCCGTGCCGGGCCCGGTCACGTCGCGCACGTCCGCGGGTCCGCACGAGCTGATCCGCGAGGGCGCGGCGCTCGTTCGCGACGCTCAGGACGTCCTCGACGAGATCCTCGGCGTCGGCGCCACAGCCGCGGTGCGCATGGGCCCGCCGCTGGACGCCGAACTGGCGGCGGCACTCGACCTGGCCGAGCTCGGAAACGCCACTGTCGAGCAGCTGGCTCGGGCGAGCGGCCGGGAGCCGCGAGCCTGCGCCGTCGCTCTCGCGCGTCTCGAGCTGATGGGCTACCTGGACGGCAGGGAGGACGGGACGTTCGCGCGCACCATGCTCCGGCCGCCGGGGTGAGGCGGCGTCTGCTCCCGGCTACCCTCAGCGCATGGCCGGGCCCGCCGCTGTCCACGTCGCCCTCGCGATCGCGGGGTCCGACTCGAGCGGCGGCGCGGGCATCCAGGCGGACCTCAAGGCGTTTGCGCGTTGCGGCGTCCACGGGACGACGGCGATTACGGCGATCACGGCGCAGAACACGACCGGGGTCGAGGCGGTGCTTCCGGTCCCGCCGGAGATGATCGTCGCCCAGGTCGAGGCGGTGGTCTCCGACATTCGGATCGACGCGGTCAAGGTCGGGATGCTGGCGGACGAGCCGACGATCGAGGGCGTGCTGGACGCGCTCGAGCTGGTCGACGAGGTGCCGGTGGTCGTCGACCCGGTGATGGTGGCCGAGAGCGGCTCGACGCTTCTCGACCCGAATGCGAAGGCCGCGCTGATCGAGGGCGTGCTTCCCCGGGCGACCGTGGTCACCCCCAACGTGCTCGAGGCGCGCTCCCTGGCCGGGCTGGGCGCGGGCAGCTCTGCGGAGGAGCTCGGGACCGCGATCCTGGCGCTCGGGCCCGACGCGGTGGTGGTGACGGGTGGCCACGCCGAGGACGGGGCGGACGTGCTCGTGGAGGCTCGCGGGTCCATCCGCATCGAGGGGCCGCGCTACCCGCAGGGCGCGAGCCACGGGTCGGGCTGTACCCACTCGTCCGCGCTCGCGGCGGTCCTCGCGCAGGGCAGAGAGCTGGAGGAGGCCGCGCGCTGGGCCCGCGAGATAGCGGCCGAGGCGGTCGGCAACGGGCTACGCGACGTTGGCCGGGGGGCCGGCCCCGTGGACGTCTTCGGGCTTGCCCGATCCCTGACGCGCCGCTGAGCCGGAGCGGTGCCCGCCTCTAGACTCCGCCTCCGATGACCGAGGCCTCCACGCTACCGCGCCCTCGCTCCGCCGCCGTCTTCGACGGCCCCGAGCGTGCGCACGCGCGCGCCTACATGAAGGGGGTCGGGTTCGACGACGAGGCGCTGTCGAGGCCAACGGTCGGCATCGCCAACACCTGGGCGGAGGCGAACTCCTGCAACTTCCATCTGCGCGGCCTCGCGGAGCACATCAAGCGCGGAGTGCGCGCGGCCGGCGGGACCCCGATGGAGTTCAACACCGTCGCGATCTCGGACGGCATCACGATGGGCACGCAGGGGATGAAGACCTCGCTCGTCAGCCGCGAGGTCATCGCCGACTCGATCGAGCTGATGGCGCGCGGCTTTCAGTTCGACGCGGTCGTGGCGCTCTCGGCCTGCGACAAGACGATCCCCGGAGCCGTGATGGCGCTGGTCCGGCTCGACATCCCGAGCCTCATGCTCTACGGCGGCTCGATCGCTCCCGGTCGCTTCCACGGCCGCGACGTCACCATTCTCGATGTCTTCGAGGCGGTCGGTGCGCACGCCGCCGGCGACATGTCCGACGAGGAGCTTCGCGAGCTGGAGGACGTGGCCAGTCCTGGCCCCGGCGCGTGCGGCGGCCAGTTCACCGCGAACACGATGGCCTGTGCCTTCGAGGCGCTCGGGATCTCGCCGGGCGGCTCGGCGATGGTCCCCGCCGTGGACGACGAGAAGGCGACTGTCGCCGAGAAGATCGGCGAGCTCGTGATGAACGTCCTCGCCAACGACCTGCGCCCGAGCCAGATCATCACACGGGACTCTCTGGAGAACGCGATCGCCACGGTCTGCGCCTCAGGCGGCTCGACCAACGGCGTCCTTCACCTGCTTGCGATCGCGAAGGAGGCCGGCGTGGAGCTCGAGATCGACGACTTCGAGCGCATCTCGCGTTCGACCCCGTTGCTCGCCGACCTGAAGCCGGGTGGCCGGTTCGTGGCGACCGACCTCTACCGCGCCGGCGGGGTGCCGCTGATCCTCAGCCGGCTCGCGGAGCTGGGGATCCTCCACGAGGACGCTATGACCGTCACCGGCCGGACGATCGGCCAGGAGGCCGCCGCCGCGAACGAGGCGGAGGGACAGGAGGTCGTGCTCCCGGCCGCGAGCCCGCTAAAGCCCGAGGGTGGCCTGGCGATCCTGCGGGGCAACCTGGCCCCCGACGGGGCCGTGGTGAAGCTGGCGGGCACCGAGCGCAAGGGCCAGACGGGGCCCGCGCGCGTCTTCGAGTCCGAGGAGGAGTGCTTCCGCGTGGTCAAGGACGGCGGCATCAACCCCGGCGACGTCATCGTCATTCGCAATGAGGGCCCATCCGGGGGGCCAGGCATGCGCGAGATGCTCCAGGTCACCGCTGCGATCGTGGGCGAGGGGCTGGGAGAGGAGGTCGCCCTGCTCACCGATGGCCGCTTCTCAGGGGCAACGCGCGGGCTGATGGTGGGCCACGTCGCCCCCGAGGCGGCGAAGGGCGGTCCGATCGCGGCGCTTCGCGATGGCGACGAGGTGACGATCGACATCGCGGGCCGCCGTCTCGATGTGGCGCTGAGCGACGAGGAGATCGCCGAGCGCGTTGCAGCCTACGAGTCTCCCGAACCGCTGTACGAGAGCGGGGTCATGGCCAAGTACGCGCGGCACGTCGGGTCCGCGTCGCAGGGCGCGATCACGAGCTAGCGACTGCCCGATACTCGTCCTCGAGCATCGCGTAGACGAGCTCGCTCTGCCACTCGCCCTTCACCCACTCGTTCTCGATAGGGAGCCCCTCCCGGCGCATCCCGCGATGCTCCAGGTCGGTGCGCAGCGGGTAATCGAGAGAGAGGGAGCTCAATCCCGGGCGAGAAATTCCTCGAGCTCCCGGTTGAAGCGCACCGGGCGCTCCGCCATCGCGCAGTGCCCGGTCTTGTCGTAGATCGACGTCGTCGAGTTCCGCAGCCGGTCGCCGTAGCCGCGTGAGTCGGCCGGCGGCACCACCCGGTCGTTCCGGCCCCAGACGATGAGGGTGGGCAGATCGACTCCCTCGAGGTGGTCGAGGAAGTCGTAGCCGTTCAGGTTGCGCACCGCCGGAAGGAAGCCCTCGGTTCCAGGCCCGTTGTGCACGAACTCGTAGAGGAGCTCGTAGCGGAGCTTCAGCGGCGCATGGAACACCTGGCCCATGACCCGCTGCCGCAGGCCGGGCCGCAGCAGCGCCCGCTCCTGGAGCCCGAGCATGTACGGGGTGACGATCACCGACATCCGGGCCCCGAGCACCGCCGGGCCACGGATTGCGCGCGCGTGCGAGATGCCCGCGGCGGAGACCAGCACCAGGTGCGAGAAGCGCTGTCCGTCCTGGATCGCCGCCTCGGCCGCAACGAAGCCGCCCATCGAGTTCCCCACGAGCGCGGCGTCGCGCACGCCGAGCCCCTCGCAGAAGTCGTGCAGGAGGGTCCCGAGGCTCTTGATCGCGATCGTCCAGTCGGGCAGGGGGGACGCGCCGAAACCCGGCAGGTCCAGGGCGATGACGCGGTGGTGGCGAGCGAGGCTCGGAATGTTCTCCAGCCAGTTCTGCCAGCAACCCGCCAGGCCGTGGACGAAGACGACGGGCCGGCCGGAATCCTCTTCCGTCGGGCCGACGTCGACGTAGTTGACGCGTGCCGGCCGGCCGCTGCCGGCGACGTTCGCCGATCCCAGGTGCTCGCGCCAGTCGATGCGGAGCCACTCCGGGTCCGGGTTCCCGTAGGGATCGGGCCCGTCTGCCGGCGTCGGGTCGAGAAGCTTCGCCATCGGCGGCGTGAACCACCACAGGCGCTCGAACAGGTCCATGACCGGCCCGATCTCGGGCTCGGCGGCCTGCGCGCGCCGCTTCTCGCCGGTGTCGGCCGTCTGTGTGGTCACGCGTAGCCCATTCTCTCGAGGATCGGGATCTCGTGGATCTGCGGGGGCTGGAGGTGGTTCCAGAGGATCCCGCGGGGACGGGAGTACTGGCGCTCCACCTCGATGAGCGTCCGCGGTGTCGCGATCAGGTCGACCGGCAGGTCGTGGGCCAGCATCTTCAGGTGCTCGCGCAGGATCTGAATGGGGTGGACCGTGGTCGCCACCAGCGTGTGCTCGTCGATCTTGCCCGCGTCGATCAGCAGGCCGTACTCGAGGTCGGAGAACCCGCCGCCCTTGCCGAGCCGCGCGCCGGTGAGGTTGACGGCGACGGAGCCGCAGAGGACGAAGTCGATCTCCGGGAGCTTCTCGAGCGCAACGACGCGGCCATGGCGAAGCGCGCCCTTGATCGTCGCGGCCTCGCGAGTCTGGGCCTTCGTCAGCTTGCGCGGGTCGAGCAGCCGAAATGGGTGCTGGTCGCGCAGGCGGGGGACCGCCATGACGAGCTGCTTGCCCTCCTCCAGGGCCAGGCGGCGGACGTGGGTCTGCGGCGAGTCCGGGTTGGTCTTCACCACCTGCGCGCGCTTCCAGGTGCGGTGCGTGGCGAGCTTCTCGGCGGCGAGCTTCGCGCCGGCGAAGTTTGGGATCCGCCCCTCGGCGCCGGGAAAGCGCGAGACGCCCTCGCGGTCCATGGCCTTCCAGATCTCTTTGCGCACAGCGTCCTTGGAGCGCACGGGCGAAACATAGTGGCGACAGGTGAAAGCGCGCGAGTTGCTTCAATGGAGTCAGGATGCCCTCCCAGCGGACATCCCTCGCCGGCCTGCCCGCCGGCGCCGAGGAAGACTCGCCGTCCGGCGAGCTCCAGGCCCCCGAGCGCGACTCGGATGCGCTGGAGAGCCGCCGCGAGCTCCTGCCCGCCATCGAGCCCGACCGCACGCTCGACGACTGGGGGCGGTCGGAGCGCGTCGAGGCGTTCTTCGACAAGACCCTCGTCGAGTTCTTCTACCGCTACTGGTTTCGCGGCGAGGTCGAGGGGATCGAGAACGTGCCCGCGCAGGGCGGCGCGCTCCTGGTCTCCAACCACTCCGGCGCGCTCCCACCCGATGCCGCCATGATCGCGAAGGCGATTCGCGAGGAGCAACCCCGGGGCCGGCCGCTCCACATCACCGTCGAGCACTTCTTCAAGGGCTACCCCGGGTTCTCGATGCTGATCCCGAAGATCGGCTGCGTCGCGGCTCACCCGGCGAACGTCCACCGGCTCCTCTTCGACGAGCGCCAGCTCGTCCTCGTCTTCCCCGAGGGGCGCAAGGGCACGGAGAAGCTCTACCGGGACCGCTACCGCTTGCGGCGCTTCGGGCGCGGCGGGTTCGTCGAGGCCGCGATGCGTGCGGAGGCCAAGCTCGTGCCGGTCTGCGTGGTCGGAGCGGAGGAGGCGGCGCCGATCTTCGCCCATGTCAACTTCATGCAGCGGGTCACCGGGCTGCTCTACTTCCCGATCACGCCGAGCTTTCCGTGGCTCGGGCCGCTCGGGATGCTCGGCTATCTGCCCGCCAAGTTCAAGATCCGGTTCCTGGAGCCGATCGACACGACCGACCTCGGCGGCGCCGACGCCGTCCACGACAAGGCGCTCGTGCAGACGGTCGCCCAGGAGATCCGCGCGCGCATCCAGGAGAACCTCCACGAGATGCTCGCGAAGCGCAAGTCGGTCTGGTTCGGCTGAGCGATGGACCAGGCACGGCGCATCCTCGTCACCGGCATCTCCAGCTACTGGGGAGGGCGGCTGGCGCAGGCGCTCGAGGGGTTCGAGTCGATCGAGGCGATCATCGGCGTCGACGAGGACGAGCCGACGCGCGAGCTCGAGCGGACCGAGTTCGTCAAGGTCGGCAACCGGCACTCGCTGCTGGAGCGGATCGTGCGCGCCGCCGAGATCGACACCGTCATCGACACCCGCCTCATGGTCAACTCGGTCACCGCATCGGCTCGCTCGACGCACGAGAACAACGTGATCGGGACGATGAACATCCTCGCCGCCTGCGAGGGCGAGGACTCGCCGGTCAAGCGGTTCGTCTTCAAGAGCTCGGCGCACTGGTACGGCTGCGAGCAGGACGACCCGGCGTTCTTCACCGAGACGATGCGCCGCAAGCATCCGCCCCGCAGCGGCCTCGAGCGCGACATCATCGAGGCGGAGGGCGCCGTAGCCGACTTCGCCCGCCGGCGAAGCGGAATCCGGGTGACGGTCCTTCGCTTCGCAAACGTCCTCGGCCCTGACGTCGACACGGCGTTCACGCGGATGCTCGGGCTGCCCGCGGTGCCGATGGTCCTCGGCTTCGACCCGCGCACGCAGTTCGTCCACGAGGACGACGTGGTCCACGCGCTCGAGCACGCCGCCATGCACGAGGTCCCGGGCATCTACAACGTCGCCGCGGACGGCGTCCTCGCCCTGAGCGAGGCGATCGGGCTCGCCGGGAAGATCCCGCTGCCGATAGTGCCGCCGTTCGGGGCCGGGCTCCTCTCGGCCCCCCTGCGGCGGCTCGGCGTGCGGGTGCCGGACGAGATGTGGAACCTCCTGCGCTTCGGCCGCGGCCTCGACAACCGCGCCTACAAGGCGACCGGATTCGAGTACGGGTACACCACGCGCGAGACGGTGCTGCGGCTGGCCGAGCACATGCGCCTCGCGGGGTCATGCGCGGGATCGAGGACGGCTTCCACTACGAGCGCGAGGTCGAGGACTTCCTGCGCTGGAGCCCGCACGTGCGCCGCAACCGAGTCCCCGAGGGCGAGCGCGAGCCGCTCGGCACCTAGGACCCGGTCCACAGCGTCGCCACCTCGCAAACGGGTTTGCACAGGCCGGGGGTGACTTTGCGCCGCATATGCCGCTCCCTACACTGGGCGGGGTGGGTCGACGGGTGCAGATCGCCCTCGTGGGAGTGCTCGCCGCGCTGATCGCGGCGGCGATCGCGGCATACGCCTGGGACCGGGCGCAGGCCAACGACATCGCCGACGGCATTCGCGTCGGCGGCGTCCCGATCGGCGGCCTCACGCAGAAGCAGGCGAGCCACAAGCTCCGCAGCGAGCTGGTCCAGCCGCTCGAGCAGCCGATCACGGTGAAGTTCGAGCGCACGAAGTACGTGCTCGGCCCAAGACGCCTCGACGTCCGCGCCGACATCCCGGCGATGCTCGACGCGGCCCACGACGCGAGCCGCTCAGGGGGGCTGCCCACGCGGCTCTGGCGCTACGCGACGGGCGGCGACGTCTACGAGAACCTCCCGGCTCACGTCAGCTACTCGCGACCGGGGCGTCAACGAGCTTCATCGACGAGGTCGCCAAGCAGGTCGACCAGACCCCCACCGACGCCTCCGTGCAGCCCGCGGCGTCGAGCTCAACCTCGTGTCCGGCAAGGACGGCATCGGCCTCGACCAGGCGCAGCTCCCCTCGATGCTCATCGACGAGATCGGCTCCGGCGAGCGCCGCCGCGTCGTCCAGGCTCCGGTCCACGCACGAAGTCGGCCGTCACCACCGACGAGCTCGCCGCGAAGTACCCGATCTACCTCACCGTCGACCGCGCGAACTTCCAGCTGCGGCTCTGGAAGAACCTGAAGCTTGCGAAGACCTACACGATCGCCGTCGGCATGCAGGGCCTCGAGACCCCCGCCGGCACCTACACGATCAACGACAAGCAGGTCAATCCCTCCTGGCACGTTCCGGACAGCGCCTGGGCGGGCGACCTGGCCGGCCAGGTCATCCCGCCGGGACCCGAGGACCCGATCAAGGCGCGCTGGATGGGCTTCTTCGACGGCGCCGGAATCCACGGCACGGACGAGATCTCCTCGATCGGCAGCGCGGCGTCGCACGGCTGCATCCGCATGCTGATCCCCGACGTGATCGAGCTCTACGACCAGGTCCCGCTCGGCACGCCGATCTACGTCGGCTAACCGCGCGCCGGCTTGCAGGGGCAGGCGTGTGCCGGCCGGCGGCGAAACCGCTTCAGACCGTGGACCGAGACTGGAAGGACGCATTCGACCGCTTCGAGCGCGAGCTGGGGGCCCGCGGGCTTTCTCGGCACACGCTTCGCGCCTACCACGGCGACCTCGGCGAGCTCGCCGAGTGGGCGAGCACGCCGCGGCAGCGCCCCCGGCGAGCTCGCCTACCGCGACCTTCGCGGCTACGCGGCGGCGCTCTCGGAGCGGGGGCTGGCGCGATCGAGCGTGGCGCGCAAGCTCGCCGCGATCCGCGCGCTTCGGCGACCACCTGGTGCGGACCGGCGGCGCCGCGCAGAACGCCGCGGAGCTGCTGCCCAGCCCGAAGCGAGAGTCGCGGCTGCCGCGGGTGCTCTCGCCGGACGAGGCCGCGAGGCTGCTGGACCGGATGCCGGCCACCGACCCGCTCGCGGTCCGCGATCGCGCGATGCTCGAGCTCGCCTACGCCTGCGGGCTGCGGGCCGAGGAGGTCTGCGGCCTCGACGTCGGCGACATCGAGCTTCGAGTCGGAGACGCTGCGGGTCCGCGGCAAGGGCCGCAAGGAGCGCGATGGTGCCGATCGGCGAGCCGGCGCAGGCGGCGCTCGCCGCGCTACCTGGAGACCGCTCGGCACGCGCTGGCGGAGCGGCCCGACGAGAAGGCGCTCTTCCTCTCGCGCCGCGGCCGGCGCCTGCACACCTCCGACGTTCGGCGCCGGCTCGAGCGCTGGGTGCGCGAGGCGGCGATCGCCGGCGGGGTCTCGCCGCACGTCCTGCGCCACTCCTTCGCGACCCACCTGCTCGAGGGCGGGGCCGACCTGCGATCGATCCAGGAGCTGCTCGGGCACGCCAGCGTGTCGACCACGCAGATCTACACCCGCGTGGAGCCCGGGCGCCTGCGCCGGGAGTACGCACGAGCCCACCCACGCGCATGAATGCCCTCCCGGTACCTTTTCCACGGACCTGGGCAGGGGTCTAGGGCTGGATCATGGAAACCAACGTCAAAGCCGTCGAGTTCCGTGACCTGTGGCGTCGCTACAAGCAGGACGGCGACGAGCCGCGCCCGTGAGCGGCTCGTCGTCGCCTACTCGCCGCTGGTCAAGTTCATCGCCGGCCGCATGGCGTCGAGCCTGCCCTCGCACGTCGACGAGGCCGATCTCGTCTCCTACGGCCTGCTGGGCCTGATCGGCGCGATCGAGCGCTTCGAGCCTGGAGCGCGAGATCAAGTTCGAGACCTTCGCGGTCGCGCGGATCAAGGGCGCGATCATCGACGAGCTGCGCTCGCTCGATTGGGTGCCGCGCTCGGTTCGCTCCCGTGCCCGCGACATCGAGAAGGCCAACGCCGCGCTCGAGGGAGAGCTCGGCCGGCCGCCCACCGACGAGGAGATGGCCGCGAAGCTCGAGATGGACCTCGACACCTTCAACGACGCCCTGCTCGAGATCGCCAACTCGTCCATCCTCGCCCTCGACGACCTCTGGACGTTCGCCGATCCCGAGGGAGGCGGCGGCCAGGTCTCCGTGCTCGAGACGATCCGCGATCCCGGCGCTGCCGACCCCGAGGCGGAGGCCCAGACCGGCGAGCTGAAGGATCAGCTCGCCGACGCGATCGAGTCGCTTCCCGAGCGCGAGCGGCTGGTCGTCGCCCTCTACTACTACGAGAACCTGACCCTGCGCGAGATCGGCGAGGTCCTCGGCGTCACCGAGTCGCGGGTCTCGCAGCTCCATACCAAGGCCGTCCTGGCGCTTCGCTCCCACTTCCCGGGCTGAGCGGGTCGACGGGCCGCGCGCTCCACCCGGGCCCGCAAAGTGCGGGAGTAATAGGGTGCGGTGGATGCCCGCGAAGCCCCCGGACCGAATCCGCAACGTCGCCCTGATCGGCCACCGCGGGTCCGGCAAGACCAGCCTCTGCGAGGCGATCCTCTTCGAGGCCGGGGCCGTCAACCGGCTCGGCAAGGTCGAGGAAGGATCGACGGTCGGCGACTTCGAGGAGGACGAGCAGGAGCGCGGAATGTCGATCGGCGCGTCGGTCGCCTCGTTCGAATACGACGGGCGCAAGATCAACCTGATCGACACTCCCGGTGAGCCGAGCTTCATCGCCGACACGCTTGGCGCGCTGCGGGTCGTGGACGCGGCGGTGGTCGTCGTCAACGCGGTGTCAGGCGTGGAGGTGGGCACCGAGCGGCTCTGGGACCGCGCCGCCGAAGAGGGCCTGCCGCGACTCGTCTTCGTGAACATGCTCGATCGCGAGCGCGCCGATTTCTTTCGGACGCTGGACTCGCTGAAGGCCGCGTTCGGCCCGCACGTCGTTGCCACCGAGATCCCGATCGGCTCCGAGCACTCGACGAGCGGCGTAATCGACCTGATCGACATGAAGGCGTTCGAGTACACCGGCGAGGACAAGGGGCAATCGTCCGAGGTGCCGATCCCGGACGAGCTCCAGGCGCGAGCCGAGGAGTACCGCGAGAAGCTCATGGACGAGGTCGCGGAGAACTCCGACGAGCTCATGGAGCGCTACCTCGAGGGCGAGGAGATCTCCCACGAGGAGATCGTCACCGCCCTGAAGAAGGGCGTCACCGAGGGGCATCTGTTTCCGGTCACCTGCGGGGTGGCCACGAAGAATCTGGCGACGAACCGGCTTGCTCGAGGCGCTGGTGGAGGACGTGCCCTCGCCCGCCATGCGCGGTCCCGGCAAGGCGCTCGACACCGAGGGCGAGTCCGTCGAGGTGGAGAAGGACCCCGACGGGGATCTCGTCGCCTACGTCTTCAAGACCACCGCCGACCCCTACACGGGACGCATCAACCTGCTGCGCGTCGCCCGGGGCGTCCTGCAGCTCGGACTCGCACGTCCTCAATACCACGCGCTCCGAGAAGGAGCGCATCGGCCAGCTCGCCGCCCCGCTTGGCAAGGAGATGAGCCCCACCGACGCCCTCGGCCCGGGCGACATCGGTGCCGTCGCCAAGCTTCGCGAGACTCGTGCCGGCGACGTCCTCGCCGAGAAGAACGGCGGGGTCCGCTTCCCGAAGGTCGATCTGCCGGCGCCGGTCATGGCGTTCGCCTACGAGCCGAAGTCGAAGGGTGACGAGGAGAAGGCCGCGAGCGCGATCCGCCGACTGGCCGAGGAGGACCCCACCCTCGACGTCCATCGCGACCCGGAGACCGGCGAGCAGATCATCGCCGGGCTCACCCAGGTCCACGTCGAGGTGATCGTCGACCGGATGAAGCGCCGCGTTTCGGGGCTGAGATCGCGCTGAAGCCGCCGCGCGTGCCGTACCTGGAGACGATTCGTAAGCCGGCGAAGGGCCACGGCCGCTACAAGAAGCAGACGGGCGGGCGTGGTCAGTTCGGCGACTGCCACATCGAGCTCAGCCCGGCCGAGCCCGGCGCCGGCTTCGAGTTCGAGAACGCGATCAAGGGCGGCGTGATCCCCGGCGGCTTCATCCCAGCCGTCGAGAAGGGGATCGAGGAGACGCTCGCCGGCGGGGTCCTCGCCGGCTACCCGATGAAGGACGTGCACGTGCGGCTCTTCGACGGCCAATACCACACGGTGGACTCCTCGGAGATGGCCTTCAAGATCGCCGGCTCGATGGCGTTCAAGCAGGCGGCGGCGGAGGCCGACCCGTACTTGCTCGAGCCGATCATGGAGATGACGATCTCGGTCCCGGAGGACTCGGTCGGCGACGTGATCGGCGACCTCAACTCCCGCCGCGGCAGGCCGCTCGGAATGGAGCCGAAGGGGTCGATGACCGAGATCAAGGCCGAGATGCCGATGGCTGAGGTGCTCGACTACGCCCCGGACCTGCGAGCCATCACCGGCGGCCGGGGCGAGTACACCATGGAGTTCCTTCGCCACGAGGAGATTCCCTCGCACGTCGCGCAGAAGGTGATCGCGGCGGCGGCCAAGGAAGACGGCGAGTAGCCCACCAACCCGTTCGCTACCTTGCCGCCGTGGCCGAGCACGAGCCCACGGAGTTCCATGACTGCGCGGTTTGCGGGCGCACGCTCCTGATCGGAGAGCGCTCCTGGAAGTACGTGGCGCCCGCGGGGGGACGCCAGACGGTGTGCACGCTCTGCAAGTCGCGCGCGGAGTCGAGCGGCTGGGTCCCCGAGGCGCTCGCCGGGTCAACCGCCTGGCCCGTGCAGCGCCCCCGGGCGCGGCGCTTCCCGCTTCGCGATCGCGGCGGAGCCCGCGCGATCGCGGCGGCGGTGCGGGGTCGCAGCCGAGTCGCGCCGCCACCGGCCGACGAGCCCCGGGCCGTGGACGAGAGGGAGGAGGACGAGCTCGCCGCGCGGTTCGCCGCAATCGCCGAGCAGGCCCGCGAGAAGGCGCCCGAGAAGGTCGAGGAGGCTGCGCAGCTCGCGCCCGACGGCGAGCCGCGACACCACGCGGTGCGGGTCTCTGATTCGCCCGAGGCGCTCTCCGAGCAGCAGGTCCTGAGCCGGGCGGTGCGGGTCTTCAACGGCAGCGACGCGGCGCGCCAGGTCGGCGGCCTGCAAAAGACCCTCGGCACTCCGAGGGCATCGGTGCGTCAGGCCGATGACGCGCGCGACGGGGCGGTCATCGTCGTCGCCTGGGAGCTCTCCTGGTACGAGTGGGAGGTCGAGGCCGGCCACGGAGAGGCCGCGGTCTCCGAGCTCAGAAAGGGGACGGAGCTCGCCGAGATCGGCGACCCGGGCCCGCCCTGGAACGCAAGCCTCGACGAGAAGGGCCGGCTGCGGCTGGAGCCCGTGTGAGCGACGCCCCGTCGCGTGTCGTCGCGAATTTCGACGGCGGCTCGCGCGGCAACCCGGGGCCAGGCGGCGATCGCCGCCGTCCTCACCGCCGACGATGGGACGGTTCTGGCCAGCCGCGGCGAGCCCATCGGCGTCGCCACCAACAACGTCGCCGAGTACCGGGCGCTTCTCCTTGCGATTTCCCTGGCCGCAGAGACCGGGGCGGCGGAGGTGGAGTTCATCGGGGACTCCGAGCTCATCGTGCGCCAGGTGCGCGGTGAGTACCGGGTCAAGGACCCGGGGCTGCGGCCGCTCCATGCCGAGGCGACGACGGCGTTGGCGGCGCTTGGAAAATGGTCGATTCGAAACGTCCGCCGACACGAGAACGCGGCCGCCGACGGGCTCGTGAACGAGACGCTCGACGCCGCCGGCTTCTAGGCCCTGCCTAAAGAACAGGGTCCGCGCAACCGATAGGAGCGGCGATGGACCGTAAGGCCGAACCTGCCCGCGTCCTTGGCGTGCTCTTCATCGCCGGCGCGACGGTGGCCGTGATCTCCCTCGCCCTCCCGCACCCCCCTCTGCACATGGGGCTGCTCATCGCGATAACGGCGACCGCGTATCTCACCGGGGCGGCCGTTTACCGCTTCGCCGGCCGGGTCTCGGAGCGCATGACGAACGCGATCGTGTTCGTCGCCACGGCCGAGATCGGGGCCGCCATATACGCCTCCGGCTTCGCCGGCGGGATCTACGGCTCCCTCTTCTTCTGGGTCGCGCTCTTCGCCGGCCTCTTCTGCTCGCGGCGAATGGCGATGGTTCAGGTTGCGTGGGCGATGGTCGTGTACGGCGTCCTCGTGGCGCGCGTCGACAATCCGAGCGGGTTCTCTCCGGTCACGCGCTGGCTGCTGACCGGGATCACGATCGGCGTCGTGGCCGCCGTGACCAACTGGATCGCCGAGGACCGCAACCGCATCGACCGCGAGCGCCAGGACTTGCTCACCGTCGCCGACACGATGGCCCACACCGACGTCCTCACCGGGCTTCCGAACCGCCGTGCGTGGGACGAGACCATCGCGGCGGCGCTGGACCGGGCCATTCTGGCGGGCTCCGGGCTGTGCGTGGCAGTCATCGATGTCGACAACCTGAAGCTCGTCAACGACCGCGACGGGCACGAGGCGGGTGACCGCATGCTCCAGGAGGCGGCCGAGCGCTGGCGCGACGTGCTCAGAGAGGGCGACTACATCGCCCGCTACGGCGGCGACGAGTTCGCGCTGCTCTTGAGCGACTGCGCCATCGACCAGGCGGAGAGCATCGTCGAGCGCCTGCGCCGCACCGCGCCCCCGGGCCATTCCTACTCCGCGGGAGCGGCAGCCTGGGACGGCACGGAGAGCGCCTCCGAGCTTCTGCACCGCGCCGACGGCAGCCTCTACACGGCGAAGGCCGGCGGGCGCAATCGCCTGGCGCTCGCCACGGTCTAGGCGCCGCCGATCGCGGACACGAGGCTGCCGTTGAACGCCTCGGTGCCCGGCACGACGTTCACGCCCGAGAACGAGCTGTTCGCGTGCATGTAGGCGATCTCCTTGCTCAGGTCGCCGACGCCGTTGCCGCCCGGGGTGGGGAGGATGTCGAGGGTCGAGAGGATCCCGATCGCCTGACCGGAGCCGTTCATGAATCCGCTGCCCGAGTCTCCGGGGATTCCCGGGGAGACGGTGTAGACGGTGTGGCTCCAATCGCTGGCGGTGCTCTGCACCAGGGCGCCCTGCTTCGGGCTGAGCTTGGTGACGCCGCCGCGCAGCTCGGAGTTGCCGTAGCTGTAGACGGTCGAGCCCGTCCCGCCGGCCTTGCCGATGCCGGTGGGCCCGCCGAAGCCCGGCACCGAGGGGTTGACGGCCCCGACGTCCGCGGGATCGACCTCGACGAGCGCCAGGTCGTTGAACGAGCAAGTGTCGGCGTCGGTCTCGCCCTTCGCCTGCATCGTCAGCCACGAGTTGTAGACCAGGGTTCCCGGGCGCGAGGCGCCGGTGATGTCGACGGGCGTGCCGATCGGCAGTGATCCGGACGTGCACCCGTTGGTGTCCGTCTGGCCGCCGGTGCCGGAGCAGTGGGCGGCCTGTCCGATGTAGACGTTGGTGCCGTCCGAGTAGATGAAGTTCGCGGTGCACTGCGCGCCGGCGGTGAACAACTGGACTCCGGGGTGGACAGTCGCGGTGGACGCCGGCGCCCAGGCCGAAGCTGCGGCGGGCGCAAACGCACCGCAGGCGGCAATCACCATCGCCGCGATGAGGCACTTCTTGATCACTCGTACTCCGTTCTTCCCGCGGTCGTCCATGACCGCCGAAGCAGCAGGAATCCTTCCTAACCCTTATCCCGTGGCCGCAGATTACCCAGAAGGGCCGCGTGACAAAGCCACTCAGCCCCTCGACCTATAATCGGCCGCCGCGCGGCTGTAGCTCAGTTGGCTAGAGCGTCTGCTTGCCATGCAGAAGGTCGAGGGTTCGAATCCCTTCAGCCGCTCTTTCCAGCGCCGTTCGCAATGTTGCGCCAGGCGTGATCTGGCGCAACAGAGTCCGTGATTCGGGCGCGACTGGTAGCTCGGCCGGTAGCAGCGTCGAGTGCGACCCTAGGCGTCTACCGGCCGCTCCCGCTCTTCGCGCAAAGCGGAAGCCGCGTCTTAGCTCGAGACGGAGAGCAGTGTCTTGGACGGTGCTGAGCGCTCTTCGATGGCTTGGTGTACCGCGTTGGCACGGGCTAGGGGCTCGATCGCAGGCTCCGGCTCGCGCAGCGCACCCCGGGCGACCAACGTGGTGACGGCGGCGAGCGCGTCCGAAACCAATCCCGGGCGCAGATCGGCGGTGCCGCCGACATTGAGCCCAATCAGGGTCCGCGTATTCATCCAGGCGTCGTCGCCAGAGATCGGCGGATCGTCGCCGCTGGCATTTCCGAGGATGACGTGGCGCCCGAAAGCCGCCAGCCGGTCGAACGCCGTCGTGCGCAGGGCACCGCCGACCGGATCGATGACGACATCGACAGTACCGTCCTCGCTGAGTTGCTCAAGGCGGGCGTCGAGCTCCTCGGCGATGACGACTTCACTGCATTCCGCGGGTCCTCGCTCCGGGTCGTGGTCGACGACGCCGACGATGAGCGCGGCAGGGTGAAGCGCGGCAAGACGAGCGGTGGTGGCGCCGAGTCCGCCGCTGACGCCGAGCACCAATACTCGATCGCGTTGCTTGAGGGCCGACAGATGGTGGAGTGCGATCCAAGCAGCAACGCCGTTTGAGATCACGGCGGTGATCCGCTTAAGATCCGCGTCTTCGGGCAACGGGGCGACCATAAGCTGATGGGCGACTGCGACCTCGGCATATCCCCCGGCACGCTCGGTGCGCCCGAAATCATTCAGCAATGCGGCGACCGGCTGACCGGAAGGGAGCCCTTCGACGTCGGGCCCGACGGCGCGGATGCGGCCGGTCACTTCGATGCCGGGCACGAACGGCAGCCCGAGCGGGAAGGCGCCGGAGCGCAGCATGGTGTCGACAAAGCCAACCCCCGCGTACTCCACATCGACGCTTACTTCGCCTTCGTCAGGCTCTGGAATCGGCCGATCGACGAGCCGAAGGTTCTGCGGTGGCCCAAACTCCTCGACGGCGACGGCGCGCATCATGGACGGGCTCACGACCTCGCCTCCACGGCAATGCCCAACTCCTCGAAGGTTTCTCTTGCCACCCGGAATCCGTTGACAGCTCGAGGATGACCCGCATAAAGGGCGACGTGGAAGATGGCCTCGGTGATCTCCCGTGGCGAGACGCCTACGTTCAATGCACCGCGAAAGTGCACTGCCAACTGCGCTTCCGGACAGATCTCTGCAGATGACCGTCGTATGCGCTCGGCAGCCTCTTGATCCTGAGTCTCTTGCATGAGCTCAATACCGAGAGCATGTCGGTCGGTCTTCGAGTTCATATGCGCTCCTTTCGCAAGAGCAACTCGCGATTCGGGTGCTTTCATCCTTGCAAATTCTTCCAAGCAGGCTCCTAGGTACATACAAGGGAACGCGGTCGCCCGCCCGCATCCACCTGCACGGCAGCCGACCAACTGGCATCTCAGCCACAGGGGCCGGAAGGGCGTTCCTGCGAATACTCGGTGAGGAACGTCTCAACGAAGGATTGGTCTGGATCTCTGGCGGTGGAATGGACGTTGACACAGGCCAATCAAGCTGTGACCGTTGAGCCTCTGGTTATCGAGTCACCCCGCGAAAGGAGAAGCGCAAATGCAAATGTCAAGATCATCTGGAGCGCAGCGGCGTCGGTTGCCGGTCATCGCATCAAAGGGCCGCGTGAGCCAACACGGTCGTATGAACCTGCCGCGCGGCCTGCTCGCCGGCACCCTCGCCGTGCTGGCCCTGACCTGGGGCATGTTCGCCCTGAACCCCGGCGCCTGGCCGGGGCTCGTCTCACCGCTCGCGCAGAGCGCCGTCTACGTGGCCTTGGCAGTGGTCACCGCGAGAAGCCGCCGGGTCAAGGTCCTGATTGTGCGCACGGTTCAGCGGTGGACCCTAAACCCGCTGATGCGCCTGCTTTTGCGCGTCGGCGTCAACCCGCTGGGACTGGCGATCCTCGAGACCCGCGGCCGCGTGTCCGGTTGGCCACGGCGCACCCCGGTCGGCAACGGTCGGCAGGGCAGCACCTTCTGGATCATCGCCGAGCACGGGACCCGCGCGGGGTACGTCCGCAACATCCAAGCGGATCCGCGGGTCCGGGTGCGGCTACGAGTTGGGTGGAGGTATCGCTGGGTGCCCGGTATCGCTGAGATCGTGCCCGACGACGATGCGCTCGCCCGCCAGCGCCGCATCATCCGCTGGCACCCCCTGCGTGCGCTCAACGCGATCAACGTGCGCGTTCTCGGCGCGGACCTGCTCAGCGTGCGGGTAAAGCTGTTGCCTGACCAGGATGTCGTCCCCGAGCATCGTTCGCGGGTCTCGCGCGAACACACGAGTAGAAGACTGACTCGTCAAGACGCTGCGCGTGCTCGTGGCGACGCCGCCCATCGCCCTCACTCGGAGCGCGTCTCGAGCGAGTGATAGGCGTCGCTGAGGGCCGCGATGCCGCGCGTGGCGCTCGTCTGGTGCAGGGTTGCGTATCCGACGACGAGTGCCGGTGGTGCGACTTTGCGGTCGGCCCAGTTCCGTGCAGCGCCGTCGACTTGGACGCCATGCTGGCGCGCCGCCTTGATCAGGTCGTCCTCGCGAAACTGCCGAGGCAGCCGAACGTACAGGTGAAGGCCGGCGGCGATGCCGGCCGGCGTGGCGTCGGGCAGGAAGGCCGCGAGGGCATCCAGCAGGGTGTCGCGCCGACGTCGATAGATCGGTCGCACGCGACGCAGATGGCGCGCAAGGCCGCCCTGGTCGATGAACCGAGCGAGGGTCAGTTGGCCGAGCGTCTCGGTCGCTATGTCGTCGAGGAACTTCGCCCGCAGCAGCTCGCCCATCAGCCAGTCCGGTGCGGCAAGCCAGCCAAGCCTCACGGCCGGGCTGAGCACCTTGCTGACGCTTCCGCCGTAGGCGACGTGTTCGGGGGCGATTCCTTGGAGCGCGCCAACCGGGCTGCGGTCGTAGCGGAACTCGGCGTCGTAATCGTCCTCGATCACGAGCGCATCGGTGGCCCGGGCCCAATCGATGAGCTGGACCCTGCGGTCGGAGGAGAGGACCGCGCCGGTGGGGTACGAGTGGGCCGGGGCGAGGAGAACCGCGCCGACCGAAAGCATGCTCAGCCTGCCGACGTCGATGCCGTGCTCGTCGACGGGTACCGGGATCGGCTCCAGGCCGGTTGCCCTGATCAGGCGGCGGTGGAACGAGAAGCATGGGTCCTCGACCGCGACGCTCGCCACTCCACGATCGCCTAGCGCACGGCAGATCAGTGTCAGGGCCTGGGAAAAGCCGCCGCAGACGAGGAGTTGGGCCGGGTTCGCGCGCACGGCGCGAACCCGGCCCAGATAGCCGGCCAGCGCGCGGCGCAGCTCGATGGCGCCCTGTGGCGTCGGATAGCCGAATGCCGCGTCTGGCTGGGTGCTCAGCACCGTTCGATATTGCTTTAGCCACTCGCGGCGAGGAAAGCTCGCCGGGTCGGGGAGGCCGCTGAGGAAGCGGACGCTGACGCCGTCCTGGCGCTCACGCTCGGGGCTCGTGGGGCTGGCTGTAACTTCCGTCGCCCTCACGCGGGTGTTGGACCCTTGGCGCGCCTCGAGGTAGCCCTCGGCGACGAGCTGGCCATACGCCTCGACGACGACGGAGCGCGCCACCGCCAGCTCATGCGCGAGCGTCCGCGAAGGCGGAAGTACCGAGCCCGCCGGCAGGCGACCCCCTTGGACGGCGTCGCGCAGCCCCCGTTCGAGCTGGGCGCGTAGTGCGCGGGGCTGGGAGCGATCGAGGGTGACCAGCAGGTCGGCGGGGAATGCCTCGGCCGGCGCCTGATTGGCCTGGGATTTAGGCGCTGAAATGGATCGTGACACAGGCCAATCGAAGTGTAACCCTTGCGCCTGTCGAATCTCAACCACTCGTTGAAGAGGAGCAGAGCAATGGCAGAATCATCTGGACGGAAGCACCCTCGAGTGCTGGTCATCGGCTCACAGGGTGTCCTGGGCTCGCTGCTGGTTCGCGCATTCGCCAGCGCGGGCTGGGACGTGGTGCGAGGCGGTCGCCGGCCCGACGAGCAGGCCGGCTTCCGTCACGTCGACCTCGATGAGCCCGAGACCGTGGCCCGAGCGATCGGGAACGTGGACGTCGTCATCAATCCGGTGCCCGACCGTGGGCTGCGGGCCGAGAGGGCCGTCCTTGACCGAGGTGGGCTGCTGCTGAACCTCTCGGCGATGCCGGCCGGGGCGGGCCGCCAGCTGGCGGCGGAGACGAGGATCGCGCGAGGCACCGTGGTGATGAACGCCGGCATCGCCCCGGGGCTCACCAACCTGATCGCCGCCGAGCTTCTCGCCGACCATCCCGAGGCCGACGAGGTCGAGCTCGCGTTCACCGTCTCGACCAAGGGCACGAGCGGCCCGGCCGGCGGCGACTTCGCCCATCGCAACCTCACCACTCGCGGACGCCACCGGACAGCGTTCATTCCCCTGCCCGAGCCGTTCGGCAACCGACGCTGCCTGGGGTTCGCCGAGGGGGATGCCGGTTGGCTCGGCGCGGCTGCCGCGGATCGAGCGGTCAGCCCCTACGTTTGCCTCGCCGAGAGCAGCGCACACCGCGCGATGCTGCTCCTCAACGCGGCGGGGGTCATTTCCCGGGTCCCCCGCGCCGCCTTCGGGTCCAACCCGGCCACCGATGGCGACGAGGCAAGCCGAGAGCCCGTGGCACATTGGGTGGCGGTTCTCGAGGCGGGCAGACGGATAGCCGCTCGGACACTCGAGTGCCGGGGCGACTACTGGAGCGCGGCGGAGAGCGCCGTCATCTTCGCCGAGGCGCTGGTCGACGATGGCGGGGGCGCTCAGGGGCGGAACGGCGTCTTCGGTCCGGAGGATCTGCTCGCGCTGGACACGCTGACGGCTCCCCTGCGCGCGGCCGGGATCTCCGTGGTCGATCGGGAGGTGAACGCGAGTGCAGCCTCCGGAGGGCTCGCATCGATGTCATCGGGGAAGACCTGATGAGGTCGCGCCGCCGACCGCTGCTCCTCGCCACCGCCGCTGCTCCTCTCGCGCTCGCGCTCGTCGCTCTCGTGGCCGTTGCGCTCGCGGGTGGCTTCGACACGATCACGACCAAGCGCGTCTGGGGCAGCGGTACCAGGGTCGTTCGCGTCGAGCTCGT
>CAVUEV010000006.1:0-272430 GCA_963740625.1 uncultured Actinomycetes bacterium
CATCCGGTCCGCCTCGTCGGAGCAGAGGAAGGCGATCGCCTCGGCGATGTGCTCCACGGGGGTGAAGCTCGGGTACTCCTTGTCCGGGTTCGCCTCGCGCATCGCCGGGGTGAGGATCGCGTTGACGACGACGATGTTCGCCGTGGCCGTGGTGTCGGCGAAGGAGTCGGCCAGGGCCAGCGTCCAGGCCTCGGCGGCAGCCTTCGCGGCCGCGTAGGAGGCGTTTGTCCCATCCGGCCGCTGGCCTGCGAGGAGGAGACGAGCACGAAGCGGCCGTGGCGGGAGCCGGTGAGCGCGTCGTGGAAGGCGCGGCTGGCGTTCTGGACGGTGCGGACGAGCAGGTCGTGGAGCCAGTCGTAGTCCGCGAGCGGCGTCTCGGTGATCGGGTCGCCGCCCTTCCAGCCGCCGACGAGGTGCAGGAGCCCGTCGACGTGGCCGAAGCGCTCGGACGGCCGCCGCGGCCCAGCGTTGGCCGCCTTGGCGTCGAGGAGGTCCACGACGTGGGCTTCGACGTGCTCGTAGTCGAGGCCGAGGTCGGCGATCAGCGAATCCATCCGGTCCTGGTTCACGTCGGTGAGGACGAGCGAAGCGCCGGCGTCGGCGAGGCGCTTGGCAACGGTGGGGCCGAGGCCACCGCCGGCGCCGGCGATGGCGATCACGCGGCCGTCCAGATCGCTCACGCGGCTGACGCTACCGGTTCGCGCTGGAGGACCGGCTCGAGCTTCGGGCCGAGCTGGGCGTAGAAGAGGCTGAGCGGGAACTCGTCGTCCTTGACGAGGTCAACAAGCTCCTTGGGCTCCTCGACCTCCGGCAGCGCGCGGCGCTCCTTCGCAGTTCTCCTCGCGGTGCTGGTCGTCGCGATCACCCTGCTTGCAACGCCGCGTCCGCACGAAGGCGAATGCGAACCAGCCGATGAAAGCCGCCAAGCCGGGAAAGCCGTGCGAGAAGAGAACGAGCGGATACTGACCCTGCGTCCCGACGAACGGCAGGTTGGTACTGATGGCCCGCGCCGTCGGATCGGGACGCGGCGACCCATAGCCGAGGACCGGAGACGACAGGGCGCCTGAGACCGCTTGCGTGTACACGTTTGCGCGGGTTTGGTTGCTGTTCTGGGCGAACATCGCGATCCTGGTCGGGATCGTGGAGATGCCGTACTACGACTTCATGCCCACGAGCTTGATGCTCCTGATGGTCGCTGCGGCGATGGCAATGCGGAGGTTTCGCGGCTCAGTGTGCCGCTGATTCGGAAGTGAAGCGGCGGAGGAAGCGGGCCCGTCCGATCCGGGCGAACAGCGCCAAGGTGAAGGGGATCCCGTGGACGACGTAGCGCTGGAAGAGCCTGGTCGGCTCGTTCAGGAGGCGGTGAAGCCACTCGAGGCCCCAGCGACGCATCCATACCGGGGCGCGGTTCAAGTCTCCGGAGACGAAGCTGAAGCTCACGCCGACGCCCAAGAACCACGCTTGCGGGACGACTGCTCGGAGCCTTATGATCAGCCGGTCCGCCTTTGGAAACGGCAGCCCGACGTAGACTAGGTCCGGGTCTGCGGCGCGGACTGCTGACTCGATGGCCTCGAGCTCGCCCTCGTCGTTTTCGAAGCCGACCGGGGGGCAGGCCGTGTCAACTACCTCGATCCCCGGAAACTTCGCTTCGAGGACTCCGGCCGACGCCTGGGCCGTCCCGGGAGCGCCGCCGAGCAAAAACAGGCGCCGGCGCTCCGTGGCGGCGCGCTCGGTGAGCGAAAGGACCAACTCGGAGCCGGCGACTCTGCTAGGCAGCGGCTGCCCCTGAAGGCGGCTGGCCCAAACGACCGGCGTTCCGTCGGCGACGGTGAGCGAGGGCTTGTCGAATATCGCCCGGACCTCCGGATCGCGGCGGAAGAGGCGGAGGTGATCGATGTTCGGGGTCATGACCCAACCGCCGACGCCCTTTCTGATCTGCGCGAGGACGTGCGCGTGCAGGTCATCCGCGGTGATGGCATCGAACTCGAGCCCATCGATCGCGACCTTCGGGAACGACCCAGGCTCGGACGTGACTATCGGCGACGCCCCCACCGTGACGCCTCTAGGTCAAGTAACGGATTCGCTCGGCCGGCACGCCGCCGTAGAGGCCATCCGGTTCGCAGTCGCTCGAGACCACCGCCCCTGCCGCGATAACACAGCCGGGACCGATCGTGACGCCGGGAAGCAGCATCGCGCCGGCGCCCACCCAGGCGCCCTCACCGATGTGCACGGGAGCAGTCTCGCCCTGCCCGGCGCGGCACTGACTATTGCCAAGGCTATGTGTCGACGTGCAAATCATGACTCCGTGGCCGAGATGGACTCGAGCGCCTACAGCCCTGCGCGCACATCTTGCGAAACGGCGCGGCCGAGGCGACATGAGCCTGAGAGTAGCCATATGAACGCACCGACTGCCCCGGCACGCGAGCGGACGGTGGCGCGTCGAGGGCGCGGCGGCGTTGGCGAGCCGCGCGCCATCGACGTGGAGGAACATGTCGCGCTCGTGCGCGGCATGCGGCAATCGCGCTCGATCTCCTCGACGGCGTAGACCGTTCCAAGCTCGCTAGCCTGGGTGATCGAGACGGCGCGGGGCTGGACGTGGTGCTCGTCGCCGCGCTTGGCGTCCCAGCGGCCGCAGGTCGTCGGGCGCGAGCTTGCCGTGCTCGGTCGCGACGGTCAGGAGCTTGACGCCGGCGATCCGCTCGGGGGCGCCGCACTCGTCGATATTCAGGTGCGCAGTCTCAGCGCAGATCACCGCCTCGTGCGGCTTCGTGATCGCGTCGAGGGAGAGGACGTTGGCCGCGGTGCCGTTGAAGACGAAGAAGGCGCGCGAATCTGGGCCGAAGTGGCGCCGAAAGGTCTCATCGGCCCGCTCCGTCCAGGTCGGAGCCGTAGGAGCCGGCGTGGCCCTCGTTGGCGCGGGCGATCGCCTCGAGAACCTCGGGGTGCGCGCCGGCGTGGTTGTCGGAGGCGAAGTCGTGGATGCGGGGCAAGCGACTTGACGCTACGGGTAAAGCGCCAGCCGCTTGCCGTTCATCCGGTCCGCCTCGTCGGAGCAGAGGAAGGCGATCGCCTCGGCGATGTGCTCGACGGGGGTGAAGCTGGGGTACTCCTTGTCCGGGTTCGCCTCGCGCATCGCCGGGGTGAGGATCGCGTTGACGACGACGATGTTCGCGGTGGCCGTGGTGCCGGCGAAGGAGTCGGCCAGGGCCAGCGTCCAGGCCTCGGCGGCGGCCTTCGCGGCCGCGTAGGAGGCGTTGGTCCCATCCGGCCGCTGGGCCTGCGAGGAGGAGACGAGCACGAAGCGCCCGTGCGGGGAGCCGGTGAGCGCCTCGTGGAAGGCGCGGCTGGCGTTCTGGACGGTGCGCACGAGCAGGTCGTGGAGCCAGTCGTAGTCGGCGAGGGGCGTCTCGGTGATCGGATCGCCGCCCTTCCAGCCGCCGACGAGGTGCAGGAGCCCGTCGACGTGGCCGAAGCGCTCGGACGGCCGCCGCGGCCCAGCCGTTGGCCGCCTCGGCGTCGAGGAGGTCGACGACGTGGGCTTCGACGTGCTCGTAGTCGAGCCCGAGGTCGGCGATCAGCGAGTCCATCCGGTCCTGGTTGACGTCGGTGAGGACGAGCGAAGCGCCGGCGTCGGCGAGGCGCTTGGCAACGGTGGGGCCGAGGCCACCGCCGGCGCCGGCGATGGCGATGACGCGGCCGTCCAGATCGCTCACGCGGCTGACGCTACCGGTTCGGGCCGGCGCTGGAGAACCGGCTCGAGCTTCGGCTGGAGCTGGGCGTAGAAGAGGCTGAGCGGGAACTCGTCGTCCTTGACGAGGTCGACGAGCTCCTTCGGCTCCTCCACCTCGGGAAGCGCGCGGCGCTCCTTCGCCCAGCACCGAGCCCTCGGCCGCGGGGACGTAGGCCGCGACGAGGTCGTGCGCGGCCTCCCACTGGGCGAGCTTCGAGCGGTCGATGCCGGAGTGGTAGAGCTCCTGGACGCGGTCGCGCAGGGCGACGACGCCGTCGGCGAGGCGGTCCCAGTCGATGGTGAGGGCGTTGTCGGTCCAGTGCAGGTAGCCCTCGCGGTGCAGGAAGGCGAAGAGGAGCTGGCCGCCGAGGCCGTCGTAGTTGCGCACGCGCGAGCCGGTGACCGGGAAGCGGAAGAGGCGGTCGAAGAGGATCGCGTACTGCACGTAGCGGGCGAAGCGCGAAGCCCTCGGACTCGAGCTTCGTCGGCCTCGTCGAAGGCGTTCAGGTCGCAGCGAAGCTCCTCCAGCGAGTACATCCAGTAGGGGCTTCGCTGGCGGATCATGAACGGGTCGAACGGCAGGTCGCCGTGCATGTGCGTGCGGTCGTGGATGAGGTCCCAGAGGATGTAGGCGTCGCGGGAGAGCTGCGGCGAGCGCAGCAGGCAGGCGGCGTCGGGCGGGAGGTTGAGCCGCAGGACGTCGGCGGCCGCGCCGCAGACGCGGCGGAAGCGCTCGGCCTCGCGGTCGCAGAAGATCGCGCCGAAGTGGGCGGGCGGGCGGCCCTCGGCCGAGAACGTCTCGGGGAAGAGGACGGCGCACTCGGAGTCGTAGCCGGCGGTGTAGTCGACGAACGTCGACCGGGAGGAACTTGGGGTTGTCGTAGCGGTCGCGCTCGAGCTCGGCGATGAACGCCGGGCCAGGGGACGCGGACGATGAGCGCCTCGAAGCAGACGTCGCGCGAGGCGTTCTGCTTGTACATCGGGAAGACGACGAGGTGCTCGATGCCGTCGCGGCGGTCGCGCTCCGGGTCGGAAGGCCTCGATCGAGGCGATGAAGTCGGGCTTGCGCGAAGCCGCCGGCGGCCCAGGCGCCGAGGTCGGCCATCAGCGCGTCGATGTACTCGTCCTGGTGGGGGAAGTGGCGGCGAAGGCCCTGGACGCTCGCGGACGATCCGCTCGACGAGCGTGGCGAGCGCGGGCGGCTGTCGTGGTGCCCGCGCGAGGTGTCGACGGAGCCGTCGGGCTCCTGCATCAGGCGCAGCTCGGCGACGGCGTCGCGGAGGTCGGCCCAGCAGCGGGTCCTCGCGCGCGGCCGAGCGCAGCGGCGGGCTCGGCGGTCTGCGAAGGCGGGCTCGCGCCGCCCAGTAGACGAGGTTCGGCCAGAGGGCGCGGTGGTCGAGGTCGTCGATGCAGTCGTCGCCGAAGAGGTCGGAGTCGGCGAGGACCACGACGCGGCCGTCGCCGTGCTCGGCGACCGCGGCCAGGGCGGCGCCGGGGCGGTGGAGGCGTCGGCGAGGTGCGCGCGATCGGGCGGGCGCCGTTGTGGAGGGCGAGGGTGCCGGCGCGGTAGAAGCAGGCGGACGTCGACGCGCGCGAGGAGGTCGGCGCCGGCGTCGGCCGCCGTGCGAGCGAGGTCGGCGAGGACCCAGGAGGGCGCCTCGCGGTGGTGCTCGTAGTCCTGCACCGTCGCGTTCTCGACCTCGATGCCGAAGCGGGCGAGGAGCTCGTCGAGGTTGTTGCCGTACTTGTCCTGCTCGGTCTCGGCGAGGACGATGAGGCCGCCGCCGCCGCGTCGACGAAGGCCTCGATGGCGTCGATCTCGGCGTCGGCGAGGACGGGCGAGCCGCCGGCGACGGTCGCCTCCCACTTCGGGTCGGAGGGGTGGGCGATGACGAGGACGTCGGCGTGCTCGAGCGAGGAGGTCGAGCGGCGACCGCGCGGCGTGGGCGGCGACCTCGAAGTCGCGCTGCGGCGAGCGGTGGCGGCGGCGCTCGGCGTAGGAGGAGTCGCCGGGGTGTGCGGGCTGGATCTGCGGCGGCGACCTCCGGGCGGATCGTCCAGGCCTCGGAGTGGGCCTCGTCGAAGAGGACGCGGGCGACCTTGTGCGCTCGATCAGGCATATACACAAGGCTAATCGGGGCCGTTGAGCGACGTCAATGCCCATGTCGCGCGGATTTCGCGCAACAATTCGCGCGTATGGACGCCCTTGACCGCAAGATTCTTGCGCTGCTGATGGAGGACGGCCGGCGAACCTTCGGCGACATCGCCGCGCCGGGTCGAGCCTGTCGGCGCCGTCGGTGAAGCGGCGGGTCGACCGGCTGCGCGAGTCGGGCGCGCTGGAGGGCTTCACCGCGGTGGTCGACCACGCGGCGCTCGGCTGGAACACGGAGGCGCTGGTCGAGCTGTTCTTCCGCGCCCGGGACCACGCTCGACAGGGTGGCCGGGACGCTGCGCGAGCTGCCGGAGGTGGTCGAGGCGTGGAGCATCACCGGCGAGGCCGACGCGATCGCGCGGGTGCGCACCGCGGACAACGCCGATCTCGAGCGGCTGATCATCGACCTCCAGCGCGACGGGCTGGTGGAGCGCACGCGCTCGCAGGTGGTCCTGTCGCGACTGGCGCACCACGGCGCGGAGACCGATTAGCCGCGCCGGACCGGGGGGTCACGGTGCCCCCTCGCCCAATCGGCTTTCCGGCGGCGGCCGGACGATGGACCAGAGACCCGCCAGGAAACGCAGGGCAACCTTCGGCCCGTGGATGATGCGCATCGCGGCTACCCGAGCGCGAGCTGACTCGGGTAGCCCGTAAATGAGCTCGATCTCCGGCCCGCTGACGAAGAGCCTGCGCCGCGCGAAGTGGCGGAGCTCCGTTACGGGACTCAGCAGGGCGTCCACGAGTGCGACGTTTGCAGCGAGCTGGTCGACCTCTCCAAGCTGATTCCAGCGAGCGAGCGCGGCGGCCAATCTTGGCCTCATCCGGCCAAGGGCGCTTTCGGGGGCAAGCGCGGAACCGCTGACACCGACCGCTCGTTCTGCGGCCAGTGCGGCAGCCGCGAGTGGATTACGCAGACGAGGGTATTCGCGCCAATGCCGATCCAACGGCCTCTGGTCCCCGAGGTGTCGATCGCACCAGGCGGCGATGTCGGCCGCCGTGCGCAGCCCGAAGAACCCGTCCCTGGCGTAGAAGAGCATCAGGGTCGCAAGCTCGTCCTGCGGATCGGGCTCGAGGAAGACCGAGCCGCTCGTACGGCTGCGCGCAAGGAGCGCCCTTGAGAAGCCCTCCTCGTACCAATGAACGCGCCAGTGCAGGTCGATCCTTGGCAGACCCGACTTTGGATTCCGCAACAGGTAGTGGATGTCCGGTAACCCGTGACTGCGTGCAGGCGTGACCTCCTTGACGTAGCCCAACTGCGCGAGGACGAGAACCGCGGAGGGCAGATCCTCACGTCTCACGAGCAAGTCCACGTCGTTGGAAATGCGAAAGCCCGCATCGCCGTGAAGGCGGCGCGCCATCAACGGCCCCTTCAGGACCAGCGCGCGGATCTCGGCTCCAGCAAGTCTTGCGACCAGCTCTGCGCTCAACGCCTCGAGCGCCAAGCCGCGGGCCCGGTTCCTCTCGATTTCAGCCCGCACCGCTTCTGAGAATGCATCCGGGGCGCCATCCGTACCCCAGGCGGAGACGGCACGCGAACCGAGCAGCGCCAAGAGAGCCTGCTCTTCAAGGGCCGTCGCGAGGCGAGCCGGATTGCAGGCATCCAGGGCACGACGAAGCGCGACTGCGCTGTCGGTGGTGCGCGCCTGCGTTCCAGCAAGCAGCCGCACGCATGCCAGCTCGGCCGCGCCCGGCTCGGCCCTCAGCCGCTGACGCAGCTGCACCCCCGAGGAAGCTAAGAGAAGGTCAGAGCGCTTCTCGGAGTCATGATCGGGAAGGCCCGGTCGGTGTAGTCGCCGTCCGACTGCCCCGCGGTCAACTCCGCAAGCGTTCCAAAGTCTTCAATTGTTGGAGTTTCGTAACTCATTGCTGCTCGCGTGATCCGTCACCGCAGCGGTAGCTCGCCTAGGAAAACGTCAGGAGGCTCCTCGGGACATGGATCGGGAATGCGGCGTCGGTGTAGTCGCCGTTTTGAGTCCCGGCCGTGAGTTCGGTAAGACTGCCGAAATCCTCGATCGTCGGAGTGTCGTACTTCACTTTTGCCCTTTCGCTGAACGAACGGGAGAAGCGGGTCTTCTCCCTACCCAGCGCGCAGCATACATATCTCGTACGCCAGTGCAACCAACAACCGTACGGAGATACCTGGTTTCAATCAGTGCGGCTGATCAGCCGAAAACCGCTCGCGCCCAGAGGCTCGCGGTCGCTACGCGCCAAGCATCGAGCGAGCGAGTTCCCCCAGCTAGGCGGAGCTCGTCGCGCGCGGTGGGGCCCAGTGCCCACGCCACTTGCTCCGGCGGGTTCGTGAGAATCGCTGCCACCTCGCGCCCGTCGGGTCCCTGGAGCGTCTCATCGAGCAGCACGTTGAAGAAGGGCTTCTCGTCCGCGAGTCGCACACCGTCTGGGACGATCCCCTTCATTGCCTCCCGTGCGAGAGGACGATCGTGCACGGCATCGAAGTTGAGCTCGGGCGGGAGCGAGAGGACAAGCTCGACCAGGTCGAGGTCTCGCCAGGGATGCGCAACCTCGAGGCTAGCCATGGCCGCGGCACGCCGCACCTCATCCTGGGCCGCCATCCCGTCGGGCCCGTCGACGAGCGCGAAGGCCAAGAACGCCCACCAGCGTGGGCCCTCCAGTCGCTTCCAGGCGTCTCGGGCCGAGGCGGACTCGAGCAGGCCTGCGGCGCGGGAGGAGAGCCATGGCGGCCCGTTGTGCGTGCTTCGGCTACGCAGAGCGCGCGCCCGGGAATGGAGCATGGGCGGAAGCGCACCGCGGAGCGCGTAATGCGACAGCCCGCGGGCTACCCGCCGGAGCCTCGGGCGGGAACCCATGCCCGGAATGGCGCGTGCCTGCCTGATCAGCTCGAGCAGGTGCCCGGTCCGAAGCAGGTCGGCAAGGAGGTAGGGGGAGCATCCGAACAGCTCGTCGCCACCCTCCCCGTCGAGCATCACATCCACACCGTCGGCGCGAGCCAGGGCCTTGAGAGGCTCCCAGACGAACCAGTTGGGAGACGAGGGCGGGAGCCTCCACGCCTCGAAATGGCGGGTTGCGGCCTCGAGCGCGCTGCCCCCGCGGAACGAGTGCTCGCGTACGTCAAGGAGGCTCAGGGACCGGCTGAGTAGCCTGATCCGTTCCGACTCGTCCACCTGCGGGTGGTTGGGGAAAACGCCGGCGTATCCCCGCGCGTCACGGCCCGCCCGGCTCGTCAGCCCGGCAACGCAGCCGGAGTCCAGCCCGCCGCTCAGCATGATCCCCGGTGAGCTTGCCCGCGTGAGCGCCCCCTCCACCGCCCGGCTCATTCCGGCGCGAAGCTCGCTCACCGCCTGCTCGGGATTCAGATCTCGCGGCGGCTTGTAGACAGGCTCCCACCAACGGTGGACGCTCGTCTTCTCGCCGCGGACTCGAAGCAGGCGGCCTGCGCCGAGTCTCTCGATGCCGGCGAAAAGTGTTCGGCCGTCTGGCAGCGGTCGCCGTGCGAGCCAGTGCGCAAGTGACACGTCGTCGACGTCGGCGGCGCGGGGTGTCGCCGCGAGCAGGTCACGGACCTCAGACGCAACGAGGCACTCGCCGCCGAGCTTGCAGCTGAACACGGCGCACCCTCCGAGTTGGTCGCGCGCTACGAGCCCGCGTCGCTCGTCGCGAGACCAGATCAGCAGCGCGAACGAGCCCTTCAGGCGGCCCAGGAGCCCCTCCCCGAATGACTCGTAGCCGCGCGCAAGGACATACTCTGGAGCGCCCTCCACCCGCAGCTCCAACGCGAGTGCGTCGATCCCATCGACCCACCCATCGAGAATGCACAGGGTGGCCGGGGAGCCGGGCGGCTCGCCGGCCTTCGAGTCCTGCCAGGCGAGCTCCAGACCCGGAAGCGCCGCTGCTGCGGCCTCGCCATGGCGGCCGAGTACCGCACGAAGTCCCTCGGCTCCGTCTTCGCGGCCCGCTCCGGAAGCGAAACGGGCCAGAAAGTGCCGCGAGGTCAAACTTCCGTGAGCCGCTCGAGTGGCGGCGCGCCGGGTTCGAGCAGCGGCGCGCCCGCGCACTCGACCCAGGCGTGCGCGGCAAGCTTCTCGCCCGGATACACGGCCAGGACGAGCTTCGAGTCAATCCCGCGGCGCGCCAGCAGGCCGGTGAGGACCAGGGACCGAGTCAGGCAGCGCCCGTCGCCGGGGAGCGCAGCGAGGGTGCGCGTCGTGATGCTGCCGAGCGAGCGCCCGACGAGGAGCGCGGCCGCACCATCGACTGGATGAGCGACCCTGACTCGCTCGTTTCGCAGGCGCGCAACCGCCGCGGGGAGGTCGTCGTTCCGCAGCCTCCGGCGTGCGACCGTGTAGAGGCCGACGATCTCGGCGATCAGGCGCAGCTTCTCGGTTGGCGCCAGCGGGCCGCTCTGGGCGGGCATCACGACCTGCCGGGCCACGCTCAGGCGACTCCCGCGGCCGTTGCGTGTGACTCGATGGCCTCGGCAAGCGATGCCGCCCCTTGGCGGTAGTCGACCGCAACCCGCCAGATCGGGATCGTTGCCTCGAGTCGCGCGCAGAGATCGAGAAGCGCAACGAGTCGGCGCTTCGAGTCAACGCTGGCAATGAACGTGCTGGCGAGCAGCCTGCGCGGGTCGATTCCGGGCTCGAAGCGCGGCCCATCGCCCCCGGCCCGCTGCGGCTCCAGGAAGTACAGACCGCCGAGCGTTAGCGCCCGCTGCTCTCGCTCGACCCCGACGTAGACCTTGCCGGACCGGCCGAGGACACGGCCGAGGCGGCGCCGCTCCGCAGGTTCGAGCGCCTCGCGCTCGGCCGGACGGAGGGCGAGAATCGCCGCGCCGGGGTGGGCCAGGATCTCCTCGCCGCGATAGGAGAGTGCGAGCACGTCGTCCGTTATGAAGCCGGCGCCGCGGAGCACGAGCCGTGCCGCAAGCGACGTCTTCCCGCAGCCGGTCTCCGCGGCCACCGCCAGCGCCCGGTCGCCGATGCGGACTGCGCTTGCGTGCATGACCTCCCGTCCACGCAGGAGCGCGGCCCAGGGCAGTACCCGCCCGACGAGGAACCGCTGCCATCGCCACGCGGCTACCGGGGGCGGGGCGCAGAGGACATGGTCTCCGTTTGCCGAGATCAGGGCGCGCCCGAAATGGCGCGCATAGAGATGGAAGGCGCCGCGCTGATCGCGTTCGATCGTCCGGTCCGGACCGATGCGCGACTCGGAAAAGGACTCCCGGAGAAGCTCCTCCGCCCCGTCCTCCCGCCAGCGCGACTGGAGCTCGGCGTCGGTCGCGATCTCGAGGCGCGTCCTCGGAAGGCGCGCGGAGCCCGGGGGCAGTCCAGGCGCCTCGAAAGACGCGTCGATGGCGATGCCGAACGCGTGGCTGCGCACGGCGTCGCGGCCGGGAAGACGCGGTAGCTCCAAGTCCGCCCTAGGGGGCATCGTTGGGGTCCGCAACCACGAGCCCCCGTTCCGTGAGCCCGTCGAGCAACGCTGTCAAGTCGCGTTCGATCACGGCCTCGGGCTGGTCGTAGTCGGTGGCCAGCCCCGCAATCGCCTCGCGCGGCGTACGTGCTGCCTGAACGGCTTCGAGCATGCGAGTGGCGACGGCATTCAGGCCGTGATAGTTGCCCGACTGGAGGTTGAGAAGCACGGTCTGCTCGGCAAACTCGCGCATCGCCACGTGCTCGGGAAGGGCGACGCGGCGGTCGAGGATCGATCGAGTGGTCTCGTCGGTCAAGTCAGTACTCGGTAATCGTCCCGATACGGCGGCTGCGTCTGATCCCGGCGTGAAGCGCGACCCATGCGAGCGGCAGGGTCACCGCAGTGAAGCCCAACAGCTTCAGCACGTCAACAGCGGCAGAGCCGCTGAGCGGAGTATCGATCAACAGGTTTCGCAACAGCTCTGTGGCAGGGGTGAATGGCTGAACATCAGAGGCCCACTGGATCCAACCCGGTAGGAGATTGACCGGAAAGTAAAGGCCGGCGACCAGCGACACGCCGGTGACGATGAGCCCGGCGCCCGCGTTCGTCTGCTTGGCCACGACGACGACTGCCGCGAGCAGCATCCCGAAAGGGGCAAAGACGATGGAGCCGAGCAGCGCGACGGGAACAGCCAGGAGCGCGGCGGGAAAGTTGAGCCCGAGGCCAAAGACCGCCATCGCGAAGACAAGAGTCAGCACGGCGGTGACCATGCCGAGGAGCACCGGAAACAGGGTTAGCGAGACGATCGTGGCCACCGGTCCAAACGGCGAGACGACCATGCGCTCGAACGTACCGGCGATCATCTCGCCGCGAAGCGTGACGATCGGAGCTGTGAGCGTCGCGGTCAAGACCTCGAGCGTCATGGTCCCCACCACGACGAAGCCGAAGTAGTCGTCGGGGGAGCCAACCTCTGGGGATTGCACCAGACGTGAGACGTAGTAGAAGAGCGTGATCCCAACGAATGGTGTTACCAGCGCCGAGAAGAACCGGGTCCTGTAGCTCATGAAGAGCAACATGTCCCGCCTGCAGATAGCGGTGGCGGCCCGGATCTGCGCCGTCACGCTTCCACCAGCTTGCCATCGACGATCTCGCATCGCCTGTCCGTCTTGATGTGCTCGAGGGTGCCGGTCGGAGAGCAGATGACCGCGGAGCCACCCCGCTCACGGTGCAAAGCGATCGCGCGCGACAGAAGTGAGGTTCCGTCCTCGTCCAGGCTGGTCTCGGGCTCGTCCAGGAGGATCACGTCGGGATCGTGGATGCACCCGAGTGCCAGCCGCAGCCGCTGGCGCTGCCCGCTCGAGAGTCGGTCGACTCGACGCGTTCGAATCTCGTCGAGGCCGAACCCGGAGAGAGCGCGGAGGCGCGCCTCGGGCCACTCTGCGGGGGGAAGGAGGGCCATCCGCATGGCCAACTCGAGATGGTGGTCGACGGTCAGTCGGGCATAGAGGGCAGTGTTGCCTGCCGAGACGAATCCGATGCGGCGGTGAAACGCCCGCCGATCGCGTTCCGGGCTCAAGCCTTCAAGCTCGACTGATCCCTCGTCTGGGGTGATCAGGCCGGCGGCGATCCGGAGAAGCGTCGTCTTGCCCGCCCCGTTCCGTCCCCGTACCCCGACCACGGTCCCAGGCTCGACGACCATATTGACCCCGTCCAGGACGCGATTCGGCGCACGCTGCCAGCGCTTGACGACGTCGCGAATGATCAACAGGGGGCTCAACTGCTCAGGTCGGCGGCGTAGCGTGGTAGGTGTGGAGCGCTCCGCGTCCGCGGGATTGAACTAGCTGGAGCCTCGTCTGGCGGAAGTCATCCGCCACATCGCCGCCAGCGCCCCGAGGTAGAGCGCCGGGACGACCGTCTCTGGCTGCCCGCCGTACAGGGGATTGTCGTTCAGCCAGACGAGCACGAGCACGAGGCTCAGGCTCATCGTCCACGCAACCGGCCAGAGCTCATGCGCACGCCCGAGCCGGCGAAGGAGCCTTCCCACCCGCGCGCCCAAGGCAACGATCATCGCGATGAAGAGAAGGAATCCCACCAGCCCCAGATCCGCCAGGACCTGGATGTACGTGTCGTGCACGCTCGTGGGGGTGACGTCGGGATAGAAGCTTGGATTCGTGTTCGGGTAGCGCTGGCGCAGCTCGAGGTTGATCGCTCGATCGCTGATCAGGCTGGGAGAGCTGCTCTCCCGCCATCCGGCCCCGATCACGGGATGGTCCGCGAAGATCTCGAGGCCGGCCGTGCCCAGGACGATCCGCGCGTAGGCCGAGCTCTGGGTGAACTGCGGCGACCCGGGATTCTCCTCGGGCCGCAGGAACTGGAGGATCCCGAAGACGGCGACACCGGCGAGCGCCAGCGCCAGGACCGTTTGCCTGGCACGCTGGGCCGCCCTGGCAGGGGCCGCGTTCGCCAGCGCCAGGCCGAGCGCGAGGGTGAAACCGGTGGCCACGAACGCGCCCACCGACTTCCCGAGAATCAGGCCGACGAGCCCAGCCGCCACGAGGAGGATCCGGGCGCGCGCATCGGCGGTCAGCCCGCCGAACGCGCCGATCATCAGCACGAAGCCGGACACCAGGCCGAGGATGTCCGGGGAGGTCAGCGTGCCGGACGCCCGCTCCGTCAGGGCACCGCCCTCTGCGAGAGCGGCCACGATCGCAATCAGCGCACCGAGGGTCACGGCGCCCACGAGCAGCCTGAGGTCGCGGCGCGTGGAGATGACGCTCGCCGCAAGCCACGCGAGCGATGCGCTCTGGACGAGTCGCAGCCAGGAGACAACCGCATCCGTGAACCCGCTCGGATCGGAGGTCGCGACCTTCAGAAGGGTCAACCCGGCGTACGCCAGGAAGGCGATCGCGACGCCCTGCCCGAAGGCGATCCGTGCCTGCGACCCCGCCTGGGTTGCCTGTCCGCGCTGGCTGGCTCCGGCCATCCACCAGCCCACCAGTCCCGCGTAGAACAGGTCGGCCAGCGTGATGTCGACGCCGCCGAAGTGCCCGATCACGGGCAGCAGGCCGGCAACGGAAAGGGTCGTGACGGTCGCAAGGCAGGCCATCGGGCCGGCAGCGATCACAGCGACGCATGCGATTCCGCCGGCCGTCACGAGGGCGGCGGAGCCCACATCCGTGCCAAAACCATCGAAGTGGGCCACCGTCCAGCCGAGCGCGGCCGCGAGGACGGCAACGCCCGCGAGGGCGGCAAGCTCCTCCGACCACGCGGTTCCCGTAAGTCGCTGGCTGATCGTCCGTCTCAAAGGCTGAGCGTCGTCGTCGCAACCGTCGCGCCGGTGAGCACGGCACGTAGCATTATGGCAATGACTGGGGGCTCCGAGCCCTACTTCTGGTCGCGCCGGCGGTGGTGGGGCAGGATGGGCAAGACCTCGATCGCGATCTGGGGTTCGACGGCTTTTGCGCTGGTCGGGGGGATCGTCGCCGCACGCTCGCTCGGACCGAGCGACTACGGAGCCGCGGTGCTCGCGATCGCAGCCGCGAGCTTCGTGACGATCTTTCTGGACCTGAACCTCACGGATGGCGTCGTCTACTACGGCGTCAGGGCGCACGCAGCCGGCGACCACGGGCAGCTGCGCTCGCTCCTGCGGACCGCCTTCCTGTTCGATCTCGCGGTCGGCGTGGTGGTCGCCGGGGCAATCATCGCCCTTGCCGGCCCGATCGCCGACGTCTCCAGCGGCGGTGAGATCGCGCCGTCGCTGGTCCGGCTGGCCGCTCTGATCGGGCTCGTCACCACCGTCGACAGCACCACGCAGGGCGTGCTTCAGATCGTGCGGCGCGCGGATCTCCTGGGGTGGACAACCGCAGTCGCGAACGTTGCTCGCGTCCTCGCGATCTTCGTCGCGGTGGCGTTCACGGACGGCCCGGCGCCCATCATCGCGGCGTACGTGATCGGCGCCGCGTTCGGATCGATCGTCCAACTGGTGCTCGCGCAGCGCGTCGGCTGGGCAAGTTGGAGACGGGTTCCGTCGAGGCGGTCCGCCCGGACGTGGGTCCGCCCGCTGGCCAGGTTCGGGATCTACGCGAGCCTCACCACCTCGTTCCAATCGAGCGAAAAGGCCCTGGTGCCGATCATTCTCGGCGCCTTGGCGAGCCCTGCCGCGGCCGGTATCTACAACGTGGCGCTGCTTCCCGTGACCGCGGTGCTGGTCCTCGTCCAGCCCCTGCGTCTGATGCTCTTCCCGGAGCAGGCCAGGCTCGCGGCGCAGGGCGACGTCTCCGCGCTGCGCACGACGGTTCGGGGGGTAACTCGAATCGGCTTCAAGATCGCCATACCGGGGGCGATCGCCGCCTGGTTCATCCTCCCCGTGCTTCTTCCGGCGCTCTACTCGGACAGCTTCGGTGCGGCTCTGGAGCCCGCCCGCATCATGCTGGGCGCCGCCGTCTTTCAGTTCGCGATCGGGTCCTGGTCGAAGATCCTGCCGGTGGCGATCGGGATGCCGCGCCTGCGCTCGATTATGAGCGGTGCCTATCTGGTCGTTTCAGTCGGATTGTCCGCTCTGCTCGTCCCTGGCCTGGAGAGCACGGGAGCCGCCATCGGGACGACGGCGGCGGCTGTCTCGACGTCGATCGCCTGGTGGTTTCTCGCGAAGCGCCTGCTTGCGGGCAGACTGCCTGCCCGCGAGCGCAAGGTCGACCTCAATCCGCAGCCAGCGTCCATAATTGACGGGTGAACGCAATGCCCGAACAGCACCCGGTCGAGCCACCGCGGCCGCTCAGCATCCTCGGCTTCCTCCGTCGCCGCTGGCTGGCGATCCTCGTTCCGCTGCTCATCGTCCCCGGGGTTGCGCTGGCGCTCTCCCTGAGCCAGGAGAAGGAGTACAAGGCCTCCACCTCCCTGCTGTTCCGCGACTCCGGGATCGGCTCCTCGGTGCTCGCCTCGCAGGATCCGCAGATCGAGGCGGCAACGAACCTCCGCCTGCTTCAGCTTGGCGCCGTAGACAATCGCGTCAACGCCCACCTCGGCGAGCCGTTCACAGGCCAGGTGGACGTCGTCGCCGAGGCCAACTCCAATCTGGCGACGATCACGGTGACGGACTCCGATCCGCAACGGGCCGCTCGCGTGGCCAACCTCTACGCCAAGGAGTACGTGGACCTTCGCCAACGCGTCACCCGCAAGCAGGTTGAACGCGAGCAAGCCTCCGTATCCAGGGCGCTCGACAGGATCCCGCCGGACGAGCGGAACGGACCTCAGGCACTCGCGCTGCAGAGGCGTCTCGACAACCTCGCCGTGGCTGCGGAGGCGCCCAGCGGGGCCACCCACGTCAAGCCGGCGACGCCGCCCTCCTCCGCGTCGGCGCCCAAACCTCGTCGCAACGCGCTGATCGGTGCGGTGATCGGCGCTGCCCTTGGGATCGCGTTTGCCGTCTGGCGCGAGCAGCGTGACCGCCGCGTCAGGGATCCCGGGCAGATCGAGGCCGTTTTCGAACGGCCGATCATCGGCCGGATCCCGAAGAGCCGGACGCTCTCCAAGCTCAGCCCCGGCACCGACCCGCTGCCGCAGCTCGAGGCGGAGGCCTTCCGCACGCTGCGCGCAAACTTGCGCCATCTCCTGCAAGAGCAGAACCTGAGCTCGGCGCTCGTCACGTCGGCGAACGCGGGTGACGGGAAGACCACCGTGGCCTGGAACCTCGCCCACGCCGAGGCCGTATCAGGCGCGAGGGTCCTCCTCGTCGAGGCTGACATGCGGCGGCCGATCCTGGCCAAGAGCCTCGGCACGGACGGGACGTTGGGGCTAAGCCAGCTGCTGAGCGGGGAGGGCCGACTTCAGGATCTGGTCCACCCGATCAGCTTCAGCGAAAACGGCGACCCCGCCGGGACCACGGTCGACGTTCTGTTCGCGGGCTCGCAGCCGTCGAACCCGGCGGAGCTCCTGGGCTCGAAGCGGATGGAGGCGGTCCTCGAGGCGATCGCCCTCCCCGACGGCTACGACATGGTGATCGTCGACACGCCGCCCGCCTCGGTCGTCTCCGACGCCTTGCCGATGATGAGCCTGGTCGGAGGCGTCGTCGTCGTCGGGCGAATCGGCAGCAGCACCATCGATTCGATCACCGAGCTCCGCAACCAGCTCGAGCAGCTCGATGCGCGGACCCTGGGCGTGGTGGTCAACTCCGACGCGGTCAACCGCTACGCAAACCGCTACTACGGGGCGGTCAGGAGCTCCTCGTAGAGCTCAGGAGCCGTGCGCGAGCCCGTGCGCCGGGCGTCGGGACTCGAGCCGCAACAGGACCGCGGCACCGAGGACGGCATACATAACGCCGCCGACAACCGCCGCTCCGGTCGGCAGCTGGTAGAGGACGGCGGCGAGCGCGCAGAGCGCCGCTTGAGTTCCAGCGAGGAAGAGCGCCACGCGACGAGCCGAGCCGAGCCGGCCGAGCAGGCGATGAGTGAGGTGATCGCGAGCGCCCTGCAGAACAGCGACACCACGCCGGCGGCGCGAGAAGACGACGAGGGTGGTGTCGAAGATGACCACCCCTGCCAGCGGCGCCGCTGCGAATAGCGCCGCCCACGGATTGGCGGAGTGTGGGATCGCCATTACCACCCCCGCCACGATCAGGCCGATCGGCATGCTTCCTCCATCCCCGAGGAAGATCCGCGAGGGCCGCGCGAGGTTGTAGGGCAAGAATCCGAGACAGGCGCCCGAGAGGGCCAGCCCGAGACAACCGATGGGGACGTTGCCCTGGGCCGCGGCGAGAACCCCGGCCCCGCCCGCTGCGACCGCCCCGACCGTGCCCGTGGCGCCGTCGAGGTTGTCCATCAGGTTGAAGCCATTGACGAGCCCAACCACCCAGAGCAGCGTCACCGCAAGGTTTGCCGCATCGCTATCGAATAGCTGCCAGCCAACGCCGGCCGCCCACAGCGCGGTGGCGACCAGCACCTGGACCGCGAGGCGGGAGGAGATCCCGAGGCCGACACGGTCGTCCAGCGTTCCGATCGCCAGCAGGGCAAGCGCCCCGGCGAGCACCCAGAGCAGATCGGATCCGCCGTCGCCGGTTGTCGTCAGCAGTGCGGAGACGAGTGCCGTTCCGATTACGGCTGCCCCGCCGAGATACGGGGTCGGCGCCGCATGCCGCTTGTAGTCCTTCGGGTGGTCGTAGAAAGAGGTCGCGACCGCGATTCGGCGCACGCGGGGAGTCGCGACGCCAGCCAGGACCACCGCGAGGACGAACGCCCCCGCGAGCTGGATCTCCTCGGACATCAGCCGAGGTGATCAGGCAACCGCTTCGCGATCAGCCACAAGGCTCGCAAGTATGTCGTCGATGGCGTCGTCGAGTCCGTACTGCGGCTCCCAGCCGGTCAGCTGGTGCAGCGCCGTCGTGTCCGGCCGCCTGCGGCCGAGCTCCTCGAAACCGTCGCCGTAGGCCTCCGCGTAGGGAACGTGGCGAATCCGTGAGGAAGATCCCGTGCGCTCGATGACCCGCCTCGCCAAGTCGTTGACCTTCACCTCGGTTCGGGAGCCGATGTTGAACACGTGGCCGACCGCATCGTCGTGTTGCGACCAGGCGCTGCAGGGCATCGACGACGTCCTTGACGTGCGTGAAGCAGCGCGACTGCTCGCCGTCGCCGTAGACCGTCAGGTCCTCTCCCGCGAGCGCCTGGGAGATCAAGCGGGGGACGACCATGCCGTAGGTCGATCGCTGCCGAGGGCCGATGGTGTTGAAGAGACGGACAACCATGGTTTCCGTTCCGTGTTCGGCGTGATAACCGCGGACCAGCATCTCCCCGAGCACCTTCGCGGTGGCGTAGCCCCATCGTGATTTCCTGACCGACCCGTAGACGCGATCGGAGTCCTCGCCGAGTGAGCCGCCGCTCTGCTTGCCGTAGATCTCCGAGGTGGAGGCGAAGCAAAGCCGCACGCCGTACTCGGCGGCCGCGGAGGTGACGATGTCGGTGCCGCGGACGTTCCGGATCGTGGTCTCGAGCGGACGGTCGACCACCAACTCGACTCCGACCGGCGAGGCGAGATGAAAGCAGGTGTGCGCGAGAAGCATCAGCTCATTGACGAGCCCAACATCAAGTACCGAGCCCTGGATCAGCTCTGCGCGGCCGCCGTCGACCAGATGCTCGACGTTCTCCAGGCTCCCGGTGCTCAGATCGTCGAGGATCATCACCTGGTCCCCGCGCGAGATCAACGCCTCCGCGAGATGGGAGCCCACGAAGCCGGCCCCCCCGGTTACCAGGTATCTCGAGGCTCTGTCCTGATGAGCCTGGCGATCGGACCGGCCGTCCGCCCGGCGGTCGCCGCCGTTCACGCGGCGGTCGCCGCCGTTCACGCGGCGGTCGCCGCCGTTCACGCGGCGGTCAGGCCCGGAGAATGGAAAGTCGTCCTGACGATTCATAAAGTCAATCCCTGCGTAGTTGCTTGAAGCTCGTGCCACCGGCAGTCCCTATGCGCCGATACCAGTGGGATACCCGATTCAGGTATCCACTGGTTAACTTCTGGTGTCCCGCGACACGCCAGATACCCTGAACAGGGGACTACGCCACCCCGGTCTGAGGGTAGTACTTTTGTCCATGCTAGCGCAGCGGTGATCCGCCGGTCGGCGATTCTAGCTACTTCGAGGAGATGACCGCGTTGCCGGACAGATCGCAGGCTCCCTGCGCCGAGATGAAGGCGGCGATGAAGTTGCCCGTGATCACCGACCCGTCGACGCTGCTGTAGGTGAAGCTCCCCGTAAGCGACGAGCTGCGAGCGGTTCTGCCGGCAAGGCTCAACGCCTCGTTACGGTCGAAATCAGTATCCGTGGCGCTGAGCGTGTCGTCATCGGCGGTCGGCGCAATCGGCGTCAGGGTGTTGACCTCCTGTGGCGGACCAACCGAGCGCGTGCCGGTCACTCCGATGATCCCGTCCTCGCCCGTGGAACAAAACCGCAGGGTGAAATCGGTGCGGCCACCGAAGCGAAGTTCGCGGCAGGCGTGCACCGAGCCCAGCCTAGCCACCGCGGGAATCCTGTAGCTTCGCGCCGCCATGGCCCTTTCCAAGCAGGCTCTGCAAAACCCCATGGTGCGCAATGTGGCGCGGGCGGTCGTGAAGAACGTCCTGCGCAGCGACGCAAAGAGTGTGCAGTTCTGGCTGCGATGGGGCATGACGAGAGCACGGGCTGCGCCTCGCATGAAGGGCCTCGTCCGTGGCACCGCCATCGCCTGGCCAGAGCCGGGGCGGGCCTTCACCGTTCATCAGGACCTGCCGAAGCCCGGGCGTGGGCAGGTGCTGATCCTGGCCAAGGCAAGCGCCGTGAGCCCGGGAACGGAAAGAGCGTTCTTCGTTCGGGCTCGCAACACCTCCCCGACATTTCCCTTCTTCCCCGGCTATTCCCTGGCCGGGGAGGTGATAGCCGCCGGCAAGGGGCTGCCCTTTCGGAGCGGCGATACCGTCGCGGTGGCAGCCTCCCACGCGAGCCTGGCGATGGTCAACGCCGATCTCGTTCACCCCGTCCCGGACGGGGTCACCGCCGAGACCGCGTCCCTTGTCGAGCTGGGACTGATCGCGGTCAACGCATTGGAGCAGTCCGGTGTGGCTCCCGGGGACGACGTCGTCGTCTTCGGTCAGGGAATCATCGGACAGCTTCTCGTTCAGCTCGCCGTCGCAAAGGGCGCCAACTCCGTTGTCTCCGTGGCGAGAACCGATCGCAGGGTGTCCGCCGGGCTGAAAGCCAAGGCTCAGGAGATCTTCATTCTGGAGCGCGACGGGACCGACGTGCTCAGTGGACTCGACGCGTCGGTTGTGCTGGACGCCACCGGCCAGCCGGATGCCGTTCCCCTGTCGCTCGTTGCGGTCCGCCCGGGCGGAACCATCGTGATCGCCGGGAGCCCCAGGGAGGCGACTCAGGAGACGGACTTCGGCGAGCTGGCGGACAAGCAGGTGACCATCCTTGGAGCTCACGCCGGCAGGTTGCTGCAGCCGGCTGATCAGGAATCGCGAGCTCGTGCTGCTGAGTACGTCGAGACGTTCTTTCGGCTGGCGGCAGAGCAGCGGCTTGACCTCGAATCGCTGATCTCCGCTCGCGTTCACCCCTGGGAGGCGGATTGGTTTTACCGGCGGCTTGCGGGCACCGAAGATGCGACTCTGGCGGCGGTATTCAACTGGGAGCTGTTATCGCCGGATGAACGTATGAAGCGCGTGTCATACCTGCGGCCGCCGGACCTGACCCCGATCACCGGCGCTCGCAAGATCGGGCAGAGCTCTTGAGCCGCCCAACGGCCGGCGTCGGCCACGCCTTGAGGGATCGCGTGCAGCGGCTGGCGAAGAGCGCGCCAGGCGGCGACCAGTTGCGCATCGGGCTGCTCGGGTGCGGCGAGCGAGGCGCGAGCTACCCTCAGGCGATCGCAAAGACCGGGAACGCGCGGCTCACCATGGTGGCCGACCTCGACGGGAAGCTGGCCGAGGAGCTGGGCGAGCGGCTCGACCTTCCCTGGACGACCTCACTGGAAGAGATGCTCGACGGCGACAGGGTCGACGCGGTCTTGGTCTGCACGCCTCATCACGTGCACGCGGCCCAGGCGATCGAGACGGCCCGCCGCGGCAAGCACGTCATGGTCGAGAAGCCGCTTGCCACGTCGATGACCGACGCCGTCGCCGCCGTCGAGGCGGCACGCGCGAACGACGTCAGCCTTTCCCTGGTGCTTCAAACCAGATACCTGCCGCACATCCAGGCGGCGAGGCGCTTGATAGGGGCGGGCGCCCTGGGGACTCTTCTGGGCTCGAGCGTCGTCTATCAACACGACAAGCTCCTGGGGTATTGGGGCGGGGGATATACCGGTCGCTCCCGGTCCGACTGGCGGGCGCGAGCAGAGACGAGCGGCGGGGGCGTGCTGATTCACTCCGCGATCCACTACCTGGACTGGCTCAGCTACCTGACCGGAGAGTCGATCGTCGAGGTGTCGGCGAAGCAGGCCACGCTCGACAGCCCCACGGAGGTCGAGGACACGATCGTCGCGTGGTTGCGCTACGGCAATGGCGCACTCGGAACCCTCCACGCGTCCACTTGCGTCAGAGGCAGCGAGCTCCAGGGTCGGATGGAGCTCTGGGGAACGGAGGGGCAGGTCTCTCTCGTCCCTCCTCACCAGTTCTACTCGCTGAGGATCGTCGAAGGACTGCAGCCTGGACGCTGGCACGAGCTCCCCTCATCCCAGTCCCCGGCGAGTGACTCGACGGAATACTTCCGGCAGTTTGCGACCGGCGCGCTGAGCGGTGAGGACACGAAGTCCGGCGGGGACGACGCGCTGCGCCTCCAATCGATCGTGGAGGCGTTCTACGAGTCGGCGAAGCTGGGAAAGCCGGTACCAGTGGACCAAGCGCTGTGACGAAGCGACGCGTGGTGAGGGCGCAGCGGGGCCCGGAGGCGGAGCTCGTCTCCCTGGAGCTCTCGGAGGAGGCTTTCGCCTCGCCCGAGCCCGACGAGGTTGCAGTCAGAGTCGAAGTCGCGGTCCTGGAGCCGCTCGCGCTCAATGGAGAGACGCGATCGGACGCGCCTGAGGCGATCCTTGCGGGCGTGATCACCGAAGCCGGGAGCGCGGTTCCCAAGGGTGTGGCAGCCGGGCAGACCGTCATCGGCATCGGCCCCCCGGCCGATCATGTGACGCTGCCGGAGAGCCAGGTGTGGTGCCTGTCGGCCGAGGAGCGGATCCTCATCACGGGCCAGCCGGTGATTCGGGAGTTGAGTGCACAGGTCTTGTCAGCCCTGCGACCCGGCGCATCGCCAAGGGTAGTCGGCTCGCTGTCAGGCCATGAGCCGACCGGGGAGCCGGACGAGCTGTTTGACGTCCTGATCCATGGAGTCGCCGACCCGGCCGACCTCCAGGAGAGCCTGGCGCTGCTGCGCCAGGACGGCCGTGCCTTTCTGTTGGTCCCCCCCGGTCGCCACGTCCTGCCGCTCGATTTCTATCCCAACGTTCATCGTTCCTGCCTGCGCCTGTTCGTTCGCAGAGTGGGTTCGCGCCTTCTCGAGCAAGAGACGATCGAGGTCGACCCGCTTCTACGTATCTCGAGCCCATCGCAGCTCGCCGGCCTGCCGCTGGAGGAGATCACGGGCTCGAAGTTGCTGGCCGTCGCGTGGCCATAGGGTCCTCCCGGCCGCGTGTGCTGTCCGTGGGGAGCACCGTTTACGACCTGCCGCTGTCGGCGGGTCTCGCTCGCAAGTGGGCCAGCGTCTCTGACCGCCTCGAGCTTCGGGTGATCGGCCGCGCGGGCGCCGTCGAGCAGAACGACGAGAGATTTCGGCTGGTACGGGTGTCGCGTTCGGTCGCAGGCGCCTTCCACGTCGCGCTGCCGTGGGTGGTGGCGCAGGAGGTTCGGCGATTCAGGCCCGACGTCGTGCTCGCGCAAAGCCCGTTCGAGGCTCTGCCGATCCTTGCGGTCCGGCCCTTCCTGGGGACACGGCCCAAGCTGATCGTCGAGATCCAGGGTGACTGGCGGAGCGCTACGCGCCTCTACGGCTCGCCGATTCGCCGCGTGTTTGCGCGCTTCGCCGACCGGGCCGCATTGCTGGCCCTGCGACGCGCCGACGGCACCCGGGCGATCAGCAAGTTCACGGCAGCGCTCGCGGAGGAGGCGACCAGTCGGAAGCCCCTGGGCACCTATCCGACCTACAGCGACCTCGAGAGCTTCGTCGCGGGCCCTCCTCACCCGCTCCCTCCCAGGCCGACCATCGCCTGGGTAGGGGCGCTGCAACCCGTAAAGGACCCGGTGACGTTCGCCGCGGCCTGGCGAGTGGTGGCGGAGCGCCTGCCTGAAGCACGGGCGACCGTGGTCGGCGACGGGCCGCTGCGTCCGGTCATCGCGGAGCTGTGCGCCGAGTTTCCGGAGCGCGTGCAGATGCTTCCCCGGCTGTCCGCGTCCGAAGTGGCCCGCGTCCTGGACGACAGCACCCTGCTCGTCCTCCCGTCGCGCTCAGAGGGCATGGGGCGGGTCGCGATCGAGGCGCTGACGCGAGGGCGCCCCGTGGTTGGGTCTTCGGTTGGCGGGATTCCGGACATCGTCGCCGCGGAGCGCAGCGGGCTCCTTGTACCGCCCGGGGACGCGGCTGCCCTCGCCGACGCCCTCCTGCGCGTGCTCGGCGATCGCGCGTTTGCCGAGCGCCTGGCGGCCGGCGCGCGCTCGGATGCAGAGCGGTTCCAGCTGACTTCCGAGCAATACGCGGACGCGATGCGCCAGGTGGTGGATCGCGCCCTGGAGCGGCCCTAGCGGGCCGGGGCACGGGCACGACGACCATGGGGCCTCGGCCCATCAGGGTTACGTACGTCATCAACTCGCTCGGGGTGGGTGGCGCCGAACGACTGGTCTGCGACCTCGCGCGCCATCTCGAGCCCGATCGCTTCGAGGCGCAGGTTCTCTGCCTCTACCACCGCGGCCAGTTCGCTCCGGCGGTCGAGGCCGCCGGCGTGCCGGTCCACGTCATCGATGTGAAGCGACGGGTCGTGCCGGCCAACTGGATGGATGTCTGGCGCAGCCTCGGAGACGCTCGAGCCGACATCGTCCACACCCACCTGCACGAGGCGGCTTGGTACGGCCTTCCCTCGGCCTATCTGCGCCGCGTGCCGGTCCGGATCTCGCACCTTCACAGCTCTCACTGGAACTGGCCCAGGAAGCTGCGCTGGCTGGACCGGGCGGCGGAAGTCCTTCGCCTCGACCACCCTCGCGTGCTCGACCGAAGTTCAGGAGTTCGCCCGAGCCCGCCTCCGCTACCCGGCCGACAAGCTCGAGGTCATGCGCAACGCCATCGATGTCGAACGCTTTCACGGGCTGCCGGATCGAAGCGAGGCTCAACGCGCGCTCGGCCTGCCGGCGGGTGCTCCAACCCTGGTCTGCGTGGCATCGCTCACCGAGCAGAAGGGACAGGGGTATTTGCTCGAGGCGATGCGAGCAATCCGCTCCGAGCTGCCGGAGGCTCGTCTCATCCTGGTCGGGCGCGATCGAGGCAAGACGGATCTCGCGGCCCTGGCGCGCGAGAAGGGGCTTGGCGAAAGCGTCATCTTCCTCGGCGCGCGCGATGACATCCCCCTCGTCATGGCTGCGAGCGACGTCTCGGTCCTCCCCTCGCTACGCGAGGGGTTGCCCATGTCGCTCCTGGAATCGGCAGCGGCCAGCCTGCCGGTGGTTGCGACCGACGTGGGCGGCATCCCGGAGGTCGTGGAGGACGGAAGAGGAGGCATCCTCGTCCCGCCGCGGGAGCCCGGCCCCCTCGCCGAGGCCGTTCTGACGCTCCTCCGCGATCCCGAACGGCGGCGTTCGATGGGCGAGGCGGCCCGGGAGCGGGTGGAGCGGGAGTTCGATGTGCGTGTGATGACCGCGCGAATTCAGGATCTCTACACGTCGCTCTACGCCGCGAGCCGTCGCGTGACGAGTACGGTTTCGCGATGAGAATCTTGATCACCGGGGGCGGGGGCTTCATCGGATCGCACCTCGTCGACCGCTTCTTGGAGGACGGGCACGAGGTTCGCGTGCTGGACAACTTCGCGACCGGCCGCCGCGACAACCTCGCGCACGTCCGTGACGACATCGACCTGGTCGAGGGCGACATCCAGAGCTACGAGCGCGTCCACAACGCCGTCAGCGGCTGCGAGGTGGTGTTGCATGAGGCTGCCCTTCCGTCGGTCCCACGGTCGGTGCAGGATCCGTTGACCAGCAACGCGTCCAACGTCATCGGGACGCTCAACCTCCTCCTGGCGGCACGGGACAGCGGTGTACGCAGAGTCGTCTACGCGTCGTCCTCGTCTGTCTATGGAACCAACCCAGCCCTCCCGAAGAGCGAGGACCTGCCCGTCGCGCCGATCTCGCCCTACGCCGTGGCGAAGCTGGCCGGCGAGGGGTACTGCCGGAGCTTCTTTGCGGTCTACGGCCTGGAGACGGTGGCGCTGCGGTACTTCAACGTGTTCGGGCCTCGCCAGGACCCGCAGTCGCAGTATGCGGCGGTGATTCCCAACTTCATCACCGCGCTTCTCGCCGGGCGTTCCCCGACGGTGTTCGGTGACGGCGAGCAATCGCGCGACTTCACTCACATCGACAACGTCGTCGAGGCGAACCGGCTGGCGATCGAAGCGCCCGATGCGCCCGGCAAGGCCTACAACATCGCCTGCGGAAGCCGGATCAGCCTCAACGAGCTGCTGGCCGAGCTCGGGTCGATCACCGGCCGAGAGTTCACCGCGGTCTACGAGCCCGAGCGCCAGGCAGACGTTCGTCACTCGCTCGCAGATATCTCCCAGGCCACCAAGGATCTCGGCTATCGCCCCCCCGTCGACCTTCGCGAGGGGCTGACCCGAACTCTCGAGTACTACAGGTAGTCCCGGGGGCGGTTGAGTCGCCGAATGGACGTCATCGTCACGATCGACACCGAGGCCGACGACCAGTGGGACCGGTCGAGAACCGAGTTGTCCCTGGACAACCTCGAGTGCATCCCGCGCTTCCAGGACCTGTGTGACCGCTTCGGCCAGACGCCGACCTATCTCTGCACCTCAGAGGTGGTCGAGGATCCGCGGTTTGACGCTCTGCGGGGCTATCAGGAGGCAGGTCGGGCCGAGATCGGCGCGCACCTTCATCCCTGGACCACGCCGCCGCCCAACGACCACTCGCACGCCGGCCTTGGCCACGATGCCCCCGGCACCTATCCGTCCGAGCTCGAGCCCGCGATCTTCGCCGAGAAGCTTCGCCTCCTGACCGATCGGATCGAGGCCCGTGCGGGATGGAGGCCCCGGAGCTACCGCGCCGGTCGCTGGGGCTTCAGCGCCGAGCACATTCCGATCCTGATCTCGCTCGGGTTCCTGGTCGATTGCTCGGTGACCCCGCTCGTTTCCTGGGAGCGCGTGCCCGGCGCGAGAAGGGGCGGGCCCGATTTTCGGCGTGCGCGCCCCGCGCCGTACTTCCTCGACCCGAACGACGTGTGCAGGGCAGGCGACTCGCCGCTGCTCGAGGTTCCCGTCACGATCCTCTTCGCCGCCGGCGCCGCCCGCAGCGAGCGCCTGCAACGCCTCTACTCCCGCCACCGTCGAAAGCTGCCGGCGAGGGCCATGAACAGGCTCCTTCGGCTGGAGCCGCAGTGGTTTCGCCCGTACCCGCGCATGAGCGCGAAACAGCTGATCTCGGTATTCGAGCTCGCTCGAGACGCGGGCCTGCCTGCCGTGGAGATGATGTTCCACTCGTCGGAGCTGATGCCGGGAGGATCTCCCTATAACCCCGACGAGGCGGCGATCGAGCTCCTCTTCGAAAAGCTCGAGACGGTGTTCGCCCGTCTGCAGGCCAACGGTTGCCGGGGCAGGACGATCACGGAGTTCGCGCGCGATTACGCGGCGTCGCCGCCGGAAGCGACGCCTACCGGCTCCCCGCCGCCAGCCGCAGCTCCTTCTCAATAGCCTCGAAGCTGGCCGTTTCTTGGTATCTGCCGGCGGAGCGGCGAGCACCATCCCGCAATCTCTCCAGCAGCGCGTGGTCCTCGACGACGGAGGCCATGGCCGCGCCGAACGCGCCCGCGTCGCCGCTTGGCACCAAGAGCCCGTTGACGTTCGTCTCGATGATCTCCGGGACGCCCCCGACGGCCGTAGCGATCACCGGCGTTCCCGCTGCCAGGGCCTCGACGGCCGCATGCGGAAAGTTCTCCCAGGCGCTCGGGAGCACCACAGCATCGGCGGCCCGCAGCCACTGGATTGTCTCCGCGTGCGGAAGCGCGCCCTTCAGCGAAACGCGATCGCCGAGGCCGCACTCGTCGATCGCCCGGCTCAGCTCGGGTCGTTCGGGACCGTCGCCGATCACCACGAGCGAGGCGTTGGACACGCCGCGAAGAGCTGAGATCGCCAGCCGCAGGTTCTTCGCAGGAACGAGCCGGCCGGCGAAGACGAAGGCCGGGGAGCGCACCCCGAGCCGCTCGCGGACGATGTCTCTCGGTATCGATTGATCCACCGGGGGCGCTGGATTGGGAATGACGGAAATGCGTTCCGGGGGCAGCCCCCAGCCCTTCACGATCCGCGCCAGGTAGGCGCTCGGAATGATCACGCGAGACGCTCTCGAGACGGCGCGCAGCCGCAAGCGCTTCAGGGCCCGCACCCCCGGGTGACGGTTCGCCGCCTGGAACTCTTCGAGCGTCCCGGAGAAAATCCCGAGCCGGCGCGCCCGATCGTAGGCCGGGTCTTGAGACAGCTTGAGCACGAGCGGAACCCGGGTGACCGTGGAGGCCAGGGTGCTTCTTCCATACATCCCGATGGCGTAGACCACCTCGGCTCGGCGCGCGGCGGCGAGAACGGCAAACGCCGCCATGCTCAGCCGGATGGGCCGCGGCCGGTCACGTCGCGAGGTTGTCAGGGTGAATGCGGGGTCGTCGGCAAGAGCGTCGGCGGTCGTGACGACGTGTACCTGGTGACCGCGATCGCTCAGGAACCTGGCGAACGCCGGGCCATGCGAAGCGGGGCCGCCGACATCCGGTGGCCAGATGCCGGAGACGAGCAGGACCTTCACGGCCGGCGGTTTCGCCGGTGGGTAGGGTTTCCGCATACCCGAGGACACCGCCACGCAGTCGTCACAAGCGCACGCCGATCGAGCCGCGCGGGCAGGGCCCAGGGGCCCGGACTTCATCGGCATCGGTGCCCAGCGAACCGGCACGTCGTGGATCTATGCCTGCCTGTTCGAACACCCGCAACTCTGCCTGCCACGAAAGGAGATCAACTTCTTCAGCCGCGAGCGAAACTGGAGCCGCGGATTCGAATGGTACGAGCGCATCTTCGCGGAATGCCCTGTGGCGAGTGTCAGCGGCGAGTTCTCCACCTCATACCTGACGGACCCCGACGCCCCGGGGCGCATCCGGGATCGCTACCCGCAGGCTCGCCTGCTGGTCTCGCTGCGGAATCCGGTGGACAGGGCCTACTCGAACTACCTGAACGACATCGTCGCCGGCGTGGTGCCGCCAACCCAGGCATTCCCGGAGGCGCTCCAATCGCATCCTGAGTACGTCGAGTCAGGCCGCTACGCGCACTATCTCGCCAACTACCTCGAGCTGTTCCCTCGCGAGCAGCTCCTGGTCTCGATGTTCGATGACGCGCGTAGCGATCCCCTGGCGGCCATCCAGGCGGCGTATCGGTTCCTCGGCGTCGATTCCACGTTCCGGCCGGCGATGCTCGCCCGCCCGGTCGGAATCGGCCGCGTCCCGCGCTACCAGCGGCTCGACCGCTGGCTGATCGACTCGGCCACGGCATTCAGGAGGAGCCGAGCTCTGCGCCCCATCTGGTGGAGGGTGAAGCGGATGGGAATCGGGGACCGACTGCGTGCTCTGAATACCTCGGAGAGCGCCGAGCCCGCGGGTGGCCTCGATCCGCTCGAGCGTCAGTCCCTGATCGAGCGGTTCGAGCCGGAGACGAGGGCCCTCGAGGAGCTCTTGCGCATGGAGCTGCCGGCTTGGCGTCAGTGAACGCCGGCGGCGGCGCGGCGCACGGGCTCCGAGTCGTCTTCATCTGCCAGGCGGTCGACCTGGATGACCCTGTGCTGCCGACAACCGTGCGCTGGATCGAGGCGCTGGCGAACGAGCGGAGGGTCGAGCGCGTCACGGTCCTCGCCCTGCGGGTCGGCCGCTACGAGCTCCCCGCAAACGTGGTCGTCCGGCGGTTCGGCCGCTCGCGCCGCCTGGCGACGGCGAGCGCGTTCCTCAACGAGGTCGCGAGGTCGGTTCGGGGCCGTCCCGACTTCTTCTTCGTCTATCAGGGCGGGCCCTACCCGCCGATGCTGATGCCCTTCAAGCTCATGCTGAGAATCCCCATCGTTCAGTGGAAGGCGCACCCGGTGATCACGCCGGCTATGTCTCGTCACGCGCGGTGGTGCGACGACCTCATCCTGACCTCGGCTCGCGCGGCATTCCCGATGGACCTCGACAAGGTGCGAGTGATGGGACAGGGCGTCGACACCAAGCGCTTTCGCATCGAGGAGCGACCACGCATCGGCGACCTCATCGCCGTCGGGCGGGTCGCGCCCATCAAGGGCGTGCACCAGATGATCGAGGCCCTCGCGCATGCCAACCGGACCTACCGGACCGAGCACAAGCTCAACATCTACGGGCCCACCATGGCGGCCGACGCCGCCTACGAGGCGAAAGCCGAGGCCTTGATCGAGCGGCTGGGCGCCGGCGACTGGGTTGCGCTGCACGGCCCGGTTGGCCAGGACCGCCTTCCCGATCTGCTGAACGCCCACCGCGCTTCGCTCAACTTCTCCGCCGGCGCCATCGACAAGACCGCCGTGGAGGCGATGGCGTGCGGCCTGCCGGTCATCTCCACCAACGAGGCGATCATCGAGGTCCTCCCCCCGGACCTCCAGCCGATCCTCGTACCTGACCGGGAAAGCACCGAGGACCAGGCGAGGGTGATCCATGCGCTGCTGGACAGGCCCGACGCGGAGATCAGGCAACTCGGGCAGCGCGTGCGGGAGCTGGCCGTGGCCGACCACAGCATCGACCACCTGTTCGACCGGATCCTGGACGAGGTCGAGGCTCTCCTGTGAGTCCGCAGCAGAGCAAGAGGGTCAGGAACGCCCTGGTACGCGTCGGCGGAGGAATCGCCTCCCTGACCGGGTCAAAGCCGGGGAAGCGGGCGCTGGTGTTCCACGAGGTACCGGACGTTCCGCGCTTTCGCGACTTCCTGGACTGGCTGGTCGCCGAGTACGAGGTCCTGGCGCTGGAGGATTGGCTGCACGCTCCGCTGGGGACCCGGACCCAGCTGACCCTGACCTTCGACGATGGATACGCCTCGTGGCACGAGGCGGTCGCGCCCCTGCTCGAAGAGCGCAACCTCCCAGCCGTCTTCTTCGTGACCTCGGGTCTCGTCGGCCTGCGTGGCGCGGAAGCCCGGAGCTTCGCCCAGGATCGCCTGCTCCGCAGCCAGGAGCTGGAGTTCATCAGCCGTCGCCAGCTCGAGGAGCTGGCGCGCCAGCCGCTGTTCGAGATTGGGGGCCACACCTCGACCCATCCCGACCTCGGGCGAATCGGCGACCGCAGCACGATCCGCGAGGAGGTGGCGAGTGGTCGGGCCATGCTGGAGCACTGGCTGGGAACCGAAGTTCGATGGTTTGCCTACCCGTTCGGTACGCCCGACAGCGTGCCCGCGGCCGCGCGAGATGTTGTCGAGGCCGAGGGGATGTCGGCTGCGTTCACGCTGATTCCGGGATGGTGGAAGCCCGGCGCCGGCGACCGGTTCATGATCGGCAGGGACGGCCCGGATGCAGCAATGCCGTTTGCGACTTGGAAGGCCTGGTTGCGCGGCGGCTACGACCGGCTTTACTCGCTGCGCTCGTAGCCGAGCTCCGCGAGGAGATCGCCGGCGGCCTCGTCGAAGAGGCCGACCTCGGCGGGGCTGAGCTCCTCGCGCCAGCGGCGGTTCATGTCCCGAAGCTCGAACCGCAGGTCGAGGAAGTCGTGCGGGGCGGAGCTCTCGCGCAGTTCGCAGAACGAGAGCAGCCGGTCGAGCACCGTGTGAGGATCGGCAACGAAGTCCTCGTATCTGACCTCTCGATAGCGGCCGGCGCCGAGAGGCGACGCCTCCTGGCGCGCCGACCGGATCACCGCCCGCCACTCGAGCGCCGCCAGAGCGACGACCGAGTGGCCGTGACGCTCCCAGAGCTCGAGGTCCGCGTCAGTCAAGCCGTCGCGCCAGGCCGGCTCATGCAGACGCGCCGTGTCCCTCCAGAACGGAACCCGCAACAGCGATTGCACGACGGCTCGGGGATCGCGAATGATGTGAACGAAGAGCGCATCGTCGAAAACGCTCGTCAGGTAATCCATGCGTGGCGGCCCTGTGACCTTTGCGGCGAACCGGGGCTTCCCCTGATAGCGCAGGACCTTCGACACGGTTGCCTGGAGCCGATCGCGTTCTTCGACACTCGCGCTCGTCCCGCTCAGAAAGTCGTTCGTGAACTTCTCGCCCGCATATCTCCTCCAGGCGAAGTAGGCCTCGGACGGGCCAACGCGCACGTAGTTGGAGAGCCGCCGCGACTGATCGGAGCGCTCGATGCGCCGGCGCATGCGGGGGTCGAGATCGGCGAGCCTGGAGAGCAGGGCAACGGATGGAAAACGGGAGAGCCGGTTGAAGTACTGGGAGAACCAGGCGAGGTCGGGATGAGCCGCGAAAACCTCGAACATCACCGTGGTGCCGCTGCGCGGCATCCCGACGAAGAAGATCGGCTTCTCGATGGCCGGCGCGCGGGCCACTAACCGGTCACTCGGATGGTGGCCGGGGCCGAGCTCGTCCCCTTGATGTCCGAGGCCACGATCGTCACCCTGGTGGCGCGAGGCGCAAGGGCGGCGACGCGGAGCGACCAAGTCACCCTCAGGTTCCCGGCAGACTCATCGTCCGCCCCGGCCGGAGCGGAACCGAGGCGCGCGGTTCCGGAGCGACCGCGGTCGTCGTGCCACCGGACCACCCAGACGGCCAGGTTGTCACTGGCCGTTCCCGTGATCATCGAGTGGCTCGAGTGGCTCACCTTCCGGTTGGCAGCGACCGTCGGGACCACCGAATCCACCATCGCGGGCCTGCTGGCCCGCTTCATGGCGGCGGCGTAGGGCCCGTAGTCGAAGCTGTGGAGGTTGCCGTAGACGTAGTTGGCGAACTCACCGCCCATGCCCCACTTCCTGAAGGCGAGGAGCTGCCGCTTGACATACCCGGGCGAGCGGGCGTCGTCGAAGGGCCCCGGGTTTGGGCCGGGATCGATCCAGCTCGATGGGGAGACGGAGACACGAGGTGCCGCGTACTTCCAGTCCGGGATCCGGCGCGAGAGGAGGCCGGCGAGGCTGCTCGCGTTGTACTGCAGCGCGTGGCCCCAGGATCCGAAATGAGCGCTCTTGTAGAAAGTCGCGTCGAAGAGGCGGGCCGCGCTGTAGCCCCTCGTGCCGAGCAGCCCTTCCCAGAAGTCGATGTCGAGACGCGACCCGAAGGCGTTCTGGATCCCGTTGACGTGGGCCTGGACCAGGTCGGACCAGGCCCCCGGAAACTCGACACCGTGGGCAACCACCTCGGCCCGCGGAAAGCCGGCGAGGATCGCGCTCATCAGCTGGTGGCCGCGCTGCCTGGCCTTGGCCCGGACCTTGGCCTCGGAGTGGGTGTTGCCGGGATAGTCCCAGTCCCACGTGGCGGTGGTCGCCCCCCCTTGCTGGGGGTACAGCTCCTGGTCGAAGGCAACTCCGGCGAACCCAAGCCGTCTCGCCGCGGCCGCCATGCGTCGGATATCAGGCAGGACGAGCCGCGCCCAGCCGGCACCGTTGAACCAGCCGCAGAGCGGCGTGGCCGAGTTCCAGTAGTTGGAGAGGTCGGCGCCGAGGTACATCTTCATGCCCCGGGCCTTGGCGCGCCGGACGATCTTCGAGGTACGGAGAGTCCTTTGGAACCTGTACTTGCCGGCGCTGAGGCTCTTGCGGGTGTTGCCTGTGAAGTCCTGCTTTCCGCCCATCCCTCGAAGGTGCCGTGCCATGCACACGAACCCGTCGACGCCGCGATGCTTCCACCTGTCGAGCTGCGCGTTCGACAGTCTGTCGACCTTGTCGCAGCGAATCCAGAAGAGGAGGGCATCGGCACTGTCGTCCCTGGCCCTCGTGGCCGCCGCCGAGCTTGGCGGCGCGGCGGCCGCCAGCAGCGCCATCGCCGCCGCGACGACCAGAACCGTAATTGGCGTGTCCCTGCCCGGTTTGATCTGGATCATTGTGAACGGTTGGTCTCTGATACCTCCCCATAGGCCGCGACCGTACGGTCAATCATCGCTTCGAGGGAAAACCTCGCAATTGCTCGCGCTCGGCCGCGCTCGCCAAGTTGCTTGCGTAGCTGCGGGCTTGTCGCCAGCCTGATCAGGGCCGCCGCGAGCTCATCGACGTCCGCCGGATCGACCAGCAGACCGGCCTCATCATCGCCCACGACCTCCGGAAGCGACGCGACAGCCGTCGCGACAACCGGACACGAGGAGGCCATCGCCTCCAGTGCCGCCAGGCCAAAGCCCTCGCCGAACTCGGGCTGGGTGGGGAAGGCGAGAATGTCGCATGCATTCAGGAAGCTCCTGATATCGGGGACGAATCCCAGGAACCGGGCGTCCGCGCCGAGGCCCCTCGCTTCGCGCTCGAGACCGGGTCGGAGAGGGCCGTCTCCGGCGATCAGAAGCCGCAGCCGCGGCACCCTGCCCGACGCCTCCGCATGACCACGGAGGAGAAAGGAGTGGCCCTTGTGCGGCACGAGCCTGGAGGCGACCCCCAGAGCGATGTCGCCGGGCTCGAGCCCCAGCTCCGCCCGCGCTGAGGCGCGTTCGGAGTCGGACGCCAGCCATTTCGACGCATCGATGCCGTACGGGATAACCCGGATCGACTCGGGCCGGCTCAAACGCACATGCTCGAGGAATCTCCCCACGTGCTCCGAGATCGCAATCGTCAACGCCGGCCAGCGGCCCGCGATCCGGGCGACGCTTCGGTACGGCTCGCGCTCGTAGAAACCGTGTGTGCCGTGAACCGAGGAAACGGCGGGCACGCCGGCCAGTCGAGCCGCGAGCTGACCGTGCAGATCGGCGTGAATGAGGTGGGTATGGACGATGTCAGGTCGGTAAGCCCGAATTTCGCGGCGCACGGCCGCGACGAGGCGCGGATTGAGGTCGAAGCCGGCCGGGGTCGTCGAGTAGGAAACCCCGAGCGCATCCAAACCGTCGGTGAAGTCCGCCGCCCGGTCGGCGGTGGCAACGCACATCCGCACATCGATACCTGCGTCGGCGAGCCCTGGGAGCAGAGAGAGCAGGTGGCGCTCCGAGCCACCGATTCCGGCCACCTTCTGAATGTGGAGCACCCTCATAGGCGTCCAAGTACGATTGCAGGAGGGTTGGGAAGTCCGCTTTGACCACTGTTCCGCGTGGTCTGACGAGGAATCGACACTGTCACAGAACGAGAGATCCGCGCGTCTGCGAGCCCTTGACGGGAAGATCGATCGCTGGGACCCGGGAGCCACTCGGAAGGGGAACGCGGCTACCGGCTCAGCTAGCAAGACACCGAAATCGCCGGCGAAGGACTTGGAGCTGACTGGGCGCCTGTTGGAGCTCCAGACGCTGGTGCGGGGTTCCGAGGCAGCTTTGAATCGGCGTCTCGTCAAGATCGAGGCGCGGCTGGAAGCGCTGGACGAGTCTCGTGTCAAAGAGGCCGAGGCGGCTCGCCTCGCCGCCGATGACGCGCGCGCGCGGGGCGAAGAGTTTGAGATCTCGATTCACGACTCGCTCCGCGCGCACGAGGAGAAAACCGAGAAGCGGCTCAGCGAGGAGGGCGACAAACTCCGCGAGAGCCTGCAAGCGCAGCGCGAGGAGGCCGAGAAGCGCGAGCACGAGGCTACGAAGGCACTGCGTTCGGCCCTCGACAAGCGGCTTTCCGAAGCAACCGCAGAGTCCCGAGCGAAGCTCGACGAACGTTTCGCGGAAGGTCTGAAGAAGGAGATCGCCGGGCTGCACGAGGCCGCCGCCCAGCGGGCCGAGGAGGCCGAGAGGCACCTCGCCGAGGAAGCCGGCAAGCTCCGCGAAAGGCTGCGTGAGGAGCAAGAGAAAGCCGAGGAGCGCGAGCGCGGGGAGATGGAGAAACTCCGCTCGGCGCTCGAGAAGCGTCTTTCCGAAGCGACCGCACAGTGGCAAGCCAGCCTGACGGACAGCCTCTTGGAAAGCCTCCAGAAGCAGATCGTCGAGCTGCAAGCGACCGCCGCCGCGGCCGAGGAACACCAGCGCGAAGAACTCGAGACACTCCGTTCGGCGCTTGAGAAGCGGCTTTCCGAAGCGACCGCACAGTCGCAAGCCAGCCTGAAGGAAGGTCTCTCGGAGGGCCTCGAGGAGCAGATCGCCGAGCTGCAAGTGGCTGCGGCGCAGCAAGCCGACGAGGCCGAACAGCGCCTCGCCGACGAAGCCAGCAAGCTCCGCGAAAGGCTGCGTGGGGAGCAGGAGAAGGGTCTAGTGAACGCGGAGAGGCAGCTTTCCGACCGCGCGCGCCGACGGTTCCCCCGGCCAGGGCGCCGGACACCTGGAGAACGGGACTGAAAGGCCCTTCCCGGCGTGGCCCCAAGCCGAGCGACGGACTAACCGGCATCGCCGAGCGCCGGGAGAGTGACAAGAGGTGTCGTTCCGGAGCCGCAGATGCCGGCGACCTTCTGAATGTGCAGCACTCTAAAAGCGTGCCGAGTACGATTCCAGGACGGTTGAGAAGCCCGCTTGGACGATGCTCCCAAGCGGTTCCCGAAGGTGGTCTCCACTGTCACAGTACGAGAGAGCCGCACGCCTCCGCGCCCTTGACGGAAAGATCAGTCGCTGGAACCCGCCGGTCGCCCCTGGAGCAGATCCGGAGGGAAATGATGTGCGCCCGTCAACAGCCGGGGCGGAAGTTGAAGCGTCGACGACGGACGAGTCGGATCTCGCCGAGGGTTTCCAGGCGCTAGAGGCGCGCGTTGAGGCGTCCAAAGCGACACTGAATCGGCGCCTTGTCAAGGTGGAGGCGCGTCTGGAGGCTCTGGGCGAAGCGAGCGCGGCGCAAGTCGAAGCATCCCGGCTCGCAGCCGAAGAATCACATGAGCGGCTCGAAAGCACGGAGGCTGCGATTCGCGACGCGCTCCGCACACAGCAGGAAGAAGCCGAGCAGGCCAGGGCAAGGCTCGAGGAAGAGGCTGGAAAGGCCAGGGAACGGCTGGAGCAGGACCTTTCAGAAGGGCTCGAGCGACAGATGGCCAAGCTTCAGAGCGCCGCCGCGGAGCATGCGGAAGAGGCCGGGAAGCGAAAGCTCGAGGGACTCGAGGCGCAACGGGCGAAGATCGAGCGCCAGCTCTCCGACGCGGCCGAGAAGGCCAAGCGAGGAATCGACCAGAGCCTCTCAGAACGGCTCGAGCGCCAGATCGCCCAGCTTCAGAGCGCCGCCGAAGAGCAAGTCGAGGAGGCCGAGAAGCGCCTCGCCGAGGCGGAGAGCAAGGCGGAAGAGGGGATTCGTGCGAAGCGCGAAGAGGCCGAGAAGCGGAGGCTCGAGCAACTCGAGGCGCAACGGTTGGAGATCGAGCGACAGCTCTCCGAGGCGACCGAGAAGGGCAAGCAGGGACTCGACCAGAGCTTCGCGGAAGGGCTCGAGCGGCAGATGGCCCAGCTTCAGAGCGCCGCCGCCGAGCACGCGGAAGAGGCCGGGCAGCAGAGGCTCGAGGGACTCGAGGCGCAACGGGCGGAGATCGAGCGCCAGCTCTCCGAGGCGGCCGAGAAGGCCAAGCAAGGACTCGACCAGAGCTTCTCGGAAGGGCTCGAGCGGCAGATCGCCCAGCTTCAGAGCGCCGCCGAGGAGCAAGTCGAAGAGGCGGAGAAGCGGAGGCTCGAGCAACTCGAGGCGCAACGGTTGGAGATCGAGCGACAGCTCTCCGAGGCGACCGAGAAGGGCAAGCAGGGACTCGACCAGAGCTTCGCGGAAGGGCTCGAGCGCCAGATCGCCCAGCTTCAGAGCGCCGCCGCCGAGCACGCGGAAGAGGCCGGGCAGCAGAGGCTCGAGCAACTCGAGGCGCAACGGGCGGAGATCGAGCGCCAGCTTGCCGAGGCCAAGCGAGGAATCGACCAGAGCCTCTCAGAACGGCTCGAGCGCCAGATCGCCCAGCTTCAGAGCGCCGCCGAAGAGCAAGTCGAGGAGGCCGAGAAGCGCCTCGCCGAGGCGGAGAGCAAGGCGGAAGAGGGGATTCGTGCGAAGCGCGACGAGGCCGAGAGGCGAAAGCTCGAGGGACTCGAGGCGCAACGGGCGGAGATCGAGCGCCAGCTCGCCGAGGCGGCCGAGAAGGCCAAGCAGGGACTCGACCAGAGCTTCTCGGAAGGGCTCGAGCGGCAGTTGGCCCAGCTTCAGAGCGCCGCCGAAGAGCAAGTCGAGGAGGCCGAGAAGCGCCTCGCCGAGGCCAGTGACCGAGCAGCCGAGCAACTTCTCGCCGCAGCCGGCCCAGGTCGTTTGGCCGAGCTTGAGCAGCGCTTCGGCGAGGAATCGAAGCGGCTCCTACAGGCGACCGAGGCGCGCATGGATCGCGCGATTGAATTCGAGAAAGCCGCCGCCCGGCGCGCCGACGAGGCGGAGGAGAGTCTTACCGAGGTGGAGAAGCGGCTCTCCGACCTGGCCGACCGCGACGCTTTACCGGCAGCGACCGAGCAGTACAGGCCGGCAAAGCCGCGGGCGGCAGCGGCGCCGAAGCCTGGGGTCATCGTGGAGCTCAACCAGGCGACCTTCGAGCAGCTTCGTGGGCTGGGGCTTTCGCGAACGCAGGCCAGGCGTTTGATCGGCGAGCGGAACGCTCGCGGCGGTTTTGCGTCCCTGGAGGACCTCGACCCCCTTCCGGGCTTTCCGAAGGATCAGCTTGCGGACCTGAAGCGGAGCACTCGGGTCGAGCCTCGAGAGGGCGCCGAGGACTAGCGCCGAAGCGCCCGCAGGTGGTCACGTAGGCCGACGCCGTAGTTGGTCGGCTTGCCTCCGTAGTTCTCGATCAGGGCCGGGCCGCCGTCGCAGGTCCAGGATCCGGGCCGCACCGCGTCCCACGTCCAGCCGAGGTAGGAGACGCCGTGGCGGTCGGCCCAGCTCATGTAGGCGTCGGAGTAGTCGTGGTTGCAGTCGGTGTCGCCGAACTCGCCGGTGACGATCGGGACCTTGCGGGCGAGCGGGGCGAGGACCTGCCGTCGGCAGGCGGGGTCGCAGCCGCCGAGCGGCGCCTCGTAGGTGTGCAGGGAGGCCGCCAGGCGGTGCAAGGGGTCGCGCGGGCGGTAGCGCATCCACTTCGAGAGGTTGGAGGTGAAGTCGAGCCCGGGAGCCATGATCACGTTGCGGGCGCCCGCCCCGCGGATGACGTGGACGAGCTGCTGGGTCCCGGCCGAGCGGTAGTGGGGGACGTCGGAGCTGTAGCCGTCGTGGGTGATCTCGCAGCCGTCGCGAAGGCATTTCCAGCCGACGTCGTTGGGCTCGTTGTAGAGATCGAAGAGGACCGCGCGGTCGTGGCCGAAGCGGCGCGCGACGGAGCGCCAGAAGTCCGGGGCGTGGCCGGCGTCGGGCACGGGGCGCAGGCCGTTGGTGGCGCTGGACGCCGGGTAGTGGCCAGGGTCGGCGACGTGCAGGTCGAGGATCGGGTGGATGCCGGCGCGCTTGAGGCGGCGGACGAAGGTCGCGACCTTGCGCCGGTAGGCGCGCCCGCCCCACTGGCGAGTGACGCCGTTGATGCGCAACCAGCATGCCTCGTTGAGGGGGAGGCGGACGGCGTTGACGCGCCAGGCGCGGATCGCGGCGATCAGCCTTGCCGAGTCGGGATGGGTGTAGTCGGGTGAGTCGGTGAAGCCGTAGCCGCCCGAGCACGCGTACTCGGTGCCGGAGCGGTCGACGCCGCGAAGGACGACGCGGTGGCCGCTCGGAGAGGCGAGGTGGTTGCCGCGGACGGTGACCGGGCCGGCGGCCGCGGACCGCGCAGGCGCTGTGGCGCCGACCGTAAGGGCGACGACGCCCAAGACACACGCTTTCCCCACCCGCGACCCGATTTGTCCCACAACCAAGCGGATTCCGCGAGTCTACAACCCGGTTTCCCGCCGCTACGTCTGCGAACATGTGTTCGTGACCGAGAGGCTGATCAACCGCCGCCAACAGGGGGACCTCGGCGAGACCTCCGCGATCGAGTGGCTGACGCGGCTGGGAGCCACCGTGTTCATTCCGCTTGGCCACAGTCCCGATGTCGATCTCGTCGCCGAGGTGAACGGCCGCCTCCTTCGGGTACAGGTGAAGACGTCGACGCAAGCTCACCAGGACCCCAGACGGGCATCTCCGATTCCTCGTCACACTGGCGACCAACGGCGGCAACCAGAGCTGGAACCGGGAGACGAAGAAGCTCGATCCCACGCGCGTCGACTACCTCTTCGCCCTCACTTCGGAGGGACGGCGATGGATGATCCCCTCCTCCGCGCTCGAAGCGCGCAACGCGCTGACCCTGGGGGGCCCGAAGTACTCGGAGTACGAGGTCGACGCGACTCGGCCGATCCGCCCGCTCGTTTACGCAGTCGAGTCGCCTCTAGACTCCGCGCCGACCGAGGGGGAGTATCCAAGCGGTCAACGGATGGCGACTGTAAATCGTCCGGCTCAGCCTTCGCAGGTTCGAATCCTGCCTCCCCCATCAGCGACGGCCGGCTGCGAGGCTCAACTCCGGCTGGCCGGATAACCAAACCGAGTCTCAGGCCCAACGGCGCTGCTCCCTACGGGCAGCGCCGCCGGCCCAAGAAGCGGGGCCGCCCATCACGCCGCAAAGGGCGCGCTGGTGGGCTGGGCCCCTGCCGACCCCGCGCAAACCAACTACCCGCACCGTTCGATCGACTAAACAGCCGTCGTCCGATCGCGTGAGGGTTTCCAGGTACGCCAGCCGGCGCGCGCGCCGGTGGGCGCCTAGACGCGCTCGCGCAGACGCTGCGCCTCGGGGAGCTGCTTCAGCTTCTTCAGCGTGGTCGTCTCGATCTGGCGCACCCGCTCGCGCGTCACCCCGAACGCCCGGCCGACCTCCTCGAGCGTCAGCGGCTCGTGCCCGCGCAGCCCGTAGCGCAGCTCGATCACCTGGCGCTCGCGCTCCGGAAGCGCGTCGAGCACCCGCTGCACGTCCTCGCGCTGCAGGTTCTCGCTCGCCGCGTCGTACGGCTCCTCCACCGACTCGTCCGCGACGAAGTCCCCAAGCTCCGACTCGTCCTCGTCCCCGACCGGCTTCTCCAGCGACACGGGCATCTGCGCCACGCGCAGCACGTCCCGGACCTCGCGCACGGTGCACTCCAGCTCCGCGGCGATCTCCCTCGGCTCCGGCTCGCGCCCCAGCCGCTGGACGAGCTGGCGCTCCACGTGCGTCACCCGGTTCAGCTTCTCGACCATGTGCACCGGGATGCGGATCGTCCGCGCCTTGTCGGCGATCGCCCGGGTCACCGCCTGGCGGATCCACCACGTCGCGTAGGTGGAGAACTTGAAGCCGCGGCGGTAGTCGAACTTCTCCACGGCCCGGATCAGCCCCAGCGAGCCCTCCTGGATCAGATCGAGGAACGTCAGCCCGCGCCCCAGATACCCCTTCGCGATCGAGACGACGAGCCGCAGGTTCGCCTCGACCATGTGGCGCTTCGCGTTGATGTCGCCGCGCTCGATCCGCTTGGCGAGCTCGACCTCCTGATCGGCCGTCAGCAGGTCGACCCGCCCGATCGACCGCAGATAGAGGCGCAGCGAGTCCAAACTCGGCTCCACGGTCAGGTCGAGCTCGGGCTTCTTCTTCTCGTCCTCTCCGTCCCCCTTCGCCTCCTTGTACGCCGTCAGCCCGTCTTCGGCGATCACGTCGACCCCGTGCTCGATCAGGTAAGCGTGGAGGTGCTGCACCTGCTCCTTGGAGACCTCGACCTCCTCGAGCGTCGCGGCGATCTGCTCGAAGGTCAGGTAACCGCGCTCGTGGCCCTGGGCCATCAGCTCGCGGAGCTCCTCGAACTCGAAGAGCGGCGCCGTTTGGTCGTCCGTCGCGGGCGCTTCCGCACCCTGACGGTCTGCGGACTCCCCCGCCTCGATCAGCATTCCGTGCCCATCTTCAGCCACTGCCACCGTTCCTTCATGACGGTCCCCTCGAAAGCGCGCGGATTATATGGCTTTGTAGCCCCTGCAACGTGCGGGAAACCCGCAGTCCTCTAGCCTCTGCGTCGAGCCCTGAAGGAACGCCATGCTCGAGACCAGCCAGATCGTCGCCCCCGCCACTCCCGACGTCCAATCCGGGCGCCCCGCCACGCAGGTCAGCCTGACGCGCGTCGGCATCCGGGGCGTCGAGAAGGTGATCTCCGTCGCCGACGGCCACGGCCTCTACTTCGCCGAGCTCGAGTGCTTCGTCGACCTCGACCTCGCCCAGGCGGGCGTCCACATGTCCCGCTTCGAGGAGGTCGTGAACGAGGCGATCGACTCCGTCGTTCTCGGCGAGACGCTCCGCGCCGAGCTGCTCGCCGGCCACATCGCCGAGCAGGTCCGCAAGGCGCAGGGCGGGCTTCGCGCCGAGGTCCACATCGCCGCCCGCTACCCGGAGACCGTCCCGGCGCCCGCCTCGGGCGTGCCGACCCAGGAGATCTACACGCTGCACGGCACCGCCGTCGCCTCCGAGCGCGGCACCCGCACCCTCACCGGGGTCGAGGCCCAGGGCATGACCGCCTGCCCGTGCGCGCAGGAGCTCGTCGCCGGGCGCTCGCGCGAGCGGCTCGCCGCCGACGGCTTCTCGGAGGAGGAGATCGAACGCATCTTCGCCGCGGTGCCCGTCGCCACGCACAACCAGCGCGGCATCGGCTCGCTTCACCTCGGTCGCCCCGAGGGGCTCGACCTCGAGATCGACGCCCGCGACCTCCTGCACATCGTCGAGCAGTCGATGAGCTCGGAGATCTACGAGCTGATGAAGCGCTCCGACGAGGTCACCGTCGTCGAGAAGGCGCACCTCCAGCCGCGCTTCGTCGAGGACTGCGTGCGGGAGATGGTTCGCCGCGTCGTCGCTGCCTATCCACAGCTTCGCGAGCGGGGCTTCCTCCACGCCCGCCAGGAGAACCTCGAGACCATCCACCGCCACTCCGTCGTCGCCGAGCGCTCCGGCCTCCTCGCCGAGATCAGCACCGAGCTGGAATCCGGAACCGGCTCCGTGGCGCACCACACGACCGTGCGCGAGTGGCTCGAGGCGCCCTGCGCCGACGGCTGACCGCGCTCAGGATTCCGAGTTCGCCCGCAGGCTGACGCCCCGCAGCGACTCGGCCTCCGCGATCCGCCGTCGCAGCCCGAAGAAGTAGTCCGCCCCCGAGACGACGGTCGCAAGCACGGCGGCGTAGAGCGTGAGATCGACCCAGAGCGGCGTCGGCTTCACCGCGATCAGCCCGAAGACGGCAACGACCTGAAGCGCGGTCTTCAGCTTCCCCAGCCAGCTTGCCGCGATCACGACGCCGCGCTCCGCTGCGACCGACCGCAGCCCGGTGACCGCGAACTCGCGGGCGATGATCACCATCGCCACCCACGGCTGGATCCTGTTGAGCGACACCAGTGAGACGAGCGCGGCGGTGATCAGAAGCTTGTCGGCGAGCGGGTCCATGAGCTTGCCGAACGTGGTGATCGCGCCGCGGCGGCGGGCGATGTAGCCGTCGAGCCCGTCGGTCAGCGCGGCCAGCGCGAACACCGCGGCGGCGATCACGTCTCCCGACGGCGTCTCCTCGAGCAGCGCGACAACGACGACCGGAACCGCGACGATCCGCAGCAGCGTGAGCACGTTGGGAACGTTCAACGGGAACATGGCGCGCTCGTTAGGTTAGAACGCGAGATGGCGGTCGACTACGTCTACCGGGTGTCGGTCCCCCACCTGCCGGGGCAGCTCACGAGGGTCTGCGGCGAGATCGCCACCGGCCACGGGCTGATCGGCGACATCGTGACCATCAGCCTCGGACGCGAGCGCTCGCTCCGCGAGATCTCGATCGAGGTCTCCGACCACGGCCAGGCCAAGCGCATCGCCGGGATGCTCGCCGCGCTCGACGGCGTCGACGTCCTCTCCTTCTACGACCGCGCCCTGCGCGCGCACGAGGGCGGCAAGCTGACCGTCGAACTCGTCCGCCGCATGGATTCCTGGCAGGACATGCGCGACGCCTACACGCCCGGCGTCGCTCGCATCTGCACGATGCTCGCCGAGCAGCCCGAGCTCGCCGGCCGGTTCACGATGATCGGCCGAACCGTCGCCATCGCGACCAACGGCACCCGGGTCCTCGGGCTCGGGAACATCGGGCCCGTCGCCTCGATGCCGGTGATGGAGGGCAAGGCCATGTTCTACAAGCAGATGGCCGGCATCTCGGCGATCCCGATCCTGATCGACACCGAGGACCCGGACGAGTTCGTCGACACCGTCGTTCGCATCGCCCCGGGCTTCGGCGCGATCCACCTCGAGGACATCAAGGTCCCCGACTGCTTCGAGATCGAGGCGCGGCTGATCGCGGCCCTCGACGTCCCCGTGATGCACGACGACGTCCACGGGACCGCGGTCGCCACCCTCGCGGCGGCCTTCGTCGCCTGCGAGCAGGCCGGGCTCGAGCTCGAAGCCTCCGTCGTCGGACAGGTCGGCCTGGGCGCAGCCGGGCTCGGGATCGCGACGCTGATGGTCGAGGCGGGCGCCAGCGCGGTCGTCGCCTCGGACCCCAACGAGGGCTCGCACGCCCGGGCCCGGGAGCGCGGCATCGAGGTGACCTCATTCGACGACGTCATGGCGAGGGCGGACCTCGTCGTCGCGACGACCGGGGTCCCCGGGCTGATCAAGCCGGAGCAGATACACGAGGGCCAGGTCATCTTCGCCCTCACCAACCCGGATCCGGAAATCGGCCCGCGCGAGGCGCTCGCCGCCGGCGCCGGGTTCGCCGCCGACGGCTCGATGGTCAACAACGTGCTCGGCTTTCCGGGGATCTTCCGCGGAGCGCTCTCGACCGGCGCTTGCGACATCACCACATCGATGAAGCTGGCCGCCGCTCGCGCGATCGCCAGCCTCACCAAGCGCTCCGAGCTCGTCCCCGACGCGCTCGATCCCGACGTCCACGCCGAGGTGGCGCGCGCCGTGGCCGCGGCCGCAGTCGCCGAGGGCCAGGCGCGCCCCGAGCGCGTCCCCGCGGGTCTTTAGCCGCCTGCCACCGCCGCGGCGACGGCGACTCCGAGCCCATCCATCACGGCCGCCGGCGACGGCGTCTCGGCCGGGTCGAGCAGCCACTGGAGCATCATCCCGTCGCAGATCGCCATCCCGACCGCGGCCAGCGCCTGCGCCTGGACGTCCGTCACCTCGATCCCCGCGCCCTCCACGGCCCTACGGACCATCGCGGCGCTCGCTGCCCGGGACTCCGTGTAGGCCGTGGCGAAGCGCTCGCGCAGGCTCTCGGTGCGGATGGCCTGAGGCAGCGCCTCCACGAACGAGACGAGGAACGGCCGCAGCTCCTCGAAGCGCCCGATCATCGCTTCGAGCGAGGCCTGAAAACGCTCCGCAGCGCTGGCGCCCTCGGCGGCGAACATCGCCGACTCGACCGCAGCGGTCCAGTCAGCAAAGCCCTGGGCAATCGCCTCGTCGAGCAGGGCCTCCTTGCTGCCGAAGTGGTAGCCGATCGAGGCCAGGTTCGTGTCCGACGCGGCGACGAGATCGCGGGCCGTGGTGCGCGCGTAGCCCTTCTCCCGCAGGCACACCATCGCCCCGTCGAGCAGGCGCTCGCGATGCGAGCCTCGCGAACGGGGCGGCGCGACAGCAGGATTCATACATTTGTATTATACGCGCGTATAGGACGGATCACGACACGAGGAGGTCCTTGACGTGAGCAAGACGACGACACCCCCGGGCTGGCGCGCCCCCGCCCTCGTCCAGACGACGCAGCTCGTCGCCGACCCCGTCGCCTTCATGAAGCGCTCGCGCGAGCGCTTCGGCCCGGTCTTCCGCGCCAAGCTCCTCGGCTACCCGCGCTTCGTCTACGTGGCGGAGCCCGCCCTGGCGCGCCAGGTCTTCGCGACGGACCGCGACGTGGGCCGGGCGGGCGAGGTGCGGCGCGAGTTCCTCGAGCCGCTCGTCGGCAAGAACTCGTTGCTCTGCCTGGAGGACGAGGCCTGGACCCGGGAGCGAAAGCTCGTCGGCCCGCCGTTCCACGGCGCCGCCGTCGAGCGCTATGCCGACGAGATCAAGCGCATCGCCCGGCAGGAGGTGGCGAGCTGGCCGGCCGAGGCGGAGCTCGCGCTGCGGCCGCGGATGCAGGCGATCACGCTCGAGGTGATCCTCCAGCTCGTCCTCGGCGTCCGCGACTCGGAGCGGCGCGCGCGACTTCGCAACCTGCTGCCGAAGCTGATCGACGTCGGCGGCTCGATCTTCGTCTTCGGCCTGCTTCCGGGCACCCCGGAGCAGCACCTCAACTCCCGCATCCTCAACCACTTCCCCGGCAGCCCCCTGCCCCGCTTCTGGAAGCTCCGCGAGGAGGCGGACGCGCTCATCTACGAGGAGGTCGCTGAGCGCCGTCGCACCGGTGAGAGCGGCGAGGACGTGCTCTCGATGCTGCTCGCCGCCACGGACGAAGACGGCACCCCGATGACCGACGCTGAGCTTCGCGACGAGCTCATCACGCTCCTCGAGGCCGGCCATGAGACCACCGCGACCGCGCTTGCCTGGACCTTCGAGCGGCTCGTGCGAAGCCCGGAGGCGTTGGAGCGCCTGGTGGACGAAGTCGATTCCGAGGGCGGCGACGATTATCTCGGCGCGGTCGTCAAGGAGGCGCTTCGGGTTCGTCCGGTGGTGATCGACGCCCCCCGCCTGCTGCGGGGAACCCTGCGGCTCGGCGACTACGAGCTCGACGCGGGCTGGTACGTCTCGCCCGCAATCCCGCTCGTCAATACGGATCCCGCTGTTTACGACGAGCCGCTGCGCTTCAAGCCGGAGCGGTTCCTGGGCGAGAAGGTCCAGCCCGACGCCTGGATCCCGTTCGGGGGCGGCCGAAGGCGCTGCCTCGGTTCGCACCTCGCGATGCTCGAGCTGCGCTCCGTCGTCGCCGAGGTCATTCGCAACTTCGAGCTGCGGGCCGTCGACGAGCGCGACGAGCGCGCTCGCCTGCGCCACGTGACCCTGGTCCCCGCACGCGGTGGCCTGGTGGGGGCGCGCCGCAGGACGCGCGATGCTCAGCCGGCCAGCGCCGTCGCGCGCTCGAGGACCGCGGCGGTCATCGGCTGAGTGAGCTTGCCGGTGAAGGTGTTCTGCTGGCTCGGGTGAAAGCAGCCGAGCATTCCGAAGCGGCCGACCTCCGCCTCGGCGGCGTGCCCGAACCGGGGCCGGGGGCGCGGGATCTCCTCGCCGAGCTCGGCGAGCGCCCGTAGCGCCCCGTCCCAGGCGTAGGCCCCGAGGGCGAGCAGGACCCGCGCGTTCGGCAGCAGCTCGAGCTCGCGCGCCAGGTAGGGCAGGCAGTTGTCGCGCTCTCCGGGCGTCGGCTTGTTGGCGGGCGGCGCGCAGCGGTTCACGGCGGTGATCCACACGTCGCGAAGCCGCAGGCCGTCGTCGGCAGCGCTCGAGGTCGGCTGGCTTGCGAGCCCGGCGCGGTGTAGGGCCGCGTAGAGCCAGTCGCCCGAGCGGTCGCCGGTGAACATCCGGCCCGTCCGGTTGGCGCCGTGGGCCGCCGGCGCCAGCCCGACGAGGACGATGCGGGCATTGGGGTCGCCGAACGCCGGAACCGGCCGCGCCCAGTAGCGCTGCCCTGCGTAGCGACGAGGCGGATCCGCGGCGGCCTGCTCGCGCCAGGCGACCAGGCGCGGGCAGCGCCGGCAGCTCGTGATCTCGCGCTCCAGCGCTTCGAGGCGCCTCGTCATCGCCGATCCAGTATCCCCGGGGCAGCCCAGCACCGGCAGACCCAGCTACGTTCGGGCGGGTCTGTGCGCTCGCATAGAGTGCCCTCGTGGAGCCGAAGCCGGCACGCGAGTCGCACTCGATCCTCGTGCGGTGGATGGGCATCGTGGACGCGAACTCGGCGGGGTTCGTCCACGGCGGGATCGTCATGAAGATGTGCGATGAGGCCGCGGGCATCGCGGCAGTTCGCCACAGCGGCTCGCGCGTTGTCACCGCCGCGATGGACCGGATGACTTTCATCGACCCCGTCAACATCGGCTGCCTTCTCACCTGCCGGGCGAGCGTCAACGCGGTCTGGAGGACCTCGATGGAGGTCGGCGTGCGGGTCGAGGCGGAGCACCCGCGCAGCGGCGACGTGAAGCACACCTCGACCGCGTATCTGACGATGGTCGCGCTCGACGAGAACGGGCGCCCGGCGCCCGCACCGCCGCTGCTCGCCGAGAGCGAGGACGAGCTGCGCCGCGAGCGCGAGGCGGCGCTGCGGCGGCGCAACAGGCTGGCCGAGCGCGAGGAATTGCTGGCGCACAGAGACGTGTGAGATCTCGCGACTATTGCCGCTAACCTCAGCGGCGCGAGTCCAGGCCGCACGCCACGTGTCCGCAGCTACGTCACAGCTCCGCAAGCTCGCGATCGTCCCAGCCTTCAACGAGGGCGGGATGGTCGGTCGCGTCGTGCGCGACATCAAGCGCGAGGCCCCCGACTTCGACGTCGTGGTGATCGACGACGGCTCCACGGACGCAACCGCGAATGAGGCCGAGGCCGAGGGCGCGGTTGTCATCCGGCACCCGTTCAACCTCGGGATCGGCGGCGCGGTGCAGTCGGGCTACAAGTACGCGCTCCGCGAGGGCTACGACGTCGCGGTTCAGGTCGACGGCGACGGCCAGCACAAGCCGCACTACCTGCCGGAGCTGCTCCAGGCGCTCCACACGCATGGCAAGGCGGACATGGTCTGCGGCAGCCGCTTCCGCGGCAATCCCGGCTACCGGGTGCCGATCGGCCGCCGCGCGGGCAACCTGATCTTCTCCGTCGTCCTCACGATCATCACGCGCCAGCGGATCACCGATCCCACCTCCGGCTTCCGGATGACGAACCGGCGGGGCATCGAGCTCTTCGCCCGCGACTACCCGCACGACTACCCGGAGGTCGAGGCGATCCTGATGCTGAACGCGCATCGCCTGCGCCTCCACGAGGTGCCGGTGCGCATGAACGCGCGCGGCTACGGGCGCAGCTCGATCGACTACCCCCGCAGCGCCTACTACATGGCGAAGGTGCTGCTGGCGATATTCGTCGGGCTCTTCCGGCGCCGCCCGGTCCCGAGGTGAGCCGGTGATTCCCACCGCGGCCGACTCGCTGCACCTCTCGTCCACCACGCGCATCATCGCCGTGGTCGTGACCGGGCTCGCCTTCGGGCTGGTGCTCGAGCTCGTCCGCAGGCGGCGGCTGGTCGAGCGCTACGCGCTCCTCTGGATGGTTCTGTCCCTGGCCCTGCTCGTGCTGGCCGTGTGGAACCAGCTCCTGAGCTGGCTCACCCACGACGTCTTCCACTTCAAGACGCCCTCGAACTTCCTCTTCGCCGCGGCCTTCGGAGTGGTCTTCATCCTGCTGCTCCACTTCTCGGTCGCGATCTCCCGCCTCTCCGAGGAGACGAAGATGCTCGCCCAGGACGTCGCCCGCCTCGACCACGAGCTGCGCCGCGCCCGCAACGGCACGGCGGCCAACGGCGACGGCACGGCGACGGACGACCCGGTCGCCGACCGCGAGCCCGCCACCGGCGAGTCCCGGCCGATCTAGCCCGCTCTCATCTCGAATTCGACATTTGCCCGCCTATTCGCGGCAAACGTCGAATTCGCGGTCGTGCCGGCGCATGCATGTATGTTCCTACGATCGATTGGGTAGGGCCATCAATCGTCTAGTTCGATCGAAGGATTGGCATGCGCAAACTGATCAGCAGGAACTGGCAAGCGCTCGCGGTGGGCGCGATCGTCGCATCGGTGTCGATCATCGCCGCGGCCGGGGCCGCAAACCTGATCACGGGCCACGACATCAAGAACGGCTCGCTCAGGGGCAAGGATTTGCACAACAAGACGCTTCGAGCGAAGAAGCTCCGGCCCGGATTGCTGGCGAAGATCAACGACGGCGGCCCACAGGGCGCGACCGGCCCCGCGGGCGCCACCGGAGCAACGGGCCCGCAAGGCACCGGCGGCGTCTCGATCGGCGGTGGAGGCGGGGGCGATCCCGTAACCGGTACGCACTGGGGCGTCATCGAGCGCAACACGATCGGTTCGCCAGTCGCGGCGCTCCGCTCAGGCCCTTACTTCCTGAACGCAAGCGGCTCCACCGTCGGACCGCCGCGGGGCGAGGGCAGCCTGGGGCTCGAGGTGAGCCGCTTCCCAAGCCCGACCCCGGATCCAACCGCGACGACCGAGAAGGTGGATTTCGGTGACGAGGTCGACTTCGCCGGCACGCCGATCAGCAGCCTGAACCAGGTCGCATACGACGTCTACCAGACCGGCGAGGACACGCAGGGCGTGGGTGACGCGAACAACCTGCCGAACATCACATTCGAGATCAACCCGCATGTGGCAGGCAAGTCCTACACGTCGATGGTGTTCACGCCGAATGCCGCCGCCTCGGGAGTCACACCGGGGCAGTGGAGCCACATCGACGCGGCCGCCGACGCGGTGTCCCCGGGCGGGTGGTACTTCAGCAACGGCTCCGTGGCGGCGGCCACGGGCTGTACCCAGGCTCACTTCTGCACTCTCTCCGAGGCCAAGCAGGCGCTGGTCGCCAACCACGACTCGAGCACGGGCGATGCCGCGATCTCGCTGTCCGTGGGTATCTCCAAGGGCCGCGACGACCCGTTTCAGGGCGCCGTCGATGACCTGCGGATCAACAACCAGGTCTTCAACTTCGAGCCCCTCGGAGTGCAGACCGAAGCTCCGTAGAGCACCCACACGCACGAGTTCCACGAACGGCCCGCGACGCGGGCCGTTCGTCTTATTGCACGGCATTCAAGCGGCGGCGCGCGGCTGTCGAAGAGGGGTCCGTGAAGCGAATTGCCGCACTCGCGGCCATCGGCGTGTCCGCGGCGCTACTCAGCGCCTCGTCGAGCGCGTCCGTCGACACCGTCAAGCGAGAGGTCAGGCGCCCCTGCTCGGGTGGCTGCAACGTGGGGATCTTCGCCTCGTCGAAGCCGAAGCACTGGGTCTCCTCCGAGCGCCTTCGCGGCGATGTTCGCGTCAGCGTCCTGAACCAGGGCCACAAGCTCGCCCCCAGCTATTACCGGCACGGCAACGAGCTGTGCGTCGCCTACTTCTCGGGATACGGCGCGACGGCGAAGGTGAACGTCTGCGGTGAGCCCTACCACGTCCGCGTCACGGCGCAGGCGTTCAAGGACCACACCCCGCTGCACATCCGCTACCGAGCGGTCTATCCGGGCGCCGCGGGTAAGCGACTCAGCAGCCCGTTCACCGCCCGCCAGTAGGCGCGCAACAGCGCCCGCAGCGCCCGCGAGCGCGACGCCGCGCCGAGGTAGGCGGAGTCGAGGTCGGGAGTGAGCGCGGCGGCGAACTCGGCGGCGCCGATCGTCCTCGTCGACTGGATCTCGCGGCGCTCCCCGAGCACTCGCGGCAACCGCCGCAGCGTGTCCCCGAGCGCCCGCAGCCGCGCGCCCGCCCAGCCGCCGGCAATCGCCACGGGCCACAGCGCGAGGTCGGTCGCGATGAGCGCCGGCATGACCAGCGCGAGCAGCGCCGCCGGGTAGGTGCGAAGGATCGTCGCCCAGCGGTTTCGCTCCAAATAGCGCCACTTGGCGGCGCCGCGGTCGAACTCGTAGTCGTGGTCGGCGCGCGCGCCATCCGCGACTCCGAGCCGGCCTCCCGCCAGGCGGACCCGCAGCGAGAGGTCGACGTCCTCCTGGTAGAGGAAGAAGTTCTCGGCGAACCCGCCGAGCCCCGCGAAACGCTCGCGGGGGATCGCGAGGCACGCTCCCGACACGAAGCCCGGCTCGGTCGCGCCGGCATCGCGGGCGGCGGCGACCGGCTCGCCGGCCCCCCCGGCCCAGGCGATGCCGGTGAAGTGGACGACGCCGCCGCGGGTGTTGACCACGCGGCCCTCCTCCGCGGTCACGAGGCCCTGCCAGGCGGCCCACCGCCCGTCGCGAAGCGGCGCCGCGATCGCATCGCGAAACCCGGGCTGGACGACGGCGTCGGGGTTGAGGAAGACGAGGAGGTCGCCGCGGGCAGCGGCCGCGCCCCGGTTGTTGCCGGCCCCGTAGCCGAGGTTCGCCCCGGCCTCGATCACCGTCGCCTCGGGCGCCAGCTCGCGGGCGCGGTCCGCGGAGCCGTCCGTCGAGGCGTTGTCGACGACGATCAGCTCGTCATCGGGGGCGAGCTCGCGGACCAGTGCCGGGAGCGCGTGATCGAGGGCGTCGGCGCTCTCGTGGGCGACGACGACGACGGAGACCCGAATGCGTTGGGTCAGTCGAGCGCCTCGAGGATCGTCGCGGTGTCGGTGTAGGCGTGCGCCGACGTGACCCGCCCATCCCGCAGCTGGTAGAGCCAGAGGACATCGACCTCGAGCGGCTTGCCCGCCTGCGTCTTCCCGCTCGCGTGCGCGAGGACCGTCACGTGGTTGTCGTCGGAACCGAGGATCTTGGCCGGGCGAACCTTCAGGTCCTTGAACGACCCGTTGAGGAGATCCGCGAAGTCACGAAAGCCGTCCGGGCCAACGTGCGTCCCGCCCCAGGGAAGAGGGTCGGGCGCCATCACCTCCGCGTCGTCGGCGAAGTGGTTCGCCGCCTTATCGACATCCCCGTTGCCGAAGGCGTCCCAGATCCCCTGGATCACATCCACGTTGTCGGCCATACCGGTCCCCCGATCCCTATCAGTTCCTGGGCGCCTGAGGCGCAAAGCCGGCGAGCGGACTTGAACCGCTGACCCCTTCATTACGAGTGAAGTGCTCTACCAGCTGAGCTACGCCGGCACGTCGGCGGGAGTGTAAGTCGAGGAGCTTTAGCTCCGAAACCACCTACTCGCCCTCCGCGAGGCGGTAGCCGACGCCCCGCACCGTGAGGACGAGCTCGGGGTCCTGAGGATCGCGCTCGATCTTCTGGCGCAGGTTGGAGATGTGGACGTCGCAGGCGCGGACGTCGCCCGAGAACTCGGACTGCCACAGCTCCTCCATGATCTCCCGGCGGCTGAAGACCTGGCCGGGACGCTCGGCGAGCAGCCGCAGCACCTGGAACTCCGAGCGCGTGAGGTTCACGGGCTCGCCACGGACCGTGACCAGGTGACGGGCGAGGTCGATGCGCACGGCGCCGGCATCGAGGCTCTTGGCGTCGCGGTCGGAGACGCCGCGGTCGAGCTCGCGGCGCCGCAGCTGGGCACGGACGCGCCCGAGGAGCTCGCGGACCGAGAACGGCTTGGTGACGTAGTCGTCGGCGCCGACCTCGAGCCCCACCACCTTGTCCACCTCCGCGTCCTTCGCGGTGAGGAGGATGATCGGAACCGGGCTGCGCGCGCGCACGTCGCGGCAGAGGTCGAGGCCGCTGCGGCCCGGCATCATGATGTCGAGGATCAGCAGGTCGAAACCGAGCCCGCTCTCGGTGAGCTTGCCGTCGGCGTCGTCGCCGTCGACGGCGACGGTGACGTCGAAGCCCTCCTGCTGGAGCGCGTAGCCGACGGCGTCGCGGACCGAGGGCTCGTCGTCGGCGACCAGTATGCGGCCGGAGCTCATCACGAATGACCTGCGGCGGCTTCGCCGCCGAACCATCTGCGGGCTGCGCCCTTACATGCTGCTTTCGGGGCAAAGCCCCTCAACCCAAACCTGCCGGTTTCGGTGCTAAAGCACCTCATCACGCCACCGGAGTGGGAGCCGGTTGCGCCGCTGGCAGCCGCACCCAGAAGGTGCTGCCGACGCCCACCTCGGAGCGGACGCCGATCTCCCCGCCCATGACGTCGACCATCCGCTTCGCGATCGAAAGCCCGAGGCCGAATCCCTCCTGCTCGAGGGACCCGGATCCGCGGTAGAAGCGCTCGAACACGCGTCCGACCTCGTCGGGGGATATGCCCTTGCCGGTGTCGGAGACTTCGATCAAGACCTGCTCTTCCTGCTCTTCGGCTTCCCTGCGGGCGCCAAGCGTAACCGTGCCCGGCGGTGACGTGTTCTTGAAGGCGTTGGTGAGGAGGCCGATGAGGATCTGGCGAAGCAGGAGCGAGTCGCCCGCGGCCACGAGGTCGTCCTCGACGTCGATGACCAGGTCGACCCCTTCTTCCCCCGTGACGACCTGAGCCGCCTCGGTGGCGGCGAGGTGGACATCGAGCGGCTCGGAGGCGCCCTCGCTCACCGCCTCCATGCGGGCCAGGGTGAGCAGCGACTGCGTCAGGCGGGTGATCCGCTCGGCGTCGGCGGCAAGCCGCGTGAGGAAGTGCTCCCGCGCCTCGGGATCGTCCTTGGCGCCGCCGCGCAGCACCTCAATCGCACCGGAGATCCCGGCGATCGGGTTGCGGAGCTCGTGAGCGGCGTTGGAGACGAAGTCGCGCTCGGCGATACCGCGGCGAAGCTCCTCGGTGCGGTCGCGGACGACCGCGAGGACCGCCCCCTCGGCGGGCAGCTTGGTCATCGCGAGCGCGTACACCTTGTCGCCGATGCGGATGCCGTCGCTCTCCGCGGAGCCGCGGCTGAGCGCCCGCCGCACCCACGGCATGAGCGCCTCGATGACCTTGTCGTCGGCGAGGACGAGGTCTTCCGCCGCGGGGTTTCGAAAGCGCGACTCGCCGTCCGCCCCGGCCACGATCACCGCCTCGTCGAGAGCGTCGAAGATCGCGGTGAGACGGTCGCGCTCCGAGCGCAGGGCCCCGAACGTCTCGCGAAGGGCGGCCCGCATGGTCTCGAGCGCCCGTCCGAGGTCGGTGATCTCGTCGCGGCCGCCGGCCCCCTCGAGCGGCTCGTCGAGCCGGCCCTCGCTGATCCGCGCCGCGCTGTCGGCAAGGCGCTTGACCCTGGTGGTGATGGCGTTGGCGATCAGCGCGCCGAGCACGACCGCCACGAGCACCGCAACGACCGCCGCCGTCAGCTGATCGCCGCGCAGGGCGTTGAGCGCCTTGGTGACGGTGTCGGCGCGCTCGGCGCGCACCAGGACCGCCCCCGAGGGCTGGCCGTTGTGGAAGAGCGGAAGCGAGACGATCGTGACCGACCCCGGCAGGTCGACCACGGACCGGGTTCCCGAAAGTCCCGCCCGGATCGCGACGGAGCGGCTCGGCAGCTCGTGAAAGTTCAAGCCGTTGACGATCGCCGGCGTCTCCAGGTGACCGAGCGCATCCACCGCCCACGCCGAGAAGGCTGGGGTCGATGGCCGACGCGATGACCCGCTTCACGCCGCTCGGGTCCTGGCGGCCGATCCGGTCGGCGAGCTTGATGGTCCGCCCGACGGCAATCGCGGACGAGCTCGACCGGGCTGCGTCGCTGGAGGAGCCGCTGGCGAGCACGTACGTGAGGCCCGCGGCGATCAGCGCGACCGCCGCGAACGCGAGCGCGAGGTAGAGCCGGACTCCGCCGAAGCGGCGGGTGGCGCGCCGCCGGGTCGCCCGCTCTCCGATCGGGTGCGGGTGGTCGAGCGTCAGGCGGTCCGTGCGGCGCCGAAGGCGTGATTGCCGGGTGGGCCCTTCGGGGGGAATCATCTTGCGCTCAGCAGAGCCTCGAGGCGGAAGGCGAGCGTCTCAAGGGCAAGTTCCTCGCCTACGTTAACCCGCAACCGGCGCCTTGTGTCCATCACCACCTCCCCGGCACGTCGCGCCCGCCGCGCGTCGATGCCGTCCGCTCCGGCACGCAGCTCGTCCAGGCGGTCGCAGTTCTGGATGAGCTCCTCGGCTCCGCTCGCGACCGCGACGAGGTCGCGCAGCCAGGCGCCCGCCAGGGCGAGGGACGTGTCCAGAGCCGCCGTTCGTGCCTGGCGCGCGGCGCGCCGGACCGCCTCCTCGGCCGCCCGCTGCCCGCGGCTCTCCCCGGCCGCGTCGGCGGCCGCCGCAAGCTCCTCGCGCGCTCGCTCCGCCGCCTGCGCGCCGGCGTCGTCGGCAATCGCGAGGAGCCGCGCCCACGGCGTCCCGCTCAGGTCCCCGTCGCGCGCGGCGGTGACCAGCGCCGGCGCCGCGTCGCGAAGCTCGCTTCCCGGCGCCACGAGGAGCTCCGCCGCCAGCCTCGGGTCGTTGCCCGCCAGCCGCGCCGCCGCGCGGCGGGAGTCCACGGCGGCGTCCGGGGCGAGCTCGGCGAGGCGCGCCTCGACCGCGGCCAGGGGCAGGGCGTTGAAGCGAACGGGCTGGCAGCGCGAGCGAACCGTCTCGAGGATCGCCGCCGGCTCGGAGCTCAGGAGCAGGAGATGGGCGAACGGAGCCGGCTCCTCGAGCGTCTTCAGCAGCGCGTTCTGACTCTCCTCCGCCATCGCCTCGGCGTCTTCGATCACGAACACGCGCCGCTCCGCCTCGAACGGCCGATACGCCGCGGCCGCGATCACCCGCGAGCGGATCTCGTCGACCAGGTGCTGCATCCCCGGTGGCCGCACCCAGGTCAGGTCCGGGTGGGGCGATGGGTCGGCAAGGGCCCGGCGTCGCGCGTCGGCGGGGTCCCCGGCGCCCGCCGCGAGGATCTCGGCCGCGAATGCCCTTGCGGCCATGCCCTTGCCGGCGCCGCGAGGGCCGCTGAACAGGTAGGCGTGCGAGGGCGCCGAGACGGCGGCGCGCAGGGCAACCCGCGCGCCGGGCTGGTGCTCGGTTGCCGCCGCGAGCGGCTCGTGGCTCATCCGCGCCTCGCTCCGACCGCGGCCATCACCCGCTCGTGGACCTCCTCGGGGGCGCCCTCGGCGTCGATCACGACGATTCGCTCGGGGTGGCGGCGAGCCAGCTCGTCGTAGGCCTCGGCGACGGCGCGCTGAAAGCCGGGGCCGGCGCGCTCGAACCGGTCCGCGCCATCCACCTCGCCGGCCGCGAGCCGCTGCTGGCCCCGCGCCTCGGCGCGGTCGGGATCGATGCGCAGCAGCAGGGTGAGCTCGGGAACCTGCCCCTGCGTCACCCTCGCGTTGAACTCCTCGACGTGCTCGACGCCGAGGCCGCCGGCGGCGCCCTGGTAGGCGACGCTCGAGTCGATGAAGCGGTCGCAGATCACGTCTCGGCCCGCCTCGAGCGCCGGGACGATGACGTCGCCCATGAGCTGGCCCCGAGCGGCCGAGAAGAGCAGGAGCTCGATGCCGGCCCCGAACTCGAGCTCGGGGTCCTTGAGGATGTCCCTGATTCGCTCCCCGAGCGGGGTGCCGCCGGGCTCGCGCAGCGCCAGCGTGTCCGGGCCCAGCGCCTCGGCCAGCAGCGCAGCCTGCGTGGTCTTGCCCGAACGGTCGATGCCCTCGAGCGTGATGAACACGGGCGGGCGCTACTTGGTCGAGCGGGCGCGCTTGGTGCGCGCCGTGGTCGGGCCCGGCTTCTTCGGGCGCCTCCGACCACCGTTCCTCGCCGGCTTCGCTCCGTCGGCACCGGCGTCACTCGTCGCGTCGCCGTCCGCCGGCGCGTCGCCGTTGGCGGCCTTCGCCGCCTCGCGGGCCTCCCTTGCAGCCTGGCGCTCCGCGCGCTTTAAGCGCATCTCGACCATCGTCGGGCAGTCGTCGTTCAAACAGAGCTTCCACGGCCGGCCACGAAAGCCCTTGACAGTGAGGCGCGGCATCTGCTCGCAGACCGAGCAGCGCTCCTCCAGCCGCCACAGCTCGTAGCCGCGGCCGGGCAGCGGGCCGCTCACCGGGCACGAGTCCGGGTTCGGCGGCGGCGGCTCGCCCTCGGCGACCTCGGGCGGGCGGATCCAGCCCTCGCAGCCGTACATCCGCTTGCCGCCCTTCAGCTGGATGATGCGCAGGCGGTTGGGGGATCCGTCCTCGCGCTTTCGCCCGGCCTCCTCGCAGACCTTGCAAGGGCCGAGGAACTTGTCCTCGTCCATCCCCGCCCAGATCTGCTTCGCGAACTCCTCGGTGTTCTCCTGGAGGTGGTTGGTCGTCGAGTGGAGCATCTCGCGGCTGATCCGAAGGACCTCGTCCTTGGAGGTCTCGCCGGCAGCGATCTGGTCCATGTCGCGCTCGAGCTCCGCGGTCATCTTGGGGGTCGCCATCTCCTCGACGTACTCGTGGAACGCCCTGTACATGGCGATCCCCGTCTCTGAGGGCTCCGGCGGGTTGGAGAAGACGTAGCCGCGGTCGTAGAGCTTCTGGATGATGTCTGCGCGCGTGGCCTTGGTGCCGAGTCCGCGCTCCTCCATCAGCTCGATCAGCTTGCCCTGGCTGATCCGCGACGGCGGCTGGGTCTCCTTGTCGACCAGCCACGGATCGCCGTCGAGCGGCAGCTCCTGGCCCTGCTCGAGCTTGGGGATCTCCTCGTCGGCCGAGCGCGCGTAGGTGTAGATGGCGGCGTAGCCAGGATCGACGACCACCGAGCCGCGGACGAAGTAGTCCTCGCTGCCGGCGGTGATGTCGGCGCGCGTGGACTCCGTGATCATCGGCGGCGAGAAGGTCGCGAGGAAGCGTCTGGCGACCAGCTCGTAGACGCGGCGCTTCGGTCCCTCCAGCGCGCCGGGGTAAATGGCCTGGGTCGGGTAGATCGGCGGGTGGTCGGTCGTCTCCTTCTTGCCGCGGGTCGCCTGGAGCTCGCCCTCGAGCAGCGGCGCCGCCGCCTGGAACTCGGGGATACGCACCAGCGACTGGACCAGCTCGCGCGTGTTCAGCGAGCGCGGGTAGACGGTGTTGTCCGTCCGCGGATAGGAGATGAAGCCATCCATGTAGAGGTCCTCGGCCACGCGCATCGCGGCAGCCGGCGTGATTCCGAGGCGGCTGGAGGCGTCGGTCGTGAAGGCGGTGGTGTTGAGCGGAGTCGGCGGCTTTCGCGAGTTCCGCCGCGAGCTCACCTCCTTGACGACGCCCGGGCTCTTGGTCCCGGCAAGTGCCGCCTCGGCCTCGGCCTTCTCCCAGAACTTGTCCGTGGCGTGGTGCGCCTCGAACGAGCCGTCTGGATGACTGAACTTGGCGAAGAGCTCCCAGTACGGCTTGGCGACGTGGGCGCGACGCTCCAGCTCGCGCTCGACGATGAGTGCCAGGGTCGGGCTCTGCACGCGGCCGACCGAGAGGAAGTTGGAGCCGAAGCGGCGGGTTGCGAGCGAGACGGCGCGGGTCAGGGTGGCGCCCCAGATCAGGTCGATGTCCTGGCGCGCGGCGCCCGCGTAGGCGAGGTCGTACGAAAGCTCGTCGATGTCGCCGAAGGCCCGCTCGATCTCCTCCTTGGTGAGCGCCGAGTAGCGGGCTCGCTTGACGGGAGGCTTCTCGTTGAGGCCGTTGGCGGTGACCTCCGGGTTTGCGTCGACGATCTGCTCGAGCGCCTCGAGGCCGATCAGCTCGCCCTCGCGGTCGAAGTCGGTCGCGATCACGATCTCCGAGGCTTCCTTCGCGACCTTGCGGACGGCCTTGACGACGTTCTTGTCGGTGGCCTCCTTGACGATCTGGGCGTCGATCAGCTCGTGCAGGTCGGTCTCCTGCCAGTTCGAGTAGCCCTCCGGGAAGGCCGGGCCCATGACGTGGCCCTTGAGGCCGATCGCCATGTGCTCGCCGTCGGCGTCCGTCCAGGTGTAGTACGGCACCTTGTAGGTGGCGTCGGCCTTGGCCGAGCCGCCGCTGAGGATGTCGGCGATCTTCTTGGCTGAGTTGTTCTTCTCGGTGACGATGAGGCGCATCGGAAAGCCGCGCGAGGGTAGCAGGGGGTCTACGCGCGTCAAACGGGATTCGACGCCCGCCAGCCCACGCCTGCGCATTCCCAAGCGGGGTCAGATCCCTCTTAGAGTTAGCGCTTGGAAGGGATCTTCGAGTCCGCGCAGATGGCGTAGACGCGGATTTTCAGGTCGCCGCCGGCGAGGTTGTCGACCTCGGCCTCCCAGCCAGTGGCGCCGCCCTGAATGCGCGTGGCCGCGACCCGCTGGTCGAACCACCCGCCGTTGCTGAACACGCCTCCGCCGGTTACGTGCTGGCCGTTCGGGCAGTTCGCGTCGCCGGTCGTCCGCTCCTGGTGCGGATTGCCGATCGCGTTCGACTCAACGACCGTGAGGGCGAGCGAGGGGATCGAGCCCGCCTCGCCCTGCGGTCCGGTCGGGCCCGTGGCCCCACGGGGGCCCTGGGGACCGCGCCGACCGCGGTGGTGGCGGTGCTTCGCGGCAACCTTCGCCGTGGGGGGCTTCAGCGTGCAGACCGGGTAGATCACGAGCGGCCCAGTGTCCGCCGTGACGCGGTCCTCGGCGCCAAACCAGCCGGATGTTCCGCTCGGCCCGGTGCTGTTCAGGTACGAGTGGTTGAACGGGCCGGGGGCCGACGCCCCGCCGCCGATTATCTGCTCGCCGTTCGGGCAATCCTTGAAGGCGGGCGTCTGGGTCTGCGGACCGGCGTCGAAGCTCGCAACCGGATAGTCGAGTTGAAGCGTCGAGGAGCCGGGATCCCCGCGCGGTCCCGCAGCGCCCTGCGGCCCCGGGGGGACCCGGCCGGCCGCGCTTCGAGTCCGCTACCCGAAGCGAACGCGCCTGATGGCTTTTCGCCGGGCAAAGCTGGCCCAGGCAAACGACCGTCGATGGAGCGCAGATCGCGTGGACCGTGAAGGTGCGAACGATCGTGTCGTTGACGTTGTCAACGTAGCCGGTCCAGGAGCTGCCGTCGCGGGCAGGGAAGCTCGAGTTCACCCACTGCGTGAACTTGCCTCCGCTCGTGATCACGCCCCCGCCCGTCACGTGCTCACCGGCAGGGCAGGTGGCAGTTGCGAAGTTCTGCTTCCCGGGAGCGTTGTTCACTGGCCCCGTCTTGACGTAATCGAGCGCGATTCCCCCGGGCTTGCCGGGAAGCCCCTTCGGGCCCGTCGCGCCCTGTGGTCCGGGCCGCCCCCGTGGGCCGCGCTTGCCGTCGCCGGCGGCCGCCAGCGCAACCCCCGCCAGCACCATCACCGCGACGAGCAGGGACGCGAGGGTCGCGCGGCCCAGGCGGCTTCGATTCGAGGTCCCGCTCATCGCATTCGACCTACTCGGGAAGCTCCGATGGAGCGCAGATCGCGTAGACCCGGAAGCTCCACTCCTGTTTTCCGAAGTTGTCGATGTCCACTTCCCAGCCGGTGGCACCGCCTGTGGGGCGAGAAGCGCCGACGTCCTGCTGGTCCCAGGGGCTGAAGCTCGCCACGCCGCCGCCGGTCACGTGCTGGCCGCTGGGGCAATCGACGTGCGCGGTGATGCGCGTGTTGACGGGGTTCGTGACCGTGCGGGTCTCATAGGTCAGTGGGAGCGAGGAGATCGACCCAGGCGCCCCCTGCGGGCCCGCCGGGCCGGTCGCGCCCTGAGGGCCCTTGGGCCCGCGCCGCCCATGGTGATGATGCCGCCCGTGCTTCGCCTCGATGCCCCGCGCCCGCTTGGCAGTCGGGGGCTTCGGCGTGCAGATCGGGTAGACGACAAGCGGCCCGGGGGTCTCGGCCACGCGGTCCTCCGCCCCGAACCAGCCGTCCGTGCCGCTCGGACTGGTGCTGTTCAGGAACCCCACATGGAAGTCACCGGGCGCCGAGGCGCCGCCACCGATTACCTGCTCGCCGCTATCGCAGGGGGCCGTGGAGGAGGTCTGCTGCCGACCTGCGGCGTCGACTGTCCTGAGCGGATAGTCGAGCTGCAGCGTTGACGAGCCCGGGTCCCCGGCCGGGCCCGGCGGTCCTTGGGGACCGCGCGGCCCCCGGCGCCCGCGCTTGGCCTGCCGGATCTGGCCGGCCTTGGGCGAGGCGGCCTGCGACGGCGCGCAGATCGCAAAGACCGAGAACGTCTTGGCGGTCCCGGTGTAGTTGTCCACGAAGACGCGCCAGACCTGGCCGTCGTCCGCCGGGAAGCTCGAGTTCACGCCCTGCTGTCCGAAGGCGCCGTCGGCGAGCACGCCACCGCCGGTGGCGTGCTCGCCTGCGGGGCAGGCGGCCTCCCCCAGCGTCTGCTGCGCCGGGACATTCGTGATCGGGCCGCTCTTCACGTAATCGAGCGCGATTGCGCCCGGCTCCCCGTCCGGCCCCTTCGGCCCCTGTGCGCCCGGCGGGCCCTGCGGGCCGCGGGGCCCGCGCTTCGCCTCGGCGAGCGTCGCTCCCGCCATCACCAACGCGGCGAGGATCAGCGCCAGGCCCAGACGCCAGGGAGCGATTCGCTTCGACGGACGGTCCATGGCTCGCGCGCCGATCCTAGTCGCCCTCGACCGAGTCCGACTTCACGCACAGGGCGATCACCTGGGCCGTCTGCGGGTTGCCGCTGACCGCGTCGATGAAGCCCTGCCAGCTCTCGCCATCCGGGCCCGGAAAGCTCGAGGCGACCTCCTCCTGGCGGTAGGTGCCGCCAACGCGGATGCCGCCACCGGTGACGTGCTCGCCGGCCGGACAGTCCACTCTGGCGAACACCTTCGCGCCGGGCTGCCCGATCTGGTTCGGGCCGGGATCCACGAAGACGTTCTTGAAGACCGTGTGGATCACGATCGGCGGCGTGACCCCATCCGGGCCCGTGGCGCCCTGCGGCCCGGTGGCGCCCTGCGGTCCCTGCGGTCCCGGCGGCCCCCTCCGGCCGCGATGGTGGCGGCGATGATGGCGACCGTGGTGCTTGGCCACCCGATCGCCGCCGGCTCGGCTCGGTGCGGCGTCAGGCTCGTTGGTCAGGTTCGACCGCACGCAGACCGCGTAGACGGTGAATGGGAGGTCCTTATCGGAGAAGTTGTCGACGAAGACCTGCCACTTGGTGGTTCCAAGCGCCGTGCTGCCGTTGATCCACTGCTCCTTGAGCGCTCCGGAGTTGAGGACGCCGCCCCCGGTGACGTGCTCGCCCTTCGGACAGGCGACGGTGCCGCTCGACTGGGCCTGAGGCGCCGCCGTGAAGATCTTGCTCACATAGCGCAGGGAGACCGCGCTGGGCCCCGCTGGCCCCTGGTTGCCGCGCGGCCCGGTCGCCCCGCGCGGCCCGGCCGGCCCCTGCGGCCCGCGCTTGCCGCTCGCGGCCGTCGAGCTCGCCCTGACCTTGCTGGCCGTGCCGATGGTGCAGATCGCCGTCACCTGAAAGCTCCCATCCGTGCCCTGGACGTTGTCGACGTCGCCGAGCCAGCCGTCTGGACCGATGGTCGAGCCGTTGATCCATTGTTGCTCGAAGCCGCCCGAGGCGGCGACGCCGCCGCCGATCAGGACCTCGTCCTCGCCCGCGCAGCCTCGCTGGCCCTCCGACCGTGCGAGGCGTTGGGACGCGAACGTCTGCCTGTAGTAGCCGAGGGCCAGCGGCGCGCTCGCCCCGGCGGGGCCCTGCGGCCCGGGAGCGCCGGCCGGCCCCTGGGGACCCTGCGGTCCTCGCGGGCCGCGCTTGCCCGAGTCCGCGCCCGATGCCGCAGCGCCGAACGTCACCGCGAGGAGCGCCACGAGGATCCAGTGCGGCCCGACGAAGCACGTTCCCGAGCCGCTGTTGGAGTTGTTGCCCTCGTTGCTCTCGGCGACGACGTTGGTGGCGTCCGCAACCGCGGTCGCGCTGTCGCTGCCGTCTCCGCAACCCACAGAGACGGTCGTGCTCGCGCCCGCCGCCAGGGCCGCGGTGTCGATGAGCGTCGAGGGGCCGTTGTCCTGGCTGATCCGCGTCTTGCTCGGCCCGGCGTCACCGTCTCCGATGTTCTTCACCGTCGCCGAGATCGTCCCGCTCGCCCCGGTGCCGGTCACCGACACGTTGGTGACGGTCAGGTCCGGCCGCGTCGAGGCACAGGTGACCGGCGCGCTGGCCGCATTGTTGAACTCGTTGCTCTCGGCGACCGCGTTCGTGGCGTCGGCGCGTGCGCTGACCGTGATCTGGTTCGGGCCGGGGCACGCGAGGAACACGGTCGTCGACCCGCCGGGATTGAGCGCCGGCGTATCGGCCTGGCTCTCGGCCCCGCCGTCGAAGCTGTAGCCGAGCGCGCTCGCGCTCGCGGGCGCCCCGCCGACGTTGCGGACGACGACGGCGATCGAACCCGGGGACCCCGTGATCGAGTCGACGATTAGATCGGGGGTGGCGGGCGGCGGCGGGGCGGTGCAGTTCGCGCTCGCACGTCCGAATTCGGCGTAGCGGATGTCCTCAAAGTCGTTCGGGGTCCGTGAGCCGGGAACGCCCTTCTTGCTCGCCGAGCCGGTGCTGACGAAGCACTGCGGCTGGCTCGGATCCGATGCGAGCCCGAGGTAGTCGTTCTCGGTGCTGCCCACCAAAGATGCCCGGCCGCCCTTCGAGATCAGCGCCGTCGCCCAGTCGACCAGGAAGCCGACGGCGTAGGACGGGTAAAGGGCCGGGCCGCCGTACTCGTAGCCGACCGCGAGCTGGCCGGCCGTGTTCGCGCGAACCTGCGGCAGCGCCGCGCCGAGACCGTCGAACTCGATGCTGATGCCCGCCACCCGCTTCAGCGGCCGAATGTCGCTGTTGATGAACACGAAGGTCAGCGCCGGCTGGTCGTGAACGTGGACCGTCTCCGTCTTACCGTCCTTGACGACCCGCGCGTCGCGACCGGACATCCATCCGAAGACCAGCGTGTTGCCGACCTGGGCCCCGGTCTCGACAACCCCGACCTGCTTGCTGTAGCGCGACATCCAGTCGACCCCCAGCGGGTCGTTGCTGCCCTTTCCCTGGGTGGGGATCGAGGAGACGTCGACCTCGTGGATCTGGACGTCGCCGCTTCCGTCCGGCCACTCGAAGACCTGGAGGCGGCTGGTGCTCGCCGCCCCACCGAACCACTGGGTCCGGGGCGCCTTCTTACTCGTGAACGCGCCCTGCGCGGGCCGGACCTTGCCGACGTCCGAGCTCGGGACGAGCAGCCAGTTGTAACTGAACTGTCCGGCACCGAGCTTGGTGACCGGGATCCGCCACATGGCGGTGCCCAGGAAGCCGCCCTTCTTGCATTTCTTGCTGCGGTAGCCGCTCGCGGTCACGTACAGGTTCGCCCTGGTGAACGCGATGTGGGGCCGATCCAGAAACGGCTGGATCGTGCTCCTGCCCGCTGACGTGCCCGCGCACTTCGTGGGGAAGCGGAAATTCGCCGGCGTCCAGTCCGAGTAGGTCCAGCGCGTGCCCCCGGAGGCGAGGAACTGGGCTGTGGTCGCGGAGGCGATTCGGACGACATTCGACTTGCGGTCGTTCGCCACGCCGCCAGCCCCGGCTCGGTACTGAAGGACCCAGACGAACCGGTGCACCCGCGGGATGTAGGCGACCACCTGGTCGCAGCAGAAGCCGCCCGCGGCGTTCGGGAACACCCGTCCCGGGTCGAGCGGCGTGAACGTGTTGCCGCCATCGGTCGAGTAGGCGTCCTGGAAGTTGCTGGTGACGAAGACCGTCTGGCCCGTGGTGGCGACGCTCGACTCGCCGCCGTCGGTGTCCGACCAGCCGGCGAGCCCGCTCGCCCTGAGGCTCCTGCTGCGGGCCACCCCGATGTCGCCCACCTTCGGGATGCCCGCCGACTTGCCCTCGGGCTCCTCCGAAGGCGTCGGGGTGGGAGTCTCCTGCTGCTTCGGCTGCGCGATCAACGGGCCGGCGGGAAGCTTCGGGGCGCTCTCCTCTCCGGGATCGCCCTCGTCCTCGTCGCCACCGCTCTCCGGCGGCTCCGGGTACGGCCCGTTGGCGACGTGCTGGGAGGTGTCGGCTGTGAACGTGGACGGCCACTCGGTCGGTCGTGCGGTCCCGCGGGCACCGCGCCGGACTCGGCGAGAAGCCGTGCCGCTTGCTGTTTCGGTGCCGCACGCGCCGGCACTTGCGGTTGCCGTGATGCCGGTGGTGGTGATGATGGTGGCGATGCTTCGCGACCGGCGTGGGGCTCGCCTGCGCGGAGAACGCGGCGACCGCGGTGATCGCCGCGACCAGCAGGCCAAGGATGAGGCGCCTCTCCATTGCTCGAACCCTGCACCAGGGGCGTTTCCGTACCGTTTCCCTTGCGTTTGCGTCCGACCCCGGCCGGGCTCTGGCTCTAGGATCACATCAATGGCAGGCGGCCAGCCACCGCTCGACAGGGCCCAGGGGGAGCTCGGCAGCGCCCTCCCCGCGTACGAGATCGGCGCGATCCTCGGGAGTGGCGCGTTCGCCGTCGTCTTCGCGGCGCGCCACCGCAGCCTGGATCGGGAAGTGGCGATCAAGGTCCTGACGCCTGCGCTCGTGGCGGACGAGGAGGCGCGCGAGCGCTTCGCCGTCGAGGCGCGGCTGCTCGCCTCGCTCGATCACCCGCACGTTGTGCGCGTCTACGACTACGTGGACACGGAGTCCGCCTGCGCCCTGGTCATGGAGCGGATGCGAGGGGGCACGCTGGCGGATCGCCTCAAGCTCGGGCGGATGCCGGTGCCGCGCGCCTGCGCGATCACGGTCGCGGCGCTTCACGGCCTCGAGCACGCCCACCGCCACCGGGTGCTGCATCGCGACATCAAGCCCGAGAACCTGCATCTTCGCCGAGCGAGAATCTCCTCAAGGTCGCCGACTTCGGGATCGCCAAGATGCTCGGCGCCGGCGGCGCGCGGCTGACGGCGACGGCCGGCCGGCCCGGGACGCCCGCGTTCATGGCTCCCGAGCAGGTCTCCTCGTCGCTCGGCCCGCTCTCGTCGGCAACCGACGTGTGGGCGATGGGCGCCGTGCTCCACGAGCTGCTGGCGGGGGTGCCGCCGTTCGCGGACACCCAGGAGGTCGGCGAGGCGCTGCTGCGCCGAGTAACGAGCTCGCCGCCCGCACTCGACGGAGATCGCGCCGGACGTGCCCGCGCCGCTCGCGGCCGTCGTCTCGCGGGCGCTCCAGCTCAAGCCCGTTGACCGCTACCCGACGGCGGCCGGGTTCGCCGACGCCCTCGAGGAGGCCGCCGCCGATGCACTCGGCCCGGGAGCGATCGCGGCGACCGGGGTCCCGATTCACCGCACCGAGCCGGTCGAGGCTCCCCCGGACCGGCCGACGCTCGTCGAGAATTCCCCCGGGGACCTGATGCCGCCCCCGAAACCCCCAGATGCCGCAGACGCACCTGGGCGCTGCTCGGCGCGGGCGTGGCGGCGGCCGTCGTCGTCCTCGTGATCCTGCTGGCTGGCGGGGGCGACGGAGGAACCCCGAGCGCACTGGCAGCGCTGCCCTCCCCTCCGCCGGGCTGGCCCACGGACATGGCGCTGAGCTACGTCGATCCCATCGACGGGCCCGCCGGCGTGGCGAAGCGGCTTGGCCCGGGAGCCTCGACATGGGGGCTCTTCGACGGTGACGCGGCCGCGAAGACGGACTGGAGCCATGATCCGAAGCGCGTCCCGGCCGACTTCGTGCGCAAGTCCGTGCGGGCTGGCGTGTTTCCCTACGCCATCTACTACGGCCTGCGGGCCCTGGGCCGAAGCGGCCACGCGGACGCCGAAGCCCCCCAGATGAGAAAGACGCTCGTCGACCGCGGACTCATGCGGATCTACTGGGGCAACGTCCGCAAGCTCCTGCGCTCCCTCGGCTCGACCCACGAGCCGGCGGCCGTGACGATCGAGTCGGGGATGTTCCCCGAGCTCGAGCAGCAGGTCCTCTTCAGCGGCCAGCGGCCCGAGAGCGTCCAGGCCGTGGTCGGCAGCTCGGGCCTGCCCGAGCTCAAGGGGCTGCCCGACAGCCTCCTCGGATTCGCGCAGGCGTGGCGCGCGCTTCGCGACCGCTACGCCCCGAAGGTCCTCCTCGGCGTCGAGCTCGACGACTACGGCGACAACGTCGACATCTCCCGCGACCTGCCACCGAAGCCCACGCTGCTGGCGGCGGCCGATGGCGTCGGCGCCTTCTACCTGGGCGTCGCGGCGAACGACTTCGACTACGCGGGGTTCGAGATGTCCTATTCGGAGGAGGGCGAGAACCCGAGCCGCACCGAGATCTACTCGACCGCTGAGAAACAGGGCGTGGTCAACTTCGTCCGCGAGTTCGTGCGCCGCGCCGGGATCCCGGTCGTGATCGACAGCGTGCCGACCGGCAACACCGCCTCGCGGGCGATCACCGACAAGCCCTACCACTGGCGTGACAGCTGGATCCAGTGGCTGGTCGGCGACGACCGGTTCTCGGGGCTCACCGCGTTGCGCGACGCCGGCGCCATCGGGGTCGTCTTCAGCGCCAGCACCGGGCCCGACGGCACCTGCCCGTGCGATGCCGCCCACGACGGCGTCACGAACGGCGGGAAGTTCGGCTCACCCTCGACGTCGGCCGACGACGACGGCGGCTACCTCGCCGAGCGGGACGCCGCGATGCAGAATGCGGGCGGCATGCCCTTGCGCCCATGACGGGCATCGCCCGAGGCTAGCCGGCCCGGCCTCGCCCGACGCCCGGTCTCGTCGACTTCGACGTTTGCCCCTTCCTGCGCTGTAAATGTCGAACTCGCGCGGTGGCGGAATCGAAGCTGCCACGATCCGGAAACGGGATAGGGTCAAGATCGCGTGCCTGAAGGCAACCTCTGAGGGGAAAATCTGAGGGGAAAAATGAACGGCTTCGGGCGGAATCCAGATCTGCGTCGGCGATTCAGCGACCGCGGAGGGCGCCTGCTCACCGCCTCACTCCTGCTTACGCTTGCGATCGCCTGCGTGGCCTGGAGTAGCGCCGGCGCGATGCCCGCAAAGCACGGCCGCCATCACCACCACCACAAGCCGAAGCCCGGACCGCGAGGGCCGCGCGGCGCAACCGGCCCTCAGGGCCCGGCGGGGCCCGCGGGCGCGGGGTCGATCGCGCTCACCTACGTGAGCGCGACGCAGCCCATTCCTGCAAACAGCGAAGCGGTCAAAGGGGTGCCCTGCCCCCCAGGGCAGTACGCGACGGGAGGCGGCGTCTCCTCAGACGGTGTCTTCAACCAGGTCTACCTGTTGGCCGGGGTGCCGACTTCCAACACCGGCGCCTGGTACGGAGCCGTGGATAACCGCGACGACGCGACGCACAACTACACGGCGTGGGGTGTCTGCACGCCCCCGTCGACCGTTACGCAGCCGCCCAAGCCGCAGGCCGCCGGGAGGAGCGTACGGGCAAAGGCCGGGCCACCCGGTCCGCAGGGACCGCGCGGAGCCACCGGGCCACAGGGCCCACCGGGGCCCAACGGGACCGGCCAGCTCTCGCTGACGTACGTGACCAAGAACGTCACCCCGCAGGCGAACGGCAACGCTTCGGGCACTGCGACCTGCCCGGCGGGCCAGCACGTCACCGGCGGCGGCGTGAGCTCACCCGCCGACTTCCAGCAGCAGTGGATCACCGACAGCGCGCCGAGCGCGGGCGGGACCGGCTGGACCGCGGCGGTAGACACGTTCGGCCCCTCCCAGCAGTTCGTCGTCCACGCGATCTGCACAACGTCGACGGTGACGACCATGAAGTTCAAGTCGCTGGCCGCCGCCCGCCGCTTCTTCGCACGCGAGCCGGCTGCGAAGCGCGGCCCGCGCGGTCCCAGGGGGCGGCGCGGCGCGACTGGGCCGCAGGGCACGCCCGGGCCATCGACGTCCCTGAGCACGATCCCGCTCACCTACGTCCTCGCCGAGGACGTCCCCGCACCGCACGGGACGCAGAGCGCCGGCGACGTGCAGTGCCCGGCGGGCCAGAACCTCACCGGCGGCGGGGTGTCCCCCGACGGACTCCACAACGAGAACGCCGTGAACTCCCTCTTCCCGAAGGACCCGGGGACCTGGTCGGCCGCCGTGGACAACTCGGGCCAGGCCAACGGTGAGAGCTTCGACGTGATCGGGGTCTGCACGCCCTCGACGGTGACCAAGCGCTAAGCCTGGGGTCGCGGCTTACCAAGGCTCGCGAAACGCCACTCTCGGCCGCGCCGCGGAATCGAAGCGGCCACGATCCAGAAACGGGATAGGGTCAAGATCGCGTGCCTGAAGGCAACCTCTGAGGTGGGAATGAACAGCACCAGGCGGAATCCAGATCTGTGGCAGCGAAGCGACCGGGGAAAGCGTCTTTTCGTCGCTGTGTTTGCGCTCTCCGTTGCGGTCGCCTGCGTCGCCTGGACGAGCGCGGGAGCGGCGCCCGCGAAGCACGGCCACCATCATCATCATCACCACCACCACAAGCCGAAGCCCGGACCGCGAGGCCCACGTGGCGCGGCCGGTCCTCAGGGCCCTGCGGGCCCGGCCGGCGCCGGCTCGCTTGCGCTCACCTATGTCAGCTTCACCTCCTCGCCGGCAGACGACGAAGGAGTTCAGCCGAGGGACTTCGCCTTCGCGAAGGCCTTCTGCCCGAACGACAACCAGATCGCCACCGGCGGCGGAGTTACGTCGGACGGGACCGTGAATGACCCGGTCTACCTCGAAGTGAGCGTTCCGCAGGCTGGCGGAGGCTGGTTCGGAGCGGTCGAGAACCGCGGCGATCAGCCTCACTCCTTCACCGTCTGGGCCGTGTGCACTCCTGCGACGTTGACCCAGGCAAAGGCAAGTTCCAAGACAGGACCTCCCGGGCCGCGCGGGCCCCGCGGCGCGACCGGCCCATCCGGACCGCCGGGGGCAGCCGGTACCGGGCAGGTCTCGCTGGCCTACGTCGCGAAGCAGGTGCCGGCACAAAGCGGCAACACCACGGGGACGGCCACCTGCCCGGCGGGCCAGCACGTGACTGGAGGCGGCGTCGGGTCGGAGGCAACGGTCGGCAAGCAGTGGGTCACCGACAGCGCCCCGACGGCGGACCGGACGGGCTGGACCGTGTCAATGGACAACTTCGGCGCACAGCCGCCATTCATCGTCCACGCAATCTGTACAGCCTCGACCGTGGTCGCCGGCCCGGCCGCCAAGTCAGCCGGCGCCAAGGACGCGAAGCGTGGTCCTCGCGGACCGAGGGGAAGTCGCGGCGCGACCGGGCCTCAGGGCCCTCCGGGCTCCTCTCCCCCGGTCGCCACGATCCCATTGACCGAGGTCGCGGCTCCTGACATCCCCGCTCCGGCTCAGGCGCAGACCGCGGGCTCGGTCGACTGCCCGGCCGGCCAGCACGTGACCGGCGGAGGTTTCATCACGAACGCCAACACGAACAACCAGATGGCTGTCAACTCCTCCTTCCCCCAGGACTCGGACACCTGGCTCGTCGCCGCCGACAACACCAGCAACGCGGCGCTGAGCTTCGAAGCCGACGCGGTCTGCACGCCATCGCTCGTGGCTGCCAAGCGATGAAGCGCATCCGCCCACATCTCACGTACGCGAACGTCATGGTGACGCTGCTGGCGTTCGTGGTCCTCGGCGGCGGAGCTTGGGCGATCAGCACCAAGGCCCCGCGGAACTCGGTCAACTCGAAGGCGATCATCGACGGCTCGGTGAAGTCGGCCGACGTCAAGGACAACTCGCTGACCGGGGCCGACATCGACCAATCGACGCTCTCCGGCGGTGGCGGTGGCAACGGCGGGCCGCCCAGCGGCCCGGCGGGTGGCGACCTCACCGGCAACTATCCGAAGCCACAGATCGCGGCGGGGGCCGTGGGCCCGAACCAGCTTCAGGCTCACTCCGTTCACGAGACCCAGCTCGGACCGATCATCAGGGTGCAAACGGAGAACCAGGGGAAGATAGCCGCCTCTGCGAAGTGCCCGGCGGGCTCGCAGCTGATCTCGGGCGGCGCATCGACCTCGAGCTCGAACTCCCCGCTGGTCGCCAGCTTCGCGAACTTCGACACCAACCAGTGGCAGGCGTTCGCCGCCTACCAGAACACCAACGACCCCTACCTCGACCTCTTCGTCGACGCCTACTGCCTGCAGTAGGAGCGAGCGCAATGCGAAAGCACCTCACGTTCGCCAATCTGGCCGCGGGGGCCGCGCTGTTCATCTCCCTTGGCGGCGGCGCCTACGCGATCGCCACCAAGGCGCCGCCGGACTCGGTCAACTCGAGGGCGATCGTCAACGGCTCGGTGAAGTCGGCCGATGTCAAGGACAACTCGCTGACTGGGACCGACATCGACCAGTCGACGCTGTCAGGTGGGGGAGGCAGCGGCGGGCCGCCCAGCGGCCCTGCCGGAGGCGACCTCGCCGGCAACTACCCGAAGCCGCAGATCGCCCCGGATGCGGTGGGCACGAACGCCATCCACGACGGCGCGATCTCCTCGGCGAAGCTGGGCACGATAGTCACCGTGACCGCACACGTCGACATCCCACAGAACTCGACCCGCGACGCGTTCGCCACGTGCCCGAACGGGACGACGCTGATCAGCGGTGGGGCGAACGCCAATCCGACAAACATCGGCGTCACCCTCCAGGCGAGCTTCCCCAACGGCAAGATCTGGTACGGGAGGGCCGACAACCCCGCGACGGAGTTCAGCGGCGACCTCGACGTGTTCGCGAACTGTCTCCAGTGACGGGACGGTCGAGCTAGTTGTAAGACCCGAGCCCGTTGTTCAGCTCGGCAAGCCGAGCTGCCGGCGGTCTTCGACCGAGGGCGCCGTGGTTGCGCTTGAAGTTGTAGCGCCATAGCCAGCCCTCGAGGGCGGCGCTGCGCTCGGCGCTGTTTCGATAGATCGCGCCGTAGGCCCAGCCCGAGAGCATCGTGCGGATGAAGCGCTCAGCCTTGCCGTTGGTCTGCGGGCGGTAAGGCCGGGTGCGCAGGTGCCGCAGGCCGAGGGCTCGGCAGGCGATCGCGTGAACGGTTGAGACGTAGGCGGAGCCGTTGTCGGTCATCAGCGCCTCGACGGTGACCCCGTGACGACGGTAATGAGCCAGGCAGCGACGCAGGAAGCCGACCGCCGTCGTCGCCTTCTCGTCACCCAAGACCTCGACGTAGGCGAAGCGGGTGGCGTCGTCGACGCAGACGTGGACGAACTCCCAGCCGTGGCGGCCCTTGCCGGCGTGGCGGCCGCGCCCGCGCCCAAGAACCCGGTGACCGGGATGGTCGATGCGACCGAGCTTCTTGACGTCGATGTGGATGAGCTCGCCGGGGCGCGAGCGCTCGTAGCGGACAGCGGGCTCCTGGCCGAGGCGGCCGAGCCTTCACATGCCGACTCGGGTGAGGATCCCCGAGACCGTGGTCTCCGCCATCGCCAGGACCTCGGCGATCTCGGCGCCGCTCATCCGCAGGCGCCGCAGCGCGCAGATCACGGCGATCCGGTCCTCGGGGGTGCGGTTGTGGACGCGGTGAGCCGCCGAGGGGCGGTCGTAAAGGCCGGCCTCACCCTCGGCGCGGTGGCGGGCGACCCACTTGCGGGCGGTCGGCTCGCTCGTCTCGGCGGCTCTCGCCGCCTCGACGAGCGAGAAGCCCTCCTCGTCGACTCGGTGGACCAGGAGCCTGCGCTTCTTCAGGCTGAGCGCAGCGTTAGCGTGGAGCTTCATCCGGTTGCCTCCTTGGGGCTGGGTGGGGTAGACACCCCCAGCCTTCAAGGGGGACCGGATGAAACAACGGGCTCAGGGATTACAGCTAGTTCCGCAGCGTCGTTCGGAATCGGTCCGCCGGGGGACTCGCCGCTCCTGGGGCACGGAACAGCAGCTTCTCGTTGCCGAGCTCGACGACGTCGCGGTCCTGAAGCGAAATCTCGGCCCCAGGCGCGACTGGACTGCCGTTCACGCGGGTGCCGTTGGTGCTGAGATCGACGAGCACGACTCCGCCCTCGCCGTCGCGGCGGAGCTCCAGATGCTCGCGTGAGACGGTGGGGTCGTCGAGCACCAGCCGGCGCGACGGGTCCACCCGGCCGCACTCGCGGCCGACGAGCAGCATCGGCTCGATCTGAACCACCCACTCGCGCGGGCTCCCGGGGTCAACGACCACCCAGGCCTCTTGCCCGCCCGAGAGAGCACCGCTGCGCAGCAACCGGTCGTGCAGCTCGACGAGGCGCGGGCTCGGAGCGGTGCCGAGCTCCTCGCGCAGAAGCTGCCGGAGGTCCTCGAAGACCCGCATCGCCTCCGGAACGCTGCCCCGCCTGGCGAGCGCCGTCATCAGCAGCCGCTGGCCCGTTTCGCGAAGCGGCGAGCTCACGATGATCTCGCGGGCGGCATCGACCGCGACGCCGAGCTCGGCCTCCCCGAGCCCGAGGGACGCCTCCGCGAGGCACTCGAGGGCGCGCAGCCGATGCTCCGCGATCTGCTCGCGCCGCTCCTCCACCCACGGTCCCTCGAGCCCGACGCAGAAGCCGCCGCCGGTTACGTCGGAGGCGCGTTCCGCGGCCGAGCGCGCTGCCCGCCAGTCGGATGCGGCAAGGGCGCGTTCGGCGTCGTCGAGCTTCGCCACCGCCTCCTCCAAGTCGATGGTCGTCTTCGTCGGCAGCCGCAGCTCGAGGGAGGCCTTGCCCTCCAGGGCCTCCGGACCCAGCGCCCGGCGCAGCTTCGAGAGCTGCGTGCGAAGCGCCGCGTCGGGATCCGGGGGCCGCCGCTCGGGCCAGAGCAACTCGAGCAGCTCATCGCGGCCGACCTGGCGCTCGCGGTTGTCGACCAGGTAGGCGAGGAGCAACCGCCCCTGCCGCCCGGACGCCTCGGTGTCGACGCGCCTGCCGCCGATCTCGACGCGCAGCTCGCCGCAGAGGCGTGCGTATGAGGAAGCACCGCTGCCCGCCATCACCATCAGGTTTTACAGAAACGTTTTGGACACGTTCCTGAGAGAGGCGACCGCAAGGATTAGCCCATGCGATTCGCACGTCGGAGTTACCGTGATCATCGGCCTGATTGCGTCGCTCGGTCCTGGCTCCGGCCTGGCTGCCTCTGGCAAGGCCGACGAGCACGACGATCAAGGTCGCCGCGCACACCGGCAGCGCCGTCGCGGGGAAGCTCAAGTCCTCGCGGGCGAGCTGCAAGGACGGCCGTGTCGTCAAGCTGAAGCGCAAGCAGCCCAGCAGCGCTTCCGTCGAGGGCTCGGCGGTGAGCGAGGCGAACGGGAGGTTCGAGATCGTCGGCGCCTTCGTTTCGTCGAACAAGTACTACGTCACCGTGGGACCGGAGGGAAGCTGTAGCGGCGCCCGCTCGGACTACTTCGGGATCGGTTAGCGAGGGAGGGAGATGCGCGCTCGCCTGATCAAAAGCCACCGCCGTGGTCCTGGTTGCGGCAGGAATCGCGTCGCTCGCGCTGGCGTCGCGGTCCCCCGCGAGACGGGCGGGCGATCCCATGGCCGCCCAGCAACAGCCCCTGCAGATCCTCAAGGTCGACCAGGCGGTCGCCGCAGCCGGCAACCTCGGCGACGTCGACGTGATGATCCCCGACACCGGGCTCGACCTCGACCACCCGGATCTCAGCTCGCGCCTCTACTCCCTGCCGCAGCCGACCACCGCCCCCAATCAGGGCGGGCTTCCAGGACGTGACGATCCCGGCGGGCAGCCCGGGCTACGACATGATCGGCGACGACTGCAACCCGCCCGACGAGCGACCCCGACTTCGACCCGAACCACCCGCCGGGCTGCTCCGACCACGGCACCCTGGTCGCGGGCGTCCTCGGGGCGGCCTGGAACAACGACGTCGGCGGCCACGGCGTCGCGCCCAACGCGCGCTTCATCGCGCTTCGCACCTGCTGGGACGGCGACCAGTGCTTCGACCACATCCAGCCCCCGGCAATGCAATGGGCCGCCGACCGCGGCGCGCGCGTGATCAGCCTCAGCTGGCTCGAGGATCGCAACCCGGCCTTGAACCACGTGATCAAGCGAAACCCCCAGATCCTCTTCGTGACGATCCCCTCGGGCAACGGCGGCAAGTTCAACGCCGACCCGACGAACCCGCAGCCCTGCTCGGTCAACCTGCCGAACATCATCTGCGTCAGCGTCTCGAAGCCCAACGATCACATCGACTGCGCCGCCTTCGGCCGCCATGACGTGGACGTGGCAGTACCAACCGAGAACAACGTGACGACGCAGGACGGCGGCGGGTTCACCGGCACCGGCTGCGCTACGAGCTTCGCCTCGCCGACGGTGGCCGGGGTGGCGACGATCCTCTTCGGCATCGCCCCGCAGGCCAGCGGGGCGCAGATCAAGAAGGCGATCATCGACGGAGCGCGCCCGGTGCGCGCGTGGAAGCGCAAGTCGGTATCCGGCGGGATCGTCGATGCCAAGCGATCGGTGAAACTGATCGAGAAGCAATTCAAGAGATAGGTGGGAACTTCATGAAGTCACGGGTCACGATCGCGGCGTTGATAGCCGCCTCCGCCGTAGCGACAGCCCTGGCTGGGGCCGCGCCGGCTCCCGCGGACGGGCCGGTTGCGGTCCACGTCCAGGGCAACCAGCTGGTCGACGTGCTCGGCGCACCGATCCGCCTGATCGGAGTCGACCGCGCGTCGTTCGAGTACACGTGCGTCAGCCCGATCTACAGCAACGCTTACCGCAACGGGACGCACACCGGCCCTATCGACGCAAACGCGATCGCGGCGATGAAGACCTGGCACATCAACGCCGTGCGGATCCCACTGAACGAGGACTGCTGGCTTGGGATCAACCCGGTCAAGCGCACCGCTAACCACGTCAAGCCGCTGCATGGAGCCGCCGCGCGGCGTGCCGGCGCCAAGCTTCGCCAGAAGTACCAGGCCGATGTCCAGCAGTTCGTCTCCGACCTGAACGCACAGGGGATCGTCGCGATCCTCGACCTGCACTGGGCGGCGCCCGGAAAGGTCCTCGCCGACAAGCAGCTCGGCGGGCCCGACACCTCGCACTCGGTCGACTTCTGGCGCTCGGTGGCCACGACGTTCAAGGACAACTCGGGGGTCATCTTCGACCTCTTCAACGAGCCGAAGGGGATCAGCTGGCAGTGCCTGCGCGACGGCGGCTGCCCGCTCTCGCTCCAGCAGGTGAAGCACGGGCAGAAGAAGCAGAAGGGCACGGTGGTCGGCATGCAGACCCTGCTCGACACCGTCCGTGCGACCGGCGCCACCCAGCCCGTGATGATCGGCGGCCTCGACTACTCGGATGACCTGACCCGCTGGCTCGAGTTCGAGCCGCACGACCCACTCGCGGACACGGATCCGCGCGGGCCGCAGATCATCGCGTCGTTCCACAACTACGGGGCCGACAACCCGCAGGGCTTTCTCTGCCACCAGCAGTGCTGGGACCAGGTGATCGCCCCCGTCGCCGCCCAGGTGCCGGTGGTCACCGGTGAGTTCGGCCAGGACATCTTCAAGAACCCGCCGAAGTGCGGCTCGGCCTACAACACCTCCTACATGGACTGGGCCGACCAGCACGGGGTGTCCTACCTGGCGTGGTGGTGGTACGTGGCGTCGAAGTTCGACGGCAAGGGACAGTGCCTCGCGCTGATCAAGGACTACGGCACCGGCGAGCCGACGGACTACGGGCTGCCGATCATGCAGCACTACCTACAGGTCAACCCATAGGGAGGGTCAAACCATGAAGCTCGTCCGCTCGAAGCTGACGTTCGCCAACGTCACGTCTGTCATCGCGCTGTTCATCGCGCTCGGAAGCGGTGCCTACGCGATCAGCAACAAGGCGCCGAAGGACTCGGTGAACTCCAGGGCGATCGTCGACAACTCGGTGAAGTCGGCCGACGTCAAGGACGGCTCGCTCACCGGGACCGACATCGACCAGTCGACGCTCTCCGGCGGAGGCGGCGGCAGCGGCGGGCCGCCAAGCGGGCCTGCCGGCGGCGATCTCACCGGCAACTACCCGAAGCCACAGCTGGCACCTGGGGCGGCCATACAGAACATCGGCGCGGGGACGATCGGCGGCGGAAAGCTGGCGAACGGAGCCGTCGACATCTCGAAGCTCGGCGACACGGTCCGCGTGTTCGATTCCGAAGACGATCTCAGCGGTAACGGGGGCGCGGCGGAGGCCATTTGTCCCGCCGGCTCTTGGGCAATCAGAGGTGGTGGAGGCGTGGCGCACGGGACCGCTCCCATCCAAGCATCGGAGTCCACCGACAATGGAGGAGAACACAACGCCCGGTCCGGCTGGTTCATGACGACCGGCGGCGGCACCGGGGAGCTCGAGGTCTTCGCCGACTGCCTCAAGTGAGCATTCGATGACCCGCGGACACGGCCCCAGACGGCATCTGACTTACGCCAACGTCGTCGCGACGCTTGCGCTCTTCGGCGTACTCGGCGGCGGCGCCTACGCCGTGAGCACGAAGGCGCCGAAGGACTCGGTCAACTCGCGTGCGATCGTCGACAACTCGGTGAAGTCGGCCGACGTCAAGGACGACTCGTTGACCGGTGCCGACATCGACCAGTCAACCCTGAGCGGCGGTGGCGGCAACGGCGGGCCGCCGAGTGGCCCGGCCGGCGGCGACCTCAGCGGCAACTACCCGAAGCCGCAGATCGCGCCTGGCGCGGTGGGCCAGAACGCCCTTGCGGACAAGGTGGTCACCGCCGCAAAGCTCGGCGAGGCCTCGCCGGTGATCGTCGATGTCTCCCTGGAGGGGGGAGGAGCGACGGCCTACGCCGACTGCCCCGCCGGGTCGTTCTTGCTGAGCGGCGGCGCCTCCGTCGTGGGCAGCAACGACGCGAAGTTGACGACGGCCAAGCCGGCGGGCTTCTTCCCTTTCCACAGGTACGTCGGCTCGGCCGACGGCACGTCCGGCACGTTGGAGGTGCAGGCTTCCTGCCTCAAGTAGCCGCTAGATCAGCCATCTAGCCCGTCAGCTCGAGGGTGAGACGCCCGCCCTTGCCGTCGCAGACCGCCTTGAGGGAAAGCTTGGCGTTGATCTCGGACTTCGAGGTGAACTGGCCCTTGAAGCTCCACGCGTGGTTGCCCTTGGTGGCCTTGAAGCTCCCGTCGGAGTCGATGTCGAAGTCCTTGATGGACCCCGCGGGCGTGTCCGCGCAGTTGAGCTTCACGCTCGCTGTCTTGCCCGAGTTGGCGACCTTGACGACCACGTGCTTGGCGAGGCGCTGGCCGGTCTCCGCGAGGTCGCCCGTGTAGCGCCCGCCCTTCGTTGGGTGCGCCGCCAGGGCGCTCGCCGGCAGCGACATTGCCATCGCAACAGCCACCGCGGCGCAGGGCAGCCGCCGACTTGACACTCTCATTTCTTCCTCCTCGTGCGATCGATACGGACCGCGATCATCGCCGGTCCGCGATACCGAAAGGTGGGCGCAACGTTTCCGGCCGGTGGAAACGCTCCGCCGTTACACGACTTCGGCCGGGCGCCAGCGCTGCGCCACCAGGCTCGCCGCTGCGAGCGCCACGCCGGTCACAAAGATCAGCGTCCCCATGACGAACACCTGCGGCGGGATCCCGACCTTGACCGCGCCGTAGACCCAAAGCGGGAAGGTCAGCGTCTGCCCGGCGACGAAGCTGGTGATGATGAAGTCGTCGATCGAGAGCGCGAAAGCGAGCAGCGCGGCGGCGAGGATGCCCGGGAAGATCAGCGGGAGGGTGACCCTCCAGAACGCCGTCCAGGGGTTCGCGCCGAGGTCGTAGGCGGCGTCCACCAGCGACTGGTCGAGGTCGCGCAGCCGAGCCTGGATCACGACGACCACGAATGCGATGTTGAAGGCGACGTGGGCGATCAGGATCGTGCCGAAGCCGCGGGGGATACCGAAGTACACGTAGAAGCCGAGCAGCGAAGCGCCGACCACCACCGACGGCGCGGCGATGTCGGCGAGGATCACGACGTCCGAGAGCCCGCGACCGCGGAACCGGTAGCGAGCCAGGGCCAGCGCCGCCGGCGTTCCGAGCACCACCGCGATCAGGGTCGAGAGCGCCGCGATCTCCAGGGAGTGGACCAGCGCGGTAGTCAGGTCGGGAATGTCGAAGAGCTGCCGGTACCAGTCGAATGTGAATCCCTTCCAGGCAAACGTCAGCCGCCCGGACGGGGCCTGGTTGAAGCCATAGAGGACCATCACGCCGATCGGAATCAGCGTGTAGAGAAAGACGAGGCTGACGTAGCCCGGCAGGGTGAACCGCGACAGCCGGTACCGGCCGGGTGCGCGCACGCCGAGGATCCCCGGGGCGCCCGACTCCACCGCGGCGGAGCTCACACGTACTCCTGGATCGCACGCGTGCCGAAGGTGCGGGCGTAAATGAACATCGCGCCGAGCAGCGTCACCATCAGGACCAGCGCGAGCGCGGAGGCCACCGGGTAGTTGGCGTTCTGCACGTACTGGGTCTGGATGATGTTGCCGATCATCGTCGTCGACGGGCCACCCAGGATCGCCGCGCTGACGTAGTCACCGATGTTGGTGATGGCGACGAGCAGGATGCCCGCGTAGACGCCCGGGAACGACTGCGGCAGGACGACCCGCACGAACTGCTCGCGCGGGCTCGCGCCGAGGTCCGCCGCGGCCTCGATGTGCGAACGGTCGATGTTCTCGAGCGCCACGTAGATCGGCAGGCACATGAACGGCAGGGCGTCGTAGGTGAGGCCGGCGATGACCGCGGCCGGCGTCGAGAGCACGTGAAAGCTCTGCGGCAGCAGGCCGATGTCCTTGAGGGAGCCCAGGACGATCCCCTGGTCGGCGAGGATGAACTGCCAGGAGATGATCCGGATGACGAACGAAACGAAGAACGGCAGGAGCACGAAGAAAAGGAGGACGGACTTGCGCCGGCCGCCGTGGAAGGCGATCCAGTAGGCCACCGGATACATGACGACGAGCGCGATCGCCGTCGACGCGAAGCCGTAGAGGAAGGAGCGGCCGAACTGGGTCTTGTAGGTGCTGATGACGTCGCCGAAGATCCCGAAGTTCCAGGTGAGCGTGAACCCGTCGATCGAGTTCCCGGTCATCAGCGAGACCGCCAGGATCGCGACGAGCGGCGCGACGAAGAAGACCCAGAGCCACGCCCCCGCCGGCAGCCCGAGCAGGTACGGCGTGGCGGCGCCGCGAACCCGAGCCGCCAGCGAGCTCACGACTGGATCACCGGGTCGAAGGTCGAGGTCCACTCCTCGTGGTCGTTGACGCCCTTGTAGTCGTAGTAGCCGCGCAGGCGCTTCTGCAGCGAGTGCGGCGGGAAGACGAGCGGGCTGTTCGCCACCGACGGGTCGCCGATCGGCCCCGCGATGACCTGCTGGGCCGCAGGCACCGGGCAGATGTAGTTGACCCAGTCCTCGATCATGCCCTCGATCTGCGGCTGGTAGTAGTAGTTCATCCACTCCAGCGCGTCGACCGGGTGCCCGGCGTGCAGCGGAATCATGCAGTTGTCCTGCCAGAGCATCGCCCCCTCCTTCGGCACGACGAAGCGCAGGTGCGGGAAGCCGGAGTTCTGCGCCTGGAAGACGTCGCCCGACCAGGCCTGGGTGATCCATGTGTCGCCGTCCTCGAGCGCCTTGATGTAGCTCTGGTCGTAGTACTGGCGGACGATCCCGTCGTCACGCTGCTTCGTGAGGATGTCCGCCGCCTTGCGCCAGTCCGCTGGCGTCGAGGTCGGCGGGTCGATGCCCGCCGCCAGCAGGCCGACGCTGCCGAGCTCGGTGTCGTCGGACATCATCCCGACCTTGCCCTTGAAGGCCGGGTCGAAGAGGTCGTGCACGCTCGTGATCTCGCGGCCCGTCGCGTGCGGGTCGTAGCCAATCCCGGTGAGCCCGGCCTGCCAGGTCACCGTGTACGTGTTCTTCGGGTCGTAGACCGGGCCCTTGGCGAGCTCGCCCGCGTAGCGGTGAAAGTTCGGGAGGCGGGAGTGGTCGAGCGGAATCGCCCAGCGGTTGGCGATCATCTGGGTGAGCTCCCAGCCGTTCGTGAAGACGACGATGTCGTAGCCGATGCCCTGCTCAGCCTGGAGCACGGGGCTGATCTGCGCGAAGAACGACGCGTTGTCCTGGATCACCGGCCGGTAGTTCACGCCGATTCCCGTATCCGCAGTGAACTTGTCGAGCGAGGGGTGGGCGCCGTGCGACTGGTCGATGTAGAGCGGCCAGTTCGCGAAGTCGAGCGTGCCGGCGCGCTGCTGCTGCTTCCACCACTGACTCCAGTCGAAGCCCGCGTGCCAGCCCGTGTCGCGCGTTCCGGAGATGCCGCAGGCGGAGAGCACCGAGGCCGCACCAAGGCCAAGGCCGGCAGCCGCGGCCGAGTGCAGAAAGCGCCGCCGGGAAAGGCGCGGCTCGGTCAGCCCGCGTACGAAGGCGGGACCTAGCTCCTGCCCGCGCGCAGAGGGCTCCGGCCCGCGGAGCGCTCCCGCCGGGGATTCACCCGGGTGCTCCATGCCCTGGATCGCATCCTACTCCGAGACCACCCCCACCCCCAACGCCGATTGTCAGCTAAGTCGGGCTATGGCCGACCAACGTGACAACGGGACGGCGTCTGCCATGAACCTTCTTCTTCGCGGTGGACTTCTCGCCAGGCTAGACGCCCTCTCTAAGCTCTGCGCATGCCCGCACAGGCCTACGCCGGCAAGGAGTGCGTCTGCCAGCTCCGCAAGGGGATCTGCGACCAGTCCTGCGTGCGGGGCATGCTCGAAACGCCGCTCTACATCGCCTGCCTGCGGCTGACCGGGCGCAACTGCCTGGTCGTTGGCGGTGGCGAGATCGGCCTCGAGAAGGTCGAGGGTCTCCTGGCCTGCGACGGACAGGTGACGCTCGTCGCCCCGGAGGCCGTCCCCGGGCTCGAGGCCTACGGGGCCGAGGGCTCGATCGCCTGGGAGCGGCGCGAGTTCGATGTTGCCGACCTCGAGGGCAAGTTCATGGCGATTGCCGCGACCAGCGACACCGACGTCAACATCGCCGTCTACGACGCCGCGGAGAAGCGGGCGATGCTGGTCAACGTCGTCGACGTCCCGCCGCTCTGCAACTTCATCCTCCCGGCGATCGTCCGCACCGGGCCGCTCGCGATCGCGATCTCGACCGCCGGCGCGTCCCCGGCCCTCGCGAAGCGGATGAAGCGGGAGATCGCCGAGCAGTTCGGCGAGCCCTACGCGCGCCTCGCGATCATCCTCAACGACGCGCGCGGCTGGGCGAAGGGGACGCTTCCGACCTACCAGGACCGGAAGGTCTTCTTCGAGGGCATCGTCAACGGCGACCCCGACCCGATCGAGCTCCTGCGCGACGGGCGCGACCGCGAGGTCGTCGAGCTCGTCGACCGTGCTCGCGAGCGCCACGAAGCGGCGCTCGCGAGCTGAGTCGAACCTTCCGCTACGCGCTCACCGCACGCACGGCGCGAATGACGTGGCCGTGAGCGTCTGCGCCTCCACGTCCAGCGCCTCGCTCACCGTGAACTTCCAGCCGGACTTCGGGCAGTTGGTCGGGTTGGTGACGAGGTGAACCGTGCCGCCGTGCTTGTCGTGGGCAGTCAGGTCCTTCGTCTCGAAGTTGAACTGCGTGAACGGGGTTCCGCCCGTCGTCGGAACTCCAGGAATCACGAAGTCGTCAAGCACCGGGTGGCTGGAGCCGTGGAGAATCCTGAAGTCGAGCTCCGCGACCGTCTGGCCACCGGCCTGAGCCAGGAAGATGAACGTGGGCCTTCCGTTGTACTTGTCCCCGTTGTAACCCTTGGCGTCCACCTGGACGTAGGAAACGTGTCCCTGCGAATCGCTGATCGCCGTCTCCGCGGTCCCGGTTCCGATCAGCGACTTGGCGGGGCATTCGCTGAACGCGTTCGGGTCGAGACTCAGGTGGCACTGCGGGAAGCTCGAGCCGTTGATCGCGGACCCCGGCGGGAAGGTGATCTTGACGTCGGACGTACCTTCTTGAGTCGACGGGTCCTCCCGGTTCCCCTGGAAGATGTGGAAGTCGGTGACGCCGCCCACCGCATGGTGTGGCGAGCTCGCCTGCGGCGGGAAGACGTTGACGTCGAGGTCGACGAACGCCCCGCTCGGCAGCGTCGCCGGGTCACCGCCAAACGCCAGCGGCGCCAGAGCGCCGAGCGCGATAAGCGAAAGGGTCATTGAGACGAACGCCGTCCGGCGGGACGGTCTCCGTTCGTTGAGCTTCATGAGGCCTCCTAGCGCGAGGACCCCGCTTGGGCGCCAGTCGCCCTGCCGGGCCGTCACTCCGATTGGTACGACCCTAACCGCTCAGAGGCTGCCGACTAAGGCGTTCTGCGCTCAGCCCGCGGGCAGAGCATAGATCGCTATCGCCGCGAAGTGGGCGGCGGCGGCCGCGAGGACGAGCACGTGGAAGATCTCGTGGTAGCCGAAGACGGCCGGGTTCGGGTTCGGGCTCTCCCGTGCGTAGATCACGGCGCCGGTCGTGTACAGGACACCACCCAGGGCGACGAGGGCAGCGGCGCCGATGCCCGCGTCGATTGCGATCGCCGGGAACGCCGCGGCGCCGATCCAGCCGACGCCGACGTAGACGGCGACCGAGACCCACTTCGGCGCCTGCACCCAGATCAGCTCGACGACGATGCCGACGGCGGCGCCGGCCCAGACCGCGATCAGCATCGCGTCGGCGAAGGCGCCGTGGAGGATCAGCAGGGCGAAGGGCGTGAGGGTCCCGGCGATCAGCAGGAAGATCATCGAGTGGTCGAGGCGGCGGACCCACAAGCGGATGCGGGGGCGCTTCCAGTCGACGCGGTGGTAGAGCGCGCTGGTGCCGAGCAGGGCGGCGAGCGAGAACGCGTAGATCCCGGCGGCGATACGAGCCCGGCCGCTGGGAGCAAGGGCAACGAGGATGAGACCGGCGACGAGCGCCACCGGGAACGCGTATTCGTGGAAAACGCCGCGCAGCTTTGGCTTGACTTTCGCGATGACCTCGGCGGCGTTCTCCATCGCCTCCGCCATCGCCTCCGCGGCGTTGTCCTTGGCCGTGAACATCGCCTCCGCCGCGTTCTCGCGCGCGGTGACGACGTTCTCACGCGCGCTCGCCATCGCCTCGGCAGCGTTGTCGCGCGCCGTCGACATCGCGTCGGCAGCGCGCTCGGCGCCCCGTCTCACGTCATCGACCACGGACCAAGGGTACCCAGGCCGCGGGACCGCCGCGCCGACTTCGACGTTTGCAGCGCTATATGGGGCTAACGTCGAACTCGGCGAGCTGGCTACTGGGGTAGCACTATATCTAGCGTTAGCGACTTTACCGTGCCGCTACGACTGGTAGAATTGCTCCGGTGCACTGTCCTCGCTGCAACGAGCCGACGAGCGTCCTCGAGACGCGCAGCGCCGACGGAGGCGCCGCGCTCCGACGACGGCGGCAGTGCACCGCGTGCGGCCACCGATTCACCACCTTCGAGCGCTGCGAGCCCGAGCCGCTCTTCATCCGCAAGCGCGACGGTGAGCGCCAGCGCTTCAAGCCGTCGAAACTGCGCGGCGCCCTGGTGCGCGCGATCCACAAGCGCCCGATCGACCCGCGCGACCTCGACGGGATCGTGAACCGGGCGGCCGGGGAGATCGACGCGGCCGGTGGCGAGCTGCGCGCTGACCTCCTCGCTGCATTCTGTCTTCGAGAGCTCCAGCGGCTCGATCCCGATGGGGCCTACCTCCAGTACCTCGGAACCCTCTCGGACCGAACGCCCAATTTGCGGCAGCCGACGCGCGGACCGGCCCGAGTGGTTCCGTCCGGGCCGAGAGCGACCATGGGTAGTCCACCCCCAAAGTCGGACGCAGGAGAGGACTTGATGGCTGAAACCGCTGCAAAGAGCGCAAATCTGAACACCGCGGGACTGGTCGTCGAGCGCTTCTTCACGACCCCCGGCGTCCACCCCTTCGACGAGGTCGAGTGGGAGCTTCGCGACGCCGTCATCGGCGATCCGGAGAACCCGGCCTTCGAGCAGCGCGGCGTCGAGTTCCCGAAGAGCTGGTCGCAGAACGCCACCAACATCGTCGCCCAGAAGTACTTCCGCGGCCGGCTCGGCGTCCGAGGAGCGCGAGAGCTCGGTCAAGCAGATGATCACCCGCGTCGCCGGGACGATCGCGAACTGGGGGCGCGACGGCGGCTACTTCGCCTCCGCCGAGGACGCCGACGCCTTCGAGGCCGAGCTCACCCACATCCTGCTTCACCAGAAGGCCGCCTTCAACAGCCCGGTCTGGTTCAACGTCGGCTTCGAGGAGCACCCGCAGTGCTCGGCCTGCTTCATCCTCTCCGTCGAGGACACGATGGAGTCGATCCTCGACTGGAACACCAAGGAGGGCCAGATCTTCCGCGGCGGCTCCGGCTCAGGGATCAACCTCTCCAACATCCGCGGCTCCGTCGAGCACCTCTCCAAGGGCGGCACTCGCCTCCGGCCCGGTCTCCTTCATGCGCGGCGCCGACGCCTGGGCGGGCACGATCAAGTCGGGCGGCAAGACCCGGCGCGCGGCGAAGATGGTCGTGCTCGACGTCGACCACCCCGACATCGAGGCCTTCATCTGGTGCAAGGCGCGACGAGGAGAAGAAGGCCAACGCGCTGCGCGACGCCGGCTTCGACATGTCGATCGACGGCGACGGCTTCACCTCGATCCAGTACCAGAACGCCAACAACTCGGTCCGCGTCACGGACGAGTTCATGGCGGCCGTCGAGGCCGACGGCGACTGGGAGCTCACCGCCCGCAACGGCGGCGAGGTCACCAAGACCGTGAAGGCCCGCGACCTGATGAGCCAGATCGCCGACGCCGCCTGGCAGTGCGCGGACCCAGGCGTTCAGTACGACTCGATCATCAACCGCTGGCACACCTGCCCGGAGTCGGGCCGGATCAACGCCTCGAACCCGTGCTCCGAGTACATGCACGTCGACGACTCGGCCTGCAACCTCGCCTCGATCAACCTCATGAAGTTCCGCCGCGAGGACGGCTCGTTCGACACCGATGAGTTCGAGCACGTGGTCGACACGGTCTTCCTCGCGCAGGAGATCGTCGTGTCGCCCTCCAGCTACCCGACCGAGAAGATCGGCCAGAACGCCCGCGCGTTCCGCCAGCTCGGCCTGGGCTACGCCAACCTCGGCGCGCTCTTGATGTCGGACGGCGTTCCCTACGACTCCGACGAGGGCCGCAACGTCGCCGGCGCGATCACCGCGCTGATGACCGGCCGTGGCTACCGCAAGTCGGCCGAGATCGCCGCGGCGGTCGGCCCCTACGACGAGTATCCGAAGAACCGCGAGGCCCACAACGCGGTCATGCGAGATGCACCGCGAGGCCTCCTACAAGCTCGACGCCGAGGGCGTCAAGGGCCAGCTCGTCGAGGCGGCGCAGCGCAGCTGGGACGAGGCGGTCGAGCTCGGCGACGAGCACGGCTACCGCAACGCGCAGGCAACGGTCCTGGCCCCGACCGGGACGATCTCGTTCCTCATGGACTGCGACACCACCGGGATCGAGCCCGACTTCTCGCTCGTCAAGTTCAAGGAGCTCGTCGGCGGCGGCCAGATGACGATCGTCAACCGCACGGTGCCGATGGCGCTCTCCACGCTCGGCTACTCAGAGACCGAGATCGAGCAGATCGAGGCCTACATCAACGACAAGGGCACGATCGTCGGCGCGCCGGGCCTCAAGGACGCCCACCTGCCCGTCTTCGACGTGGCAGTCGGCGAGCGGGCGATCTCGCACATGGGCCACATCAAGATGATGGCGGCGGCGCAGCCGTTTCTCTCGGGAGCGATCTCGAAGACGGTGAACCTGCCGCAGACGGCGAGCGTCGAGGACATCGCCGAGGCCTACACCGAGGGCTGGAAGAACGGCCTCAAGGCACTGGCCATCTACCGCGACGGCTCGAAGACCGCACAGGCGCTGCGCACCGACGCGCAGGAAGAAGGCCAACGAGGAGGCTCCCGAGGAGGCGACCCGGCCGCTATCGCCGGCGGATGCCGCGCGAGCGCCAGTCGATCACCCACAAGTTCTCGATCGCCGGCCACGAGGGCTACATCACCGCCGGCATGTACGAGGACGGGACCGCCCGGCGAGATCTTCCTCACCGACATCGGCAAGGAGGGCTCGACGATCAAGGGCATGATGAACGCCTTCGCGACGTCGGTCTCGATCGGCCTGCAGTACGGCGTGCCGCTCGAGACGCTGGTCCGGAAGTTCAGCTACATGCGCTTCGAGCCGGAGGGCATCACCAACAACCCGGAGATCCCGTTCGCCAAGTCGCTGCCCGACTACATCATGCGCTGGCTGGCCTCGAGCGCTTCGGCGACGCCGACCTCCAGGAGGAGCTCGGCATCCTCACGCCCGAGGTCCGTGCCCGCAAGGAGGCCGAGGCCGCGATGTACGTGCAGGAGGGCCCGGCGCCCTCGAACGGCGGCAACGGCTCAAACGGCCACACGGAGGGCAACGGCTCGGCCGCGCCGACCAGCGCGCTCACCGACACCCCGCCCGTGATCCCGGCGAAGATGCAGGGCCTCGACCTCGGCCCGACCTGCGACCAGTGCGGCGGCATGATGCAGCGCACCGGCTCCTGCTACACGTGCTCGAGCTGCGGCCAGAACACCGGCTGCGGGTGAGCCGCGCCTAGGCCGTACGGGCGCTGGACGTTCCCTTGGCCTGGGGCTCCTCGGTCGCGTGGCCTGACGCGTAGACGGCGAAGAAGCCGCGCCGCCAGGTCGGGTAGGTGAGCTCCCAGCCGAGCTCCCGCTTCGCCTTGTCGTTCGACGCCCCGCGGGACTCGGTGCCCATCCTCGCGGCCAGCTCGCCGGCGAAGACCCGCGCGAGCCAGCGCGGAACGTGGCGCGGCGGCCCCGCCCCGAGCGCCTCGGCCATCAACGGCAGCCATTCGCGCATCGCCGCGGGCTCGTCGTCGACGATGTTGTAGATGCCCGGGTTGCCGCGCTCGAGCGCCAGCCGGGTCCCCTCGGCGGCGTCGTCCAGGTGGATGAACGACGTCACGCCGCGGCCGTTGCCGACGACCGGGAACTTCCGCTTGCGCACCGGATCGACGAGTCCGTCGTTGTGGGCACCGTAGAAGCCGCCGTAGCGCAGCGCGATCCCGCCCGCGGCCGTGACGGCCTCGTCGAGATGGCGCATCGCCGCCATGCTCTCGCGCATGGTCGACGGGACGCTCGGGTCGAGCGGGGAGTCCTCGGCCTTGACCCAGCCGCCCTCGCGCGCGTAGCGGGCGCTCGCGTAGCTCTGGGCGACGAAGCGGTCGACGCCGGCCTCGGCGGCCGCTGCGAGCAGGGCGTCCGTGCCCTCGGTGCGCAGCCGGTTGGTGGCCGCGAACACCTTGTCGAAGTTTCGCGCGAACTCGACGTCCTTCAGCGCGGTCGCCTCGTGGACGATCGCGTCGGGGCGCGCCGCGAGCACCGCGTTGCGCACCGCGCGGGCGTCGAGCAGGTCGAGGGCGACCGGCTCGGCGCCGAGCGCCTTCAGGGCCTCGGCGTTCTGCGGCGAGTGGTGGGTTCCAACCACCTCGTGCCCATGGTCGATGAGCCTTTGGACAAGCCTGGTGCCGAGCACTCCGCTCGCACCTGCCACGAATACACGCATCGTGGTCTCCTTTCGGTCACACCCGCTCGGTTTGCGGGGTCTACGGGTATGACCCTTCAAGACGGAGGAATGTGACCGGTGGACGAGCGCGAATTCCTGGCAGAGCAGTTCGAGGAGCACCGCACGCACCTCAAGGCGGTGGCCTACCGGATGCTCGGCTCGCTGAGCGAGGCCGACGACGCGGTCCAGGAGGCGTGGCTGCGGCTCGATCGCTCCCAGGCCGAGGAGATCGAGAACCTCGGAGGCTGGCTGACCACGGTCGTCGCGCGGGTATCGCTGAACATCCTGCGCTCGCGCGCGACGCGGCGGGAGGAGCCGATGGACCTTCGCATGCCGGAACCGATCGTCGATCCCGCCGACGGCACCAACCCCGAGCACGAGGCCCTCATCGCCGACTCCGTGGGCCTGGCCCTGCTCGTCGTCCTGGAGACACTGTCGCCGCCGGAGCGCCTGGCCTTCGTCCTGCACGACATGTTCGCCGTGCCCTTCGACGAGATCGCGCCCATCGTCGACCGCTCCCCCGAGGCCGCCCGCCAGCTCGCCAGCCGAGCGCGCCGCCGGGTGCAGGGCGAGCGAGCCGTTCCCGATGCGGACCTCGACACCCAGCGCCGGGTCGTCGACGCCTTTTTGACAGCGGCTCGCGAAGGGGATTTCGACGGCCTCGTCGCGGTACTCGACCCGGACGTCGTGATCCGGGCGGACTTCGGCCCGAGCGCGCCCGCCCGCGAGGTCCGCGGCGTGGAGGCGGTGGCCCGTCAGGCGCGGATGTACTCGCAGATGGGCCTCGAGATGCACATGGCGCTGATCAACGGCGCGATCGGCTTCGTCACGTTCCGGGACGGGCAGCGGTTCTCGGTCGGCGGGTTCACGGTCCGCGACGAGAAGATCGTCGAGATGGACTTCCTGGCCGACCCCGAGCGCCTCGACCGGCTCGACCTCACGGTGCTCTCCGGCTAGCGGGCTGTGCCGGGCCCAAGAACTGACGCCTCGTTAGGGTGACGCTTCTCGCCGAGGACGGGCGAGGGCGATCACCCAATGTGCCGCTGGAACGCATACGTCGGAGAGCCACTGGTGCTCGGCGAGCTCCTGTTCCGGACCGAGCACGGGCTGATCGACGAGAGCCTGCACTCGCGGATGGGGGCGGAGACGACCAACGGCGACGGCTTCGGGGTGGGCTGGTACGACGTGGAGGACCGGACGGCGCCGGCGCGCTACCGCAGCGTCAACCCGGCATGGAACGACGACAACCTGCGCGAGCTTGCCGACCACGTCCGCTCGCCGCTGTTCCTCGCGCACATCCGCGCCGCGATCGGCAGCCCCGTGCAGCAGACGAACTGCCATCCCTTCTGCCATGGGCGCTGGCTCTTCGTCCACAACGGATTCCTGAACGGCTTCGGCGACCTTCACCGAGAGCTCCTGCTGGCCGTCGACCCCTCGCTCTTCAACGGCATCGAGGGCTCGACGGACTCCGAGGTCCTCTTTCACCTCGCGCTGAGCTTCGGGCTCGAGGACGATCCGCTCGCGGCGATGGAGCAGGCTGTCGGCTTCGTGGAGGCGAAGGCCGCCGAGAAGGGGATCGAGGACCCCGTGCAGATGACCGTCGGGATCAGCGACGGCGAGAGGGTCTGGGCCATTCGCTACTCGACGCAGCATGCTTCCCGGACCCTGTTCGTATCGAACGACATCGAGGCCCTGCGCAAGCTGCACCCCGGCAACCCGCGTCTGCAGAACCTGACCGAGGGTGATCGCGCGGTCGTCTCCGAGCCACTTGGCGACCTTCCCGGGGTGTGGCTGGAAGTTCCCGAGTCGACCGCGCTCATCGTCCAGGGCGGCGATCTGAGCAGGCTCGAGTTCGCTCCTCGTGCCGGCTGACAGCCCCAACCGGCTGATCCGCACTGCCGAGGGGTTGGCGGAGAAGCACGCCGACGGTGCCGGCCCGTTCACCAGCCGCCTGGTCTGGGACCTGCCGGGCGGCGGCGAGGCGACCTGGGAGTCGCGGACGGCGCGCAAGCGCGGCGCGCTCAAGATCCGCTCCGCCGCGGGGGAGCTGGTCCAGGCTCTCAGAGCGCCGCCGGAGATCGCCAGGCGGCTCGCGCGGGTCAACTGGGCCGCGGCAATCGCGTTCACCCTCGGCGGCTCGCTGTTCGCCATCGGGGCCTGGGTCGCGCAGCTCGGGTCCGGCGACGCCTCGGCCGCAGCCAGCATCTACTTCGTCGGCGGGATCTTCTTCAGTACGGGCGGCTACGCGTCGCTGCTGGGGGCGATCAACGCGCCGCGCAGCGTCGGCGCGGACGGCGCGCTGGGTGCGGAGCGCTGGCGGTGGTGGTCGTATGAGCCGCACCGCGTGGACTGGCTCTGCACGTTCGTGCTGTTCGCCGGGACGGTCGCCTTCGGCATCAGCCTGGCCGACTCGTTCATCCAGGGCCTCAGCGGCCCGCAGGTCAACCGCCTGATCTGGACGCCGGAGATCTTCGGCTGCATCCTCTTCCTGGTCTCCGGCCACCTCGGGTTCGTCGAGATCTGTCACCGCCCGCGTCCGTGCTGGCGCCCGGGCGATCTCGGCTGGGCGATCGTCGCCATCAACCAGGTCGGCTCGGCGCTGTTCATGATCTCGGCGCTCGCCGGCTTCATCCGTCCCGCGACCGGCAGCGAAGTGAGCGTCGACGTCGCCAACTGGGGCACGCTCCTCGGCGCCGCCTGCTTCGCGGTCGGCGGGGTGATGCAGGCCTTCGACCGCCCGGCTCCGGCGGCCGCGAGACCCGCGGGAAGCGCCGCACGATGACCCTCCTCGTCTTCGGTCACCTCCTCGGCGCCGCCGTTTGGGTCGGTGGGCTCGTCTTTCTAGGAGTCGCCGCCGGCGTCGCGCGCCGGACGATCCCAGACGCCGAGCGCGTCGAGTTCTTCCGGCTGATCGGACGCAGGTTCCTCGTCCTCAGCGGCGTCGCGGCTGCCCTGCTGCTCGGAACCGGCATCGGCCTGGTGCACGACCGCTTCGGCGGATTCGGCAACCTCGGGAGCGCCGACAAGGGCGGCGACGTGATCGCGAAGACCGTCATCTTCGTCGCCGTTGTGATCCTGGCGCTCGTCCACTCGTTCGTGCTCGGGCCGCGGATGCGCAGGTTGCGACAGGCGGCGCTCGACGGCAGTCCGGATGAGGCCGCCCTGCGGCGCGCGGCGATGATCGGTGGGCTCATGCAGGCGACGATCCTCGTCGCGACCCTGGTGATCCTCTACCTCGCCGCGGATCTCGTCGCCTGAGGCCGCTGGCGGCCTCCGCGCCGGCGGCGCCTAACCTGCGCCCGCCATGACGGTCCTCGAAGCGCTCGCGATCCTGGCCGCAGGCGTCGCCGCCGGGACGATCAACACGATCGTCGGCAGCGGGACGCTGATCACGTTCCCGGTGCTGATCGGCCTCGGGTGGGCGCCCGTCGTCGCGAACGTCTCCAACAACATCGGGCTCGTGCCCGGATCGGTCGCCGGCGTGATCGGCTACCGGCGCGAGCTCGAGGGCCAGCGCTCCCACGTTCGCAGCCTCACGCCGTTCACGGTCGCCGGGGCAGTCGCCGGAGCCGTGCTCCTGCTCGTCCTGCCGGCATCCGCGTTCAAGGCGATCGTCCCGGTATTCATCGCCGTCGCCGTGCTGCTGGTGGCGCTCCAGCCGCGGATCAATGCCGCCCTCGCGCATCGCCGGCGGCCGGACGCCGAGAAGCGCGCCGGGTTGCGCGGCGTGACGCTCGCCACCGGCGTCTACGGCGGCTACTTCGGGGCGGCACAGGGCGTTCTCCTGATGTCGATCTTCGGAGTGGCGCTGCCGCAGGATCTGCATCGCTCGAACGCCCTCAAGAACCTGCTCGCCGGCACCGCGAACCTCGTCGCCGGGGTGGTCTTCGTCTTCGCCGCTGACGTCGACTGGGGCGTCGTCGGCCTGATCGCCGCCGGCTCGGTCTTCGGGGGCTACCTCGGCGCGCGCTACGGCCGCCGCCTCTCGCAGCAGCGGCTGCGCGTGCTGATCGTGATCGTCGGAGTCGCGGCGATCATCCGGCTCGTGCTGGGCTGACGCGCGCCCGGCCACGCCGGCCGAGTTCGCTTCAATGATCGTCGTGAGCGGGCAGGACGCGAATGGCGGCAGGATGCATCCGAACGTCACGCTGGCGGTGCTCTCGGCGGGCGGCATGTCGTACGCGCTCCTGCAGTCCGCGGTGGCGCCGGCGCTGCCCGACTTCCAGAAGGCCCTGGGCGCGTCGGAGACGCAGACCGCCTGGATCCTGACGTCCTACCTCCTGAGCGCGTCGGTGGCGACGCCGATCATCGGGCGGCTCGGGGACATCCACGGCAAGAAACGCGTGCTCGTCGCGGTGCTGGCGATGCTCGGCGTCGGCACGTTCATCTCGGCGATCGGCGTCCTCGCTCGAAGTCATCCTGGCGGGGCGGATCATCCAGGGCGCCGGCGGCGGCATCTTCCCGCTCGCCTTCTCGATCGTGCGCGACGAGTTCCCGCGCGAGAAGGTCGCGGGAGGCATCGGACTGCTGTCCGTCGCTCCTCGGCGTCGGCGGCGGCCTCGGGATCGTGATGGCGGGCCCGATCATCAACAACTTCTCCTACCACTGGCTGTTCTGGTTCCCGCTCGCCGCCGTGGTGATCTCGACGCTGCTCACGCTGGCGTTCGTGCCCGAGTCGCCCTACACCGCGCCATCGCGGATCAACTGGTCCGCTGCGGCGCTGATGTCGGTGGGCCTCACCGCGCGTGCTGTTCGGCGTCAGCCAGGCGTCGAGCTGGGGCTGGGGCTCGCCGAGGACGATCGTGCTGCTCGGGTTCGGGCTCTTCGTGATGGCTCTCTGGGTCCGCCGCGAGATCCGGCACGGAGATCCCGCTCGTCGACATGACGACCATGCGGCTGCGCGCCGTCTGGACCACGAACCTCGTCGCCTTCCTGCTCGGCGCCGGCATGTACACGTCGTTCATCGTGCTGCCAAGCTTCGTCGAAACTCCGGCGCGCGCCGGATACGGCTTCGCCGCGTCGGTGGGGCAGGCCGGTCTCTTCATGCTGCCCTCGGCGCTCCTCATCCTCCTCGTCGGCCAGCTCGCCGGCCGGATCGACGCCCGGTTCGGCTCGCGGCTGCCGCTGATCTACGGCTGCGCGTCCGCGGCGCTCGGCTTCGCCCTGCTCACGGTCGCGCACGACGCGCCCTGGGAGGTCTACGCCGCCTCGTCGCTCCTCGGGCTTGGCATCGGCCTAGCCTTCGCCGCAATGGCCAACCTGATCGTTCAGGCCGTCCCGCCCGACCAGACCGGGGTCGCCACCGGCGTCAACACCGTCACGCGGACCGTGGGCGGCGCCTTCGGCGGCCAGATCGCGGCCACGGTGCTGAGCGGCAGCGCCGCGGGCGCGGCGGCCTCGGCCCTGCCGAGCGAGTCGGGCTTCACGATCGCCTTCGGGCTCGTCACCGCCTGGCTCGTGGTCGCCACGCTCGCGGGGCTCACGATCCCGCGCCCCGACCGTCCCGGCGGCCCAAGCCGCCGACTCGCGAAGCCGGAGCTGGCCGGGGCCGGAGCCGGGGGGTCCTGAGTGGACCCCCTCACCGCCGCGGTGCCTGTGCCGCTCAAGATCCTCGCGGCGATCGTCGTCTTCGGCCCGGTGATCCTCTTCGCGTTGCTCCTCGTCCGCGCCGCGCGCAAGGACGGCGACATCCAGGAGGAGCGCAGCAAGGGCGGCTCGAGTGAGTCTTGACGCGACGGGTGCGCGGCCTCTGGTTCCCACCGCCGCCACCGGGTAGGTCAGGGGGATGGCCTCGGATCTGCTCAAGACCTACATGCAGGACCACTACGCCGGCGCGACCGCCGGCTTCGACCTCGCCAAGCGGGCGGCGGCGAACAACCGGGATACCGCGGTTGGCGCGACGCTCGAGCTGGTGGCGAAGGAGGTCGGCGAGGACCGCGACTCCCTGCGGCGGGTGATGGACGAGTACGGAGTCGCTCCCGACCGAATGAAGAACGCCGGCGCCTGGACCCTCGAGAAGGTCGGGCGCCTGAAGCCGAACGGCCGGCTCCTCTCCTACTCGCCGCTCAGCCGGCTGATCGAGCTCGAGGGCATGTTGCTCGGGATCACCGGCAAGCTCGTGCTCTGGCAGGCGCTGTCGGCGACGCTCGGGGCGACCTACGCGGGCGAGGACTTCGCCGCGCTGACCGAGCGCGCGGAGGCGCAGCGCGGCGATCTGGAACCGCTCCGCCTCGATGCCGCGAAGGAAGCCTTCGCCGAGTCGAAGGCCGCGAAATAGCGCCCTAGCCGCCGGCGGGTGCGGCCCGCAGCGAGGCGGCCTCACGTGCGGGCTCCAGTCGCCCGGCGCGGGCGACGGTCCAGAGCATCGCCAGCCAGGTGACGGTCGCGAGCGTCACGTGAACCCAGACCAGCTCGCTCGGCAGCTTCAGCGCCCACTGCACGCCGCCGACCAGTCCCTGCGACGCGAGCAGGCAGATGACCAGCCCGAGCGGGCGCAGCGCCCGGCGTTCCCCGCCTTCCCGGCGCAGCAGGAACCAGACGCCGACCGCCGCGATCCCGAACGCGGCCGCGATCGCGGCGTGGCGCTCGACCATCCATCGCAGCGTGTCGGCGCCCCGGAAGTCGAAGCGCTTGACGAGCTGGCCGGAGTGGGCCCCCGCGTGCGGGCCCGAGGCGGTCGTGATGGTCCCGAGCACGATCGTGAGCTGCCCCAGCGGGATCAGCGCGCGAACCGACCAGACGCCGACGCGGTCGGCCGAGCGCCGGCGCTGGCCCGGCTCGAACCGCGAGCACCAGGCGAGCGCGAAGGCCGCATCCAGCAGCAGCATCGAGAGGATGAAGTGGCTCATCACCAGGCCGGGAGCGAGGTGGTAGCGGACCACCAGCCCGCCGAGGATCGCCTGGGCGATGACGCCGAGCGGCAGGAGCGCGCCGAAGAGGGCGAGGTGCCAGCGAAACGGGCGACGGCGCCAGGCGAGCACGCTGGCGGCGATCACGGCGATCCCGACGAACCCGGTGAAGATGCGGTTCGCGTACTCGATCACCGCGTGCGAGTCCAGCGGCGGCACGGTCCCGCCGTAGCACTTGGGCCAGTCCGGGCAGCCGAGGCCGGAGCCGGTCAAGCGCACCGCTGCCCCGGTGACGACGATCACCGCGAGCGCGGCGAGGGCAACCGCGGCGACGGTGAAGTAGCGCTCGGGCGTGAGCGTGAATGTGCGGAGCCGGTGCAGCACGGGGATCGGGACGAATAGGTTGGCAAAACGGCCACGCGACGCCCTCCGCGCGGGTGCCTGCCCTAGCCTGCCGCCGGTGGCGCCCTCCAAGAACGTCATCGAGCACACGCTCCTGGCCTGGGCGTTCGACACGCCTCCGGCGGGCGACAGGCTCGACGCTGCGCTCGGAAGGGTCGAGGCTCACTACGGCCCGCTGCTCGCCACGCCGCCGCTGCGCCGCGAGCGCAGGCTGCGCGCCTCCGGGGTCGCCCTCTGGCAGCGCCGCGACGACCGCCTGCGCTGGCCGCTCTGGGCCGAGGAGAGCGATGTCGCTCTGGCCTCGACCGGGATCCCGACGGGCTGGGGATCGGTGACCGGCGAGCTGCCCGCCGACCGTGCCCCGATCCCGCTGGCACGGGCGCTGCTTCACGCTCCGGGACGGGCCGCGGAGCTCAATCCGCCCTTCGTCCTCGCCGCGGTCGACGCCGCGGCGGAGACAATCGTGCTGGTGAACGACTTCCTCGGGGCCGGGCGCCTCTACGAGCTGCGCTTCGACGACGGCTCGGTGTGGTCCAACCGGCTCGGCGCCCTGCCGCTCTTCGCGGCGCAGAAGCCCAGCGTCGACGAGCGAGCCTGGCGCGTCTTCGCCGCCGCGGGCTGGTTCCTCGGAGAGGCCACCCCGATCGCGGGGGCCCGCAAGGTGGGCGCCGCCCGCTCGATAGTGATCAACGAACGGCCTGGCGGCGCCGCTGCCCGGCATGTCGACGAGGACCCGCGGCGGGAGCTCGTCAGTCCTCGCGGCGGCCGCCTCCGACGGCAGAGCGTCCTTGCCGGCTCCGTGGAGGAGGCCGCGGCTCGCGCCGAGGGCCTGGCCCGCGAGACGGCGAGCGCATGGTCGGTGCCGCTGGCGGTGTCGCTGACCGGGGGGCGAGACTCGCGAGTGTCCGCCGCGGCTGCCATGGCGGCGGGCATCGACGCGACCTACAACACCGGCGACCAGGTTCCCGGCGAGATCGACACGGTCAGGCGGCTGATCGTGGTCGCGCCGCGAGACATGCCGCACACGGTGAACCGTCCGCAGCGGGAGGCCGAGCCACGCGACCGCCTGCTCGACCGGGCGCTCGCGATCCACCTCGTCCACGACGGGATGCGAAACCCGCAGGAGCTCCGCCGCCAGACGGTGCTCCCGCACTCCGCCGAGCTCCAGCCGACCCTCTCCGGTCACGGCGGCGAGCTTGGGCACGGGTTCTACTACGGGCGCGCGGCGAAGCTCAGGCGCATCGAGAAGGCCGGAAGGTCCGGCCCGATAGAGCAGCTCGAGCGAAACGCTCGCTCCCGCCACTCGGCCGCGGTCGAGACCGCCTACGCCGAGTACCTGGAGGACTGCGAGGCGACGCTCGCCACCGGCCGCGACTTCGGGCTCGATGGCCCTGCCCTTCTGGACTGGTACTACCTGGCACAGCGCCTCCCCTACCGGTCGGGGCTCGGCGCGCGCACGGGCCGCTCCTCGGCGTGCGTCACCCCGGCATTCGTTCGCGGCGCCTTCGACCTCCGCCCGAAGGACCGCCTCGATGCCCGCCTTCACCGTGACGTGATCGCCCGGCTCGTGCCGGAGTGGGCGGACGTCCCGTTCTTCAGCGAGGAGCCGGACTCGATGCCAGAGACGACGAGGCGCCGGATCTGGGAGCGGGAGCGCGAAGCGCCCGTGGTCGAGGAGGTGATCGCGGGGCGCGGCAGCTGGACAGAGCTCTTCGACGCCGGGAGGATCGCCGAGATGTGGTCCGAGGTCACAGCCGGCTCCGGGTCCGCGGACTACGAGCACGTCTTCGACCGCATCGTCTGGCGCGAGGCCTTCGACGCGCACCTCACCCGCCTCGGCGCCGAGGCGACCGGCTAGCGCTCGGCGACGAGGAGTGTCTGCGCCGCGCGCGCGACCGGCCCGCGCTCGTCGAAGAGCGCCGTGTCGGTGAGGCCGATTCCGCGGCGCTCCGGAAGCGTCACCGAGTCGACCCCGATCCACTCGCCCTCGGGCGGGCGGACGACATGGAGCGTCAGATCGACGTTGATGAACAAAAAGCGCTCGAAGTCGAGGGTCGCGCTGATGCCGTTGCCGAAGTCGGCGGCGACCGCGACGCGCTGCAGCGGCGTCGGCTTTTCGCCGGCAACGAGCGGCTGGCGCATCCGCATCCAGACGGTCGCCGGGCCCATCTCCAGGTACTCCCCCTTGACGAACCGGTAGTCCATGGCGGTGTGCATGCCGACGTCCTGTCCGGTTGGAAAGAACGTCACCTCCCTGCCCTCCTCGGGGCCGGGCGGCCGGCCGCCGGGCGCGAGCAGCCACGGCGAGGGGGCTTCCAGCGGGGCTCCGCCGCTGCCGAGCTCGGCCGGGACGTCGGTGTCCTCTGTCCGAAGGCGCCAGGCTCGGGCGCGGACCACCACGCCTTCTTCGTCGGCGAGCTCCGCCTCGACGAGCTCTACCGAGCGCCCGGGCCGCACGACCCTTGCCTCCACCCGCAGCGGGGCGATCGGGATCGACCGCAGGATCTCGTAGGTGACGCGCCCGATCTGGCGCGCAGCGCCTTCGACGGGCAGGCGCTCGATCTCGCGAGCGATCAGCGCCGCCGCCGGCCCCGCGTGCTGGGCGCTCGGGTCCCAGGGCCCGCGGGTGAGCTCTGAGGCGACGTAGACGTCCCCGTCGGGCTCGTAGAACGCCTCGCTCACGGCGGCGGATCCTAAGCGGGCGTAACGTGGGCGCTGCCCGCGCGACTGAAGAGCAGGTCGAAGTGAAGGAGAACGAGCAGATGGAGAAGGTCCAGAAGTCAGACGCCGAGTGGCGCACGGAGCTCACCCCGGAGCAGTACGAGGTCCTGAGGAAGCACGGAACCGAGCGCGCGTTCACGGGCGCCTACTGGGACGCCAAGGACGAGGGCGTCTACCGCTGTGCCGGCTGCGGCGCGGAGCTGTTCAGCTCCGACACCAAGTTCGACTCGGGCACCGGCTGGCCAAGCTTCTACGAGCCGATGGACGACCAGCGAGTCGAGACCGAGACCGACCGCAGCCTCTTCATGAAGCGCACGGAGGTCCACTGCTCCAACTGCGGCGGCCACCTGGGGCACGTGTTCGAGGACGGCCCCAACCCCACCGGCCTGCGCTACTGCATCAACTCGTGCTCGCTCGAGCTCGACCCGAAGGACGCGGCGGCTGAGTAGACGCCGCCGCTAGGCGCCGATCGAGGCCGGAGCGCCGGCCGCCACCAGCGCCTCCGGAAGCCGTACCGACCCGTCGGCCTGCTGGCCGTTCTCGATGAGCGCGATCAGCGTGCGGCCGACGGCGACGGCGGTGCCGTTAAGCGTGTGGACCGGCCGCGGCTGCGCGCCCTCGCCGGGGCGGTAGCGACAGTCCAGGCGGCGGGCCTGGAAGTCGGTGGTGTTGGAGCACGAGGTGAGCTCGCGGTAGCGCTGCTGGCTCGGGATCCAGGCCTCGCAGTCGAACTTGCGCGCGGCCGGTGCCCCGAGATCGCCGACCGGGATGTCGACCACCCGGTAGGGGATCTCGAGCGCGGAGAGGATCTCCTCCTCGATGGCCAGGAGCCGCCGGTGCTCGTCGGCCGACTCCGCCGGATCGACGAACGAGAACATCTCGACCTTCTCGAACTGGTGGACTCGGAAGATCCCCCGTGTGTCCTTTCCGGCGGCACCCGCCTCGCGCCGGAAGCACGGCGAGATCCCCGCGTAGCGGATCGGCAGGTCGCCGGACTCGAGGATCTCGCCGGCGTGAAGCGAGGCGAGCGGCACCTCGGAGGTTCCGACGAGGAAGAGCTCGTCGCGCTCGATCTCGTAGATCTGCTCGCGCTCGCCCGGGAAGAACCCGGTGCCGAATAGCGCCGCCTCGCGGACCAGCACCGGTGGAACCACCGGCGCGAACCCCTCGGCCCGGACCCTGTCGACTGCGAAGCGGACCAGCGCGAGCTCGAGCAGGACCAGGTCCCCGATCAGGTACGCGAAGCGGGAGCCGGAGGCGGCCGCGGCGTGCTCCATGTCGATCCAGCCATGCTGGACGCCGAGCTCCAGATGGTCGCGGGGCTCGAAGTCGAAGCTCGGCCGTTCGCCGACCTCTCGAAGCACGACCGCGTCCTCGTCGGAGTCACCGTCCGGCGCCTCCGGGTCGGGCAGGTTCGGAAGCGCCGCCGACGCCTCGGCAAGCCGCTCCTCGACCTCGGCGAGCTCGGCCTGCAGCGCCTTGGCCTCGGCCGCCACGCCCTTCATCTCGGCGATCGCGTCCTCGGCGCCGGCGCCGGCGCGCTTGGCCTCGGCGATGGCCTCCGAGGCTCGGTTCTGGCGCGCGCGGCGCTCCTCCACCTCCGGCAGGAGCTCGCGGCGCCGGGCGTCCAGAGCCAGCGCCTCGTCGAGCGCATCCGCCGCGCCGCGGCGGGCGAGCGCATCCCGCGCTGCCACGGGATCCTCGCGGATGCGCCTCAGGTCGAGCGAGGCAGTCCTCCCCGGGCTACGGTGACGTACCGGTCGCGCTCGGGCGCGGGCTCGAGACCTCCTTCGTGCCCGCGTACTTCGAGACGAAGTCGGCGACCTTCTCGGCGTCGACGCCGGTCACGATGTTCTGGGGCATGATCGAGCCCGAGTAGCCGCCGTTGCGGATCGCGAAGAGGACATCGCCCTTCGACTCCTCCCGCGCGTCGAGGTTGGGCCCCTGGGCGCGGACGGAGCGCGCATCCGATCCCTGGGTTCCCGCCGGCGTCATGGTGTGGCAGCCGCCGCAGCGCTGGGAGAAGAGCTCGGCGCCCTTGTAGTCGGGATCGGAGTCGGACACCGAGATCTTCTCGGTGCCGCATGCGGCCAGCAGTAGGCCCGCGGCGAGCACGGCTGTGAGCGTCAGGAACGGGCGCACGCGCGCGGCATCATACTTAGGACCTAGATCCTTTCCGCCTCCACGAGCATGCCGATCCCGGACTCGACAAGCTTCCGCCAGGCGATGGCCGGGGTTCCCACCGCGGTCACCGTGGTCACCACCCATGGCTCCGGCGGCCCGCTCGGCGCAACCGCGAACGCGGTTGTCTCGCTGTCGATCGACCCACCGTTGATGCTGGTGGCGCTCAACCGGCGTTCGCGGACGCTCGGCGCGCTCCAGGACGCACGGCGCTTCGGGGTCAACGTCCTCGCCTCGGACCAAGCCGAGCTGGCGCTCCGCTTCGCCACCAAGGAGCCGCAACCGGCCAAGTGGGAGGGGGTCGCCTGGAGCGAGCTCGCCGGGGCGCCGGTCATCGACGGCGCCGTGCTCGCGATGTCCTGCGAGCTGCGGGAGGAGCTCGACGGGGGCGACCACGTGATCCTCGTCGGCGCGGTCGGCGCCATGGAGGAGTCCGGAGCGGAGGCCCTGGTCTTCCACGGTGGGAGCTACCGACCGCTCGGGTGAGCCGGCGGATCGGCCCGGTCTACGTGTGAAGACCTTCATGGTCGATCAGTACCCGCTCGTGCCAAGCGCGCGAAGCGCGAGGGCAAGGACGACCAGCGCCGAGACGGCCATGATCCCGGTCTCCCGGCGGACGATCGCGGCGGCGATCACCCTCCGGCGCTCGCGCGGGAGCGAGTCGAAGTCCAGGCCCTCGAGCTCGCGCTCCGAGACGCCCGCGCGAAGCGCCTCCGCGGCCAGCGAGACGACGAGCGGCAGGACGCCGTAGAGGTAGTGCAGGCCGCTCGGCGCATTGCGGCCGCTCAGCAGGAGGATCGAGCCGAGGGCGACCTGGATCACGACGACGACCTGCGCCACCCGCAGCGCGTACCAGAAGGCGACGCTCGGCTCGCGGCGAAGCCACGCGGTGCCGCCCCAGATCCCGGCCAGCCCATTGGTCACGAGGAGCAGGAACCCGTTGGCTATGTGGACGTCGAGCAAGAGCCGGAGGATCGCATTCCGGGCGGCACGCGGAATAACCGAAAGCCGCCCCCAGAGGTCGGGTTTATCGCATTCTGATGCGGAAAAGCACTATGTAGCAGGCTGCTACAAAGTGGGTGTATAAAGGGTTCGCCGTGCGCGTCGGAGAGGGCGCCCGGTGCCACGGAAGTCTCTCCGCTGAAAGCCGAGAACTTGCTTCGCGCCTACCTGCCAGTGATCGTCTTCGCCGCCCTCGGGCTGGGGCTGGGCGCGCTCCTCGTCGTCGTCAACTCGCTGATCGGCCCGAAGCGCCCGAGCAAGGTCAAGTCGGAGCCCTACGAGTGCGGCCTCCCGAGCGAGGTCTCGAAGACCTTCCGATTCGGCGTCAGCTTCTACATGGTGGCGATGCTGTTCATCCTCTTCGACATCGAGGTGGTCTTTCTCTATCCGGTCGGCGTGATCCTCAAGGGCGCGCACTCCGTGTTCGTGCTCGCCGAGATCGGCCTCTTCGTCGCCCTCCTGCTCGCCGGCCTCGCCTACGTCTGGCGTCGAGGAGCCCTCGATTGGAGGTGAGGCGCGAGCGCATCCGCGCGCTGGCGCCGCTCGATCAGCCGCGCTCGCCCGACGAGCTTCGCGTGCGCCAGCTCCGCGCGCGCGACCTCCTGCGCGGGGACCTCGAGGGACCCGAGCTCGAGGCCCACGTGGAGGAGTCCGTCCTCGCGACGTCGCTCTCCAAGCTCCTCGCGTGGGGTCGCACGAACTCGATGTGGCCCGCGACCTTCGGCCTCGCCTGCTGCGCGATCGAGATGATGTCGATCGTCAGCCCGCGCTACGACGTGGCGCGCTTCGGCGCCGAGAACCTGCGGGCCTCGCCGCGCCAGGCCGACCTGCTCATCCTCTCCGGGCGCGTGTCGATCAAGATGGCCCCGGTCGTCCGCCGCATCTACGACCAGATGCTCGAGCCGAAGTGGGCGATCTCCATGGGCGCCTGCTCCTCGAGCGGCGGCATGTTCGCCAACTACGCCGTCGTCCAGGGCGCTGACAAGTTCATGCCGGTGGACATCCACGTCCCCGGCTGCCCCCCGCGCCCGGAGGCGCTCATGTACGGGTTCGCGAAGCTCCAGCGCAAGGTGCAGGGCAATCCCGACCCCGGCTGGCGGCGGCGCTACAACGCCGAGGGCACCGAGGAGTGGGCGCGGTTCGCCGGCGAGCCGACCGAGAAGGAGCGCGCCGCCTACGCGCGGGCCCGCGCGACCCTGGGGCTGACGCAGGACGGGGAAGAGAGTGCCTGACGCACCCGGGCTCGAGCTGATCGCGGCGGAGCTCGAGGAGGCGCACCCGGGCGCAGTGGTCTCCACGTACCACGAGCACCGGCAGGCCTGCCTCGTGATCGACCCGGAGCGCAATCGCGACGTCCTGGCGTGGCTGCGCGACACCCCCGGCCAGGAGTACCGCTTCCTCGCCAGCCTCCACGGGGTGGACTACCTCCCCGCCGAGCCGCGCTTCGGCGTCCACTACGAGCTGCTCTCGATGGAGCGCGTCGAGCGGGTCCGCGTCCGCGCCGCGCTCGCCGACCCGGGCGATGACGCGCTGCCGGAGCTGGATTCCGTGGTCGACATGTTCCCGACGGCGGAGTTCCAGGAGCGCGAGGTCTACGACTTCTTCGGGATCGTCTTTCGCGGGCACCCCGACCTGCGGCGGATCCTGATGCCCGAGACCTACGTGGGCTGGCCGCAGCGCCGCGACTTCCCGATCGGCGGCGAGCCCGTGATCTTCACGTCGAGCGAGCTCGAGGTCCCGAGGTGGACGCAATGAGCGCCACCGAGCGCTGGCACTCACCCGCGGGCGGGCGCGACGTCACCGCCGGCAGCTACGCGGACGTCATCGGGACCTCCGCGATCGAGGCGTCGGGCGCCGCGGACGCAATGGACTCCTCGGAGGAGCTCCTCACCGTGAACATGGGCCCGCATCACCCCGCCACGCACGGCGTGCTGCGCCTGCTCGTGAGCCTGGAGGGCGAGATCGTGCGCGACCTGAAGCCGGTCATGGGCTACGTCCACACCGGCATCGAGAAGAGCTGCGAGGACAAGAGCTACTGGAAGGCGATTCCGTTCGTCGAGCGCACCGACTACATCTCCTACTACTTCAACATGGAGGCGTTCTGCGGCTGCGTCGAGACGCTTCTCGAGCTCGAGATCCCGGAGCGCGCGAAGTACCTGCGCGTCATCCACCTGGAGCTCAACCGCATCCACTCCCACCTCGTGTGGCTCGGGACCTCGGCGCTGGACCTCGGCGCGATGTCGATGTTCTTCTACTGCTTCCGGGACCGCGACCGGATCCTCGACCTCTTCGAGATGTCATCCGGCCAGCGGATGCACACCCGCTACTTCCAGGTCGGTGGGGTCGCCGAGGACATCCCGCTCGGCTTCGAGCGCAAGGTGCGTGAGTTCTGCGCCGAGTTCCCAAGCCGCGTCGACCAGTTCGAGGCGCTTCTCACCAACAACGAGATCTTCCTGAACCGCACCAAGGGCGTCGGCGCCGTGTCCCGCGAGCGCCTGCTCGAGCTCGGCGTGACCGGCCCGCTGCTCCGCGCCGCCGGCGAGCCGTGGGACCTCCGCAAGGTCGCCCCCTACCTCGCCTACGGCGACGTCGACTTCAAGATCCCGATCGGGACCGTGGGCGACGGGTGGGACCGCTTCCGCTGCCGCATCGAGGAGATGCGCGAGTCCGTGAAGATCGTCACCCAGGCCCTGGACGGCCTGCCGGAGGGCCCCTACATCGCCGATGACCGCAAGGTCGTCCTGCCTCCTCGCCATGAGCTCGCCACCTCGATGGAGGCTCTGATCCACCACTTCAAGCTCGTGACCGAGGGCTTCCGGGTCCCGCCCGGCGAGGCCTACTACGCGGTCGAGTCCCCCCGCGGCGAGCTCGGCTGCTACGTCCTCGCCAACGGCTCGGCAAAGCCGGCGCGCGTTCACCTGCGCGACCCGTCGTTCGTGAACCTCCAGGCGCTGCGGGACATGTGCGTCGGCAGCTACGTCGCCGACCTCATCCAGAGCCTCGCCATGCTCGACCCGATCCTGGGGGGAATTGATCGGTGAGCGCTTTGCGCGAAAGCATGTTTGCCCCCCTGGCAAGGGAGGTGATTGATCGGTGACGCACACGATGCGCCCCACGGACGACCTCAGCGCCGAGCAGCGCGCCGAGCTCATCGCCGCCATGCGCCCCGAGGACGCTGAGCGCGTTCCCGAGCTTCACGAGGTGGATGTTCCGGAGACGCTTCGCAGCGAGATCGAGGCGGCGATGGGGCGCTACCCCGAGCTGCGCTCCGCGTCGATCCCGGCGCTGTGGTCCGTGCAGCGCCACTACGGCTGGTGCAGCCCGGAGGGCATCCGCCAGGCCGCGGCCGTGATGGGCCTGACCCCCGCCTACCTCCAGTCGGTGGCGAGCTTCTACGACCTCTTCAAGCTCGCCCCGGTCGGCGAGCACCGCGTCCTCGTCTGCACCAACATCTCCTGCTGGATGCGCGGCGGCGACGAGCTCCTCGACGCCTTCTGCGAGGCAACGGGCGCCGACCGCGACGCCGCTGGTCACGGCGGGGCGACGTCGCCCGACGGCAAGGTCTTCGTCTCGGGCTTCGAGTGCCTGGGGGCGTGCGACATCGCGCCGATGGCCTCGATCGACGAGGTCTACTACGGCCCACTCGCCGCCGCCGACGCGACCACCGTGGTCGAGCAGCTTCGGGCCGGCGCCGACGCCGTGCCCGACAGGGCAATCCACCTGCGCAGGCTGGCCGGCGGCCCCGACGGGCCGGCGGACCCGCGGCTCGGGGAGACGGATCGTGCCTGAGACCCGGATTCTCTTCAGAGGCATCGACGAGGACGGCCTCGCGACGATCGACGGCTACCGCAGGCGCGGGGGCTATGAGTCGCTGCGGCGCGCGTTCTGCGACCTCGAGCCCGACTTCGTGCTCGGCGAGCTCGAGGAGTCAGGTCTCCGTGGCCGTGGCGGGGCCGGGTTCTCGATGGGCAAGAAGGGCTCGTTCCTGCCGCGCGGAGACATGGACAAGTACCTCTGCTGTAACGCCGACGAGTCCGAGCCCGGGACCTTCAAGGATCGCGAGCTGATGCAGAAGAACCCGCACCAGCTCGTGGAGGGCATCGCGATCGCGGCGCTGGCGGTGGACGCGACGCGCGCGTTCATCTTCATCCGCGGCGAGTACTGGGAGATCGGCGACATTCTCGAACGCGCGGTTGCCGAGGCATACGACGCCGGCTTTCTCGGCGAGAACGTCCTCGGCAGCGGGGTCACCGTTGAGCTCGTTGTGCACCGCGGCGCCGGCGCCTACATCTGCGGCGAGGAGACGGCGCTGCTCGACTCGCTCGAGGGCAAGCGCGGCAACCCCCGCCTGAAGCCTCCGTTCCCGGCGATCCAGGGCCTCTACGGCGGGCCGACGCTGATCAACAACGTCGAGACGCTGATGAACGTGCCGCTGATCGTCGAGCGCGGCTCGAACTGGTTCAAGTCGTTCGGCACCGAGCAGTCCACCGGCACCAAGGTGGTCTCGGTCTCCGGCTGCGTCCAGCGCCCCGGCAACTACGAGATCGAGCTCGGGATACCGTCGCGCGAGATCATCTACGGCCTTGCGGGCGGGCCGCCGGAGGGCCGCGAGGTCAAGGCGTGGTACCCCGGCGGGTCGTCGGCGCCCGTCCTGACGGCCGCGGACCTCGACGTCCCCTACAGCTTCGAGGCGCTCGCCGACGCCGGGTCGATGCTCGGCTCCGGCGCGATCATCGTCGCCGACGACAGCGTCTCGATCCCCGAGATGGCGCTGCGCACCGCGCGCTTCTACCACCACGAGTCCTGCGGCAAGTGCACGCCCTGCCGGGAGGGGACAAACTGGACGGTGAAGATGCTGGAGCGCGTCTGCGCCGGAGACGCGACGCCGATGGACCTGGACATCATGGCCTCCATCCAGGAGAACATCATCGGCAACTGCCTCTGCGTGCTCGGCGACGCGATGGCGATGCCCGTCGGCTCGATGGTCAAGAAGTTCCGCGCCGAGTTCGAGGCAACGATCGAGCGAGGCCGTGAGGCCCAGGCGGTGGCCGCGTGAGCTCCGCCAAGGAGAACGTCACGATCGTTGTCGACGGCGTCGAGGTCGAGGCGCCCGAGGGATCGATGCTCGTCGACGCCGCCAAGGGAGGCGACGTCGAGATCCCGGTCTTCTGCTACGAGCCGAAGCTGGGCGCTCCGGTGGGCGCCTGCCGCATGTGCCTGGTGGAGGTCGAGGGGATCCCGAAGCTGCAGACGGCGTGCTCCACGCCGATCCGCGACGGCATGGTGGTCTACACGCGGACGGACCGCGTGAAGGAGGCCCAGAACGCGGTCGTCGAGTTCCTCCTCGTCAACCACCCCCTGGACTGCCCCGTCTGCGACAAGGGCGGCGAGTGCCCCCTGCAGGACATCGCGATGGGCTGGGGCGCAGGCCGCAGCCGCTTCACGGACACCAAGCGCCACTTCCAGAAGCCGGTGCCGCTTTCGCCGCTGGTCAGGATCGACCGCGAGCGCTGCATCCTCTGCTACCGCTGCGTGCGCTTCAGCCAGGAGGTGGCGGAGGACGAGCAGCTCCAGCTCCTGGAACGCGGCGCCAACACCTTCGTCGGCACCTTCGACGATCACCCCTACATCGCGCCGTTCCACGGCAACGTGATCGAGCTCTGCCCGGTTGGGGCGCTCACCGCCGAGGCCTACCGCTTCCGCGCAAGGCCATGGGACATCGAGGACGCGGGCTCGCTCTGCACGCTCTGCCCGTCGCAGTGCAACGTGAAGCACACGGTGCGCGACGACGAGGTCAAGCGCGTCCTGGCGCGCGACAACCACGACGTCGACGACGGCTGGCTCTGCGACAAGGGCCGCTTCGGCTTCCAGATGCTCTCCTCTGAGGACCGGCTCTCCGTCCCCCAGGTCCGCGAGGCCGGCGCGCTCCGCGAGGCGAGTTGGGAGGAGTCGCTCGCGAAGGCCGCCGCGGGACTCGAGGCGGCGAGCGGCAAGGTCGCAGCGCTCGTCGGCGGGTCGGCCACAAACGAGGAGGGCTACCTGGTCCAGCGGATCGTTCGCGGCGCGCTCCGCTCGCGCGACGTCGACTCCCGCCCGGTCAATGGGGCGTCGCGGCCCGCCATCTCATCGCTCTCCGTGCCGCAACTCTCGGCCTCGATCACGGACGTCGACAGGGCCGAGGCGGTCCTCCTCCTCGACTGCGACCCGCTTCACGAGATGCCGATCCTCGACCTGCGGTTGCGAAAGGCCGTTCGCCACAACGGCGTCAAGCTCGTGGTCGCCTCCGCCCGTCCTACGGCGCTCGACGGCGGTGCGGAGGAAACCGTCCGCTTCCTGCCAGGCCAGCCGGCCGGCTTCTCCCTCGACTCCGACGCCGGCAAGGTCCTGAGCGACGCTCAGCGGGTCGTCGTCATCTATGCCGAGCGGGTCGTCTCGGGTGCTGACGCCGATCAAAGAGCGGACTGGCTCCTGGCGATCGCGCGGGACCTGGGCCTCGAGGGCGAGGGCTCGGGCCTGATCGAGGTTCCCTCCGGCGCCAACGGACGAGGCCTGCGCGAGGTCGGTTGCATTCCGGGATCAGGGCCGGGCTTCTCCGACGCGGGCAGCGCCCGATCCGCTGGCGAGATCAAGGACGCTCTCGCGTCGGGCGAGCTCGAGGGCCTGATCCTCTGGGAGTGCGACCCCGTCCGCGACCTACCCGACCCGAAGGGCTGGCACGAGGCCCTGGGCGCCGCTGACTTCGTCCTCCAGATCTCGATGTTCGGAAACGCCTCCGGAAACCACGCAGACGTCGTCCTTCCCGCCCAGGGCGAGGCCGAGAAGGAGGGCACCGTCACCCACCCGGACGGCCGCCTCCAGCGCCTGCGCTCGAGCCTGCCCGCCCCCGGCGCGATCCGCCCGGGCTGGCAGGTGCTGGCCGAGCTCTCCGCGCGCCTTGGCGACGAGACCGGCATCGACTCGGCTCCGGAGGCGCTGGAAGCCCTGACCCTCGAGGTCCCCTTCTACGCCGGCATCACCCACGAGGAGATCGGCGGCCACGGTGTCCGCTGGCAGGACCGCGAGTCGGGCTCGAGCTTCGTTCCTTCGTCCGCTTCCGTCGTATCGCAGAGCGCCGCCCCCGCAACTCCGCAGCCACCGGTCCCCGACGGTGTCCTCCGCCTCGGCACGTACCGCGACCTCTGGGCCGGCGAGGTCCCTGAGCGGAACCCGGCGCTCCGGTTCCTTGCGCCTCACCAGACGCTCGAGCTCGCGCCCGAGGACGCGGAGCGGCTCGGAGTCGACCAGGGCGAGGGGGTAGAGGTCCGCTCGAATGGGTTCAGCGTCAAGGCGAGCGTCGCGATCCGCGAGCGGATGCGTGCGGGCGCCGGCTTCCTGATCGAGGGGCTCGGCGCGGAGAGCGCGAACGTCCTGGCCGGCGCCGCGTCGGTCGAGGTCACGAAGGCCGGTGAGGAGGAGTGAGCCTGCCGCTCGCCGACACCACCTTCGTCGAGGCGACCTGGATCCTGATCGTCAAGTCGATCGTGATCTTCGCAGTGGTGATGACGATCGTTCCGCTCCTCACCGTGGTCGAGCGCAAGCTCCTCGGCCGCTTCCAGATGCGCTACGGGCCCAACCGGGTCGGCCCCAAGGGGCTCCTGCAGCCGCTCGCGGACGCCGTCAAGCTCGTCTCGAAGGAGGCCTACCGGCCGCAGAACGCGGTCGGCATCCTGTGGGCCGTCGGGCCACTCCTGGTGGTGTTCTCGGCGCTGGCGGCGCTTGCGATCCTGCCGTTCGGCAACGTCAAGAACGGCGTCGGCTTCTACGGGATCGACGTCCCGATCGGCGTTCTCTACTTCTTCGCCTTCGGCTCGTTCGGCTTCTACGGCCTGCTGCTCGGGGGCTGGGCTTCGGGGTCGAAGTACAGCTTCCTCGGCGCGATGCGCTCGGCGGCGCAGCTGATCTCCTACGAGATCTCGATGGGGCTGGCGCTGCTCGGCGCGATCATGATGGCCGGCACCCTCTCGCTGCCGGCGATCGTGGAGGCCCAGGACCAGATCTGGTACGTGATCCCCCAGTTCGCCGGGTTCATCGTGTTCATGGTCGCCGGCTTCGCCGAGGCAAACCGCGCGCCGTTCGATCTCCCAGAGGCGGACGCCGAGCTGGTCGCCGGCTACCAGACCGAGTACGGCGGCATGCGGTACGGCACGTTCGCGATGACCGAGTACATCGAGATGTTCGTCATCTCCGGGATCGCCGTGACCTTCTTCCTCGGCGGCTGGCACGGCCCCGGCCCGGGGTGGCTCGACCCGATCTGGACCCTGGCCAAGATCATCGGCGTGATCCTCTTCTTCATGTGGATCCGCGCGACGCTGCCGCGGCTTCGCTACGACCAGCTGATGTCGCTCGGCTGGAAGGTCCTCCTGCCCTTCGCGACGCTGAACGTCCTCGTGACCGCGGTGCTGGTGACGCTGACGTGAGGCGCACCAGCATCAAGAGCCCGGCCTTCGAGCCTCGCGAGCACCCCGGCTTCGAGTGCCGGCGCGCGCGCCTCGGACGCGAGACGGGCAGCGTCAAGACGAGCCTCAGCCTGTGGGAGGTTGCCGCGGGCCAAGCGGCGTACCCCTACCACTGGCACTTCGGGGAGGAGGAGATCATCGTCGTGCTCGAAGGCACAGCGAGCCTGCGCACGCCCGAGGGCTGGGACGAGCTCACCGAGGGCGACGTGCTCTGCTTTCCGACCGGCGAGGAAGGCGCGCACCAGCTGGTCAACCGAGGCGAGGACACGCTTCGGTTCCTGTCGTTCTCCAACCAGCAGCCCGACGCGGTCATCTACCCGGACTCCAACAAGCTGCTCGCCGCCCAGCGCATCCCCGAGGGCGGCGGTCGCATGCACGCGTTTCGCATCGACGACGAGGTGGACTACTACGAGGGAGAGGAGGCGCCCGGCTCGTGAGCGAGAGCGGCAAGTACCCCTACCTTCCGGACGACTCCGTCGTGGAGGTGCAGCGCGGGCCGGACGCGGGCGGGCCCAAGGGGGTCTACCGCGCGTTCGGCGAGACCCTGCGCGGCCTGAAGACCACGATGGCCCGTCTGATGGAGGGCACGGTCACGATCGAGTACCCGGAGCAGAAGACGCCGGTGTACCCGCGCTTTCGGGGCAGGCACAAGCTCCACCGCTTCGAGGACACCGGTCTCGAGAAGTGCGTTGGCTGCTCGCTCTGCGCAGCGGCCTGCCCGGCGGACTGCATCCGGGTGGTCGCCGCGGAGAACGACCCGGCCGACCGGGTCTCGGCCGGCGAACGCTACGCGTCCGTTTACGAGATCAACCTCTCGCGCTGCATCTTCTGTGGCTACTGCGAGGTTGCCTGCCCATTCGACGCGATCACGATGGGCCACGAGTACGAGATGGCCGACTACAACCGGTCCGACCTGACCTTCACGAAGGAGATGCTGCTGGCGGAGCCCGCCGAGCGAACCCCGCTGCGAAACGAGGGCGAGTGACCCAGGTTGCGTTCTTCGTCGGGGCGATCGGCGCCGTGGGCGGCGCGCTCGCCGTCGTCGCGCTCCGCAACCCCTTCTACTCGGTCCTGGCGCTGATCGTCCACCTCGTCTCGCTCGCCGGGCTCTTCCTGCTCCTGCACGCCCAGTTCGTCGCCGCGGCGCAGGTGGTCGTCTACGCCGGGGCGGTGATGGTGCTCTACGTGTTCGTCGCCGCCTACGTCGGCCAGCAGGAGGAGTCCCTTTACGAGCCGATCGCCGGGCAGCGCGTTCTGGCGCCGCTCCTCGGCGTGGCGCTCTTCGTGGAGCTTTCGATCGCGGTCCTCGGCACCGCGCTCTCCTCGCTCTCAAGCCGCGGGCCGTTGATCCCTGAGAGCTTCGGCACTCCCGCCTCGATCGGCAACCTGCTCCTCGAGCGCTTCCTGATCGCCTTCGAGGCCGCGTCGATGCTGTTGCTGGTGGCAGCGGTCGCCGCGGTCACGCTGGCCGGCAAGCGCCGTGGCGGCGAGCTCGAGCCCGGGGCGCCCGACGCCGCGGAGGAGGCTCGGTAGTGGACGTCTCCTGGTACCTCGTCCTCAGCGCCATGCTGTTCGCGATCGGCGCGGCCGGTGTCCTTCTGCGCCGGAGCCCGCTCGTCGTCCTGCTCTGCCTCGAGCTCATGCTGAACGCCGCAAACCTGGCGCTGGTCGCCTTCTCGCGCTCCACAGGCAACGAGGACGGACAGGTCTTCGCCCTGATCGTGATGGTCGTCGCCGCGTGCGAGGTCGTCGTCGGGCTTGGGCTGATCGTGGCGATGTTCAGGCGCAAGATCCCGCTGAACGTCGACGAGCTCAGGAACCTCCGAGGCTAGTGAGCCAAGCGTGAGCGCAAGCGCCTACGCCTGGCTCATCCTGGGCTTCCCGCTCGCCGGGAGCCTCGTCACTGCCTTCGGCTACCGCAAGCTGCCGGGCCGCTCCGCCGGCTGGATCGCCACGGGGGCGATCGGCCTCGCGTTCGCTTGCGCGATCCGCGTGGCGGTGGCGATTCTGGACCGCGCGGGGGACGACCGCCAGATCACCTCGACGCTCTGGCACTACGCCCAGGGGGGCGGCCTGGACGTGAAGCTCGGGATCTTCGTCGACCCGCTCTCGGTCTTCATGTGCCTCGTGGTCACCGGCGTCTCGACGCTGATCCACCTCTACTCGGTCAGCTACATGACCTCCGACCGCGGCTTCGACCGCTACTTCAGCTTCCTCAACTTCTTCGTCTTCTCGATGCTGCTGCTGGTCCTCGCCGGCAACTTCGTGCTGCTGATCGTCGGCTGGGCGTTCGTCGGGTTCGCCTCCTACGCCCTGATCAGCTTCTGGTACCGGCGCGAGACGGCGACGAGGGCCGGCATGAAAGCGTTCGTGATCAACGTCATCGGCGACGTTGGCCTCGTGTTCGCCGCGTTCTTCGTCTTCCGCGAGCTCGGGACGTTCGACTACCCGGCGGTGTTCAGCGCCGCGCAGCAGCACTTCCACACCAATCAGGGCGTCGTCGTGGCGATCTGCCTGCTGCTCTGCCTCGGCGCCTTTGCGAAGTCCGCCCAGCTCCCCCTCCACACGTGGCTGCCCGACGCGATGGAGGGCCCCACCCCGGTCTCGGCCCTGATCCACGCCGCGACCATGGTGACCGCGGGCGTCTACCTGATCGCGCGGATGTGGCCGCTCTTCGAGCTCGCCCCGACGGCGGCGGACATCTCGGCCTTCGTCGGGCTCGCAACGCTGCTCTTCGCCGGAACGGTCGCCCTCGCCGTCACCGATCTGAAGCGGATCATCGCCTACTCCACCTGCAGCCAGATCGGCTACATGATCGTCGGCGTCTCCATCGGCGCCTACTCGGCGGGCCTCTTCCAGCTCATGACGCACGCCTTCTTCAAGGCGCTCCTGTTCATGGCCGCGGGCTCGGTGATCGGAGCGATGGCCGGGAACCAGGACATCGACCGGATGTCGGGCTTCAGGAAGGCGCTGCCCTTCACCTCGGCGCTGCTGGTGATCGGCGCGCTCTCGCTCTCGGGGTTTGCGCTGACGGCGGGGTTCTTCTCGAAGGACGAGATCCTCGCCTTCGCGGCAAACCGCGGCGGCATGTACTGGATCTTCGCGATCGGCGGTTACGTCGGCGCGTTCCTCACGGCGTTCTACTCCTTCCGGATCGGGTTCCGCGTGACCGTCGGCCCGCCCTGCGAGGAGGCGCGCGAGCTCGAGCAGGGGCACCTGGCCCACGCGGACCCGGCCAACCCCGCCACGGGCGAGCCGGAGGACACGGACGTCGGCTTCCCGGGCCCGGAGCATCACATCGCCGAGCGCGAGGTGCCGATGCGCATCGCGATGTCGATCCTCGGGTTCCTGGCGCTGTTCAGCGGCCTGGTGCAGGTGCCCGGCATCGACGACGCCGTCACCAAGTTCCTCGATCCCACCTTCGCCGGCTCGCGGTTCGCCTCGCTCGCGCCGAGCGTCTCCCAGGACTGGGAGGGGCTCGCCGTCGGCGGCGTCATCTCGGTCCTCGGGATCGCGCTGGCGTATCTCTGTTACATCCGCCGGCCGGGCACCACGGCGGCGCTCATCGAGCGCTTCGGGGCGATCCACAGGTTCCTGAAGAACAAGTGGTACTTCGACGAGGCGTACGACGTCCTGCTCTACAGGCCGCTCGTCCGCACAGGGCGGTTCGCCAACGACGTCTTCGAGCGGGTCGTCGTGCAGGGCATCGTCTCCGGCACGACCAACGTGGTCAGGGGGGCCGGCGCGCTCGTGCGTGGCGCGCAGTCCGGCTTCGTGCGCGCCTACGCCCTCCTCCTCGTCGGCGGGTTCGCCGCCCTGGGCCTCTACTTCCTGATCGTGAGCCACTAGGGACCGCCCGATGCTGAACGTCCTTCTCTGGCTCCCCCTCGCCGTCGGGCTCCTCGGGTTCTTCTTGCCTCGGCGCGTCGTGCCCTGGGCGGCGACCGTCGGCTCGCTGGCCACGCTCGGCCTGGCGATCGCGCTCGCCGCCGACTTCCACCTCGGCACGCCGGGGCTCCAGCACTCGGTGGACGTGAGCTGGATTCCGGGCCTTGGGGTCCGCTACCAGCTCGGCGTCGACGGCCTCAGCGTCTTCCTCGTGCTCCTCACCGCGCTGCTCTGGGCCGCCTCGACGGCGTTCTCGATGTTCCGGATGCCGGAGGGTCGTGAGCGCGTCTACTTCTTCATGCTCGCGCTCTCCGAAACGGCGACCCTCGGGGCGTTCCTGGCGCAGGACCTGCTGCTGTTCGTCCTCTTCTTCGACCTGATGCTGATCCCGTTCTTCTTCCTGATCGGGACGTTCGGCGGCGAGAACCGGGTCGCGGCGACGATCAAGATGATCGTCTACACCCTCGTGGGCTCGCTGCTGATGCTGGTCGCGGCGATCGCGACCGCGGTGATCGCCTCGGGCGACATCGGCCACCTCACGTTCTCGCTCGCCGAGCTGCGGGCCAACACCCTCTCGACCGGAAGCCAGGAGTGGATCTTCTGCTTCTTCGCCGCCGCGTTCCTGATCAAGATGCCCGCCTTCCCTGTCCACGGCTGGATGCCAGACGCGTACCGAGCCGCACCGCTCCCGGTCCTTGCGCTGCTGTCCGGAGTGCTGCCGAAGGTCGGCGCCTACGGGTTCCTGCGCGTCGTCCTGCCGCTGTTCCCGGCCGCGACGACGCACTTCCAGGAGCTCGTCCTGCTGGTCGGCGTCGCCTCGATCCTCTACGGCTCGATCATGGCCTTCACGCAGACCAACGTGCGGCTGATCGCGGGCTACTCGTCCGTCGCGCAGCTCGGCTTCATCACCATCGGGATCTTCTCGCTGCGCTCCTCGGGCGGCGACGGGGCGATCCTGCAGATGGTCAACCACGGGCTGGTCGTCGCGCCGATCTTCCTGATCATCGTCCTGCTGGCCGAGCGCGCGGGCAGCGAGGACATCACGCGGCTCGGGGGGCTCGCGTTCCGGGCGCCCGTTCTGGCTGCGCTCTTTCTCATCGTCACCCTGGCCACGCTGGCGATGCCGGGCTCCGCGAACTTCATCGGCGAGTTCGACATCCTCATCGGCGTCTTCCAGTCGAAGATCGTCTACGCGTTCGTCGCCGCCGTCGGCGTTCCGCTCGCCGCCTACTACGCGCTTCGCCTCTACCAGCGCACGATGCACAACCGGCTTCCCGAGGGGGTGGAGTCGCGTGAGATGTCGCTTCGCGACGCCCTCGTGATCGCGCCGCTCGTCGCCTGCATCGTCGGGCTCGCCCTCTACCCGGGCCTGATCACGAAGCGCGCCGACACCGCCGTGCAGGACAAGCTCGGCGCGGTGGCCGCAGCGAATGCGGCCGCGGCCCGCTCCTGCCCGCACGGCTGGACGTGCTACGGACCGCCGCTCGCAGGCGGTGTCCCTCACATCGCCCAGATCAAATGACCTTCACCGCACCGCACATCGACTACGCCGGGCTCTCGCCCGTGATCGCGCTGACCGCGGGGATCGTCGCGGTGCTCGCGGGCGCCGTGCTGAGCGACCGCCGCGAGCGCGCGGTCGTTTCGGCGCTGAGCCTCCTGACGCTCGGCGCCGCCGCGGGCCTCTGCATCTGGCAGTGGGGGCAGCCGCCCAAGGACCTCGTCGCCGGCGCCCTCCGCCTGGACGACCTCGGGCTGGCCGCGGCGCTGATCGCGATCTTCTCGGCCGCCTTCGTGATCCCCCTGTCATGGCGGGAGGAGTCGATCGAGAACCCCGTCGGCGCCGCTGGCCACGGCGAGTTCCAGGCGCTGCTCATCGCCTCGGCGCTCGGCATGACGCTCCTGGCGCAGGCGCAGAACCTGGTCGCCGCGTTCGTCGCGCTCGAGCTCCTCTCCGTGCCGCTCTACGCGCTGTGCGGCTCGGCGCTGCGGCGGGAGAGGTCGCTCGAGTCGGGCCTCAAGTACCTCATCGTCGGCTCGCTCGGGTCGGCCACGCTGCTCTACGGCCTGGCCTTCATCTACGGCGGCAGTGGCTCGACGGACTTCATGGCGATCCGCAGCGCGATCGGCGGCAACCTCGCCGACGACCCGCTCATCCTGCTCGGCATCGCGCTCGCCGCGACCGGCTTTGCGTTCAAGATCTCAATCGCGCCCTTCCACCAGTGGACGCCGGACGTCTATCAGGGCGCTCCGACGCCGGTCACGGCGTTCATGGCGGTGGCGACCAAGGCCGCCGCGTTCGCCGTCTTCGTCCGCTTCTTCGAGGTCGCGCTGGGGCCGGCCATCGACAACTGGCAGCCCGCGCTTGCCGCCCTGGCCACGGTGTCGATCGTCGTCGGCAACATCGGGGCGCTCGGCCAGAACTCGCTGAAGCGCCTCCTCGGCTACTCGGGGGTCGCCCAGGCGGGCTACATGCTGGTCGGACTCGTCGTCGGCTCCGAGGCCGGAGTCAACGCGCTGGTCTTCTACCTCGCCGCCTACGCGCTGATGAACCTCGCCGCGTTTGCCGTGATCGTCATCCGCGAGCGCGAGAGCGCGCTTGGTGACGACATCAGCGCCGTCCAGGGCCTCGGCCGCAACCGGCCCGAGCTCGCCTGGCCGCTGACGATCTCGATGCTCGCCCTCGCCGGCCTTCCCGGGACCGCAGGGTTCATCGGCAAGCTCTACCTGATCGAGGGCGCCGTCGGCGGCGACTACACCTGGCTCGGAGTTGCGATCGCGGTCGGGACGATGGTCTCGCTCGCCTACTACCTCCGAGTGATCGCCGCCGTGTGGATGCGACCCGCCGCGCGCCCGAACACGGAGGAGCGCCGTGTCGCCGACGAGGCGATGCCGGCGATCGCGGGTGGCGCGCCGGAGGCCGACGAAACGCTGCCGGCAAGGCGCGCCGGAGTCGTCGTGGTGCTGGCGGCGATGGCCGCGGCGGCGACCGTGTTCTTCGGCGTGATCCCGTCCCCGTTGGTGGACTGGGCGCAGCACGCGGGCGCGGCGATCGCTTCGTCAATTACATAGTCGATAAAGGGCGCGCGCCGGGGACTGTCCTGTTCTGGCGTCGGATTCCGACGCCTAGGCAGGACACTCAGGTCGTTCGGACTACGATCGCCTGCAGATGCCCGACCCACTTGAGCTTTGCGACGAGCTGAACGAAGCGCTGTCTTTCGCCGCCAAGAGCGCCACCGAGTACCTGGACGGAATCAGTGAAGAGCGCCTCTTGCCGCCCGACGCAGAGCAGGCGCTGGCGGCATGGGGCAGCTCGCTCCCCGAGGAGGGCGCCGGAGCGCTCGCCGCGCTCCGCGAGTTGAGCGAGCTCGCCGACGGCACCGCGATGCGCTCCTCAGGGCCGCGCTTCTTCCACTTCGTGATGGGCGGCGGCACGCCCGCGGCGCTGGGCGCCGACTGGCTCGCCTCCGCCTACGATCAGGTCGCCTACGCGTGGGCCTCCTCGCCGCTGGCGGCCACCGTGGAGCGGGTCGCAACCGATTGGCTTCGCGATCTCTTCGAGCTGCCGCGCGATTTCACCGGGATCCTCGTGAGCGGCGCGACGATGGCCAACTTCTCATCGCTCGCCGCAGCGCGCTCATGGTGGGCGGAGCAGCACGGCGCAAGCGCGGACGAGGACGGTCTCGCCGGGCTTCCCGAGACGCCCGTTCTCTCCAGCGGCTACGTGCACCCGAGCGCGCAGCAGGCGGTGGGGATGCTGGGCCTCGGCAGGGGCCGCATTCGCAAGCTCGCGCGCGACCAGGTCGGCAGGCTGGACCTCGAGGCGCTGGAGCGCGAGCTCGACGCGCTCGACGGCGCCCCGGCGATCGTCATCGCCAACGCCGGCGAGGTGAACGCCGGCGACTTCGACCCGCTCGCCGAAGTGGCGGAGGTGGCGAAGTCGCGAAACGCCTGGCTTCACGTCGACGGCGCCTTCGGGTTGTTCGCGCGTCTCGCGCCGGAGAGTCGCGCGCTCACCCAGGGCGTCGAGCGCGCCGACTCCGTCGCCGCCGACGCCCACAAGTGGTTGAACGTCCCCTACGACTGCGGGTTCGCGTTCGTCCGCGAGCCACACCGCTTGGCCGAGGCGTTCACCGTGGGCGCGCCCTACCTCCCGGCCGGCGACGACCCCAACCCGAACTTCGGGATGCTCACTCCCGAGAACTCCCGCCGCGCGCGCGGGATCGCCGTGTGGGCGACGCTCGCCGCGTACGGCCGGGCGGGATACCGGGCGATGGTCGAGCGCCACCTCGCAATCGCGCGGGCGCTCGGCGAGCGGGTGGACCGCGAGCCGGCGCTCGAGCGGCTCGCCGACGTGAAGCTCAACATCGTCTGCTTTCGCGTCCACCCGGCCGGGGTTGGCGAGGAGGGTCTCGAGGACCTGAACCGCGAGCTCGGCGCGGCCCTGCTCGAGGACGGGCGGGTCTACTGCGGAACCACCAGCTACGACGGCCACGTCGCCTTCCGGCCGGCGATCGTCAACTGGCAGACGACCCAGGCGGACGCAGAGCTCCTCGTCGACGTCATTCTCGAGCTGCTCGCGGAGCGCGCGCCGTAACCGCCATGGACGTCGCGCTTCACCACGTCTCGCTCGAGGTCCCGGTCGACGAGGTCGAGGCGACGGTTGCGTTCTTCGCCATCCTCGGCTTCCAGCGGCTGCCGGCGCCCGACGAGATCGCCAAGTACGTCACCTGGATGGAGCGCGGGCCGAACCAGATCCACCTGATCCACACGCCGGAGCCGAACGTCCCCGTCCTCGGTCACGCCGCCGTCGTCGCACCCGACCTCGACGCAACGATTGCGAAGCTCGCCGCGGCCGGCTTTCAGTTCGAGGAATCCCACCAGCTCTGGGGCGAGCGCCGTGGCTTCGTCGTGGGTCCCGCAGGGCACCGGGTTGAGCTGATGGCCGCCCCGCCGGAGCCCGGATCGGCGGGCTGAGGCAGGGCGACGCAGCCCGCCGGATCGGACCCTAGGATGCCTGACCCCATGCGCTACCCGGTCGAGGAGTTCACCCCGTCAGAGCAGGAGCTCCTCGCGCGCCATTTCACCAACCTCGACGGGCCGGTCTTCTGGCTCGTCAACCTTCCCGAGACCGTCAAGGGAGCGCTCTTCGCCCGCTACTCGCGCTACGGCGGCTGCCTGCGGCGGCTCTTCCTCGAGGAGTTCGCCGGCGACGTCCCGGAGGGCGGGCGCCCGCTCGACGGCGTCGAGGGCGAGCGCGCCGCCAGCCTCTACGAGCGCGTCTTCATCGGCTACGGCGACGACTCGATCGCGCAGGTCGGTGGAGCCCACGTCGCCTGCGAGTGGGCGTCGAACGTCCTCACCAAGGTCCTCCAGCGCGGCCGCCTCGCCGCCTACCTCGAGCAGTCCACGCGCTACATCGCCTATGACCAGCCGGTGCCCGGCGGTGGCTACCGCTACTACTCCGACGACGACCTGGGGCCGAGTTCCGCGCGGCGATGGACGAGCTCTTCGCGATCTACTCGTCGTCGCTCGAGCGCGTTCGCGCCTGGGCGGAGGAGCGCTGGCCGCGAGGCGATGAGCCGGAGGCCGCGTGGCGCGGCTCGATCCGGGCCAAGGCGCTCGACCTGCTGCGCGGGCTCCTACCCGCGTCGACGCTCAGCCACGTCGGGATCTTCGCCTCCGGCCAGGCGTACGAGCAACTCGTCATGCGCCTGCTGGCCTCGCCCCTGCCCGAGGCGCGCGCCTACGGCGAGATGCTCCACACGGAGCTCGCGAAGATGATCCCGAGCTTCGTCGCGCGAATCGGCCAGCCGGACCGTGGCGGCGCGTGGATCGCCTACCTCGCCGGGCGCACGAACGCGGCCGCCGAGGTGGTCGCGCGGCTCGGGCTCGATCGCCGCGAGCCAGCCGATGCCCCCTCGGTCGAGCTGATCGGCATCGAGGGCGGCGAGGACGACCTGCTCGCCGCAAGCCTCTACGAGAGTGCCGGCGCGAGCGAGGCGGCGATCGCCGAGCGAGTGGCGAACCTCGACCCGATCGAGCGCGCCGAGCTGATCGCCGAGCTCGTCGGCGAGCGCGCCAACCGCCGCCACCGCCCCGGGCGCGGCTGGGAGCGGGTGCGCTACCGCTTCGAGATCGTCTCGGATTACGGCGGCTTTCGCGACCTGCAGCGCCACCGGATGCTCACCTGCCAGTGGCAGCGACTCGGCCCCGACCTCGGCGCCGGCGTGCCCGAGGAGGTGCGCGAGGCCGGCTGCGGCGACGATTACGAGCGCGCCCTCGATATCTCCCGCGCCGAGTTCGACCGCCTCGAGGAGGCGGGGATGCCGGACGCCGCGCCCTACGCGCTCTGCCTCGGCTATCGCATCCGCTACATCCTCGACCTGAACGCCCGCGAGGCGATGCACCTCTGCGAGCTGCGCTCCGGGCGCGAGGGCCATCCGACCTACCGAGCCGTGGCCCAGGCGATGCACGAGCGGATCGCCGCGGTGCATCCCGCGATCGCGGCGGCGATGACCCACGTGGACTCCTCCACCGAGCCCCGCCTCGAGCGGATCATGAGCGAGATCCGCACGCACAGAAAGCGGCTGGCGGCGGCCGGCTGAACCCGCCTCGGATTTGCGCTTCGCCTCGCGGGGCTGCAATAGGATCCGCGCGATGGCCACGGATGGCGCCTCCGCGAGTCCACTCGAGCATTTCGCCAAGTCGAACGGCCTGACGTACTCAGGGACGATCGAGCGGCCGGCCGAGAGCCAGATGGTGGGCCACGGCGGATCGATCGACGGCGCCGCCACCGGTTCGCTTCCGGGGGGCGAGACCGGCAGCGTCGTCTACTACACGTACACCACCACCGACAGCGACGACCACACGACGACCCATCACCGCACCGTCGCCTGGACGAGGATCCCCGAGAGCGTCGGCTTTGCGCCATACCTGTCCACCAGCTACGGGATCGCGAAGGTCAAGCGGTTCAAGCTCGACGACGACTTCACGGTCCGGGCGTTCGAGGGGACCAGCGAGTCCTGGCTTCGCCAGCTCTTCTCGCCTTCGCTCATGGACTACATCTCGCGCAGCCCGAACGACGAGGGCTTCGAGCTCTCCTCGGGCGCCTTCTGCATGGGCCGCGACGGCCACCTCTCCGACCAGAACGACCTGAACGCGCTCTGCGCGGATCTGGCGCACCTCGCCGGCGCGATCCGCCAGGAATCGGTCGAGGAGGTCGAGTCCGGCTCCGCCGCCGAGGCCGCCGCGAAGGACGAGGACGCCGATCCCGCGATGGAAGCCGCGCTCTCGAAGGTCACCCTGGCAGCGTCGCCGAGCTCGGTGGCGTCCGCGAAGCCCGACTTCCGCGGCTACTTGATGAAGCGCCCGACAGAGTGGATCAAGGCGATCGGCGCCACGCTCCTCATCACGCTCGTGATCAACATCCCGGCGGCGGCGATCCCGATCCTGCTCGCGATCAACGGCGCCTGGATCTGGCTGATCGCCTTCGAGGCGCTGATCTTCCTGGGCGTCGCGTACTTCGCCATCCGCGGCCGCTTCCGGGACCTCTCGACCAAGTACGCGGGGGAGGCCTTCTATCGAGCCTACGCCGGGGACCGCCACCTCCAACTCACTCCCCCGCTTTCGTTCAGCGCCACGCACGCCGAGGCGGGCCTGGGCTTCAGGCCGGATCGGGTCTTCCAGGGCCAGTTGCCAGGCGGCGGCAGCGGCGGGCTGGCGGTCTGCGGCGATGGCACGAATCGTGAGTCGAAGATCGCGATCGTCGCCGGGCCCAAGGGGCCGGTCGCCTCCGCGGAGCTTCGCTCCTCGCCCGAGGGGCTCTCGGCCAAGGACCTCGACGACTTCTCGAAGCGGCTGAGCGAGCAGCTCGCCTCGAGCTCAGCCTGAGCCGGCCCGCGCCGCGATCAGCGCGTCGGCGCGGCGCCTGGCGCCCCGCGTGACAACGCGCCCGAAGGTGCTTCGGTGGCCCGCCACGAACTCATAGGCGCGCTGCGTCAGCCGCGGGGCGCTCCTGGTGAGCGCGGCCAGCGGCCGGGCGCCCGGCAGCTGCTCGAAAAGCGGTGGAAACGCCGCTCCCGCCGATCGCAGCTCCCCGTCAGGCGGTCGAGAGGTGCCACGAGCGCAGTCGCTCGGCCTCAGGCAGTTCCGCCAAGAGCGGCTCGGCCGCGGCCGCCTGGATCTCGATCGGGACCAGACGTCTGCGGCGATCCCAGCGGAGGATCCACCCGAGCGTCCAGCGGCAGAAGCCGCAGTCGGAGTCGAAGAGGATCGTGGCGCGCGCGGCTAGTGGCGCGTCCACCGATTGGCACCCGGATTTGGCGAGCGAGAACCAAGCATGGCAAGGACGCAGGGAGTCCAGGTAGCAGCGCTACCTGGACGACCGAGGACGCAGCCAGGCGCAGGTTCGCAGCCGCCAAAACGGGGGTCAATCGGTTGACGCGGCACTACTGGCGGCTCTTGCGCTTGCGGCGCTCACCGCGCTGTCGCGGCGGGTTTGCGACGGGATCGTTGGGGTCCACCTCGCGGGCGGTCCCCTCGATTGGCGCCTCGGCGGCGGGCTCGCCGGGACGGGGCCAGGGGATCGCAACGCCGGCATCCCACGCCGGCGGGCGCCCCCGCGGCAGGCGCCCGAGAAGAAGCATTCCAAGGAACCCGAACCAGAAGACCAGGAGGATCGGGCCCGGGAGCGGCAGCGGCAGCGGCAGCACGGAGAGGACGGCCAATGCGATTCCGACCCCGCCCATCATGCGGGTGACGAGGCCGACCCGCTGAGCATTCAACATCGTGTAGACCGCCGCAACGAGGAGGGCGAGCAGGCCCAGCAGCCCGATGTAGGCGCCCAGGCGTTGGGCGGAGTCGTTGACGTTGATGTCGTTGGCGAGGGCATCGCCGATCGTTCCGCCGGACTCGGTGACCACGGAGATGCCCTTGTCGTCGAGCTGCGACTTGAGGTCGGACTCCTGGTCGGGCGGATAGCTCTCGACTCCGTAGAAGCAGGCGACGCCGGACGGCGGCGCAAGGGCGGGGCACGAGGCGGAGTCCGCCTCCTTCACCTCGAGCGAGTGGCTATCCGTGTAGAGGGCGACGGTGTCGATCGAGTCGCTCGTGTGATCGATCTGAGACTTGAACTGCGTGTAGGCCTTGGTCGGCTCCTTGTCCTTGATCGCAATGAAGTCCGACGCGACCGACGGCGTGCCGATGAGGGTGATCGCCGTGCTGAGCCCGAAGAGGACCGGCCCGACCGCGCAGAGGGGCAGGATGAACCCGGCGAGGCGCGGGTTTCTCGCCCGGGTCGCGGTGAAGACGAAGTACAGCGGCACGGAGATCGCGGCGAAGCCGATCCCGAGCAGGGCGCCACCGATCGCCACCGCCGCCGGGTGGTCGTGCGCCGACTCCAACTGACTGCTCAGCTGCGAGCCACTGCCCACCGCTGCCTGGTGCACGACGATCGCGACGAGGACGAACAGGAGGCTCGACAGCGCGACGAGCCCAACCGGGCGCATCTGGCGCCGCTCGCGTTCGAGTACCGCCTCTCGGGAGAGCCCGGCTTCCATCCTCAGCCCGGCTTCGCCTACTCGACGGGCCCGTCGCCGGCGGAGCCGCGCGTGGCGCGGATGGAACCGAGCTCGAGCTTCTCGCCCGGCGGGCGGATGGCGACGTAGTCGTCTTCGTTGCGGGGCGACACGATGCTCGAGAAGCGATCGCCGGCGGCCAGGACCAGGTCCAGGACCGGCGCCGCGAGCCCCATCAGCGCCTCGAAGCGGTTGCGGCGAAGCTGCTGTTGAGGCGTGTTCGGCATTGGAATCGGGGGACCTCCTGCGAGCGCGAACCGTAGCCGAAAGCGCTTGGAGCCCGGGCGCCTAGAAGACTTGCCGGTACGCGCGGCCGACGACGGGGAGGATGAGCGCGCGGGGGACGTGCTGGCCGCCCATCGCCCCGGCGCGATTGAGCAGGCCGGGAACGACGACGCGCTTTCCGCTCTCCAGGCCGTCCACGGCCTGCTTGGCGACCTGCCGGGTGGACGTCCAGAACGGCTTCGGAAGCTTGTCCTCGACCCCGCCGGCTCCCGCGATCTCCCCGAACTCGGTCTGTACGGGGCCTGGACAGAGTGCGGTGACGGTCACGCCGTGGCGCTTCAGCTCGCCGTGCGTTGCCTCGCTGAAGCTGAGCACGAAGGCCTTGGTGGCCGCGTATGTCGCCGAGCCGGGCAGCGGCTGGAAGGCCGCGGTCGATGCGACGTTGAGGACCGCGCCGGCGCCCTCCGCCACCATCGGCTTGGTGAACGTCGCCTGCAGGTAGGCGAGCGTCTCGCAGTTGAGATGGATCATCTCGGTCTGGCGCTCGACGCCGAGCTCGTGCACCGCGCCGAACCCGCCGAACCCGGCGTTGTTGATCAGGACGTCGACCCGCAGGTCGAGCGCGCGGACGGCGTCGACCACGCGAGCGCGGTCAGCGTCCTTCGCCAGGTCGGCGGCGATCACCTCGGCCCGCACGCCCGCGGAGTCGATCAGCTCGTCCGCGAGCTCCCGCAGGCGCTCCTCGCGACGGGCAACCAGCACCGTCCCGTGGCCGCGACGCGCGAGCTCGCGAGCGATGTCCGCGCCGATGCCCGAGGAAGCGCCGGTGACCAGGGCCGTGGAGGAAGCCGAGGGCTCCGGAAGGGCCATGTACTCAGGCTATACGAGGCCGATTGGCCACAACCCTATGATTGGCGGCGATGGACGATCCAGGGTTCAACTTCTTCGGAGACCCGGATGAGCTTCGCGACCGCCTCGGCGAGCTGGCCGACCAGATGCAGGGGGCGCAGAAGGTGGCCTGGGCGGACAACGCCATCAAGCTGGCCGTCGACATGACCGTTGCCGCGATCAACCGCCTCGACCTCACCGGCTCGAGCGACGAGCAGGCCGTGCAGGTCCGCGACGCCATCCGCATCGTGTTCCCGGAGTCGGTCACGCTCGTGCGCGAAGCGCGCGAGGGCCTCTCCTAACTCTTCACCTTCGGCGCGCGGTGGGTCATCCGAGCGGGCCTAGGCTCGCGGGATGGCCAGATCCCGTGCTCAGCGCGGCGCCGCGAGCGTCGAGCAGATCGGCCTGATCCTGCTGGTCACCGCGCTCTTCGGCACGGTGATCGCGGAGCTCGCCGCGTCCCCGCCGACGGACGCCGCGCGCGAGCTCGGAGCCGCGCTCGCGCGCCGGATCCGCTGCGCTCCAGCCGAGCCTGGCCCATGCTGGCGCGACCCGCTCACGGTCGCCTACGGACGCTCGCTCGCGGGCGCGGTGCGTGCGCTCGCGCCGCCGCCGGCCGCCGTGACGGCCCCGGATGGCCTGGCCGTCGCGCCGGTGGACTTCCGCTACTGCCGCCACGAGGGCTGCGCTGTGCCCGGCCGCAAGCCCGGCCTGACCGCATCGAATCGCCGGCTGACCGCCTTCACGTCCGTTGAGGACCGTCGGCGCGCGGGCGGTCTGGCGGTCGTGACCTACTGGCTCTACCGGCCGGGGCTCGGCTGGACGCGGGCCACGCGTCGCCTGAGCTCGGCCCAGGTCGCGGAGTACGCCTCCACACCTCTGCTCGACACGGACATCCCCGTCCTGGTCCCTCTGGAGACCCTGCCGGGCCGCGACTCCTACGAGTTCAGCGAGGAAGAGCAGCCGCCGTGGCGAGGGCGGGTCCGCACCATCTACCCGGACCTTCCCTCCGGCTAGTCCCTCGCGTCGAGTGGACGAAAAACGACGTCTCCGCTGGCGAAGATGTCCACTCGGCACTGCGGCGGTGGGCTGGCGGTCACCACCAGGCGTCGTGGTGCTCCATGACGCCGAGGCCGCTCGCGAGCGCGATGCCGCCCGGGAGGACGCCGGTGAACGTGCCGAACGGCTGGCGGTATGCGTAGCGGACGTAGAGCTTCCTCTCGACCCGGCGTCGCTCCGCCTCGGCACTGAAGCGCAGCCGCAGCCCGTCGGCGCCCTCGATCCCGTCGAGTTTGTCGAAGTGAACGGGCGCCGCTTCCTTGGCTGCCCCGTCGATCCAAACCGCTCGCTCGGACCCTGAGGGCGGGTCGTTCACCCCCGCGACCAGGTTCCACCCAACCGCACGTCCGTCCACGCTCTCGCCGACCCCGGCGGACCAGCGCCACTCCGTGTGCCGGGGGTGGTAGCCGTCGGTCTCGTCGACCACGCCGCGACAGTTGACGGCCCAACGGCGGCCGTCGGCGCTTCGCAGCTCCCCGGTCACGGGAACGCCGGCTCGCTTTCGCGTCCACACCTCGCCGCCCTCCTCGGTCCGGCAGGTCACCTCCCACGCCTCGCCGTCGGCGACCTGGAGCTCACCCCTCAGCCCGCGGCCGCGAATCAGCACGTCGCTCGCCCCGCTTACCCCTGGCGGCGGCGCCTGGACCTCGCCGAGGGCGCCGGGGAGGCGGATCCTCGTGCTCTCGATCAGGTCGCCGCTTGCTCGGTCGAGGAGTGCCCAGAAGGTCTGCGCGATCGGGCCGACCTCGACGCGCGCGGCGCACGCCATGACCTCGTCGGAAAACGCGGCGATGTAGCGCCAGCGCTTACGCAGCCGCCCTCGGGGCCGGGCGAGGGCCCTACTCGATCTTTGCGAGGAGGTCGCCGGCGGCAACGGACGAGCCCTCCTTGACTCCGAGCGACGTCACCTTGCCAGCGCGGTGAGCCGTGATCTCGTTCTCCATCTTCATGGCCTCGATCACGCAGACGAGCGCCCCGTCCTCGACCTCGGCGCCCTCCTCGACGGCAACCTTGAGGACCGTTCCCTGGAGCGGGGAGACGAGCACCTCGCTGGCCGCGGAGCTTCCGCCGCCCGCCTTGCGCTCGCGCCTCGGCGGCCGCTTGGCGTTGGCCGCGGCTCCGGCCGCAGCCGCCGGCGCGGCGGCGCCGATCACCTTGACGCTGTGCAGGCGCCCATTCACCTCGACCTTGTACTCGCGCTCGACCAGCTCGGCGTCGCCGTCGGCGTCGTCCGACGGCGACGGCGGTGCGTTGGCCGTTGCGTGCGGTGTTATCTCCTTCAGCCACTTCTTGTCCTCGGTGAGGTCTCGGCAGGTCTCGGCGTTCGCCCATTGCTCGGTGGCCAGGATCTCCTGGTGGAAGGGAATCAGGGTGGTCAGGGGCTCGATCCGGTACTCGCCGAGGGCGCGCAGCATCCGCCGGGTGGCCTTCTCGCGATCGACGTCCCAGGCGATCAGCTTCGCCACCATCGGGTCGTAGAGCGGCGTCACCTCGGATCCCGCCTCGAGGCCCGAGTCGACCCGCACGCCCGGGCCGGCGGGCTCGACGTAGGTTTCGATCCTGCCGGGGGCAGGCGCGAAGTTCTTGTGGGCGGCCTCGGCGTTGATCCGGCACTCGATCGCGTGCCCGCGCACCTCGACCTGCTCCTGGAAGATCGAGAGCTCCTCGCCGGCCGCGATCATCACCTGCTCGCGCACGATGTCGACCCCCGTGACCATCTCGGTCACGCAATGCTCGACCTGGATGCGAGTGTTCATCTCCAGGAAGAAGTACTCGTCGCCCACCTGCATGCCCTCGATCGTCCCTGCGCTGCGGTAGTCGACCGCCCGCGCCGCCTCCTTCGCGATTCGGCCGATGCGCGCGCGCATCTCCTCGTCCACCTTCGGGCCCGGCGCCTCCTCGATCAGCTTCTGGTGGCGGCGCTGGATCGAGCAGTCGCGCTCGCCGAGGTGGACCACGTTGCCGTGCGAGTCGGCGAGCACCTGGACCTCGACGTGTCGCGGGTCCTCCAGGTAGCGCTCCAGGTAGACGGTGGGGTCGGAGAAGAACTTCTCGCCCTCGCGGGCGGCGCCCTCGAACGCCTCCTCGAGGTCGTCCGGCGTCTCGGCGACGCGAAAGCCCTTGCCGCCGCCGCCGCCCGCGGCCTTGCAGGCGACCGGGTAGCCGATCTCCTTGGCGGCCTTCTTCGCCGCCGCGACGTCGGGGGAGGGCTCGGTGGCGCCGGGGACGATCGGCACGCCCGCCTCCTGCATCAGCTCGCGGGCGCGCGTCTTCGACCCCATCGCCTCGATCGCGCTGGCCGGCGGCCCGATCCAGACGATGTCCGCCTCCCCGCAGGCGGTCGCGAAGGCGGCGTTCTCGGCGAGGAACCCGTACCCCGGGTGAATCGCCTCGGCGCCGGCCTGCTTGGCGACCTCGATGATCTTCTCGATGTTCAGGTAGCTCTCCGCCGGGCTGGCGGGCCCGAGCAGGAACGCCTCGTCCGCGAAGCGGATGGCGGGGGTGTCGCGATCGGCCTCCGAGTAGACGGCGACGGAGGCGATGCCCATCTCCCGCAGCGTCCGGGCGACGCGGATCGCGATCTCCCCGCGGTTGGCGATCAGGACCTTCTCGAACACGGCGGCGGAGTGTATTTGGCGCCCGGTCGACGCCGCGCAGCGACGCTTCCGACGTTTGCCCCCGATATGCGGGGTGAATGTCAGAAGCGTGGTGCCCAAGGCTCACGCGCCGAGAATCAACGCCCCTTTGGCTCGCCTCACCGCCGCCTACCCAGCAACCCGCGCTCGCGAAGGCACCGCCCCGCGCACCTAAGCGCGCGCCCCCGTTACGCCGCCCGGAGGCTGGGACCGGCCTCTACGCCGGTCCATACGACCTGGTCGCGACCGGGGCCCACGCCGACGAGCCCCACCGGGACGCCGACGGCGTCTGCGACGAATGCCAGGAAGCTTCGCGCCTCGGGCGGCAGGTCCGCCTCCGTCCGGCAGCCGCCGATGTCGGTGTCGAATCCCGGTAGCTCCTCGTACTCGGGCTCGGCGAAGTGGAGCACCGACTGGTGATAGGGAAACTCCTCGAGCAGCGCGCCCTCGCGCGAGCGGTAGCGGACCGCCACGCGGATCGGGTCGAGGCCGGCAAGAACGTCGAGCTTCGTCACGGCAAGGGCGGTCAGCCCGTTGAGGCGCGCCGCGTAGCGAAGGGCGACGACGTCGAGCCAGCCGGTGCGGCGCTCGCGCCCGGTGGTGGTGCCGTACTCGCCGCCGCGCTCGATCAGCCGCCGGCCGATCTCGTCGTCCAGCTCGGTCGGGAACGGGCCCGCGCCGACGCGCGTGGCGTACGCCTTGGCGACGCCCCAGATCTCGTCGATGTCCGACGGCGCCACCCCGGCGCCGACGCAGGCGGCCCCGGAGATCGGGTTGGAGGAGGTGACGAACGGATAGGTGCCGTGGTCGAGGTCGAGCATCGTCGCCTGGGCGCCCTCGAAGATCACTGTGCCGCCGCCGTCGAGGACCTCCCAGCAGAGCCTGGCGGTGTCGGCGATGTGCGGCTCGAGGCGGTGGCCGTATCGCAGGTAGTCCTCGGCGATCGTGTGAAGGTCGAGCTCGGGGTCGCGCTCGAAGGGACGGAGCATCTGGCGCTTCGGCTCGAGTGCCGCGAGGATCTTCTTGCGCAGGATCTTGCCGTCGAGCAGGTCCTGCACGCGGATCCCAAGGCGCGCGGACTTGTCGGCGTAGGCGGGGCCGATCCCGCGCTTGGTGGTGCCGATCTCGAGCTTGCCGAGCTTGGCCTCGCCGGCCGTGTCGAGCTTCACGTGGTAGGGCATGATCACGTGGGCGTTCGCCGAGATCCGCAGGTTCGAGATGTCGATGCGTCGCTGGCGCAGCGCGTCGAGCTCGGAAATGAGGACGCCGGGATCGATCACCACCCCGTTGCCGATCACGCAGGTCTTGTCGGGGTAGAGGATCCCCGACGGAATCAGGTGGAACTTGAACTCCTCGCCGTCGCGGACGATCGTGTGACCGGCGTTGTTGCCGCCCTGAAAGCGCACGATCGCGTCCGCCCGCTCGGCGAGCAGGTCGGTGACCTTTCCCTTTCCCTCGTCACCCCATTGGGTGCCGACGATGACGATTCCCGGCATGGCGCTCCGAATTATGAGGTCAACGACGGAGGACCGCAGCCGCCCATTGTCGGATTAGTCGGCCCAGAGCCGACAAATGTGACAACGGAGCTATGGCGCGAAGATCCGGCGGCGGTCGTCGCCGTGCAGTGGCCAGGCATCGCCACACATCTCGATGAGCCGCGAAACGGTTCGCTCGCCGACCTGCTTCGCAAGCTCATCATCTTCCAGGTTCGTCGTCACCACCATCGAGCGCTCGGTGACGTAGCGCTCATCGACGATCGAGTAGAGCTGCTCCAGGACCCACTCGCTCTGCTTCTCGGCGCCGAGATCGTCGATGTGGAGGAGATCAACGGCCGTCAGCCGCTCGAAGAACCCGATGTAGGACTCATTCGGCGAGTCGTACGTCCGCCGTATCCGGGCTAACAGCCTAGGTAATGAGTAGATCGCCACTGTGCGACCCGCCTCGATCGCACATTTCGAGACGAGCATCGCGAGAGTGGTCTTGCCTGTGCCCACGTCCCCCCATAGCCAAAGACCTTTTCCTTCGTCGAGCCGCTCGTCGATGTTCTCCGCGAACTCGCGAGCGAATGACACCGCAAGGCGCGAGCCTGCAGCGCGCGCCATGTCGGAGACGGGCGGACTGTCGAAGCTGACGCTCCGGTACTTGGGAGGCAGCACCTTGTTGACGCCCCGTGAGCGGGCCTGGACGAGGCGCCGCTCGCGGCATCCGCAGGGCGATGCGACGTCGTCGGTGATCACCCAGCCGCTGCCGTCGCAGACGCCGAGCGGGCAGGGCGTCCGCAGGGTCTCGACCTGGGCGCTCACTCGTCGGCCGCGCTCACGATCGGCGGCGCCTCGTCGGGCGGCGCCTCGCGGCGGTCCTCGTGGGCGAGCGTCACGAACGACGCGTACTCCTTGTTGAAGGCGAGCTTCACCGTGTCCGTCGGCCCGTTGCGGTTCTTGCGCACGATGAGCTCGGCGATTCCCTCGAGCTGCTCGCGCTCGATCCGGCGCTCCTCCGACTCCTCCTCCGTCTCGAAGTTCTTGTAGTAGTCCTCGCGATAGATGAACGCGACGATGTCGGCGTCCTGCTCGAGGTTGCCCGACTCCCTGAGGTCGGAGAGGATCGGCCGCTTGTCGCGGCCGGTCCGCTGCTCGGGGGCGCGCGAGAGCTGGGAGAGGGCGATGATCGGGACCTTCAGGTCGCGGGCCAGGAGCTTCAGCCCGCGGCTCATCTGGCCGACCTGCTCGACGCGGTTGATGCGGGGATCGTCGGCGCGCATGAGCTGGATGTAGTCGACGATGATCAGCGCCAGGCCGCCGCGGCCGGCCTCGATCTCGCGTGCGTGTAGCCGCCTGGCCTTGCCGCGCAGGTCGAGGATCGAGAGGTCGGAGGACTCGTCGATCCAAAGCGGCGCGTTCTCGATCTCGTTGCACACCGAGAGCAGCCGCTTCCAGTCGCGCTCGTTGACCCGTCCCTTGCGCAGCTTGTCGGACGGGATCCGCGCCCGCTTCGCGATCAGGCGTTGGGCGAGCTCCATCTCCGACATCTCCAGCGAGAAGAAGGCGACCGGGCGGTGCTCCTTGGTCGCCACGTGCTCGGCGATGTTCGCGACCATGCCCGACTTGCCCATGCCCGGACGGGCGGCCATGATGATCAGGTTGCCCGGCTGGAAACCGCCGGTGATCGAGTCCAGGTCCCGATAGCCGGAGGGCGTGCCGGTGATCCCGCCGCCGCTTCGCGCGATCTCCTCGAGTCGGGCGACCTCGTCCTCGAGGATCTGGGCGAGCTCGTGGAAGTCCTCGGCCTGCTCCTCGTGGGCGACCTTGAAGAGCGCTGCCTCGGCGCGCTCGACGAGCTCGCGCGGCTGGCCCTCGCGGTCGCGGACCGAGCGCTCGATCGACTGCGCGGTGGTCATCAGGCGGCGCAACAGCGCGTTCTGCTTGACGATCGATGCGTAGTGGCGGGCGTTGCCGGGGGCCGGGGTCGCGGAGCCCAGCCCGCTGATCGCCTCCCGGCCACCCGCCTCGGCGAGCTCGCCGGTCTGCGTCAACTGCTCGGAGACCGTGAGGAAGTCGACCGCCTGACCGCGGGAGTCGAGCGCCTTGATCGCGCGGAAGATGATTCGGTGAGGCTGCTTGTAGAAGTCCTCCTCCTGGAGGCGGACGTCGAGCAGGACCGGCTCGATCGCGCTCTCGGAGACCATCATCGCGCCGAGCACCGAGGCCTCCGCCTCGAGGTTCTGGGGAGGTAGCTGGGTCTCGACGTTGGCCACGGTCCGGATCGGGAAGGAGATCTCCACCCTGTCAATTAGAGGCCGCGGGGCGGCGGAATGGGCCCCACCGGCTTCAGGCCCGACAAAAGCACACGGGCGCGGCGCCCGCCTTGGGCGATCCCGCCTTTTGCGGTGCTTTAGCGCGCCTCGGCGACGATGGTCTTGACGCGGGCGGTCGTGCCGGGCCCGACCTCGACCTCGACCATGTAGGTGCCGACCGCGCGGATCGGCTCGGAGAGCTGGATCCGCTTGCGCTCCACCCGCAGCCCGCGCGCCTCGGCGATCGCGTCGGCGATCTCCTTGGAGGTGACGGAGCCGAAGAGCTTGCCGTCCTCGCCGGCGCGATGCTGGATCGTCAGCACGGTCTTCGCCAGGAGCGCCGCCGTCTCGTCGGCGCGGGCGGCGGCGTCCTCGGCGGCCTTCTCGGCCGCCAGCCGGCGCCGCTGCGCCTCCTCGAGGGCGCCGCGCGTGGCCGGCTGCGCGAGCTTTCGGGGAACGAGGTAGTTGCGCAGATACCCGGGCGAGACGTCCACGGCCTCGCCCGCCGAGCCCAGGTCCTCGACGTCCTTGAGGAGGATCGCCTGCGCCACCCGAGGCCCTCCGGCCTAGCGCTCGCCCACGTAGGGCAGCAGGGCGATCTCGCGGGCGCGCTTGACGGCGAGCGCGAGCTGGCGCTGGTGAAGCCGCGAGAGGCCGGTCACCCGGCGGGAGCGAACCTTGCCCCGGTCGGAGAGGAAGCGCCGCAGGAGCGTCAGGTCCTTGTAGTCGATCTCGGCGACGTTGATCCGCGTGTACTTGCGCGGCCGGAAGCGGTCCTGAGGCCCGCGACGGCGCCGGGGCGGCCCGGCTCCCGGGCGCTCGCGCGGCGGCATCAGCGTGCCCTCCGTGTCTTCGTGAAGCTGCTCATCTCGCCAAACGCGCCGCCCCGGAGGGACGGCACGAGGCGGCATCTTAGGGCAACGCTCCCGCCCGGGGCCTGTGTGTAGGCAGAGGTGTAGTGGGTACACCTTTTGTCGAAATGAGCGCGGAGCTGTCGGCGTGAGCGACGTACAGACGGGCACGATCGAGACCAACGTCGCGGCCCGCCTCGACCGCCTGCCGTGGTCTCGCTGGCACTGGAAGATCATCATCGGGCTCGGGACCGTCTGGATCCTCGACGGCCTCGAGGTCACCCTCGTCGGCAACGTCGGCGCTCGCCTCTCCGAGCCCGGGGCCGGGATCCACATCCCGTCGGCCGACATCGCCGGCCTCGCCGCCTCGCTCTACGTGGCCGGCGCCTGCGCGGGGGCGCTCTTCTTCGGCTGGCTCACGGACCGCTTCGGGCGCAAGAAGCTCTTCATGATCACGCTCGCGGTCTACCTGGCGTTCGCCGGGCTCACGGGCCTCGCCTTCGCGCCGTGGTTCTTCTTCTTCTGCCGGTTCATGACCGGATTCGGAATCGGCGGCGAGTACGCGGCGATCAACTCGGCGATCGACGAGCTGATCCCCGCCCGGGTGCGTGGGCGAACCGACATCATCATCAACGGCAGCTTCTGGATCGGCGCGATGGCGGGGTCCCTGCTCTCGGTGGTCACCCTCAACGAGTCGATCTTCGCGGGCGACGTCGGGTGGCGCGTGTCGTTCCTGCTCGGGTTCGTCCTCGGCCTCGTGATCCTGCTCGTCCGGCGCAACGTCCCGGAAAGCCCGCGCTGGCTCTTCATCCATGGGCGTGAGAAGGAAGCCAACGAGGTGGTCGGCGACATCGAGCGCCAGGTCGAGGAGTCCACGGGCGAGACGCTCGAGCCGGTGGACGAGACGATCAAGATCCGCCAGCGACGCTCGATCGGATTCGGCGAGATCGCGAAGACCCTCACGAGGCGGTACCCGAAGCGCACGGTCCTCGGCTTCTCGCTGTTCGTTGGGCAGGCGTTCCTCTACAACGCCATCACCTTCGGCTACGCCGTCATCCTGACGACGTTCTTCCACACCCCCTCGGACCAGACGGGCTACTACTTCGCGGTCATCGCCGTTGGCAACTTCCTCGGGCCGCTGCTCCTCGGGGGCCTCTTCGACACGGTGGGGCGGCGGGTGATGATCTCCGGCACCTACATCCTCTCCGGGGCGCTGCTGCTCGTCACCGCCGTGCTCTTCAACAGCGGCTCGCTGAACGCGACGACGATGACGCTCTGCTGGTGCGTCGTGCTCTTCTTCGCATCGACCGGGGCAAGCTCCGCCTACCTCACGGTCAGCGAGGTCTTCCCGATGGAGACGCGGGCGATGGCGATCGCCTTCTTCTACGCGATCGGCACCGCTGTGGGCGGCATCACCGGGCCCCAGCTCTTCTCGCGGCTGGTGGACACGGGCGAGGTCGGCGATACCGCGCTCGCGTTCACGATCGGCGGCGTGCTGATGATCGCATCGGGCCTCGTCGCGGCCTTCCTCGCCGTGGACGCCGAGCGGAAGAGCCTGGAGAACATCGCCAAGCCCCTCACCGCTGAGGATGCGGAGACCGACCGCGCGGCTCCGGCGGACGCGCCTGCGCCCGCGCCCGCCTAGCTTTCAGACCGGCCTAGAACGGGATGTCGTCGTCGGAGGCGCCGACCCCGGCGGGCTCCGGGCTCGAGAAGTCCGAGGTGTCCGCAGGGACATCGGACTGCGGCGTGAACGTGCGGCCACCCTCCTGCTGCCCCGAGCCGTCACGGCTGCCGAGGAACTGGACGGTGTCGGCGATGATCTCGACCGCCTGGCGCTTGTTGCCGTCCTGACCCTCCCACTCGCGCCAGTCGAGGCGCCCGTCGATGGCCACCGGACGGCCCTTGGTGAGGTACGTCGCGCAGTTCTCGCCCTGCGCGCCCCAGACCTTGACGTCGAAGTAGTTGGGCTTGTCGACCCACTGGCCGCTCTCGTCCTTGCGGCTGCCGTTGACCGCCACGCGGAGCTTGCAGACCGCGGTCCCGCTCGGGAGGTTCGACAGCTCCGGGTCACGGGTGAGGTTGCCCGTGATCGTCACTCGGTTGATGTTGCGTGCGGCCATGTGGCCCTTCCTTTCATCGTTAAGCTTCACCGCTCAGTCTAAGGAGCGGTCCGGCGCGTTCCCGCCCCCTGCAAGGACGGGAAACCCGTAATTAGCGGCCTCCGAGGGGCGGGTCAGGAGGGGGAGTCGTCGCTCGCCGCCGGCTCGGCCTCGGGAGCCTCCGCGGGGGGAGCCTCAGCGGCGGGTGGTTCGGAGGGCTCGGCGGGGGCCGGCTCGGACGCCTCGGGGGCCTCGGGGGCCGGCTCGGGGGCCTCGGGGGCCGGCTCCGCGGCGGCCTCGGCCGGTGCCTGCGGCGCCTCGGCCGGCGGCGGGGGCGCGGCGTCGTCGTCGCCGCGCCGCGGCGGGCGGTCGGGCGCCCCGCTCGGGCTCGGCGCCGGAGGGATGATCACGGGCGAGCGCGCGTCGACCTTGAAGATCCGGAACCGCAGGACGCCATCGGCGATCTTCAGGTCGTGATCGAGCGACTCGAGCACCGCGGCCTCGCCCTGGAAGCGAAAGAAGCGGTAGTCGGCCTCGGTGCGCTGGCGGATCTCGTAGGCCATCTTGCGAAGGCCCCAGGCGTTGTCCTCCTTGACGGCGCCGCCCGACTCGATGCGGCCGCGCGCCTCGGAGACGATGCGGTCGCGGACCTCGTCGGAGGCCTCGGGGTCGAGCATGAGGACGAGCTCGTATTCGGTTGGCGCGGAGGTCGTCAAAGCGGCGGACGACTATAGCGAGGGGGCGCGAGCGGGCGCACGGGGCTTGAACCGCTTGATGATGCGGGGACGAGCGATCCGGTGGCCCAACGTGGCCCGCAGCGCGGCCGTGGCGCTCGCACTGATCGTGAGTGCGATTGTGGGCCCCGGCCTCCTGCGCGGACCGAAGCCGCCGCCGCTCGCGCCCAAGGTGGGGCTGACGCGGCTCGCGACCCACCGGCCCGCGGCGCCGCCTGCGGCCGGTCCCCCGCGCCAGACCGCGCCGAAGGACCCGCACGCCCGCAGCCCGCACCGCCAGCCCAAGCCCCCTCGGAAGCCCCCGCCTGATCGAGACCGTCCCGGCCGCGACCGCCCGCGACCGCCCGCGGCCCCGCAGCCGGTCGCCGCGGCTGCGGCTCCGGCGCCCGCCGCGAGCGTCCCGCCGGCTCCCGTCGCGCCTGCGCCGCCGGCTCCCGTGCCTGCACCGCCCTCGCAGGCCTCGACCGCACCACCATCGCCGGCGCCGCCGGCCGCCGTCTTCGCCTGGTCGCGCGACACGGCAGCCGCGCGCGGGCCCGCCGAGTTCGGCTTCGAGCGCTGAGCGAAGCACCGATGAACGAGACTCGCAACCGCCACCCAAGGATCCGGCTCCTCCGGCTGGTGGCCGCCGCCGTCCTCGCCTTCGCCCTGCTCGCGAGCTTCGGCGCCGAGCGCGCCGCCGCCGGCTCCTACACGGCGGTCGAGTGCGATCCGGACCTGGGCGCCGGGCATCGCGACGCGAGCTTCGAGCGCACGTCGCGGGACTTCGCGGCCGCGGCCGGGTGCTCGAAGGGCGGCGGCGGGATCGCGGTTAGCCACCGGCGGTCGCCGTCCGTGCGCGGGCGCTTTGGCCGCTGGGTCTTCGCGGCGCCGCCCGGGACACGGCTGGTCAAGGCGAGCGCTCGCGCCGGCGGCGTGAGCGCGGGCGGGCTCGTCCCCGAGCTCCTCGTGCGGATCGCCGGTGAGCTTCACAGGATCGGCGCGCCCTCGGGGCCGCCGCGCAGGCTTGGCTGGGAGGGCGACGGCAGCGCGCTGGTCGCGAGCCTCTCCTGCTCGCGCGCCCCGGATTGCCCGGCGGCGGCGGCGCGGGTGCGCGTGGGCCGCGTGCGGTTGAGGCTCGAAGACGCCGCCGGTCCCTCCGTCAGCTTCGGCGGCTCCCTCACCGACGACGCGGTGGTCCGCGACGTGCGCGAGATCGAGGCGGCCGCGGGCGACGTCGGCGGTGGCGTCCAGCGGATCTCGGTGGAGGTGAACGGACGGCCGGCCGGGAGCTCCGGCTCCGCGTGCGCACTCTCGGGGCGCATCGCGCTTCGCACCGTCCCCTGCCCGCCGAGCGCGCTCGCTCGCTTCGGCGCCGACACCGCGGCGCCGCCGTTCCGCCAGGGCGTGAACACCGTCCAGGTGTGCGCGCAGGATTTCGCCACGCGCGGCGTGGCGAACGTGCGCTGCGCGAGGCGCCGGATGCGCGTGGACAACCTCTGTCCGGTGTCCGCCGTCGCCACCGGCACGCGGTTGAGCGCGCACGTGGCGGGCGCCGGGCACGGCGCCACCGCGGCTCGCGGAGATCGCCCGCGCGTCGTCGGCCGGCTCGTCGACTCCGCGGGCGCGCCCGTGCCGGGAGCGCGTGTCTGCCTCGCGGCGACCGCGCAGGCGCCCGCCGCCGAAGAGCACCTCGTCGCGGCCCCGGTGACCGACGCCGGCGGAGGCTTCGCGATCCCGGTTCGGCCGGGGCCCGCGAGACGGCTGCGCATCGCCTACTGGCCCGGGCAGTCCGGTGTCCTCGAGCGCTTCGACGCGATCCGCTTCCGGGCGCGCCCGCGACTCGAGATCCGCCCGCGGGGAACGCTGCACACGGGCGATCGCGCCCGCTTCGAGGTCCGCCTCAACGCTCCCTTTGAGGCGGGGAGGCTGGTGCGAATCGAGGCCCGCTCCGCGGGACGCTGGGTTCCGGTCACGAGCGGTCGCACCGGGGCCGGCGGCGTCTATCGCGGCGGCTACCGCTTCCACGCCACCCGGGGCCGGCGCGTCTACCGGTTTCGGGCGGTGGTCCCACGACAGGCCGGCTATCCGTACGCGGCGGGGGTATCGCCGGTGAGGCGTAAGGCGGTGCGGGGGTAGTGGCTCTCCCGCCTCTCAGCCCTCATCGCGCTTGGCGCGGACGTCCTCGAGCTGCTCGGAGATCCAGACTCCCGGATCGCGGGCGCGGACGATCTCCCGAAGGTGCTGCGCGCGGAGGGCGCGCTCGTCGGGCCCCATCGTGAGCGCGCGATGGATGGTCTCCGCCTGCTCCTGGATGTCGAACGGGTTCACGGACAGGGTGCAGTCGGAGAGCTCCTCATGCGCCCCCGTGTTCTCGGAGAGCATCACCACTCCGTCGCGCGTGTTGACCGCGGGCGCCTCCTTGGCGACGAGGTTCATCCCGTCGAAGAGCGAGTTGACCATCAGCAGGTCGAAGTGCTTGTAGCGGGCGACGGCCTCGGGGAAGTTCTCGTAGATCCGCAGATCGATCGGCATCCAGTCGGTGGTGCCGTGGCGGTGGTTGACGACGGCAACGAGGGCCTCGATCCTGTCGAGGTACTCCTGGTACTCCGGCACGTCGGTCCGCGACGGCTGCAGGTGCGCGATGAAGGTGACCTTCTCGCGGAACTCCGGGTGCTCGGAGAGGAAGACGTCGAACGCGGTGAAGCCCCGGAGGACGTTCTTCGAGAGGTCGGCGCGGTCGACCCGGATGATCAGGTAGTCGCGGCGGCGGCGCAGGAGCTCGCGCTCGTACTCGGCGACCTCCTCCGAGGCGGCGGCGCGGTCGAGGCGGCCGGCATCGATCCCGAGCGGGTAGGCGCGCACCCACGTCTCGCCCCCCTCGTGCACGACCGCCCCGCGGCCGTAGTCGACCTCGAGCTCGAGCAGTTCCGCGCAGCAGTGCAGGAAGTTTCGGCAGTAGGCCTGGGTGTGGAAGCCGATGACGTCGTTGGCCAGCAGACCGCGATAGATCGGCTCGCGCATGTAGGCCGGAAGGATCCGCCAGCTGTCCGGCTGCGACCACGGGATGTGGACGAAGTGCTGGAGGAAGGCGTCGGGCCGGCTCGCGCGCACGAGGGCCGGGCAGGTGTAGAGGTGATAGTCGTGGAACATGACGAGCGGCTCGGGCTCGTCCTCGATGACGTCGATCACCGCCTCGGCGATGTCCCGGTTGACCATGGTGTAGCCGCGCTCCCAGGCCTCGGCCTCCTCGCGCCGGATGTCCGGCGCGTTGGAGAGGTCCCAGAGGTAGTGCTGGACGAACCACAGGATCGGGTTGGCGATGACGTTGTAGAAGCGGTCGTAGGCCCACTGGTCGCTCTCGACGAGGCACACCTCGTAGCCCACGCCGTCCAGCTCGAGCTTCACCGGCGCGCCGTCGGCCTCTCGGGCGACCGCGACGTCCTCCTCGGTCATCGCCGAGGCGATCCAGAGCGCGCCGCGGTGGGCGACGAGGCCCGACAGCGCGGTCACGAGGCCGCCGCCTCCCCGCTGGACCTCGCGCTCGCCGTTCTCGCCGCGGCCGAACTCCACCGGTCCGCGATTGGAGACGATCACGAGTCTCTCGTCGGCGGCCATCCCGTCCATTCTCCCAGGCCGGGCCGAGCCCAATCCGATGCCGGAGTTAGACGTCGATCTCGTGCATGAGGTCGAGCCAGTCGCGCAGCAGCCGGGGGGTGAGGAAATGCTCGCGAGCGCGCTCCTTGCCTGCCCGGCCGAGCGACTTGGCGAGCTCCGGGTCCTTCAGGATCGCGGTTGTACGCGCCGCGGCCTCCTCGGGAGAGGACACGAGGTAGCCGGAGACGCCGTCCTCGATCTGCAGGGGGATGCCACCGACGTCACCGCCGACCGTCGCTCGCCCCTTCCACAGCGCCTCGGTCACGGTCAGGCCGAAGCCCTCCCGGATCGACTTCTGCATGCAGACGTCCGCCTGTGACTGGAAGGCGTTCACCTCGATCGCCCCGACGTTGTTGAGGTTGTTGAGGATCTTGATGTCGGGGTCCTCCTCGGCGTGGCGGGTGGTCGAGTTGAAGAACTCCCAGCCCTCGGGGTCGTCGGTGGCCATCGATCCGACCAGCGCGAGCTGCACGTCCGGCACCTCCTCGCGAACCGCGCGGTACGCGTCGATCACGCCGACCGGGTCCTTCCAGGGGTCGAACCGCGAGACCTGGCAGATCAGCGGGCGCTCGGGGTCGATTCCGAACTGCTCGCAGACGAACGCCGCGTCGTCGGGCGAGAGGGCCATGTTCTTCGGCGAGAGCGGATCGATCGCCGGCGGCATGATCTTCTTGACGCCGCCGTCCAGCTTCTCCGGGACGTACTGCTCCATATGCCAGACGGTCGCGTCGTAGTCGCGGATCAGCGGTAGCAGCCTGCGCAGGGTCCGCTTGTTCGGCGCCGAGAGGTCGATGTGGCAGCGCCAGACCCAGCGCTTGCCGCGGTCCGGCGCGTGCTCGAGCAAAGCGGCCGGCTGGGGGTCGTGGACGATGATCAAATCCCAGTCGCCGTCGAGGCTGTGGGCGTTCATCAGGTTGTAGGCGTGAAACACCTCCCACTGCTCGGCCGAGATCGCCTGCGGGTCGCCCTGCAGGGAGTTGTGCATCAGCTTCGTGACGTTGAAGAACTCCTCGCGCCCGAGGATCACCTGCCAGTGAGCGTCCAGCCCGATGTCGCGCATGAGGGGGACGAGGGTGTAGAGGATCTCCGAGACGCCGCCCCCGTACGCGGTGGCGCTCACGTGGAGCACGCGCTTGCCCTCGAGGGGCGCGGCGAGCTCGCGGATGCGCTCGATCAGCGCCTTGCCGGCGATGTGGGTGTAGTCGGCGAGCGAACGCGGGCCTAGGGCGACTTCCTGCAGCACGGCGGCGCAGGATATGCAACGAGGCCGGAGTGAACCGCCGGTGACGGCTAGGAGCCGTCGTCCGGGCGGGTGCCGAGCGTGACGTCCACGGTTTGGCGCTTGCCGTCGCGGATGATCTCGAGGTGGGCGACGTCGCCGGGGTTCAGCTTGGCGATCGCCGCCGGAAGGTCGCTCGAGTTCACGATCGGGTGGCCGTCGACGGCGGTGATCACGTCGCCGCCGGTCTTGAAGTCGGTGCCCTGGAAGTGAATCTTGCTGCCCGGGGTGTGGCCCTGGATCCCCGCCTTGTCGGCCGGCCCGCCAGGCACCACGCTCGACACCAGCGCCCCCGCCTTCACGGGGAGGTTGAGCTGCTCGGCCAGCTGCGGATAGACGGCCCCGCTGCGGATCCCGATGTAGGCGTAGGTCACGTGCCCGGAGCTCTTCAGCTGATCGAGCGAGCGCTTGGCTAGATCGATCGGGATCGCGAAGGCAACACCCTGGTTGGCCCCGTTGGTGCTCTGGATCTGGCGATTGATGCCGACCACGCGGCCCCCGGCGTCGAGCAGCGGCCCTCCCGAGTTCCCGGGGTTGATCGAGGCGTCCGTCTGGATCCCGCCCTCGATCTTGTACTGCGTGAAGGAGTCGAGCGTGCGGTCGAGCGCCGAGACCACGCCAACCGACAGCGACTCCGCCTGTTCGAACGGCGAGCCGATCGCGGCGACCGGCTGGCCCACCTGGAGGTTCTCGGTGGTCGCCAGGGTGAGCGGCTTCAGGTCGAGGGCGTCCGGGTCGACCTTGATCAGCGCGACGTCATCGTTCAGGTCGTAGCCGACCACGTTGGCCGCGACACGGTTGCGGTCGGCGAACTGCACGTAGACCTGGGAGGCCTCGCTGACCGGACCGGTGGCGCCGATGTCGGCGTTGGTCACGACGTGCGCGTTGGTCGCGATGTAGCCGTCGGTGGAGATGACGAACCCAGCCCCGACCGCTGCCTGTGGCCCGCCGCCGAGAATGCTGGAGCTGCTCGAGCCGCCGAACACCGAGGTGATCGTGACCACGCCCTGCTCCGCCTTGCGGTAGATGCTCTCGGCGTCGAATCCGGGAGCGGCGGCCTGCACCGTCACCTGCGGCACGCTGGAGGTGTTGGCGCCGAAGCCGCCGGACGAGGTACCGGTTGTGGTCGCACCGCCTCCGTTCGAGCCGCAGGCACCCAGCGACAGCGCTCCGAGGGCGCAGGCAACCGCGACGGCGGAGCGCGCCGTCACGACGGGGCTCCGACATCGGCGGGAAGCGTCAGGACGAACTCGGTCCGCCCGCGGCGAGGGGAAAGCGCCAGCTCGCCGTTCATCCTCAGCGCCAGCTCGCGGGCGATCGCGAGGCCGAGGCCCGAGCCGCTGACGTGATCCCCGGTGAAGAATCGCTCGAAGATGCGGTCGCGCGCGGACGCGGGCACGCCGGGGCCGTCATCGGACACGATGACGCCCACGCGGCCGCCATGGCCATTCGAGCTCTGCGCTGTCACTGCGATTGAGGTTCCCGCCGGGGTGTGACTGATGGCGTTGTCAAGCAGGATACGCATGATCTGCGCCACGCGATCGGGGTCCGCCCGGGCGAGCGGGACTCCCTGCGCCCGCACCCGGATCCCCGAGGAGTGCCGCTCCGCGGCCGGTCCGAACTCCTCGACGACGCGGGCCGCCACACGGCCGAGGTCGACGGACGCCGGGTGGAGCTCGATCGCTCCCGAGTCGAGCTTGGAGAGATCGAGGAGCTCGGCCGTCAGCCTGGTGAGCCGGTCCACCTGCTGCCGCATGGTCCGGATGAACTCCGCGCGCGCCTCGGGATCCGGGTCCTCCTCCTCGAGCAGCTCCACGAATCCCGCGAGGGAGAAGATCGGCGTTCGCAGCTCGTGGGAGGCGTTGGCGATGAACTCCCGCCGGGCGCTGTCGAGCCGCGCCAGGCGCGTCTGCATCTCGTCCAGCGCGCTCGCCAGCTGCCCCACCTCGTCGGAGCCCTCGTCGGGGATCGGCGTCTCGAAGTCGCCGTCGGCAACGCGCTCCGCAGCCCGCTCGAGGCGGCGAAGGCGGCGCGCGTGGGCGCGAGCGGCAAGCCAGCCCGCCGCCAGGGCCAGGGCCAGGGCGATGGTCCCGGAGATGAGGATCTGGCGCTTGATCAGCGCGACGTTGGCGTTGACGTCGCCGAGCGGAGTGGAGAGGACGAGCACCCACTTCGGGCTGCCGCTGCGGTAGATCGCGATCGCCGCCTCCCCCACCCGCGAGCCCCCGACCCCCTCGACCGCCGTACCCGGGTGCCCGCTCGCGGTCGCCACCGAGGCGGCCGGGTAGCTCGGCTCGGTGACCGAGCGGTCGAGCTCGGAGTCCGCGATCACGAACTCGGGCCGCGGGCCCTGCGGACCCACGCGCACCCCGAGGAGGGTGGCGCGGGCGTCCGCCTTCTGGGCCGTCGCGTGGACCAGACGCTCGAGCGCCGGGTCCGAGAGATTGGCATCGAGGGCGCCCGAGAAGCGTCCGGACTGCTGGATCGCCGCCGACTCGAGCCGCTGGAGCTTGCCGGCCGTGAGGCTCGAGCGAAGCTGCGGGACCACGTAGAGGTAGACGAACCCGATCGCCGCCGCCGTGATCGCGAAGAAGAGCAGTACGAGCCGCGTACGGACGCTATTCAGGGTCACGGAACCGGTAACCGACGCCCCTGACGGTGAACAGGTGGAGAGGCTCGCTGGGGTCGGGCTCGAGCTTCTCGCGCAGGTGGCGGATGTGGACGTCGACCGTGCGCGGGTCGCGATAGGCGGCGTCTCCCCACACCGCCTCGAGCAGCGACTCCCGCGAGAGCGCCTTTCCGGCCGCGCGGACCAGGGCCGAGAGGATCTCGAACTCGACGTAGGTGAGCTCGGTTTCGGCGCCGCTCACCGCCACGGTGCGCCGGTCGAAGTCGACGTGCAACTCGCCGGCGTCGATTGGCTCCTGCGAGCCCTGCTGGCCGCGCGAGAAGTCGGAGCGCCGCAGGGCGGCGCGCACCCTGCTGCGAAGCTCGCGGACCGAGAAGGGCTTGGTGATGTAGTCGTCGGCGCCGATCTCGAGACCGAGGACCTTCTCGCTCTCGTCGTCGCGCGCGGTCAGCATGATGATCGGCACCTGGCTCCGGCTCCGCAGCCGCCTGCATACCTCGATGCCGTTCAAGTGGGGAAGCATCACGTCGAGGACGACGAGATCGAAGCGCTGCTCGGCGAAGCGGTCGAGGGCCTCGCGGCCGTCGGTTGCCGTGACGACCTCGTAGCCATCCCGGCGCAGTGGATAGGAGAGCAGCGTCTGGATCGCCTGCTCGTCGTCCACCAGCAGGATCCGCGCCGAGGCGTCGGGCATGACTGAAGGTTAGTGTCGGGCGCCCCGCGCCCGTGGTCGATCTCCGCCTCTACAGGATCGCTTTCCTTCCCGCCCTCCCGGCGCTCGTCGCCGTCCTGTTCTCGCTGCAGTCGCTGCCGGGCCCGCTCTCCCCCCTGGTCTCCCCCGCCACCTTCATGCGCTCGACGGCGGCGAGCTACGCGCGCGAGATCGTCCGCAAGGCGCCCGACCGCGCTCCGGGAAGCGCGGGCGACGCCACTGCGGCCGACATCGTCGAGCGCGTGTTCGCGCAGGTCCACGGCGGCCAGGTGACGAACCAGACGTTCTCGAGCGACGACGTCGCAATGCGCAACGTCGTCCTCACCCTGCCCGGCGCGAACGATCGAGTCGTCGGCCTCGTGGCGCCGCGCGACACCAGCGACGGCCCCGGCGCCACGACGAGCGCCGCCGCGACCGGGATCCTCATGGAGCTGGCGACCGAGCTCGGCGCCACGAGCCACGGCGCCACCCTCGTGATCGCGTCCACCGACGGCTCCACCGCGGGGGCCGCCGGAGCGAAGGAGCTCGCCTCCGGGTTCCTCGGCTCCGGAGACGTCGACGGCGTCGTCGTCCTCTCCGACCCCGGAGTGGCGGACCCCCGCCCGCCCTACCTGGTCGACACCTCCGACGGGCCAACTCGCGCCGGGGTACAGCTGGAGCGAACCGCGGAGCGGGCGCTCCGCGATCAGGCCGGGCTGACGGTGACGAGGCCCGGCACGCTCGCCCAGCTCGGCCGGCTCGCGGTGCCCTCGGGTTTCGGCGAGCAGGCCCCGCTGCTCGAGCGCGGCATCAACGCCGTGCGACTGGCGGCGGCCGGCGAGCTGCCGGTGCCGGCGAGCCAGCAGGGGATCGACTCGCTGTCGCCGTCCACCATCGGCACCTTCGGGCGAGCGGCCTTCGACGTCGTCCTCTCGGTCGACTCCGCCGCCGGCGAGACGCAGACGAGCCCGGGCTCCTACATCGAGTTCGCCGGCAACCTGATCCCCGGCTGGGCGATCGAGGTGCTGGCGCTCGCCCTCATCCTGCCGGCGCTCGTCGTCGCCGTCGACGCGCTGGCGCGCGCGGCGCGCGACGGCAGTGCCTCGCGGGCACTCGCGTGGTCGGCGCTCAGGGCCTTGCCGCTGCTGGCCGCGCTCGGCCTCCTCTACGTCCTGGCCATCCCCGGTGTCATCGCCCACCCGAGCTTCCCGTTCGACCCGCGGCGGATCACTATCGGGGCCGGAGCTCTGCTTGTCCTGGCCCTTCTCGCGGCGGTCGCCTTCGTGATCTGGCGCCGGCTTGGCGGCAACGCCCTTGCGCCCGGCCTCGACGGCCGCGCCGCCGCGTCCGCTCTCGGCGGAATGTGCGGCGCCGCGGTGCTGGTCATCTGGGTGGAGAACCCGTTCCTCGGACTGCTCGCGGTGCCGCTTGCCCACGCCTGGATTCCCGCGGCGCGCCCCAGGGGCACTCCAGGCGCGACGCGGATGGGCGTGATCGTGGGCCTCTCGCTGCTTCCCGTCGCAATTGCCGTTGCAGCCGCCGTGTCGCGGCTAAACCTCGGGTTCTCGCTTCCGTGGCAGGCCGTGGTCATGGTCGGCGACGGCGGACTGGCGCCATTGGTGGCCATCGCGTCCGCGAGCCTCATCGGTTGGATAGGGTCGTTGCCGGTCGCCTGCGGGTCAGACCCCAACGGCGGGTGGACGCATTTTCTATCGCGAAGACAACATGCAAGGCCGATCAAGCGTGTGGAAAGAAGGAGTCGTCCAGCGGGCGGCGATCCGGAAGACGAAACGCCTCCCCGGGGGGAGACTGAGGACATTGAAGGACCAGATAGCCATCGGCCAGTACCACGTCGACTCGAGCGCGGTCGCGGAGGAGATCCTCAGGAAGCTGAACCTGATTAGGGCCGTGCGGCGCGAGATGGGCCGTCCAGCTGATCGAATCCTCCCGTTTCAAGATCCTCGCCGCCCAGTCTGAGGCTGACCCCCTCGCCCGCCTCCACCGCTCCGATCGCGGTCAGCTCGATCCCCGTCTCGCGAACCGCGGCGATCGCCGTCTCGAGCCGATCCGCGGGCAGCGTGGCCAGAAGCTCGTAGTCCTCGCCGGCCGAAACGGCAAGGACGCGAGGATCCACGCCCCCGGCCGCGGCCACCTCGGCGACACCGGCCGCCAGCGGCAGGCGCTCGGCGGCGGCCACGACGCGAACACCGCCGGACTCGGCCAGGTGCCGCGCGTCGCCGGCGAGGCCGTCGCTCAGGTCGATCATCGCGGTCGCTCCCGCAAGCGCGAGCGCCCGGCCCGCCGCCAGTCGCGGCGTCGGCTCCAGCTGGCGGCCCCGAAGCGCCGTCGCGACGTCGGGCGCAATGGCCTCCGCGAGCTCGGGCCGTTCGAGGAGCAGCAGCCCGGCTCCAGCGCCGCCGAGCTCGCCGGTGACGACGAGCACGTCACCCACCGCGGCGCCGGCGCGGGTGACCAGCTCGTCGGCGTCCGCCGCGTGCCCGACGACCGTCACCCCGATCCAGAGGACCGGCGCCCGGCTCACGTCGCCGCCGAGGACCTGGGCGCCGGCCGCGGCAGCGCAGTCGCCGAGGCCCGTGGCGAGCTCCTCGGCGCCGTCGAAGTCGAGGTCGGGCGGAACGCCCAGCTGGACATAGGCCTCGCCCGCCTCCGCGCCCATGGCGGCCAGGTCCGAGAGCGCCGCCGCCATCGCCTTGTGGCCCACGCTCGAGAGCGGAAAGGTGTCGCGCGTGAAGTGGACCCCCTCCACCAGGGCGTCCACCGACGTGGCCGTCGCCCCTGAAGGAACGGTGACCGCGGCGTCGTCGCCGCTGCCGATGCGAACGTGGCCCGACGGCGCCTGCCGCGCTTCGACGACGGCGCGAAGCCGTGCGATGAGGTCGAACTCGCCGCCCACCCCGACGAATCTAGCCCGCCGGCAGCGCCGCGGGCAGCTGGTAGGCGCAGAGCGCCAGCATCAGGACGGCGAGGCGGCGATCGCGCGCGACGGCCACGAGCGGCAGCGGCCAGAGGACGTACCACGGGGTGACGTAATGGCTGGCGACGAGGATCCCCGCGCCGCACCAGGCGGCAGCCCAGATCCAGTCCCCGCCGCGAGCGGTCCGGTAGAGGAGCCAGGCGACCAGTACGCCGAACAGGACGAGCATCAGGACCGTCGCGAGGTCGACGTCCAGGCCGAGCGAGCGGTTGAGCAGAGCCGGCACGCTGTGGTAGCTGGTGTGAGCCTGGCTGCCGGGCCCGGCGACGAGCCCTATCGCGACGTCGCCCCCGAAGACCGCCAGGCCGGCACCGGCGGCGAGGACCGCTGCCAGGAGGGCGCCCGCCGTCAGGCGAAGGCGCCGGCCGCCCGCGCCCGCGAGCGCGAACGGGAGGGCAAAGGCCGCGCTCGCCTTGATCGCCGCCGCGCCCACGAGCGAGGCCCCCGCCACGGCGGGTCGCTCGTCGACCAGCAGCACGACCCCGGCGCAGAGCGCAAGCACCATGAGCGCATCGTTGTGGGGCCCGCCCACCACGTGCGCCAGCACCAGCGGGTTCAGGCCGACGAACGCCATCGCCCGCGCCGCCGACACCCCGCGGCGCGTCGCGAGGCCCGCGACCAGCGCGACGATCCCCAGCACGGCTCCGGCGCACAGGGCCTTCATCGCCCAGAGCCCCGCGGGCACGCCGAGCAGCGCCAGCGGGTACGTGCCGAGCGTGAAGAGCGGTCCGTAGACCGAGCTGGAGTCGCGGAAGTCCTCGACGCGCATCGCCGCGGCGTCGTGCGGGATCGCCGCCGGCGCCGCGGTGTAGGGGTTGAGGCCGTGGAGGACGCCGAGGCGGTCGTAGGCGAGGTAGCTGAAGACGTCGAGGGAGTGCAGCGGCGGCGACAGGGCGAAGGCGAGAACGCCAACCCCGATCGCGATGGCGACGGTCCTTCTCGCCAGCGCGTCCGCGCAACACCACCAGAACGACGTACGCGACGAACGCGGCCCAGAGCCAGGCGCGGTAGCTCGTCCCGCCGAGGCCCAGGCCGCCGCCGTACAGCCCCTCGAGCCAGCGCGGCGCGTCGGCGCCGGCCCCCGGAACCAGATCGGCCCCCGGTGCCGCGAGCGGCACTGCGCAGACCGCGAGTACCGTCAGCGCGAGGACGGCGGCCGCCCGGCGAGCGCTCGTGGGACGTCTCATGCGGTCGGGCGCCGAGGCGCCCGCGGGCAGGTCGCTAGTTCCCGCCCGGGTTCACGCCGCCCCCGGGAGTGCCGCCGGTGGTGGGCGGAGGCGCGGGCGTGGGCTGGGTCTGGATCCCGTTGTCGCCGCCCTGGTAGAGGTTGGGATCGAAGTGGCTCGTGCCGGTACCGCCACCCGCGCCCGAGCGCGTCGCTCCTGACCTCGTCGTGCCCGTGGTCGTCGTGGGATAGGTGGACTTCGTCGGCGCGGAGGACGTGAGCGAGCTGGTGAAGCTCGAGAGGCTCGGCAGGCTGCTCGGGACCGGGAAGTCGGGGCAGTTGCTGCCGTTGCCCTGCGCCGCCTCCATGTACTGGCGCCAGATCGGCCCCGCGGTCGGCCCTCCGAATCCCGTGTAGTCGCGCGAGTTCGGGTGGCCGACCCAGACTGCGGTCGAGTAGAGCGGCGTGTAGCCGACGAACCAGGCGTCGGACTCGAGCTCGGAGGTTCCCGTCTTGCCGGCCTCGGAGGAGCAGCCCATGTACGTGTACCCGGCGCCGGTCCCGGACGTGATCACGTCCTTGAGGATGTCCGTCACCGTGTAGGCCTGGCCGGGGGTAAGGACCCGGTTGCCCTGCTCGTCGGGGGTATCCACGTGCCCGTCGGGGAAGATCACCTTGCCAAGCGCGGTTGCGTCGTGATGGACTCCGCCGCTCGCAAGCGTCGCGTAGCCGTTGGCCTGCTCGAGCGGGGTGATGCCCTCGGTGAGACCGCCGATCGCGTCAGCCGGCGGGATCGTAGCACTGCGGCCCCGGATCGCGGCACGCCGTGGTGGTCCCGTCGGAGTGGTAGTCGGCTCCGAGCGGCGAGGTGATCCCCATCTGGTACGCGGTCTGGGCGAAGTTGTCGGGACCCACGTCGAGCCCGAGCTGTGCGAAGACGACGTTCACGGACTCGACCGTCGCCGTACGAGGTTCATGGTGCCGCCGCCGGCCTCGGCGTTGTGCGGGGTCCAGGTGCCGCAATTGCACACCGACGTGAGGTCCTCCGGCGAGGTGCCGTTGTAGTAGGTGGTCTCGGGGTCGATTCCCTGCTTGATGGCGGTGGTCAGGACGTAGGGCTTGAACGACGACCCCGGCTGGCGGTGGGCCTGCGCGGCGAGGTTGAACTGGTTCGTTGGCCTGAGTAGTCGACTGGAGGAGGCGAGGGCGACGATCGCCCCGGTCTTCGGGTCGACCGAGGCGAGAGCGGCGGTCGGGCCGCTTGGGCCGGGCAGGCACACGCCGCAGGCGTTGTCGACCGCGCTCTGCGCCGCCGCCTGGAGCCGCGGCTGGATCGTCGTGTAGACCTTGAGGCCGCCGTAGCGGACGGTCTGGGCCCGTACTTGTCGATCAGCTGCTGCTGGACGAGGTCGAAGATCAGCGGCTGCTTGATCTCCGAGAAGCGGTCGCTCGGGTGCAGCCCGAGGATCGGAGTGGGCGGCCTGCGGAGTACTGCGAGGGCGAGATGTAGCCCTGGTCCTCCATCGCCTTCAGCACGTCATTGCGGCGCTTCATGGCGGCCTTGGGGTCGTTGAACGGGTTGTACTCGGAGGGCGCCTGCGGAAGCCCGGCGAGCAACGCCGCCTGCGGCAGCGTCAGGTGCTTGGCGCCCTCGGAGAAGTAGGTCTGCGCGGCCGCCTGGACGCCGATCGCGGTCGAGCCGTTGTTGGTCCCGTAGGGAGCCGTGTTCAGGTACTTGGCGAGGATCCAGTCCTTGGAGTGCTCGTCCTCGAGGTCGTTGGCCGAGATGCGCCTCGATGATCTTGCGCTTGACCGTGTCTGCCGAGCTCGGTCTGGTAGAGGTTGCGGACGAGCTGCTGGGTGATCGTCGAGCCGCCCTGGATCGGCTTGCCGCCGGCAGCGAGGTCCTTGACGGCGGCGCGGATGATCGCCGACGGGTCGATGCCGCCGTGGTAGTAGAAGTTGTGGTCCTCGATCGACGATCGTCGCCTGCTTGAGGACGAGCGGCAGGTCCTTCTGCGGCACCGGCTGGCGGACAGTGTCGGCGTGGATGAAGCCGAGCCGCTCGCCGTCGGCGCGTAGATCGTGGACGAGGCCCCCTTCTTCATCTTGTTGAGCGAGTCGATCGACGGCGCGCTGTCGTAGATGTTGAGCGCCCAGCCCGCCGCGGCGGCAAGCCCGATGCCGACGAACAGCACGACGATGCCCAGGGCGAGCAGGATCTTCTTTCCCACCGACCTTCCGGGCGACGCTGCCGTCTGCGCTGGCGCGCCGTCATCGCACCAAAAGGGTAGCTGTCGCGCCAAGCCTGTCTGCCATCAGGCCGCCTGCTCGGCGTCGAGCAGCCCCGCCGCGCGCAGCGCCCCGTGGGCGCGCTCGCGAAGCGCCGACTCCTCTTCCCCGGTCTTGGTCGTGCCCGGGCTCGCGGCTGTCGTGAACGTCGAGGCGAACGCCCTCCGCGGTGATCTCCGCCACGTCGATCGCGGGCGATGCCCGCCGCTGCGAGCGCGGCGCGAGCCGCCCCGAGGTCGGCTGCGGGCGGGAGCCAGACCGAGGCCGCCGCGGGTGCCGAGCGGTCGCCGGTGGAGCGGTTGAAGATCACGCTGGTGGCGACGCGCTCGTTGGGGACGACCATCAGCCGGCCGTCGCCGGTGTCGATGAAGGTGTAGGAGAGGGTGATGTCGTCGACCCGGCCGGTGACGTCGTCGATCGTCACCGAGTCGCCGATGCGGATCGGCTGGGTGATGGCGATCATCAGCCCCGCCATCGGGTTGGCAAAGACCTGGCGCGCGGCGAGCCCGATGACGAGCGTGAGGACCGCGCTCGAGGCGAGGATCCCGGCGGCGAGGCGCTCGAAGTTCGCGAACTTCGAGAGCGCGAGCGAGCCGCCGATCACGAGGATCCCCACGAAGACGAGCCGGCGGACGACGCGCAGCCGCGTTTGCGCGGCACGCGAGACGCCGACGTCGCCCACCTGCCCGCCACGCGGGTGCCGCGGCCGATGACGAGGCGGTCGACCGCAAGGCCACCACGAGCGTGACGCCCAAGCGTGATCAGCGCCGATAGGGCGGCGCCGTGTACAGCCGCGACGGGCATCCCGGTAGCTTCGATTCCGGCCGCGACAATCCCCCTGGATGGCCGGCAAGGCAAACACCCGTGCGGTGCTGCTCGACGCTCTCGGCACGATGGTTGAGCTCGAGCCGCCCTGGGAGCACCTCGAGGGCTTTGAGTCCTCCGAGGCGACGCGCGCGGCGTTTCCCGCCGAGATGTCCTACTACCGCGCGCACGCCCACGAGGCCCGCGACGCGGAGTCGCTCGCGCGACCTGCGCGCGGACTGCGCCCGGCTCCTCTCGCGCAGGCTCGGCGCCGACGTCTCGGTCGAGGCGATGATGGCGGCGATCCGGTTTCGCGCGTTCGCCGACGCGGCGCCGGCGCTCGCGGAGCTCAGCCGGCTCGGCCTGCGACTCGTATGCGTCTCCAACTGGGACTACGCGCTGCCGGAGGTGCTCGAGCGAGTGGGCCTCCGCGACCTGCTCGACGGCGTGGTCACGTCGGCGGCTGCGGGAGCCCGCAAGCCGGACCCCGGCGTGTTCGAGGCGGCGCTCGTCACTGCCGGATGCACTGCTGCCGAGGCACTTCACGTGGGCGACAGCGCCGCGGAGGACGTCGCCGGCGCCCGCGCGGCAGGGATCCGGGCGCTTCGCATCGACCGCTCCGGCGGCGGCGACATCGCCTCGCTCGCCGAGGTGAGCGCGCACCTATAGTCGCGTCGCCCGTGGATCCCGAAGCCTCGACTCCGCCGCCGGCCCAGGTCACGGCGCCTCGCGCCGACCAAGACAGGCCCGCGCGACCCTGGGGTCCGCGACAGGTTCTGCTCGGCGTTCTCGCGGTCATCCTGATCGTCACCTTCGAGGCCGCCATCGTCAGTGCCTTCGACCCGGGGCTCGACTCGGTGGCGGCGAAGCTCGTCCTCCAAGCGCTGCTGTCCCTGACGCTCGTTGGAGTTGCCTTCGCCTTCGCCGCCCCGGATAACCCGCCGGCCGCGGTCCCCCTGCTCGGACTTCGCAGGCCCGGCCCTGGAGCGGCGAAGCTCGCCGTAACCGCGTACGCCGTGTACTTCGCCTTCGCGCTCGCCTACTCGCTGCTCGTCAGTCCCCACCAGAAGGACCTCACGCGCGATCTCGGCTATGGAGACAGTGCGCTCGCGTCCCTGGTGGCCGGCCTGCTCGTGGTCTTAGTCGCTCCGGTGTGCGAGGAGATCTTCTTCCGGGGGTTCGTGTTCGGCGGCCTGCGATCGCGCCTCTCGTTCGCCTGGGCGGCGCTGGTCTCTGCGGCGATCTTCGGCGCCGCCACACGCGGGAGGCGGAAGCGCTGACCGTCCTGCCTCAGCTCGCCGCCCTCGGCCTGGCACAGGCCTGGCTCTACGAGCGCTCCGGTTCGATCTATCCGACGATCGCCCTCCACATGGTCAATAACGCGATCGCGTTCGCGCTTATCGTGAGCTGACTCCCGCGAGGAGAAACCGGCTAAAGCCGAACGCTTTGCAAGAATTTGGCGCCATGAGTCGCCGCCTTCTCGTCCTGCCCGTCGTTGCCCTTCTCGCCTTCGCCGCCCTCGCGGCGTCGGCGGCGGCCCAGGTCACGCCTCCGCCCGCCTACTCGAACCTGCGGCGCGAAGCCGCCCGCCAAGCAGCCGCAGCCCGCGAAGATCACGCTGAAGGTCAAGGGCCTGAAGCACCACCACATGCAGGTCGGCGAGCGGCTCACCTCCGTCGGCCGGATCACTCCCTACGTCCCGCACCAGACCGTGCTGCTGCGGGTCGGCGCCAAGGGGCACGCCGTCAAGGTTCGCCGGTTCCACGTGACCGAGATCGGCCACAGCGGCGTGGGGCGCTTCCACATCAAGACGCAGCAGCTTTCGGCGCCGGGCCCGTACCGGGTCTCCGCAACGCACGAGGCGACTGCCACCCAGGAGCGCGCCTTCCGGGTCTCGAAGCCGGTCGGCATCCGCTATCCCAACCTCAGCCCCGGCGACACCGGCAGCGACGTCAAGCTCTTCACCCGCCTGCTGGCAAAGCAGGGCTACTACGTGCACCACACCTCCAGCTACGACGACCGCGTCGGCCGGGCGGTGCTGGCGTTCCGCAAGGTCAACGGCATGGAGCGCACCGAGAACGCGACGCCGGGGATCTTCAAGACCCTGGCGAGGGGGAAGGGCGAGTTCAAGCTCAAGTACCCGAACGCCGGCAGCCACGTCGAGGTCGACATCTCACGCCAGGTGATGGCCCTCGCCGACCACGGCAAGGCGCAGTACATGTTCCACGTCTCGACCGGCGCCCCGGCGACGCCGACGATCACCGGCCATTACCAGTTCTACCGCCAGGACCCGGGCTACAACTCCGAGGGGATGTACTACTCGAGCTACTGGCACGGCGGCTACGCCGTCCATGGGTACGCGAGCGTTCCGACGTACAACGCCAGCCATGGCTGCGTGCGCGCCCCGATCCCCGACGCGGTCTTCATCTTTGGGTGGATCCGGATCGGGGAGTCCATCTACTCCTACAACTAGACGCGACGCTTGCCGCCCGCCGGGCCCGATCTCGACGCGGCGCACGAGGCGCTCGTCGGCGAGCTTCGCGAGCACGCGCTCGTGCTCGGGGAGGTGACCCTCTCCTCGGGGCGGAAGGCCTCCTACTACGTCGACGCGCGGCGGACGCTGATGCGCCCGCGCGGCTTTCTCGCCGCCGGCGAGCTGATCGCCGCCTACGCGCGTGAGCTGGGCGTCGAGGCCGTCGGCGGGCCGGCCACCGCCGCGATCCCGCCCACCTGCGCGGCGCTCGCGGTTCCGCAGGGCGCCGAGCTCGTCGGCTTCTTCGTGCGCTCCGCGCGCAAGGAGCACGGCCTGCAGCGCTGGGTCGAAGGCGCCGCCGCAGCCCGGGGCGAGGTGCCTCATGGTGGAGGACACGGTGACCACGGGCGGCTCGACGGTGACGGCAATCGAGCGTGCGCGCGAGGAGGGGCTCGACGTGATCGGCGCGGTCTGCGTGGTCGACCGCCTCGCCGGCGGCGGCGACGTGATCGCGGCGGCGGCCGGCGGCGAGTTCCGCGCCCTCGTGACGATCGACGAGATCTACCCGGAGCGGCCGGACCGCTGACTCGCGCTCGACGGCGGCCTCGGCGGCTCGTCGCGCACCGAGCGCAGGACCCGGCGTGCGAGATCGATCTCCGCCCCCGGCGTCTGCTTGGCATTGGCGGCGACGACGGCCGTGAAGTTGACCTGGCGGTCGCGGCGGAGCACGACGAACTCCACCTTCTGGCGCACGCCACTGCCCTTGGCCGTGCCCTCCGCGCGCACGGCGGCCGTCTGCAGAGGCGTGGCGCCGATCGGCCGCGGCTGCCCCGCCTTCAGCCGCTGCCTGTAACCGGGCAGCGACGCCAGCGCGCGACGGGCGAACTGGGCGGGAGCCATTCCGAACGCAGCCTCGTTGCGGTCCGCGGACAGGGACATGGCGAGGAGGTGATCGGGCGAGCGAAACAGGACCGAGGCGCCCCTCTGGGTCAGTTTCCAGCCCGGGGGGACCCCGACCGAGAACCCGCGCCGGCGGTCCACCTCGCGGCGCCAGGACTTCGGGATGTGCGCCGGCTTCTGCGGCGTCTCGGCGACCGTCCGCTGGGTCGAGGTCACCTCATCCGACCCGGAGCCGCAGCCGGCGAAGGCCGCGGCCGCGATCGCGCCGAGCAGACGGGGGGCCGGTCGTGCCGTCATCGAGCGCGTCATTGTGGCGGTCCGGCCGGACTCGCGGCTGATAGCTTCGTCGGCGAATGGAGAACGCCCACGGCGAACAGCAGGAGTGGCGCGTCGAGGTCGAGATCGCCGGGGATCGCGCGCTCTCGTTCGGCGAGCGTCTCGCGGCGGCCGATCTGGACGAGGAGACGCGGGGAGCAGCTGGGCGGTCAGGTGATCGTCACGAGCGACGCCAACCACGTCTTCGCCTATGCCGCCAACGAGGCCGCCGCCCGGGCCGCCGAGGCCGAGATCCGCAAGATCGTGGCCGAGCTCGAGCTCGAGGCCTCGATCACGCTCACCCGCTGGCACCCGGTCGAAGAGGACTGGAAGGACGCCGCAACCCCGATGCCGGCCACGCCGGACGAGGAGGCGGCCGAGCGCGCCCGCCACGAGGCTGCCGAGATCGCCGAGGAGGAGGAGTCCGGGGACTTCGACTGGGAGGTAGCCATCCACCTCGAGTCGCTCGGCGACATGCGTGACCTTGACCGCAAGCTTCGCGACGAGGGGCTCGAGGTGCACCACCGCTGGAAGTACCTAATGGTCGGTGCGCTGACCGAGTCGCGTGCCGAGGACCTTGCAGACCGGATCCGCGCCCTGGCGCCGCCGAGCGCCGACGTTGAGGTCATCGTCAACCCGAACGACCTCCCCAACCCGGTCTTCGTCGCCATCGGCGCCCTCGCCTCCCGCCTCCGCGGCGGGGTCTGAGCACCCGCGGACCGGGGGACATCTTCCCGGCGACGTGGCGACTTGTAGTCGCTATCCGACTACAACTCGCCCACGCCGGTGAGAAGTGTCACGCGATGCGCCGCGCAGCGCCCCGAGCAGGATTCGAACCTGCGGCCTACTCCTTAGGAGGGAGTCGCTCTATCCAGCTGAGCTATCGGGGCCACGGGTGAGTTTAGGGCGCGGTTGTGCGGGTTCCGGGCGGTCGCGGGGAAGCGACGGGAGTTGCCCGAAAGGGTCCTCGGGCTCGATTCTGCCCATTACTGCCCATTCACTGCCCAAATCGAACTGCCGGAGCGCCTCGCCGGTGAGTCGATCGCGGCGACGCGAGGCCCGAGCGTAGATCTTCAGCGCAAACGCCGGGTCTGTCCATCCGCCCTGCTCCGCGACATAGGGAAGGTCGTCGTGGAGCGCAAACCGCAGGGTGGCGTAGAGGTGCCTGAGCGAGTGGGGTGTGACCGAAGCGCTGATCGGCTCCAGGCCAAGGGCAGCGAGGCGGACATTCGCGCGGCGGATGGCCGTCTTGAGCCGGCGCTCGACGTTGCTCACCGTCTGCCGGTCGGCCATGGCGGTTGGTGAACACGGGGTCAGTTGGCATCGCTCGCGGCCTTCGCGCCTTGTGCATGCCGAGCTCCTCGCGGAGCGCTAGGGGCATGTCGACAAGCCGCACGCCCGCGTCCGTCTTCGAGGTCCTGACGCTGATCGTCCCGCTCGCGAGGTTGACGTCGCGCCACTCGAGCGCGCAGGCCTCTCCGTTTCGTAGGCCGGCGCCGACGAGCGTTGCCAGAATCGGGCGAAACGAGCGCCCAGCCGCATCGAGCAAGGCCGGAAGCTGCTCCGGATCGGGGACGGCCGGATGGGGACGGGTTCCTCTCACCCGGCGTCGCGACCCCCTGGCGGGATTGCGCCCTTCGACCAGCCCGTAGTCGGCGGCGTCCTCGAGGATGCGCGCCAGCGTCCCGAGCGTTTTGTTGATCTGGTTCGCTCCGAGTCGGCCATCCCGGAGCTTCGTTGCCTTGTAGGCATCGACGGTACTCGGCCCGATCGAGGCGATCGACGAGTGCTCCGAAGTAGGGGAGCAGATGATGGGTCAGCTGCCACCGGTAGCTCGCCACCGTTTTCGGCCGAAGCTCCGGCTCGCGGTTGACGCAGCCACTCGCTCGAGAACTCGTGAAACGTCGGCGAGACCTTCGGCCCATCGGGCGTAGGCGCCGGCTCGGCCGGTTTCCAGATCCCCCGCTCAACGTCTGCGAGAACGTGCCGAAGCTCCGTCTCGGCCCGCTCCCTGTTCCAGCCATCCTCGGGCTTTCCAAGGGTCACGTAGCGCCGCTTGCCGTAGGCGCGGAAGCGAAGCGCCCAGCATGGCTGCTTCCCTTGCGGGGCGACGATCTGTCCTGTCGGCTTTCTGGGCATCGAGAGAGCCTTCTGCCTAGAAGAGAGGAGCCGGTCCACCCTAACTCTCCCCCGCTCGCTTGTTTGTGCGTCTCTGACGGCCCGAGTAGGCGGCGAGGTCGCGGTAGCCGTCGACGACGAGGCCTTGCGCGCAGGCGGCGCTGACGTGAGGCCTCAGCGCGACATGGCGGGCCGCAGTAGATCGCGTCGGAGCGCCGGTCCTCGAGCCTTGCTCCGCAGTGCCGGCAGCGCCTCACGACCGCGGGCCCTTGATCGGCAGGAGCTCGACCTTGCGGCTGGAGCGCCGTCGCCGCGGCGGTCGGCGCTTCGGCTGGGCAACGCTCGGGCGCGGCTCGCCCTGGCGGACCATGAACTCCTTGACGCGCTCGGAGTCGAAACGAAGCCTTGCCCTGGGCCCTCGTCCGAGCTTGACCGCGCCGAGCTCGACCTGGTGCTCATAGACGAAGGCGCGATTGCAGCCGAGCAGGCGGGCGACGGCGTGGGCGTCGAGCAGCTCGTCGGTGTGTCGGTGCAGCGAGTCGGTTGAGGCGGTCGGCGAGTGAGAGCGGCGAGGCGTTGAAGGAAGTCATCATCGAGGAGTTCTGAGTAGAGCCGAGTCGAGTCCGTCGAAGCCGTCCCTCCCTGACGCTGACTCCTCGCTGGCTGTTTTCCCGTGCGCCACTGATTCTTAGGCGCACCGACTCTCCCCTTGTCCCGGACTACTTCCTGCCCGTAAAGCCCCGTTCCCTCTAGTTAACCCCTCCCTGCCTGTTCCCCCGCAGTCCTTCCCTGATCCGTTTACTGCTTGTGTTCATAGGTTCTGACCCCTGACTTTTCTCTTCTCCGAACTGGTTCCGACCCCGGTATCGAACTAATGGTGAGAGGGCGGGGTCGGAACCAGTTCGGGGGTCTGCGGCCCGTGGTTGAGCGAGGTGGGTGGGATTACTGATCCACGGTTGCGTCCCACGCCAGGTCCGGTGTTTGACCCACCTCGCGAGGCGGCTCAGGTCGAATCGGCGAAGAGCGCTCGCTTCCTCGAGATGGACGTCCCCTCAATCGCGGCATGGCGGCGTGTCTGAGAACACCGTCTACCACCACGAGGCCGCGTGATGTCGATCGCCGGGGCTGTCGTCTCCCGGCACCACGGCCCATCAAGTCGAGCCGGCGACCTTTTTCACAGCGGCCTCGAGCTCCGCTACGTCGAAGGCACCTTCGATCCTGGTGCTGACTACGCCCTGCTTGTTGATAACGAAGAGCCAGGGCTCCGTGCGTAGGCCGTAGTCGAGGACCTGTGGCCGCAGGCCGTCGTTGACGGTGTTGTTGTTGTAGATCTCCTGGTGAATGAAGGCGACACCTTGGCTCTCGGACTCGTGCTCGACCTGCTCGGCGACGTCGACGACAGGACCGCAGACCCGGCTCTGACACAATGCGGGCGTCGCGAAGAGCAGGACGACGGGCTGCTTGCCAAGCACATCGGCAAGATCGACGGAGTGCATGTCGTCGTGGGGCACACGAGTATCGATCTTCCCGACGTCGCCACCGACGTCGGCTGCGGTCAACGTATGCATCATCGGCGCCTTTTGGCCGACCTGTGGAATCTTGTTCGGCTTGCCCACGATCAACGAGGTGTTGATTCGTGCCGAGGTCATCTTGTCGCCGTCGCGGATGAGCGCGACGAGATCCCAGGGGCCGTTTCGGTCGAACGGCAGGTGGGTCACATAGAAGCCCTTGGCGGCGGCGGGATCGCTGGCGGTGCTCTGCGCCTCGAACCGCGGTTCCGTGGAGAGCGACTCGTAGCGTGCCGGGAACGGGCCCTCGGTTCGTCCTCCCTTGAGGGGCTGGGCGTAGAGCGCGACGTCGTCGTTCGTGATCGGCGTGTTGTCGACGTGGAACATCCCGAAGCCGAAGCGGTTCATGCCCTTCTGGAAGACCGCGCCGGTCGGGGCCACGGCGATGTCCTGATCTTGGTCGACGCTCGTGAGGATGGCCTGAAGCGAGCGACCGCTCACCGCGGGAAACGAGCTCGGAGAAGGCGCCGGGCGATCGCTCGAGGAAGCCGAGCCACAACCGGCGGCGGCGAAGAGCGATCCGATCAGCGCAAATGCGACGGGCACCTTGCCCCGCCCAGACAGCCAAACACATGAGCTCATTCGTTGGCGGATCTTAGGAAGCCGTTCTAACCCGGAGCTAAGGACCTCGTGAGCTCGGACGACACGACGACGAGACCAAGGTGGCGGGGCGACAGAGGGCCGCCCCGCCACCTAGAACGCATCATGCAGTCGGTCGCCTGCGCAGAGCGGTAGCACCGACCGCCACACCGACCGCTCCGACGATCAGAGCGATGATCGCCAGCGTGTGATCCGAGCCGCCGCTTGACGCGGTTTCTGCTGTCGGCGCGGGGGTTGCGGTTGGGGCCGATCCGGCTGGCCCTGCCTCTCCGCCGGCGACGTCCTCGAGCACGCCTCCGGCCGCCGTAACGTCCACCGTCGGGGCGGGGGTGTCGGAGTCCGGTGGGCCGATCCAGCGGACGACCTTGCCGTTGTCGTAGTACTGGAGAGTCTTGAACGAGAGGACGCTCCCGGCCTTGCCCGGAATCTCCACCGAGATCGGGAACGTCTGGAACTCGCCGGATGGGATCTTGCCCAGCGGTCCGTGTCCCGTCCAGGTGATCTGCGAGACCTGCTCCGTCTCGACGCCATCGTCAGTCTTCACCGGCTTGGCGAGCTTGGTCGTCTTCTCGGTCGCGCTCCAGCCCGGAATCGCCTGTGTTGACGCATCGATGAATCCCGGCGGCATCTGGACAACGATCTTGTCGGTGCTGGTTTTCTCGAGCTCGCTCGGCACCCGAATGCCGAGGGTCGCGAACGACCCCGTTGGGACGGTGTTCGGATGCAGGCTGACGTGTGCCACCGCGGTGGCCGGAACGGCGGCCAGAATCGCGATGGTCGGAGCTACAACTCTTCTGAGCTTCATGCTGACTCCTTTGTGTGGAGTTACGAAAACAGCGATTGGAGCGAGGCCGGAGTTGCTCAGGCGCTCGCGCCAGCAGGCGGCGGAGCGCGGCCGGCGAGCGAACGCCCGAGGATCGAACCGCGCGGCGCGCCGACGAACTCGAGACGGGGCTCGCGCGGCGCAGAGGTGATCGCGGTCGCGCTCGCCGGCGCCCTCGAGTCGAATCCAGGCGAGCACCAGACGTGCCGGGTCGCGCTCGGCCAGTTGCAGGCAGATCAGCCCGAGCACGGGTGCCAGGTATAGGAGGATCGACTGAGCCGAGACCGGCTCGAGCGCCAACGCAAGGAGCGCGAAAAGAGCGCCCAGCGCGAGCAGAATGCGCCGTTCGGCGCGATTTGTCTCCAGCTGACTCACCGGACGCCGACCTCGAACGTCTTCGAGAACTCATCGAACGCCGAGACCCGGAGAGTGACGGCGATGTCCCAGGTGCCCGACTTGTTGAAGAACACGCCGGGCAGCGTGTAATGCCCCGGTCCCGACTTCTCCGCCTTCAGGGGCAATGGCCCGATCTGCGAGCCCGGAAGCGAAGCCGTGACCGAGATCTGCTTGATGCCGGTGTACTGCGCACCGGTGGTGGGGTTGAACATGTAGATGTGGATCTGGTTGGCGCCCGTCTGGGCCGGGTCGACCGTCATCTCGAACTGCGTCGGGCCAAGAGTCGTCTGTGCTGAATACGGTCCGCTACTCGCGGAGATCGGCGGCGCGTAGGTCGCCAGTGCGCCCGTGACGCCGAGCACGACGACCAGGAGCGCAACCTCTGCGCGTAGCGCCCGCCTGACGTTGACGCCGGTCGCCCCGGGAGCGGCGCCTGCACCGGCAAGCGATCGTAATCCGGGGATCGAGCGGCGCCGATGGTAGGCGCCTACACCGATCAGGCCCAGGAGGAGCAGGAACTTGATCAGGACCGCCTGCGTAGCCGTGCTGAGAAGGTTGCGGGGTGGCGGACATAGACATAGGCTTGGATTAAGCCGCTCGCATCAGCACGATCACCGAGGCGAGCGCGATGGCGAGGATCGGGCCAGGGCGCGCTCAGGAGTCGCGTCGCTGGCGCTCGAGCGGGGGGGCGGGAGGAGGTCATGCGCGAGAGGTCGCATGGTATCGAAACCAGCCGCGCATCGACTTGATGGTCGGACCCGGCGGTGCTGGCTGGGTGCGGGAGATGCGGCAGGAAGAACGAGGGCGGTAGCGGGAAGGAGGACGCGAGCTGCGAAATCGTCGCGCTCGGGTGCGCTCGAGACGAGGACGCTTGGCACGGAGCTCCGCGGGTGAAGGGCGAAGATCGGCGCTTGCTCGCGCTCAGGCCGATGATGGCGCCGGTGCGGAGGACAATCCAGGCCGCGCCTCCGACAGCGCATACGAGGCCGAAGCGGGTAGTCAGGACCTCGCTCACCACGCTGCTGTTGAGCGCGCCGAAGAAGGTCTTCCCGGCCTCCGACGCCCCTTCGAGGATCACGCCTCCCCATGCGCTCGCCATGCCGAAGACCGCTGCAACGACAAGCGCCGTGCGCGCCCGCCGCACCAACGCCTCGCTCGCCTCGCGCGAGCGCTCCTCACGTGGGCAGCGCGGCAAGGGCGGGTAGCCAGACGAGCAGGAGGAAAAGCGCGATCCCTCCGGCGGCGGCAATCGACGCGTACTGAATCGCGCGAACCACGCCGAACGCAGTCGCCTGGATCTTTCCCACGTGAACCTGCGAACCGAGGATCTGCGCGAGGCTCTGGCTTGGCGCGGCGCCGCGCTTGCCGATCGAGAAGAGAAAGCCGCTCGAGACGATGTGTCCGTCGGCCGAGACGACGCGGTAGGTCGCCGTGTAGGTGCCTTCGGCAGGTTTGGTGCAAGGTGGGTGCCGATGACCGGGCCGGTCCCGTTCGGGTGAAAGGCGCCACCCTGATCGACCCGGTCACCCGAGGGGCCGTAGACCTCGACTGCGTGCGGCGTGCCGGTGACCGGCTCGTCGAACTTGAAGAGCACCGCCGCCGGCTGGGTCTTGACGACCGCGCCACGGGCCGGAACTGTTCCCTCGAGGACGGCGTGGGCAGACGCCAGGCTCGGGGCGAGCAGCGCGACCGCGCTGACGAGGCCGATCCCGGTCAGCAGAGGCGCTTGGCGGCATCACGTCCGAGGATCACCAGGCCTCCTTCGTCGGCCTCTCTGCCTCCGGAGCTGCCCCTCCGCCGGATCCACGCCGACGCCGACGGATGAGGACCACGCCCCCGACCGCGAGATTCGCGATCAGGGCGATCGAGATCACCGCTGCGGTCGGGAAGCCCGACGGCGTCCCGGCCCAGTACAGAGTTCCGTCGATCGTCGTGGGCTTTCCGGCGACCGAGATCGGGATCTTGTAATCGAAGATCTTCGTCCGCTTGCTGGTATCGGTCACCTGATTCGGCAGCGACGTCGACATCCAGTGCATTCGGTGGTCGTGCCAGGTCAGGACTCCGGCCTTGTTCTGCGTTTCCCACTGCGGCGGCGCCTTGGGGTTGGCGCTGGCCGGGACGGGCGTCGTCGCGAAGCGGTCTCGTTCAAGTAGGCCGCCGGTGAGCGCTGATTGATCTGGACGGTCCCGTGAGGGAGGATTCGTGCATACGGCTCATGCTGGTAGCCGTAGACCGTCACCTCTTTGCCGGCGTGATCCGTGAGCTGAAAGAAACTGTCGAAGTCGATGACCTGCAGGCTCACGCCCGCCGGAAGCGCGGGCTTTACGTTGTCGATGACCGAGCGGAAGTTGGGATTGCCGGCGTGGGCAGAGGCCGTCCCGCTCGCGCCCAAGAGAACTGCCACAGCGAGTGTGAGTGCACGGCTGAGTGTCTTCATCTGAGTGATGCCTTCCTTGCCTTGGTGACTGGGTCGACGGCCTGATCGGCCTTGTGGCGCTGTCGAACCGTTTCTCTGATGGTCGAGCCGAGGACGAGCAGGATCGGCGCGGCGTAGAGCGGCATGAAGTACCAGTGCAGAAGGCACATGAGGGGCAGCGTCATCTGTTATCCACCGATCTGCTCATACATTCGATTGGGACAGAAGGAAGAGGCCGAAGCACGTGAACGCGACCATCACGAGCAGCATCCAGCGCTGTGAGAGGGAGGCCAGCCGCGGCGTTGTATAGGTGCCTAGGGCGCGGTCGTGGGCGAGCGCGAGCCCAGTCACGTGCCGGCAAGCAAAGCCGCGACCTGGACGTACCAAACCCCGGTGGTCCCGATCAGTGAGTAGTCGATGCTGATATTCGCGGTTCCGAAGTAGTTCGAGCCGTTTCCGAGCGGATCGGAAAGCAGGTATGTGAACTGCGCCTGCTCCTGAAAGACGAAGAGGCTGAAGTAGTGAGCCGTGAGGTAGGCCAGTGCGATCGGGATCAGCGTGTGTGCAAACGACGTCCCGAGCTCTCGGGTGGGCGGCGAACCACGTACCAGGTGCATGCCCTTGACCCCGAGCCAGTAGATGCCTGCGACGAAGGCAAAGCAGAGGACCAAGAAGAAGGTCTCATCGAGCCGGAACGCAAGGATCGGGCCCAGGCCGATGTCGTGAAGGCGATTGAAGACGCTGATGATCGGATTTCTGAGCACCCCCTCTTGGGCACCGTCGAAGGTGGTTCCGCCGATTGCGATGATCGTCAATCCGATCGAGCCGGGCACGCGGGCCCAGTGTGCGGTGCCGGAGAGCGGCCGACGCCGCCCGAGGCGGCCGCCGCGCACCTCAAGGGGAGAAAGCTGCGAGAACATCTCGAAGTAGACCGAAAAGGCCTCGCCTCGGGAAAGCCATTTCTCAATTCCGAATAGGCCCATCGCGATGAACGTGTAGGCGCTGTAGACGACGACGGCGATCGCCGCCGCGTGCGGTTCGACCCCCACTGCCTGAAAGCCGCTCGAGGCATAGACGAGCTCGATCCACACAAAGCCAACGACGCCGGCGGCAGCGGGCCAGCGACCGAGCTGCTCCGGGTATCGAAGGAGCGGCTTCGGCGTCGTGCCGCAGCCAGACGGGTGAACGATTGAAAGGCGCGAGCGATTGCTCGCCACGGATTGAAGACCCGGAAGACGTTGCCGAGGATCGCGCTGGCGAAGACGAGGCCGACCACGCCGTCACGAACAGGAAGGTGAGCGAGAAGTTCAGGTCGGGGGTCCCGGTCCCGTACAACCCCGCCCAGACAGCCGCTCCTAGAAGAAAAACTCCCAGCGTGCCGCACAGGACCTCGACGAACTGGCTCGTCAGCGCTCGCGACAGCCGAGGAGCGATTGGCCGCCAATCTGGATCTTCGAGACGCTGCGTCGTCCAGGCGACGGAGAGGACGAAGAACGACACGATCAGAACGATCGAGGCGCCCCAGGCGAACATCCATGCCGGAATGGGCAGGTCCTTGCGACCCACGAGAATGTGGGCCTGCGCGAACGACGGCAACGCGAAGCAGGTAACCCCGCAGCCGAGCGCCGCGGCCACGATCGCACGCTTGCGTATGACCTGGGCGTCGCCGGATTGACTCCGGCCTAACCATCCCATCGAAATTTCCCTTCGCCGCGCAACCAAGCGCGATGAATAACGGCCACGGTTCAACATGGCCAAAGCCTGCGCTGCGCCCTTGGGCCAGCCGGTCTGGCTGAAGTCCCTAGTGCGCTTGAGCGCCGGCTGGCGGGGGCCTGCACGAGAGGCCGAAGGCGAGTGGGCGCAGGCGGACTGCTCGGAAGCCGGCTCGAGTCGGCGCAAGTGACCGTGGCGCTCGCCCGAACGGAGATTTTCGTCTCGCGGCGGCTCGCGCAAGTCTTTGCTCGGCCCCGGCCATTAGCCGACCGCCGATCGCAAGGATCCAGCCGACAGCCAAAGCGAGCGGCATCGCGAGCCATCCCCCTCCTGCCAGCACACCGGCCACACCGTCCGGATGCCCAGACGAAAGCAGCCCCTCAAGGGACTCCTGGGCCGAGAAGATTGCGAAGAGCGCTAGCGCAAAAAGGAACGCCGACCGTGGCAGCGACCCCGCCGGGGAGTCGGGCGCTCGCCCGACCGAGGCCGTCAGGAGACGACCGAGCAGGGCACTCACCGAGATCACGAAAAGGAGCGGAGTGACCTCCCCTAGATAAGCGTGACCCTGGCTAGTCAGCACCTCCTGTGCGCGCCCTCCGAATGCGAGCAGGTAACGGAGCTCGTGAACCGCCATTGCCCCTAGAGCCAGGAGAGCTCCAGCCCGGGCGCCCGGCGTCGGTCGAGCGGATGCGCGCATCGCAGATGGAGTCTAAAGAGGCTCGGCTAACGGATAGATAAACGCCAGTGCTGTGGAGAGCTTCGTCTGCGGTCGTGTCCTGAGTGTCCACCACGCGGAGACACCGTCTGGTTTTGCTCCGGTTCTGGCACCCAATACTCGACCCTATGATGGACTCGACCGGACCGTCACGCCTCCGCATAGCCGAGGCATCAGGGCCGGCTCAGGCATCGATCTGGATCTCGCGGGCGGTGTGGTTGAGGCGGCGACCGCCGGGCTCGATGACTCTGACGACGTCCTCCATGGCGTCGCGTTAGCCCCGTTCGGGCGAGGGCGATGCGACCGCAGCCAGACTTAGACTGCGACTCGTTATCGGTTTACTCAAGGGGGAATTCGCGGCGAGGTTTCGCGACCCGGGACTCCTCAAGTCCCCGGCAGGACGCGTCGTAGCCCTTATCCTCGTCAGCCTTGCGATCGCAACGGTCGTCGGCCTCGTAATCCTCTGGCCTGATGGCAGCGCCAATCGCAAGCTCCACGGGAGCGCATTTCAGGCGACCGATGAGGCAAAGATCATCTCTCTCGCCAGAGAGTCGTGCCCCCCGCCTCAGCCCGGACGCTGCGACAGCGCTGCGATCCGGTTGCTGAGCGGACCTCAAGATGGTCAGCTCGGGGAGTTCACGATCGCCAGCAACGCGGCGCCGGAGGGCCTCGCACCTGGCGAGACGGTCCGCGTCATCTCCAACGACATCGCTTCAGGGGGCTCCACTGGCTTCGGGCCCGGCGCAGCGCCCACGACGGCCTCGGCAAGCGTGGGCAGCTACTCGTTTGTCGACTTCGACCGCCGAGGACCGATGCTCTGGCTACTGGCCGCGTTCCTGGTCTCGGCGCTGGTCGTTAGTCGGCTTCGCGCCGCGTTCTCCCTTGTCGGGCTCGCACTCAGTCTCGCTGTCGTGGTCGGCTTCATCGTGCCCTCGATCCTGGACGGCCGGCCACCACTCGCAGTCGCGCTCGTCGGCTCGTTTGCGGTGATGCTGGTCAGCTCGGCGCTCGCGTACGGCCTGGGACCAAAGAGCGCCGCGGCGACGCTGGGAACCGCTTGCGCGCTGATCGTCACCCTGGTCCTTGGAGTGCTGTTCACTCACTTGGCGCACGTCAGCGGCTTCACGTCCGAGGATGCCGCGTTCCTGCAGGCGAGCAGCCTCCACATCTCGTTGCGCGGACTGATCCTCGCGGGGATCGTGATCGGGGCGCTCGGGGTCCTGGAGGACCTGACGGTGACACAGTCATCCTCCGTGATGGTTCTGCGCCGCGCCAACCCCACGCACAAGGCTCGAGAGCTCTACCGGCACGCGATCGAGGTCGGCCACGACCACATCTCGGCGACCATCGTCACGCTTGTGTTCGCCTACGTCGGGGCATCACTGCCAACCCTGCTGATCTTCAGCATTGGCAGTCCGCCGTTTTCGAGCACCGTGAACCAGGAGATCATCGCCGACCAGGTCATCGCCACCCTGGTTGGGGCGATCGGCCTGATCGCGGCCGTGCCGCTAACCACCGGCCTTGCTGTGCTCCTCGCCTCCCGAATGCCCGTCGGCGCGATCCCGGCCGAGCAACACGCGCACGCCTGAGGTTTGACGGGTGACAACCGCGCCCATCGGTCAGCGCGAGGAAATTTGAGATTGCGTCTCCGTGCTAGTGTCCCCCGCGGATGCGGGGCGGGAACCTCTTCGGAGAGCGCCGGCGAGTGCTTCTTGCCTGCTTGATGCTCGCCTGCGTCTCCGCCGTCGGCGCAGCCGGCCGGGCCGGCGCCGCGCCCGGCACGTCGCCAACGGTCACGCACCCTCTCGCGGCAGCCTCCGCTCGCGTCGCCCAGCTTCAGCGCACCCGCACCGTCGACTTCGAGGGGACTAAGGTCGTCCGCTACCGGCAGGAGGTTGACGGCGTGCCGGTCCTGGGAGGCGATGTGGCTGTGATGGGCGATGCCGGCGCCGGAGGAGCGGCCCTGGTGACCGACGGAAGCGTTGCGAAGATCGAGGCGCCGACAACCGCGAAGGTCTCGGCGGCGCGTGCCATTGCGATCGCTCGTGCCGCCACGGGCGCAGCCGGCCTGCGCGCGAAGCCGACCGCCAGCCTTGCGATCGATCCCCAACGCCAGGACGCCCTGGTTCGCAAGGTGATGCTCGCCTCGAGCAGGCCGATGCGCGACTTCCAGGTGCTGATCGACGCTACGAGCGGCAAGATCCTCCAATCGATCAACGTCTTGCACTACGACCACGCGCGTGGGGCGAAGGCGAGCCTCTATACGCCGAACCCAGTGGTCATGAACGGTGGCTACGGCGGTATCGGCAGGACGCGCAAGGCGGATCACGACAACAAGGACACGCCCAAGCTCACGAAGCTTCGCGCCCGGGTCCGGCTCCCCCTGATCGACAAGGGACAGGACTGTCTGAAGGGCGCCTACGTCGAGGCACGGCTTGGGAGGTCGGCCAAGCCCGTCTGTCGAAAGAGCCTCAACTGGACGAACGTGACTCGCTCCGATCCCCGCTTCGAGGCGCTCGAGGCCTACCAGGAGATCACCCAGATCCAGGGCTACTACCACTCGCTCGGATTCGTGGGCAGCGCTAACCTCCATCCGCAGCGCCAGACGGTGATCGCCGACGCCTTCGCCGAGGACAACTCCTTTTTCTCGCCGGGCGATGGCAAGGTCCGCTACGGCAAGGGCGGCGTCGACGACGCGGAGGACGGCGACGTGATCACCCACGAGTACGGGCATTCGATCGAGGCCTACCAAGATCCCGGTTTCTCGAACTGCAACTGCTTTCAGGCCGGGGCCCTCGGCGAGGGATGGGGCGACTTCGAGGCGGCGATCAACACCTCGATCAGCCCGCACGTCCCCGACTCCTACCGCCGTCACGCGGAGTTCTGCGCGTTTGACTGGGACGGGACGGGCGGCTACGGCGGGCCCGGCGTCGCCCCTTGTGGCCGAATCTCAAACGGGTCCGACGGCACCGAGACGTACTCGCAGGCGGTGCGCCACTGCGCGGTCGAGGGGTCGCCGGAGATCCACTGCCTGGGAGAGGTCTGGACGCACGGACTGATCGACCTGCTGAACAGCTTGCCCAGGGACAGCCAGGGCCGGCCGCCGGTCGTCGTCGACCTGCTGACCTCCCAGTTCGCCTACCAGGACAACGAGACGTTCAAGGGCGCCGTGAACCTGCTTTTGGATGCCGACGATGCGATCTACGGAAACGGCGTCGGCGGGAGCGGCACCGGAGTCCACCACGCCGCGATCTGCGCCGAGATGAAGACCGCTCGCGGGATCAACGCGTCCGGCTGCGGGTAGCCCTTCCGGCTGTGTGCATCCAGTGCATGATGGGAGCGATGACCGCCGTCGGCACCGCCAGCGGAACCCGCGCCTGGATCGGCAACAAGTTCGGCGGTCGCATTGGGCCGGTCGCCATGCGTCGCCTGACCGTGGCCCTCTTCGCCGCCGCCGTCCTTGTGTCCGGACTCGCGTTCCACGGCTCCGCCGCTGCCCCCGCGAAGGACCATCAGCTCGCCGCAGCTCGGATCGCCCGGTAGCTAGGAACAACCCGGGCAGAGCCCGCGGAGAACGATCTCATGGTCCGTGATCTCAAACCGCGAGTCGGCTGAGACCCGAGTCACCGCTCGTTCCAGAGCCCGATCCTCGAACGGGTCAATCCGCCCGCAACTTCGGCAGACGATGTGATGATGATGCTCGCCGCTCGGCATCGCCGGTTCGAAGCTCGCCAGCCCGAGGCCGACGTCGACGCGGTGCACCAACTCGAGATCTGCGAGTTGCTCCAGAGCTCGGTAAACCGTCGCCCTGGCAACCGGCTCGTTCCGGGAGCGCATCTCCTGCTCGAGGTCAAGAGCGCTCACCGCGCAGTCGTGGCGGGCTAGCGCCTCGACCACCGCTCGACGCGCGTCGCTTCGCTGGTAGCCGGCCGCGCTGATCGTCGACAGCGCGTGCTCTGTCCACTCCCTGTTCAGCTTTGCCGCGATGACCCTGATCGTAGATGGCCACTCGCGTGTGAGATTGCTCATGAGCGAATCGCCAGCGGCCGCAGAAGGGTCGCCAGCAGGTAGATCGCGATGAGCGCGAGCGCAACGGAAGCGCCCGCCGCCGTTCCGAGGTAGTACGACGCGTAGATCCCCAGCACCCCGCCAAGCCCGGCGGCCAAGACCGAGGCGCCCATCATCCTCGAGGGACTTCGGCAGAGCTGGCGGGCGGTCATCGCGGGAGCGATCAGGACGGCGAGGACCAGAAGGCTGCCGAGTGCCTGGACGCCGACCACCACGACAAGCGCCGTCAGCAGAAGCACGGCCAGGTCGGCGAAGGCAGGAGTCAGGCCAAGCGACCGGGCACCGCTGCGATCAAACCCGGCGGCGAGCAGGACGCCAATGACACGCGAAAAGCGCCCCGGCCGCGCCGACGGCCTGCGCGCCCGCCACGAGCAAGTCCTGGCGGCGCAACGCCAAGCACATCTCCGAACAGGAGGTTGTGAGCCCGGGCGGCGATGCTGCGGAGAGGGCCAAGAGGGCGCCGGCGCCGAAGAGGGTCGTGACCACGACGGCTGTTGCGGTATCCGCCTCGACTCTCGGTATCTGCCGGGCTATCGTGATCGCGAGCCGCGGCGAGCAGGGCGCCCGCGAGCCCGCCGACGACGAGCGGCGCGCCCGCAAGGCGGCCATCACCAGGCCCGGCAGAAGCGATGCGAAAGCGATTCTCCGGCGTAGGAGAATCGGTAGAGGACCACCCAGCATCCGACCATCCCAGCGGCGGCGCCAAGCAGGGCCAGCTCGAGGACCGCGCGGCAAAGGATCGGATCCCGCAGCGGCTCGAGGATCGATCCCAGCGCAGCCGGCGCCCCGGAGCTCAGCGCACATGCTCGTGATGGTGAGGAGGCACGAGGAGCCCGCCCGTCGCGCCATCCTCGCTCGGGATCGGGACGATCGCGCCTCCGTAGGTTGCCTGCAGAGTCGGAAGGTCGAGCACCCCGGCGGGCTCGCCGAAGCCGACCTGGCGCCGATTGAGACAGAGCACCCGGTCCATGCGAAGCGCGCGCTGGAAGTCGTGCTCGGCGACGACTACGCTGCGCCCATCTGCGCGCAGTCGCGTGATGAGGTCCTCCAGCTTCGACGCGCTGACGGCGTCCAGTCCGCTGAACGGTTCGTCGAGGAGCAGGAGCTCGGCGTCCTGGGCAAGCCCCCTCGCGATCAACATGCGTTGGCGCTGTCCTCCGGATAGTTCGCCGAAGGTGGTAGTCGCGAGCCCTCCGAGCCCGACCAGCTCGAGAGCAGCTGTTGCGATCCGGCGATCGGCGCGGCCGGGGCGCCGCCACCAGGAAAGTCGAGCGAGCCGTCCCATCAGGGCCACATCCAACGCCGAGACCGGATAGTCAAGACGAGTGCGCTCGGTCTGAGGCACGATCGCGGGCGGCGAGTCCACGCGCAGGCTGCCGGTCCGCGGATGGAGCTCGCCGAGGAGCGCCCGTAAGAGCGTCGTCTTGCCGCCCCCGTTCGGCCCCAGGAGCGCCAGGGTCTGCCCCCGCTCGACGGAGAAGGTCACAGCCTCGATGGCCAGCGCCCGCCCGTAGCCGGCACCGAGCCCGCGCACCTCGACCAGCTCCGGCGACGCGCTCATCCAAGGCCGCCGATGTGGCACCCGCGCCGCCCGTCGGTGAAACCCCGGACCATCGCGTTGGCGTTCGCCTGCTCCATCTGCAGGTAGGTGCGTCCCCGCCGATCCGGCCGGCCCGAGGGTGTCGCCATAGAGCGTGTAGTCGGACCGCGCGCCGGTCTCGTTCGCGATCGACTGCGCGAGCCTCGGGTTGATCGAGCTCTCCGGAAACACGGCCTTCACGTGCTCGGAGCGGATCAGGTCGACGAGATTCGCCACTGCCTGGGCGGACGGCTGGGCCTGAGTCGTCTGCGAGGGGATCACCGCGCCGACCACGTCGATTCCGTAGCGCTTCGCGAAGTAGTTGAAGGCGTCGTGGTCGGTAACCAACTTGCGCCGCGAGGCCGGGACCGAGCTCATGCACGTCGAGATCCCGCGATCGAGCCGGCGGATCCGCGCGAGGTAAGACGTTGCGTTGGCTCGAAACCTCGAAGCCGCGGCCGGATCGATCTGCTCGAGTTGCGTCGCGATCGCCCGGACGGCGGCCGCGGCGTTTCTCGGGTCGTGCCACCAGTGCGGGTCGTACTTCGAGGCCTCGGGGCCGGTCGACTCGCCGGGGAGCTTGACCGGCACCTTCGTCCCAAGATCGACGACGTTCGCGCCGCTGCCGCTCTCATCGATCACCTTGCCGAGCCAGTCATCGAGGTTGTCGCCGTTGGCGAAGGCGATATCCGCGCCCGCGGCGTTCTCGACGTCGGCGGGGCGCGGCTCGTACTCGTGCGGATCCGTGTTGGGCTGGAGGACCTGGTCGACCTCGACCTGCTGCCCGCCGACCTCGCGAACGAAGTCGGCGATCTGCGTGGTCGTGGCGACCACCTTCACGTCGCCACCGGTGCCCTGCGCTCCGGAGCCGCGGCAGCCGGCAAGGGCGAGCACCGCCGCCGCCGCGCCGACCAGGACAGCCGCGCGGGAGGCTCGCGAGAGGACGAAGCGGATCGCCGCAACGCCGGCGAAGGTGACGCCCGCGACGACCGAGATCGTCGCTCCCGGAGGCGCATTCGTCTTCACCGACAGCCAGAGGCCGCCGGCGCCCTCAGCCGCAACCAGCCCAATGCTCACCGCCTGCATGGGCCGGAGCCGATTCGTGAGGAGGCGCGCGGTCGCCGCCGGAACGACAAAGACCGCGCTCACGAGGACCGCTCCAACGGCGGACAGCACGGCGATTGTCGCCAGTGCGATCAGGCCGATCAGGATCCCGTCGTAGGGGAGCGGCTTGGTCCGCAGGGCCGATGCTCCGGCGAAGTCGAAGCCCACGAGCAGCCAGCGCGCGCCGACAAGCATCGAGGCTGCGACGACCGCCAGGGCCGCCGCCCCGGCGATCGCCAGGTCCGAGGGGGCTACCAGCAGCAGGCTTCCGAACAGGAGGTTCTCGACCTCCGCGCCGGAGTGAAAGACATCGCTCGCCAGGATCACTCCTGCCGACAGACAGCCCACCAGAGCGAGGGCAGTCGCCGCGTCCTGGCCGCCCACCTTGCCGCGTCCGAGCAGGAGCATGAGGAGCGAGAACGCAATCGCCGCTCCAAGTGCCCCGAGCGGTGCCGCGAACCCGAGCCCCGAGGCGAGAACGAGGCCCGGGAAGGTGGCGGTGCCCAGGGCGTGCGAAAAGAAGGCAAGCCCGCGAAGGACGATCCACGTGCCGAGCAGCCCTGCGGGGACGGAGAGGATGGCGATCTCGATAAGCCCGCGCTGGACGAAGGGAAGCGTGAAGGGATCGATCACCTCCACAGACCCTATCACGAGATTGAGACTGAGTCTCAATCTGTTAACGGGCAGAGGAGCGTACGCACCCGCGCCGAACGAGCCCTCGTGAGCGAAGACCGCGAGCCAGGGATCTTCTCCGACGACCCCTGGAGCACCGACCCCTTCGAGTCGCTGGAACGCCCGCCCCGCCAACGGCGGCCGCGCCGACGCTCGCGGCGCCGGCAAAGAAGCGACCCCGGCGGATCGCTGGCCACCAGTGTCGCCGGCCGGCGTCTGATCGTCTCCGTGGCGTGCCTTCTGGTCGCGACCGTGATCGGCTTGGTCGCGCTGTGGCCCGGGAAGGCAGGCACCTCGGGCCCTTCCGAGGCATTTGGGGGAACCACGCTGCCGGCGACCGTGGACACGGCCTCGATCGTGCCGTGTCCCGGCCCGGCCGCTCAGGACTGCCGAGTGATTCAGATCACCGTCAACGGCGGGCCCCATCCCGGCGATCACGCTTCGATCGATCTCGGCCCGGCAGCATCGACTCCCGACGTCGGCGCGGGTGCTTCCATCCGGGTAACGCATGTGGCGCCGCCGCAGGGGGTTCCTGCGAGCTCGATCCCGGCTGGGACGCCGAAATACCAGTTCGTCGACTTCGACCGCCACTCCTCGCTCCTGTGGCTGGTGGTCGTCTTCGCCGTCTTGGTCTTGGTCTTGGGACGCTGGCGGGGGCTCCTTGCTCTTGTCGGCTTCTCGATCAGCCTGCTGCTGGTAACGAAGTTCCTCGTCCCCGCCATGGTGGCCGGGTCCCCCCCGTTTCTCGTCTCGCTCGTCGCGGCCCTCGCGGTCATGTTCGTGACGCTCGCTTTGACGAGCGGCTTTGGAGCGCAGAGCCTGGCGGCGGCGCTCGGGATCGCAAGCAGCCTGCTCCTCGCGGCGCTGCTGGCAGAGCTCTGGGCGCATCTAGGCCACCTGAACGGCTTGACGAGCGAGCTGGCGACGGTCGTTCCGCAGGCCGGTATCAAAGTCTCGCTGCAGGGCATCGTCATCGCCGGGATGGTCGTCGGCGCGCTCGGGGTGATCGCCGACATGGCGGTGACTCAGGCCTCGGCGGTGATGGCACTACGTCGAGCCAACCCTTCCCTCGAGGCCCGCCAGCTTTACACCGAGGCGTTCGTGGTCGGCCGCGACCATCTCTCTGCGACCATCAACACTCTCGTGCTCGCCTACGTCGGCGCGACCCTGCCGCTGCTGCTCGTGATCCACGCGACCAATGTCGGGCTCGGGGACGCCCTCAACGCGCAGGACATCGCTGAGCCGATCATCGCCACCCTGGTGGGGTCGATCGGACTTCTCGCCGCGGTTCCGATCACAACCGGGCTCGCGTCGTTCCTCGCGTGCCGGCTCCCAGCCGAAGCCCTGCCCGAGCACGCCCACGCGCACTAGCGAGGGGCTGAACCAGGCGCCTCAGGCTCGGTACCTTCCGGATCGTGGCCGCACCAGCCCCGGGGAGCGCCGAACCGCAGTGAACGAGCCGTTCGCGCTCTCGATTGCCTGCCTCAGCCTGATGCAGGCAGTCCTGATCGCTGCGCCGGCGCCCGCGACGGTTCAGCTTCCCGCCTGGATGCTGAGCGCGCGATGGGCACTCATCCCGACCGGCTCGATCGCGGTCGTCATCGGCGGGATAGCGATCCTGCCCGGCCTAGCCGAAGGCCTCACCTACCTCGCGCTGGTCACGGTGCCACCGCTCGCCGCTCTCGCCCTGGCTCGATTCACTCGCGGCGCCCGCCCTGAGCTCGCGCTCACGGTCCCACTGCTCTTTGCCGTGGCTTGGATCTTCGCCGGCAACCTCGCAGGGGAGTCGGCAGCACTCCTCCTCTCCGCCCTCGCATGCGTCAGCCTGGCCACGATCCTCGTCGCAATTACGCCTCACCCCTGGCTGCGACTCGGCGTCTACGCGATGGCGCTGCTCGACGCGGTCCTAGTCGCCGCCGACCTGCTTCAGCAGCCGAACTCGGTCCTAGCCAGTGCAACCCCGGCCGCTGGGCTTCCCCAGCTCCAGGCGGTCGTGTTCGGGCATGCTCAGATGGGGTTCGGCGATCTTTTCGCCGCGGCCACCGTGGGAGCTCTCCTTGCAGCCGAGCTTCGATCGCGGCGCAGCGCCGTGATCCTCGCCGCCGCCTTGGGACTCAGCTTCGATCTCCTGTTCTTCGCGGTGAATGAGCTGCCGACGACGGTTCCAATTGCGCTGACCCTCGCGCTGGTCGAGAGGCAATCGAAGCCTGCGAGTGGGGTGCGACGGCTCCGGCACTCGCATGCGTAGCGTGCCCGCACCCGCCAAACGCCAAGACCGCGCCACCAGCGAGGAGCAGCGAGCCGCTGCGTGAGATAAGCCGGCGCGGGCGGAACCGTTGGATGCGGACAAACCACGCCAGTCCGCCGACAAAGAGGATCGTCGCCACGTAGAGGTTGAGGCGCAGCCCGAAGATGTGGTGCGCGGGGTCGACCCGCAGGAGCTCCTCGCCGATCCGGCCGAGCGAGTACCCGGCCACGTAGAGGGCGAAGAGGCCAGGCGCCCGTACCCGGCGATGGTGCCCGAGCCACACGAGGGCGCCGGCGAGCGCAAGGTTCCAGATCACCTCGTAGAGAAAGGTCGGGTGAAAGGTTGCGAACTGCTGGTAGCCGGCCGGACGATGCGCCGGCGAGATCTGCAGCGCCCAGGGCAGATTGGACGGGCCGCCGAAGAGCTCCTGGTTGAAGTAGTTGCCGATCCGGCCGATTGCCTGAGCGACCAGCAGCGCCGGCGCGGCGGCGTCCAAAAAGCGCGGGATGTCGGCTCCCCGGCGGCGAAGGACCCAAAGCCCGGCCAACGTGCCTGCAGCGATCCCGCCCCAGATGCCGAGCCCACCATCCCAGATCGCAAATGGACCCCACCAGTGATCCGGAACCTCGTTCCAGCTGGTTGCGAGGAAGTAGATACGGCCGCCGATGATGCCCGCCGGAACGCCCCAAAGCGCGACCTCGTGGACCAGGGATCGATCGCCGCCGGCGCGCTCCCAGCGGCGACCTGCGATCGCCACGGCGGCGAGGATGCCGACGACGTAGGCGAGCCCGTAGGCATGGACGAAGAACGGCCCGACGTGGAAGCCGTTCGAGGGCGGACTCGGAATCGAGGCCGGCACGAGTCAGGATGCTACGCACGTGCGGTGCGCGAGAGCCCGTTGCAGGCACAGGCGTGCATCGGAAGGCCGAATGGACATCTTTCAACGGACAGATCGGCGCTTGTCGTCCACCGCGCTCCCGCGGCAGATGATTGGGCAGAAAGGCAACTCCACTGCCCAAATACGATCGAAAAGTCCGCAAAGTCCGGAACTGCGTGTGGCCGGATCCGCGTGCCAGGGGCCGCCGTGTGCCGCTTGTATAAGCCATAAACGAGCTGCCGCTCGCCGTCCTTAGGAGGGAGTCGCTCTATCCAGCTGAGCTATCGGGGCCGCGGGTGAGTTTAGGGCGGGGTTGCGGCGTTTCCGGGGAGAGACGCCGCGGAGGCTCGGCCACCCTAGTCGGCCAACACTGCAGACATCCCCTTGAGGCCGACCTCCATCATCTGCCATGCGAGGCCGGCGTGGAAAGGCTCGCCGGCGTGGAAGCGCATCGGGACCGTTGCGCCAAGCATCTTCTTGCCCAGGCGCCAGGTCGCGCCGGTGCCGACCTTGTAATCGCCGTCCGCGTCCGAGCGGACGGTGACCGGCCGAGAGGGATCGCCGGTGAGCTCGAGCGGGACCTGCGCGAAGGTCGCCTTGTCGAACATCTCCATGATGCACATGGAGATGGGATCGAAAGGCCTTTCGAAGTCGTGGGCTCCCATGCCGGCGGCGATGTGCTCGGCGACGGTGTCCGCTTGGAGAAAGGCGAGGAAGGCCTGCTTGACGGGGAAGTCGCCCGCGTCGCCGGGAGCATAGATGTCGGGGTGCCCGGCAACTTGCCGTGTATCCATCTCCGTCTGGATGAAGCCCCGGTCATCGGACGGGAGCGCCTCGTAGCTCACAGCTGACACGTATGGGGGGAAGGCGATCAGCTCGTCGAACTCGCGCGGCGGGCCGTCGGCGTAGCGCGCCTCGCCCGGCGTGATCTCCGTGACCGACTCCGCCGTATTGCCGTCGATGTCGCGCTCGGAGAACTCCGCTGAGATGACCTCATGCAGGCGCGGTCCGAAGGCCTGGATGTAGGTCTGCTCGAACGTCGACCAGGTGATGTCGACGTGGTCGCGGACCCCCTCGCGCCGGAGCCAGGTCTCGAACATCATCACGATCTCGTAGAGCGGCCCGGCGCACTTGTTGTTCGGCGGAATCAGGAACAGGACGCGGCTTCGGCCGCCCTTCTTCGCCTCGTTCCGGACGCGCTCGAAGCGCTCGCGAACGCCGAGCATGCTCTGGGGTGTCCAGATCGTCGCGGCGTGCTCGGAGAGCCCTGGGATCTCGTCGGGACGCATGTCGGCGCCGGTAGCGATCACGAGCTTGTCGTAGCCGACGGTGCTCCCATCCCGGAGCTTGACCTCGTGGACATCTGGATCGACGCCGGCGACCTTGCCCTGCACGAATTCGACGTGACGGCGGTTAAACGGCTTCAACAGGTCGACGCTGAGGTCGTCGGGGTCAGCGCCGAAGGGGACATAGATCGTGTTGGGGCGAAAGGTGAACGACCCGCGCTCGGAGACGAGCGTCAGGTCGGCGCGATCGCGCAAGCGCATTCGCAACAGGAAGGCGGTCTCGAGGCCGGCAAAACCGGCCCCGACGATTGTGATCCGGGGCTTCTCGCTCATGCCCTGAATCTCACAGGTCGAGGCCGACGTCGCATCGGCAGCCCGCCACTCGGCGGATCCGTATATCTCCGCACTCTTGCGGGATCTCCTTTGCGATCCTCAGGGGATGGCACAAGGCAAGGCGCTCGACCGCATTCCCCGCCGCGATCACCCTTGCCAGATCCCGCAGGCGCTTGGGGACGGGTTCTTCAAGGTCGATGCTACGTGGGGCACGGTCCAGCCGATCGAGCTCGCGCCGGGCATACGGACGATCGGAGAGCGAGAGCTGATCGACCATCTCGAGCACGGCGGGGCGATCATCGACACACGCCTGGCGCACTTCCACCGCGAGGCGACGATCCCGGGTGCGCACCCCATCCCACACAACGAAGTCCTTGGCCACCTCGATGAGCTGGACGCCGGCGGCTCCACCGCCTTCTTCTGCAACGGGCCCCAGTGCACCGCGACACCGCAGGCCATCGCCGCGCTGCTCGACGTGGGCTTCCCGCGCCGCCGCGATCCTCTATTACCGAGGCGGCATGCACGATTGGATGACCCTCGCCTACCCGACAGTTCGCGGCGAATGAACGAGCTTTTCAGTCCACCGGCGCCCCGGCTGCCTCCGCCGTAGGGACGCCGAGCTCTTCGAGGACCGACCGAACGGGCCCTTCAGCCCCGGAGCCGCAGACGGCCACAGACGGCCTCAGTCGTGCTCACCGAGAGGTTCGCCAGGGCCATAGCCCGCGCGACCGCCTCGACCCCGGCGATCTCGCCCTTGCTGAGATGCTCGGCCGCGGCGATGGCGATCGCCTCCGGCGGCGGCGAGCGAAAGCGTCGCTCGGCAAGCGCCGCCGCGTACACGACGGCGACCCGGCTGCGATCGTCGAGCGTCGCCATGTCGCCGAGACCGATCGCGGCCAACTCTTCGGCGGAGACACCGGCGCGGATCGCCCAGCGCTCGTGAACGCGGGTGCAGCCGCGGCAGGCGTTGACCCGGCTCACCGCGACCATCACACGCTCGCGCAGCTCACGGTCGAGCTGGCGTCCGAGATAAACGCCGGCAAGCGGACGGGCGCGGCGCAGGACTCCGGCGACGTCGCTCACCACCTCGCCGGACGAGGTGAAGGTGCGCGGATGCGGCAGCAGCGGAGCGGTGGCGGACATCGTCTCAGCCCGCTGAGGGGCTGACCTCGGTCACCGGCAGCCCGGCTTCGGCTCGCGCGCGCTCGGCAAGCCCAGCCGCGGGCTCCCACCTCGTCTCACGTCCGGGAAGCAGCACGACTTCGTTCGGCGGGAACCCTCGAAGGCCATCGCGCAGCGCGTTGATCGGGTCCGAGATTTCCGCCCGTCCCTCGGCCCGCACCCCGGCGTCGCCGAGCATCACCAGGGCGGCATCAACCCGCTTTTTCGCCGCATCGAGCTCCTGATCGACGTCGCCGGCGAGACCACGCAATCGCGATGTCGCGACCACCGGGGCAATGATCATCACCTCGGTCGCGGCGCGCTCTCCCCGCCGGCAGACCTCACGGCAGAGCGCCGGGTCCTCGAGCCCCTGGTTTGCGATCACCAAGACCCGGTGCACGGTGGCGTCGGTCTGGGCGGCCAGGCCGAGCGGGGCTGACGGTTGGCCCCGCTCCCGAATCGCGAAAACGAGCATCGGTAGCCACACCGCGACGCCAACGACGATGCCCGCAAGTGGCCCGGCGAAGCGAAAGACCGCGAGGCTGATCGCCAGGACCGCGAACGTGTAGAGGGTCGCTGTGATTCCGACCAGGTCCGATCGCAGCCAGCGGCTTCCGCCGACTCGGTCGATGGCGTCCTTCACTTGGTCACCCTAGCTGGGATGACGGGTGCCTTCGACGGCTTTGCGCCGGTGGAGCCGGCGACCTGCGGTGGCATCGCCGTCAGTGCTTGACCGTGACCGAAGCGGACGTCGGGCAGGATCCGGTCGAGCCAGCGGGGCAGATACCAGGCCCGCTTGCCCATCAGCCTGAGCAGGACCGGCAGCAGGAGGAGGCGGATCAGCATGGCGTCGAGGAGGACGGCGACGCCGAGGATGATCCCCATCTCCTTCGGCGGCAACGGACCGGAAAGGGCGAAGGTGAGGAAGACGGCGACCATGACGGCGCCGGCGGCGAAGATGACGCGGCCGGAGTGGGCGAGCCCGCCTACCATCGCCTCCTTCGCGTCGCCGGTGCGATCCCAGTGCTCCTTCGCCGAGGAGAGCAGGAACACCGTGTAATCCATCGAGATCGCGAAGATCATCGCGAAGAAGAACACCGGGCCCCAGGCGTCGAGGAAGCCCTGCGGCTCGAAGCCGAGGAGCGAGTGAAGCGCCCCGTCCTGGAAGATCCACTTCGCGACCCCGAACGCGGCTGCGGTGGCCAACAGGTTCGTCACCACACCCACCGCCGCGATAAGCGGCGCCTGGAGCGCGACGAGCAGCAGGAGGAAGCCGAGGGCGAGCACGACGCCGATCACGAGGGGCGTCTTCGCAGCCAGCGCCTGTTGGAGATCGTGATTCTCCGCGACGGCGCCTCCGATGAGGGCGCCGGATGGCAGCTCCGCGCGCAGGCGGTCGATCGTCCGTCCGACAGCTGGGCTCGAGGGGTCCTGAGAGGGGATCGCCGTGACGAGCGCCGAGCCTCGACCCGGCTCGGTTGGCAAAACCCCCGCGATCCCTGGATCCCGGCGCGCGATCGCGCCGACCGCAGGCGCCTGCCCGCTCGGCGCCACAATCTGCAACGGCCCGGTCGCGCCCGGCCCGAACGCAGCCTGGACCTGCCCGTAGCCGACGCGGGAGGAATCCCCGGGTGGCACGACCTTGATCGACGGCATCGCCGTCTTCAGCTGTGTGACCGGGAACGCCAGCACGAACAGCGCCACGAGCGCTGGGATCCCGTAGGCGAGCGGTCGCCGCCACAGGCGCTCGCCCCAGGCGGCGAAGCGAGGCGAGCGATGCTCGCCCGTGTGGGCCCACGGGAGCGCCACGTTGTCGACCCTTCGACCGAGCCTCGCGAGCACCGCCGGCAGCAGCGTCAGCGTCGCCGCGAGGACGAAGAGGACGGCGAGCATGATCCCGAGGCTCATCGAGCGGAAGGCCGGGCTCGGGACGAGCATCACGGCGCTGAGGGAGATCAGGACGGTGAGCCCGGAGAAGAGCACGGCCTTGCCGGCGGTGTCCATCGTCTGCGCGGTCGCTTCGACCGGGTCGAGCCGGGAGCCGAACAGCGCGCCGCGGAATCGGTAGACGATGAAGAGCGCGTAGTCGATGCCGAGCGCCAGCGCGAACATCAGCGCGAAGTTCATCGCCCAGATCGAGACCGGCAGGAGCAGGGTGCCGAGGTAGAGCGAGCCCGCCGCGGCGAGCAGGCCGACCATCGTCAGCATCAGGGGAAGGCCGGCCGCCACGAGTGAGCCGAAGGCGAGCACCAGGATCGCGAGGGTCACCGGCCAGGAGATGAACTCCGAGCGGAGCATCGCGCTGCGGTTGGCCGCGTTGAAGTCCGACCACATCGCCGACGCACCGGTGAGGTGGACCTGGACCCCGCCGCGCCCGACGCTCGCGAGCGGGCCCTTCAGTCCGTCGGCGGCGCTGACCATGCCGTTCGAGTCGCGGGCGGCGCCGGCCTGCACGATCGCCGTGTGCCCGTCGGGCGAGATCGAGACGCCGGGCTTCGGCGGGACGACCGCGCTGACCGCACCGCTCGCCCGCAGCCGGCGCTCCGTCGCGGCAATCGTCGCGCCGAACGCCGGATCTCCGATGGTCTTGGTCGGCGAGTGGACGACCGCCAACAGGTCGTAGCTGGAGAGACCGCGGAAGCTCTGATCGATCGAGTGACGCGCCTGTACGGATTGCGAGCCCGTCGTCTCCCAGCCAGCCCCTGAGAGGGCGGTCTCGACCCTCGGTGCGAAGAAGCCGAGGACGACGGCGACGAGCGCCCAGGCGATCAGCACGCCGCGAAAGTGCGTCGCCGTGTAGCGACCGAGCCGCCCGATCGGGCCAACCGCGCTCATCGGGGTGCCGTCGCCCGGTCGGGATAGACGACTGAGCGCAGGCGGAAGGCGCGCTTCAGGACCAGCGACGCCGGGCAGGCGCCGACGAGCACGTAGAGCCATTGGTTCACGCCGACGAACGCGGTCAGTAGAAGGAACCACGGCGAGATGAAGGCGGCCAAACCGGCGCTCGCGAGAGTCATGAAGCCGGCAAGGGCGAACAGGACCCGCTCGAGTGGCCAGCGGGGGGTCGAGCAGCGGTACATCTCAGCGGCCTCCCTCGAGCAGCGCGCCGAGCGCGTCGACCTCGCGGCGCAAGCCGCCGCAGACCTGCTCGCAAAGCGCGAAGACCATCGGATCGACGATCGAGTAGACGGAGAAGTTGCCCTCCTTGCGGCGGTCGACGATGCCGGCACGCAGAAGCACGCCAAGGTGCTTGGAGACGTTCTGCTGTGAGGCGCCGGTTGCCTCCTGAAGCTCCCTCACGGTCGCCTCGCCATCGCGCAGAACGTCGAGGAGGCTGATCCGCATCGGCTCGCTCAGCACTCGAAAGCGCTCAGCGATCACCTCGATCAGCGCAGCAGGAAGGGGGTGCGGCACCACGGATTGCTTGGCAGCAGCTGTCATCGGCCACAGAATAGCACAACTATTCTGTTGTGTAGTAGTGAAGGAGTCGCTCTATCCAGCTGAGCTATCGGGGCCGGGGGCGAGATCACGGCTCGGGGTAGACTGGCCCGCATCGAGTCTCCATCGGAGCTGATCGACGCGAGGATCGAGGATCTGGGCGACTGGCGGGGCGAGATGCTCGCGCGGGTTCGCGCCCTGATCAAGGAGGCGGACCCCGAGGTGGTCGAGGAGTGGAAGTGGAGGGGGACTCCGGTCTGGTCGCACGACGGCATCATCTGCACCGGCGAGACCTACAAGAAGGTCGTGAAGATGACCTTCGCCAAGGGCGCCGCGCTGGAGGACCCTTCCGGCCTCTTCAACTCCAGCCTCGAAGGCAACGTCAGGCGCGCCATCGACGTCCACGAAGACGACGAGCTTGACGAGGCGGCTTTGAAGGCTCTGATTCAGGCCGCCGTGGCGTTGAACGAGTCTTCGACCCGCCGCTAGCTCCGTTTACCGGGAGCGCTTATGCGAACATGCGTTCGTGTCCGCTCAGGCCACGATCCTCCATGCCGACCTCGATGCCTTCTACGCCTCGGTCGAGCAGCGGGACGACCGGGGGCTTCGCGGCCGGCCGGTGATCGTCGGCGGGGGCGTGGTCCTTGCGGCAAGCTACGAGGCGAGGCGGCGAGGCGTCCGCACGGCGATGGGCGGGCGGCAGGCGCGCCGGCTCTGCCCCGAAGCCGTGGTGGTGCCGCCGCGGATGTCCGCCTACTCGGAGGCAAGCCGGGCGGTCTTCGAGGTCTTCGCCGACACCACGCCGCTCGTGGAGGGTCTCTCGATCGACGAGGCCTTCCTGGACGTGCGCGGGCTCGAGCACATCTCCGGGTCGCCCCTCGAGATCGCCAAGCGCCTGCGGCGCACGGTGCGCGAGCAGGTTGGCCTGCCGATCACGGTCGGTGTCGCCTCGACGAAGTTCCTCGCGAAGGTCGCGAGCGGAGTCGGCAAGCCGGACGGGCTGCTGGTCGTCCCGCCCGGGAGCGAGCTGGGCTTCCTGCACACCCTGCCGGTGGAGCGCCTCTGGGGCGTCGGCAGGGTGACCGCCGCGAAGCTTCACGATCGGGAACTGTTCACCGTGCGGGACGTCGCTCGCCTCGATGAGGCCGAGCTCGTCTCGATCCTGGGCCGCGCCGCGGGACGGCAGGTGAGTGCCCTGGCCCATAACCGCGACCCGCGCCGGGTCCACCGCCGGGCGCGGCGGCGCTCGATCGGGGCTCAGCACGCGCTCGGGGGCTCGCCGAAGTCGCTCGCCGATGTCGAAGCCGCGCTGATCGCGCTCGTCGACCGCGTCGCGCGGCGGCTTCGTGTCGCGAGCCGGGTGTGCCGTACGGTCACCCTGAGGCTGCGGTTCTCCGACTTCTCACGCGCGACGCGCTCTCGGACCATTGCCGAGGCGACCGGTCAGACCCAGCGCATCCTCTCCATCGCGCGGGAGCTGCTCGCCGAAGCGGTGCCGGTGATCCGGCAGCGCGGCATCACGCTGATCGGGGTCGCGCTGTCAAACCTCACGGACGACCGGGCTGTGCAGCTCGTCCTGCCCTTCCACCGCTCGCGCAGCGCAGCACTCGACGCCGCGGTCGACGAGGTCCGCGAGCGCTACGGGATCTCGGCGCTGACCCGGGCGACGCTCGTCGGCCGGACACCCGGGATCACCGTGCCGCTGCTGCCGGACTAGGCTGCGGGCGCGCGCCGCTCAGGTCGTCTTGCGCTCGAGGTCGACGACCTCCTGGGCCTTCTGCTCCGCCTTCTCCTCGGCCTTCGCGAGCTCCTCCTTCTTCTCGCCCTTCTCCTCCTCGGCGAGGCCCTCGCGGCGGAGCCCACGGTCGCCAGTGACGTCGCCGGCCGCCTGCTTGAACTTGCCGGTGATCTTGTCGATGAGTCCGCTCATTCGCCTTTACTCCTTCGTAATTCGATACTAGAATGTGATCCCCGATCGGCTGGGTTCTAATCGAGCCGGTCACACGAGTAGAAGGTCACGCAACTTCAGAGCGAGGTTGCCTCTGGGACCACCCTGATCGGACCAGGAGGTTCCCGATAGCGGACGCTACACGTCAGTTCGAGAGCGAATTCGCCACTCAGGCGGCGCCTGAGCAGGAGCTCCTGCGCCGCTTCGCCGCCACCCGCGACCCGGCGATTCGCGAGGAGATCGTCGGCCGCTACCTGAAGTTCGCCCGGGCCATGGCCTCGCGCTACCAGGGAAAGGGCGAGGCGTCCGAGGACCTCTTCCAGGTCGCCTGCCTGGGTCTCGTCAACGCGGTCGACCGTTTCGACCCCGAGAAGGGCAGCCCCTTCGTGGCGTTCGCCGCGCCTACGATCCTGGGAGAGCTCCGCCGGCACTTCCGCGACCGGGCGAAGACGATCCGCCTGCCGCGCGGGCTCCAGGAGCTCTCGATGCGGATCGAGACGGCGACGGAGGCGCTGGAGGCTGAGCTGGGCCACGCGCCCAACGTCGCCGAGGTCGCCACGGCCACGGGCCTCGACGAGGACGAGGTCCTCGAGGCGATCGAGGCGGCGACGTCGGTGCGCGGGGTTCGATCTCTCGACTCCTCGGTCGACGTCGGAGGCGACGATGCGGAGACCCTCGGCGCGAGGCTCGGCGAGCTCGATTCCGGCTACGAGCAGGTGGAGGACTGGACCACTGTCAGCGAGCTGCTGCACGTGCTCTCGGAGCAGGAGCGGGAGGCGCTTTCACTGCGGCTCATCGAGGAGCTCTCCCAGTCGGAGATCGGGCGGCGCATCGGCTGCTCGCAGATGCAGGTCTCGCGGATCCTGCGACGAGCGCTCAGCCGGCTCCGCGACGAGTACGACCGCGCAGAAGCCTCCGGAACCGCTTGACGTCCTGGCGCTGCCAGTCGGTGTGGTCGTTGCGCCAGCCCTCGTCGTCGCGGAAGTAGGGGCTCGAGTTCGCCATCGCGTGCCCGATCACGTTCCGTGTCTTGATCGCGTAGCGCTGCTGGAGGAACGCCACCAGGTGGACAGCGTGTTGGATCTGCTTCGGCCGATGAAGGATGTCCTCATCGGTGTGGTGTGAGCTTCCGTCCTGTTCTTGGACCATCTCCACCCCGATCGCCGTGTAGTTCAGGCCGATCGTGTGGCGGCAGCGGATCGCCGGCTTGACGATCAGGTGGATGCCGCCGCGCTGGTCGACGATGTAATGGCTGCAGACCCCCGGCAGCTCACCCTCGTTTGGAGCGTTGGCGGCGAACACCGACCGAGCGGATTGCCACGTGGGGCCGTCCGTGTAGTGGAGGACGACGACCTTCGGGCCCTTGAGGTGCCAGCGGCGCTCGCCGTAGTGGCGCTTGGAGTAGGCCGCCATCTGCCGCTTGCGCTCGGCCCCGTACGGGATGCGATCGTCGCTCATCGCCGGGCGGGATACGCGGTGAGCGGCGTCGGGCATGCGCATGCCGCCGACGGGCGGAAGGCCGGCGGCGAGGACGGCGAGCGTGACGAGTGCGGCGGTCACCGGACTCCGATTATCGTCCTACGCATGGCGACCGAAGTCGAGCGGCGTTTTCTCGTCGACGACCCCGCGGTCGTCGAGGAGCACGCGGAGCGCTCGGCAGTCGTGCGCCAGGGCTACGTGGCGATCGATCCCGACGGGGCCCAGGTCCGGGTCCGCCACATCGGCGACGCAAGCGTGCTGACCGTGAAGCGGGGCTGGGGAGAGTGCCGGTTCGAAACGGAGCTGGACATCGCGGACGAGACCTTCGATTCCCTGTGGCCGCTCACCGAGGGCCGGCGGGTCGTGAAGCGCCGGTTCTTCGGGGAGATCTCCGACGACCTCGGCTTCGAGGCCGACGTGTTCGAGGACTCGCTCGCCGGTCTCGCGATCGTCGAGGTCGAGTTCGGCTCCGTCGAGGAGGCCAACGACTTCGAGGCCCCCGGGTGGTTCGGCCGCGAGGTCACGGACGACGACCGCTACTCGAACGTCCGCCTCGCCGTGGAGGGCAATCCGGAGGCATCGGCGTGAGCTACCGCTTCGAGAGGTCGGAGAGCGCGAGGGATGGCGTGCGCAGGGTGGTGCTCGAACGCCTCGAGCACGCCCGCAAGCAGCTCGAACGCGAGCTGCGCACGAATCCCGAGGAGGCCGTGCACACGGCGCGCAAGGACCTGAAGAAGGCCAGGTCGGCAATCCGTCTCGTCCGGGAGGAGCTCGGCAAGGCGGGCTACCGGCGCGACAACGAGCTGCTCGGCGACGCCGGGCGCGAGCTGTCGGCGGCACGTGACGCCGCGGTCAGCGTCGAGACGCTCGAGAAGCTCCGCAGCCACTTCGGGTCGCGGCTTGGGAAGGTCCAGGCGCGAGCGGTCAAGAAGGCGCTTGCGGCCGCCCGCGCGCGCGCCGGCGAAGACGCGCCGAAGCAGGAGGCGTCGAGCGCCCTGGAGCTGATCGCCGCCGCAGGCCACGAGGTTCAGGGGTGGAACCTCGACGAGAACGGCTGGGCGCTGCTCGGGCCGGGTGTCAAGCGTGAGTACGCGCGTGGCCGCGAGCAGGTTGCCGCGGTGGAGTCGGATCCGACCGCCGAGGCGGTTCACGAGTGGCGAAAGCGCGTCAAGGACCTCTGGTACTTCGTTCGCCTCCTCGAGGACGCCTGGCCTGAGGTCTTCCCGGACGTGGCCGACGAGGCGCACGAGCTCTCGAACCTACTCGGCGACCACCATGACCTCACGGTGCTCGCGGAGTCGGCAAGCGAGGGCGAGCTCGGCCTGGACGCGAACGAGAAACGCTCGCTTCGCAGCCTGGCCGAACGGCGCCAGCAGGAGATCGTCGTAGAGGCGCTGCCTCTCGGCAAGCGCCTCTACGCGGAGAAGCCCAAGGCCTTCGAACGCCGCCTCGGGGCTTACTGGGAGGCCTGGCGGGCCTGAGGGGTCAGGCGGTGGCCGCCCCGGCCTTCTGGCCCTCGTGGACGCCCTCGGCGAACTCCTCGACGATCTTCGAGCAGAACGCCGGCAGGTCGTCGGGGTTGCGGCTCGTGACGAGGCCTTCGTCCACCACGACCTCCTCGTCGACGACCTCGCCGCCGGCGTTGCGGATGTCCGTGCGGATGCTCGGGTAGGACGTCAGCGTCCTTCCCCGGACGAGATCCGCCTCCACCAGCGTCCACGGCGCGTGGCAGATCGCCCCGACCGGCTTTCCGGCCCTGAAGAACTCCTGGATGAAGGCGATCGCGTCGTCATCCGCGCGCAGCTTGTCGGGATTGCCGACCCCGCCGGGCAGAATGAGCCCGTCGAAGTCGTCGGCCGACGCCTCCGCGACCGTCTTGTCCACCGTGAACTTGTCGGCCGGGTTGATGTCCCCGTTCATGCCCTGGATCTCGCCCGGCTCGAGCGAGAGAAGCTCGGTCTCCGCCCCCGCCTCCTCGACCGCCTTGCGCGGCTCGGTGAGCTCCACCTGCTCAACGCCGTCGGCAGCGAGGATCGCGATCTTCTTGCCCTTCAAGTCTTCGGCCATCTTGGCCTCCTTTCTTCCCTTCTTTCTTTCTCCACTACTCGACTACCCGCTGAGCGGGGCGGAACTCAGGGCTGGCCGATCTTTTGAGTGAGCTCGTCACACTTGTCACTCCACCGCCTCGGATACCGTGTCCTGCGGTGGACAGCGGTGAGCATTTCGACGTCCTGATCATCGGCGCCGGCCTTTCCGGGGTCGGTGCCGGCTGTCACCTGCGTCGCAAGCACCCGGGAAAGTCGTTCGCGATCCTCGAGGCCCGCGATGCAATGGGCGGAACCTGGGACCTCTTCCGCTATCCCGGCATTCGGTCGGACTCCGACATGTTCACGCTGGGCTTCTCGTTCGCCCCCTGGGAGAACCCGCAGGTGTTCGCGGACGGGCCATCGATCCTGGCCTACATCGAGGGGATGGCACGCGAGCACCGCGTCGATGAGGAGATCCGCTACGAGCACCGAGTCGTCCGGGCATCGTGGTCGTCCGCGGAGGCGCTCTGGACCCTCGACGTCGAGCGCGGCGGGGAGACGATCCAGCTCAGGGCGAGCTTCGTGCTCGGCTGCACCGGCTACTACCGCTACGACCGCGGCTACGTGGCTGAGATCCCGGGACTGGAGAACTTCGGCGGCGAGGTGGTCCGCCCTCAGTTCTGGCCCGAGGACCTGGACTACGCGGGAAAGCGGGTGGTGGTCATCGGCAGCGGCGCGACCGCCGTGACCCTTGTGCCCGCGATGGCGAAGACGGCGGAGCACGTGACGATGCTGCAGCGCTCACCGACATACATCCTGCCGCTGCCCGGCCACTCGGGCCTGGCCGAGAAACTGGCACGGGTGCTGCCGGCGCGGACGGTCTACGCGGTCATGCGCTGGCTCAACTGGAGCCGGGCGATGCTGAGCTTCGTGGTCAGCCGGCGCTGGCCGAAGTTCGCCAAACGCCTCTATCGCCGGCTCGTCACCGCCGCCCTGCCGGAGGGCTACGACGTCGACAAGCACTTCACGCCGCGCTACGACCCCTGGACGCAGCGCCTCTGCGTCGCCCCGGACGGCGACCTCTTCGAGTCCCTCCGCGCGGGAACTGCGTCGATCGCCACGGACACGATCGAGACCTTCACGCCGGGCTCCGTCAAGCTCAGCTCCGGGGAGGAGCTCGAGGCGGACATCGTCGTGACGGCGACCGGCCTGGAGCTGATCCCGCTTGGCGGGATCTCGCTGGAGGTCGACGGCGAGGACGTCGACATCTCCAAGACCATGGCCTACCGGGCGATGATGCTGAGCGGCGTGCCCAACCTCCTGCTGGCGCTCGGCTACACGAACGCGTCGTGGACGCTCAAGATCGACGTGACCCTCGACTACATGAGCCGCCTGTTCGCCTACATGGAGGAGCACGGTTACGCGTCAGTGGTCGCGCGCAACGACGACCCGGAGGTCAAGCCGGTGCCGGTTCTCGACCTCACCTCCGGCTACGTCCTTCGCGCCCTCGACATCTTTCCCAGCCAGGGGTCGAAGGCGCCCTGGCGGCTGCGCCAGAACTTCGCGTACGACAAGCTCTCGCTGCGCCGGGCTTCGTTCGAGGACGGCGCCCTGCACTTCAGCCCGGCGCCGCAGAGGGCTCCCACCGAAGTCCCGCAGCCGGCCTGACGCCTCGTGCTCCACGCCGAGCAGAGCCGGCGGCGCTTCGAACAGACCGCGAGCCGCCTGCGCTCGCTGACGCACCCCGAGCGCGTGCCCGCGTCGCGGCTCGAGGTCAGCCAGGAGGCGGGACGGGTTGGCTGGCCTGTGGCTCAGAATCTCAGCTACCGCGAGGCGCGCCTCGGAGAGGAGTTCGGCCCGCTCTGGGCCACGTACTGGTTCCGCGTCGAGCTGACGCCGCGCGAGGAGTGGGACGGCGCCGCGGTCCGGCTCGTCTGGGACAGCGGCTGCGAGGCGACTCTCTGGCGTGACGGCACCCCGATCCAGGGTCTCGTCGCCGGCGGGCGCGCGACCCGGAAGCTCGCCCCCCTCGGCGAGGCGGCGGGCGAGCCCATCGAGGTCGCGGTCGAGATGGCATGCAACCCCTGGACCGGGCAGCCTCTGCCGGCGATCGAGGGCGTCGACCCGGCCGAGATCGAGGGCAGGCGGCTCGGCTCGGCCTGGGTGGAGGTGGTCGCCCCGGCCGCCCCCTTCAGCCCCGCCAGGCTCCGGGAGGCATCGCTCGCCCGCTTCGACCCCGCGGCGTGGGACCTCTTGTGGGACTTCGAGGTCCTCCGCCGCCTGGAGGCCGAGCACGACCGGGGCCTCGACCCACACCACGGCGGCGTCCTTCACGCGACGCTGGAGCGGTTCTGCAACGAGTGGGACGCCGGGGATCGCGGCGGCTGGCCGCGCGCGCGAGAGATCCTCGCAACGGCGCTCGACGAGCCGGGGCCGGCCCGCAACCACCGCGTCTTCGCCGTCGGCCACACCCATCTCGACACCGGCTGGCTGTGGCCCTTCGCCGAGACCCGGCGCAAGTTCGTCCGCTCGGTCGCCAACCAGCTCGAGCTCATGGACCGTTACCCGGAGCACCGGTTCTCGGCGTCGGCGGCGCAGCACTACGAGTGGCTCCGCGAGGACGCCCCCGAGCTCTTCGAGCGCGTCCGCGAGCACGTGCAGGACGGCCGCTGGTCGGCGGTCGGCGGCTCCTGGGTGGAGTGCGACTGCAACCTGCCGTCCGGGGAGTCCCTGGTTCGCCAGCACCTCTACGGCCAGCGCTGGTTCGAGCGCGAGCTCGGCGTTCGCTGCCGGGAGCACTGGGGGCCCGACGACTTCGGCCACACAGGCGCCCTCCCCCAGATCCTGCGAGCCGTCGGGATCGATCGCTGGGTCGGCCAGAAGCTGAGCTGGAACCAGTTCACTGAAGCCCCGCACCACAGCTTCGTCTGGGAGGGTCTCGACGGGTCGGCGGTCCTCGCCCACATGCCCCCGTCGAACACCTGTAACGCCGAGATGAGCGTTCGCCAGGTCCGGGAGAGCGTGGCGAGGTTCCGCGACGGCGACCGCAGCGAGATCAGCCTGATGATGTTCGGACACGGAGACGGGGGCGGCGGCCCGGACCCGGAGATGGTCGAGACCGCCCGCCGGCTGGGGGACCTGCGCGGCATGCCGCGCGTCGAGCTCAGCTCGAGCGAGGAGTTCTTCGACGCCCTGGAGGGCGACCGGGAGCGGCTCGGCAGGATCCAGGGGGAGCTCTACCTGGAGTTCCACCGCGGGACCTACACGAGCCAGCTGCGCACGAAGCAGGGAAACCGCCGCGGCGAGGAGGCGCTGGGGGAGGCCGAGGCCGCGGTTGCCCTGGCCTCGCGCACCGCCGGGTTCGCCTACCCGCGCGAGCCGCTCGCCGAGCTCTGGCGCACCCTGCTGCTCCTTCAGTTCCACGACGTCCTGCCGGGGACCTCGATCGCCGCGGTCCACCGGGAGGCCGAGCGCTCGCATGCGGAGCTTCTCGCCGCCGCCGGCGCGATCCGTGACGACGCCCTTGCCCGGCTGGCCCCGGCCGCGGGCTCGTTCGCCAACCTGACGCCGTTCCCGCGCCGCGACGTCCTCGGCGGCGAGGGCTCGGCGCCGGTGCTCGTCGAGGCGCCCGCCTGGGGGTTCGGCGCCGAGGCCGTGGCGAGCGACGCGGTGGCCGTCCGCGAAGAGGGCGAGCTGATCGTGCTCGAAAACGAGGCGCTGACCGCGACGCTCGACGCGGGCGGGCGAGTCGTCGGCCTCGTCGAGCGCGAGAGCGGTCGCGAGGCGCTCGCCGGGCCCGGCAACGTCTTCGAGCTCTACGAGGACCGCCCGACCCAGTACGACGCCTGGGAGCTCGAGCCCTACCACCAGGAGACCCGCCGCGCGTGCGACGGCGCGATCGGCTGCGAGGTCCTGAGCACCGGCCCGCTGCGCGCGGAGGTGGCCTTCGAGCACCGCATCGGAGCGGGCAGCTCGATGCGCCAGGTCGTTCGCCTGGACGCCCACGCGCACCGGCTCGAGTTCCGGACCAGGATCTCGTGGGCGGAGCGGCACCGCATCCTCAAGGTGGCGTTTCCAGCCGCCGTCCAGGCGACGGCGGCAACGTACGAGACCGCCTTCGGAGTCCACCGGCGCTCGACCGGCAGCGGGACGATGACGGAGCTCGCGCAGTTCGAGGTCCCGGGGCACCGGTTCGCCGACGTCGGCGAGGACGGCTTTGGACTCGCGGTCCTGACCGACAGCACCTACGGCTACTCGGCCCGGGGAGCCGAGCTGCGCCTGAGCCTGCTCCGGAGCCCAACCGACCCCGACCCCGACGCGGACCAGGGCGAACACGAGCTGGCCTACGCCCTCGTCCCCCACGCCGGCAGCTGGCAGGAGGCTGGAGTCGTTCGCGAGGCGCGGCTCTTCAACCAGCCACTTCGCCGCGTGAGCCCAGGGACGGGCGCCGGCGGAGCGCTTGCGGACGTGGAGTGTGGGAGCCTGGTCTTGGACACGATCAAGCGCGCCGAGGACGGCGAGGCCCTTGTCCTCCGGCTCTACGAGCCGCATGGCGGCAGCGGCGTCTCCCTCGTCCGGCTGAACCTGCCATTCGAGTCGGCGCGGCGGGCGAGCGCCCTGGAGGAGCCATACGAGGGCGGCGACGTTACCCTGGAGGACGGAGCACTGCTCCTCGCCTACCGGCCGTTCGAGCTCATCACCGTGATCGTGGACTAAGCGGCGCGCCCTGCTCCCGATCGCAAATACACTCGCCGCGATGGCGGCGCGCGGAAGGGTTGGACTGCTCCTGGCGGCGATGGCGCTCGCGCTGACGCCCGCCGCGGCCTCGGCAAAGCCGCACTACCGGGCGACGATCCGCACGACGGACGAGGGAATCCCGCGCATCCTCGCCGACAACTGGGGAGACCTCGGCTACGGCTACGGCTACGCCCTCGCGAGCCAGGAGATCTGCACGATCGCCGACTCGTACGTGACCGTGGACGCTCAGCGCTCGCGCTACTTCGGTCCGGACGGCAGCTGGACGTTCTCCGGCAACGGCTTCACGTTCAACAACCTCGACTCGGACTTCTTCTTCCAGAAGGTCATCGACGACCGCACGATCGAGAAGCTGCTGAAACTGAGGCCGCCGCGCGGGCCGAAGCCGCAGATCTTCCAGGCCGCCCGCGGCTACGCGGCCGGCTACGACCACTACCTGGCGAAGACGGGCGTCGACCACCTCCCGGACGGCCGCTGCCGCGGCGCTCCCTGGGTCCATCCGATCACGACCAAGGAGGTCTTCCGCCGCTTCTACCAGCTCGGGCTGCTGGCCAGCCAGGGCGTGGCGATCGACGGCATCTCGCAGGCCGCTCCGCCGCCGCCCGCGCAGTCCGGAGCCGGAAGCGGCTCGTCGCCGAGCCTCTCGCCTGAGCAGATCGACCAGCTCGGACAGCGCCTTCATCTCGGGATCGGTTCGAACGCGGTGGCGCTGGGCTCGCAGGCCACCAAGACGGGACACGGGATGATGCTCGGCAACCCGCACTTCCCGTGGAGCGGGTCAGAGCGCTTCTTCGAGTCCCAGCTCACGATTCCGGGCAAGGTCAACGTCTCCGGCGCGAGCCTCCTGGGGGTCCCGGTGGTGCTGATCGGCCACACCCGCCACCTCGCCTGGAGCCACACCGTCTCGACGGCGTTTCGGTTCACCCCGTACCAGCTGACCATCGTCCCGGGCTCGCCCACCACGTATCTCTACGACGGCCAGCCGAAGCAGATGAAGAGCGAGCAGGTGGCGGTCGAGGTGAAGACCTCGGGCGGCCTCGAGAAGCGGACCCACACGTTCTACTCGACGCTCCAGGGGCCGATGATCTCGAGCCTGGTGGGGATTCCCCTGCCCTGGACCCCAACCACCGCCTTCGCGATGCGCGACGCGAACGCGGACAACTTCCGCTACCTGAACCACTTCTTCGACGTCGACCGGGCCCAGTCGACCCCCCAGCTCCTGCACATCCTGAAGCACGACCAGGGAATCCCGTGGGTCAACACGCTCGCGTCGGACACGAAGGGCCGGGCCCTCTATGCGGACATCTCGGTCGTGCCCCACGTCACCAACGCCCAGGCGCAGAGCTGCGACACCGCGGTCGGGACGGCCACGTTCCAGGCGCTCGGGCTGCCGGTCCTCGACGGCTCGCGCTCCGCCTGCGCGTGGGGGTCGGACCCCGACGCCGTCGAACCCGGGATCTTCGGCCCGTCCCACCTGCCGCACCTCTTCCGTTCCGACTACGTGACCAACTCGAACGACAGCTACTGGCTGGCCAACCCCGCGCACCCGCTGGAGGGATTCGCGCGGATCATCGGCGACGAGCGAACGCCGCGGTCGCTGCGAACGCGCCTGGGGCTGACGATGGTTCGCGAGCGGCTGGCCGGCACCGATGGGTCGCAGGGCAAGGGCTTCAGCCTCGGCGACCTGAAGCGGATGGTCTTCAACGACCGCGTGTACTCGGGCGAGCTCTGGCGCGACCAGCTCGTCGCCTACTGCAACGCGAACCCGGTCATGACCGGCTCGAGCGGGCCGGTGAATGTGAGCGCGGCCTGCCCCGTGCTTGCCAGATGGGACCTCCACGACAACCTCGACTCGCGGGGCGGCCTCCTCTTCCGCCGCTTCGCCACCCACCTGCTTGGGGCCGTGCCGGTGGTCGGCACCCCGGACATCTACTCGACCCCGTTCGACCCGGGCAACGCCGTCGACACCCCGAGCGGCCTGAACACGTCCAACCCGCTCGTGCAGCAGTCGCTCGCCGACGCCGTGACGGACCTGCGCTCATCGAACATCCCGCTCGACGCCAGGCTCGGGAAGTACCAGTACGTGGTTCGCAACGGCAGGCGCATCCCGATCCACGGCGGTCCGGGCGACCCGAACGGGGTGTTCAACGCGATCAACGCGCCGTTCGTACCGGGCAAGGGCTGGCCCGGGGTGCCACATGGGTCGAGCTTCGTGATGGCGGCGAGCATGGTCGGCCGCTGCCCGAAGGTCTCGACGATCCTCACCTACTCCCAGTCCGACAACCCGAGCTCGCCGCACTACGACGACCAGACCCGGCTCTTCTCGAAAAAGCGCTGGGTCCGCGACCGCTTCTGCGAGCGCCAGATCGCCTCCGACCCGAACCTGCGGGTCACGAAGCTCGGCGGCGCTGCCGGTTAGTCGCTCGCGGCTTCCGGCTCGGGCTCGGGCTCGGTCTCGGTCTCGTCATCCACGTAGAGGCTCTCGGCTGCGAGCGGGCGAAGATCGCGGTCCCAGAGGCGGACGTCGAGGTAGAACGGGTCGCCGAAGCCACGGAGGTTGTCGGTCGCGATCAGCGTGAAGCGGCCCTCGACGACCGGGGACTGGTCGACGAGGACGTCGTCGACCTCGGCGGTCGCGGCAACCGCGCCGCGCACCAGCGGCAGGCCCCAGATCAACGTGACGTCACCGCCGCGCTCGGCCTCGGCCCGCCACGGGCCGATCACGTCGTCGTTCAGGTCGATCCGCCAGTCCGGGTTGTCCTCCGCGGTGACGTCGGTGAAGTCGGCCTTCGCGCGGACATCCGTGGGCTCGCCGTCCTCGGGACGAACGAACGAGACGTGCCCGTAGTACTCGACGGTCGCGCCGTCGGGCCGCTCCGCTTTCGCGCTCGCCGGGACGTAGACGCGCCCGCCCCACCCGCGCTCGGGAAACCAGCGGATCTCGGCCTCGTCGACCGCGACCCCCGCCTCGTCCGCGAACGGGGCGCAGACGCGGGTGAACTCCTCCGCGAGGCTCTCCGCCCAGCGCCCGTAGGGTGCGGGTTCCTGGCTCGCGTCGGCGATGAACGCCGGAAACGGACGGCCTGTGGGCGGGTTCGGCATCGCGGGAGCGTATCGGCGCGGCCTACCCCGCCTCGCGGAGGTCTGCCGCTGCCCGCTCGGGCGGGTAGACGTTGATCTCGACGCCGGTACCCAGCTCGAACCCGGCGCGGACCGTGAGCCGCGGCACGACGTCGACGTGCCAGCAGAAGTCCTCGGCTCCGCGCGGCGCGGTCCGCACCCAGAGGTTCAGCTGCGGGAGCGTCCCGAACACGCCCTCCAGCCGGCTGAGCGCCTGGCGGAGCATGGCGGTGCCGACCTCGTCGTCGGCCTCGAAGGCCGCTGCGGGCGTCCGCGGGACGACCCGCAGCTCGAAGGGCGAGCGCGAGGCCCAGGGACAGATGAGGATCGCCTCGTCGTCGATGGCGACCAGGCGCTCGCGCTTTCTCACCTCCTGGACCGCGACGTCGCCCAGGAGCTGCCCGCCCATGGTCCGGAGGTTGTAGGCGCCCGCGCGCTCGCGCTCGCGCGCGACCTCAGCGGGGACGAAGTCGAGCGCGTAGAGCTGCGCGTGCGCGTGCTCCAGGGACGCCCCCGCATCGGGCCCCTCATTGACGATCACGTGGACGTACGCCGCGTCGGGGGCATGCGCGCGCATCCGCTCGCGCCAGGCCGCGACTGCGGTCGCAAACTCGGCGTCGTCGAGCTGTGCGAGCGACGTGGCGTGCTGCGGGCAGCTGACGATCACCTCGTGCGCGCCGCTCGCCGGCTGCGCGCCGAAGAGGTCGATCTCACCCGTCCGGCGGGAGTCGTGCAGGGGGTCGGCGCTACTGGCGAGCCCGGTTTCGGCGTCCGCCCGCCCCTCGCCGTCGGCGCCGACCACGGGGTAGAGGTTGGGTACGGAGCGGGTCAGCCACCCGGGCGTATCGGCCGGGCCGCCGTTTGGGCGGTTCGCCCAGACCTCGGGCGGCGTGCGGTCCTCGCGTCCCTCGCAGAACGGGCAGCGCTCCGCGGCCTCCGGCGACGGCTCCGCGACCCGCGGCGCGAACGCGTCGGGGCGCTCCGCGCGTCCCGGCGCGAGCACGGCCCGCAGGCCGGTCAGCTGGTCGATCCGGATCTCGGGCGCTATGACGGCGGCGGCTGCGTGGTGCTCTCGCCGCCGTGGAGCTGCGGCATGAATGCGGTGATGAGGTCCATCGGGAGCGGGAAGACGATCGTCGAGTTCTGGGTGACCCCGAGGTCTAGAAGCGTCTGCAGGTAGCGGAGCTGGAGCGTCGCCGGGTTCCTGGAGAAAATCTCCGCGGCCTGGCCGAGCTTCTCAGCGGCCTGGAACTCGCCGTCGGCAGCGATGACCTTCGCGCGGCGCTCGCGCTCCGCCTCCGCCTGGCGGGCGATCGCGCGCTGCATGTCCGCCGGCAGCTCGACGTCCTTGACCTCGACCGTGCTGACCTTCACGCCCCAGGGCTCGGTCTGCTCGTCGATGATCTGCTGGAGCTCGGCGTTCAGCCGCTCGCGCTCGGCGAGCAGCGAGTCCAGCTCCGCCTTGCCCAGCACCGACCGCAACGTCGTCTGGGCGATCTGGGTCGTGGCCATGAGGAAGTTCTCGACGTCGGTGACAGCCCGGTTCGGGTCGATCACGCGGAAGTAGGCGACCGCGTTGACGCGGACCGTCACGTTGTCCTTGGTGATGACCTCCTGCGGCGGCACGTTCAAGGTGACCGTCCGCAGGTCGACGCGGACCATCTGGTCGACGATCGGGATCAGGAGGATCAGGCCTGGCCCCTTCTGCGCGATCAGCCGGCCGAGCCGGAAGATGACGCCGCGCTCGTACTCGCGAAGAATCCGGATGCTGGCCGCGAGGACGAAGACGAGCAGGAGGAGGAGGATTCCCACCACCGCGATCGCTACGCCCATCTACCCGTCCTCCTTACTCGTCGTCGCGGTCGTCGGAGGCCCCCGCAGTGACACCCGGCTCCACCGGCGTCACATTGAGCGTCAGGCCGTTCACTGATTCCACCCTGACTCTACTGCCGGGGCTGATCGGCCGTCCGCTGGAGCTGTCGCCGCTCGAGGCCGCACGCCAGAGGGCGCCATGCACGTACACCTGGCCGGTTGGGTCGAGCGGCTGGCGCACCTCGGCCACGGCCCCGACCAGTTCTTCCCAGCCGTCCCTCTTGGGAAGGTGGCGCGCGGCGATCACCCGCCTCACGACGAACAGCAGCCCGCCGCCGAGGATCGCCGCCACGGCCACCACGACCAGCGGCGAGACCTCGAAGGCGGAGCTCGAGGTGTTGTAGAGGAGGAGGCCCGCGACGGCGAGGCACGCAATTCCCCCGACTCCGAGGAGCCCATGCGTCGGCAGGTGCACCTCGGCGATGATCAGCGCGAAGCCCAGAACGAGGAGCAGGACGCCGGCGGGCGCGACCGGCAGCTGGGCGTTCGCGTAGAAGCTCAGGACCAGCGCGATCGCCCCGAGAACGCCCGGGAGGATGAGGCCCGGGCTGAAGAACTCGACCATGATCCCGACGACCCCGAGCAGCAGGAGCAGATACGAGACGTTGGGGTTCACGAGGATGTCGAGGAGCTGGTAGGAGAACGGCATGTCGTGGTCCTCCACGGTCAGGCCCGAGGTGTCGAGGACCTGGGCCTTCGGGCCCTGGATCTGGAAGCCGTTCAGCTGTTGGAGGAGCGCGGTTTCGCTCGGGGCGATGACGTCCACGAGCCCCTTCTGCTTCGCCTCCGAGGCCGTGTAGTTGGTCGCCTGGGTCACCATCGTCGCGGCCAACTTCGCGTTGCGCCCGTGGACGGAGGCAAGGGCCCGCATCGAGGCGGCCGAGTCGTTGACGATCTTGCGGTCGAGGTCGGACTCCGAGCCGGTGCTGGAGATCGAGATCGGCGTCGCCGAGCCGATGTTGGTCTCCGGCGCCATCGCGGCGACGTCGCCGGCCTCGGTGATGTAGGCGCCGGCCGAGGCGGCCCGGGCGCCGTTGGGCGAGACGTAGACCACCACCGGCATCGGGGCGGCCTCCATGTCCTGCACGATCGTCCGCAGCGAGTCGACGAGCCCGCCCGGCGTGTCGAGGCGGATGATCACGAGCTTCGCGTTCTGGTCGGCGGCGTCGTTGAGCGCGCTGGAGACCCACTTCTGCGTGGCCGGGTCGATGTCCGCCTGCAGCTGGATGGAGTAGGCGACGCCGGACGCGCTCGAGCCCGTCGTTTGCCCGGGCGCGGGCGCGCTCGAGAACGCCACGGCGCTCGTGAGCGCAAGAGCAGCGAGGAGAAACACCCGCAAGCGCATAGCCGGAATTATCCGCCCCCCGACTTCGATTGTCAGGTTTGTCGAGCTATGGCCGGCTTACCTGACAATGGGCGCGCGCGGGGGACTACTGCGCGTAGCGCTTGATGTCCGCGGCCAGGGCTGACTCGGAGGTGTAGGGGCCCTGGTGGGTGTTGACGAGCTTGCCGGCGCTGTCGAAGATCATCGTCGAGGGGAGGCCGACGAGGCTGTAGGCGTTCTTCACGTCCCCGCCCGGGTCGGCGTAGCTCGGGTACGGAAGCGGCCTCTCGTTGAGGAAGCCCTTGGCCGCCGCGTCCTGGTCCTGGGTGTCGATTCCGAGGAACGCGACCTTCGAGCCGAGCTTCGCCGACGCCTGCTGCAGGTAGGGAAACTCCTCGCGGCACGGACCGCACCACGAGCCCCAGGCGTTGACCACCACGGTGTGGCCCTTCAGCCGGGCGAGCTCGTGGTCGAGGCCGTCGAGGCCCGAGTCGATGATCGCCGGGGTCTTTCCGTAGCCCGTCTGCGCATAGACGGCAGCAAGTGGCGCCGGCGCGGAGCGCAGGGCGGTGTAGTCGGGAGCCTTCGTACCGCTGGAGGAGGACGAGTCGCCGCAGCCCGCCAGGAGGGCGAAGAGCGTCGCCAGCAGGACGAACGCATGCTGGCGGGATTGACGTGAAGCTGCCATCGACTGGAGGGAGTGGTACTTTTCCTCTCGGTCCCCAGGTTCATCTGGACCGCGGAGACCGTCGGCTAACCAGAGGGGTAACGCGAGGGAAGCCGCCGGGAACTCCACTTGAGCTTACCGCGCTCCCACGCATGCCCTTTGCGTCGGAGCGCCCCAAACGGGTCTCCATGTCTGAAACATCCGGAGTCGCCGCGGGCAAGGCCACGCGGCTTCCAAGCGAGCAGATCGAGCGAGCGGCAGAGTTCGCCCGCGAGCCGATTCTGCTCTCGGGCGAGAGCCCGGAGGACCTGGCGCCCGGGACCGCTCGCTGGCGCGCCGTCGAGGCCGCGAACGCCGAAATCGACGAAGGCCTCGAGGCGCCGTCGATGGAGTGGCGGCGCACCTACTCGCTGATGCTCGGCCTCGAGCGCCTGCTGGACGCCGAGACGCCCAGCCTGAACGACGGCGCCGAGCTGAACGAGCACCAGGTGGACGCCCTCTCGGGCACGCTCGCCGCTCTCGTCTCCGAGATCGAGAAGCCCGGCTCCAACGGCCGCACCAACGGAGCGAAGCGCGAGGCGAGCGAGCCGCCGGCAGGCGCCGACGCGAACGGAGCCAACGGCGTGCTCCTCGCAAACGGCGCGGACGCCGAGGCTGATGACGAGAGCCTCGATCCCGACGAGGAGCCCCAGGACTGGGACGAGCCGGAGTCCGAGGACGACGACGTCGTCGAGGAGGCCCCCGAGGACCCGGGCGCGAGCCGGCGCTTCTGGTTCGAGCATGCAACGGGCGCGGGAAAGACCGTCGCCGCGGTCGGCTTCATCGACGCCTCGCGAACCGGCGGGATCCTGATCCTCACCCACCGCCGCAACCTCGTCGACCAGTTCATCGGCGAGATCTCGGACCGCGGCTACGCCGAGCGCCTCTCGCCGCCCCTGCTCGACGGCGCCGACCACCCCTACGGGCCGGTCACGGTCGAGACGTACCAGTGGTTCGTGCGCAACGCCGGCCGGGTCTCGGACGCGTACTCGATCGTGATCTGCGACGAGGCCCATACGGCGCTCGGCGAGAAGACCAGCGCCTGCATCCGCAAGTGGACCGGGCCCGTCTTCATCGGCATGACCGCCACCGGCGCGCTCATCGCACGTCACGTGGCCGACCTGTTCCCCACCCAGACCTCTCGCTTCGACCTCGCGCAGGCGGCGCGGCGCGGCGTCATCGCCCCGCTTCGATGCCTGCGCATACCGCCCGGTCCCGGCGTTCGCACCCTCGCCAAGGTCCCGCTGCGCCGCGGTGAGGTCGATCAGGACTTCGACCAGGAGGAGCTGGCGAAGCTCCTCGACCAGGGTCCCTTCAACGTGGCGATCGCGGACCTCTACAAGTCACGCTTCCGCAAGGTCCCGGGCGTCCTCTACACGGCGGGGGTGAGGCACGCGAACAACGTCGCGGAGGCGCTTCGCGACGCCGGGATCAACGCGCGCGCGGTCTCCGGGGAGACCCCGAAGCGCGACCTCGCGGAGATCCTCGCGGCCTTCGAGCGCGGCGAGGTGGACGTGCTCTGCAACGCGATGCTGCTCGCCGAGGGCTGGAACTCGCCGCGAGCGACGATCTGCATGCACCTCGCCCCGACTGCATCGAGGCGCGTCTACCAGCAGCGCGTGGGCCGCGTGACGCGACGCAACCCGGGCAAGGAATCCGGCCTGGTGATCGACTTCGTCCACCCGGCGACGACCCACGACGAGACCATCGTCACCCTTCACAGCCTGCTGGACCGCGACGTCTACCGCGGCGGCGCGATCGTCGTCGGCCCCGTGCGCCGCGGGCGCGGGCGCCGGGTGCGCGTCGAGCGTCGCGTGGTCCCGGTCTCCGATCAGCCGGAGCGCCGCCTCGCGGTTCTCGAGCGCGAGCTCTGGCGGATCGCGGTGGAGAACCTGAACTACTCCGAGCAGCACGCGTGGGCCGCCCTGGCCGGAGCCCGGGTCACGGCGAACAACTGGCGGCGGGCGAAGGCGATGATCCAGCACGACGAGGCTCGCGAGCTCCGACGCCGCTTCCTGGTCACGTGCGTGCAGCGCAACCGCAACCACCAGCTGCGGCTGAAGGCGCTCGGCGAGATCGCGGCCCTGCGCGAGGCCGAGCCCTTCGACGACTGCGTCGACGTGGTCGCGACGTGGGCGCGAGACGAGCGCCGCTCGGGCGCCAAGGTGCTCCTCCAGGCGCTCGCCGAGCGGCGGATCGGGCGCCGGGACCAGGCGCAGGCCTGGGTCTGGCGGCTCGCAGCCGTCACCCGCGAGCTCCACGAGCAGTACGCCGTGCAGCGCTGGCCCGAGACCAAGCGCCTGCTCGGCCTCTTCGTCAACTCGTCCGGGCGCGCCCATGGCCGCAACGCGCGACGGCTGGTCAGCGCGGCGCGCCAGCAGGACCGGCGGCTCGCGATCTCGCTGCTGGCCGCCGCGGTGGCCCACACGCCGGAGGCGGAGGAGGTGCTGCGCGGCGCCCGCATGCGCATGGCCCGGAAGCCCTCCGCCGTGGCCCGCGAGCTGCTCCGCAACTTCCCCAAGGCAAGCTCCAAGCGCCGCCGCCGACGCGGCAAGGGCAACGGCGAGCCCGAGCCCGGCGAGCGCGAACGCGAGCGCGAGCGCCTCGCCCCCGAGCCTGAAGATGACGGCCTTGGGCCGGAGCACGAGGAAGCCGGCGTGGAGGAAGCCGCCGGTTGAGGCCGAATCCGCCCCTGTGGACCCGGCCAAGGGCTTCGGCTCGCTGCGCAAGGCGCTGAGCGCCCGCACCGTCTACGGCGAACCCGTCGAGCGCGACGGCGTCACCGTCATCCCCGCGGCGACGATCTTCGGCGGCGGGGGCCTGGGAGGGAGCGAGGCAAGCCCGGACGGCAGCAAGCCGGGTGGCTTGGGTGGCGGCTACGGGCTGGTGGCCTGGCCCGCCGGCGCGATCGAGATCCGCGCCGAGGGGGTCCGCTGGCACCGCACCTTCGATTCCACCTACTTCCTGGTGACGGTCCTCTGGGTCCTCGTCTCGATCGTCAAGGCGATCCGCGCGGCTCGCGCGTAGGCGAGCCGCCGGCCGCCGACCGAGTCACCTTCCGCCAAGCGCCACCGCCTCTCCCCACGTGCCCCGGTTCTCCCACGGGATCGGCGGGATGTCGGCGACGTCGAGGGACTGAAACCGGATCTGCGGCATCGGCGCCCGCCAGTCGGCGGGGTCCGGGCCCTGTGCCGCGCTGAGCTTCGCGATCGCGTCGTCGAGCGCGGAGCGCGAGACCGCGAGCGCCGAGCCCCGGCCGAAGTAAGGCGCGGCGTGTGCCCGCCCGGTCAGCTCGTTGTAGAGGAACGCGTCGTAGTCGTCGAAGAACTCGAACTGCGGGCTCGTGGTCTGCGGGGTCTGGGTCAGCGATCGGACCTCATGGGCGACGTTCCCCGAGCCGAGGACGGGTCCGAAGACCGGACTGCCGGCGCGGGCCTCGAGCGCGTCGAACCAGGCCGAGAAGACCGCGAAGCCGGGCGAGGCGACGTTGCCGGTCGGCCTTCCCGCCGGGTCGCGCTCGGCTCCCCCCGGATAGAAGGCCACCCCGTTCCACCGCCTGACCGCCTCCACCGCGCGCCGCTCGACCGGATCCAAGCGCCTGCTCAGGAGTCGAGTGAGGAAGGGCTTGAACCCCAGCGCGGCCCGCAGGTCGGTTTCGCCGGTGCGGCGCGCGACGTGCCAGAGGCCGGCGCGCGTCAGCCGCCCGTGCCGATGGAGAAGCCGAAGCGGCTCGCGAACGCGTTGGTAGGCGCCCCACAGGCTGCCATCGCCCGAGTCCGGCCACGATCGCTGCGGCTTGTTGTTCCACGACGCGAGGTAGCCCCGCGCCGGGTCCACAACCGACGGCCAGAGCTTCGGGCTCAGATAGCCGCGCCAGTCGAAGCGCCCGTTGCCCGGCGCCGGCAGCCGCGGATCCTGGCCGCGAACGCGGATCGGGATGCGACCCGTGTGCCAGTAGGCGATGTGGCCGCGGTCGTCCGCGAACATGAAGTTGAAGCCGGCGACGCCGCCGCGAATGGCGGCCTGGAACGAGCGCAGGTTGGTCGCTCGGTTCGCGCGGACGATCGCGAGGCCGCTGTGGAGCTCCTGGTTCCAGAAGTCCTGGACGCGGCAGTAGCTGCGGTGATCGGACGGGTCGAGGTAGAAGACGGTGCACGGCAGCCGCTCCCCCGCCGGGCCGTGGAACGTGCGGTAGAACGTTGCGCTCCGGTCCTCGAAAACGGGCGTGGGGACCGTGCCCGTCAGCGGAAAATTCGGTGAGATCGTCCGCTCGCGAATCGTCTGGGTCCGCTGGGACACGGGTCGCCACGCGCCGCGGTAGCGGTATTCGTATCCGCCGCCGGACGGCGCGGGACGGATGCGGTCGACGTAGGTGTCGATCTGGTCGTCCTGCGCCGTGGTGATGCTCCACGCGGTGTGCGGCGTGTAGCCGACCACGACTCCGGGGCCCCCGCCCGGCACCCCCACGCCGCGAACGTGGGTCGAGCCACCCTCGACCTCGAGCTCGTCGAAGACGGCCGGCGCGTAGTAGCCCACCTGGGGAGCGCCCCAGAGCAGCGCGTGACCGGTCGCCGATCGCCTTGGAGAGATCGCCCACGCGTTCGAGCCGAACACGGGTAGCCCAAGCGTGCTCTGCGCGTTCGCAAGCGCCTGGTCTCCCGCGAGCAGCGCGGCCCGAGCCCTGCCCACGCTCGAGTCGAGCGCCCGGATCCGCGCCGCGGTGTCGGCGGGGCCGTAGTCGATGAACCCGTAGCGATGGCCATCGGTCGAGCGCGCTGCCGGCTGCGCGTGCGGGACCGTGGTCGGCGTCCTGCGATCGCCCGTGAACTGGACGTCGTCGAGGACACCCACGGCCCGGGCGGTGCCGTAGCGCTTCGCCAGCTTGCGCGCGAGGGTCCCGTAACCGACCTCGTTGCCGGCGGATTGGGCGACGTTGCGGATCTCGAGGTCGAGCACGGCGACCGTGTCGTCGTTGGTCCAGGCCGGTATCGGGGCATCCTGGAGCAGCCCGAACGCCGCCGGCATCTCGCCGGGGTTCGCGGTGTCGCGGGCGATGATCGCGTTGATCCCGTCCGCGTAGGCCTGCAGGCCATCGCGCTGGTGCGGCGTCAGCGTCGCGATCGATCGCTCGCGCTCGGCCGGCGTCTCCGTGTCGCGCAGGGTGAGGAGATCCATCTGAAGGTAGTCCGGGCCCAGCAGGCTCGCGAGATCGCCCTCGCCGGCGTGCCGCAGCACCTCCATCTGGAACAGCCGGTCCTCGGCCTGGGAATACCCGATCCCGTACGCGAGCCTGTCGGCGATCGCGCCCGGGCTTGGCCCGTCGGCGTAGACGTGCGGCACGCCAAAGCGGTCGCGGACGATGGTCAGCCCGGGCTCGGGCTGCTCCCGGGACACGGCGCCGAGAACGTCGCTCGGCGTTGGGGCGAGCCGGCCGTCGCGAAAGTCCCAGCGCTGGTAGAGGCGGCGCTGGTCGCACGTGTGTGGGCCAAGGCCTCCGCAGCCACCGTCCGCCTGGTTCGCGAGGAAGTCGTCCAGGGTCACCGTGTCGCCCTCGCCGGGGGGCAGGATGACGCGGGCCCGAGGCGCGCTCGCCGCCGTCGTGCAGACCCACAGACAGGCCAGCACCGCGATCCAGGCGAGCAGCGCACGCACGCGGGGAGTCTCCCAGGACCCCAAGGTCCCTTGCGGCAGCTACTCGAGCCTGAGCTGGACCTCGCCGGCGCCGAGCGTCACCGGGCCGGCCGATGTCTCGACCACGAGGTCGCCCTCGTCGTCGATGCCGCCCGCGACGCCGTCCCCCCCATCCCACCTGACCTCGCGGCCGCGAAGCGCATCGCGGTCGCGAAACCCGCGCAGCACGTCGCCGACCGGTGCATCGACCCAGCGCGCCAGCTGCTCGCAGAGCGACTCGCGCATCCTGGCCGCCCCGACGCCTTCTCCGACCGAGGTCGCCGGCCAGCGCAGGTCATCCGGGTAGGCGTCGGCCGGCACCGAGAGGTTCACGCCGATCCCGATGAGCGCCCACTCCGGGGGGCGCGCCTCGATCAGCACGCCGCTCACCTTGCGCTCGTCGATCCAGACATCGTTTGGCCACTTCACCGCGCAGCGAGACGCGGCAACGGACTCGATCGCCGCGCAGACCGCGAGCGGCACGGCCAGCGGCAGGAGGCGGTGCTCGGCCGCCAGCGGTCGCAGGATCGCGGTCATGAGCAGAGCGGTTCCCGGCGGGGCGCTCCACCGGCGGCCGGTCCGGCCGCGGCCCGCCGTCTGCTCGTCGGCTGTCACGATCGTTCCGGACGGGGCCCCGGCCTCGACCAGCTTCCTGGCCTCGTCGTTGGTCGAGCCCGTGACCCGCAAATGGAGCCGAGGGGCGCCGAACGCGCTCACGCGACGACCAGGAGGATCTCGTCGTCGAGCCGGGCCCCGAGGCGCTCTGCCGCGCTGCCGCCGTTGACGGCAAGCGCCATGGCACCGGTCGAGTCCCGGTACAGGACGATCTCGCCTGCGGGGACGTCGGCAAAGGTCCGGCCGTAGGTGCCCGCCGCCTCGGCGGAGCCGGCCTTCACGGTGAACGCGCCGCCCGCTTCGAGGCCGGACGCCGCGAGGTCGGCTGCGGCGAGGTTGAGTGCCAGGTTGCCGAAGCGATCCGCGACGGCGACGCGGGCGACGACGCGCCCGGGCTCCACGGTCGCCCGGGCGAGGGTGAGCTCGACCAGCTCCGCGGGGTCCAAAGTGGCTCCCGCCTCCTCGAGATCGAGGCCGTTTGCGAGGTGGGCCGCCACGGGGGCGAGCACGTCGCGGCCGTGGAAGGTGGCGGAGACGGGCTCGAGGCGAAGCGGCGACGCCGAGACGTCGGCTGCCCGCACGGCGCCCCCAAGGCGCTCCATCGCCGGCGCCAGCAGGCCGTTGTCGGGGCCCACCAGCCGCCGGCCGTCGCCGGTCTCGACGGCCACCGCCCGCCGCTCGGTGCCGACGCCCGGGTCGACCACCGCCAGGTGCACGCCCACCGGCGAGAACGGGAGCGCCCCGGCAAGGACGATCGCCCCCTGCCGGACGCCCTGCGGCGGAATTCCGTGCGTCAGGTCGATGAGCCTCGCGTCCGGCGCGATCCCCGCGATCACGGCACGGCAGACCCCCGCGAACTCGTCGGCGTAGCCGTAGTCGGAGAGGAATGTGATCGGCAGGGCCACGCTCGCCAGCCTAGAGACGCCGGGGGCTCAGCCGGAGGCGTCGGCGAGGAGCGCCTCGACGATCCCGTCGAGGTCGTGGCTTCGCGCCTCGACGTGGACCTCCAGCCCGGCGTCACGCGCTGTCTGGCTCGTCACGGGGCCGATCGAGATCAGGCGGGCGCCCGACGGGAAGCTCTCGCCGAGCGCGGCGACGAGGTTCCTGACCGTTGACGACGAAGTGAAGGTCACGTAGTCGGCGCCCGCGGCGGCCGCGGCGTCCTCCGGCGACACCTCCTCGGCGACGGTTTCGTAGAGCGAGACGACGTCGAGCTCGGCGCCCCGGGATCGCAAGGCGTCCGGGAGCTCGTCGCGACCGGACTTCGCGCGCGGCAGGAGCACCGGCTTGCCGGCGAAGTCAACGTGCTCGAGCGCTTCGACGAGCCCCTCCGCGACGGCCCGCTGGGCGACCACGTCCGCGATGACGCCGCGACCGCGAAGCGCCGCCGCCGTCGCCTTGCCGATCGCGGCGACCGTCGCCGCCGCGAGCGCCCGGGCGTCGAGGTCGCGCGCGGCCATCGCCTCGAAGAGGAGATCGACGGAGTTGACGCTCGTGAAGCAGACGAGGGCGTAGGTGTGAAGCGAGGCGAGGGCGTCGGACACCGGTGGGGTGTCGAGCGACGGCACGATCCGAATCGCCGGCAGCTCGATCACGTCCGCGCCGAGCTCGCGGAGCCGCCCGGCCAGCTCGCTCGCCTGAGCGCGGGCGCGGGTGACCAGCACCGACCTGCCGTGAAGCGGCCTGGACTCGAGCCAGGCGAGCACCTCGGCGCGGCGCGCGACGTCGCCGACGAGGACGATCGCCGGCGGCTTGATGCCGGCGTCGTCGGCCGCGGCCGCGATCTCGCCGAGCTGCGCGACCACGCTGCGCTGCGCGGGAAGCGTCCCGCTTTCGACCACTGCCGCCGGCTCGGTCGCGTCGCGACCCGCGGCTATGAGCCGCGTCGCTATCTCCGGGAGATTCCGCACGCCCATGTAGAGGACGAGCGTCCCCGGAAAGCGGGCAAGCGCCTCCCAATCCAGGGCCGAGTCCTCCTTGCCGGGCCGCTCGTGACCGGTGACGAAGGCGACCGCGGAGGAATCCTCGCGATGGGTCACCGGGATCCCCGCGTAGGCGGGGACGGCGACCCCGGCCGTCACGCCGGGCACCACCTCGAACGGTATGCCGGCGCTCACCAGCGCCTCCGCCTCCTCGCCGCCGCGGCCGAAGACGAACGGGTCGCCCCCCTTCAGCCGCACCACGCTGCGTCCCGCCTGGGCGTGCTCCACGAGCACGCCCTCGATCGCGCGCTGCGCCGCATCGGCGTCCAGCCGTCCCGCGTCGTGGCCAGAGGGCTTACCGACGTCGACGATGATCGCGTCCGGGCGCGCCGCGGCCAGGATGCCGGGCGGGGTGAGCCGGTCGTGGGCGACGACGTCGGCACTCGCGAGCAGCTCCGCGGCGCGCCGCGTGACGAGCCCCGGATCTCCCGGGCCGGCGCCGACTAGATAGACGACCCCCGGTCGCGCGCTCACAATCCCTCCCGTTCGCCTTCGGCCCGAACCACCGCTCCTTTGTCGAGCCTCCGGCTCACAGCGCGGCCCGTTCCAGGATCTCCCGGGCGCCGGCCGCGAGCATCCGCCGGCCGAGCTCGGAGCCGAGCCGCGCGGGATCGCCTGCATCGCCCTCGAGCTGGTCGCGAACCCACTCCGTGCCGTCGGGCAGTCCGGCATAGCCGCACACCCGCAGCAGCCGGCCGTCGCGGCGGGCGCACACGCCGACCGGGGTGGCGCAGCTGGCGTCGAGCTCGGCGACCGCGGCGCGCTCGGCGGTCAGCTCGGCAAGGGCACCGGGCTCCGTGATCGCCGCCGCCGCCTCGCGGGCCGCCCCGTCGTCGGCGCGGCCCTCCAGCGCGAGGGCTCCCTGCCCGGGCGCGGGCACGACATCGTCGATCGGGAAGCGGAATGCGATCTCGTCCCCCCTGCCGAGCCGCGCAAGCCCGGCGGCCGCGAGGACGATGGCGTCGAAGTCTCCCGCCGCGACGCGCCCGAGCCGGGTGTCGACGTTTCCGTGAAGCTCCTCCACGCGCAGGTCCGGGCGGAGCGCCAAGAGCTCGGAACGGCGCCGCAGGCTCGCGGTGCCGACGCTGGCGCCCTCGGCGAGCTCGTCGAGCGAGCGCGCGTCGCAAACGCAGGCGTCCTCCGGGTCCTCCCGCCCGGCCACGCCGACGAGCGCAAGCCCGGGCCCGAGCTCGCCCGGCAGGTCCTTTGCGGAGTGGACTCCCAGGTCGGCCTCCCCGGAGGCGAGCGCCTCCTCAACCGCGCTCACGAACCGCGACTTGTCCCCGACCTCGCCGTCGCGGGAACGGACGGCGACGATCTCGGCGCCGCCGAGCGCGTCCGCGACGAGCTGGGCCTGCGCCAGCGCCAGCGCGCTGGCGCGTGTAGCGATCCTCACGGTTCGCTGCGGCGGAGCTGGCGGACCTCGGCGTCGGAGTCCTCGAGTGGAGCCGTGTCGCGGTCCAGGCCGAACAGCTCGCGAAGCGCATGGACGTAGGTGTAGGCGTCCTCGTCGCCCGCGGCGCGCTTCAGCCGCAGGGTCGGCTCGTGCAGTAGGCGCGAGGCGATCGCCCTCGCCATCGCCTCGACGCGCCTGCGGTCGGCTTCCGAGAGGTCCTCCCAGCGCGACTCGTTCTCGGCGAGCACTCCCTGGATGACCTCGTCCGCGCGGCGGCGAAGCGCGGCGACCGTCGGCACCGCGTCCTGCGTCGCCAGCCAGCGCTCGAACCGGCCAAGCTCGGCGCGCAGGAGCGTGCCCGCCCGCTGCGCCTCGGACTCGCGGCCGGAAGCGTTGCGCTCGACGAGCGCCTGGAGGTCGTCCATGTCGTAGAGCGTGACTCCAGCCACCTGGCGGCAGGCCGGGTGGATGTCACGCGGCACCGCGAGGTCGATCAAGAGCAGGGGCCTGCCGTCGCGCCCGCGCATGACCTCGGTGAGGCCCTCGAGCTCGATCACGCTGTGCGGCGAGCTGGTCGACGAGACGACGATGTCCGCCGCCTCCATCTGCTCCGGCAGCTCCTCGAAGCGCACGGCGGATCCGCCGAAGCGAGCGGCCAGCCCGATTGCGCGGTCGTAGCGGCGGTTGGCGATGAAGACCGCCTCGACGCCGCGGGCCGCGAGCGCGCGGGCCGTGAGCTCGGCGGTGTCGCCGGCGCCGACAACGAGGACGCGGCGCGCGGCGAGGTCGCCCAGCGCCCGCTGCGCGAGCTCGACGGCAACCGTGGGCACGGACAGCGCCCGCTCGGAGATGCCGGTCTCCGAGCGCGCTCGCTTGCCGGCGCCGAGCGCACCGCGGAACAGGCGGTTGAGGACCGGGCCGGTGGCGCCCTCCACGAGGGCGAGCTCGTAGGCGCGCTTGACCTGGCCCTGGATCTCGGCCTCGCCCACGATCATCGAGTCGAGGCCCGCGGCGACGCGGAAGAGCTGCTCGGCGGCGTCCATGTCGCGCAGGGAGTAGAGGTGACCGAGGAGGTCGGTCGGCCTCGTGTCCGCCTCGCGCGCGAGGACGCCGAGCGCACGCGACTCCGCGCCCACCGGATCGGCCGCGTAGAGGTAGATCTCGGTCCGGTTGCAGGTCGAGATCGCCGCCGCCTCCTGGACCTCGGGCGCCTCGGTCAGCTCGCGGAGGACTCCGGCGGCGCGACCCTCGGGCAGCGCCAGGCGCTCGCGCAGCTCGAGCGGCGCCGTCTTGTGGGAGACGCCGAGCGCAACTAGCTCGCTCATGTTGCGCCTCGCGTTTTGAACGGAGCAGCGAGAGAGCACCCGACCTCGGCCATTGTCAGGTTAAGCGGGCATAGCTCGACAAAGGTGACAATCGCGGTCGCGCGAGGCTTGCCACAGCGCCTCGCCCTTCGCCGATCGGCGCAGCGCCGGGCGCTCACGCCGGCACCTCCTTGCGCTCGGCTTCGGCCGGTTTAGGCTCGCCCTTCCGCTCGGCGAGCTCCGCGAGGCTCTCGAGCTCGGCGTCGAGGCGCGAGAGCCGGGTCGCCATGATCGCGATGTAGATCAGGAGCAGGGCGAGGAAGACCACGTAGGCGCCGGCGACGTACTTGCCGGCGGTGTGCAGCGGAATCGCGGGCGCCGCGGCAAGCACGTTCATCGCACCGTCGCCTGGGAGGGGACGCTGGGGGCGATCCGCGAGGCGGGCGCGGGCGGCGCCGCGCCCTCGAGCGCCCGCCGCAGCCGCGAGACTCGGCCGCGCGCGGCCTTTGCCGCCAGCTCGAAGCGCACCAGGACGAGCCACAGCAGCGCGATCGCGGCCAGGCACACCAGGAAGGTCAGCTCCATCGCGCCGGTCAGCCCGCCGTTGGCGGTGGCGAACACCCGTGGATGGACGAGCGGCTGCGCGAGGCGCACGGCCAGGAAGTTGAGCGGTACGAAGGCGCCGGCGGTGATCGCGAACACGGACGCGTAGCGGCCCTGGCGGTCGCGGTCCGCAATCCCGTAGCGCAGCGGGTAGTACGTGCAGTAGAGGAGGAAGACGATCAGGAAGCTGACCAGGGTCGGCTCCTGCCAGACCCACCACTTGCCCCAGGAGGCGCGCGCCCAGATCGAGCCGGTGATCAGGACCGCCACCCCGAAGATCACGGAGATGTGGATCGAGACGTATGAGCGAGCGTCGTGCTTGGGATCGCCGGTTCGCAGGTGCTGGATCGCGTGATAGCCGGCGAGGATGAACCCGCACAGCGCGACGATGGCGAGCGGGACGTGCAGGTAGAAGATCTTCTGGATGAAGCCCTGGTCGGCGTCGTTCGGCGCGTAGAAGAAGACCAGCGCATAGCCGGTCGCGGCGGCGACAACCGCCAGGATCGAGAGCGTTCGGAGACTTGGTCCCTTCATCGAGCGGGCGGCGATCAGTCCTCGATGACGAACTCGAAGACGCCGTAGCCAATCGCCGCGAACGTCATATCGTAAAGAGCGCTTACCGCCAGCCACTTGCCGAAGCCCCCGTATGCAGGGCCTCCGGCGGCCAGCGCCAGCGCCGCGGCCTTGGCCGTGGCGAGCACGAGCGGAATCGAGAGCGGCAGCAGGATGAGCGGCACCAGGACGTCGCGCGCCCTGGAGTTGGCGGCCATCGAGGAGATCAGCGAGCCGGTCACCGCGAGGCCGATGTCGGCAAGCACCAGCACCGCGGCGAGCGGGGCAAGGCCGGCGACGTCGTCGAGGAAGAACGCGGCGAAGACCGGCACCGCGACGAGCTCGAGCGCCACCAGGTAGATCACGATCGCGGCCGCCTTCGCAGCCAGGAGCCCGGTGGCCTCGACGGGCGCGAGGCGGAACGCATCGAGGCCGCCCTCGTCGCGCTCGGCGACGAAGAGCCGGTTGATCGCGAGGATCGCCGCGAAGAGGACGGTGGCGAGCAGCACTCCGGCCGCCAGGCTGCCGGAAAGGCTCTCGCGGTCGAGCCCGTAGCGGAAGAGGATGAAGGTGGTGATCGCGAAGAGCGCCATCGCCGGCACCGACTCGAGCGTGCGCAGCTCGACGCGCAGGTCCTTGGCCAGCATCGCCCGGAACGCGGTCATGCCGCTCCTCGAAAGGCGGCCCGGGCGTCGCCCTCCGAGAGGCCGCTCGAGGGCCCGCTGAAGGCGACGCTGCCGCCGGCGCGAAGCAGGAGGACCTGGTCGGAGGCCTCGAGGGCGGCACCGACGTCATGGCTCACGAAGACCTTCGTCCGCCCATCCTCCCGTAGGAGGGCGTCGACGCGCTCGGCGGCTTCCGGGTCGAGGTGCGACGTCGGCTCGTCGAGCAGCAGCAGCTCGGGGTCATGGAGAACCGCGCGGCACGCCGCGGCCCGCTGCACCAGGCCCGCCGAGAGCTCTCGGACCCGCTGGCCGGCACGGTCGGCGATGCCCGCGGCGTCGAGGAGCTCGGCGATGCGGGCCTCTGGCTCGGCGACGCCGTGCAGGCGGGCCTGCAGCTTCAGGTTCTCGGCCACGGTCAGCTCGCGGTAGAGAAGGGACTCGTGGCCGAGGTAGCCGACCCGCCCGCGCACGCGCCAGCGGCCTCGCGGAAGCTCGTGGCCGAGCACGCGGGCAACACCCGAGGTCGGCCGCAGCAGGGTCGCCAGGATCCGCAGGAGCGTCGTCTTGCCGGCCCCGTTCGGGCCGAGGACGGCGAGGGTTACGCCGGGCCCCAGAGACAGCGAGACGTCCCGGAGCACCGGTCGGTCGTCGTAGTCGCGGCGTAGCGCGTCGAGCACGATCGCAGCTTGGGCGCCGGCTTCACGCGCCGCCGTTTGGCCAGGAGATGCAGTCGTGCTTGTCACGCTCCGATTGTCTCAGCGAAGTCCGCCGCGGACGGCAAGGACTCCACCAGCCGTTCCGTTCGTACGAAGGGCATGCCGGCCGTGACAGCCACGCGAGGACCAGCCCTCAGAAGAGCCGCGCACGGGGAGCTTCACGAGCGAGGATTCGCTGCGATCCCGCGAGCGCTGAGCACAGAAGAGGTGGAGCGACTCTCGTCCACAACGTGACCCCGCCACGGAGGTCAGCGCGGGAGCGACCCGTGTGGGCCTGGCATCAGGATGGTGGCCGCCAGAACCTCGAGGTCGACGGCGAGCCACGCCCGCGGCTCTCGCTCAAGGTCGCCTACTGGCTTTCAGACGTATCGGAGCCCGATCGCGGCAACCTGCTCGTGATCCCCGGCAGCCACACGCGCAACACCCTTTCGCGACCCGCACCAGGCGAGGCCTCCGAGCCGCCGCTGGGCGCCGAGCCCGTCATCGCCGCCCCCGGGGATGCACTCGTCTTCGATCGCAGGCTGTGGCACTCCCGCAGCGACAACCTGTCGAACGTCACCCGCAGGGCGATCTCCGTCGCATACACCTACCGCTGGATTCGACCTCGCGACACGCTCCAGGTCGGCGCGCGCGACGCTCGCTCGGAGCGCCTATCACCGATCCGTCGCCAGCTCCTGGGCGAAGAAGCCGAGCCCCTCTCTCATTGGGGCCTGGGTGACGAGCCAGTGCCTTTGCAAGTGGAGCTCGATCGCCGAGGCCTGCTCGACCAAAGGCTTCCGGCTCACCGTTGAGGCTCGGCGGGCTTGCTCGCCCGGAAGCGAAAGGTCCCATCGCTTCGGCGCACCTTGACGTCGCGAAGGCCGGCGGCCTCGAGTCGGCTGGGGAGCGTGTCGGGATCGATCGGCATGAGCGTGTCGCCCAGGTGGATCGCCCTGAAGACAAACCCGGTCCCGATGCTGTCGGTCCCGGCGAAGAGGCCGCCCGGGCGCAGCACGCGCGCCACCTCCGCGAACGCCCGATCCTGGAGCTCCGCCGACGGAATGTGGTGAAGCATGGTGAAGCACACCGCGCCGCTGAACCGGCCGTCGTCGAACGGCATGTCGGTTGCGTCCCCCTGCGTGACCTCGGCGCTGTCGCCAAGCTTCCGCCGCAGGCCGTCGCAATAGCCCGAGTCGAGCTCCAGAACGCTGAGGCTACCTGGGCGCCTGGCGAGCACCTCGGTGGTGGCGCCGAACCCGGGCCCGATCTCCAGCACGTCCTCACCCAGATCGGCCTTGCCGACTCCCCACGGGATCAGCTCGCTCTCGACGCGGCGAGCCCACCAGGACGAGGAGCAGATGAGGTTGTGGACGCGGTTCATTCGTGGGTTAGGGTCGCATGAACAATCGTCCGGTAACGACAGGAGGTCGTGAGCATGAGCGCTGAGTCCAACATCGAGGTGGTCAAGGGCATCTACGAGGCCTTTGGGAGGGGCGACCTGGAGTTCATCCTCGATCGCGTCACCGACGACGTCGATTGGGGCGAGGAGGCCGCCGGCGACGCTGCGCCGTGGTGGGGCCGGCGGACCGGCAAGGACGGGGTGGGCGAGTTCTTCGCCAAGCTCGGGGAGGCGACCGAGGTCACCGAGTTCTCGCCGGAAAGCTTCACCGCCAACGACAACGACGAGGTCATGGCAAGGGTCCGCTACGGATATCGCGCCAGGTCAAGCGGCAAGGAGGCGTCGTCCACGTACATCCAGCACTACTTCCGCTTGCGGGACGGCAGGGTTGCGTACTGGGGAGGTACCAGCGACACGCACCTCGCCGCCGAAACGCTCTCCGCCTAGCGGCTAACTACCCTTGCGGAGGGTTCGGGCGCCGACCTTGGCGAGCGGGACGATGCCCTCGCCGAGGGCCTTTACCCGGGCGCCGTTGCGCCCGTAGAGGAGCTTGACCGAGGCCTGGAGCGCCTCGCCGAGGGTGCGGTCGTAGGGCTGCCACCACATGTCGCGCGTCATCCCCGGCTCCCAGGAGACCGTCTTCACGTTGACACACTCGTAGAACCCGAACTTCGAGTGCGAGCGCCCGATGCCCGAGTCCTTGACGCCGCCCCACGAGCACTGGCAGGCGGCGTGGGTGAAGGAGTGGTCGTTGATCCAGACCATTCCGGACTCGAGGCGGCGGGCGATGCGCTCGCCCTTGGCGCGGTCCTTGGTCCACACGGATGCGCCCAGGCCGAACTGCGAGTCGTTGGCGCGCTCCAGCGCCTCCGCCTCGTCGGCGACCACGGTGATCGGCAGGACCGGCCCGAAGATCTCCTCGCGCATGATTCGCATCTCGGGCTCCACGCCCGTGAGCACCGCCGGAGCGATGAACTTTCCGGGGAAGCCGTCGACGTCGCGCGGGCCGCCGCAAACCAGCTCGGCACCGCCCTTGGTGGCGTCGTCGATGAGCTCGCAGACGATGTCGTACTGGTCCGCGGAGACCATCGGCCCGATCTCCGTGTCCCAGGTGGCCGGATCGCCGACCTCGAGGCGCTCGGTCTCCGCGACCACGCCCTCGATGAAGCGGTCCGCGACGTCGCGGACGACGTAGGTCCGCTCGATCCCCGAGCAGGTCTGGCCCGCGTTCGCAAAGCCGCCCCAGACCGCACCGGAGACGGCGTTGGGAAGGTCCGCGTCGGCGCAGACGATCTGCGGGTCCTTGCCGCCGAGCTCGAGCACTGACCCCTTCAGGTTGCGCGCGCAGACCTCGCCCACGTGTCGGCCGACCTCGACCGATCCCGTGAAGAACACCTTGGTCACGCCGGTGGCCTCGCAGAGCGCCTCGCCGATCTTCCCGCCGCCGTGGACCACGCGGACCAGTCCCTCGGGGATGCCGGCGCGCTGCAGGACGTCGCGGATCCGCTCTCCGAGGAGCGGCGTGAGGCTGGCCGGCTTGAGGACCACGCCGTTGCCGGCCGCCAGCGCGATCACGACCTCGTCGAACGGGATCGACCAGGGGTAGTTCCAGGGCGAGATGATCCCGATGACACCGAGCGGCTCATACGTCAGCTTCGCCCGCTTGGTGGCGAAAAGCGCCTGTCCCATCGGCAGGGGCTCGTCCTCGAGGATCTTCGGCCCGTTCTCGGCGCACCATCGGAGCACGTCGATGGTGGGGACGACCTCCATCGTGTAGCTCTCGGTGAGCGGCTTGCCCTGCTCGCGGGTGAGCAGGGCGGCGACGTCGTCGCACTCGTCCACGAGCACGTCCGCCGCGCGCCGCAGGTAGCGCGCTCGGTCGCCGGCCGAGAGCTCCGCCCAGAACGGCTGCACCTCCGCGACGTCCGCCACGACGCCCTCGACGTCCGCCGGCTCGATCGTCTCGACGGAGCCGATCAGCTCCCCGGTCGCGGGATTGAACGACTGCAGCTCACGCATTCCCGTGAGTGTATGCGGCCATCAGCCCCCGCCCATTGTCGGATCAGTCGGTCATAGGCCGACCAACCCGACAACGGGGGCGGTTTGCCGGCTACTTCGCCTTGTCCGTCGGTGTCCCCGTCGGGGTTGCCCGCAGAACGCGCTCGCAGGACCCATTCGCGTTCGTCGTCGTGGCGTCGGTGATCACGTCGACGTTGTCGAGGACCGCCCGGTCGCGACCGTCGCCGCAGGTGATGTTGTCGGGCTCGCCGTCGCGGGCGTAGAGGACGTCGTTGCCGGGCCCGCCGTCGAGGCTGTCGACCCCGGGCAGCGGCACGTCCGTCTTGGCGCGCCCGAAGAGGTGGTCGTTGCCGTCGGCGCCGTACTCGGTGTCGGCTCCGTTGAACCCGTGGAGCACGTCGTTGTCAGGCCCGCCGTCGATCTTGTCGTCGCCCGCGTTGCCGACGAGGTTGTCCCGGTCGTCGCCGCCGAGGATCTGGTCGGCGTCGGGGCCGCCCGAGACATGGTCATGGCCGGGTCCGGCATCAACCTGGTCCTCCCCGGGTCCGGCGACCACTCTGTCGTTGCCCCCGAGCGCCGCGACGGTGTCGTTCCCAGCTCGCCCGGCGATCCGGTCGTGGAAAGCCGAACCGATGATCTGGTCATCGCGGGGCGTTCCGATGATCGTCAGCGCCGCCGCAGTGGATGCGAACGCGAACAGGCCTACGGCCGTCGCGATCCCCACCTTCGTCTTGAGTGCGCGCATGTGGCACACCTCCCTGGCTAGTCGTTTGCGTCCCCAACAACCCGCCCCCACAGGGGTAGTTGCGGTGCCCGGAAACCGCTAGGAGCGCTTGCGGGTGTTGCGCTCGAGGCGTTCGCGAAGCTCCGCCTCGAGGCCGCGATCTGTTGGCTCGTAGAAGCGCTCGCCCTCGAGGCCCTCGGGCAGGAGCGGCTGGCTGGAGACGCCCTCGGGCTCGTCGTGGGGGAAGACGTAGCCCTGCCCGCGGCCGAGCTTCGCGGCGCCCGGGTAATGCGCGTCCCGCAGGTAGTCGGGGGGCAGCTTCGCGCCGTGCTCGCGGACGTGACGGGACGCCCGGGAGATCCCGCGTGTCGCGGCGTTCGACTTCGGCGCCAGCGCCAGATAGGTCGCGGCCTGGGCGAGGTTGAGCGTGCACTCCGGCAGCCCGACCCGGTCGACGGCCTGCCCGGCGGCGGTGGCGACGACGAGCGCCATCGGGTCCGCGTTGCCGACGTCCTCTGAGGCCAGGATCACCATCCGGCGCGCGATGAACCGCGGGTCCTCCCCGCCCTCGAGCATCGCCGCGAGGTAGTAGAGCGAGGCGTCGGGATCGGACCCCCTGGTCGCCTTGATCCATGCCGAGATGTAGTCGTAATGGCGGTCGCCGTCGCGGTCGTAGAGGATGGCCTTGCGCTGCAGTGCGTCCTCGGCGGCGGCGAGGTCGACGGAGCCGGCGGCGGTCCGCGCCGCGCTCACCGCGCGCTCGAGCGCCGTCAGGGCGACGCGCGCGTCGCCGCCCGCGCGCTCCGCCATCAGGTCGACGGCGTCGTCGTCGACGGGAGGCGGGTCCGCGAGTCCGCGCTCGGGGTCCGAGAGGGCGCGCCTGATCAGGGCCTTGATGTCGTCGGTCCCGAGCGCGTGGAGCTCGTAGACCTGGCAGCGCGAGAGCAACGCGCCGTTCACCTCGAAGTAGGGGTTCTCCGTCGTGGCGCCGATCAGCGTGACGAGACCCTCCTCAACCGCCGGCAGCAGCGCGTCCTGCTGCGCCTTGTTGAAGCGGTGGATCTCGTCGAGGAAGAAGATCGTCGGCTCGCCGCCCTTGCGCCGTTCCTCGGCCCGAGCGATCACGGCGCGGACCTCGGCACGGCCGGCCGCCACCGCGGACTCCTCCTCGAAGGCGCCGTGGGCGGCCGTTGCGATGATCCTCGCGAGGGTTGTCTTCCCGGTTCCCGGCGGGCCGTGGAGGATCGCCGAGTGCGGCTCGCCGGCGTCGATCGCCGCACGCAGCGCCGAGCCCTCGCCCAGCAGGTGCTCCTGGCCGATCAGCTCGTCGAGCGAGAGCGGCCGCATCCTCACCGCAAGCGGCGCCTCCTCTGCAGGCACCCCCGTGCGGGTCAGGCCGGCCTCGTCGCCCGTCTCGAAGAGCTGGTCCATTTGTCCAAGTATCACCAGTTTGGGGGTGCGCAAACTGCGCGGTTCGCGGTACCTGGAAATGAGGACCCCATGCGGAGCCCTAATCTGATTTCGCATGGACGCGGTGGTCGTGAATGGCGAGAGACTGGGCGATCTTGCGGTGGGGATCCTGCAGGACCTGATCCGCCTGAACACCGTCAACCCGCCCGGCAACGAGGCTCCTGCCCAGGAGCTCCTCGCGGAGACCCTGACCGACGCCGGGTTCGATTGCGAGCTCCTCGCCCCCGAGCCGGGGCGCCCGAGCCTCCTCGCCCGGCTTCGCGGCGACGGCGAGGGCCCGACGCTGTGCCTCCTCGGTCACACGGACACCGTTCCCGCCGATCCCGCCGACTGGAGCTTCGACCCCTGGGTGGGCGACGTCGTCTCCGGTGAGGTCCGAGGCCGCGGCGCCCAGGACATGAAGGGCCAGGTCGCCGCGGAGGTCGCCGCCGCAACCGCACTCGGCCGCGAGGGCTGGCGCCCCGCTCGCGGCGAGCTGCTGATCGCCGCGGTCGCCGACGAGGAGACCGGTGGGCGCCTCGGGGCACGCTGGCTGTGCTCGGAGCACCCCGAGAAGGTGCGCTCGGACTTCGTCATCAACGAGGGCGGTGGCAACGCGTTCGACGTGTCGGGCCGCCGCTTCTATCCGCTCTGCGTGGGAGAGAAGGGCGTCTTTCGCTTCAAGGTCCAGACCAGCGGGGTCGCCGGGCATGCCTCGGTTCCCGCAATGGGCGAAAACGCGCTGCTGAAGATGGCTCCGCTGCTCACTCGGCTTGCGGCCCAGCCGGAGCTCGAGCCGACGCCCGAGGGCGTCGAGTTCCTCGGCGCAGTCGTCGACGAGGACCTCTCGGAGGCGGGCGCCGAGGGGATTCGCTCCGCGCTCGAGAAGCTCCGCGCCGCGAGCCCGCTCCTCGCCGCCTACCTGGCCGAGCCGATGCTCCGGGTCACGCTCACACCGACGATGGCGAGCGCCTCGCGCAAGGTCAACGTGATCCCCGCTCACGCCGAGGTCCTCGTCGACTGCAGGGTGCCGCCCGGCCTCGGCGTCGACGACGTCCGCGAGCGCCTGGCGGACATACTCGGCGGCGATGGGCTGCCCGAGCACGACGTCGAGTTCACGGAGTCCGACGTGGGCAACCGCTCGGAGCCGCGCGGCGAGCTCGCCGACGCGATCGCGCGGTGGGTCGAGGGCGCCGACCGGGGCGCCCGGGTGGTGCCCGTCGTGATGCCGGGCTTCAGCGACTCGAACTGGTTTCGCCGGGCATTTCCCGACGCGACGGTGTACGGCTTCTGCCCGCAGCGCGACATGCTCCTCGGCGAGAGTGGCCCGCTGGTCCACGGAGCCGACGAGCGGGTCAAGTCGAGCGACATCGAGTACGCGGCGCGGTTCTTCCACGACATCGCGATGGAGGTGCTCGGATGAGCGCGGAGCACGGGCACGACGAGCCGCTTCGCCTCGGCGGGATGGCCCTGCGCAACGGCCTCCTGATCCACGGCCCGACCTCGTGGTCGGCAGCGGTCCGGGCGCCTGACGGCTCAATCGACGTGGCCTCCGGCCGCAAGCCGGTGTTCGGCAAGGGCCGCCTCGGACAGCTTCCGGTGCTTCGCGGGCCGCTTCGCCTCGCCGAGGCGTTCGCGGTCCTGCCGATCGTGCGCCGGGCGCTTCCCTCCTCGCGCCTTCCCTACGAGGACCGCCGGGTGCTGGTCGCGGCCGCAGCGGCGACTACCGCCACCGCGGCGCTGCGGCGCAGCGGCCGCAGCGCGCTGGCCCGTGACGGCGTCGCCTCCCTGCTCGGCGTCCTGCCCGCCCTCGCGGCGCTTCGCGACAACGACCTCGCGGCCTACCACGGGGTCGAGCACAAGGCGATCGGGGCATACGAGCAGGGATCCCTGGACCCGCGGACGGCGCCGAAGGAGCACGACCGCTGCGGCTCCAACCTGCTGGCGCCCCTGATGCTCTTCTCGGTTGCCGGCCAGGTGATCGTCGAGCGGCTCCTCGACGACCCCGGCCCGGTGCCGCGCGCCGCCGCCGGGCTCGGCGGCCTCTCCGGAGCGGTCGAGGTCTTCGCCTACGCGGACCGCGAGCCCGCGTCGCCGCTGGGCCGCGCGGTCCACGGGCTCGGGCGCGAGATCCAGCGCCTGGTCTCGACGCGCGAGCCGACCGATGAGCAGCTCGAGGTCGGGCGGGCGGCGCTGGATGCGATCCTCGCCGCCGAGGGGGCCGCCGCATGATCTCGCTCGCGATCCTCGGGATCGACTGGTACGAGTTCCAGAGCTACGTCCTCACGTGGGGACCGCTGATCCTCATGGGCTTCCTCGTCTTCCTGATCTGGAAGACGCTGCGACTGATGCCGCGCACGAAGCCTCAGGAGATCACCCCGCGCTCGAAGAGCGCCGTGGAGTGGGACGAGGTGGCCGGAATCGACGAGACCAAGGACGAGCTTCGCGAGGTCGTGGAGTTCCTCACCGACCCCAAGCGCTTCAAGCGCCTGGGCGCCAGCGTTCCCAAGGGCATCCTCCTGCACGGCCCGCCGGGGACGGGCAAGACGCTCCTCGCCAAGGCGGTCGCGCACGAGTCCGGAGCCACGTTCTTCAGCCAGTCGGCATCGTCGTTCATCGAGATGTTCGCCGGCCTCGGCGCCGCTCGGATCCGCCGTCTCTTCAACGAGGCGCGCGAGAACGCCCCCGCGATCGTCTTCATCGACGAGCTCGACGCCGTCGGCGCGCATCGCGGCTCCGACATCTCAGGGGAGCGCGACCAGACCCTCAACCAGCTCCTGGTCGAGATGGACGGGTTCGATGCCCGCGACCGCGTCGTGGTGATGGCCGCGTCCAACCTGCTCGAGAAGCTCGACAAGGCGCTCCTTCGCCCGGGGCGCTTCGACCGCCAGGTGTTCGTCCCCCCGCCCGACATGACGGGCCGCAAGGAGATCCTCGCGGTCCACGTTCGCGGCAAGCCGATCGGCAAGGACGTCGACCTGGAGAAGATCGCCCGCCACACGGCCGGTCTCACCGGTGCGGACCTCGCGAACCTCGCGAACGAGGCCGCCATTCTGGCCGGCCGCAAGCACCGCGACTTCATCACCCAGGCGGACTTCGACAACGCCTTCGAGCGCGTGGTCGCCGGGCTCGCGACCCGCAAGGTCATCACTCCGGAGGAGAAGCGGGTAGTCGCGTGGCACGAGGCCGGACATGCCCTGGTCTCGGAGCTCCTTCCCACCGTCGACAAGGTTCAGAAGGTCTCGATCGTGCCCCGCGGCAAGGCGCTCGGCTACACGCTCAACCTGCCTGAGGAGGACCGCTACCTGAAGTCCCGGGAGGAGCTGATCGACTACATGAAGGTCCTGCTCGCAGGTCGGGTCTCGGAGCAGATCACGTTCGGACGCGTCACCACGGGCGCCGCCGACGACCTCAGCCGCGTCACCGCGATCGCCCGGTCGATGGTCTACGAGTACGCGATGGGCACCCAGATCCACGCCCACCAGCTGCCGGAGGACGACCGCAGCTCCTCCGACGCGACGCGCCAGACCCGTGACGAAGAGGTGACCGCGATCGCCGAGGAGGCCTACCGCGGCGCCCACCGGCTCCTCGTCGACCATCGCGACCTCCTCGATGGGATCGCAAACCGGCTGCTCGAGAACGAGGTAATCGAGCGCGACGAGATCCAGCAGATCATGGCGAGCCACCGCGACCGCCCCGGTCCCCGCGGCGAGGCCGCCGCGGCCGACCGGGATCCACGCCGGCGCGCCGGCCGCACCGCCGAGGCGCTCGCGTCGGAGCCCGCCGGCCGCCGCTTCGAGCCCCGGCGGCCATCGGGCTCCTAGCCCGGCCGGCGACCGGCGCTCAATAGACTCCGGCCGGATGCTCGAGCTCATCGACCACGTCGGCGTTGCCGTCGACGACCTCGACGCGGCCCTCTCCCTCTACGAGGGGACCCTCGGGATGCCGCTCGTCCACCGCGAGACGGTCGACTCCCAGGGCGTCGAGGCGGTGCTCCTGGACGTCGGGGACGGCCACGTCGAGCTCCTCGCGCCGCTCGGCCCGGACACCCCGGTGGGCAAGTTCGTCGAGCGCAACGGGCCCGGCCTGCATCACGTCGCGTACCGCGTCGAGGACATCGACTCGACCCTTCAGAAGCTTTCGGGAAGCGGCATCGAGCTGATCGACCACGAGGCCCGCACCGGCATTCGCGGCAGCCGGGTCGCGTTCGTGCACCCGCGCTCAACGGGGCGGGTGCTCACCGAGCTCGTCGAGCCCGCGGAGGGGCACTGATGGCGTCGCGCTCGCGCGTCGAGATCGGCCTCGGCATCGGCCAGGTGGTGAGCGCGAGGATGGACGAGAGCGCGCTCGGCAGCCTCCGCAAGGCGGTGGAGTCCGGCGACGGCTGGCACGAGGTCGAAACCGACGACGGCACCCTCGTCATCAACCTGAAGACCGTCGTCTTCATCCGCATCCCGGACCAGCAGCAGTCGATCGGGTTCTCGCAGGGCTGATCCGCCGGCGTGCCCCGCCGCGCCGGTCAGCGCTCGGCGAGCTCGGTCCAGAGCCGCTCTTCGGCGTCCAGCACCGCGGCGGCGTCCGCGCGGACCAGCTCCCAGAGCGCGGGCTCGGGAGCGTGAGCCTCGCTCGCCGTCTTCAGGACCCCGGCGAGCTCCGTCCAGCGACTCGAGGCCGCGGCGGCCAGGACCGCGGGCACGTGGAGGCCCGCCTCGGAGAGGAAGCGCGAGTACATGGCGCGGAAGTTGCCGCCGCCGGTGCCGCGGCGCTCGATCACCTGGTAGTTGAAGCGCGCGCACCACTGCCAGTCTGCGACGGCCTCCGGCCAGTCGCCGACCTCCGCGGCGAACTTCCGCATGCCGGGTAGGCCCTCGACCTCGCCCCAGGGCGGGTCGAGCATCCGGCTGGCCGCTTTCGAAATCGCCGGCTCGATCGCCGCGCGGGGATCGAACGAGTTGCCGTTGCCCTCGTAGACGAACATGTGGCCGGCCAGCGCGAAGACCGGGTGCGTGGCGTGGCGCGCCGTCGCGAGGTTCTCGAGCCGGGTGGTCTGGAGGTCCTCGAAGGCGGTGTCCGAGAGGTAGGCGAACTCGTCGTCGAAGCCTGCGAGGACGACCGCGTGGCCGGGGAAGTGAGCTGAGCTGCCGTAGTGATCGAGGTAGTAGAGGTCGCTCAGCATCAGCGGCGGGCGGCCCGCCTGGACCGCCGCGCGGGCGGCCCGCCAGCTCGACTCGGGATCGTCGAACGTCTGCAGCCGAAGCGGCGCACCGGTGAGCTCCACGAACTCCTCCTCCAGCCGGGAGGTGCGTCCGTTCGTGAAGCGGGAGGGCGAGGAGCCCTCAACGGGCAGGTAGTAGAAGCACGCGCCCGCGCCGAGCCCGAAGGCCATGGCTTCGCTGATCTCGTGGCCGTGGTGGGCGAGCACGTTGCGGAGCGCGGTCGAGCCGCAGTGGTTCCCGGGAACGTGCCGGTAGCCCGGCACCATCGTCGTCTCGCTCACGGTGCCGAATCCTACGAGGCCAGGAGCTTGAGGTACGCGGCTCGCGCCGCGAACGACTCGCGCATCTCGGCCGTTAGCTCGCCCAGGAACTCCCGCCGGTAGACATCGTCGGTGAGCATCGAGATCGCGAAGTAGAGGCCGGTGAAGGCGGCGATCGCGCCTGATACCCGCAGGAGCTCGGCGGTGATCACGCCCTGGTGGCCGAAGACCCTGAGCGTGATCAGGACGTCGGGCTTGTAGCTCGAGGAGATCCACTCGCGCAGGATGTGAACGTCGATCGTGATGGTCCCGAGGGCGACGAAGAACCCGCCGACGGCCAGGCTCACGGTCAGGACCTGAAGCGACTGGCTCACGAACAGCACGAGGCCCACGTTGAGGCGCTGGCGTCGCTCGAGCGGCTCGCCTCCCTCGCCCGCCTCGCGCTCGAGGTCCCTGACCTCGCCCGGGAGCCGGGCCAGTAGGAAGGCAGCACCGAGGACGACGAACAGGACGCCGAGGATCGCCAGCGAGGCTCCGGAGACGTGCGTGAACACCTGCCACATCTCAGTGGTGAGGAAGAGAACGACGGAGAAGATCATGAGCAACGGGATCGCTCTGGTGAGCAGGCTCAGCGAGGCCTTCAACTGGCCGCCAAGGCGAGCGAGCGCCCAGCGCAGGATCGAGCCGAGGCCGTAGCCGAAGACGCCGTAGACCAGCGCCAGGAGGACGCAGTTGGCCGCGGCGGTGACGACCGCGCTGCGCCACTGGCCGCCGAACACCAACGGAAGCAGCGCCGGGATCAGAGCGAACCCGGCGAGCTCGGCCCGTCCGACGTCCTCGGGGATGGCGAGGGCCGGGCGTCCCCGGGAGCGGTTGAGCGTGCTGATCGCGACCAGCACCACGGCGACGGCACCGAGCACGGCGGCGAGGTTCGCGAGCGGCGACCATTCGAGGTTGAGCGCCCCGAAGAGCTCGCCGGCGAAGACCAGAGTCAGGAACGGGACGCCGCGGTTGAAGGCATCGGTCGAGGCGGAGTGACCCGCGATGAACAGGGGCAGGCCGGCCTGCCTGAAACGGCGCTCGTAGTCTTCGCGGTGCAGCACGCGCGCAATTTCACCCCCCGCCGCGGACGGCGCGCGCGCCTATCCTCCCGCGGCATGGACGGCCGGCTCGACAGGAGGATCCTCACGGCGATGCGCACGCGCGGCCATGGCCGGGCCGCGGAGTCCGTCGCCAAGGCGCTGTCCACGGCCGGCGAGCACGGCTCCGTCTGGGTCGCCATCGGCCTGGCGGGGGCGATGCTGGACCCGCCTCGCCGTGATCGGTGGCTTCGCGCCGCCGTCGTCGCCCCGGCATCGATGGTCGCCAACTACGCCGTCAAGCTTGCCGTGCGACGCGCGCGCCCCCAGCTCCGCGGGCTGCCGCCGCTGGGACGAGCGCCGAGCAGGCTCTCCTTTCCGTCCGGGCACGCCACCTCGTCGGTCGCGGCGGCCACCGCCTACGGCCGCGTCCTTCCCGCGACCCGAGTGCCGCTCTACTCGCTTGCCGGGGCCATCTCGCTCACCCGTCCCTACCTGGGCATGCACTACCCCAGCGATGTGCTCGCGGGTGCCGCGCTCGGGCTGGCGATCGGCGGTCTGGTCCCGAAGGTCGGCGAGCGATCCCTCGAGGAGCGGCTGATCGACCTGGTCGCAAGCCGGGACGCTCCGAGGCGATGAAGGTGGGCATCGTCGGCCTGCCGAACGCCGGCAAGTCGACGCTCTTCAACGCACTCACCCGGGCCGGCGCGGATACGGGCGATTACCCGTTCACGACGATCGATCCGAACGTGGCGGTCGTCGGCGTGCCGGACGAGCGGCTCGAGGCCGTCGCGAGCACCGTCGGCTCCTCGAAGGTCGTCTCGGAGACCATCGAGTTCCACGACATCGCCGGGCTCGTGCCGGGGGCCTCCGCCGGAGAGGGTCTCGGCAACCGGTTCCTCGCCGCGATCCGCGAGACCGACGCGATCTGCCACGTGGTTCGCGCCCACGAGACCGGCGGCATCCCGCATCCCGAGGGCCGCGTGGACCCGGTCGCCGACATCGACCTGATCGACACCGAGCTCCTCGCCGCGGACCTCGAGCAGGCGGAGCGGCGACTCGAGCGGGTCGCGAAGCAGGCTCGCTCGCAGGACAAAGCGGCAATCGCCGAGCGCGACTGGCTGGAGGCGGTCGTCGAGGCCCTCGGCCGCGGCGAGCCGGTCCGCGACGTGCCCGTGCCCCAGGCGGCCGAAGCCGGGCCACGCCTGCTCGGGGCGCTCACGTCGAAGCCGGTGCTCTTCGTCGTGAACGTCGACGAGGGCCACGACGAGGTTCCGCCGGCGGTCGCCGAGATCGCGGCCCGCCGCGGCGACGTGGCGGTGGCGATCAGCGCCCGCATCGAATCCGAGCTCGCCGAGATCGAGGACCCGAGCGAGGCGGATGAGCTTCGCGGCGGCCTGGGCGTCCCGGAGTCGGGCCTCGCCCGCGTCATCCGCGGCGCGTTCGAGCTCCTCGGCCTCGTCAGCTTCTTCACCGCCGGGGAGGGCAAGGAGGCCATGGCGCATGCACTGGCACAGGGCTCGACCGCGTGGCAGGCCGCCGGCAAGGTCCACTCCGACATCCAGGCTCGCTTCGTGCGCGCCGAGGTGATCGGCTGGAGCGAGCTGGTCGACTCGGGCGGCTACGCGCCGGCCCGCGAGCGCGGCCTGCTGCGCACCGAGGGGCGCGATTACGTGATTGCCGACGGCGACGTCATCACGATCCGCTTCTAGTGCCGGACGGCCGCCTCGAGCTCGGCGCCTGGTCGCTGGACGCCGCCGACCTCGAGTACCTGCTTCATCTGATCGAAGCTCGGGAGCTTCGCGAGGTTGTGGAGCTCGGCGCCGGGGCCGGAACGCTGGCGCTGGCTGACGTCCTCGCCCGCGCCGGTGGCAGGCTCACCTCGGTCGAGCACGACGCAGCCTGGGCGGAGCGGGTGCGCGAAGCGCTCGGCTCTGAGGGCCTCGCCGGCGTGGCCCACGTGATCCTGGCGCCGCTCGGCCCCCACCCCCTCGCCGCTCCAGGCGCGCAGTGGTACTCCGAGGAGGCGCTCGCCGAGCTGCCCCGCGACATCGACCTGCTCGTCGTCGACGGGCCCCCGGGCAACCTGCCCGGCATGGAACAGGGCCGCGCACCGGCCCTCCCTGCGCTTCGCGACCGTCTTGCCCCCACCGCGCTCGTGGTGCTCGACGACGTGCATCGGCCCGGCGAGCAGGCGGTCCTCGCGCGCTGGGCCGAGGTCACGCCGTTTCGCTTCCGCGGGCGCGAGGGCGGCCGGATCGCTGTAGGTTCCGCCGCGTGAGGACGGAGGCGCGCTTCCCCGCGGTCGGCATCGGCGCGGGGCACTACGAGAGCTTCTACATCAAGGCGAGCCATCCCGACGGCGGCCGTGCCATCTGGCTTCGCCACACCGTCCACAAGCGCCCGTCCGAGGAGCCGACCGCCTCGCTCTGGCTGACGGTGTTCGACGCGCAGGCGCCGGGTCCGCGGGCGACGAAGGCGACCGTGGGCGCCGGCGAGCTCAGCGCCGGTGACGGCGCCTACATCCGCGTCGACGGCGCGACTCTCTCCGAGGGGAGAGCCACCGGCTCGATCGCCGGCGGTGGCACCGAGGCGAGCTGGGACATGCGGTTCACCGAGGGGCGGGAGGCGCTCTACCACCTGCCGTTCGAGCGTCTGTACCGCTCCCGGCTGCCGAGGACGAAGCTGCTCAGCCCGTACCCCGCGAGCCGCTTCGACGGCGAGGTTGAGATCGGCGGGGACCGCATCGAGCTCGCCGGCTGGCCCGGAATGGTCGGCCACAACTGGGGGACCGAGCACGCGGAGCGGTGGATCTGGCTGCAGTGCTCCGACCTGGGCGGGCGCACGGGCGACTACCTCGACGTCGCCCTGGGCAGGGTCAGGGTCGGGCGCTGGACGACCCCCTGGCTTGCAAACGGCCAGATCGTCCTCGACGGGGAGCCGCTTCGGATCGGCGGACTGACCAGCGCCTACGGGACGGACGTCGAGGAGCAGCCATCGACGTGCGAGTTCGTCCTTCCGGGACGCCAGGTGCGCGTTCGCGGCAGGGTCGACGCCGACCCGAAGGACGTCGTTGCCTGGGTCTACGCGGACCCCAAGGGCCCCGAGCACCACGCGCTCAACTGCTCGATCGCGAAGCTCCGGATCGAGGTGGAGCGCCCGGGGCACAAGACGGCCTCCGTGGAGGCCGTCGGCGCGGCCTACGAGCTCGGCTCCCGCGACACGGGCCACGGGATCGCGGTCCAGCCGTTCCCCGACGGGTAGGGGTCTACGGCATGTCGCCCGGGCGCGGCTGGACGCTCGGGCCGGTCTCCACGAGCGCGCGTGGGTCGAGCGCGGACTTGCCGCCCGGGCTCACTCCTCCTCCCGGCGGCGTTCCTCCGCCGCCTCATGGTGACCGCCTCCCCACCGCCATGGCCGCCGCCTCCGCCGCCGTGCTGTGTGGCTGGAACGCCGGTCTCGTGCTTGCCGAAGCTGATCCAGGTGTCCATCAGGCCGAGCCGGTCCCGGAGCGTCGCCCCGGTGACCCTCGAGCTCCCGGCCGAGCCGACGACGCGGGCGTAGACGATCCGCGGGGAGACGCCGCGGCGGATCACGTGGATCTGCTTGAGCTTCCCGGAGAACAACCCGCTGAGGCGGGACGACACCGTCCGCTGCGAGAGGGGCGGGACCTTCCAGCGGTGTACCGGGGAGATCCCGTCGTAGGGGTCCTTGACCCCCTTGAGGTACGGCACGGGCGAGGCGCCGACGAAGGAGTTCTCGATGTTCTCGGTGTGCCCGCCCGAGGTGGAGAAGAAGTAGGCGGTGATGACGGAGCCGTGGTACTCGACAACCTGCCCCGCGGTCGCGCGGGCGGCGGCGTTGCTGGAGGCCTGCTCGGTCGCAAGCCCTCCGTAGACCTGGCTGCGGGTGTCGTCGTAGACGTCGAAGACGCTCGTCCCGGAGTCGGTAGAGAGGGCGTAGGAGCGCGCGGCAACCGCCTGCACTCGAAGCGCCTGCGATGACCAGCTCGCCGGCATCTCGTTGGGGATCACGCCCTCCACGTAGTTCTCGAGGCTCACCCGGTTGATCACGTAGAGCGAGCCGCCGACGAGCTTCGCGACGAGGCTGCCGCGGTAGCGGCCGATGCCGCCGATGCTCACGCTCGAGCCGCCACGGGTCGAGCCGGCGCCGCCGCAGGTCGCGAGGCGCTTGCCGGAACCGCTTCTCAGCAGGACCTTCGAGCCGCTCGCGTCGAAGTCGTATGTGCCGTTCCTCGCAACCGAGCGTCCGCACGCCCGGCTGGCGCCGGTGAACGAGACCGATCCCACCCCGGAGGTCAAGAGGACGCGGATCCGCTTCGACTTCGCCTTGCCGATGGTGGTGTGGCGGTAGTAGTGGCGAAGGATTCGCTTGTAGCTCCAGCCGTGCTGGGCATAGCCGTACGCCCCGTACTGGCTCATGCCGATGCCGTGGCCGAACCCGTGTCCCCTGATCACCCAGCTGGCCGACGCTGGGCGCGCCGGCGCGAGGAGCAGCGCCGCGGCAAGGGCCGCGCATGCGAGCACGCGTCTGGGGCTCATCGAGTTCCCCACGAAACTCCTTTCGGCAACCCTCCGCAGCGACCTTAGGCGCGGCGCGCGTGCTCGCTATGGCGCGCGGGTACCCTGCTCTCAGACCAAGGCTACGGGCGAGGAGAGTGCTGGATGAGCGTTGCCGTGCAGGACGAGACGGTTGTCGAGAGCGTCGAGAAGCGCCTCTTCATCGGGGGCGAGTGGCGGGACTCCTCGAGCGGCGACACCCTGGGCGTTGAGAACCCGGCAACCGGGGAGCGGATCTGCGAGATCGCCGACGCAACCCCCGACGACGCCGTCGCGGCGCTCGACGCCGCGGTCGAGGCTCAGGCTGACTGGGCGGCAACGCCTCCGAACGAGCGCAGCGAGATCCTCTACAAGGCGTTCCAGCTGCTGAACGAGCGCAGCGACGAGCTCGCTCTGCTGATGACCCTCGAGATGGGCAAGGCGGTGGCGGAGTCCAAGGCCGAGCTCGCCTACGCCGCCGAGTTCTTCCGCTGGTTCTCCGGCGAGGCGCTTCGCCTCGATGGCTACTACAAGGCGGCCGGCAACGGCGCGAGCCGGGTGCTCGTGATGCGCCAGCCCGTGGGGCCATGCTTCTTCATCACGCCGTGGAACTTTCCGAACGCGATGGGCACCCGGAAGATCGGCCCGGCCATTGCGGCCGGCTGCACGATGGTCGTCAAGCCGGCAAAGCTCACGCCGCTCTCGATGCTCGCGCTCGCGCAGGTCCTCGAGGAGTGCGGCCTGCCGCCCGGCGTCCTGAACGTGATCACCGCCTCGTCGTCGGGCGACGTCGCCGAGCCCGTGATCTCCGATCCGCGGCTGCGAAAGCTCTCGTTCACGGGGTCCACCGAGGTCGGCCGCAAGCTCATCGCCCAGGCGGCGGATGGCGTGCTCAAGGTCTCGATGGAGCTCGGAGGCAACGCGCCCTTCGTCGTCTTCGAGGACGCCGACCTCGACGCGGCCGTCGAGGGCGCGATGATCGCCAAGATGCGCAACGTCGGCGAGGCCTGCACCTCGGCCAACCGCTTCCACGTGGCCGCCGGCATCGCCGACGAGTTCGCGTCGAAGCTCGCCGAGAAGATGGGCGCCCTGCGGGTCGGCGACGGCACCGAGGACGGCGTCGACGTGGGGCCGCTGATCGACGACGACCAGCGCTCGAAGGTCGCCGAGCTCGTCGACGACGCCGTCGAGAAGGGGGCGCGTGCGCTCTGCGGAGGACAGCGCGTCGACGGCCCCGGCTACTTCTACGAGCCGACCGTGCTCGGCAACGTGACGCCGGACGCGCGGGTCCTCAAGGAAGAGATCTTCGGCCCGGTTGCGCCGATTGCGACGTTCGAGACCGAGGAGGAGGCGATCGCCGCCGCCAACGACACCGAGTTCGGGCTGGTCGCCTACCTCTACACGGGCGACGTCAAGCGCGCGTTCCGCGTCTGCGAGGCGCTCGAGACGGGCATGATCGGCCTCAACCAGGGCATGGTGTCCAACGCCGGCGCGCCGTTCGGCGGCGTCAAGCAGTCCGGCGTCGGCCGCGAGGGCGGCAACGAGGGAATCGCGGAGTACCTCGAGACGAAGTACGTGGCGGTCAACGTCTGAGCGAGCTCGCCGTGGGCGCACTCGAGCTCGACAAGCTCAGCTGGCCGGAGGTCGCGGCCGACAGCTGATCGCCGCGCCTAGCGGCCCGTCAGCATCCCGAAGAGGCCGCCGCGCTCCTGCCGCTTCTGCAGGTAGCACTGGTGGTACTCCTCGGCCCGCCAGAACGTGGCCGCCGGCTCGATCACCGTCACGACCGGGTCGCGGAAGCTCTCCTGCGCCTGCTCGATCACCCGCTTCGCGGTCTCGGTCTGCTCCTCTGAGTGAGAGAAGATCACGGAGCGGTACTGGAAGCCGACGTCCGGGCCCTGGCGGTTCATCTGCGTCGGGTCGTGCGTCGCGAAGTACTTGGCCAGGATCTCCTCGAAGCTCGTCTGCTCTGGATCAAAGGTGACCTCGACCACCTCGGTGTGCCCGGTGGTGCCGGTGCAGACCTGCTCGTAGGTCGGGTTGTCGACGTGGCCGCCCTCGTAGCCAACGGCGGTGTCGATCACGCCGGGCAGCTCCCGGAACGCCTCCTCCACCTGCCAGAAGCAGCCGGCGCCGAACGTTGCCTTCTCGTAAGTCGTTTCGCTCATGCCCTGCAGTCAGCTTACGCGCCCGGGCGTTACGCCACGCTCCCCCGGGAGAGGGATATCAGCCGTGAGGGTGCGCCATGCCCTGGTAGTCGAGGGCCTTGGCGAGGGTCTCCTCGTCAACGCCCTTCTCCAGAGCCACCTCGCGCAGGGTGCGCCCGGAGTCCGCGGCCTCCTTGACGATCTCGGCGCCGCGGTCGTAGCCGATGTAGGGGTTGAGGGCGGTGGCCGCCGCGAGCGTCGCCTCGGCGTGGCGCTCGTTCATCTCGCGGTTTGCCTCGAGGCCGTCGATGCAGTTGTCCTTCAGGAGCCGCGACGCGGCGGCCAAGAGCTTGATCGAGTCGAGGAGGTTGCGCGCGATCAGCGGCACGCGCACGTTCAGCTCGAACTGGCCCTGCGAGCCCGCGATCGTGATCGCGGCGTCGTTCCCGATGACCTGGCAGGCGACCTGAATGGTCACCTCGGCCATCACCGGGTTGACCTTGCCAGGCATGATCGAGGAACCCTTCTGGAGCTCGGGCAGGAGCAGCTCGGCCAGGCCCGCGCGCGGGCCCGAGCCCATCAGCGCGAGGTCGTTCGCGATCTTGTTGAACGAAACGGCCACCACCTTCAGGGCGCCCGACAGCTCGACCAGCGCGTCGCGGTTGCCCTGCGCCTCGAACGGATCGGTTGGCCCCGAGATCGCGAGCCCGGTCTCCTGGGCGAGCCTGGCGCGAACGCGCCCGGCGAATTCCGGGTGGGTGTTGAGGCCGGTACCGGTGGCCGTGCCGCCCAGCGGTATCTGCCCGACCCGGCCGAGGGTGTCGCGAACGCGCTCCGCCCCGAGGCGCACCTGCGCGGCGTAGCCGCCGAACTCCTGGCCGAGCGTCACCGGGACGGCGTCCATGAGGTGGGTGCGCCCGGCCTTGACGACGTCGCCGAACGCCGCGGCCTTCGCGGCCAGGGACTCGGCGAGGGCGTCGAGCGCGGGCAGCAGATCGTTCGTAACCTCGTCGAGCGCCGCAAGGTGCACCGCCGAGGGGAAGACGTCGTTCGAGGACTGGCCCATGTTGACGTGGTCGTTGCGGTGGACCGGATCCCCGGCGAGATTGGCGATCACCTCGTTGGCGTTCATGTTCGACGAGGTCCCGGAGCCGGTCTGAAAGACGTCGATCGGAAACTGGTCATCGTGCTCGCCGGCGGCGATCGCGTCACCCGCGGCGGCGATCCGCTCGGCGATGTCGTCATCGAGGAGGCCGAGCTCGGCGTTGACGCGCGCGGCGTGGGCCTTGATCCGCCCAAGCCAGCGGATGACCGGCACCGGGACGGGCTGGCCTGACACCGGGAAGTTCTCGATTGCCTTGTCCGTCTCCGAGCCCCAGAGGTGCAGGAGGGTTTGCGCCATTGGGCTGATTCTAGAATCCGCCGCGAGATGAGTGATTCCCGATTGGCGTGCCCGCGGGGGCGGGGCAGGCCAAGCTGGGCGCCGCACGTGTCCCGAAGCCAATAGCGGTTGCTATTGGCGAGGGCACGGGTGGCGAGTCAGCGACGGCATGCGCCGTCATCCGTGGGTACGTGAATTGGAATCATTCATCTGCATGGGCGATTCCGAGACGTTGACCCAAGGCAGGACTTCCCTGCGCTCGAGGAGCAGGTGCTCGAGCGCTGGCGCGAGCGCGAGGTCTTCGCGCGCTCGCTGGAGATCCGCGCCGATGCCCCCGTCTGGAGCTTCTACGAGGGGCCCCCCACCGCGAACGGACGGCCGGGCTCCCACCACGTGCTCGCCCGCGTCTTCAAGGACGTCTATCCGCGCTACCGCACGATGAAGGGCTACCGCGTCCCCCGCAAGGCGGGCTGGGACTGCCACGGCCTGCCGGTCGAGCTCGAGGTGGAGCGCGAGCTCGGGATCTCCTCGAAGGCGGAGATCGAGGCCTTCGGCATCGCGGAGTTCAACCAGCGCTGCCGGGAGTCCGTGTTCCGTTACGTCTCCGACTGGCAGGCGCTGACGGCGCGGATCGCCTTCTGGATCGACCTCGACGACCCCTACGTGACGATGACCAACGACTACATCGAGTCGGTCTGGTGGTCGCTGCGGCAGATCTGGGACGCGGAGCGCCTCTACCGGGGCCACAAGGTCGTCCCCTACTGCCCGCGCTGCGGCACGGCGCTCTCCTCGCACGAGGTCGCGCTGGGCTACCAGGACGTCGAGGACCCCTCCGTCTACGTGCGGATGCCCGTCGTCGAGCCCGTCCCGAGCGACGCGATCCCCGAGAACCCGCTGCGGCCGGGCGACAACCTGGTGGTCTGGACGACGACCCCCTGGACCCTGATCTCAAACGCTGCGATCGCGGTGGGGCCGGAAATCGAGTACGTGCGCGCCAAGGTCGGGGACGAGGTCCTCGTGGTTGCCACCGCGCTTCGCGAGCGCGTCCTCGGCGAGGAGGCGGAGATCCTTGCGCACTTCCCCGGCTCCGCCATTGCGGGCACCCGCTACGAGCCGCCGTTCGCCTACATCGCCGACTACGGGCCCCGGGGCCACACCGTCCTCGAGGGCGACTTCGTGACGACCGAGGACGGCACCGGACTCGTCCACACCGCAATCGCCTTCGGCGAGGACGACTTCCGGCTCGGAGAGAAGTACGGGATCACCCTCCAGAACCCCGTTCGCGCCGACGGCACGTTCGACGAGCGCGTCACCGACTTCGCGGGCCGCTCCGTCAAGGAGGCCGACCCCGACATCATCGAGGCGCTTCGCCGGAATGACCGCCTGTTGCGCTCGACGGTCTACGAGCACGCCTACCCGCACTGCTGGCGGTGCGGTACCCCGCTCCTCTACTACGCGAAGTCCAGCTGGTACGTGAAGACCACCGACGTCGCCGAGCGAATGCTCGCCGAGAACGAGGAGATCGGCTGGCATCCCGAGCACATCAAGCGCGGCCGCTTCGGCAAGTGGCTCGAGGGCAACCAGGACTGGGCGCTCTCGCGGGAGCGCTACTGGGGAACGCCGCTGCCGATCTGGGAGTGCGAGTCGCCCGACTGCGAGGAGCGCTTCTGCGCCGGCTCGATCGCCGACCTCCGGGCGCGGGGGGGCGAGGTCCCGGACGACCTCCACCGGCCCTACATCGACGCCGTGGCCCTCGACTGCTCCGCCTGCGGCGGCAAGATGCGCCGGGTCGTCGAGACGATCGACGCCTGGTACGACTCGGGCTCGATGCCGTTCGCCCAGTTCCACCACCCGTTCGAGGGCACGGACCACTTCGAGGAGCGCTTCCCGGCGGACTTCATCTCGGAGGGCATCGACCAGACCCGCGGCTGGTTCTACTCGCTGCTCGCGGTCTCCACGCTCCTGTTCGACCGAGCGAGCTACCGCAACTGCGTGTGCCTCGGCCTGATCGCCGACCCCGAGGGCCAGAAGATGTCCAAGAGCCGCGGCAACGTCGTCAGCCCATGGGACGTGATCGAGCGCCACGGCGCGGACGCGTTTCGCTGGTACTACCTCTCCCAGCAGCCCTGGGCCGGGTACCGGTTCTCGACCGAGACCCTCGGCGAGAGCGTCCACGGGTTCTTCAACACCCTCTGGAACACGTATCGGATCTGCGTGCTCTACGCGAATGCGGAGGGGCTGGGGCCGGAGGATCTCGAGGCGTCGGCAGTCCGCGGTCCGCGGTCCGCGGTGGAGCTTGACCGCTGGGTGCTCTCACGTCTGCAGGCAACGATCGGCGCAGTGACCGCCGCCCTCGACGACTACGACGCCACCGCGGGCAGCCGGGCCCTTGCCGAGTTCGTCGACGAGCTCTCCAACTGGTACGTGCGGCGCTCGCGGCGAAGGCTCTGGGAGGGCGACCCCGCGGCGCTGGGAACGCTGCGCCGCTGCCTGCTCGAGCTCGCGGCGCTCGCGGCGCCGTTCGTCCCGTTCATCGCCGAGGAGATCCACTCGAACCTGGCCGGCGGCGAGGCCGGCGAGTTCGGCGAGCGCCCGGACTCGGTCCACCTGCGCGACTTCCCCGAGGTCGACGAGGCCCTGGTGAACGCGGGGCTCGAGGCGGCGATGGCGGCCGTTCGCAGGACCGTCGAGCTCGGCCACGCGGCGCGCGCGCAGTCGGGGCTCAAGGTCCGCCAGCCCCTGCACCGCGCCGTGGTCGTCGCCACGGGCGAGGAGCGCGACGCGATCGCGGCGCACGCCGACCTCGTCGAGGCCGAGCTGAACGTCAAGGAGCTCGAGTTCGTCGAGGAGGAGTCGGAGCTCGTGAGCTACGAGGTGAAGCCCAACTACAGGGCGCTCGGCCCCCGCTTCGGCAAGGACATGCCGCAGGTTGCCGCGGCCGTGGCGGCGCTCGACGCGGCGCACGTCGCCAAGTCGATCAGCCAGGGCCACGAGGTCGGGATCAACGTCGACGGCCGCGAGCACGTTCTCGGGCCGGAGGACTTCACGCTCGTCCTGAGCCCGCTCGAGGGCTACCAGGTGGAGGCCGAGGCCGGGCACGCCGTCGCGCTCGAGCTCGAGCTCGATGACGAGCTGCGCCGAGAGGGCCTCGCCCGCGAGGTCGTCCACGCAATCCAGAACGCACGCCGCGACGCGGGCCTCGAGATCACGGACCGCATCGCCCTGCGGCTCGGCGGCGACGAGGACGTCGTCGCCGCCGCCCGCGAGCACGAGGCCTACATCGCCGGCGAGACGCTCGCCACCAGCGTCGGCTACGACGGCGCCGACGGGGGCGCGACCGCCTCGATCGACGGCCGCGACCTGCGGATCAGCGTCGAACGCGAATAACTACGCCAGGGCCGGCTCGAGCTCGGCCTCGAGGCGGCGCTTCGGCATCGCGCCGATCACGCGCTTGGCCTCCTGGCCGTCCTTGAAGAGGATCAGCGTCGGGATCGAAAGTACCTCGTAGCGGCCGGCGGTCTGCTGGTTCTCGTCGACGTTGAGGCTGACGATGCGCACGTCGTCGCGCTCGACCGACATCTCCTCGAGGATCGGATGCACGACGCGGCAGGGACCGCACCAGGGGGCCCAGAAGTCGACCAGGACGGACTCACCGGAATCGAGCACCTCCGCCTGGAAGGTGGAGTCCGTCACGTCGGGAAGCTTGCCTGTCACTTTCGTCTCCTAGCGCAGTTGGTCGGTTCCATTACTATACATACTGAAGTAAGGGACCTCGCTCCAACGTTACGCCTCGCCGGCGACGGCCTCTGCCGCTGAGCATAGGGTCTACCGCCGCGAGCGGAGTCGCATCATCGGGACCCTGAGGGCCGCCTCGAGGACGATCCGGCCGCTCATCTTCGACTCTCCCACGCGCCGGTCGCGAAACGTGATCGGGACCTCGACGACGCGAAACCCGGCGCGAATCGCCCGGAAGGTCGTCTCCACCTGGAAGGCGTAGCCGAGGGACTCGAGCGAGCCGAGGTCGATCGCCTCGAGGACCTCGCGGCGATAGACCTTGAAGCCGCCCGTGAGGTCGCGCACCTCCACCCCCAGGAGGGCCCGGGCGTAGGCGCTGCCGCCGCGGCTGATCGCCCGCCGCCCCGGCCCCCAGTCGGAGACGCCGCCTTCGTCCACGTAGCGCGACCCGAGGACGAGGTCGGCATCCGCCGTTGCCGCGATCAGCCGCGGCAGGTCGGCCGGGTCGTGGGAGAAGTCGGCGTCCATCTGTGCAACCAGGCGGGCCCCAACCGCGAGGGTGTCGCGAAACCCGGCGACGTAGGCGGGGCCGAGCCCCCCCTTGCCGGGGCGGTGGAGCACCTCCACATCCGGGTGCTCGGAGGCAAGCCGGTCGGCGATCTCGCCGGTGCCGTCCGGAGACGAGTCGTCGACGATCAGGACACGCCGGCTGGACGGGAGCTGCTCGAGCGCGGCGGTGACGATCTCTTCCAGGTTCGCCGCCTCGTCGTAGGTGGGAATGACCAGGCCGACCTGAGGCCCGGCGCCGCTCGCGTCAGCCACCGAGCTCGGGAGGCAGAGCCTTGGGACCGTCGGGGTACAGCCTGGCGATCGTCTCGTCGGTCATCTGGAGCCGAACGCCGAGCGTCTTCGCGCCGAGCTGCTTCGCGAGATCGGTGTTCTCCACCCGCATCTGGTTCGAAGGGCGCCAGAACGCATCGCCCGCCGGCAGCACGCGGTAGCTCACGCGCCGAGCGTACCCGGCGACATTAACTTTGAGGCATGCGAAACACCGAGATCGCCGCCGCGCTCGCCGAGCTCGGAACGCTCTATGAGCTCGACGGCGCCGATCGCTTCAGGGTGCTCGCCTACAAGGAGGCCGCGCGCGTGATCCGCCAGAGCCCCGTCTCGGTCGCCGAGCTCGCCAAGGACGGCAGGGCGGTCGAGCTGCCCGGCGTCGGCAAGACCCTCCAGGACAAGATCGTCGCCCTCGTCGAGACCGGGGAGATCCCCTCGGCGGCGAAGCTGAAGGCCAAGTACCCGGTCTCGCTCGTCGAGGTCACCCGTCTTCCCGGACTCGGTGCGAAGACGGCCCGGCGGCTCTTCGACGAGCTCGGAGTCACCTCGCTCGACGAGCTTCGCGAGGCTGCTGAAAACGAGCGGATTCGCTCCATGAAGGGCCTTGGGCCGAAGGTCGAGGAGAACGTGCTCGCAGCGCTCGAGCGCCTCGGCACCGACGGGCCCGCCGAGCGGCTTCTGCTCTCCCACGTCCTGCCCGTCGCCGAGGAGCTGGCACAGGCCCTTCGCGAGCATCCGGCAAGCGCGGCGGTGGAGGTCGCCGGGTCGGCGCGCCGCCGGGCCGAGACCTGCAAGGACATCGACCTGATCGCGACCGCGACCGACCCGCTCGCGCTCGCAACTGCGGCCACCGAGCATCCGCTCGTCGCCCAGGCGGGCTCGGCCGGCGAAGCCGGCGCACGGCTGGTGACCCACAACGGCGTCAAGGTCGACCTGCGGATCGTCGCGCCCGAGGCGTACGGGAACCTGCTGCAGCACTTCACCGGCTCCGCCGAGCACAACGTGCAGCTGCGCGAGCGCGCGGTCAAGATGGGCCTCTCGGTCTCCGAGAACGGGATCGCCGACGTGGAGTCCGGAGACGTCGCCCGCTACGCGACCGAGGAGGAGGTCTACGCTCGGCTCGGCCTCGCGTACGTGGAGCCGGAGCTGCGAGAGGGCCGCGGCGAGATCGCCGCCGCCGCCAACGGCGGCCTGCCGGACCTGGTCTCGGTCGAGGACGTCAAGGGCGACCTGCACTCCCACACCACGCTCTCGGACGGTCGCAACTCGCTGGCCCAGATGGCGGCTGCCGCCCGCGCGCGCGGCTACTCGTACCTCGCGGTCACCGATCACTCCGCCTCCCACGGCTTTGGCAACCACGTCACCCCGGCGCAGCTGGAGAAGAGGATCCAGGAGGTCGCGACGTGGAACTCCACCGCGCCTCGCGGCTTTCGCCTCCTGGCCGGGTCCGAGGTCAACATCGGCACCGACGGCGGACTCGACTACCCGGTCGAGCTCCTCGCGGAGCTCGACTGGGTCATGGCCAGCGTGCACACCTCGTTTCGGATGTCGGGCAAGGAGATGACCGCACGGGTGATCGCCGCGATCGAGAACCCGCTGGTCGACTGCATCGGCCACCTGACCGGCCGGCTGATCGGCAGGCGCGAGCCCTACGACATCGACGTCGAGCGGGTTGCCGCCGCGGCGGCCGACGCCGGGACGATGCTCGAGATCAACGGCAACCCGAACCGCCGCGACCTCTCAGAGCACCACGCCCGCCTCGCCGCGGATGCCGGCGCGTGGATCTGCGTCAACACCGACGCCCACGGCACCGACACCCTGTCGAACATCGCCTACGGCGTCGCCACGGCGCGGCGCGCATGGCTGACTCCGGACCAGATCGCCAACACCCGGACCTGGTCGCAGTTCAAGAAACTTCGCAAGAAGCGCTGACTAGCCGCTCGGCGGCGGTGGCGGGTGTACGACCTGGGCGCGGTCGCGGCCGAGCCCCGGGGTCCGCACCAGGCGCGTCGGCGCAAGCGCCGACCCCGGCTCGACGTAGAAGCGGACCCCGTCGCGCTCCTCGATCGCCGTGACCGCCGCCTCGCGCCGCCGCCAGGCCAGCGCGACTCCGATCGCGTAGCCGGCGCCGATGACGGGGATCTGCGGGAAGAGCCAGGAGAGGCCGCCACAGACGAGCGCGAAGAGCCCCACAGGCCAGAGCTTCTGCAGCGCGATCCGCGCCGGCGGCTCGGCCGGGAGCGAGGTCGCTGTTCGCGCCCCGGCGAGGACCCGCGACATCGCCTCCCTCGTCCGGCGCTGGCCGCCGAGGTACGCCCCGGCCAGCCCGGCGACGGTCCACCAGGCCGCGGCGACGATCAGCGCTGTCTCGTTGGTGTCCTGGTTCGCGGCGATGACGGCGACGCCGGCGAGCGCAGTCGCGACCGCTCCGGCCAAGAGCACGGTCACCCGAAGGAGGTCCACGAACAGCATCAGCCCGCCAGCGCCTCGAGGACGGTCACGAAGCCCGCGGTGCCGGCGACCATGAGATCCGTGCGCTCGGCGAGCCCCGCGGGAGCTTCCTCGGAGTCCACCCCCACGCACACCGATGTCTCCAGCCGCCCCGCGCGCTCTAGCCACCGAAGCGCCTGAAACGCGTCGAGGTCCGTGTCGTCGTCGCCGCCGAACAGGGCATGGGTCAGGGCGTTGTCGCGCACCAGGCGCGTGACCGCGGAGCCCTTGTCGATGCCGGCGACGGGGCGGAGCTCCAGAACCTTCCGGCCCCACCGGGGCACCAGGCCCGCCGACTGGGCCTCGACCGCGAGCGCCAGGGCCGCCGCACGGGCACGTTCGCCGTCCTTCGCCCCCCGCCAGTGGAGCGCCTGAATCGGGCCCTTGTCCTCCAGGCGCAGCTCGGCGCTCGCAAGCTGGCGTCCGTCGAGAGCGCCGGCGAACTCCCGTGCCGCGTCCACGCGCCGCCCGAGAGCGGGGTCGGCGCGCGGCTCGTCATCGCCGGGCCCGAGCAGCTCAAACCCGTGATTTCCCGCGTAGACGACGCCCTCGACGCCCACGATCCTCCGCGCGTCGACCGCACGCCGTCCTGAGACGCAGGCGACGAGCCCGTAGCGCTCCACCAGGGCGCCGAGCGCCTCTCGCGTATGGTCGGGAACCGCCGCGTCGCCGGGCCTGTCGACGATGGGCGCGAGCGTGCCGTCGACGTCCGAGAGCACGCCGGTCTTCGCCGGCGCCCCTCGCAGCGGCGTCAGGAGGTGGTCGAACACTCATCTAGTATCGCCGCGTGCCGAGATGAACGAGCGCGTCGCAAAGCTGGCGGCGACCGCCACCGCGGCGGGCGCCTTCAGCGGGATCTTCGGGGTCGGCGGCGGCACGGTCATCGTCCCGCTCCTCATCTTCTGGTTCGGCTACTCCGAGCGCGAGGCGACCGGCACCAGCCTGGCCGCCATCGCCGTGATCGCGGTTCTCGCCACAGCCGCGCAGGGTGCCTACGGCAACGTGGACGTGGCGAAGGCGGCCCTGGTCGGCGTGCCCGCGGTGGGCGGAGTCATCGCCGGCGCCGCGCTGCAGCAGCGGGTGCCCCAGCGAGCGGTGTCGCTGCTCTTCGCGGCTCTCCTCGTCGTCGTGGCGATCGAGCTGATCGTGTCGTAGCCGGTGGAGTACGCGCTCGCAGCTCTCCTCGGGTTCGCCGCCGGAATGGTCGGCGGCGTTCTGGGCGTGGGCGGGGGGATCCTGTTCGTCCCGGCGCTCACGATCTTCCTCTCCGAGCCCCAGATCAGGGCGGAGGCGTCCTCTCTGCTCGCGATCGTGCCCGTCGCCGCGGTCGGCGCCTGGCGCCAGCACGGCTACGGCAACGTCCGGCTCCGCGACGGGCTTCTGATCGGCATCCTCTCGCCGCTAGGTGTCTTCGTCGGCGTGATCATCGCCAACTCGATCAGCGAGCGCGCCCTCGAGCTGTCGTTTGCGGCGCTCATCCTGTTCATCGCCGCCCACCTCGCTCGGCGCGGGCTCAGCGTCGGCGGCAACCCGCATCCCGGCGACTAGACCTCGCCGGCGTGGACTTCGCGCGCTACCTGGAGCGGATCGGCTACGACGGGCCGCTCGCCGTCGATCGGCCAACGCTCGCCGGCCTGCAACGCGCCCACCTGCTAGCGGTGCCGTTCGACGCCCTGGACTGCCACCTGGGCAACCGGGTCACGGTCGATCCCGCCGATGCCTACAGAAAGGTCGTCGAGCACCGGCGCGGCGGCTTCTGCTTCGAGCTCAACGGCCTCTTCGCGGAGCTCCTGGCCCACCTCGGCTTCCACGTGACCCGCCTCGCCGCGCGGCCCTTCAACAGGGATGGCGAGCTCACGCCGCGCTTCTCGCATCTTGCGCTCGTCGTGCAGCTCGAGAACCGGTGGCTCGTCGACGTCGGGTTCGGGTCCGACTCGCCGATCGAGCCGCTCGACCTCGACGTCCGGACCCCGCAGCGGAGCGCCGAAGAGCGCTTCAGCGTGGCGGCGGACGGCGACGGCCTCATCGTCGAGGAGGTCGGCGCTTCAAGCCGCAACGGCTACCGCCTCGAGCTCGAGGCGGTCGGGCAAGAGGCTTTCGCCGAGCGGTGCCGGATCTACTCGACCGATCCCGAGACCGGCTTCGTCCGCGACGGCCCCGTCGAGCAGCGGTTCGCCGACGGCCACGCCCGCGTGACCCGCTCGAAGCTCAGCTCGTCACGGCCCGGGGGCGTCACGAGGCCGATCGCCGACGAGGACGACTGGCGAGCGCAGCTCGCCGACCAGTTCGGCCTGGTGGTCGACGGCACCGCCGTCCGCGGACCTGGAGCTGCCGGCTAGAGCCCCTGCTCGAGCGCGCCCTTGACCGAGGCGTCGAGGGCGTTCAGGCGGTAGAGCGCCAGCGCCTCGGGCGAGGCGAAGCCGCCGCCGTGAGACGCTCGGCCCGGCCCGGCGTCCGTCCCGTGGTGCTGAAGGACGCAGCCCAGCAGCGCGAGCCGCCGTTCCGCCGGCAGTTCGGACGCCGCCGTACCGACGATCTCGGCGCCGATCGCCAGGTGGCCGAGCTGGCGCCCCTCGGCTGAGACCTCGATCTCGGCGCCGTAGGTGAACTCCCGGACCTTGCCGACGTCGTGGACGATCGCGGCCGCCATCAGGAGGTCGGAGTCGAGCCGCGGATGCAGCTGGCAGACCTCGCCGACCAGCGTGCCGACGGCGACCGTGTGCTCGAGCAGGCCGCCGAGGTAGGCGTGATGGCCGGCACGAGTGCAGGGGGCCCTCCGGAACTCCGTCCACACCGGATCCGCGAAGACCGCGCTGCGCACCGCGGTTGCGAGTGGGGCGTCGTAGACCTCGGACGCGAGGTGCTCGAGGAACCCCTCGAGCTCATCGATCGACCGGTAGGCGGTCGGCAGGAACTCCGCGGGGTCATAGCTGCCCGGCTCGAGCCTGCGGACGTCGTCCACCGTGACGGCGAGCTCCCCCTGGAAGCGCTCCGCCTTGCCGCGCACCGCGACGGCATCGCCGCGGTCGAAGCGCATGCCCAGCCGGTCCGCGTCTCGGAAGACCCGCGCCGGGACGGAACCGGTCGAGTCGCGCAGCTCGAGCGCGAGGTAGGTGGACCCGCTGCGGCTGACGAGACGGTCGCGCCGCGCGCAGGCAAACCGGCCCTCGAAGCGCTGCCCCGCACGCAGATCGGCAACCCTGGGGCGCACGACCTGAGGCTGGAACTCGGCGCGACCGGGCTGAGCACGGGGGTTTGAGGTAGCCGCTTCCATCCGACTTCGATGTTGCACGGCGGCCCGGACGCGAAGCACGTCCGGCGGAAGGCCGGCGCCGGGACGGTACATTCGGTCCGTGGCGGCTGAAGACCACGTGCGCTTCGACCCGGACGTTCCCGAGCTGCGCTCGCCGATCCTGGTGTGCGCCTTCGCCGGCTGGAACGACGGGGCGGGCTCCGCGACGTCGGCCGTGGCGGCGATCGCCGCCGCGCTCGACGCCGAGCCGGTCGCCAGCCTCGACCCGGAGGACTTCTATGACTTTCAGGTCAACCGGCCGCAGATCAGCCTGACCGACGGCCAGACCCGCCAGGTCGATTGGCCCGCCAACATCTTCTTCGCGGCGCAGGCGCCCGGCGCGGAGCGGGACCTGGTGCTGCTCACGGGGATCGAGCCCAACAACCGCTGGCGCACTTTCGCCGAGGCGATCCTCTTCGCGGCCGAGCGCCTCGAGGTGGAGATGATGGTCTCGCTCGGCGCCCTGATCGCCGACGTGGCCCACACCCGCCCCGTCCCGATCACAGGCCTCGCCTCCGACGAGACGCTGGTCGACCGGCTCAACCTTTCGCGCTCGAGCTACGAGGGACCCACGGGCATCGTCGGGGTGCTTCACGATGCCTGCCGCCAGCGCGGGATCGTCTCGGCAAGCCTCTGGGCGGCGATCCCCCACTACGTCGCCACGGTGCCGAACCCGAAGGCCGCCCTGGCGCTGCTGCGCCGCCTCGAGGGCTTCACCGGGATCGCGATCGAGGCCTCGGAGCTCGAGGAGTCCGCCGGCCAGTTCGAGGAGCAGATCAACCGGGCGGTCGAGGGCAACGCCGAGATCACCGAGCTGGTTCGCCAGCTCGAGGAGGCTCAGGAGGACGTCGACCCCGCGGGCGGCGAGGTCCCCTCGGGCGACACCCTCGCCCGCGAGTTCCAGCGCTTCCTGCGCCAGCGAGGAACGGACTAGGCGCCGGGCGCTACGGGGTCAGCAAACCCAACGTCGACGAGGCAACTGTCCTGGATAGACGTCGGATACCGACGCCAAAGCAGGACGCTTGCCTTCCTCGCTGACCCGAAGCAACACCCCGCCGCGCTAAGGGGGTGCTGAAACCTACGCCTCGCTCGCCGGGCAGATCAGCCTGTAGTCGCACCAGCTGCAGATCTCGTATGACGGGCGGGGCTCGAAGTCCTGCCCCTCGATGCCTGCGGCCACCTCGAGGACGGTGCGCTCCACACGCTCCGCGTCGTCCGGCGCCGACGGAACCTCGACGCGTTCGTCGTCGAGGACGTACCAGTAGGTCCCGCCCACCGGATCGACCTCCCAGGCCGCTCGCGCGCCGAGGCGGTAGAGCGGGATCTGCACGTCGTCGGCAAGATCGACGGCGTCCTTGGCGCCCCCGGTCTTGTAGTCGATGAGCTCGTAGCCGCCGTCGGGGAGCCGGTCGACGCGGTCGACGCGGCCACGCAGCTGGTGCGGACCGATTGCGAAGCTGAACGTGCGCTCGAGCCAGACCGGGCGGGCCTCGCTGCGGGTGTGGTGCTCGTGATAGCGGGCGAGCGCGGCGACGGCCCGGTCCCGGTACTGGAGCTCGTCGTCGGAGGCGCCGAAGCCGGCGCGCCGCCAGCCCGACTCGAACAGGGCGAGCAGCCGGTCGAGGCTCCCCGGCGCATCGACGGCGAACTCCGAGGGGGTCCCGCGCCGCAACTCCTCGGAGTGGAAGCGGTCCAGGACCTGGTGCACCAGGATCCCGAAGCGCTGGTTGATCGTGGGCTCCTGCGGGATCGCGAATACGCGGGCGAACTTGTACTTGAGCGGGCACGTGCGGTAGAGGTCGATGTCCGAGGCCGACAGGGCCAGGCCGTCGCCGCGGTGCGGGATGAAGCGCTGCAAGCCGGGCTCGGTTGCAGCGCCGACGAGCTCACGGCGCGCCCCCCGCGCCCGCTCCTCGCCGGCGATGTACTCGTCGAGGCTCGAATGCTCGAGCGCCGCCCGCTGCTCGGGCGTGGCGATCCGCGTGAGCAGCTCGTTCAGGCTCGCGAGCGCCTCGGCCGTGGACTCCTCCCCCGGGCGCTGGATGAGCGCCGCCAGCTTCAGCAGCTCCAGGTACCGGGCGACGGCGGCGTTGACGTCCTCGGCGGTGTCCAGCCGCATCTCCGAGAGCGCCGACCCGGCTCGCCACGATGCCTCGAGGACCTCGTCGCGGATCATCCGGTAGGTGGCGTGGAGTCCCTCTGCCGGGCCGAAGAGCTCCTCGGCGTGGACCTCCTCCTCGCCGCCGAGAGCGTCGCGGATCAGCTCGAACTCCGGCGAGGGGTGTGCGGCTCCCTCGCCGCCCGCCGCGGGCCAGCAGAGCACCGCCCCCCGGCGCGCCCGCGTGATGCACGTATAGGCGAGCTCGGCGCGGCGGCGCGCAGCCAGCTCCGGGCCCGGTGTCGGAAGCTCCGCCGCGGCGAGCTCCGCAGGCACCCAGGAGTCCTCCCAGGGCCTGGCCGAGATCCCGTCGCGGCGCATGCCGACCAAGTAGACGTGGTCGAACTCGAGTCCCTTGACCTGCTCGGGCTCGGCGATCACCACCGAGCCCGGGGGCGGCGGAAGCGGGTCGGCGGCGTCGAGGTCGCCGGCGTCGGCCACGGCGGTGACCTGGCGGATGAAGTCGCGCACGGAGCCGCGCGGCTCGCGACGCGACCACTCGGCGGCCCGCTCGGCGAGGCGCGCGAGGCTCTGGAGCCGCTCGGCGGTCTCGGGCGTGGCCGCGAACAGGCGCTGGCGGCGCAGGCCAATCCGCTCCACCAGGCGCCGCACGAAGGCGTCGGGGCGCATCTCCTCCATCGCCGCGGCGGCCCCGGCCCGGAGCTTCAGGAAAGCCTGGATGCGGTCGCGCGCCTCGGGCCCGAGCTGCGGACTCTCGAGCGCGGCCTCGAGCGCGGAGATCATGTCGAGCTTGCGCCGCCGGGCGATCGTGGTGCAGCGGGCGAGGTCGCCCGAGCGCAGCTCGACCGGGGGGCGGGTGACGGCACGGACAACGGCGGCTGCGTCCCCCGAGTCGGCCAGCAGGCGCAGCCACGCCAGCGCGTCGCGAACCTCGGGACGCTGAAAGAGCGCGCCGTCCCCCAGGAACCGGAACGGCACGCCCCGCTCCTCGAACGCAGCGGCGACCAGCCGGGCCTCCCGCCAGCCCGCCCCCGCGATCACGCAGATCCGCTCGGGGCGGACCTCGCCGGCGGCGATCAGCCCCTCGACGCTCCGTGCGGTCGCCTGCTCCTGCGCCCGCTCGCCGCCCGCCCGCCAGAGGCGGACCGAGCCGTCGTCGTCCGGCTCCGTCGTCGCAGTGCCTACCAGGGCCGCGGCGGCGATCTCGAGCGACCCGCCGAAGCGCCGCGGGCCGCCGAGATCGATCTCCGTGGCATCCGGAAAGCTCGCGCGAAATCCGGCGAGGGCGCACGGGCCGGCGCCCAGCAACGCGCGAACGCCCTGACTCGGGTCGCACGCCGCGGTCACGTCGCCCCCATCGGCGAGCCGCGCGATCAGCTCGCGATGCGCGGCTCCGGTGTCCTCCAACTCGTCGACGAGGACGAACGGAAAGCGCTCGGCGAGGGCGGCGCGGACGTCCTCGCGGTCTCGCAGCAGCCGCGCGAGCTCGAGCACGAGGTCGCCGGCGTCGATGCCGCTGCGTTCGCGAAGGATGCGGTCGTGCGCCGCGAAGAAGTCGGCGAACTCGACCTCCCGCTGCGCTGCCTCGCGTTCCGCCGGCGTGGAGGCGGAACGCAGGCGCTCCTCCGCCCACTCGCGGAGCCGGCCCGGCAGGATGCCCTCGCCCTTCAGCGCGTCGATGCGCCCCAAAAGCCGGGCGAGGAGGCCGGCCGGGTTGCCGCGGATCTCGTGGCGGCGCAGCGGCAGCTCGTCGAGGCGGTCCAGGAGGATCGCGAGCCGGTCCGCCTTCGAGACCTGCACGACGAACGGATCGAGACCCGCCTCCAGCGCGTACTCGAGTAGCAGACACTCGGAGATCTCGGCAAACGTGCCCACCTGAAGCTGCTCGTGAGCCGGCTCGATGAGCGCGCCGATTCGCTCGCGCAGGGCCGCGGCCGCGGCCCTGGACCGAGTCAGCACGAGGATGTGAGCCGCGGGGACGCCACCCTCCGCAAGCGCGGCGGCCCGGCGAGCAAGCGCTTCGCTGCGACCGCTGCCGGAGCGTCCGAGGACGAGGAGCGGGCCCTCGCCGTGCGCCGCCACGGCGCACTGCTCGGCGCTCGGCTCGAACCCTGCGTCCGTCGGCTCCTCCATGCGGTCTCACGGTAGCGCCCTCAGTAGCCTTGGCCCATCGCTCCCGACTCCCCAGCCGGCCACGCGCCAACCCCGGTTCTCGGTATCGGGACCGAGCGCTGGCTCGAGGCCTTCCGCCGCGTGGTCACGGCGCAGCGTGAGGTCTTCGACGCCGCGCCGGGCATCGCCGAGCGCACGGTCTACGAGGGCGTCGGCGAGGGCGGCGACCGCGCGCTCGCCATCGACCGCCGCTGCGAGGACGCGGTATTCGCCGAGCTCGAGGCGCTCGGCGACGACGCGCCGGCGATCACCGCGATCTCCGAGGAGCGCGGGCAGGTCTCGATCGGCTCCGGTACCGACCCGATCCGGGCGGTGATCGACCCGATCGACGGGTCCCTGAACGCTCGGAGGACCCTCCCCAGCCACTCTCTTTCCGTCGCCCTGGCGATCGGCGACTCGATCGCCGACGTCGAGCTCGCATACGTCTACGACTTCGGCGCGTCCGAGGAGTTCGTGGCCGTCCGCGGAGCGGGAGCCACGCTCAACGGCCGCCAGATCCGCGCCGTCGGCCCCGGGTACGGGCTCGAAGTTGTGGGCATGGAGTCGGCAAAGCCGGAGCGCCTGGTCCCGGTCGCCGAGGCGTTGTCGGGCAAGACGTTCCGGATCCGGACGGTGGGGTCGATCGCGATCACGCTCTGCTACGTGGCGGCGGGGCGCTTCGACGGCATGCTGACCGGCCGGCCGTGCCGCTCCGTCGACCTCGCCGCGGCCCAGCTCGTGGCGCGCGAGGCGGGAGCGGCGGTCGAGCTTCCGGGGCTGGCGCTGGAGCAGGCCCCGCTCTCTCTCGAGGCCCGCTACCACGTCGTCGCCGCCCTCGAGGAGGAGATGCTCGAGCCGATCCTCGAGGCGCAGCGCCGGGTCGACGCCCTCGAGGCGAGCTGATGCCCGCCAAGGGACTCGTCGATTGGAGCCTGGCCGAGCGGATCGCGACCCGGCTCGCCGGCGAGAGCCGACGCCCGCGGGCGGCGCCGGCCATTCGGCCCGGGGCCGGTTGCGGACGCGTGCGAGTCAGCCGCGGTGAAGGTGTCTTCCTACACCGGCCTCCGAGCCTCGGACGCGCTTCCGCGGGGCGAGGCGGTCGACCGGGCCCGCTGGGCACGCGCCGGAATCGTGACCCTCCGCGACCTGGCGGCAGGAGTGGAGCAGCGGCTCGCCGAGGGCCTTTCGCTCCCCGGACCGCTCGGCGCCGTGATGCGCGGGCTCGCCGGCCGCGCGGCGGCCGCCGAGGCGGGCGCCGCGATCGGGCTGGCGTCGCGACGCGTTCTCGGCCAGTACGACGTCGCGCTCGGCCGCTCGCGGCGAAAGCCCCGGCTCATGCTCGTGGAGCCGAATCTCCTCGCGACGCATGCCGAGCTCGGCGGCGACGCAGAGGCCTTCCTCGAGTGGGTGGCGCTCCACGAGACGACGCACGCGCTCCAGTTCGGCGCCGTCGGCTGGTTGCGGCCGCACCTGGCGACGATGCTCGAAGAGCTGATCGAATCGGGCTCCGCCGGGGTCGACATGGCGGCGCTCAAATCCATGGCCCGCCGCCTGGTGACCACGGACCCCCGCGAGACAGTGCGGGCGATTCTGCGGGGCGAGCTCGCCACCGCCTTCGTGCGAGGCGGGCAGGGCGAGGTGCTGGACCGAATGCAGGCGGCGATGGCGGTGATCGAGGGCTACGCCGAGCACGTGATGGACCGGGCAGCACCGGAGCGGGCGGATGAATTCGCCAAGCTGCGCGCCGCGATCGACGAGCGCCGTCAGGGCCGCGGCGGCCTCGGCGAGGCGATCGCCAGGATGCTCGGCCTCGAGATGAAGATGCGCCAGTACCGGCTCGGCAAGGCGTTCTGCGACGCCGTCGAGGCCGAGGTGGGCATCGAGGGCCTCAACGCCGTCTGGGACTCACCTCAGGCGCTGCCCTCACCCGCCGAGCTCGAGCGGCCAAGCGAGTGGCTTGCCCGCCGAGCCGCTGTCGCCGCCTGAACGTCCCTTGCGCTATCGCAGGCAGTAGGCCACGGCCGTGATCGTGCCCTCCTGGTTGTTGGGCTCGAAGCCCCGGCCGATCCACGACCCAGGCGAGTCGTAGTCGCCGAAGGTGCTGATGTTGACGAGGCCGTGGGTGAACACTCCACCGCTGAGTAGCTGCGTCCCCTGCGGGCAGAACGCCTGCGCTTGGGCCGTCCCGTTCTGGACCGTGCTGTCGGCATCGGTGACCTCCATGACCGACCCAAGCTTCGAGCCCTCGACCGCGCCGTCATGAAGTGCGTTTGGACCTACGGCGCCAGACGCAATCTGCGGCTTCGGGTAGTTGCCGGAGAGGTCCCCGCCGGCAGGACCGCTCGGCGGGCCGCCGCTGCCTCCCCCACCACCGGAGAGCGTCGACTGGTCGATGTCGGCTCCGGTCAGCGAGTTGTCCTTGACGTCGGCGGACTTCACCGAGCCGTCGATGATCGCCTTCGAGTTGACCGAGTTGGGCGCCGCCTTGGTGGCGATCGCGTAGGCGCCGCCGCCGAGGGCGATGAACAGCGCCAGGCAGCTGATCGCAAGCGGGGCCAGCGGGTGCCGTTGCGCCCAACGTCTCATTCATCAAATCCTCTCTTGCAGGCGTAGCTGAAACGTCGCCAAGACGTTTCAGCGGCGTAACCGATCGCTGCGGCGAGCGTACAAACAGGTGTTCGTGTTGCTACACTGAACATTGTTAGTAGTAAGGACTTAGAGCAAGACCCATTCGAGAGGGGTTAAAGATGCCCACCAACGCCACCAAGACCAGCACCAACAACACCGCCGCCAACGCATCGACCGCGAGCCGCGAGACCAAGCCCGAGGGCGTCGAGTACGTCCGCCAGACGGTGGAGCGCACCGTTGACGTTCCCGTCGGCGCCGCGCTTACGGTCGTCGATCGCGTCAACGAGTTCGTCGAGCCGTGGACCTCGCGCCCGGCTGCCGAGCGGGAGCTCAAGAGCCTCCGCACCCAGGTCACGCGTGAGTTCTCGAGGTTCGAGCGCCGCGGCGCCACCGCCCGCCGCAAGGCGACCCGCCAGGTTCGCACCACGCGCAACCGCGTCGAGCGCGACATCAACAAGCGTCGCCGCTCGGTTGAGACGGCCGTGAAGCGCAACCGCACCGAGGTCTCCAAGCGTTTCCGCGATGTCGAGGGCAACCTCAAGAAGGCGCAGGCCAACGTCCAGGAGCGCGTTTCCACGCTGGTCTAAGGACCCTTAGCCCGGCTGCCGCGCGGAGAGGCGTGGCCGGCCGGAGGGATCTGCCGGCCACTCGCCGGCAGACATAGCAACCTCTCCTCCCCGATCGACGGGCCCAAGGTGGGCCCGTCGGTCTTTGTCGGGTAGGAAGGCCGAGCCTGCGACAATCACCCTGATGCCTCTTCCAACCACAGACGCGATCACCGAGTCCCTGAAGGCCGTCATCGATCCCGAGCTGCGGCGATCGATCGTCGAGCTCGGCATGGTGCGCTCGATCGACCTCGGCGACGACGGCCGGGTCGACGTCACGGTGTCCCTGACCACGCCCGGCTGCCCGATCCGCAACCACTTCCAGCAGGCGGTCACGGAGAGCGTCTCGGCGCTCGAGGGGGTGACCAGCGTGACCGTCGCCTTCGACGTCCTCTCCGACGAGGAGAAGCGCGGGCTTCAGGAGGCGCTCGGGCGCGGCAAGCTGCCGCAGGGCGCGCTGGCACAGGTGAAGAACGTGGTCTGCGTGGCCTCGGGCAAGGGCGGGGTTGGCAAGTCGACGCTGACCGCGAACCTCGCCGCCGCGCTTGCCGCCGAGGGGCAGGCCTCCGGCGCGCTCGACGCCGACGTCTACGGCTACTCGATCCCGCGCATGCTGGGCGTCTCCGGCCGCCCGCAGGTCAACGGTGAGCGCAAGATCATCCCCCTGGACGGCCCCGCCGGCGTCAGGGTGATCTCGATCGGCTTCTTCGTCGAGGAGAACGCGGCGGTCGTCTGGCGGGGACCGATGCTCCACAAGGCCATCCAGCAGTTCCTCGAGGACGTGGACTGGGGCGAGCTCGATTACCTGCTCTTGGACCTCCCGCCGGGCACCGGCGACGTCTCGATGACGCTCGCCCAGCTCCTGCCCCAGGCGAAGATGCTGATCGTGACCACGCCGCAGCCCGCCGCGCAGTCGGTCGCCGCGCGAGCGGCGGAGATGGCTGCGAAGGTCGACCTCGAGCTGCTCGGGGTGATCGAGAACATGTCGGGCTTCACGACGCCGGACGGCCAGCGCTTCACGATCTTCGGCGAGGGCGGTGGCCAGCTGCTCGCGGACGAGCTGAACGTCCCGCTGCTCGGCAAGGTGCCGCTCTCCGAGGAGCTTCGCCTGCACGCCGACTCCGGCGAGCCGCTGGTGATCGCCGAGCCGGACGCGCCGGCGGCGCAGGCGATCCGCCAGGCCGCCCGCGGCATCGTCGCGGCGACGCCGCAGGAGCTTCCGGTGATGCAGGCGCCGCCCGCGGCCGCGGTCCCGGCTGGCGCCGTCAGCGGCACCGAGCTCCCTATGGCCGGGTAGCCACCTGGCGCTCCGCCGCGCTCTTCAGCCCGCCGATTGCCTCCTCGAGCCAGCGCCGGAAGAAGCGCCGGCCGCCGACCACGTCCTTGATCCTGTCGCGGCGCCGCTCGGGGTCCATCCCGAACTCCGCGTGGACGAACGTGCCTCCCTGGGCGTCGGTGAGCTGCCAGTGGACGAACATCCCGCTGATCGTGCAGTGCATGCGGATCTCGCGCAGATCGTCCATCTGGTCGATCAGCATCTCCGGCTCGTCGCGACCGATGACCGGATGGTGCGTGACCATCACGAACTGCCCGCCCTCCTCATAGCGTTCCCCGGCCACCTCGAGGACGCGCGGAAACCACTCGGGGTAGCGACGCGGGTCGCCGACCAGCTCCCAAACGGTGGGCACCGGCGCATCGAGCTGGGCGGCCTCCTGGACGGCCGACATGTCGTGACCTTAGCGCCGCAGGCGGGCCTTGGCGGTGCAATCAGGGAGCGAGCCGGGGCCTCAGGCCCGGCGGAGATCAGCGCTTCTGGCAGTAGGCGAACGCTCGCAGGCGCCCAGCCTTCTCGGGTCCCAGGTTGTACGCCTTGACGCGCCAGACCCTCGGGGAGGGGCTTGTCAGTGAGGCGACGACGAGCGCCGGATCGAAGCCGGGCGGGCGCAGCGCGGCGCGGTAGCCTCCGAAGCGCACGATGCGACCCGCCGGGCATGTGACCCGGACCACGGCGTGGCCACTCGGCGGGACGGACGTGTCGGCGACGACGGGCCGGAGCGGCTTCGATGCAGCGCAGTAGGCGAAGGACGTCAGGCGGCCCTTCTGCCGGTTATGCCCGCGCTTGCCGAAGGTGAAGCCGCGGATACGCCAGGCGCGGTTCGAGACCAGGCTCTCGCGAGAGATGACCGTGCGCGGCGCACCGCGCCGGGAGAACTTGACGCGCGCACCGCCAAGGAGGACGCGAGTGCCCGGCGGGCACTCCGCCGTCGCGGTGGCGGACCCACCCGTCTTCACCTGATGCGAGTCGCTGGCAGTGATCCGCGGCTTCGGCGCATTCGAGCAGTAGGCGATGGAAGTGATCCGGCCCTTTCGCGGACCTCCATTCACGCCAACGACCTTCCAGCCACTGCCGCCCCGGCGAAAGAGCCCCGACGGAACGACCTGAGCCCGCTTCGGGTGGGCCGGGTTGAACGTCGCCTGAAAGCCGGCCGGCCCGACAGCGCGGCCTCGGGTGCAGTGGACCACGGCCTTGTTCTTCGGGTAGGGACCGGACGGCTTCGTCGCGCGGGGTACGAAAGTGGTGGCGTGCACTTCGCGCTTCGTGGCTCCCACCGCGATCGCGGCAGCGAGGGCCACGCCGCACGCCAGGCAGAGGATGAACAGACGCGAGGCCCGCTTCATAGCTCGACTCAGACGGTCGAGGACCTACTTGCTCGTGTAGTACTCGGCGTTGATCGCCGTGTACTTGGACCACTCGTCGGGAAGCTGGTCCTCGGCGAAGCACGCGTCGACCGGGCAGGCCTCGACGCAGGCGTCGCAGTCGATGCACTCGTCGGGGTCGATGTAGAGCTGCTCGACGCCCTCGTAGTCGGACTCGTCGGGGGTCGGATGGATGCAGTCCACCGGACAGACCTCGACGCACGAATTGTCCTTCTGACCGATGCACGGCTCGGCGATCACGTAAGCCAAGTCGGGCTCCCTTTCGTCTTCAAGTAGCTCGTAAGCCTCGTCTTCGAAATCCGGTCCGGCGGGCACCCTACCCATCCGGAGCGAAAAGTTTAGGGAGATACTCTGCGGCCTGTGATCCTGCTCACCGGGGCAACCGGGACCGTTGGCAAGGCCCTCCTCCCGGTTCTGCTCTCCTCGGGCGAGCAGGTACGCGTGCTGGTGCGCGACCCACGGCGCCTCGGGCGCAGCCGCGTGGACGTCCAGCTGGCCCTCGGCGACCTCGCCGCGCTGGGCGACCTTCCGATCCGCCGGCAGGCGTTTCGCGGCGTCGACACCGTCGTGCACCTGGCGGCGTCGATCCGCGACCAGCCCTCCGCGTCCATCGAGGAGATCAACGGCCTCGGGACGGCGCGGCTCCTGGCCGCGGCCGAGTCGGCGGGCGTCGAGCGGTTCATGTTCTTCTCGGCCATCGGGGCGAGCCCTTTTCAGCGCACCCGCTTCTTTCGCGCCAAGGCGCTCGCCGAGGCGGCGGTGGAGGCGTCGACCCTCGAGACCACGATCTTCGCGCCGTCGATCGTCTACGACCGCGACGACCCCTGGGTGACGAGCATGCGGCGGTTGGCGCTGCTGCCGCTCCTGCCGATCTCGGGCTCGGGGCGCGCTCTCTACCAGCCGATCTGGGCTCACGACGTGGCGCGCTGCGTTGCCGCCGCCATCGAGAGGAACACCACGGGACGCGTTGAGCTCGTCGGCCCGGAGGTGCTCACCTACGAGCAGATCGCGAGGCTGATCGCCCGCGCTGCCGGGCGCCAGCGGCGCGTCGTCCACGTCCCGCTCAACGTCGTCCGCCTGATCCTGAACGCGATGCGCCGCCTCGTCGGCGACGGCGTCTTCGCCACCTGGGAGGAAGCGGAGCTCCTCGAGGTCCCGATGACCGCCCCCGACGGCATCACCGCGGCCCACGAGCTCGGCGTCGAGCCGAAGCGCATGGCGGAAGTGCTCGCGGGCTGAAAAGAAAGGGCCCAGCTTTCGCCGGGCCCTTTCGGAAGTCACTCGCCTGTTGCAGGCGAGGTTACGCCACGTTGGGCGTGACTACATCATTCCCCCCATGTCCGGCATGCCTCCCGGCATTCCGCCGCCGTCCTTCTCCGGCGGCTCGGCCACGATCGCCTCCGTCGTGAGGATGTTCTTCGCGATCGACGCGGCGTTCTGAAGCGCCGAGCGCGTGACCATGGTCGGGTCGATGACGCCGTCCTTGATCAGGTCGCCGTACTCGCCGGTCTGGGCGTTCAGGCCCTCGCCCGCCTTCAGGCCGCGGATCTTCTCCACGACGACGGATCCCTCGAGGCCCGAGTTCTCCGCGATCTGGCGGATCGGCGCCTCGAGCGAGCGGCGGATGATCTCCGCGCCCGTCTTCTCGTCGGGGTCCGACAGCCCATCGGAGTCGATGGCAGCGGTCGCGTTCAGCAGCGCCACGCCGCCTCCCGGCACGATGCCCTCCTCGAGCGCCGCCCGGGTCGCCTGCAGGGCGTCCTCCACGCGGTGCTTCTTCTCCTTCATCTCGGTCTCGGTGGCGGCGCCGACCTTGACAACCGCGACACCTCCGGCGAGCTTGGCGAGGCGCTCCTGGAGCTTCTCGCGATCGAAGTCGGAGTCGGTGTTCTCGATCTCCTGACGGATCTGGTTGATCCGGCCCTCGATCTCCTTCTTCTCGCCGGCGCCGTCGATGACCGTCGTCGTGTCCTTGGAGACGACGACGCGACGGGCGCGACCGAGCTGGTTGACCTGGGTGTTCTCCAGCTTCAGGCCCATCTCCTCGGTGATCACCTCGCCGCCCGTGAGGATCGCGATGTCCTCGAGCATGCGCTTGCGGCGATCGCCGAAGCCGGGGGCCTTGACCGCGACGCCGGTGAAGGTGCCGCGGAGCTTGTTGACCACCAGGGTCGCGAGGGACTCGCCCTCGACGTCCTCGGCGACGATCACCAGCGGCTTGCCCGACTGCATCACCTGCTCGAGAATCGGCAGGAGGTCGCGGACCGAGCCGATCTTCTGATTGGCGATGAGGACGTACGGGTCCTCGAGCACCGCCTCCATCCGATCCTGGTCGGTGATCATGTACGGCGAGATGTAGCCCTTGTCGAACTGCATCCCCTCGGTGAACTCGAGCTCCATCCCGAAGGTCTGGCCCTCTTCGACGTTCACCACGCCGTCCTTGCCGACCTTGTCGATGGCGTCGGCGATGACGTTGCCGATCTCGTCGTCGGCCGCGGAGATCGCCGCGACGCGGGCGATCTGGTCCTTGCCGCCGACCTCCTTCGACTGCTTCTCGCGAAGCTGCGTGACGACCTGCTCGACCGCGGACTCGATGCCGCGCCGCAGCGCCAGCGGGTTAGCGCCGGCGGCCACGTTCTTGAGGCCGTGGCGGACGATTGTCTGCGCAAGCAGCGTCGCGGTAGTCGTCCCGTCGCCGGCAACGTCGTTGGTCGCCGTGGCGACCTCGCGGACGAGCTGCGCGCCCTGGTTCTCGAAGACGTCCTCGAGCTCGATCTCACGAGCGATCGTGACGCCGTCGTTGGTGATGGTGGGGGCGCCGAACTTCTTGTCGAGGACGACGTAGCGGCCCTTCGGGCCGAGCGTCACCTTGACTGCGTCGGCGACGCCGTCAACGCCGGCCTGTAGGGCCGCGCGCGCCTCGGCGTCGTACTTGAGCTCCTTGTGAGCCATGTTCAGTAACTCCTTTGTTTCTTAAGTCGGGTGTTAGACGACCTTGGCCAGAACGTCGGACTCGCGCAGGACGAGAACGTCCTCGCCGTCGACCTTCAGCTCGGTGCCGCCGTACTTCGAGTAGAGGACCTCGTCGCCCTCCGCGACGTCCAGCGGGCGGCGCTCGCCGTCGTCTCCGATGGCGCCGTCGCCGACGGCCAGGACCTTGCCCTTCTGGGGCTTCTCCTTGGCGGTGTCGGGGAGCAGGATGCCGCTCGCGGTCGTCTCCTCCTCCTCGATTGCCTTGACGATCAGGCGATCGCCAAGCGGCTTCAAGTTCATTCGTGTACCTCCGTCGGGGCTTCCAGCGCCCCGGGTCGATTCATGCGCGAATTGTGCGTGTCCCTGGCACTCTACATATGAGAGTGCCAAGCAGCTCCGAGTGTAGCGAAGACCCCGCCAGAGCTCAAGCGAATATCTAAGCGCCTCGGACTTAGATCGCCACGACGGCCGCGTGCTCAGTCGCTCGCGAGGAGCTCGCAGCCGAGGAGACTCGCGAGGCCGGTGCCGCCGTTTCGCATCACCCAGTCGTGGTTCCAGGCGAAGATCGGCCGGGCGATCGGGGCGAAGAGGTTCATCCACGGCCGCGTCGTGTGCACGTTCCACTCGTAGATCACGGCGGTCGAGGAGTCGTCTTCGAAAAGGCGCCAGCGCCCGACCCCCTCGAGCTCGCCGGACGCGTGGCCCTCGAGCAGGTGCGGACGCTCCACGCGGGTCGTCTTCATCCGGAACTCGAGGTTGTAGGGGAGCTTCGAGCGCCAGACGTAGCGGCCGATCTGGCCCACGCCGGCCTCGTCGCCTTGTTTCTCGCGCTCCGCCTCCATGACCCCTCGCCACCACCGCGGCCAGGCGTCGGAGTCGTAGATGGCGTCCCAGACGCGCTCGCGGGGAGCCGCCAGGAGCCAGGTGGTCAGGAACTCGTACTCGCGCCCCACGAGTCAGTTGGGCGAGGGGGTGCCGCCGTTGCCGAGCTGCGAGGGGTGGGACTCGAGGATCTGCGAGAAGCGAACGACGGTGACCGTGTCCTCGGGGGCGATCTCGCGGCCGTAGATCTGGCTCATGAATCCCATCGTCTCCTCGACCCTGCGGAACTCCGGGTTGTCGTGCTCGACGTCGCGCGGGGAGAGCTCCTTGACCCGCTTGACCTCGACCTCGTCGATCACGGCCGAGAAGAGCTTCTCGCGCGGCGAGTGCTGGAAGCCGACGGTGATCCACACCACCTGACCCCGCTGATACTTGCGCGACTTGTCGCCGAGGCGAATCGTCGCCGTCTTGCGCCCGCGCTTCAGCTGGTCCACGAACGCGGGCGAGAAGAAGTTGAGCGCCAGGAGGCCGCCGGTCATCGCCCGCCTAGCCTATGTGACGACGCGCAGTCCGGCGCCCTCGACGCCCTCGACCAGGGAATCCAGGCCGTAGCCGTCCGCGGGACCAAGGGCCCCGACGCCCTGCAGCCCTCCTGCCGCAGCGCTCATCGCTCCCCAGGCGAGGATCTCGCCGGTGAACGTGTAGCCGTTGACGCCCTCGAGCCGGACGCTGGAGAGGGGCTGCCCGGCCGCGTCGTATGCCGCGGCCGTCACCCGCGACCCGGTCTGGGCGCGCGCCTCCGCGGACGGGCCGCCGGTCGAGCCCGGCACCCGCTCGGCCAGCTTCTCGAAGACGCGCTTGCCGCCGGGAACCGCAAGGACGCCGGAGTTCACCACGCTCATCGCCTGCATCACCCGGTTGAGCGGGCCGAACCAGCCCAGGTAGGCGTTGACCTCGAGCAGGCCGGGCGCCAGGCGGGGCAGTGCGAAGTGCTCGGAGCCGCCGACGCTGATGCCCTCCAGGCCGCTGACTGAGCCAACGCGCTTGGCGCCGCGCTCGGTGACGAGCCTGCCGCCGCGGAAGCCGAAGCTCGGTTCCGCGAACACCCCAACCGCCGAGCTCAGGGTGCCGCCGCTTGCCCCGCCCATGCCGGCGGCCATCTTCGCGAGTCGCGAGCCCTCGATCGGCTCCGAGGGCCTGCCGCTCGTCGAGTAGGCGACGTCGACGCGGACCGCCGCCTCGCCCGCCTCGCGCAGCGCCAGCGCGCCCGCGAGGTTGCCGGGCACGTAGTCGTAGCCGAACGCTGTGAGCATCCCGCATCCCGCCCGCTCGGCCCGCGGGCCGTACTCCTCGAAGATCCTGCGAATGAAGGCCGGCTCCCCCGTCGAGTCCAGGTAGTGCGCCCCGGCGTCGACCGCCGCGTCCGCGGCCGGCCCACCCCAGCGCACGAATGGCCCGACGGTCGAAAGCAGAACGTCGCCCTTCTCGAGGAGGGCGCGGACGCTGTCCGGCTTCGAGACGTCGGCGACAGCGCTTTCCAGCTCGCCGAGTTCGGCGGCCAGCGCCTCGACCTTCTCCTTCGTGCGCGCCGCGAGAACCGGCTTGGCACCGCGCCTGACCAGGGCCTCGCTGGCGAGCCTGCCGGTGTAGCCGGTGGCACCGAATACGACGATCCTTCCGCTCACCGCGCGGCAGCCTACTCGCCGAACGCGTCCGCGCCGATCAGCGGAACGAACCGGCACGGGCCGAGGACCTCCTCGACGCTCATTCCGTCGGCCGTGCGCACGAACGCCGTCAGCATGTCGGCCTCGGCGGCGACGATCGGGATGACCAGCCGGCCCCCCTCCACGAGCTCCGACTCCACGGACGCGGGCACCCGCGGCGCCGCCGCGTGGATGGCGATCGCGTCGAAGCTCTCGCGACCCGAGGCCACGCTGCCGTCCCCCGTCGCGACCGTCACGTTCTCCACGCCGAGGGCGGCGAGGCGCGATGCGGCCTGCGCCGCTAGCGGCTCGATCCGCTCCACGCTGACGACGCTGCGTGCCAGGCGCGCGAGGACCGCCGCCGAGTACCCCGACCCCGTGCCGATCTCCAGCACCCTCTCATCCCCGTTCAGGCGCAGCGCCTGGCAGATCGCGGCGACCACCCACGGCTGCGAGATCGTCTGGCCGTGACCGATGGGGAGCGCGCCGTCGTCGTAGGCACGGTGGCGAACCCGGCGCGACACGAACTCCTCGCGTGGGACGGCCGCCATCGCAGCCAGGACTCGCTCGTCGCGGATCCCCCGCGCCCGCAGCTGCTCGGCCACCATGGCCCTGCGCTGGGCCTCGAAGGAGACGCCGGACATCGCCCTAGAAGATGTACGCACGCAGGCGGCGGGGCTCGAAGATCGTGACCCGGCCGCGCCCGACCCGGACCACGCCGGCGCGGTCGAGCGTCGCCAGGAACCGGCTGACGCTCTCCCGCGAGGTGCCGGCGAGCTGCGCCAGGTCGGCCTGGTTCATCCGCAGGGTCACGCCCTCGCGGCCGTCGGGCACGGTCTCCTCGGCGACGAGCTGGAGCATGACGCCGGCCACCCGGCTCGGGACGGTCTGAAACGACTGCCGCGCCACCCGCTCGTTGGTCTCGCGAAGCCGGCGGGTCAGCGCCGAGATCAGCTTCGCGGCGATCTCGCCGTGGTCGGAGATCACGCGGCGCATGTCCGAGGCGGGCAGGGCGAGGAGCTCGCACTCCGAGAGCGTCTCGATGCTGGCGGAGCGGGTGCCGCCGTCGAGCATCGCCAGCTCGCCGAAGATGTCGCGGGGGCCCAGCGTTGCGAGGGCGATCGCGCGTCCGTCCGGGTGCTCCCTGGTGACGCGCAAATCGCCGTCACGAACGACGTAGCAGGCGTCGCTCTCATCGCCCTCGTGGAACACGCGAACGCCCTTGGGGAAGGAGCGCGGCACCGCAACCCGCGCAACTCGCTCGAGCTCTGACTCGGAGAGCTCGCTGAACAGCGGCACGGCCGCAAGCAGCGCCGCGGTCGCCGACCGCCCACCGTTCTCAGCCTCACCCATGCGGTTGATTATCGCTGGCAAACGGTCACACCGAGTACGCAGTACTGTTCGCGTCGCCCTGGCCGCGCCGGAACTCACCTCGCCGCCGCAACGCGGGCAGCGCCGGCCGGGAGGCTTGTAGATCGTGCTCGGCCGCCGGCCTGTGGCGAGCGCTTGGCGCATGATCCACTGGCTCTCCTTGACGACCCTAAGGGCCTCGTCGGGCTCCAGGTCGATCGGATCCGCCGCCAGGGGCTGACCCGGGCACGAAAGCACGCCTCGTTGCGGATGACGTTGCCGATGCCGGCGATGATGCGCTGGTCCAGCAGGGCGTCGCCGACCTCCTCGGCGGCCCCGCTCGACAGCACCCCTCCGCCGCCGACTCCGCGTCGAAGCCCGGCGGCAAGAGGGTCGGGGCCGAGCTGCATGAGGCCGGGATCGTTGCGCAGCCGCGACTCGCTGACGAGCCGAGGAGCTTGCCGCCCGCTGCGAGGCCACGGCCCTGCCCGACGCCATCGGAGCCAGGGCTTGCCGTACGGAAGGCGGCCGTCGGCGGCGACGAACCAGCGGCCGTTCATCCCGAGGTGGCTGTGCAGCGCCAGGTCACCGGAGAAGTGGGCGACCAGGTGCTTGCCACGGGCCTCGACATTCTCGAGCACCGGCCCTGCGATCTCACCGGCGCGGCTCGCCAGCGGCGAGCGCAGGTCGGGCGCCTCCGCGCGTTCGATCTCGCGCCCGGCGAGCGCGACGCGCAGGCGCTCGGCGGCGCGGTGGATGGTGTCTCCCTCGGGCATGCCGAGGGAAACGTATACGCAGCGGGCCGTCCGGGTCAGCGCGCCAGGCGCAGCGGGCTCGACCAGGCCGGCAGACGGCGAGAACGGGTCCGCGATCGCGCGGCCACCGTCGCATGGCGGCGCGGATCTCGCCACTGACTTCGGCGATCAACTCGGCGTCGAGAGAGGAGGAGCCGAGTCGAGCGCCGCGAGCCGCAGCAGATACGGACGGTCCGTCGCCGCCGGACCGGCCTGATCAAGATCGCCTCTCGCACGCCTACCTCCTCAGCTCGTATCTCTGAAGTTGAACGGCTGGGCCCCAGCGTTCGTGAGGCTGCGAATGGACCACGGTGAAGCCGAACGAGCGGTACATGGCGCCGCGCGACCCGCAGGTCGCTGAAGGTGTCAAGGACGACCAGCTCGTGGCCCGCGTCCTCGACCTCGCGGAGCAGCTCCGCGAGCATCGACCGCGCCAGGCCCCTGCCGCGAAGGTCCGGATGCAGCAGCACCCACCGCACCTTCGCGTGGTCGGCCTCGTCGGTCCAGGCCATGCTGCCGGCGACCCTTCCGTCGGCTTCGACGATCCACGCCCCGCCGCAGCGCTCGGGCCAGCCGGACTCGGCTGCGCGGGCCAGCCCGGCCGCGACGTCGGCCTCGAAGAGCGGGCCCATGCCGTACTCGGCGGCGTAGAGGGACCCATGCAGAGCGGTGACGGCGCCGATGTCGCCCGGGGTCAGCTCGCGGCGAATCGTCACCTCATCACTGGAGCTCATCGTCTCGATGCCGAGCATGGACGACATTGTCCGCCCGAGTGGTTATCTGCGCAAGATAGAGTTCTGATTCGATTCATCGTGATTGCTTATGACTGAAGGGTCCTAGTGGAGCTCCGTCAGCTTCGTTATTTCACGGCGGTCGCAAGGCACTCCAGCTTCACGCGAGCCGCCGAGCGAGCTACACGTCGCGCAGTCGGCGCTCTCCCAGCAGGTGAAGAAGCTGGAGGGCGAGCTCGGCGCGGAGCTCCTGGTCCGGACCACGCGCAGCGTCGAGCTCACTGAGGCGGGCGCGACCGCGCTCACCCGCGCAACCCGCATCCTCGCGGAGGCGGACGCGCTCGCGAGCGAGATCGACGAGCTGCGTGGCGTGCTGCGGGGGACGCTCGTGGTCGGCGGCGTCCTTCCCGCCGGTGGCATCGACCTGCCGGCCATGCTGCTGCGCTTCAAGGAGCTCCACCCCGGCGTCGACGTGCAACTGCAGGAGGGCACGGCGCTGGAGATGGTCGAGTGGCTTCGCGGCGACGAGCTCGATGCGGCGATCGTGATGCTCGCGCTCGACGAGATCCCCGACTTCCTCGAGGGCCGGCGGCTTGGCGAGGAGCAGCTGGTTCTCGCCATGGCGCCGGGCGATGAGCTCGCCAAGCGCAAGCGGATCCGCCTCACCGAGCTCCACGGCCGTCCGTTCGTCTCCTTCCGCCCGAACGCCGCCACGCGCCGCGTCGTCGACGAGGCCCTGGCGCAGGTGGGTGTCGCCCCGCAGATGGCGTTCGAGACGAACGACCTCTCGATGATGCGCGCGGTCGTCGGGCGCGGGCTCGGGGTCGCCGTCCTTCCCGAGACCGTGGCCGAGTGGGGCGGCCCCGACCTCGTCTGCCGGCCGCTCGCCCCCGCCCTGCGCCGTTCGGTGGCCTTCGTCTGGCGCCGGGGCCGCCACCAGCCGCCGCCGGCGGCGGCGTTCATCGAGTTCGCCAACGAGTTCGCGCCTACGCCGAGGCGACGAGGCGCCTCGGCTGCCGACTGAAGCCCGCGTCGAGGAGCAGCGGCTCGTGGTCGGAGCCGATCACCGGCTCGCCGTCGAGGCGCTCAACCGAAAGCTTCGGCAGGGTGCCGGCCCGCGTGCCGTCCACCAGCGCCGCGATGGCCGCCGCCAGCTCCTCGCCCTCGAGCGGCGCGAGGCGGAGGATGCCGCGACCGCCGCGCTCGACGTAGAGCATCGGCGCACCGTCGAAGCTGAGGACGTAGGCGCCCGGGGTCCGACTCGGGCGGCGGTTGCCCTCGAGCTTCGGCCACGCCAGCGAGGCCCCGTAGGGATTGGCCGGGTCGGTTGCCGCGAGCACCAGGTACTCCTCGGGCGCCGGGGGCAGGGCGCGCATCCGCTCGATGGCGCCCGAGAGGGCGAACTGCGCGCCGCCAAGCCCCTCCACGAAGTAGCCCCGCCGGGCGGTGCCCAGCACCTCGAGGTTCGACAGCTCGCCGTAGAGGCTCGAGAATCCGCCGGGAACGCCCTCCGCCAGCACCGTCTCGCGGGTGACCACCCCGTAGCGCTCCAGCATCAGCTCCGCCTGTGCCCGCATGCGCGGCCCCGCCGCCGGGGCGCCGGCGAAGAGCGAGGCGGTGAGCGACCAGCGGCCCTGCACGGCCTGGCCGGTTCCCGCGCGGCGGGAGGCGAAGCGGCGCCCGGCGCGCGCCTGGCTGCGAACGGCGGAGAGGCGCCGGGCGCGCAGCGGCGCCCAGGCGTCGTTGGTCGCCTCCCCGGCCCACGCGAGGTCCCAGAGCGCCGCGTGGAGCTCCTCGTTCGAGAACTCGAGCTCGGTCGCGAGGTCGATCCAGAAGCAGGCGCCCGCGCCGAGGCGCTCGCGGATCGCGTCGTGGACCTCGCCGGCCGGGCTCTCGAGCTTTGCGTTCGCGGGCGGCGGGGCGGCGATGCGCACGTCCTCGCGGAAGTAGATCGCGACCCGCCCGGTCGAGCCGAGGGCGCCGGCGCCGACCCAGACCAGCTCGCCCGCGGTGGCGAGCTGGTCGAGCCAGGTTGGGCTGTAGGCGCCGAGCCGGCGCGGCAGCACGTCGCGCTCCCAGACCTCCGGAGTCAGGGTCACGCCCTGCAGGGAGACCAGCGCCTCGCGCAGGCGGTCGGGCCCGGCGCCCGCCGGACGGTGGGCGTCGACGTTCTGCCAATGGGGGAGGAAGCGGGCCAGCTCGACCTGGTCGACCGCCTCGGCCTCCTTGCGCAGGTGCGCCAGGCTGGCCCGCCGCACCCGGCGGAGCACCTCGGAATCGCACCACTCGCGCTCCGAGCCCCCGGGCAGGAGCTCGCCGCGCACCAGCGCGCCCTCGCGCTCGAGCTCGCGCAGGGCCGCGCTCGGGTCGACCCCGAACCGCTCGGCCGGGCGAGCGGTGGGGAACGGCCCGTGGGTGCGCGCGTAGCGGCGAAGGAGCGCGACGAGCGGGTCCGCGACGTCCTCCAGGTAGCTCTCGGGCAGGCCGGGCGGCGGCGGCACGCCAAGCGCGTCGCGGTACATGCCGGCGTCCTCGGCGGCGATCCAGCGCTCCTCGCCGGCGATCCGCACCTTCGCCGCCCGCCGCTCGGACTCGAGCTTGGCAAGCATCGACACGGCCGAGTAGCCCTCCTGCGTGCGCTCCTCGCACTCCTCCGGCGTCAGGTCGCCGAGCCGGCGAAGGACCTGCTGAAGGGCATCGCGGTCGCCCGCCTTGGCCTCGGGCTTTCGGTGCTGGAGGGAGTCCTCGACGTCCTCGAGCGCCTCGGGGTCGATCAGCTCGCGAAGCTCCTCCTGGCCGAGCAGCTCGCGAAGCAGCTCGCGGTCCAGGGCCAGGGCCGCCGCGCGGCGTTCGGCGTTCGGCGTGTCCCCCTCGTACATGTAGGTCGCGACGTAGTCGAAGAGGAGCGAGGAGGCAAACGGCGAGGCGGTGGGCGTCTCGACCTCCACCAGCGAGATCCGCCGGGACTGGAGGTCGCGCAACAGCGCCTCCAGCGCCGGCACGTCGAGCACGTCGCGCAGGCACTCGCGGTAGGTCTCGAGGATCACCGGGAAGCGCGGGAAGTCCTTGGCGACCTCCAGGAGGCTCTGCGACTTCAGCCGCTGCTGCCACAGGGGCGTGCGCTTGCCGGGATACGCCCGCGGGATCAGCAGCGAGCGGGCGGCGTTCTCGCGAAACCTTGCGCCGAAGAGCGCCGAGCCCCCGAGCTCGGCGACCACCAGGTCCTCCACCTCGTCGGGCTCGAGCAGGACCATGTCCGCCGGCGGCGCCTCGTCGGCGTCGGGCAGGTGGACGACGATGCCGTCGTCGGACCAGATCGCGTCCGCCTCCAGGTCCTGCTCGTCGCGAATCCGCCGCGACATCGCCAGGCCCCACGCCGCGTGCACGCGGCCGCCGAACGGCGAGAGGACGCACAGGCGCCAGTCGCCGATCTCGTCGCGGAAGCGCTCGACGACGATCGTCTCGTCGGAGGGCACCACTCGCGTCGCGGCCTGCTGCTCGCGCAGGTAGGCGAGCAGGTTCTCCGCCGCCCGGCGGTCGAGGTCGTAGTCCTTCGCCAGCTTCGCCGGCTTCATCGTCACCGCCTCGCGGGCGAAGGCGCCGATCGCCCGGCCGAGCTCCGCGGGACGGCCGATGCCGTCGCCCTTCCAGAACGGCACCGCGCCGGGAACTCCCGGCGCCGGCGTGACGATGACCCGGTCGCGGGTGATGTCCTCGATCCGCCACGTCGTTGCGCCGAGCAGGAAGGTCTGGTTCGGGCGCGCCTCGTAGACCATCTCCTCGTCGAGCTCGCCCACGCGGCGGCCGTCCGGGAGGTGGACGCCGTAGAGGCCGCGGTCGGGGATGGTCCCGGCGTTGGTCACCGCGAGCTGGCGCGCCCCCTTGCGGCCGCGGATGGTCCCCGCGGTGCGGTCCCAGACCAGGCGCGGGCGCAGCTCGGCGAAGCGCTCGGACGGGTAGCGCCCGTCGAGCATGTCGAGGACGTTCTCCAGCTGCTCGCGGCCGAGGTCGGAGAACGACTCGGTCGCGGTCACCACCCGCTCGACCTCCGCGACCTCCCACTCGGAGTCCGCGCACATCGAGACCAGGTGCTGGGCCAGGACGTCCAGCGGGTTGCGGGGGATGATCGTCTCCTCGATGTCCCCGTCGCGCATCCGCTTGGCGACCACCGCGCACTCGACCAGGTCGCCGCGGAACTTCGGGAAGATCCGCCCCACGGAGACCGCGTCGAGCGTGTGGCCCGAGCGTCCGATCCGCTGCAGTCCCCGGGTGACCGACTTCGGCGACTCGATCTGGATCACCAGGTCGATCGCGCCCATGTCGATGCCGAGCTCGAGCGACGAGGTGGCGACCAGGCACGGAAGCTTGCCCGGACTTCAGGAGCTCCTCGACCACCTGGCGCTCCTCGTGGGCGAGCGAGCCGTGGTGGGCGCGGGCGATCTCGACCTGCGGGCCGTCGGCCGGCGGGTTGTGGTTCCCCGCCTGCTCAGTCGCGGGAAGCTCCTGCTCGGGCTGCTCATTGGCCAGCTCGTTGAGGCGCTTGGCGATGCGCTCCGCGGCGCGGCGGTTGTTGACGAAGACCAGCGTCGAGGTGTGCTCGCGGACGAGCTCCAGGATCTCCGGGTAGATCGCCGGCCAGATCGAGCGCTGGTTGAGCGCCCCGTCGAAGTCACCGCCCGTCGCCTCCTCCGCTTCGCGTCCGGGGGCGACGGGGTCGGTCAAGGCACCGGGATTCGCCATGTCCTCGACCGGAACGTGGATCTTCAGGTCGAGCTCCTTGCGGATGCCGGCGTCGACGATCTCGCAGTCGCGCCGCGGGCCGACGAGGAACTGGGCGATCCGCTCCAGCGGCCGCTGGGTCGCCGAGAGGCCAATGCGCTGGGGGTCCGGCCCGTCATATGACGTCACGAGATGCGACAGGCGCTCCAGCGTCAGCGCGAGGTGGGCGCCGCGCTTGGTCTGGGCGACGGCGTGGATCTCGTCGACGATCACCGCCTCGACGCCGGTGAGGATGTCCTTGGCCTGCGAGCTCATCATCAGGTAGAGCGACTCAGGCGTCGTGATCAGGATGTCCGGCGGCTTGCGCAGCATCGCCTGGCGCTCCTTCTGCGGCGTGTCGCCGGTGCGCAGGCCGACGGAGATCTCGGCCCCGATGCCCTTGAGCGGCGCCCGCAGGTTCCGCTCGACGTCGTAGCTCAAGGCCTTCAACGGCGAGACGTAGACCAGCCGTACGCCGGAGCCGAGCCGCTCCGGCTCACCGGAGAGCCTGTCGATTCCCCAGAGGAATGCGGCGAGCGTCTTTCCTGAGCCCGTGGGCGCGCAGATCAGCGTGTTGGCGCTCGTGGCGATCGCCGGCCAGCCCAGGGTCTGCGCGGGCGTGGGCGCCTCGAAGGACGCCTCGAACCAGCGGCGAACCGGCGCGGAGAACCGCGTCAGGGGTGATTCCGCACCCTGTTTCGCCCGCGTCGCCAAACGATCGATCTTACGCCTCACCGGGGCGCGGCATCGGCTATCGGGGTTGGACCGTCAGTTGGGCAATAAGCTTATATAGGGCGGGTGGCAGGTGGTAGAATGGCGGAAGTGAAGAAGACGAGCCTCTATCTGGATGCGGAGCTCGATCAGGCGCTCGCAAGTCGGGCTGAGCGTGACGGAGTCACGAAAGCGCAGCTCGTGCGCGACATCCTGGCAGCTGCGGTCAAGAGCCAAAAACAGCCACGGCCACAGGCAATCGGGGTCGCCGACGGGCCGAGGGATCTCGCCGCGAACGTCGATCGCTACCTCGCCGAAACCGGATTCGGCGAGTGATCGTTGTCGATACGTCGATCATCGTCGCGTTGATCTACCGAGGCGACGACGATCACGAGCGCGTCCTGGCCTGGATGCAACGAGTCGAAGATGACCTTGTGATCTCGCCGCTTGTCCTGGCTGAGTGCGACCACGTCGTTCGGCGACTGGGCGGGGCGAAGGCGATCGTTGGGTTTCAGGAAGACCTGGCTCGGGGCGCGTACCCAGTCAAATGGTGGCAGGGCGCGCTCGCTCGATTGCTCGACGTGACCGCAGATCGCCCAGACATCGGGCTAACCGACGCCTCCCTCGTCGCCCTCGCCGCACATGTCGGCACAACCCGCATCGCCACCCTCGACGAGCGCCACTTCCGCACCCTGAAGCCGCTGACGGGAGAGCCGGCGTTCAAGCTCCTTCCCGCCGACGTCTGAGCGGCGCCGGAGACGAGTGGCGTCTCAAAACCCATCCCACGCAGGGACCTATTCGGTATAGGGTGGAAACCTGCAGTCAAGGCTCCGGCGACGCGGCCGGATCTACGAAAGGAAGGCTTCAAAGATGAAGCATCGGATGATCACGGCCCTGGCGGTGTGCGTCGGGTTGGTGGCAGGGGCGCTCGCGGTTTCGGCCGCCAGCGCGCACAGCTCTCACTCCAAGGCAACGGCAGGGAAGGCCAGTGACAAGCGCGGCCATCGCGGCCGGCGCGGACCTCGCGGCTTCCAGGGTCCGCGCGGACCTCGCGGCTTCCAGGGCGATACCGGCGCGACCGGTAATCGGGGCGCAACCGGAGCGGCCGGCGCCGTCGGCCCCGCCGGACCTGCGGGTGGACCGCAGGGACCGCAGGGCCCGCGTGGAGCGACCGGTCCGGCCGGTCCGGCAGGAAGCAGCGGCGCTGGCGGCACGCTCAACTTCAACGCCACGCTGTCCGGGACCAGCTCAAAGGTCATCACGATCGGCAACTTCACCGTTCGTGAGGACGCGACGGCCGGTGCCTGCACGGAGGTCATGGTGCGTGCCGGCGCGAAGGACAGCCAGTTCGCGAAGGACGAAGGAACGTTCGCCCCGCTGACCAACAACACCTCGGTGGCGGTCACTACGACGGCGAGCGGAGCCACCGGTGACTCTGACTCGTTCACCGCGGTATCGAACGACGGCGCGAGCACGATGGCCGGGTCCGTTGGCGCGGTCCAGGTCTCTGGGCTTTGCATCACCTCGGGCTTCGTGGCCGGCGTCTAGCCACAAGCGAGCTCGGTAGCAACAAGTATCAGCGAGAACGGGCCGGGTCGAGAGACCCGGCCCGTTCTGTTGTCAAGGCGATGTCCTCGCCTATCATCGCCGCCTTGCGAACCGCCAACCCAAGAGGGTCCGGAACTAGTCTGCTGGTCACGATTGCCTTGGTCGCGGGCGTACTGACGGTGACTGCCTGCGGTGGCGATGCATCGACCTCGGCGACCCAAGACAACGGCAACAGTCAGGGGTCTGCTGCCACCGCGGTGCGGGGCCCGATCGATCTCGCCGCCAACCTCGCGTTTCTGGTCCAAAAGGATCACCCCGAGCTGACGAGGTTCAAGGCCGACTGCCCGCCGGAGCCAACTCCGCCCGAGTTCCCGGTCGAATGCTCGATGACCGCGATCGACACGAGCAAGCTCAGCAACCGCAACGTACCCGACGGTCAGCACCGGCCCGTCAGCGGAACCGCCACCATCAACGGCGTGTACAAGCCGACGCGTACCTACATCTACGGTCTCGAGTACGCGCCGGCGAATGATCGCTGAGCGCACGCAAGCCGGAGATGCCCCGCCCCACCCAGCTAGAATCCGCCGCCATGCCAGGGAAGACGCAGACCTTGCGGGCGGCGGCCTCTGCGTCCGCGATCGCGGGAATTCTGCTCGCCGGCTGCGGGAGCTCCGGCGACAGCTCGTCGAGTGCCTCGACTCCATCCCTGCCGGCCCAGAACCAGCCGCAGAGCGGGGCTCCGAGCCAGATCGTCCAGAACGTTCGAGCCAAGGGGCCGGCCGACATCGACGCCAACCTGAAGCTCTTGATCGCCGCTCACGTCCCCTATATGAAGGACTTCCAGTCGCATTGCGCTGCCCGCCCGCGGTACCCGTTCAACTGCAAGTTCACGGCGACGGACACGCGAAACGGCGAAAGCAAGGACGTCAAAGGCACGATCACCGTGACCGGCGTCTACAGGCCCACGCGCACGTACGCGTTCGAGCTCAGCTTCTAGCTCCGGCTCGCATCTGGAGCGCGCTGAAAACGTCGGAAAGAGGGCCGGGCCTCTTGACCCGGCCCTCTAGCTGCTGCTGAACCTGCTGGTCAGCGACTAGACGCCGGTGACGTAGCCCGAGTGTGCAGGCCGGGGTGATGGGAGCCGGCGGCGAGGCGGCCAGAGCGCGGCCAAACAATTCAGCTACTGCTGAACTTGCTGGTCAGCGACTAGACGCCGGTGATGTAGCCCGAGTTCAGGTGCAGGCCGGCTGAGTTGACGCAGCCGACGATGCCGGTTGCGGTGCTCGTGCCGTCCTTGCTGACCGCGGTGAACGACTGCGAGGAGCCCGCCTGCCGTTCGGCACGATGCCGGAAATTGCTGTTGTTCGTGACCGCCGTGAACGGGTTGCCGAGCCCGGTCGCCTCGAAGCTGTCGAGGTTGCCGGTGCGGCCGCGATCGCGCAGCTGACCCGGATCGGTGAACGAGCTCGCGATCGTGAAGTTGCCGACGACGACGACCTTGGTCCCAACTCCGTTGAAGTTGAGGCTGCCGAGGCCAGCCGGACCCTGGGGGCCAGCCGGACCGGCCGGACCCTGCGCACCCGTGTCGCCCTTCGGGCCCTGCGGGCCCCGGGGACCGGTGGCGCCGCGACGACCGCGACGACCGCGCTTGTCGGCCTGCTTGTGAGCGGCCTTGGCGTGGGTCTTCGATGCGCCCGCGCTCGGCACGGACAGAGCCGCGCCGACGCCGACGATCACCAGCGCCGAGGTGAGAAGAAGCATTAGTCGCTTCAAGAGAACACCCTCCATAGGTTGTTGTTGTTGATTGCTACGGCGGTAGCGGCGGGGCAACGCGCGCGCGGCCCTACACCACCTGCCGCGACTTATAACACCATCCTGCAGCGAAAAGTTGCGTCTGAAAGACGCAAAGAGGGCCGGGTCTTTCGACCCGGCCCTCTCTCAGCTACTGCTGAACTTGCTGGTCAGCGACTAGACGCCGGTGACGTAGCCCGAGTTCAGGTGCAGGCCGGCCGAGTTGACGCAGCCGACGATGCCGGTTGCGGTGCTCGTGCCGTCCTTGGTGACCGCGGTGAACGACTGCGAGTTGCCCTGGGCCGGGCGGCACGATCAGGAAATTGGTGTTGTTCGTGATTGCCGTGAACGGTTGCCGGCTCCCAAGCCAGTCGCCTCGAAGCTGTCGAGGTTGCCGGTGCGGCCGGCAACGCGCAGCTGCTCGGATCCGTGAACTTGCTCGCGATCGTGAAGTTGCCGACGACGACGACCTTGTTCCCAACTCCGTTGAAGTTGAGGCTGCCGGTGCCCGACGGGCCTGCCGGGCCCTGCGGAGCCGGCCGGACCCGTGTCGCCCTTCGGGCCCTGCGGGCCCCGGGGACCGGTGGCGCCGCGACGACCGCGACGACCGCGCTTGTCGGCCTGCTTGTGAGCGGCCTTGGCGTGGGTCTTGGCGCCTGCGCTCGGCACGGACAGAGCCGCGCCGACGCCGACGATCACCAGCGCCGAGGTGAGAAGAAGCATGAGTCGCTTCAAGGGTTCTACCTCCGTAGGTTGTTGATATCGATTACGGCGGCGACACCGGACGCCAGCGCGAAAATCGCGCGCTAACGCACGCTTCGAAGCGGATCCCGTCACCACCCGTGCCCTCGACTAATACCCGCGTTTGCCAAACGACTCCTCAGGTCGCCCCGTCCAGACGCAAAGAGGGCCGGGTCTTTCGACCCGGCCCTCTCTCAGCTACTGCTGAACTTGCTAGTCAGCGACTAGACGCCGGTGACGTAGCCCGAGTTCAGGTGCAGGCCGGCCGAGTTGACGCAGCCGACGATGCCGGTTGCGGTGCTCGTGCCGTCCTTCGGGACCGCGGTGAACGACTGCGAGGAGCCCTGGGCGGGCGGCCCGCCGTTGACGACCGGGAAATTGCTGTTGTTATTCACAACCCCGAACGGAGTGCCGAGCCCGGTCGCCTCGAAGCTGTCGAGGTTGCCGGTGCGTCCTGCGACCGCGCAGAAGTTCGGATCGCTGAACGAGCTGGCGAA
>CAVUEV010000007.1:0-145683 GCA_963740625.1 uncultured Actinomycetes bacterium
CGAGACCGCTGCGCCGGCCGAGGTCGAGAGCCGCCTGGCCGCCGACCTGGCCGACTGGTTCGTGCTCGAGAGCCTCGCGGTCAGCCGGGTGGTCGACGGCGAGGCGGTGATCGCCGCGGATTTCCGCATCGACGAGAACGGCCACGGCCGGTTCCTGGTGCTGGCGCAGCCGGAGATCGGCCGGCGCCGGCTCGGGCGGATCGTGCAGCGGGTGCTGGAGATCGAGACCTACAAGTGCGCGTCGATGCTGACCCTGCCGCAGGCGCGCACCGTCGCGGCGGCGGTGGCGCGGATCGACCGCGAGCTGACCGAGGTGGTGGCGGGCATGGCGGCGGAGACCGGGCGCGAGCCGGAGACGCTCGACCGGCTGCTGAAGCTCGCGGCCGAGATCGAGCACCTGGCCTCGACCAGCGCCTTCCGCTTCGGCGCCGCCGGCGCCTACGATGCGATCGTCAACCAGCGCATCCAGGTGCTGCGCGAGGAGCGGGTCGGCGGCCGCCAGCTGTTCGCCGAGTTCATGACCCGCCGCTTCGAGCCGGCGATGCGCACCTGCCGCTCGGCGGAGGAGCGGCTGTCGGAGCTGTCGGGCCGGGCCGAGCGGGCGGCGAACCTGCTGCGCACCCGGGTGGACGTGGCGAATCAGGCCCAGAACGTGGAGGTGCTGCGGGCGATGGACCGCCGCGCCGCGCTGCAGCTGCGGCTGCAGGAGACGGTGGAGGGTCTGTCGGTGGTGGCGATCAGCTACTACGCGCTGAGCCTCGCCGGGCACCTGTTCGCCCCGCTCGCGGAGGCCGCGCACGTCTCCGAGGCCGCGCTGCTCGCGATCCTGACCGTGCCGGTGATCGTGGTGGTCTGGTTCCTGGTCCGCCGCATCCGCCAGCGCATCGCGCGCAGGACTACCGACCACCACCAATGATTAATATTGCTCCATACCCGAGCCGGTGGCTATTCAAGCCCGGCGGCGCGGAGGCCCCGGATGTAGGCGGCGCGGTCCTGCGCGCGCACGATCGGGTGGTATTTCTCGACCCAGCCGACCGACAGGCCGGGATGCAGGCGTCGTGCCTGCAAGAGCGCCTCGGCCGCGGTGTCGAGCTCGCCGGCCAGTCCCGCCGCGGCGGCAAGGGTGCGCCAGGCGGTGCCGAAATTTGGGCGAAGCTGGACAGCGTGGCGCTCGCAGTCGATCGCTTCGCCATATCGCTGCGCCATCAGGTGACAGAGGCCCGCCGTCGCCAGGTTCGCGGCCTGGGTATAGTCGCGCGGGCCGAGGCGGGCGGCGATTGCCAGGTGGTGCAGTCCATCCTCCGCCATGCCGCCGTAGCCGTAGGTCGACCCCAGGATCACGTGCGCAAGCGCCAGGCTCGGATTGCGCTCGATCGCGTCGCCGAGTTCGGCAAGTGCCGGCTTGAAGCGGCGGGAGACCATGTGCACGTAGCCGGCCGCCAGGTGGCCCCACGGGTCGTCCGGGTCGCCCTGGATGCCTTTCTGCGCCAGCGCCAGGGCCACCGGCAACACCTCGCCGGCTTCGGCCCAGCCAAGCTGTGCCTGGGCGGCATAGGACCAGGCGAGCAGGCTGCTGGCGCGCGGATACCCCGGATCGATGTCGATGGCGCGGCCGAGCAGCCGCTGGGCGGTCTCGATGTCGGCGGCCGATCCCCAGGTCCAGACGTAGGGCATCGCGCGGATCACGAAGCCCCAGGCGTCGAGGCTCTCCGGCGGCCGGCTGCCCAGGCGGGTGTTCTCCGCGGCGTAGATCTGCGGCTCGATCGCGGCGATGACGCTGTCGGTGATCCTGTCCTGCAAGGCGAAGAAGTCGGCGAGGTCGCCGTCGTAGTGCTCGGCCCAGACCTGCAACCCGCGTTCGGCATCGTTGAGCTGCGCCGTGGTGCGCAGCCGCTGGCCGGAGCGCCGGACGCTGCCTTCAAGGACGTAGCGCACGCCGAGTTCTCGCCCGATCTGCTTTACATCGACCGGACGCCCCTTGTAGGCGAAGGACGAGTTGCGGGCGGAGACGAAGAGCGCGCGCAGCCGTGCCAGGCGGGTAATGATGTCTTCGGCCAGGCCTTCGGCGAAATACGCCTGCTCCGGATCGTCGCTGAGGTTGGCGAAGGGCAGGACGGCGATCGAGGGTCCGCGTCCGGCCCCCTCGGCGCTGTCAGCGGGCGCCCCGGCCTCCGGGCGCACCACCGCGGCGACGAAGCGGTAGCCGACGCGCGGGACCGTTGCGATCCAGTCCGCGCCATCGGCTGCGGGGCCCAGCAGCCTGCGCAGCGCCGCGATCTGGACCGACAGGTTGCCCTCTTCGACCGCCATGCCGCGCCAGCCTGCGTCCAGGAGCTGGGACTTGGTCAGGACGTCGCCGGGCCGCCGCAGCATTTCCGCAAGCACCAGCGCGCCGCGATAGCTCACCGGCACCGGCACCCCCTGTCGCAACAGCGTACCGGTGTCGGGTTCGAGCACGAAGGGACCGAAGGCGAAACGTTGCCCGGGCATGGCGCAAGCTACGCCCATTTTGCGGCTTTTTGGGATTTTTCGGCCGGCGTTAAGGACGCCGGGCCGGCACGCGCCATACTGGCCGGACCCGCCCAAAAGCGACGGCGGAGAGATGTGGAGGGAAAGATGAACACCCTGGATACGACGTTGCTGGAGGAGACGGAGCTGAGCCGGAGCAAGGCGGCCGCCTACGCGCCCACCTTCAAGAAGCTGGCGCCGCCCGTCTTCAGCGACCTCTCCGCGGAACGCCGGCACCGCAAGGAACGCCTGGCGGGCGGGTTCCGGATCTTCGCCGCCTGCGGCTTCAGCGAAGGCGTTGCCGGCCACATCACCGCGCGCGACCCGGAGTTCACCGATACCTTCTGGGTCAACCCCTTCGGCATGCATTTCGGCCAAATCCGGGTGTCGGACCTGATCCGCGTCGATGCCGCGGGCAACGTCGTGGAGGGCGAGCGGCCGGTCAATGTCGCCGCCTTCGCCATCCACGCCGCGATTCACGAGGCCCGGCCCGAGGTGGTCGCGGCGGCGCACGCCCATTCGATCTATGGCAAGGCCTGGTCGGCGGTCGGTCGGGTGCTGGATCCGATCACCCAGGACGCCTGCGCCTTTTACGAGGACCACATCTTCCACGACGATACCCGGGTGCTGATCACCGAGGCCAGCGAGGGTGCGGAGCTGGCACGGAACCTCGCGACGCACAAGGCGGCCATCCTGCGCAATCACGGGTTGCTCACCGTGGGTGGGACGGTCGAGGACGCGGTGTGGTGGTTCGTCTCGATGGAGCGCTGCTGTCAGGCGCAGTTCCTGGCCGAATCGGTCGGCACGCCGCTGCAGGTCGACGCGGCAAATGCCCGGGCGGCGCGGGCGGTGAACGGCACGCCGTTCGCAGGCTGGTTCCAGTGCCAGCCGATGTGGGACCGGGTTGTCAGGGAGCAGCCCGACCTACTGGAGTAGGCCGCGGCGCTCACACCTGGCGGCGTCGGCGGAAGGCGCTGCACCCGGGGTCGATCCGGGTCTTGGGGTCGACCGGGGCGCGGGTGCGGAAGGCGGCGCGGCCGATCAGGTGGGCGCCGACCGGGGCCGAGGCGATCATGAACAGGAAGACGAAGAGCGCCTCGACCACCTCGAGCAGGGTGCGGGCCTCGACCATCACCGCGATGCAGATCAGCGCCAGCCCGAAGGTGCCGGCCTTGGTGGCGGCGTGCATCCGGCCGAAGACGTCCTTCATGCGGATGATGCCAATCCCCGCCACCAGGCAGAAGAAGGCGCCGCCGAGCATCAGCGCCGCGGCGATCCAGTCAGACATCGGAATCCCCCGTGGTGCGGTCGATGTAGTTGGCGAAGGCCACCGTGGCCAGGAACGAGATCAGCGCCAGGGCGATGCTGACATAGATGTAGGCATCGATGCCGCTGACCATCTTGAAGATCACCAGGAACACCACCAGCAGCGTCGAGACCAGGTCGAGCGCCACCACCCGGTCGGCCAGCGTCGGCCCGGTCAGCAGCCGCCAGGCCGCGGCGAGCAGCGCCACGATAAGGAACAGTGTCGCCGTCGCCAGCGCGAAGCCGAAGACCCCGGTGCGGACGGTTTCGATGATCATGCCCGGGTCACCCGGGTCACCCGTCGCTCGATCCCGTCCTGGATATCGGCGCGCACCGCGTCGCCGGATTCGCCGGCGAGCAGCGCGTGCACCAGGAGCGTCGAGCGGTCGGGGCTGACATCGACGGTGAGCGTGCCGGGCGTCAGGGTGATGTAGTTCGCCACGAGGGTGATCTCGGCGCCGCTGCGCGCGCGTTTGAGCGGCACGGTGACGAAGCGCGGCTCGGTGATGTCGCGGGGGGCGAGCACGGCCCTGGCCACCTGCACGCTCGACACCGTCAGGTCGCGGGCGAAGGCGAAGAAGAGCCGGAGCGCGTACCAGGGCTTCAGGATCAGCTTCATGGCCTCGGTCCCAGCACGGCGGTGATGTAGGCGGTCGGGTCGACGATCTGGGCGCCGACCGCCAGGGCGCCGTCGATGAACGGACCGGCGTAGACGCCGACCCAGATCACCAGCGCGCTCAGGACCAGGAGCGGCCCCAGCATCGTCCAGGGCAGCCGGGCGGTGATGGCGTAGTCGCCGCCGGGATGCGCGGCCCAGAACACCTCGGCCCAGATCCGCGCCATGGCGAAGAGCGTGAGCAGCCCCACCGCCAGCACCGCGAAGGTCAGGCCATAGCGGCCGGCGTCGAGCGTCGCTTTGGCCAGCAGGAGCTTGGCCCAGAAGCCGGCGAAGGGCGGCACGCCGGCGAGCGACAGCGCCGGGATCAGGAACATCAGCGCGAACCACGGCCGCTGCCGCCAGATGCCGCCGGAGCGGCCGAAGATCTCCGACCCGGTCAGCCGCCGAGCCGCCCCGGCGCCGAGGAAGAGGTTGGCCTTCACCACCACGTCCTGGAACAGGTAGAAGACCGCGCCGACGATGGCCAGCGGCGTCGCCACCGCCAGCCCGAGGATCATGTAGCCGATGGACGAGATGATCGAGAAGCCGAGCGCCCGCCGCACCCCGGTCATCGCCAGCGCGCCGAAGACGCCGACCACCATTGTCAGCACCGCGCCCCAGAGCAGCACACTCTGGATCGGCGTTCCCTTGACGTCGTAGACCAGCGTGAACACCCGGATCAGCGCGTAGACCCCGACCTTGGTGAGGAGCGCCGAGAACAGCGCCGAGGTGGTGAAGGACGGGGTGTGGTAGCTGGCCGGCAGCCAGAAGAACACCGGGAAAAGCGCGGCCTTGGAGCTGAAGGCGAAGATCAGGAAGGCGGCCGAGGCGATGATCGGGGTCTCGGTGGCGCGCCCCAGTAGCCGGCCGTGCAGGTCGGCCATGTTGAGCGCCCCGGTGGCGCCGTAGAGCAGGCCCACGCCCGACAGGAACGCCACCGTGGCGATCAGGTTCAGGCCGACGTACTTCATCGCGCCGTCGAGCTGGTCGCGGTCGCCGCCGATCACCAGGAGGCCGAAGGATGAGATCAGCATCACCTCGAACCAGACGTACATGTTGAAGATGTCGCCGGTGAGGAAGGCGCCGCAGATCCCCGCGAGCATGGCGTGGGTGAGCGGGTGGTGGCCGTGGTGCTCCTCCTCGGGCGTAACGTCGGCCAACCCGAAGACCAGCGCCGCCACCGCGACGATGCCGACCAGCAGCACCATGACCGACGACAGCCAGTCCGCCACCAGGGTGATGCCGAAGGGTGCCGCCCAGCCGCCGGCCTGCTGCGCGAAAGGCCCGGTCTCGGCCACCTGGGCCAGGATCCGGACCGCGACGGCGAGGAGCGCCAGTGCCCCGGCCAGCGAGATGCCGCGCTGCATCGCCGACGAGCGCCAGGCCAGGATGCAGAGCACCGCCGTGCCGAAGGGGATGACCAGCGGCCAGAACAGCAGCATCAGCCGCGCTCCTCGACCGGCTCGGCGACCCGCATCTCGTCCATCTCGGTCGAGCGCAGCACGTAGTAGGAGCGGTAGGCCAGCGCCAGCGCGAAGACCAGCAGCCCGAAGCCGATCACGATCGCGGTCAGGATCAGCGCCTGCGGCAGGGCGTTGGCGGCGCCGATGACGGTGTCGGCGCCCTTCGGCACCAGCGGCGGCTTGCCGAAGGTCATCCGCCCCGCCGAGAAGATCAGGAGGTTCGCGGCGTTCGAGATCATGGTCAGGCCGAAGATGTAGGGCAGGGTCTTGCCGCTCATCATCAGGTAGGCGCCGGCGGCGACCAGGAGGCCGGTGAGGAGCGCGAGCATGATCTCCATGGGCTCAGTCCCCCTTGTCCGCCTCGGTGGCCACGCATTCCTCGAGCGCGAACAGGATGCCGCAGACCGAGCCGAGCACCACCAGGTAGACCCCGAAGTCGAAGAGCGGGATCGAGCCGAGCGGCAGGCCGTAGGCCTCGGCGAGGTGCGGCCAGACGCCCTTGAGGAAATGCCCGAACTTCAGCCCGCCCCAGAGCCCCGAGACCAGGGCGCAGCCGAGTCCTGTGGCGGCGATCGACTGTGGGCGGAAGTGCAGCGCCCGGCGCGCCGCGTCGAGGCCCTCGGCCTTCTCGAGCAGCGCGAAGGCGGTGGCGGCCAGCAGCCCGCCGATGAAGCCGCCGCCGGGCTCGTTGTGGCCGCGGAAGAAGACGAAGATCGAGACCAGCAGGATCAGCGGCATCAGGAGCCGGGTCGCGGTCGAGAGGATGAGCGAGTTCATCGCGATGCCTTTCGTCCGGCCCTGAGCACCGCGATCGCCGCGATGCCGGCGATCACGATCACCGAGATCTCGCCCATGGTGTCGAAGCCGCGGAAGTCGACCAGGATCACGTTGACGATGTTGTGGCCGTGCGCCTCGGGGTAGCTTCGGGCCTCGAAGTATGCGGTGAGGTAGGGGTCGAGCTGGGCGCCGAGCACGGTCAGGAGCGACAGCGTCACCGCCAGCCCGAGCAGCACAGCGACCGCGGCGTTGCCGGCCTGGAACGGGACGGCGCCCGAGGGCGGCAGCCGCACCATGGCGATAGCGAGAAAGACCACCACCAGGATCTCGACGAAGAGCTGGGTCATCGCCACGTCGATGGCGCCGTAGACCACGAAGATGATGGCGATGCCGGCGCCGACCCCGCCCAGCGCGGTGATCGCGGTCAGCCGCGAATGCGTGCGCAGCACCACGACGATCGAGGCGGTGATGATCACGATGATCGCCCAGTCGATCAGCTCGATGTTGACCACGAACGCCGGCCAGGCGCCGCGGCCGAGCCAGAGCGCGCCCCAGATCAGGAGGCCCATGATCAGGAAGGTGTTGCGCAGGTAGCTGGTCATCCGGCCGTTCTGCACCGTGCCGGTGAGGGCGGCGGCGAGCCGCGCCAGCCCGGCGAGGGCCGCGTCGTACCAGGCCTCGGTGCGCGGCAGCGACGGCTCGGCCGCCGCGAGCCCGTCGCGGATGCGGTCGAGCAGGAAGTAGAGCAGGAAGCCGATGGCGAAGGTGACGAGGCTGAGCACCAGCGGGATGCCGACGCCGTGCCAGAAAGCGAGGTGGACCTCCATCGGTGCGCCAGAGACCGATTGCGACATCTCTGCGATCAGCGCCTTGCCGATCAGCGCCGGGAAGAGGCCGAAGAGCAGGCCGAGCCCGGCGAGGATCACCGGGCCGAGCCAGAGGCCCCAGTCCGGGTCGGCGGGGGCGTCCTTGGGGCTCCGGCGCGGGCCGAAGAAGAACGGGCGCAGCGCCACCATGCCGGCACAGCCGATCATCAGCGCGTTGGCGATGATCGCGGCGGCGGTGACGATCTCCGGCCAACGGGGGGCGTGATCGGTCGCCTCGTAGATCAGCTCCTTGCCGACGAAGCCGAAGAGCGGCGGGAAGCCGCCCATGGAGAGGGCGGCGAGCGCGATGACGGTGGCGGTCAGCGGCATGGCGCGGGCGAGGCCGGCGACCGCGGGGTATTCGCGCGACGACCTGCTCGCGGCGAGCGGCCTGAGGCGGCTGGAGGTGACCTCGTTCGTGCGCCCGGACGTCATTCCCCAGCTCGCTGACGCCGAGGAGGTCCTGGAGGCCGTCGATCGCCCCGAGGGCGTCGACTACTCCGTGCTGATCCCGAACGAGCGGGGGCTCGAGCGGGCGCTCGCGCACCGCGAACGCTTCGACGAGATCAACGTCTTCCTGTCGGCGTCGGAGACCCACAACCGCAGGAACGTGAACCGCTCGATCGCCAACTCCCTGGCGGGGCTCGAGGCGACGCTCGCCACGGCCAGGGCGGCCGGGCTGCGCTGCGAGGGCGTCATCTCCACCTCCTTCGGCTGTCCGTACGAGGGCGAGGTGCCGGCCGACCGCGTGCTCGGCATCGCCGCGCGGCTGGTCGAGGCCGGCTGCGAGGAGGTTGGCTTCGGCGACACGACGGGGATGGCGAACCCGCTGCAGGTCCGCCGGTTCTTCGCCGCCGCCCGGGAGCGGCTCGAGGGCGTCGAGCTCACCGCCCACTTTCACAACACCCGTGGTCAGGGACTGGCCAACGCGCTCGCCGCTCTCGAGGAGGGCGTCGACTCGTTCGAGTCGTCCTTTGGCGAGCTCGGCGGCTGCCCGGTCCCGCCCGGCTCGACCGGAAACGTCGGCACCGAGGACCTGGTCTCGATGTTCCACGAGATGGGCCTTGAGACCGGCGTCGACCTCGAGTCGCTTCTGCGCGCATCGCGCGCCGTCCAGGACGTGCTCGGCCGCCCCCTCGGCTCGCACCTCCTGACCGCCGGCCCGGTGGATTGGCACCGGTAGGGTCCCCGTCGTGAAGAGCGACGCGTTCATGAACGCCGTCAAGGCGATGGATGCCGCGGCGGTGCCCGAGGTCCTGGCCGAGGACGTCGTCTTCCGGAGCCCGGTCGTCTTCAAGGCGTACGAGGGCAGGGAGGTCGTCGGCCTGATCCTCACCGAGGGCGCGATGAAGGTCTTCAGCGACTTCAGCTACACGGATCGCTTCGAGAACGAGGACGAGGCCGCGCTGATCTTCGCGGCGAAGGTGGGCGATCGCGAGGTCCAGGGCCTGGACCTTCTGCGCTTCGACGCGGAGGGCAAAGTTCGCGAGCTCACCGTGATGGTCCGGCCGATGTCCGGGATGCACGCCCTCGCCGAGGCGATGGCCGCCGAATTCGAGCGCCTCGGTCTGACGCCTCCCCGCTAGATTCAGTCATCTAGGCTCCGCGCCCCTGAAGCGACCGGTGGCCGCTGGCCCCAAGGAGATCGAAGACGCGTGGAGATAGCGAAGGTTGGAGTACTCGGGGCCGGAATCATGGGGCATGGCATCGCCCAGATCTGCGCCCAGGCCGGGTGGGAAGTGGTCCTCCGCGAAATCGACGAGGGCAACCTCGAGAAGGGTGTCGCCAAGATCGAGAAGCAGCTTGGCCGCGCGGTCGAGAAGGGCAAGATGGAGCAGGTCGACGCCGATGCCGTGCGCGGCCGGATCGAGCCGACCCTGGACTACGCCGCGCTCGCCGACTGCGACTTCGTGATCGAGGCGATCACCGAGGACCTCGACCTCAAGCTCGAGATGTGGCGCGAGGTGGACGGGATCGTCAAGCCCGAGGCCTTCTTCGCAACCAACACCTCGTCGCTCTCGGTTGCCGACCAGGCCGCGGTGACCTCCCGTCCCGAGCGCTTCCTCGGCCTTCACTTCTTCAACCCCCCGCAGGTCATGCCGCTGCTCGAGATCGTCCGTGCCGATGGGAGCGGGGACGAGGCCATCGACCTCGGCTTCGAGCTCGGCGAGAAGCTCGGCAAGACCAACGTCGCGGCGGGTGACAACCGGGGCTTCATCGTCAACCGCCTGCTGGTGCCGTACATGCTGGACGCCATCAGGGCCCACGAGCAGGGCGTTGGGTCGATCGAGGACATCGACGCGGGGATGATGGCCGGCGCCAGCCACCCGATGGGCCCGCTCACGCTCTCGGACTTCGTCGGCCTCGACACGCTCGCCGCGATCGCCGCGGTGATGTACGAGGCCTACGGCGAGGAGCGCTTCTCGGCGCCGGAGACGCTGACGAAGCTCGTCGAGGCGGGCCACTACGGGCGGAAGTCCGGCCGCGGCTTCTACGACTACTCGGGCGAGAAGCCGGTCGCCAAGGATCCCGCCAGCTGACGCCCGAAAAGCCGCTGGGCGCGCCCTAGACTGCGCTTCGCGATGAGCGAGACGCGCGAGGGCTCCGAGCTCCAGGAAGCGCTCGAGGCCGCCTACGCGGGCGGTCCCGAACGGCATCACGCCAAGACGGCGGAGCAGGGCAAGCTGCCCGTCCGCGAGCGGGTCGCGCGCCTGGTCGATCCCGAGTCGTTCGCGGAGGAGGCGCTCCTCGCCAATTGGGACCAGGCGGGCCTCGGCGCCGACGGTGTCGTCACGGGCCTGGCGCTGATCGGCGGGCGCAAGGTGGCGCTGATGGCCAACGACCCTACGGTGAAGGCCGGCTCCTGGGGCCCCAAGACGGTTGAGAAGATCCTGCGGATCCAGGAGCGCGCCCTGAGCCTGGAGCTGCCGATGATCTACATGGTGGACTCGGCGGGCGCGCGGATCACCGACCAGGTGAAGATGTTCCCGGGCCGCCGCGGCGCCGGGCGGATCTTCCACAACGAGGTGCGGATGTCGGGAAAGGTGCCGCAGGTCTGCGTCCTGTTCGGCCCCTCGGCGGCCGGCGGCGCGTACATCCCCGCGTTCTGCGACGTGGTGATCATGCGCGAGGGCAATGCGTCGATGTACCTCGGCTCGCCGCGGATGGCGGAGATGGTCATCGGCGAGAAGGTGACGCTCGAGGAGATGGGCGGGGCGAAGATGCACACCGGTGTGTCCGGCTGCGGGCACTTCCTCGCCAAGACGGACGAGGACGCCATCGACATCGCCCGCCGCTACCTCTCCTACATGCCGCAGAACTGGCGCGAGGCGCCCCCGCCGGCGCCGCCCGCGGAGCCGGCGGCGGAGCGCTCCGTCGCCGAGATCGTGCCGGACGACGAGAAGACGGCGTTCGACGTCCGGGACCTGATCGAGGCTCTCGCCGACGCGGACTCGTTTTGCGAGGTCCAGGAGCGCTGGGCGAAGGAGCTGGTCACCGGGTACGCGCGCCTGGACGGCCGCGTCGTCGGCATCGTCGCGAACCAGCCGAAGTTCAAGGGCGGTGTGCTCTTCGTCGACTCGGCAGACAAGGCCGCGCGCTTCATCTGGACGTGCAACGCCTTCAACGTCCCGCTCCTGTTCCTCGCCGACGTGCCCGGCTTCATGATCGGCACCGACGTGGAGCGCCAGGGCATCATTCGCCACGGGGCCAAGATGATCTCCGCCGTCTCGGAGGCGACGGTGCCGAAGGTCTCGGTGATCGTGCGCAAGGCCTACGGCGCGGGGCTCTACGCGATGGCGGGCCCGGCGTTCGAGCCGGACTGCTGCATCGCGCTGCCGACGGCCTCGATCGCGGTGATGGGCCCGGAGGCGGCGATAAACGCCGTCTTCTTCAACCAGATCCAGGCAATCGCCGACGAGGGCGAGCGCGCCGAGTTCGTGGAGCGCAAGCGCGCCGAATACTCGGCCGACATCGACATCCTCCACCTGGCCTCCGAGCTGGTGGTTGACGCCGTGATCGAGCCCGAAGCCCTGCGCTCGGAGCTCGTGCGGCGCTTCTCCATGGCGGCGACGAAGGACCGCCGCTTTTCGGAGCGCCGGAACCCGGTTACGCCCGCATAGGGCGGGTTTTACGAGATTCTCAGGTGGCGGCGCTACCGTGTGCGTATGCGTCAGGGCGTGAAATTCCCGGCGGCGGCCGCCTTTGCGTGCGCCGTGGGCGTCGCGCTGGTCGTCGTCGCGGCCTACTGGGTCGTGCCATTTCCGGCGACCGACCTCCGCGCGCTGAACGGTCTCGAGGCCCTGCAGGGGCCGATCGCCACCCCGGTTCTCACCGGGATCGTGCACACCGCGGACCCGCTGCCGCTGGCCGTCCTGGCCCTGGGCATCGCCTGGATGGGATTCGCCAACGGCCGACGGCGCCAGGCGATCATGGCGCTGATCGCCGTGGGCGGCGCCAACGCGGCGACGCAGCTCCTCAAGGTCGCGCTGGCACACCCGCGCGTCCATCCGCTGTTCGGCAACGACCACGTCTGGGACACGGCCTTTCCGAGCGGCCACGCCACCGCCGCGATGTCGGTTGCCCTCGCCGCCGTGATCGTCTGCCCGCCCCGGCTTCGCGTCTGGGCCGCCTCGCTCGCGGGGCTCTACGCGCTCGCTGTGGGAACCGCGCTTCTGGTCATCGGCTGGCACTTCCCCAGCGACGTGCTCGGCGGCTTTCTCGTCGCCGCCGCATTCGCGTTCGGCGTGGTCGCGCTGTCACGAGCGTTCGCCAAGCGCGAGGCGCCCGTTCCGCGCTCGGTCGGCATCGGCCCGCCGCCCCGATCGGTCCTGCTTGGCGCCGGCGCGGCGCTGGCGTTCACGGGGCTCGCTCGCTACGACGACCTGCTCGCCTACGCCCGCTACCACACGGCGGGCGTGGCGGTCTTCGTCGCGCTCGTCTCGGCATGCGCGGTGCTCGTCGGCGGAGCTAGCCGGCTGGCCGACCGCTAGATCAGCTCTTGAAGTTGCCTTGAGCCTGGATCTATAGGGTCGGGCCGTCATGTCCAAGCTCGCACTTCTGGGAGGGCGCTACCTGCTGGGGCTGCCGATCGCCCAGGGCGGCGAGCGGGTGGAGGTGGAGGCCCACGGGACGAGGGTCGAAGCCCTCGACTTCGGCTCCTACGTGCTGCTCTCGAGGCACGGCATCGCAGACGGCTACGTCCCACCGGACCAGATCGACCACCCCTCCAACCTGAGGGCGTTGCGCGAGCTCGGCTGCAACCGGGTGCTCGCAATCGGGTCGGTGGGCTCGCTCCACGCCGAGCTCGAGGTGGGCAGCATCGTCTGCCCCGAGGACTTCATCGCTTTCGGCCCGAACCCGACGACGTTCGGCGACGAGCGCTCGCACATCGTCGCCGAGTTCGACGAGCGGTGGCGCCGTCACGTCCGCCGCTCCTGGAAGGAGTGGGGCAACGCCGAGCTGCGCGACGGTGGCGTCTACTGGCAGTCCGCAGGGCCGCGCCTCGAAACGCGCGCCGAGATCAGGCTGGTCGCGAGGGCCGCCGACCTCGTCGGGATGACGCTCGCCTCCGAGTGCACCGTCGCCTGCGAGCTGCACATGCTCTACGCGGCGGTTTGCATCGTCGACAACCTCGCGAACGGCGTTTCCTCGAGAAGGCTCACCATCGAGCGCCTCGAGGCGGGCCGGGTCGCCAACGAGGAGCTCCTGCGGACGGAGCTCTCGGCCGTGGTGCCTCCGCTCGCCGACGAGGTCTCGCGCGAGGTCGAGGTTCCGGTGAGTGCCCACGCGGTTCCCCACTTTCACCGCGAGCGCTCCGAGACGCCCCCGATCGGCTGAGCCCGGACGCGATTCGCAAAGCCGCCGCGCGATAATCGGCGCGTGCGCGCCCTCACCATCGTCGACGCCAAGCAGGACGGCGTCGAGGTCGGGGTCCGCTGCGAGGACGGTCTCATCACCGCGCTCGGGCCGGGGGTGAAGCCGCAGCCCGGCGACGACGTCGTCCACGGCGCCGGCATGGCGCTGGTTCCGGGACTCGTGAACGGCCATACGCACGCCGCGATGACCCTGTTTCGAGGCCACGCCGACGACCGGCCGCTGATGGAGTGGCTCGAGCGCCACATCTGGCCCGTTGAGAAGCGGATGGACGACGAGGACGTGTACTGGGGCACGCGCCTCGCATGCCTCGAGATGGTCGCGAACGGCACCACGTGCTTCTGGGACATGTACTGGCACGCCCACGCAACGGCGAGGGCCGTCGAGGATGCCGGGATCCGTGCGGTCACCGCAGCTCCGCTGATCGACGACGACGACGTGTCGAAGTCCGAGCGCGCCTGCCGGGACGCCGAAAGGAGCCTCGAGCGGATCGATGCCGCCGGCGGTCGGCTTGCCCGCCCGGGGTTCGCGCCGCACGCCATCTACAGCGTCTCCGCGACCTCGCTGCGTTGGGTAGCCGCGAGATCGCAGGAGCTCGGGATGCCGGTTCAGATCCATCTCTCGGAGACCGAGGCCGAGGTCGACCAGTGCCTTGCGAAGCACGGGGTGCGGCCGGCGTTCCATCTCGACGCGGTCGGGCTGCTCGGCCCGCAAACGATCCTCGCCCATGGGGTCTGGCTCGACGACGCCGAGCTCGACCTCATCGCCGCCAGCGGGGCCACCGTGGTCACGAACCCGGTCGCGAACATGAAGCTCGCGGTCGGCGGGGTCTTCCCCTACCTGGCTGCTCGCGAGCGGGCCGTGCCCATGGGCCTGGGGACCGACGGGGCGGGCTCCAACAACTCACTGGACCTGCTGGCGGACGCGAAGGCGTTCGCGCTCGTGCAGAAGCACACGGCGCGCGACCCCGCGGCGGTCACGGCCGGCGAGACGCTCCGTCTGGCCACCGGGCGGATGTCTCCCCTCCTGGGCGGAGCGGAGCTGCGCGAGGGCGGCTCGGCGGACCTGCTTCTCGTCCGCCTCGACTCGCCGCAGCTGAGCGTGGGCGCCCTCGACGCCGGTCTCGTCTACGCGGCCTCCGGCGCCGTCGTCGACACCACGGTCGTCGCCGGTCACGTGCTGATGCGCGGCGGCGTCGTCGACGGGGCGGAGGAGGTGATCGCGCGGGCGCGGGAGCGAGCCGCGCGACTCGGGCTGAACGCACCCGCGCCCGCGGAGGGTCGCGGCTAGCTCGAGCTCGACGCGTACTCGCTGAACCAGTCGAGCGCGGCTGGATTGGCAAGCGAGTCGCGGCTCGCCGCCTTCTCCGGCGGGGTTCCCGTCAGGATGCGCTTCACCGGCACCTCGAGCACCTTTCCCGAAAGCGTGCGCGGCACCTCGGCGATCTGGATCACCTCGTTCGGCACGTGGCGCGGCGAGCACTGGCTCCGAATCTGGCTCTTGATCTCGGCGATCAGCTCGTCGTCGAGCTCCAGGCCGTCGCGCAGCACGACGAAGAGCGGCATCCAGCCCTCGGTTCCCTCGCGCGGGAGGTCGACCACAAGCGCGTCGACGACGGCGTGGACTGCCGCGACCGCGCGGTAGATCTCGCTGGTCCCCATGCGCACGCCCTGCCGGTTGATCGTGGAGTCCGAGCGCCCGTAGATGACCGCCGTGCCGCGCGAGGTGATCTCGATCCAGTCGCCGTGGCGCCACACACCGGGAAAGTGCTCGAAGTAGCTGGCGCGGTAGCGGGAGCCGTCGTCGTCGCCCCAGAAGAACACCGGCATCGAGGGCATCGGCTGGGTGATGACGAGCTCTCCGACCTCGTCGACCACCGGCTCGCCATCCTCGTTCCACGCCTCCACGCGCGCGCCGAGCGCGCGGCCCTGCAGCTCGCCGCGGTAGACGGGCAGGACCGGCACGCCGCCGACGAAGGCGGTGCAGACGTCCGTGCCGCCGCTCGTCGAGAACAGCCAGGTGTCGGCCCCGACGTGCTCGTAGATCCAGTCGAAGCCCTCGGGCGAGAGTGGAGAGCCGGTCGAGCCGATTGCGCGCAGCGCCGAGAGGTCACGGCCCGCGCCGGGCTCGACGCCCTCCTTCATGCAGGCGGAGACGAAGCTCGCGCTGGTTCCGAACGTCGTGATCCCCGCGTCGGCGGCGAGGTCCCAGAGGACGTTCATATCGGGATGACCGGGGTTGCCGTCGTAGAGCACGATCGAAGCCCGGCTGAGGAGACCCGACACCAGGAAGTTCCACATCATCCAGCCCGTCGTCGTGAACCAGAAGAGCCGATCGCCCTCCTGAAGGTCGACGTGGAGGCGGAGCTTCTTCAGGTGCTCGAGGAGGATGCCGCCCTGCGACTGGACGATCGGCTTCGGCAGGCCCGTTGTGCCCGAGGAGTAGAGGACCCAGAGCGGGTGGTCGAACGGCACGCGGTCGAACTCGAGGGTGGCGTTGGATCCGGCCCGAAGCAGCTCCTCCCAGGTGATCGCGTCGCGCAGGCCGGAGATGTCGGGGCTGGGGTCGAGATACGGAACAACCACCGTGCGCTCGAGCGAGGGCATCTGCGCCTGAAGGCCGGAGATGACGTCGCGGCGGTCGAAGTCCCTGCCCCCGTAGCGGTAGCCGTCGACGCAGAGGAGCACCTTCGGCTCGATCTGGGCGAAGCGGTCGACCACCGAGCTGGCTCCGAAGTCGGGCGAGCAGCTCGACCAGGTCGCGCCGATGGACGCGGCGGCGAGGAAGCCGGCGATCGCCTCCGTGAGTTGGGCAGGTAGGCGACCACGCGGTCGCCCGGCTCGACGCCCAGCGAGCGAAGGCCGGCGGCGAGCGCCGCGACCTGCGCGCGCAGCTCGCCCCAGGTGACGTCGGTGAGCTCGCGGATCTCCGAGGCCGCCCGGATCGCCACGGCCGCCTCGTCGCGGTCGCGGAATACGTGCTCCGGATAGCTCAGCTCGGCGCCGGCGAACCAGCCCTTCGGCGGCAGCTCGCGACTCGCGAGCGTCGCTGGGCGCGGGCCGTCCGAGAGCACGTCGAAGTAGTCCCAGATCGATGCCCAGAACTCCTCGATCTCGCTCGAGGACCAGTCCCATGCCTCCTCGTAGCCGTCGAAGGAGAGGTCCCGCTCGGAGGCGAGCCAGCGCAGGTAGGCGGTCATCGACGAGCGCTCGATCGCCTCGGGCGACGGTGTCCAGAGGAGGTCAGGCACCGCGGCGGGCAAGGTCGCGGTCCAGCGTGCGCACGAGCTCGAGCGCGAAGTCCTGGGCGCGGTCGAGGGCGGCGGCGTCGACGGCCCCAGGCAGGTCGCCGGGGAGGTGGTAGTTGCGGGGGAGCAGCTCGCCGGGCTCCAGGCAGGTGATCGTGGTCGCCGGGTATCCGGCAAGGTTGGGGGGAAGCGCGTCGCTCGCGAACCCGGTGCGAAGGCCGGAGGCGTGAAAGCGGTTGCCGTTCTCCCGGTCGGCGGTTGCGATCGCCTCGCACAGCTGCAACAGGCGCACATCGGCGTCGACGCCGACGGCGAGGCCCTCGGAGGCGACGTAGCGCACGTCGCCGCCACCGACCGAGTCGAGGTTCAGGAAGTAGGTGCTGTCCTTCTCGAGGGTCTTGCGGTGGCGGCGCAGAAAGCCGTGCATGCCCTCCATCAGCGACTCCTCGCCGCCGGTGAGGAGGACCCAGACGTCGAGCCGCTCCGGCGGGTCGGCGTCGAGCGCAGCGGCCAGCGCCAGCGCGGCGGCCACGCCCGAGGCATTGTCGTTGGCGGCTGGAACGACGTTCGAGACCTGCATCTCGACCAGCGCGAAGATGCCGGCGAGGAGCACGAGGGTGAACGGCAGCTGGAGGACGGAGACGCCGGTGGCGTCGGCCCCGGCGAGCCGGAAGCCGAGAATGGGAACGAGGAGCGCCGCCGACCAGAACAGGTAGCGAAACGGACCGAACGGGAACGGCAGGAGGTCGTCGAGGCGCTTCGCGAGACGCAGACGGCGCGGCCGCAGCGACGCGCTCGTGCGGGCGGCGTCGAGGTGTGCCGTGAGGATGAGCCGCGCCGGCGCCTCGGGCCGCGGGCCCGGGGCGACCACGTTCTGCGAGACCCGCCTGAAGAAGAGCCGGCGGAAGATGTAGAAGCGCGCGTTCAGGTCGAAGTACATCGACGTCGCGGCGACGAGCACCATGGCGAAGCCGGCCACCGGCGAGGCGATCGACGCGAGGCTGCCGGCGAACGCCAGGAAGCAGTGGAACGCCTGGACCAGCGGCATCTGCGGGTGGACGTAGACGGCCTCGACGTCCACGCGCCGGCCGCTCTCGCGAAGCTTCTTCGCGAAGTGGTTGGCGGCGCGGCGCTCCGAGTCCGTGCCCGTGAGCCGGTTCTCGAACGAGCAGAGCTCGCGAATCGTCCGGATGCGCTCGTCGACGGCCACGAGCCGGGATTATCGCGGCCGGTTCAGCGCTTCGGGCCGATGAGGTGCGGCGGGTGGGACTCGAACCCACACGTCCCGAAGGACAGCGCCTTTTGAGGGCGCCCTGTCGACCAATTGCAGCACCGCCGCCGCTTCGTCCATTCTGCCGACTTGTGCGGGCAGTCTCAGCCGAGTGGACGAAAACGACAGCATGGACGACGAAAACGTCCACTCGGCGGACGATCGCGCCGTTGCTAACTTCGATGCATGTGCGGGCGCTACACGCTCACCAACCCGGACCCGGTGAAGCTTCGCCAGCGGTTCCTCGTCGGCGACTCGGCAACGGAGTTCGAGCCGCGCTTCAACGTGGCGCCGACCGATGCGGTTCCGGCGGTGCGCCTCGCCAAGAACGACGAGCGCGAGCTCGGCCGGCTGCGCTGGGGGCTGGTGCCCGGGACGCTGGGCGGAGAAGTCCTCGGGGCGGCCGCTGATCAACGCGCGGGCCGAGTCGCTCGCCAGCCAGCCCGCGTTCGCCGAGTCGTTTCGCGAGCGCCGCTGCCTGATCCCGGCCGACGGCTTCTACGAGTGGCGCGAGGACGAGCGCGGCAAGACGCCGTGCTGGATCACGCTGCGCGACGGCGGCCTGTTCGCCTTCGCCGGCATCTGGGCGGCGATTCCGGCGAAGGCCTCGGGCGACGCCGGCGAGATGCTCCACAGCTGCGCGATCGTCACCGGGCCGCCGAACGACCTGATCCGGCCGATCCACGACCGCATGCCGGTCATCCTCCATCCGGAGGCGGAGTCCGGCTGGCTCGACCCCGAGCTCGACGAGGCGTCGCTCCTCGAGCTGGCCGGGCCGCTCGACTCGGAGCTGCTCGAGGTGCGCGAGGTCGCCGACCTCGTCAACGACGTGCGCAACGACGACGCCGCGGCTGGTCGAGCCGCGCGAGGCGGCGCAGCTCTTCTAGCGGCTGGCAGCTAGCGGGCGTCCGGCGGCGGCTCGACGTCCTCGCCCTCGGGCGCGGGCCGCTCGTCGACGGCGGCGTCCTGCCTCGCTTGTGGCCCCGACCTCGGGACGGTTCTCCGGCACGCGTCCTCGTGACCCTGGTAGGCCGCCGGCGCGTCTGCCTCGCCGCCGGCGATCGGGCGCTCCTCCTCGACGTGCCAGTTCTGGTTGAAGCCGACCATCGCGACCGCGACCAGCACCAGCTGGACCGGGACGACGACCAGCGTCAGCAGGCCGAGCAGGTCCTCGGGCAGCGCGGGCGACGGAGAGCCCGCGCTTGTCGCGCGCGAACCAGTGCGGCGCGGCGATCGCGGCGAAGATCGCCATGATGATCGCGAGCGCCGCGGCGACCGGCAGGACGCCGCGGTTCCAGCGCAGGACGAGGAACGCGAAGAGGACGTAGAGGCCCGCCCAGGCCAGGGTCATGGCGCCGACGCCGGAGCTCTCGAGGCGCGCCCAGCCGCCGAGCGTGATGATCACGAGCAGCGCCGGCGGAGATCAGGAAGACGAGCGCGACGATGGCCTTCGTCGTCTTGGTCTCGGCCTTCTCCCGGTTCGGCCGCCAGAGCTCGTAGCCCGGTCGTGCGACGTTGACCGCCATACCCACGCGGCAAGCATAGAATCTCCGGAGGTCACGCGCGACGATTCCTCGCGAATCCAAGCGCCGATCAGGTGCCGGCGGACGTGGCGGAACTGGTAGACGCGCCAGGTTTAGGTCCTGGTGGGCTCATGGCCCGTGGGGGTTCGAGTCCTCTCGTCCGCATCTCCTGAGCTCGGTGGCCGCCGTTACGATGGGCGGCCCTGGGGCAGTGGCCAAACTGGATAAGGCTCCGGTCTCCAAAACCGGCGATTCCAGGTTCGAGTCCTGGCTGCCCCGCCTCCCGCCTGTGCTGTCGGCGCCCGGCGAGCTACCCTCCAGTCATGGCCAGGGAAGCGAGCCTGGTGGCTCGTGGCTCATCGTTCCTTGCACTCGCCGTGCTCGCGGCGGCCTGTGGTCCTCATCACGGCGGCCGCAGCCGAGCCGTGCAAGAACGGGGCGGCGCCGGCGGGCTCGGCCTCCCGCTCCGAGGTGCGGGCGGCCGTCCTCTGCTTGATCGACCGGGCGCGGTCGCGGCGGGACATCAGGCGGCTACGGCCGAACTCCGATCTCGACGAGCTCGCCCAGAAGCACGTGACCCGCATGGTCAGCGTAACTGTTTTCGCCACCGCTGCGGCGGCGAGCCCTCGGTCAGGCAGCGCTTCGAGCAGAGCCCCTACGTGAAGGGCGCCATGTCGTTTCGCTACTCGGAGGAGCTCGCCTACGACACGACGCCGCGCCGGATGGTGAAGCGCCTGCTTGCCAGCAAGAGCCATCGGGGGGTCGTGCTCGACCCGGCCTTCAGGGACCTCGGCGTGGGCGCGCGCCGGGGAGCTCCTGTGCGGGGCGTGAACGGAAAGCGCTTCCTCACCTACACGCTCGAGCTCGGCGCCAGAACCCGCTAGCGCCCTCGGGCGCGGGGCCAGCCGCTGGGTGCCCGAACGTCTAGATGTCGGCTGGACGTTCGTATGAGACCCGCGAGCGCTGCTTCGGCCACGCCGGGAGAACGTCGATTCAGGGGGTGTGAACCGCCCCCGCCTCTTCACCTCGATCGCCGCCGCCTCGGGCTCGCTCGTCGCCTCGCTGGCCCTCGGGCTCGCCACGGCGGCGCCCGCCAGCGCCCACTCCTGCACCGGGCCGGAGCCGTCCCCAAGACGATCTCGAGCCGCCAGGCGCAGCGCGCGGTCAAGTGCCTGCTGAACAAGCAGCGCGCGAAGCACGGCCTCCGCCAGCTCCACTCGAGCCACGACCTGAAGAAGGCCGCGCACGAGCACTCCGCCTACATGCGCCGGCACAACTGCTTCGACCACGAGTGCCCGGGCGAGGCGTCCATCGACAGTCGCCTTCGCCGCGCCGGCTACCTCAAGTCCGGTCTTCGCCGCTGGCTCTACGGCGAGAACATCGCCTACGGCACCCAGGCGTACGCGTCGCCGCGGGCGATGGTGAAGGCCTGGATGAACAGCCCCGAGCACCGGGCGAACATCCTCAACCCCGAGTTTCGCGACATCGGGGTCGGGGTCGTGTGGGGGACGTTCTCCAATCCGCACGCCGCCGGCGGCATCTACACGACCGACTTCGGCCGCCGGGACTGACGAATTCGCGCCGGTGATCGGCGCAAATTGCGGGCATCGTTGTGCCGATGCTCACGCAATGTGAATTCTGTCTGAGCCTTTTGTAAGGTTTATGTGTATTGTGTGTGCAGGTTGGGGTAGAGACGCGCCCTGGGGATCGGAACTGAACCTTGCGTAGGCTCATCACTGTCGTCACAAGCGCCACCGCCGTCGTCGCGGCACTCATGCTGTCGGCCGCGTTCGCACCCGCCGCCTCCGCGGCGAAGTGCCAGCATGCGCGCTCCTCGCCGAAGAAGGTCTCGACGAACTCCGCGCAGCGGGCGGTCCTCTGTCTGCTCAACAACACGCGCCGGCGCCACGGCCTGCACCGCCTGCGACTGAACAGCGAGCTCCACCGCGCCGCCCGCGGCCACACCGGCTACATGCGCCGCCACGACTGCTTCGATCACCAGTGTTCCGGCGAGGCCTCGATCAGCGGCCGGCTCTACGCGGTCCACTACTTGAAGAGCGGGCTGCGGCGGTGGCTCTACGGAGAGAACCTCGCTTACGGCGTGCGCCACTGGGCTTCGCCGAAAGCCCTCATGAAGGCGTGGATGCACAGCCCGCCGCACCGCGACAACATCCTCAACCCGGCCTTCCGCGACATCGGCATCGGCATCGCCTGGGGGACGCCGTCCAACAAGCACGCCGACGGCGCCATCTACACGACCGACTTCGGCCTGCGCCGCGGCTAGCGCCGGCGCCCGGCGCCCCTCTTCCGCCGACCTATAATCGGCCGCGCCCGCGGGCGAGGTGTAACTGGTTGCACGTCAGCCTTCCAAGCTGAAGGAAGCGGGTTCGAGCCCCGTCGCCCGCTCTCGCCCAGGTTCGGGCACAATGCAGACGCACCACGGGGCGTGGCGCAGCTTGGTAGCGCGTTCGGCTGGGGGCCGAAAGGTCGCTGGTTCAAATCCAGTCGCCCCGACTACTCGAAACCGTCGCATTTGCGGCGGTTTCTTCGTTTGCGCGGCTCGCCCCTTGGCGTCGACGGGGTCCAAACGGGGTCCAAATATTGGACCCCCGTACCCTCTCAGAAGGCGCCTGCTCAGGTGGCTTTGGGAACCCGCCAGGCACGGATTGTCGTCCTGATCCGGCCCGAAGGACACCACCGAACCTCCGACCATTCGGCCGCTCGCCGAACGCGCAGACGGGCTCAAGCTTCAATCCGCCTCGAGTCGGCCGGAGTACCCCTCGACCCTCGGCGGGTCTGCTGGATAGCGGGGTCGCTTGTTGGCGGGGCCAGAAGCGTGGCGCCGATCTTGTTCATTGCGCTGATCGTCCTTGTCGGGTTGACGGTGGGTAGACGTGGTGAGAGCCTTCAGCTATGGGACTCGCCCGCCTAGCCATCTACCGAATCGCGGTGCTGGTGCTTGCGATCGCGTTGATAGTGGTATGGGCAACCGGTCTACCGCTCGGACTGCGGTTTGGCGTCGCGGCCCTACTGCTCGCGGCAGTCGCCGGGGCCATCTATGAGCGAAAGACGGGGAACGTCTTGCCCCCTCTGAAGGAATAAGCGCCGAGAATCGGCGTCTGCCTCGGCCGGCTAGGGCAGCGGCAGCGCTGGCTGGCGCGAGCCCTAGCGGATCTCTCCGAGACGCGCCGCGATCAGCCTCTTCACGATCGCCTTCGGCAGCGGTCGGCCGACGGGGAAATGGAGAGAGCTCTTGGTCATCGTGTAGCCCTCGAGATCATCGGCAAGCTGCTCGAGGACGGAGCCGCTGAAGGGCAGGTAGCTCAGGTGGTTCTTGAACGCGGCAAAGCCAGCGACCGTCTCGGCGTCTACGCGGAAGGCGGGCACTCGGTAGGAGGTCCCCTGCTCGGCCTCCGGGATGATCTCAAGGATGGTCCGGCGCAGTTCTTGGAGAATGCTGCGCTTCGGCTCGGCGACACTTCGCAGGTACTTGTCAACTTCCTCGGCGGACACGCCGCGCAGTCTAGGACGGGCTGGCCGCTGGCACAGGGCGATAGGGAGGCGCAATCCTAAGAGCGCTCCGTCCATGCTGAGCGGAATGCCCTGGCCCCTCCGGCGTTTACCGTTTAGGCCGCAGCTTTTCACGAGGTCAAGGACCCGAGCCGGTCCAGCGACGGGGTCCAAGACGGGGTCCAAACTGAGCGAAAGTGACGTGAACTCCGCGGGACTCAGAGGCACTCACAGGCACGAAAAGGGCTGAGGTGGCCTGAAACTCTGTGGCTGTGGGCCGAAAGGTCGCTGGTTCAAATCCAGTCGCCCCGACTTCTCGAAAGCTCGGTTCAGGCGGACTTGGCTGTTAGGATCGCCTCCATGGGAGTTGGTGCTCGTCGTGTCGGATGTCTTTGTCTGCTTTCGGTGGGAGCCGTCGGTTTGTCGCCGAGCTCCGCCGGGGCAGTGACGCTCGGCAGCTCCCACATCGATGCGGCGCAGTCGGACTTCCGCGCCGCGTGTGGCTCGGGGCCCGAGGGGTGCATTGAGGTACAGAAACGCCTGCCCGGGGCTCAGGTCCGCGCGCCGTTCTCCGGCGTGGTCCGCAAGTGGCGTGTCGTCTCCCCCCCCGGCGGCACCGACTATCAGCTCGTGGTGCTGCATAAGAAACCCAACGGCAAGTTCAAGAACGTTGGCGAGTCATCGGTCGGGTCGACGTCCGAGGAAGGCGAGTTCAAGTTCTCCGCGGACATGCCAATCCATAAGGGCGACTATGTCGGCCTCAGGGGCACGGTTACCATCGGCATCCTTAACGCTAAGGCGAAATCTCTTTATTTCAGTCCCCCGGTGGACTTTGCGGACGCTCGGAAGCCGAGCTCGAAAAACGTCAACGAACTCCAGTTCAATGCCAAGGTGCGGCGTCACTGACGCACCCCAGCGTCCGTCCCAGCGCTCGGGGCGGGCGCAAATTCCGCTCACGCTCTCAGCCCCCGACCGCGCCGGTACCGCTTTGGTACCGACTGCTACGTCCTATGCGTCTAGACCGTCCACGCCCGTGGACGGTGGGGACGCCAGGGACGCTCCGGGACGCATCGACACCGATTGCTAGGCGGCTGGGGGCCGAAAGGTCGCTGGTTCAAATCCAGTCGCCCCGACTCAAAGCTGTTAGGTTCGGTCGATCAGGTTGCAGGGACCTCGAACATTGAAGGCAGCCTGTCCCGGCGCTCTGGCCGACTCGTTGAGGAAGTCAGAGCCGGACTCGCAGGAGAGGGCTAAATGTTTGAAATTGAAGGCGCGGCGCCGGCTTCCAGCTACGGCTGTATTCCGGCGCGACTCACCGTCCTGCCCGCCAACCTCGACGTCAACTCGCTCGCGGACACGAACGACGGGTTCTGCGACACCACGCCCAACTGCACCCTGCGCGAGGCGATCAATGCCGCAAACGCGGGCGGCGGCGACGACGTGACCTGCGGGAGGAGCGGTAGCGACCAACTGAGCGAAGGATCCGGCCCCGACGAGCTCCACGGTGGGCGCGACGAGGACGCGCTGAACGGCGGCGCCGGCTCTGACCTGTTACGCGGTGGCGGCGGCGATGACCGTGGCCACGGCGGGGGCGGCGGCGACACCCTGCACGGTTTCAAGGGCGCTGACGCGCTGTTCGGCAACTCGGGAGACGACGAGTTGGGCGGTGGTGCCGGTTTCGATCACCTCGACGGCGGGGCCGACAACGACCGCTGTCTTCCGGGCCGCGACGGGGCCGCTCTGTTGAGCTGCTGATGCTCCGCGAGCGTATGAACGTCAAAGGGAGTATGAGGCTCATGGGCTCCGCGGCATTGGACGAAAAGCTGTCGGCGCGTCGAGCCGGGCTCCTCTTTGCGGCGGCATGCTTCCTGACGCTGTCGCTCGTGGCTGCCGGGCTCACTCCGCCGGCCTCCGCCGCATCAGGGTCTTGGGAGCGGTCGTGGGGATCCCGGGTTAACGGAGGTCCGAGCTTCGAGATATGCACGGTCATGACCAGCTGCCGGATCGGCATTTCCGATCCAGTGGCCGGCGGCCTGAGTGGCCCGCACGGGGTGGCCGTCGACTCCACGGGCGACGTATACGTGGCCGACGCAGGCCACATCCGGATGGAGAAATTCGATGCTTCCGGGAACTTCCTATCGATGTGGGGAAAGAACGTCGACAGCGCCAACCCGAGCACGGATTTCGAGATCTGCACAGTCGCTGCGAACTGTAAGCAAGGCGAAATCGGGACATTGGGAGGGGAGTTCAGCGGCCCCGAGGGCGTGGCCATTGATACCGCGGACAATGTGTACGTGACCGACACGTACGCCCATCGCGTCGAAGAGTTCAGCTCGTCGGGCGACTTCATTCGAACGTGGGGCAGTGGAGTAAACGGGGGCGTGGGCCTGGAAACCTGCACGGTCTCCGCGAATTGCGTCGCAGGTACGAATGCCACGGCAAAGGGGGGCGAACTGAACCACCCTGTCGGGATTGCCGTGGACTCCTCGGGAGGCATCTTCGTCGCTGACACGAACAACCAGCGGATCCAGGAATTCAACTCGTCGGCGAACTTCGTTCGAACCTGGGGCAAGGACGTCGACAGCGTCAACCCGAGTACGGATTTCGAGATCTGCCTGATCGCCGCGAACTGTCAGGCGGGCAGCGTGGGTACGGGGCTGGGAGGCGAGGTCGGATCCCCGGTCGGGGTCGCCACCGACGTGGGCGGAAATGTCTACGTCCTTGAAGGGGGCGGCCAAACAGGGCTCGGCGGCGATCGCGTCGAGAAATTCAGCCCCGCGGGGCTCTTCCAGCGAACGTGGGGCAAGGACGTCGACACCGGAGGATCAGACGGCTTTGAGATCTGCGTCGTCGCGGCCAACTGTCAGTTCGGTTCGGAAGGCGCGGCCGGAGGCGAACTAGATGTGTCGAACGACATTACATTCGACGTTGACCTCGCAGGCAGGGTGTACGTGCCTGACGAGTTCAATCAACGGATCCAGGTTTACGACTCGAACGGGAATTTTCTGAGGACGTGGGGCGAGAACGTTGACATGACCGGAGGAACGGGTTTCGAGATATGCGTCGTAGCTGCCAACTGCCAGAGCGGGACGCAGGGTGACGGCGGCGGAACTCTCAACTATCCAACTGGGATCGGGACCGATTCAAGCGGCACCGTCTACGAAGCCGACTACACGGGTCAGCGAATCCAGAAGTACGCCGATCCCGTCACAGGCGGTGGTGGAGGCGGTGGCGGTGGCAGTGCCGAGTCGGACCTCTCGCTGACCAAATCAGACTCACCGGACCCGGTCGGCGTCGGCCAAAACCTCACCTACCTGCTCACGGTCACCAACAAGGGACCAGACCACGACACGGACGTCGCAGTCGACGACCCGCTGCCCTCCGGTGCCGACTTCGTCTCGGTCAGCACCGACCAGGGGAGCTGCGCGCAGGCGAGCGGAACGGTGCACTGCGCGATTGGCGGGCTCGACAAGGGCGCGAGCGCTCACGTCACCGTCGTGGTCCGCCCACGGTCGCCAGGGACGCTGACGAACACCGCCGCGACTTCGGGTGCAAACCCCGACCCGGTCGCCTCGAACAACAAGGCGACAACGTCGACGACGGTCAGCTCGAAGCACAAGCCGCTGCCGAAGTGTCTCGGCAAGGTGGTGACGATCGCCGGCACCGAGGGTGACGACCATCTCACCGGGACCCCCGGAGGCGACGTGATCGACGGCGGTGGCGGCGACGACGTGATCGACGGCGGTGGCGGCGACGACGTGATCGACGGCGGTGGGGGCGGCGACGTGATCTGCGGCAGGAGCGGCGCCGACCGGCTGAGCGGAGGATCTGGTCCCGACGAGCTTCACGGCGGGCTCGGCGAGGACGCGCTGCATGGCGGGCCAGCGTCTGACCTCCTGCGCGGTGGCAATGGCAACGACCGCGCACATGGCGGTCGCGGCAACGACGTTCTCCAGGGCTTCACGGGCGACGACGCGCTGTTCGGGGAGGCGGGCGACGATGATCTCCACGGTGGCGCGGGCTCTGACCTTGTACGCGGAGGCGGAGGTGACGACCGCGCACATGGCGGTCGCGGCAACGACATTCTCCAGGGCTTCACGGGCGACGACGCGCTGTTCGGGGAGGTGGGCGACGATGATCTCCACGGTGGCGCCGGTTTCGATCACCTGGACGGTGGCGATGGCGACGATCGCTGCTCCAGCGGAAGCGGTGGGGGCAACCTTCTGAGCTGCTAGACGGCCGCGCATCGGTAGAGCCGCGGCCCCGACCGAGGAGAAGGTCGCTGCAGGCCGGCGAGGCAGACGTCCTCTGGGTGGCTCCGTAGACAGGAACCGGATCGTGGTACCGCTTTGGTACCGACTGCATCGTCCTATGGGTCCAGAACGTCCATGGCTGGGGACGACCGGGATACCGCGGACGCTCAGGGACACATCGACGTTGATTTGTCGCCGGCTGGGGGCCGAAAGGTCGCTGGTTCAAATCCAGTCGCCCCGACTAAAGCTCCTGCAAATCCCAACGTTTCGGCGAGGCACCCAGTTTCGGAACGAGCGTTCGCGGTCCAATTCTCGATCCGCGCTCCGATGCCCTCCGGCTTCTACGCCGGCGGCGAAACTGCTGCGGCGGGAACCTAGGCGCGGCGATTCCGCCGCGCAATGAAGGGCGTCAGAACTCCGACCACCCCGACCGTAGCGAGGGGAGCACCAGACGGGTGCGTTCGGCGCCGTCAGCGGATGTCGAAGCGCCGGAACGCAGTGTCGGCGGCGATCGCGGCGACAGCCCCGACTCCGAGAAGCACGGCAAACGAGGCGGTCCCGGCCCCTTTCTCCAACTGCTGATCCCCAATGGCCCAGTAGAAGAGGGATGCGAACCGAAGCGGCTTCACCCAGTCGACGACCGGCGCGAGCGCACTGACCAGATACCAGGCCGTTGCGAGCGCGGTCGCGACGACCATTGCGGTACCCCTGCTTCCGGTCGCGGCGCCGAGCGCGAGCGCGATCAGTCCCAGGTCGATGCCGAGCAGCATGACGGCAAGAGACGCCGTCGCCACGTTGCCCGGATCCAGCTCCACCTCGAACGCCCGGCCCACGTACACGCAGGCGGAAACCGCGACAATCAGCAGCAGGGCCTGGACCACCATCGCGGCGGTCTTTTGGGCCAGGATCGACCGGCGAGCCAGCGGCAGCGTGACGATCAGGCCGAGCGTCCCATCCTCGTCCTGGCCGGCGAGCGCCGCGGCCCCGTAGCCGATCGTGAGCAGGAGCATAATCAGGGGCAAGATGTTGGAGTAGGCGTTGACGTTGATCCAGCCGGCCGGCGATGTCAGCGTGCCCGTGGCTCCAAACAGGGCGGCCGCAGCCGAGTTGCCGGACGTCAGCTTGTTGAGCTCGCTCGAGTTCTGGAACGCGGGATAGAGCGCGACGATGACCAGCATGTAGACCGCCATGCCGACGATGTAGCCGATCAGCAGCCGACGGCGGTTGAACAGATCGAGTCGGGCGACGTCAGTCGGCAATGGGGGTGGGATTATCGCGGTAGTAGGTCAGGAACAGCTCGTCGAGGTCGGCGTGGCGGGCGACGAGGTCGATCGGGTCGTGGTCGGCGATCACGCGAAGCAGCGGGCCCAGGTCGCCCATTACCTGGAGGGTCACACGGTTTCCGCTCGCCCTCACCTGCTGGACGCCCTCGAGCCCGTCGAGCGCCGCGACGGGAAATGGAGCGGGGAAGCGGGCCTCGATCGTCTGCGGCGTCTGCCGGCGCAGCCCCTCGACCGAGCCGCTGATAACCAGCCTGCCCTCGCGGATGATGGCCACGCGATCCGCCACCCGCTGGACTTCGTCCAGCTCGTGCGACGAGAGGAAGACGGTCCGCCCCTCAGCCGTGGTCTCCCGCAGCAGGGCATGGAACTCCTCCTGCATCAGCGGGTCGAGCCCCGAGGTCGGCTCGTCGAGGATGAGGACGTCGGGTCGGTGCATGAACGCGAGCACCAGGCCAATCTTCTGGCGGTTGCCCTTCGAGAGCTCGCGGATGGGCCGCTCGAGTGTGACATCGAAGCGCTCGACCAGAGCCTCGCGCAGGCCGTCGTCCCGCGCGGCGCGGACGGTCGCGAACCAGTCAAGGAGCCGACGGCCGGTCATCCGCGGATAGAGCTCCAGCTCCCCGGGCAGGTACCCGGAGCGCACGTTGATCGCGACGCTCTCGCGTTGGCTGTCGAAACCGAGGACGGAGGCCCGGCCCGACGTCGGCCGATGGAGACCGAGGAGCATCCGGATCGTCGTCGTCTTGCCGGCGCCGTTCGGCCCGAGGAAGCCGAACACCTGCCCAGGCTCCACGCGCAGGTCGAGACGGTCGACGGCGACGGTCTCACCGAAAACCTTGATCAAGTCCTTCGTCTCGATGGCAGCCGGCACGAGCCAATCGTATGCGCGGCGCGCCCCACGACCCGGTAAGAAAACTGACAGCCCAAGTCATCGTCTTGCCTCAATTGCGGCACCGGGCACTCGGAGCCTAGGTAGTAAGGCATAGGTGACGATCTCGGCGAGGCGTGGGGGTCAACGCGCCGGCGGAGGAGCAGGTTGCCGGCCTTGAGTGATCACATGCCGGTGCTACCCGACGGAGAGTCCTCCCGGCGCCGCCACGCACATACGGAGTGCGTCGTGCGCGTCCGCGCGGGCGGCCGCCTGCCGCTTCGTGAAGAGATCGAACCACGTCGTCCCGGGCGGTTGTCCCGTTTGCTCGGTCGCAGATGGACGAGCAACGCGCTCGCACGTAGAGTGGGGTTTGGCGGCTAGGCAGAGCCGCTGGCGCTTCGCGCGACGACGAGCAGCCGGGTCCTCGAGCAGCCGGTTACATCATCAGCCCGGCGTTCGGCGTTGGTGTGGTCGGCATGCCAAGAACGCTGACCCGACGACGACATTGGCTCCAGGTACTCTGGATCGGCGATGGCCACCGCTAAGCAGGACGCACGGAAGATCCTCGACGGCCTCCCCGAGGAGGCCTCGCTCGAGGACATCCAGTACCACCTCTACGTCCTACAGCGCATCGAGCGCGGCCGTGAGGACGTGGCTGCCAGACGCATCGTCTCCCAGGACGAGGTCGAGCAGCGACTCACCAAGTGGCTCGACGAGTAGCGTGGTCGGAGACCGCCTGGCGCGATCTCGAGCACGTCGCGGACTACATCGCCGAGGACTCGCCGGGCTATGCCGCAGCACTCGTTCGGCGAATCCGCGATCAGGCGCGCTCACTTGAGGAGCTGGCCGAGCGCGGGCGCGTCGTGCCCGAGCTCGATCAGCCCGCCGTGCGAGAGCTGGTCGTCGGGAGCTACCGGCTGATCTATGAGATCAGCGAGAAAGGCGTGTACGTCCTGGGTTTAATCCACGGTGCGCGCGATCTCGGTGCGCTCTGGGACCACGAGGGCCGGACAGATCCAGGCTGACGCAAAGGGCGGCGCTAACTCGCTGGCCGCTGACACGCGAACGGAGTAGCGCAGCTAGGCGAGATTCCAACCGAAGTAGACCTCGCTACGGACGACCCGATCATGGACGTCGAAGGTGAGGACCTCGGTATTCCGACCCCTCCCGCCGCTGGCGACGTCGGTCTCATAGGTGACGATGACCTCGTCGCCTGACTCAATCACTCGGACGAACCCGAACCTCTGGTGCCGCCCCGCTCCCGGCCAGCAACGCTTGAAGAAACCTTCACGATCGAGCATCGGATCCGGTGGGCGGAGAACGCAAAGTCGAAGCTCAGTCGCTCCTCGAAAAACTCCCGGTCGCCGGCTGCGAACGCGATATAGAAGTCGCAGGCGATCTGTTTGCGATCGGCCATTGGCCGACACTACCGTCGCCGCCCTGCTCCGGGATTGCGCGAGAAGCGAGCTTCGGATCAAGACCGGCGTGCCATGTGCAGCGGTGGTCTGCTCAGGTGACCTTGAGGCTTACGAAACTCGGACATCGGTCGGCGCGGGCGGGGTCCAATTCGGGGTCCAATTTGCGCGAAGGTCGGTCGAGGTCAGGGAAGCTGATCGTGCCTGAGCAGGCGTAACGAGACTCGGCCTGGCCGCGATTCCTGAGGCTGGGGGCCGAAAGGTCGCTGGTTCAAATCCAGTCGCCGCGACTACAGAAAGCCCGCTCCGGAAGCCCGCAAACCCAGTCGACGTCGACTACTGAGCTCACGCCGGGCAGCCTATGAAGGCGCAGGGTCGCGCGCGGCAAGACTAAGGAGTGGGCATCAAGCGGTCGATGAGGCTGAGGATGCAGGACCGTCACGGTGCAAAGCCCTCTCTGCCCGATGGCCTGGCTGACCAGAGTGGTTTCACCCTCATCGAGCTCCTCGTCGTGATGCTGATCATCGGCCTGCTGGCCGCCTTTGCCCTACCGTCGTTCATCCACCAACGCGACAAGGCGGCCGACGCCCGTGCCAAGGGCGCCGCGCATACAACGGAAACCGCGCTCGAGGTGTACGCGACGGACAACGGCGGCTCGTACCTGAACGCAACGGTGGCCGCCCTCCAGATGATCGAGCCGACGGTCCCGACGGGAACGGCGGCAAAGAGTAAGCAGAGCGTCGCGCTCACCGGGCCAGGCGGCAAGGGCAAGCCGGGGGCGACCGGCTACCGGCTGACCGTCACGGCGGCGGTGAGCGGCAACAAGTTCAGCATCGATCGCAACGGCGGCCTCGTCACGTTTCCGTGCAAGGTGGCCTCAACCTCGGCTCCCGGGGGCTGCTTCCTGGCGAAGGGCAAGAACGGGAGCTGGGGGTAGCTGGCCCGTCGCGGACCCCTGAGGCTGAGCGGCGCCTCCGGCGGCCGGCGGCGAGCATGAGCGGGTCATCGTGTCTCGGCAGGCGCGGCGCAAACCGCACGAGCCCGTCCTTGGTCGCACGGGCGCCGCCGTCACCGCGGGAGACAAACCGGGCCCTGGAACGAATCCCGTGACGACGTGGTACCGCTTTGGTACCGACTGCTGTGTCCTATCCGTCCACCGAATACTTGGACGGGGACGGTGGGGACACCGGGGACGCTCAGAGACACATCACCGCAAATTTGTCACCGGCTGGGGGCCAAGGGTCGCTGTTTCAAATCCACTCGCCCCGACTTCAGGAGAGCCCTGATGATCGGGCTCGGCTACTGGTCTCGTGGCGTGATTCGGAAGATCGAGACCACCTCTGGTTGATGAGCCTCGGGATGCACGACGTAGGCGCTGGGACCGCCGCCGAACCAACTCGCGCTCTCGTTCTCGCCGACGAATATCCCTGGATGGTGCTTCCCGTCGCCGTCCTCGACCCAGACCGCCTGACCTTTCTCGAATCCATGAACGGGGTCGCTCATCGGTTCAGACTAGCCGCTGAGTGGTCTACCCCGATCATCAGCTCTCAGAGCTCCAATGCCCCAAAGCTTGTCACCGTCTCGGGGCGCCGGCGCTATTGTCGCCCTTGTGAGCGGCCGCAGCAGCTTCAGCGCCGAGGAGGCACGCCGGATCGGCGAGGAGATCGGCATCGACTGGAGCTCGGCGCCGTTCGACGTCGAGGAGTTTCGGGCAGGCATGGAAGTCGAGCTCGAGCACGGACTCCACGATCCGGCGACCAACGTGACGGGCGATGATCCGACGGTGACGGCGAAGATCGCGCTGGCGCACCTGAACGAATTCCCCGACTACTACACCCGCCTCGAGCGGATGGAGGAAGAGGCGAAGCGCGACCACGGCCTCGCCTGAGGGCGTCGCCGAGGGTCCTGCGGACCTCGATCGGGTCAAATCCAGTCGCCTCGATTTAGCGGAATCTGGTTTCGGAGGCGAAGTTGGGGTTAGGATCGAAGTCACCGTCGATCCGGCGGGGCGGGGCGCCTCAGCGATCCGTTCGTCAACTCACAATGGAGGTCCAGTTCAGATGAGAAAGCTAATCCGCGGGCGGGTCACGTCAGCGCACGCGATCGCGCTGCTCGCGCTGTTCGTCGCGCTCGGCGGCTCGGCTCTGGCCGTGAGCAAGGCCACCGTCAGCTCGAAGGACATCAAGCCGAACGCGGTCACCACGAAGAAGATCAAAGACGGCGCGGTGAAGACAGCGAAGCTCGCCGACGCGGCGGTCACGACCTCGAAGCTGGCCGCCAACGCGGTCACCACGTCGGAGCTCGCCGACGCGGCGGTCACGACCTCGAAGCTGGCCGACAACGCGGTCACATCGGGGAAGATCGCCAGCGGTGAGGTCCGCGCCGGGGATCTGGGAACGATCACCACCGTGCAGACCACCGTCCAGGTCCCGGCCGGTGGGAACGGCACGGCGGACGCCGCATGTCCCGCTGGCTCGGTCATGCTCAGCGGCGGCGGCTACTGGACGAACAGCGCGAACAATCTCAGGACGACCCTCAAGCAGGGCAACGGCTGGCGCGTCGAGGGCAAGAACACGCTCGGCGCCGCTGCGCCACTGACCGTTCAGGCGTACTGCCTGTCCGGCTGAATCGGTCGCAGGCCCCGTGGGAGGAAGTGCCTCCCGCGGGGCCGTGAGCGCTCGATTGTTCAAATCCAGTCGCCCCGTTTAGAGTGGAAGCCCTTCCGAAATGGGCGGACGGTTGGGATGCCATTCGCCGACACCAACGGAGTTCAGCTTCACTACCAGCGCAGCGGCGCCGGCGAGCCACTCGTCCTGGTCCACGGATCGTGGGTTGACGGCCGGATCTGGGACGGCGTCGTTTCACTGCTGTCCGGATCCTTCGAGGTCGTCACCTACGACCGGCGCGGCCACAGCCGGAGCTCGTGCCCGCCCGGCCAGGGAAGCGTTCGCGATGACGTCGAGGACCTCGCGGCCTTGATCGACTTGCTCGGGCTGGCGCCCGTGCATGTCGCCGGCGCGTCGTTGGGCGGCTCCATCGCGCTACGGCTTGCCGCAACGCACCCCGAGCTGTTGCGCAGCGTGAGCGCCCACGAACCGCCGCTGTTCGACCTGGTCCGCGCCGAGGTCCCGGATCTTCCGGAGCTGACCGAGTTGCATGCACGCCTTGCGGACGTCGCGGCTCTGCTGGAATCGGGCGCGCTGGAGGGCGCCGCGCGGCTCTACTTCGATCAGGTGGCCGAGGCTCCCGGTGGCTGGGACGGTCTGGACGGCGAGCGGCGAGCGGCGCTTCTCGCCAACGCCCTCACCTATCTCGACCAGTGCCGCGATCCCGATGCGCTCGGCATCCGGCTCGACGATCTCTCTGCGTTCGCCGGCCCCGCCCTCCTCACCCACGGGAACCGCAGGCCACCGTTCTTCAGGCGCATAGTCGAGCTGGTCGTTGCTGCCCTCCCGGGGGCGAGAAGCGAGGTGATAGAGGGGTCCGCGCATGATCCGCAGGTAACCCACCCCGACGACTACGCGCGGGTCATCGAGGCCTTCGCCGGACGCCGGGTGGCCGAGATCTGAACGCCTGGCGCGGCACTCGGGCCGACTATCGTGCGTATCCATGAGTGGTGTCTCAGACCGCGAGGGAGAAGCGGTCGGCGCCCGAAAGCAACATGCGCTGCAGCTGTTCGCCGGTCTGCCGCGGCGCTACGACGCCGCCGGCGCCGTTCTCAGCTTCGGCCAGGACCCACGTTGGCGCCGGACCATGGTTGCCGAGGTGGGCGCCGGGCCGCAGAGCCGGGTGCTGGACGTGGCGACGGGCACCGGCATGGTCGCCGCGGCCCTGACCCGCCGCTACGGCTGCCGCGTGGTGGGACTCGACCAGAGTCCCGAGATGCTCGCCCAGGCTGCGGCGAGGCTGCGCGCAGACCCTGGCCTCGCTGAGCGCATCGAGCTCGTCAGAGGTCAAGCTGAATCGCTGCCCTTCGACGACGGCGAGTTCGACCACCTGACCTTCACCTACCTCCTGCGCTATGTCGAGGATCCGGCGTCGACCCTGCGCGAGCTCGCGCGCGTCGTGAAGCCGGGCGGTCGCATTGCCTCGCTCGAGTTCATGCTGCCGCCCAACCCGGTGGCACGCGCGCTATGGCGCCTGTACGTCCGCCTTGGACTCCCCGCCCTCGGCCGTCTGATCTCACGTGAGTGGTACGACGTGGGCCGGTTTCTCGGGCCAAGCATCACCGACCTCTACCACCGGCTCCCGCTCGAGCGCCAGCTGGAGCTCTGGCGGGCCGCCGGCATCGCGTCGGTGCAGGCAAGGGTGATGAGCCTTGGCGGTGGCGTCGTGATCTGGGGGACACGCAGTGGGTGAACCCGGACCCGGCGCGGCCGACGCGGGCGAGCGGCTGCGTCGGCCCGCGTTCTACGCCCTGCGCCCCGGCGGTTGGCGAGACGTGGTCACGCTGCTCCATCCGCCCTACACCGCCTGGCATCTCTCCTACGTCGCCCTCGGTGCAGCGGCGGCACCGCGGATTTACGGGGATCGCCTCGTCGCCGCGCTCGTCGCGTTCTTCCTCGCGGTCGGGGTCGCCGCACACGCACTGGACGAGCTCAAGGGGCGGCCGCTCCAGACACAGCTTTCCGATCGCTCGTTGATCGTGCTTGCCACTGTCTCGCTTGCGGGCGCGATCGCAATCGGCATAGCCGGCATGTTCAGCGTGTCGGCTTCCCTGGCGCCCTTCGTCGTGGTCGGCGCCTTTCTGGTCGTTGCCTACAACTTCGAGTTGGCGGGCGGCCGCTTCCACACGGATATGTGGTTCGCCGCCGCCTGGGGCGCCTTCCCCGCGCTGACGTCATGGTGGGCGAACACGCTTTCCTTCGAGCACGCCGACGAGGTGGCCGCGGGGCTCTTGGTGGCGACAGGGTGCTTCGGCCTAAGCGTGGCGCAGCGTCGCCTGTCGGCACCGGTTCGTGAGCTACGCCGCAGAACGGTCTCGGTCAGCGGCGAGCAGCGACTGGCTGATGGCACGAGCGTCATGCTCACGGCCGACAGGCTGGCGTCGCCGCTCGACGGAGCTCTTCGGGCCCTTTCCTGGGCGGTTGTCGCGCTCGCAGCCAGCCTGGTCATGTTGAGGCTGTGAAGAGCGCGGTGGCACGTCGCCGAGTGACCCTCGGGACTCAGGGCTCTCTCTACGGCACGCGACCGGCGACCGGCGCTCTCCGCAGGGGCGCTCGGCGGTAGCGGAGGACGGCGAGCATCACAATCGGCACGGCGGTCGCCGTCACCAACACGGTGAACCAGACGCTCGCGCCGTCGGTCCCCGACCCGAGCGCGTGGACCACGGCGAGGACGTACACGGCGGCCTCGAAGCGGTGGAGCTGACGCCATCGTCTCGCACCCAGGCGGCGGCGGGCGTAGTAGCCGAGTCCGAGTACGGCGGCTGTGTATCCACCGATGATTCCTAGCCCTGTGAAGACGGGCCGGTAGGCGAGTGTGAAGGGAACGGCGATGCCGCTGAGCCCCGGGCGAAGCCAGCCGTCGCCCAGCAGGAAGACGCCGTGAGCGGCGATGGCCACGAGCGCGGCCAGCGCGACCTGCTCATGGACCTTCACGAGGTTTCGCTTGAGTCCGGGGCGCAGAGGCATCCCCGCGGCCATGTAGAGGCCCAGCGTCGTGGCCGCCGCTACGAGCAGGAACGCGACCATCCCGGCCGAGCGCGCGGAGAGCCAGAAGACGTACTTCGATGGATCCGGTTCAGTCACCGGCTCCGCCCTCCGGTTCGCCGCCCTGCGGGGCTTGGCTGGGAGCAGCGGGCGCCGAGATCGGGGCCGTGACGGTCGGTGCCGGGGTTGGGCTTCCGAAGAGAACAACGGCCGCGACGGTCGCGAGGCCAAGCAGGACGAGGACCGCGGCGGCCCGCGTAAAGGGGCCCGGGCCAGACCCGTCCGGCTCCATCGGTCTGGCGGCTGTCGGGCTCACGGTGCGCTCGGTGACGTGCGGGTGACCACCTTCGTCGCGGTGGCCGCGGCACTTGCCTTGGTCCCTGCCGGCGCCGCCTTGCTGGGCGAGCTCACGACGGGCGCGGGGCCCAGGGCCGGATCTCGCCCCTGGCGCAGCTGGATCGCGAGGAGGGTCAGCGCGATCAGGAACATGCCCAGAGCCACGGTGATCACCGCGAGTGGGCTCGGCAACGGCCGGGGTCCCCGGGGCCGGGGCCGGGGAGTGGGCGCCGCGCCGCGAGCGGCTGCGTCCGGTGTGCCGTCCTGTGGCGCGATCGGGATCGGCCGGTCGGCGGCGACGGTTGCGACCTCGGGAGCTTCGGTGGCGGCCTTGCCGGTCTGCGTTTCTGTCATCTGCCTCACCTCACCCCACAGACCCGATAGCCGTAGCCTCGGGCAAACCCGTCGAGGGATTGCGTTAGCGCGTCAAGGCGCCGCTGCAGGGGCCTAAGGCGGGTGAGGTCGTTCGCGGCGAGGGCCGGGACGATCGCACGGCGCAGGCGCAGCTCGGCTCGGAGGGGCTCGAAAACGTTGGCCCGAAGCGCGCCCGCATCGCGGGGCGGCACCGGGAGCGCCAGCAGGGCGCGAAGCTGGGCCACGCCGAGCTTGATCCCGTCGTCATACGCGTGTGCCGCTTCGGTGCTGTCCGCCGCCTCGCCGGTACGCCGGCGCGCCTCGTTGCGCTTGGGGTCATAGCGAGCGCAGACTCGATCGGCCTTCGCGATGTACCTGCGGCGTGCGGGATCGGTGGCCTCGGCGCTCACCGGCGGCGCGTGGGGAACCTTGACGGCGACGGCGGCTGCGGTCGAGGAAGTGGACGGCGGGGCGGCGGAGCCTTCAGCGCGATTGCGGTCTCCACCGCAACCGGCGAAGATCAGTGCGCCGGCGAGGACGACACCAGTAAGGAAGGCGGCAAGCTTTGCGCGCATTGCCTGCCCCTCAGGGATAGACCTGTTCGCCTGTGTCGGCGTCGACCACTGAGATCGCCACGGACGGGCACGCCTCCGCGGCCGCCATGATCAGGTCGGGAGGACCGTCACCGATCACGTGCGCCGTCTGGTTGAGCGCAAAGACGTCGGGGGCGAGGTCCACGCAGTCGCCATGAGCGGCGCACGCGTCCGGGTCAACTTGCGGCAAGTACTTCATCCTCACTCCTTTCGAGGTCATCGGCGACGGCGTTGATCTCTCGGCGAAGCGCCGGGATCGCCCGCGGCCGGCCGACCGCCATTCCCGCGACCGGCACGCCCTCGCGCAGCATCAGCACGGAGAAGTCCCGCGAGCCCGGATCGCCGTCGAACGCAAGCTCACCCGCCCGGGATGTATCGCCAACCGTCTGGATCCGAAGCCCGTACTGGTCGGTCCAAAAGGACGGCAAGGCCGGGGGCAGGGGGTCCTGCGCGAGGATCGCCCTCGCCACCTGAGCGCCCTGCCGGGCGGCGGCCTCCCAGTGCTCGGAGCGGACGTACTCGCCGAGCTCGGGGTCGAAGGCCCGCGCGGCATCGCCGGCCGCATACACGCCGGGAGCTCCGCTTTGCCCTCGGGCGTCGACCAGGACCCCGTCGGGCTCCAATCCGCTGCCCTCGAGCCACAGCGTGTCGGGCTCGATGCCGATCCCGATCAGGATCGCGTCGCACTCGATTCGCCTGCCGTCGGAAAGCTCGATCCACTCGGCGCGATCGCCCGTGCCGTCGAATTTCGCGATCTGCGCCGACAGAAGTACCTCGGTCCCCTCCGACCGGTGCAGGTCGGCGAACCAGTTGCCCAGCTCGGCGCCGAGCACCCGTGTCAGCGGGGCTGGAGCAGCCTCGACGACGATCACCTCGGCGCCGCGCGCCCGCGCGGTCGCCGCGACCTCGAGCCCGATGAAGCCGGCACCCACGACGACGAGGTGCTTACCCGGCGAGAGCTGCGGGCGCAGGCGCTCCGCGTCCGCGGCGGTCCGCAGCGTGTGGATGTTGGCGAAGCGCTCGAGGCCCGGAATGCATCGCGGCCGGCTTCCGGTCGCGATCACCGCGTGCTCGTAAGCGAGGTCATGTCCGGAGCCGAGCGTCACCGTGCGCGAGAGTGGATCCAGAGCTACTGCTCGCTGCCCGATCAGAAGCTCGACCTGGTGATCCGCGTACCAGCCGGCGTCGCGGAACGCCAGGGTCGCCGGTTCCCTCGAGCCTGCAAGGACCGCCTTCGAGAGGGGCGGCCGATCGTAGGGCGGCAACGGCTCCGCGCAGATCACGCGGATTTGACCCTCGTAACCCCGCGATCGCAGCGTCTCGCAACAGCGCTGCGCGGCGAGGCCGCCGCCGGCGATGAGCACACCCCCGCTCATCTCGACGCTTTCCGAATGCCGGTACTGCAAAGCATGCAGTCCAAGATATGGACGCCACGGCCACATGCCATCGGCCTAAATCCCTCTGGTAGCTGCGTAGTTCGCCGCAGCCGCTGCGGGTCAGCCGGGTAGCCGAACCCCGACGTGATGCGGGTCGCGCAGAGGGCCGATGCGCTCGACCCGACCGTCCTCGAGGACGATCAGGCCGCCTCGACGTCGCAGGATCCCACGCGCCGCGTCGACGCCCGCCAGGATCGCCCACTTCGACAGGGTCTCCGCCTCGACCGCGCTCGGGGCCCGCGCCGTGGCTCCGAGGATGCCGGTCCAGGCGGGCGTGCCGGTCGCTGGATCGAGCAGGTGATGGGCGAAGCTCCCCTCCGGTCGCCGCCAGACGTTGACGTCCAGCCCCGAGGTTGCGATTGCGCCAGCGGCGATCCGCAGGGTCTCGGCCGCGGCTCCCGTGAGGGGGTGGCGGACCTCGATTTCGATGGGATGACTCTCGGGACGCATTCCCCCGATACGAATGTCGCCCCCACAGTCGATTGCATAGCGCGAGTACCCCCGCAGACGAACCGCCGCAAGGTCGGCGGCCAGGCCCTTGCCCGTGCCGCCCGTGTCGAATTGGACCCCCGGCGGGCGCCGGATCTCACCGGGGTCGTCCAGGACCTCTATCGAGCGCCAGCGAGCGTCGACCATCGCCGTTGCGGCTCGACGCGGAGGGGCCGCTGCGAGTGCCTCGGGCAGCGGAGCCTTCTGCAGCTTGGGAGCAGACGCTCCATAGCCCAGCCGCTCGATCTCCGTCAGGAGGGTGGGATCGACGAGTCCTCCCGAGCGCTCTGCAGCGCCGATCCCCGCGCGCACCGCGGCCCGCAGCAGCTCCGACGCGGGAACCGCGGACCGCGGATCGCGGTTGAGTCGCGAGAGCTCGCTCTCTGGCCGAAAGCGCGAGAGCGTTCGATCAAACTCGATCACGTCGGCCTCGATCGCCGCGGCCATCTCGGCGGCGTTCGGCAGCCCGGCGTCGACCGGGTCGCCAACGAGTACGAAGATCGCGGTGCCCATGGCTTCGAAGCGACGCTCGACTCCGCCCATGGGGCCGATGCTCCCACAGGAACTTGAACTCTCCTTGCCAAAACTTTGATCGGCTCTTTCCCTTCAGCGCCTACCTTGGCCTGTGGAAGGAGTCCCATGATCACCAAGACCGTTTCTCCACTGACCCCATTGAGCGTCCGAGCGGATCGATCCAGCCCGGACGTGCGGATCTTCGAGGAGGCGGTGATCGCGCTCCGGGGGCGCTGGCCTGCGACCGCCACCGGGCTCTGCGTGGAAGCGAATGCCTTGTTTGGCTTCAGCCTGAGCCGAGGAACCCCCGGCGCCCAAGAACGGGCGTTTCGAGCCTGCGTCGACGAGGCCCTGCGCCTGCTCGAGGCCCTCGACGGCCCGTCCGCGGTGGAGCGCGTCCGCTCGCTGGCGTCGCGCGAGCCGGAGGACCGCCACACCGCCCGCGCCCGGCGCGCATTGCGCCTGCGATTTGGCGAGCACTGAGCTCGGCCCTGACTTCCGATCCTTGCTGCAGGTCGCGGGTCGACACGCCGGGACCTACTTCTTCGCGTTCTCCTCCCACCGCTCGGCTTCGAACGGGTCGGCGGCGGCGCCCCTCGGCGCCTGTGCCTCGAGGCTCTCCTTGAATCCAAGCAGCGCCTCACGCTGCCGCTTGCCGACACTCGGGTAACGAGGGTCGATCTCCACCAGGGCGTGGACGATCACCGCGGCGGCCGCCGTGCGCGCGAACCATTTGTGATCGGAAGGGATCACGTGCCACGGCGCCCACTCCGTGCTCGTGTGCGAGAGCATCGAGGAGAACGCCTCCTGGTAGGGATCCCACAGCTCCCGCTCGGCGATATCGGCCGCGGAGAACTTCCAATTGTGATCGGGCAGGTCGATCCGGCGCAGCAGGCGCCGGCGCTGCTCCTCCTTGGAGAGGTTCAGGAACAGCTTGACGATCCTGATGCCGTTGTCCGTGAGGTAGCGCTCCCAGTCGTTGATCTCCCGGTAGCGGCGCTTCCAGACATCGCCCTTCTTGGCCGCCCTCGGGAGCTTCTGGCGGTCGAGGTTCTCGGGGTGGACGCGGACCACGAGCACCTCCTCGTAGTGCGAGCGGTTGAAGATCCCGATGTCTCCGCGGGCGGGCAGGCGCTGCGCATAGCGCCAGAGGAAGTCGTGATCGAGCTCCTCGGTCGAGGGGACCTTGAAGCTGCTCACCTCGACCCCCTGCGGATTCACGCCGCTCATCACATGGCGGATCGTCCCGTCCTTGCCGGCCGAGTCCAAACCCTGGAGGACTACCAACACCGCCCAGGTGTCCTGGGCGGCGAGGCGCGCCTGATACTCGGAGAGCAGCCGTACACCCTCTTCGAGCAGCGCGACCCCCTCCTTCTTCTTCGTGATCCCGGCCGAGAAGCCCGGGTCGAAGTCCTTGGCAAGAGTCACCTTCGAGCCCGGCTTCACCCCGAACGGCGAAATGAACTCCTCCAACCGCTTTCGACGCTTCTTTTCCATGACGCTGCCTAGAGGGCGCTCAGGGAGCGACCGTTGGTTCCAGTGGAAGGGTAAGCCGTAGGATCGGCCCGTGCCGGTTCGAGCCGAGGAAACCCAGCGTGTTCGCAAAGTCCACGACAAGCACGCGAGGAGCTATGACCGGCAGATCTCCTTCATTGAGCGGATCCTCTTCGGTGGCGGGCGCGAGTGGGTTTGCTCGCAGGCTCGAGGCAGGACCCTGGAGCTGGCCTGTGGCACCGGCCGCAACCTGCCGTTCTACCCATCAGAGATAGAGCTGACCGGGCTCGAGCTGAGCCCGGAGATGCTCGCCCTCGGGCGCAAGCGCGCCGAGGAGCTCGGCCATCCCGCCGACCTGCGGCTCGGCGACGCCCAGGAGCTCGAGTTCGAAGACGCGAGCTTCGACACCGTCACCTGCACGCTCGGGTTCTGCACGATTCCGGACACGACCGCGGCAGCGAGTGAGGCGTTACGGGTCCTGCGGCCCGGTGGACAGCTGCTGATGCTGGAGCACGTGCGCAGCCCGGTCCGCGCCGTGCGCGGCGGCCAGCGCCTGCTGGAGCCGCTGTCGGTGCGCTTCGAGGCCGACCACCTGCTGCGCGAGCCGCTCGACTATCTGCCCGAAGTGGGGTTCGACGTCGACGAGGTGATTCGCTCCAAGGCGGGCATCGTCGAGCGCCTGCGAGCCCACAGGCCGGAGTAGGCCGACCGCTCGGGTGCAGGGGCGAGTGGGGCCCCTGGACGCCGAGCGGAAACGAAGTGGAAACGGCCCACTCGCCGAGAGCTGAGACAATCGCCCTGTCGGAATTGGCGTATCGCGCCGACGGAGGAGAAAGGCCCACCATGATCAGCACAGAGCAGCTTCGAACCCGCAAGACCCGCGTCGTCGCGACCCTCGCCACGGTCGGGGCCCTGGCGTTGCCGGCAGTCGCGCTCGGCGACCACCCAACCCTTTCGATCGAGGCGCAGTCGATCGGATTCTTCGGCTACCTGCATTCGAACAAGAGCGACTGCGAGTCCGGGCGGACCGTGAAGCTCTTCAAGGTGAAGCACAACGGCAAGCAGTTGATCGGCACCGACGAGGCGCAGCCGAACGGGCCGGACAGCATGTGGAGCATCAACACCAGCAAGTCCGGAAAGTTCTACGCCAAGGTCAAGGCGACGGACACTTGCAGCAAGGTCGTCTCCGAGACGATTCACAGCGAGAGCTGAACACGCGCAGCGATTAGTTTCCCGGCCCGCGCCCGTCTCAGACGGGTGAATACCCCGAGCCGAAAGGACGGACGGAGCCATGGGAAAGATCGTTGTGACGCAGTTCATGAGTCTCGACGGGGTGATCGAGGACCCGGGCGGCGCGGAGGACTACGAGCACGGCGGCTGGTCGTTTCGCTTCGACCGCGGTGAGGAGGGCGACAGGTTCAAGCTCGAAGAGACGATGGCGGCCGAGGCGCTCCTGCTCGGCCGGACCACCTACGAGGGCTTCGCGGCCGCCTGGCCGGAGCGCGAGGGCGAGTTCGCGGACAAGTTCAACACCATGCCCAAGCACGTGGTCTCGACCACGCTGACCGACCCCGACTGGAACAACACCGAGATCATCGGCGAGGACATCGCCGGAGCCGTCGCGGCGCTTCGCGACCGCTACGACGGGGACGTCCTCGTCGCCGGCAGCGCGACGCTCGTCAAGGAGCTCAACGAGCACAGCCTCGTGGACGAGTACCGGGTGATGCTCTTCCCGATCGTCCTCGGGCACGGGCTGCGCCTGTGGACGGACGGCAACGCGAGCACCTCGCTGCGTCTGGTCTCGGCCCGGGAGGTCGGGTCCGACGGCGTGATGATCCTCGTCTACGAGCCCGCCTAGCGCACCGCCACCGCCCGCTGAGATACTGCGGGCGAGATGTCGTGGGAGGAGCGCCGCCTCTCGACCCGGCGTAGCGTCCCAGGCGCCCGCCTGCTTTCCACCTACCGCCGCGAGTGGCTTCGCGACGACGTGGTGGCGGGCCTCATCCTGACGACGCTCCTCGTTCCCCAGGGAATGGCGTACGCGGAGCTCGCCGGTCTGCCGGCGATCACCGGCCTCTACACCTCGATCCTTTGCCTGATCGGCTACGCGGCCTTCGGGCCGTCCCGCGTGCTCGTGCTGGGACCGGACTCATCGCTTGGGCCGATGATCGCCGCGACGATCCTGCCGATCGTCGGCTCCGGGGGCGACCCAGAGCGGGCCGTGGCGCTGGCATCGATGCTGGCGATGTTCGTCGGCGTGATCACCGTCGTCGTGGGCGTCGCAAAGCTCGGCTTCATCGCGGACCTGCTGTCGAAGCCCACCCAGATCGGCTATATGAACGGGCTCGCGCTGACGATCCTGGTCGGCCAGCTGCCCAAGCTGTTCGGCTTCTCGGTCGAGGGGGACGGGCTGATCCACGAGACGCGCGGCTTCGTCTCCGGTCTCGCCTCCGGAGATGCCGTGCCCGCGGCCGCGCTGGTCGGCGTTGCGGCACTCGCCCTGATCCTGATCTTCCAGAGCTGGCGCCCGAAGATCCCGGGCGTCTTGATCGCGGTGGTCGCCGCGATCGCCGCCGCCGGCGCCTTCGATCTCGGCAGCCATGGCGTCTCCCTCGTCGGGAGCCTCCCGTCGGGCCTCCCGTCGCTGACCTGGCCGAGCCCGGTCTCCGACCTTCCGCTCCTCGCCGCCGGGGCGCTTGGCATCGCGCTCGTCTCGCTCACCGACACGATCTCGACGGCCTCGGCGTTCGCGGCCCGCACCGGCCAGGAGGTCAACGGAAACGGCGAGATGATCGGGATCGGCGCGGCCAACCTCGGGGCATCGTTCTTCCAGGGCTTTCCGGTGAGCACGAGCGGCTCGCGCACGGCCGTCGCCGAGCAGGCGGGCGCCAAGACCCAGCTGACCGGGCTCGTCGGCGCGGCGATCATCATCCTGATGCTCGTCCTGGTCCCCGGCGCTTTGCGAAGCCTGCCGCAGTCCGCGCTCGGGGCAGTGGTCATCGCCGCGTCGCTCTCGCTTGCGGACATCGCCGGAACGCGCCGACTGTGGCGCCAGCGCCGCACCGAGTTCCTCCTCTCCATGGCAGCGTTCCTGGGGGTCGCGCTGCTCGGCGTCCTGCCCGGCATCGCGGTCGCCGTCGCGCTGTCGATCCTCAACGTCTTCCGGCGTGCGTGGTGGCCCTATCGGACCACGCTCGGGCGGGTCGCCGGGGTGGCGGGCCTCCACGACACGAGCCTCTTCCCGGACGCCGAGGTGCTGCCGGGGCTCGTCGTCCTGCGCTTCGACGCGCCGCTCGTCTTCGCCAACTCGCGTGCGTTCCGGGACGACATCCGCCGCCTCGTGAGCAGCGAGCCCCGGCCTCGCTGGATCGTCCTCGCGGCGGAGCCGATCACGGACGTGGACACGACCGCGGCGGACATGCTCGCCGAGCTCGACCAGGAGCTGAACGACGCCGGCACCTCGCTCGTGTTCGCGGAGCTCAAGGACCCGGTTCGCGAGAAGCTCGAGCGCTACGAGCTGATCGGCCCACTCGATCCCACGCACTTCTACCGGACCCTGGACGCCGCGGTCGACGCCTACCGCGAGGAGACCGGCGCGGAGTGGGGGCCGGCAGCTCCCCCGGGAAGCTGAGCGACTACGCGGCGTCGGCCACCGGGACCTCGGCGTCGGCGCTGACCAGGATCGCCCCCTCGCCCGAGGCGTAGGCCTCCTCGCCGTGCTCGAGGAAGTCCATCCCGACGGCCTCGGCGTCCTCGGTGGCCCGGAGCGGCATCAGGGCGCCCATGATCCGCAGGATCAGGTAGGTCGCGCCAAAGGCGTACGCAGGCCCGGCCAGCGCCGCCACCGCCTGGTGGCCGAGCTGGGCGGCGTTGCCGTAGACGAGCCCGTCGGAGATCCCGTTCCAGCCCTGCTGGGCGAAGAAGCCGATGAAGAGGATCCCGGTAAACCCGGCGACGCCGTGCGCGGCGAGAACGTCGAGCGTCTCGTCGACCCGGGTGCGCGGCCTCCGCACGATGACGGCGTAGCTCGGCACCGCTGCGAGTGCGCCGAGCACCATCGCCCAGCTCGGGCTGATGAAGCCGGCGGCTGGCGTGATCCCGACGCAGCCGACGATGATCGCGGTGGCCGCGCCGATCGCGGTGATCTTGCGCCCCCGCGCGAAGTCGAGGATGAACCACACGACGAGCGTGCACGCCGGGGTCAGCAGCGTGTTGGTGAACGCGAGGACGCCGGGCCGGCCGACCGAGAAGCCGCTGCCGCCGTTGAACCCGAACCAGCCGAACCACAGGAGGCCGGCCCCGAGCAGCACGTAGACGGCGTTGTGGGGAAGCAGCGCCTGGCGGCCGTAGTCCTTGCGGGCGCGCACGACGAGCGCCGCGGCGAGCGCCGAGAAGCCCGAGCCCATCTCCACCGGCACCCCGCCGGCAAAGTCGAGGGTCCCGTGGGCCTGCAGCCAGCCGCCGCCGAACGCCCAGTGCGCGAGCACCGCGTAGACGAGGACGGACCAGAGGCCGGCGAAGAGGAGGAACGGGCCGAAGCGCATCCGCTCGACGACGGCCCCGGAGACAAGGGCGGTGGTCACGATGCAGAACGTCGCCTGGAACGCCATGAAGAGCAGCTCCGGGATGGCCGTTCCCTCGCGCGGCCCGAAGCCGACGTGGTGGAGGAACACGTTGTCGAGGCCGCCCACGATCGAGCCGTCGCCGTCGAACGCGAGCGAGTAGCCGACGACGGCCCAGAGGACGGTGGCGACCGCGATTGCGGCCACGCACATCATGAACGTGTTGAGCGTGTTCTTCTCGCGCACAAGGCCGGCGTAGAAGAGGCCGAGCGCGGGCGTCATCAGGAGGACGAGCGCCGTTGCCGCGAGCATCCACGCCGTGTCCCCGGGGCTGATCCCGGCAACGCCGAGCGGCAGGGAGGCCATCAGGAGCCCACCGGCGTGACGGCGCCGGCGTCGGTCTCGCCGGTGCGGATGCGAACCGCCTGCTCGAGCGGAACCACGAAGATCTTGCCGTCGCCGACATCGCCCGTCCGCGCGCTATCGCAGAGCGCCTTCACCGTCGCGTCGACGAACGAGTCGGAGACCGCGATCTCGAAGCGGACCTTGTCGGAGAGCCCCATCTTCACGGTCGTTCCCCGGTAGGTCTCGACCCGGTCGAGCTCGCCGCCGTGCCCCTGCACGCGGCTCATGGAGACGCCGCGCACCTCGGCCCGGTAGAGGGCCTCCAGCACGTCGTTCGCCTTCTCCGGGCGCACGATTCCGATCACCAGCTTCACGGTTCTCCCTCCTCCTCGAGCAACGGCGGGCGCGAGCGTAACGTCGGCGGCGGGCGGAGCCGGGAGGCACCGATGAGTCTCGGGGAAGAGCCCGGTCTACCTCTACATTGAGACCGCCATGGCCACCGGTGCGAAACAGGCAGCGATAAGGCTTCGCGGCGTCGTCAAGCGCTTTGGCCCGATCACGGCGGTGAACGGGCTCGACCTGGACGTCCCGTTTGGAAGCTGCGTCGGCCTGCTGGGCCCGAACGGAGCCGGAAAGTCGACCACGATGAAGGCGCTCACGGCGCAGGTGATTCCGGACGAGGGCGAGCTGGAGATCCTCGGCCACCGGATTCCCGAGGACTCCAAGCAGGCCCGCGCGGAGATGGGGGTCGTGCCGCAGCTCGACAACCTCGACGTCTCGCTGACCGTCGAGCAGAACCTGCTCGTCTTCGCCCACCTGTACCGCGTCCCGGCGACCGAGCGGAAGGCGGCGATCGACCGGGTCCTCGGGATCGCGAACCTGACGGCGCGCCGGGACGCCAAGGTCGATCAGCTCTCGGGCGGCATGCGCCGCCGGCTCCTCGTCTGCCGGGCGCTCCTCCACCAGCCGCGGCTGCTGCTGCTGGACGAGCCGACGGTGGGCCTCGACCCCCAGGTGCGGCAGGAGCTCTGGGCGCTGATCGACAGGCTGCGGAGCGAGGGCGTCTCGATCCTCATGTCCACCCACTACATTGAGGAGGCCGAGCGCCTCTGCGACCAGGTGACGATCATGTCCCACGGAAGAGCGGTCGCGGTCGGCTCGCCGCGCGAGCTCATCGCCGAGCATGCCGGCACGGAGGCGCTCGAGGTCTACGGGCCGCCCGACCGGCTGTTCGAGGTCGAGGCGATAGCGCGCGAGCGCGGCTGGACCACGCGCCGCACCGGGACGTCCGTGTCGATCCTTCACGTCAACGGCGACGCCGGGCTCGACGGCGAGCGCCGGGTGACCAACCTCGAGGACGTGTTCGTGGTGCTGACCGGAGAGGAGATCAGCTGATGCGTGACCGGAAGGGCCAGGTCGGGCGCCTGGAGATCTCCGCGCTGCGCGGGGTCATGGTTCGCGAGGTCGTGAACTTCTCGTCGTTCTGGCGCGCCTCGACCTTCTCGTCGACGGTTGACCCAACCATCTACATGCTCGCGTTCGGGCTGGGCCTCGGGGCATTCGTGAACCAGGTCGGCGGCCACGACTACATCGACTTCATCGGCACCGGGATCGTCGCCACGACCGTCCTCTTCTCGGGAGCGTTCCCAGCGATGTACGGGACGTTCATCAAGTACGAGTTCCAGCACACCTACGACGCGATCCTCGCGGCGCCGGTGGACACCGAGGAGCTGGTAACCGGCGAGGCGCTCTGGATCGCCGCGCGCACCGGGGTCTACGGGTGCGTCCCGATGCTCGTGGCCGTGTGCTTCGGCCTCGACCTGAGCTGGGGAATGCTGCTCGTGCCGTTCATCGCGGCCATCTCCGGCTTCGGCTGGGCGTCGTTCGGCATCTTCATCGCCGGCAGGTCGAGCGCGATCGAGTCGTTCTCCTACTGGCAGAGCGGCCTGCTGACGCCGCTCTTCCTGGTCGCCGGCACGTTCTTCCCGGTGAGCAACCTCTCGCCGGCGTTTCAGTTCCTCAGCAACCTGAACCCGCTCTACCACTGCGTGGAGCTGGTCCGCGGCGCCGTCTTCGGGCTCGATCCCGCGGACCTCGGCCACCTCGCGTTCCTGGTCGCGTTCGGGTTCGTCGCGTGGCGTCTGGCGATCCGGTTCATGGAGCGAAAGCTGGTTCTCTAGCCAGTCCCCGGGCGTCCGCCGCAGGCGCCGGCGACTTCAGCGCCGCCGCGTCCCGGTCGATACGTAGGCCATGAGCAGTCCAGCGGCGGGCCGCGCATCGCGCGAGAGCGCGAGCGTCATGTGGCGCACGCTTGGCCTGCTTTTCTTCGCCGGCGGCACGATCGGCACCGTCTCGCTGCTCCTCCCGCACCCGCCCGGCCTCAACGAGGACGCCCTCTGGAGCAACATCGCGGTGGCCTTCGCCGCCTCGGCCATGGCGGCGCTGGCAGCGGGGCGGCTGGGGGTCCCGGTCCTTCACGTGGCCGTCGCCGCCGGCACTGCCGTCGTCACTCGCGCCGTCTACTTCAGCTCGGACCCGAGCGGCTTCTACGCGTTCTTCTATGTCTGGATCGGTCTCTACGTGTTCTTCTTCTTCGCCCGCCGCGCCGCGCTGCTGCACATCGCCTGGGTCGGGGTCTGCTACGCGTGGGTGCTCTCGGTGAGCGACCTCGCGGGAGGAGTCGCCGACTGGCTGATGGGCGTCGCCACGATCGCCGTCGGCGGGCTGATGCTCGACGTCCTTGCAGGCCGCGAGCGCCGGCTCTCCGATGGCTTCGAGGCGCTCGCGCAGGAACGAGCCGAGCTGATGGAGCGCCTCGAGCTCGTCGCCCGCACGGACGAGCTCACCGGGCTGGCGAACCGGCGGGCCTGGGACGAGGCAATGGTCCGCGAGCTCGCCCGCGCGGCCCGCGACGGCTCGGAGCTCTGCGTCGCGCTGATCGACCTCGACCACTTCAAGCGCTTCAACGACGAGCACGGCCACCAGGCCGGCGACAGGCTCCTCAAGAGCGTCGCGGCCTCGTGGCGGGAGATCCTTCGCGCCGGGGATGTCCTTGCCCGCTACGGCGGCGAGGAGTTCGCGGTGGCGCTGCCGGGCTGCAGCCTCGAAGACGGGACTTCTCTGGTTTCCCGCCTGCGGGAGGCGATCCCGCACGATGAGACCTGTTCGGCCGGTGTGGCGCTCTGGGACGGCCAGGAGGACGGCGAGGGCCTGCTCGGCCGAGCCGATGCCGCGATGTACGCGGCCAAGGCCGCCGGCCGCGACCGCCTGCGGGTGATGCCGGCGCCGGGCCCGCTGCGGGATCAGCCTTCGTCGCGCTGAGCTGCGGCCGCCTGCGCGGCGGCCTTGGCCGCGTCGTGCTCCTGGCTCCGGCGGTGGAAGAAGGCGCCGAACGAGCCCGCGAGGGTCGCGACGACCGTGATCGCGTAGATGTCGAAGAGCAGCTCGAGGACCTTGCCCGAGCTGGTCGTCGGCGCCGCCACGGAGGAGGCCGTGACGAGCTGCGACATCGAGAAGAGGAAGGCGTCGCCGACGTTCGAGATCTCGGTGCCCTCGGCGTGGCGCTCCGCGAAGTAGACGACAAAGGTCGAGACGACCGCGAGGGCGAGCGTCGCCCAGATGATCGCGAGCAGCCGGTTCCGCAGGTGGGTGTGGGTGTCCGAGTCGCCACGCGCGATCGCCAGCACCTCCCGGCTCACGCGCTGAAAGTGGTGATGGGGCGCGACCATCGGCCGGAATGCTGACCACCCGACCGGCGTCAGCCCGAGCGCGTGACTAGCCGAGGGGCGCCCCCCGGCGCCGGGCGCGCGAGCTCACGATCTCGCCCCAATCCTCGTCCGGAATGGCCTCGGCCTCGGTGGAGTCGAGAAAGCCGCGCAGAACCGCGGCAAGCCCCTCCGGATCGTCCAGATGCGGAAAGTGAGCCGCGCGCGGCAGGACCTCGAAGCGCGCCTGCGGTATGGCCCCCGCGGCGGCCCTTCCGTGCGCGAGCGGGATCGTGTGGTCGCGCCCGCCCCAGACGATCAGCGTGGGGACGCCGCGCAGCAGGTAGAGCCGGTCGAGCGCGCTCACTCGCTGACCGCGGATGTCGATCACGGACCGCAGCGACTGAAGGAAGGCGGTTCGCGAGCCGGCGTCCTGAAGGGGCTGCAGCGCCCGCGCGATTGCCTGCAGGTACACGCCCTGCCCCCGGCCGCCGGCGCGAAGGCGACGGCCCGAGCGCTCCAGCGTCGCGACGACGCCGGGGCGGGCGATCAGCCGCAGCAGCGCGGCTGCTCCGGGCAAAGCGGCGCCGCGGAGCAGCGGGCTGACCTCCGCGCCGAGGCCGCCGCTCGACACGAGCGCCAGGCGCTCGGTGCGCTGCGGGAACTGGTAGAAGAACTGCATCGCGATCCCGCCGCCGAGCGAGTGACCAACCACGCTCGCGCGCTCGACTCCGATCGCGGTCAGGAGGTCGCGAATGCTCGCCGCGTGGGCGCCGATCGAGTAGTCGCCCCGGGGCGTGGCGGAGTCCCCGTGGCCGATCAGGTCGGGAGCGATCAGCGTGTAGGAGTCGGCGAGGCGGGTAGCGACGTCGCGCCAGTGGCGGGACGAGTTGATCATGCCGTGGATCAGCAGTACCGGGGGGCCGGCCCCCGCGGTCCGGTAGACGACGCGGTGGCCGTGCAGCTCGAGCTCGCGCGCCTCGAATACCTCGCCGGTCCGCATCGCCCCGACAGTAGAGGTCGCCCACCGGTGTACGGTTGGCGGCATGGAGCGTGAGGCAGCCGTTGAGGCGGTTTTCAAGCCCGTGCGCGCCCCGACGACGTTCGAGGAGACGGTGGAGAGGCTGGGGACGGCGATCCGGCTCGGCCTCCTGGCGCCCGGCTCGAAGCTGCCCCCGGAGCGAGAGCTGGCAGACGAGCTGCGAATCTCGCGCTCGACGCTGCGCCAGGCGCTGACAACGCTCGAGCAGAGTGGCCACCTGCTGGCTCGCCGTGGTCGCAGCGGCGGCACGTTCATCGCCGAGCAGCCGCCGCTCAGCAAGGGCGACGAGGAGTCGCTGGGAACCGAGGCCTGGGCGGTCCTCGAGTACAGGGTGGCGATCGAGACGGGGGCAACGCTCCTCGCGGCCGAGCGTGCCGAGCCTGCCGACCTCGACCGCCTCTCCGAGCTCGTCCAGCGAATGGCGGATGCAACGGACTTCGAGGACTACCGCCGCGCCGACATCCGCTTCCACATCGGCGTGGCGGAGGCAGCGCGCTCGCCGCGACTGGTCGAGGCGATGACCGGAGTCCAGGGGGAGATGAGCAGCCTGATCGCGCTCATCGCGCACCCGGACCAGGTGCTGACCCACTCGAACGCCCAGCACGAGCGCCTCGTGCGACTGCTGGCGGCCGGGGACGGCTCGCGAGCCGTGGGCACCATGCGGGAGCACATCGAGGGGACCGAGCACATTCTCGCCGGGCTCCTCCCGCGTCTCGCGACTGCCTGAAGAGCGGGCCCCCGCCGCCCGACGTGCGGTCCTAGTCGGCGATCAGCGCCTGCCCGCCGGGGCGCGCCGCGCGCCCGTTGGTGGTTACGGCGCGCTCGCGCAGCAGGCGCGTGAGCTCGGCCGCGGGAAGGGGGCGGCTCAGCAGGTAGCCCTGCGCGAAGTCGCAGCGAAGGGCGTCGAGCCGCTTCCAGGCCTCGGGCGTCTCGACCCCCTCCGCAACGATCTCGAGGCCGAGGTCGCGGGCGAGGTTGACCGTCGAGCGCACGATCGCCGCGTCGTTGTCGTTCGTGTGCATGTCGGTCACGAACGAGCGGTCGACCTTGAGCGTCGTGACGGGCAGGCGCTTGAGCCAGGAGAGCGAGGTGTAGCCGGTGCCGAAGTCGTCGATGGCGATCTTCACGCCGAGATCCGCGATGCGCCCGAGCGTTTCGGCGGCCCGCGGCGGATCGACCATCACCGCGGTCTCGGTCACCTCGACGGTCAGTTCGTCGGGCCGAGTCGCGAAGCGACGAAGGAGCTCGGCGATCGCCTCGGTAAGCGCCGGGTCGAGCAGGTTGCGCGTGGAGAGGTTGACAGAGACTTGGAGCTCGAACCCCGCGGCCGCCCAGTCGCGGCGCTGGCAAAGCGCGGCCTCCAGCACGTACAGCGCCAGCGGACGGATCAGGCCCGTGGTCTCGGCAACGGGGATGAACTCGTCCGGGGGCAGAAAACCGCGGCTGGGGTGCTCCCACCGGACCAGCGCCTCGGCACCCACGATCCGCGAGCTCGCCACGTCCGCGATCGGCTGGAAGTGGACGACGAGCTCGCCACCGTCGATCGCCTGGCGCAGGTCCGCGATCAGCTCGAGCCGTTCGCGAGAGTTCACGTTGCAGGCCTCCGAGTACATCTCGACGCCGCTGTGCTGTTGCTTGGCGAGGTACATCGCGACCTCCGCTCGCTGCAGCAGGAGCCCGGCGTCGTCGCCGTGCTCGGGAAAGACCGCCACCCCCGCGGTGGCCTCCACCTCGAGGCCCACGCCATGCACCTCGAACCGCTCGGCCAGGCAGCTGCGCAGGCGCTCGACGGCGTCGGTCGCCCCGGACGTTCCGTTGATCTCCGAAAGCAGGACGGCGAACTCGTCGCCTCCGAGACGACCCACCGAGTCGCTTTCGCGCAGCGTGGCCGCGAGGCGCTCGCCGACCAGGCGGAGGAGGAGGTCGCCGCAGTGGTGGCCGAGGGCCTCGTTGATCTCCTTGAACCGGTCGAGCCCGAGGGCGAGGACCGCGACGCGCGCCCCGCGGCGGCGAGCCATTACGACCGCCTGCCGGACGCGGTCCTCGAGGAGCGTCCGGTTCGGGAGCCCGGTGACCGGGTCGTAGAGGGCGGCGTGCCGGCTGGTGGCGGCCTGGTCGCGCAGTTGCCTGAGCGACCGCCATGCAAGCAGGGCGAGGACGGCGTAGCCGGCGACGACGATCGCCACTGCGAGCACCGGGGGCAGGCCGGTTGCCAGCGCGACCGCGGCGAGGACGAGCATGACCGGGATCCCTGCCCAAACCGCGCGGGTCTGCCCGCGAACGCTCCGCATGCCTAGAACATCGGCTGGCCGGCCAAGCTCTTTAGTGGCCGCCCGGCCAGACGGAGCTCTTGACTTCCGCCCGCCGCGGCGAATAGGCTGCCAAACCGTCGATAGGTTCGGGCGGCACACCTTTTGTTCCGTGGCGGCCGCGAGAGGAAAGGGGTCAGATGACGGACGTGGCGCGATCGGGGGAGGCTCCGGCTCTCAGCGACGACGAGAAGCTCCTCAACGAGCTTGGCTACAAGCAGAGGCTGGATCGGGCCTGGAGTGGCTTCTCGAACTTCGCGATCTCGTTCACGATCATCTCGGTCCTTGCGGGGTGCTTCACGACCTACGCATTCGCTTGGAACAACGGTGGGCCGATCGCGATCTCCTGGGGCTGGCCGATCATCTGCGGGCTCATCCTGCTGGTGGGGTTCTCGATGGCAGAGCTCGTCTCGAAGTACCCGACGGCGGGCGGCATCTACTGGTGGTCGTCGACGATGGGCAACCGGGTGTGGGGCTGGTTCACCGGCTGGTTCAACCTCATCGGCCTGGTCGGCATCATCGCGTCCGTCGTCTACGCCTCGGCGCAGTTCGCCTACGCGCTACTCAACCTCTATGGCCTGGACCTGGGCTTCATCAATTTCGGCGACACGCAGCACGTTCTCGCGGAGACGTTCGCGCTGTTTGCCCTGTTCCTCCTGATTCATACGATCATCAACATCTTCCAATCCCACCTCCTGGCCGTTCTGAACAACATCTCGGTCGGCTGGCACGCGCTGGGGGTGACGATCATCGTCGCCGTGCTCGTGTTCGTCCCCGACCACCATCAGAGCGCGAGCTTCGTATTCGGGCACACGATCAACAACTCCGGCTTCAGCGGCGGCTCGACCACGAGCGGATTCTTCTGGCTCTACGTGCTTCCGCTCGGCTTCCTGCTGACCATGTACACACAGACGGGCTACGACGCGTCGGCGCATATCAGCGAGGAGACCCACGGTGCTTCCCTGAGTGCGGCGAAGGGCCTCTGGCGCTCGATCTTCTGGGCGGGAGCCGTTGGCTGGATCGTTCTGCTGGCGATCACCTTCGCCGCAGCCAACACAGGCTTCGTGAACAACCCGAAGAATGGCTTGGGCTCGTCGATCGCGATCTTCAACAGCGCCCTGCCCTCGGGGTCGGCGAAGCTCGTCATCCTGATCGCAACCCTGGGACAGCTGTTCTGCGGGATGTCCTGCCTGACAGCCGGCTCACGGATGTGCTTCGCGTTCTCGCGAGATCGGGCGATGCCCGGATGGCAGCTCTGGTCGCGCGTCAACAAGCGGCACGTACCCGTCTGGGCTGTGATCTCGATGGCGGTGGCGGCGCTCGTGGTCACCCTTCCCGCGCTCGTGGGGGACAAGAACAACTACACCTACGCGTTCCTTGCCGTGGTCTCGATCACGGTCACCGGCCTCTACATCGCCTACGTGATTCCAGTCTTCCTACGCTGGCGCATGGGCGACGCGTTTGAGCCGGGGCCCTGGACCCTCGGCAAGAAGTACAAGTGGGTGAACCTCGGAGCGCTGATCTGGGTGGCGTTCATCGTCATCACCACCAGCGTGCCCCAGGTCCCCGCGGGCGTCCCATGGAACGACGGCTTCGACTGGAAGTACGTCAACTATGCGCCGCTGACGGTGATCGGCGTCCTGCTCATCACCTGGGTGTGGTGGGTGGTGGACGCTAAAAAGCGCTTCAAGGGTCCGATTCGCGAGGTCGAGGAGCTTGCACCAGCGTTCGGTGGAGAAGCCGCTCCCGGGGCGGCCACGCCGAAACCGACGCCCGGCGCCTGACGGGGCGTAGCGTGTTGCCTCGGTGACACTCGACGAACTGAAGAAGGCGGTCGCGGACGGCACGGTCGACACCGTGCTGATCGCGATCGCCGACATGGAGGGGCGGCTTCAGGGCAAGCGGCTGACCGCCACGCACTTCCTCGAGGTGATCGCCGAGCATGGGGCGGAGGGCTGCAACTACCTCCTCGCCGTGGACGTCGACATGGAGACCGTGGACGGCTATGCGATGTCCTCCTGGGAGCGGGGGTACGGCGACTTCGAGATGAAGCCGGACCTGGACACCCTGCGGCCGATCCCGTGGCACGAGGGCTCGGTCCTCGTGCTCGCCGACCTCCAGTGGGCGGACGAATCGGAGGTGGTCGCCTCGCCGCGGCAGATCCTGCGGCGTCAGCTCGGCCGCCTGGCCGAGCGCGGGCTGACGGCGATGGCGGCCACCGAGCTCGAGTTCATGGTCTTCCGCGACACCTACGAGGAGGCCTGGCGAAAGGGCTACAGGGACCTCGACCCGGCCAACCTCTACAACGTCGATTACTCGCTGCTCGGAGGCGCGCGGGTCGAGCCGCTGATCCGGCGGATCCGAAACGAGATGGCGGCGGCCGGCATGCGGGTCGAGAACTCGAAGGGCGAGTGCAACCTCGGCCAGCACGAGATCAACTTCCGCTACGGACCCGCTCTCGAGGTGGCGGACGACCACGCCGTCTACAAGACGGGCGCCAAGGAGATCGCCGCCCAGGAGGGTTACGCCATCACCTTCATGGCGAAATTCGACGAGGCGGAGGGCAACTCGTGTCACATCCACTGCTCGCTCGCGGGCTCGGACGGCAAGACGAACGCGTTCGCCGACCGCCAGCTCTTCGACTGCTTCCTCGGCGGTCAGCTCGCGTGCATGCGGGAGCTCTCGCTGCTCTTCGCGCCGCACGTCAACTCCTACAAGCGCTTCGCGAAGGGCTCGTTTGCGCCGACCGCCGTTGCCTGGGGCCGGGACAACCGCACCTGCTCGCTTCGCGTGGTCGGCGAGGGACACGCGCTGCGCGTCGAGAACCGGCTGCCCGGTGCCGACGTCAACCCGTATCTCGCCCTCGCCGCCATCATCGCGGCGGGACTGCACGGCATCGAGTTCGAGCTGGCGCCCGAGCCGGCGTTCGAGGGCAACGCCTACGAGTCGGACCTCCCGCGGGTGCCGACCAACATCTACGAGGCGCGCGACCTCTTTGCCGAGAGCGATATCGCGCGGGCGGCGTTTGGGGCGGAGGTCGTCGAGCACTACCTGAACCGGGCGCGGATCGAGATCGAGGCCAACGAGAGGGCGGTCACCGACTGGGAGCGGTTCCGAGGCTTCGAGAGGCTCTAGATGCCGGCGCGTCCTGCGATCGGGATCTGCGCCGCGGTCGAACGCGTGAGCTGGGCCGCGTGGGACACGGTCGTCACGATGGCTCCGCTCACCTACGCCGCCGCGATTCAGGCCGCGGGCGGAATCGCCCTCATCCTGCCGCCCGACGACAGCGCCGCCGAGGGGCCTCAGGCGTGGCTCGAGCGCATCGACTCCGTGCTCCTGGCGGGCGGGACCGATGTCGACCCAGCGGCGTACGGAGCCGCGCGCCACCCCGAGGTCAAGCGCTCGTGGCCGGAGCGCGACCGCTTCGAGATCACGCTTGCGAACGCGGCCATCGAGCGCGGCATGCCCGTGCTCGGGATCTGCCGCGGCATGCAGCTCCTGAACGTCGCCCGCGGCGGCACCCTCGAACAGCACCTGCCCGAACGCCTCGGAAGCGACCGGCACTGCCATACGCCGGGGGCGTTCGCCGACCACCAGGTGCGGCTCGAGCCAGGGTCGCTGGTCGCCCGCGCGGTCGGCGCCGAGCGGACCGCCGTCAAGTCGCACCACCACCAGGGAGTCGCCCGCCTGGGCACCGGCCTCCGGGCGACGGGCTGGTCCGTGGAGGACGACCTCGTCGAGGCCCTCGAGCTCGAGGGCGAGGGGTTTGCGCTCGGCGTGCTCTGGCATCCCGAGGAAGACACGCGCTCGCGCGTGCTGGGCGCGCTCGTGGAAGCCGCGCGGGAGCGACAGGTGGCGACGCTGTGATCGAGGTCCTGGAGCCGGCGACCGAGCGCGTCTTGGCCGAGGTCCCGCGCGGCGGGGTGGCCGAGGTCGACGCCGCGGTCGAGCGCGCCAGGCGCGCGTTCGCGAGCTGGCGCGCGGTCGATCCGAGCGATCGCGGCCGGCTGATCGCGCGCCTCGCGGGTGCGCTGGAGGAGCACAAGGACGCCCTGGCCGAGCTCGAGGCGCGAAACGCGGGCAAGCCCATCGGCGACGCCCGCGGTGAGATCGACATGGCCGTAGACACGTATCGCTACTACGCCGCCGCGCCCGAGCGGCTGCTGGGAAGGACGATTCCGGTGGCGGGTGGCGTGGACATGACCTTCCGCGAGCCGCTGGGCGTCGTCGGCCTGATCGTGCCGTGGAACTTCCCCCTGGTGATCGCCTCGTGGAAGCTTGCGCCCGCGCTCGCGGCGGGCAACACGGTCGTCCTCAAGCCGGCCGAGCTGACGCCGCTGACAGCCCTCGAGCTCGAGCGGATCGCGTTGGAAGCAGGCATGCCCGAGGGCGTCCTCAACGTGGTCGCCGGGCCGGGCTCGGTCTGCGGCAGGCGGCTCGTTGAGCACCCCGACGTCGCCAAGGTCGCGTTCACGGGATCGACGGAGGTGGGTCGCGGCATCGCCGCCGGCGCGGCCGCGTCGATCAAGCGGGTGACGCTGGAGCTCGGGGGGAAGTCGGCGAACGTCGTCTTCGCAGACGCCGACATCGAGGCCGCGGCCGCAGCGGCGCCGGCCGGGGTCTTCGCGAACGCCGGCCAGGACTGCTGCGCGCGCTCGCGGATCCTCGTCGAGCGCTCGGTCCTCGACGACTTCATGCAAGCCCTGGAGCCGGCGGTCGCATCGATCGCGGTCGGGGACCCCCTCGACGAGCGCACCGACATGGGCCCGCTGATCTCGGCGGACCAGCGCGAGGCGGTCTCGTCGTTCGTCGTCGACGACTCCCCGGTGGCGATTCGCGGCGCCGTGCCCGATGGGCCGGGCTACTGGTATCCGCCGACAGTGCTGGCCCCGGTCTCGAACGGCGACCGCGCGGCGCGGGAGGAGATCTTCGGCCCGGTCGCGTGCATCATCCCGTTCGCGGACGAGGCCGAGGCGATCGAGCTGGCCAACGACACGATCTATGGCCTCTCGGGGTCGATCTGGACGCGCGACGGCGCCAGGGCGCTGCGGGTGGCGCGCGCGATCGACACCGGCGTGCTCTCGATCAATTCCAACAGCTCCGTCCGGGTCTCGACGCCGTTCGGCGGCTTCAAGCAGTCGGGAGTTGGCCGCGAGCTGGGGCCGGACGCGCTCGACGCCTACACCGAGGTGAAGAACGTCTTCTACGCGACGGAGGCAAAGTAGCGATCGTGGCGGGCAGGCTCGACGGCAAGGTCTGCGTGATCACCGGCGCCGCGAGCGGCATCGGCGCCGAGTCCGCGCGGCTCTTCGCCGCCGAGGGCGCCCGGGTGGCCGGGGTCGACGTCGCCGAGGGCGCCGAGGGCGAGCTCGCCATCAGGGCGGACGTCACCGACGAGGAGCAGGTCCGGTCCATGTACGGGCAGGTGGCGGCGGAGCTCGGCCGCATCGACGTGCTCTTCAACAACGCGGGCATCAACCCGAGCGACGACAGCTCGGCGCTCGAGACCAGCCTGGAGGCATGGCAGCGGGTCCAGGACGTGAACGTCCGCAGCGTGTTTCTCTGCTGCAAGCACGGCATTCCGCACCTCCTCGACGCGGGCGGCGGCTCGGTGATCAACACAGCCTCGTTCGTGGCCGTGCTCGGCGCCGCCGTCTCGCAGATCTCCTACACGGCATCCAAGGGCGCGGTCCTCTCCCTCTCGCGCGAGCTGGGGGTGGAGTTCGCCGACCGCAACGTCCGGGTCAACGCCCTCTGCCCCGGACCCGTGAACACGCCGCTTCTTCGCGAGCTCTTCGCCAAGGATCCGGAGAAGGCGGCGAAGCGCCTCGTGCACATCCCCGCCGGGCGCTTCGGCGAGCCGCGCGAGATCGCCACCGCGGCGCTCTTCCTGGCCAGCGACGAGTCCACGTTCGTCAACGCGACCGCCTTCATGGTCGACGGCGGCCTGTCCGCCGCCTACCTCACCCCCGGGCAGTAGCGGCGCCCAGGAAGGCCGCGCAGATCCGCCGTCCGAGCTCGTTCCAGGCGTCGATTCGCTGCCGCGTCCGCGCTCGGAAGGGCTCCGTCTGCAGCTCCATGGCGACCGCGTCCGAGTCGGTTCGGTAGTCGTCGATCCACCGCTCGGCGTCGGCGAGCGTGACCTCGGGGTGGAACTGGATCGCCCAGGCGCTCCCGGTGACGAACGCCTGCGTACAGACCGCGCTCCTCGCCAGCTCGGTCGCACCGGCGGGGACCGAGAAACCGTAGCTGTGCCACTGGAACGCCTCAAACCGCTCCGGCAACGAGCCGAGCACGGGGTCTCGTCGCCCAGCGTCGGTCAGCTCCACGTCGAGCCACCCGATCTCGGGTCGCGCGCAGCGCCCGACCTCCGCGCCTGCCGCCTGCGCGACGATCTCCGCGCCGAGGCAGATTCCGAGAAGCGGCTTCGAGACGGTGATCGCCTCCGTGAGGAAACCGCGCTCGACGGAGAGCCAGCCGAGCTCATCGCAGACGTTCATGCCGCCGCCGAATGTCATGATCGCGTCCACTGAGGCGAGCGCCGGGGGCGGCTCGCCGCTCGGTGGGCTCCAGCGCTCGAGATCGGTGCCTGCCGCCGCAACCGCCTCGGCGAAGACCCCGGCGCCGGCATCCGCCTGGTGCTCGATCGCGAGGACTCTCACCATGGACTCCGGCGCACGCCAGCGAAGGGGCTCACTCGACGATATCCGCGGTGCCCGGCAACGTCGGCCCGGGCGGACGCTCGTTCGGGCCGCCGTCGGCGAGCTCGTCGGGGGTCAACTCGTCGAGCAGGTGATGGAGTTGTGGCTCGCCGCCGTCCTCGAGCACCGCGATCGTGCCCGGCCAGTAGGGGCTGGTGTCCGCGCTTGCGCCGAGGAGGGTGGGGGAGTGCACCCAGCTGCCGGTGTTGAGCAGGGCGCCGCCGCCGTCGAGCGGCCAGCCGCCGTCGCCCGGAAGCGGGCCGCGACGGTGCGTGTGACCGAAGATCACCGTGTTCGCGCTCACCCCGAGGTGCGCGATGACCTCGCGCATGGCTGCAAGCCCGGCCCGCGTGATCGCGCCCGCAGAGACGTCGGACTGGACCGGGCCGAGGCCGAGACGGTTCGCGAGGCCGACGGCGCCGGGGATCGCGACGGCCCCGAGGAGCCAGCCCCGCAGCTTCGCCGAGCGCGAGCTGCCGCCGGCGAGCGAGCGCCACAGCCGCAGCGTCGGGTTGCCCGCGCCGGCGCGCATCGGGTCGGTTCCCTGGGCGAGCGCGTAGAGCAACGCGTAGATCGGCGCCTGCGCACGCTCATAGTCGTCCGGGCTGCCCGGCCGCTCCGTCTCCGGCGGGTCGAGCGGGTCGGGGCCGTCGGGCTGCATGCCGAGGACGCGTTCGACCATCGCGACCCCCAGGCGCTCGAAGGTCGGAATCGTCAGGTGGCGGTCCAGGTAGTGGCCGTGGGTGGCGTAGACGCCGTCGGCGAGCCAGAGCCCTGGGTACGCGAGCTCGACGGAGGCCTCGCCCATCGTTTCGGCGAGCGCCGCGAGCGCGCCCTCGGGCGCGGCGCGGTGCTCGAGGCCAAGCCCCTCGCCCGGCTCGAGGAGGCGCCGCTCGAGCCACGGCTCGATCAGGTGGTGATCGTGGTTGCCCGGCACGACCAGCACCTCGCGGTCCCCGACGGCAGCTCCGAGCTCGCTGAAGAACGGTGTCGCGATCTCCACCACCTCGACGACGGGGCGGTCGCGGAGCTCGAGCACGTCGCCCAGGATCACGACGCGGTCGGCACCCTCGACCGCGCCGAGCAGGACCTCGCGAAACCCCGGGCGGCGTGCCAGATCCGCCTCGGCGCCGGAGCCCAGGTGGAGGTCGGAGAAGATGACCGTCCGCACCCGCGCATCGTCGCAGGAGGTGCGGGTGCGCCGCCGCGGAGCCAAGACCGCGAGAATGCGACGCCGTGTCCGCCGAAGACGCCAAGCTTTCCGAGCCCGTCGACGTCCAGCTCCTGCCCGAGCCCGACGACGAGAAGGTCCCGGAGACCGGTTCTGTCGTCTCCGCGCAGGAGGCCGATTTCGAGATGCCGCGCGATGTCCTCGAGCGGCTCTGGACCCCTGAGTACCTCGAGCGCCTCGCGCGCAGCTACTGGCGATTCCTGAGTCGCGTCACGCTCTCGCTGATCCGCGTGGTCTACGGCGACGACTGGCGGGCGGTCGTGCTGATCACGCCGCGGCTGCCGCTCCTTCGCTTCCACGCACCCGACTACGAGACCGGCGGCGAGCGCGCTAGCGTCACCTGGCGGATCGAGCGTGGCATTCTCGTGGCCCGCGAGGGCCGCGCCCGCGGCCACCTGCGGATCGAGGTGATGCGCTGCGGCACGGGTGCGACGGCTGCGACCGAACGGCTACGCGTCCGCGTCGAGGTCCGCAACTTCTACCCCTGGATCCGGGGCCGGGGGCGCTTCGCGCGGTTCGGGACCTGGATCTACGCGAACACCCAGCTGCGCATCCACGTCCTCGTCTGCCGCATGTTCCTGCGGTCGCTTGCGCGTCTCGACCTGCCTCCGTCGAAGGTGGGGGCCCTGCGGGCGGAGATCGATCGCCAGAGCCGGTCAGAGGCCGTCGCTTGAGGTCGCTCGTGGCCGGGGCGAGCGGCTTCATCGGCCGCGCGCTGGTCCCGGCGCTTGCGCGCGACGGCGAGGTCCGCAGCCTGGTTCGCGATCCGGAGCGGGCAGGCGCGCTGCGCGCCGCGGGTTCGGAGATCGTCGTCGCCGACCTCGCGACCGAGGCCGACCTCGAGAGCGCGCTTGACGGGATCGACGTGGCTTACTTCCTCGTTCACATGATGGGCGCCGGCGGCGAGTACGAGCGCGCGGAGACCGCGGCGGCGCGCCGGTTCGCGGCGGCAGCCCGGGCGGCGGGAGTGGGCCGCCTCGTGTATCTGGGCGGGCTCGGGAATCCGCGCACCTCGCCGCACCTGCGAAGCCGCCATGCGACCGCGCGCGCGCTCGAGGAGGCCGGGCCGCCGCTCACCTACATGCGGGCCGGCATGGTGATCGGCGCGGAGAGCGAGTCCTTTCTGCTGCTCTCGGCGATCGCGCGCCGCCTGCCGGCGGTGCCGAACAAGGCCTGGCTCCACAACCGCACGCAGCCGATCGGACTCCGCGACACCGTCCGCTACCTGCGCCAGGCGCCAAAGATCGAGGCCGCGGCCGGACGCCAGGTCGAGATCGGCGGGCCGGACGTCTTCACGCATCTCGAGCTCGTCGACCTGATGGCGCGCGAGCTCGGCCGCCGCCACCGCCACCGGCTGCCGATACCGGCCGCGACACCCGGGGTGGTCGCGGCGGGCGCCGCGATCGTCACCGACGGCAACGAGGCGATCGCCGCCCAGCTCACACTGAGCCTGGTGGGCGACACCGTGGTCATGGACCCCACGGGAGCGGCGCTCTTCGACATCGTCCCGGAGCCGACCTCGGTCGCGCTGCAGCGGGCGATCGAGCAGTCCGAGCGCGCCGCCGAGCTGGAGGGCAGCCGATGAAGGCGGAGACCACCGTCGACGTCGCGGCTCCGCCCGAGGCGGTCTTCGACCTGCTGATGGATCCCCGGCGCCTCGGCGAGTGGGTGACCGCGCATCGCTCCGTCTCCGAGGTCCCCTCCGGGGGCCTCGAGCAGGGCTCGAGCTTCCGCCAGGAGCTGTGTCTCGCGCGCGTCGACTTCGAGGTCGAGTGGACGGTGACGAAGCTCGACTCTCCGCGGCGCGCCGAGTGGAAGGGCACGGGCCCGAGGGGCACTCGCGCGCTGGTGGTCTACGAGCTGGCGGCGAAGGGCGAAGGGACCGAGTTCCACTATGTCAACGAAGTGAAGCTGCCGGCCGGGGTGGCCGGCAAGGCGGCGGGCGTGGTTGCCTCCAGGCCCGCGCAGCACGCGATGAAGCGCTCGCTGAAGAAGCTGAAGAAGATCCTCGAGTCCAGCTAGGTCAGCCGCCCGCCTGGCGATACACTCGCCGCCGATGGTGAAGTGCTCGCGGCCACAAGCTCCGCTGGCTTGGACGGCTGCGAATCGGCGCCTGGCGTCGTCCTCGGTCGTCCAGGTAGCGCTGCTACCTGGACTCCCTGCGTCCTAGCCATGCTTGATTCTCGCTCGTCCAAGCACGACGGAGCTCATGGCCGAGAGCACTAAGCCGGCCGGATCGCCGGAGACGGTCGCGGACGCGACGGCGTCGAACGGCGCCGGCGGCGGACCGGCGTCGAACGGGGCGAGCATTGCCGTCGAGAACCCGGCGACGGGGGAGACCCTCGCGAGCGTCCCGGACCTCGACGCCACCGCCGTCCGTGACCTCGCCGCCGCGGCTCGCGCCGCGCAGCCGGTGTGGGCGGACGCGGGGTTCGACGAGCGGGCGCAGGTGCTGCTGGCGGCCCGGGCCTGGATGGCTGCAAACGGGGAGCGGGTCGTCGCGACGATCTGCGGCGAGACCGGGCGCCCCGCCGACGAGACCCAGTTCGCCGAGCTCTCCTACGGAATCGCCGCCCTGGAGTTCTGGGCGAAGATGGCGCCGGTCTACCTCGCCGACGAGGAGATCCAGTCGGCGTCGCCGTTCGTGCGGGGGCGCAAGCTCGTGGTCCGTTACGCGCCGGTGGGGCTCGTGGGCGTCATCGGCCCCTGGAACTACCCGCTGAACAACTCGTTCGGCGACTGCATCCCGGCCCTGGCCGCGGGCAACGCCGTGATTCTCAAGCCCAGCGACGTCACTCCGCTGACGTCGCTGCTGATGGCGGAGATGCTCGCCGACTGCGGGCTTCCCGAGGGCGTGTTCGCCGTCGCAACGGGACGAGGCGAAACCGGCGCGGCGCTGGTCGACGAGGCCGACGCCGTGATGTTCACCGGGTCGGTCGCCACCGGCAAGAAGGTGATGGCGCGCGCCGCGGAGACGCTCACGCCCGTGAGCCTCGAGCTCGGCGGCAAGGACCCCATGGTCGTGCTCGCGGACGCGGACCTGGAGCGGGCCGCGAACGCCGCGGTCAGCTACGGGATGAACAACTCGGGTCAGGTCTGCATCTCGGTCGAGCGGATCTACGTCGAGGAGCCGGTGCACGACGAGTTCGTGGAGCGCGTGCGCGGCAAGGTCGAGGCGCTGCGGCAGGGCCCGCCAGGCGACCCGGGCACCGTGGACGTCGGCGCGATCATCTTCGAGCCGCAGATCGACCTGATCGACGCCCACGTGCGCGACGCGGTCGAGAAGGGCGCGAGCGTCGTCACCGGCGGCAAGCGGGGCGAGGGCCCCGGGCGCTACTACGAGCCGACGCTCCTGACGGGCGTCGACCACTCGATGCGGTGCATGGTCGAGGAGACGTTCGGCCCGACGCTGCCGGTGATGAAGGTCGCCGACGCCGAGGAGGCGGTCGCGCTGGCGAACGACGGGCCGTACGGCCTGCAGGCGTCCGTCTGGACGCGGGACGCCGAGCGCGGGGAGGCGCTGGCCAGGAGGATGGAGGCCGGCGTGGCCTGCGTCAACGACGCCCAGGTGAACTACGGCGCTCTGGAGCTGCCGATGGGCGGCTGGAAGAGCTCCGGGCTCGGCTCGCGCCACGGGGCCGACGGCATCCGCAAGTACACGAAGCGCCAGTCGCTCATGATCACTCCGGGCTACGCCCCGTCCCGCGACGCCCACTTCTTCCCGTACTCGGCCGAGGTCTCGACGGCGATCGGCGAGACGTTCGCGGCGCTGGCCGCCAGCGAGGTGTTCAACGACGCCCAGCGCGCGACGCTGATGGCGTTCACCGACACGCTGATCCCCTCGCTCGAGCCGCCGGAGGGGAAGGCTGACCCGCACGGGTTCTGGGCGCGGGCCGCCTCGCACCTGAACGTGCCGGAGGCGATCGAGATCACCCTGCTGCAGTCGGGAGCGCCGGCGGAGCAGGTCGCGGGCCTTCGCGCCCTGCTCGACTCGCTCGCCGAGAGCGGGATGACGGCGGCGACGCCCCAGGAGGCTCGCGAGGAGATCGTCCACGCCTTCGCCGACTCCGGCCCCGAGGCGCTCGCCGGCATCAGCGCGCTGCGCGGGCTGACGCTCTCGATCTTCTACGCGCTGCCGGAGCTCGGTACCGGCCGCAACCCGAGCTGGGACGCAATCGGCTACCCGGGGCCGCAGGCGCTTCCGGCCCCCGTCGAGAAGCCGCTCGCGGTGCGCCGCCCGGCCCCGGGCGAGGACCTGATGACCCTGGAGGCCGACGTGTGCGTGGTCGGCTCCGGCGCCGGCGGGGGCGTCATCGCCGGGACGCTCGCCGAGGCCGGCAAGCAGGTCTGCGTCGTGGAGATGGGCGGCTACTTCAACGAGGCCGACTTCAACGGCCTCGAGGCCTGGGGCTACCAGAACCTCTACCTGCGGGGTGGCCCGCTCGCGACGGCCGAGGGCCAGGTCTCGATCCAGGCGGGCTCCTCGCTCGGCGGCGGGACCGTCATCAACTGGCAGAACTGCCTGCCCACCTTCCCGTGGGTGCGCGAGCAGTGGGCGCGGGAGTTCGGGCTCGAGGGGCTCGACGGCCCCGATTTCGACTCCCACCTCGACGCGGTTCTCGACCGCATCGGCGCCACCGACTCCTGCTCGGAGCTCAACGGGCCGCACCAGCGCCTGGAGGCGGGGTGCAGGGCGCTCGGCTGGGACTTCGGGAAGATCGTCCGCAATGTCGATCCCGCCAAGCACGACCCGAGCCTCGCCGGCTACGTCGGCTTCGGCGACGTCACAGGCGCGAAGCAGTCGACGCAGCTGACGTACCTGGCCGACGCGCAGGCCCGGGACGCCGAGCTCGTGGCCAACGCTCGCGTCGAGCGCGTCCTGGTCGAAAACGGCCGCGCGGCCGGCGTGGAGGGCACGTACACCGGGCCGGACGGGTCGGTGGCGAGGTTCCTGGTGCGCTCTCCGCAGGTGGTGATCGCGGCCGGGTCCGTCGAGTCACCGGCGGTTCTGCTGCGCTCACGCATCGGCGGTCCGGCGGTGGGCGACTACTTGCGCCTGCACCCGGCCGGGGCCCTCTTCGCGAACTACGCCGACGACCAGGACGCGTGGTGGGGCGCGCCGCAGACCGCCCTCTCGCACGAGTTCGCCGAGGGCCCCGAGGGCTACGGGTTCCTGCTGGAGGGGGCACACCACGCCGTGGGCATCAGCGCCGCGGCCACCCCCTGGCGCTCGGGTCGGCAGCACAAGGAGGAGCTCGCCGACTTCCGCAGGACCGCCGGCCTCATCTTCCTGATCCGCGACCGCGGCCACGGCCGCGTCGAGGTGGACGCGGGAGGCAACGCCGTCCCCTCCTACCTCCTGGCCGACGAGCTCGACGTCGAGAACTTCCGCCGCGGGCTCCAGGCCGTGGCCAGGGTGCACGAGGCGGCCGGGGCCGAGCGGATCGTCGCGCTCTCGCGCCGGCAGCTGGAGTGGCGGCGCGGCGAGGATCTTGACGGCTTCCTCGGCGCCATGGGCGAGGCCTCGCTGGCGCCGTTCGAGCACGCGGTCTTCTCCGCTCACCAGATGGGCAGCTGCCGGATGGGGAACGACCCGGCCACTTCGGTCGCCAACCCGTGGGGCGAGCTCCACGACACCCCCGGCGTGTGGATCGGGGACGCGAGCGCCTTCCCCACGGCCTCCGGGACCAACCCGATGGTCACGATCATGGCGCTGGCCCGGCGTACGGCCCACGCAATCGCCGCCGCCTAAGCGCCGGGGCTGACCGGCGGCAGCCAGAGCTCGCCGCGCAGCAGGCTCCCAAAGCCCATCCAGGCGAAGTTCATCACCCGCAGCGCGACCGCCGCGGCCGGCTCTTCGGGATGCTCCTCCCACCAGTTGGCGACCTGCTCGACCGCTCCCTGGAGGGCGTGCGCCTGGGCGTCGATCTCCTGGGAGGGGGGGCCCGGCATGCCGGCGGTCGAGAGTGCCTGGCGCATCAGATCGCCGAGCAGGGCAGTGACGCGTCTGCGGCCCGCGACGAGCGCCGCCTGCGAAAGCCCTCCGCGCGCCGGCGCGGTGACCACGTAGAGCCGCCACTCGTCGCGGTGCGCGTCGATGAACTCGAGTTGCGCGAGGATGCCGGCCCAGAGCTGCTGGTCCGGCGGCAGGTCGGGCCGCGTGGCGGTGCGCACGGCGGCGAGCATCGGCTCGACCATCAGCTCAGCGGTGGCGGCACACAGATCGTCCTTGGACTTGAAATGGCGGTAGAGGATCGGCTTGGTGACCCCGGCCGCGGCGGCGATCCGATCCATCGAAACGCCGTCGTACCCACCGCGCGCGAAGGCCCGGTGAGCGATCCCGAGGATCTGCCGATGCCGCTCCTCGCGGCTCATCCGTTGGCGCTTGACAGCCATTGTTACCGGTAGTAACTTAGCTTCGGGGTGAGCGGAAGAGCGCAAGGATCGCGTCAGGGGATGACGCGGCGAGAAATCGTCGGCGGCGCGCTCGCGGTCGGCGCCGGGGCGGTCCTCTCTCGGGCGCCGGTGGCGGCCGCCGCCCGGCGGCGGCGACAGTCGGTTGCCGTCCTCGGGGGCGGTGTGGCGGGTCTGACGGCCGCCCACGAGCTTGCGCTCCGCGGCTTCGACGTCACCGTCTACGAGCGCCGGGCGTTCGGCGGCAAGGCTCGCAGCTACGGGTTGCCGGACTCGGCGCGGGGCGGTCGGCAGCCACTTCCAGGCGAGCACGGGATGCGCTTCTTTCCCGGCTTCTACCAGAACATTCCCGACACCATGCGGCGGATCCCGTTCGGCTCGAACCCAGGCGGCACGTTCGACAACCTGGAGGCGGCTACGCAGGACGTGTTTGCGCGCGACGGCGGGCGCGAGGACCTGGTGATCCCGCTGGAGCTCGACTCGCGCGGTTGGTCCCCGCAGGAGATCCGGGCCGCGCTCGAGGGCTTTTTCACGTTCGCGAGCTCGGTGCCGCCCCAGGAGCTCTCGTACTTCATCCAGCGCCTCGAGGTCTTCTTCACGAGTTGCGACGCCCGGCGGCTGAGGGAGTGGGAGCCGATGAGCTGGTGGGAGTTCGTCGCCGCCGAGCGTTTCTCCGAGGAGTACAGGCGCCTCGTCGTGAACAGCGTCACCCGGCAGATCCTGGCGGCGAAGGCGCAGGTCGCGAGCGCAAGGACGCTCGGCCTGCTCTGGCAGGCGTTCCTCTACAACCTCCTGGGCAGGACGGGCACGGGCGCCTGGGATCGCATCCTGAACGCTCCGACCAACGAAGCCTGGATCGATCCCTGGATCAGGGAGCTTCGCCGGCTCGGGGTCAAGCTTCGCCTGCCGGCTGAGGTCCGTCGCCTGCACCTCGGCGATGGGGGTGTCTGCGGCGCCACCGTGTCGGTCGGCCGCGGGGGAGCTGCGAGGATCGAGGCAGATTGGTTCGTGCTCGCGGTTCCGGTTGAGCGCGCCAGGCTCCTGCTCGACCACCGGCTCACCGCGCGGGCCCCGGCTCTGGCCGGTGCGAGAAGGCTCGAGACCCGGTGGATGAACGCGATCCAGTTCTACCTGCGCGAGCCGACGCCGGTCGTCCACGGGCACATCCTCTACGTCGACTCTCCCTGGGCGCTCTCCTCGCTGAGCCAGGCGCAGTTCTGGCCCAGCCGCGACTTCCCGCATGACTATGGCGACGGCTCGATCCGCGACTGCATCTCCGTCGACATCGGCGACTTCACCGTGCCCGGGCCGCTCTACGGAAAGCCGGCTCGCGCGCTCGGGCCGAAGCAGATCGCCGCCGAGTGCTGGGCCCAGATGACGGCCGCGCTGAACGACACCGGTCGCGATCAGCTCCCGAGCGAGGTTCCGAGCTCGTGGGCGCTCGACCCGGGGCTGACCTTCGCGGGGCCGGCGGGCAGCCGGCACGTCGTCGCAAGCGCCGACCCGTTGATGATTTCGACCCCGGGCTCCTGGCGACTTCGCCCCGACGCCGGGACCCCGGTCCGAAACCTGGTGATCGCCGCCGACTACGTGAAGGTCAGCGTCGACACCGCCTGCATGGAGGGGGCCAACGAGGCGGCACGGCGAGCCGTGAACGAGATTCTCGAGCGTTCGCGCTCCCGGGCTGAGCCCGCAGCGGTCTACGAGCTCTTCCAGCCGCCGGAGTACGCGCCGCTGCGCGCGGCGGACGCGGAGCGGTTCCGGGCGGGGCAACCGAACGCGCTCGACACGCCTCCGCCGGCGTAGCCTCGCGTCCGAGTGCGGCCGGTCAAAGGCGGCGCCCCGGTAGGCAAGAATGCAGGGCGTGCGGATCTCCGGGAAAGCCGACTACGCGATGCGGGCGGTTCTGGAGCTCGCGGCGGCGGAGACGCCGCCGCTCAAGCGCGACGAGATCGCGCAGGCGCAGCGGATCCCGGTGAAGTTCCTCGAGACGATCCTCGGCGAGTTGAAGCACGCGGGCATCGTCTCCAGCCAGCGGGGCGCCGAGGGCGGCTACTGGCTGGCGCGGCCCGCGAGCGAGGTGACCGTGGCCGACGTGATGCGGGTCGTCGAGGGCGTAAGCCTCGCCGACATCAGCGACGGAGCGCTTCCCAAGTCGGTGGAGAAGCTCGCGGCGGACCCGGAAGCGTGGGTGACGCATTGAATAGCCTGCGAGGGCAGTGACCGACGCATATCGAACCCCCGACGAGCGCTTCGAGGGCCTGCCCGGCTTCCCGTTCGAGCCGAGCTACCTCGAGCTCGACGGCCTGCGGGTCGCCTACCTCGACGAGGGCGAGGGACAGCCGGTCGTCTTCTTCCACGGCGAGCCGACGTGGTCGTATCTCTGGCGAAAGGTGATCCCGCCGGTCCGCGACGCGGGCTTTCGCTGCATCGCCCCCGACTACGCCGGCTTCGGCCGCTCCGACAAGCCGACCGAGATCGGCTGGTACTCCTACGACCGCCACGTCGAGGTGGTCGCGGGGCTCCTGGAGGCGCTCGACCTCCGCGACGCAACCGCGGTCGTCCACGACTGGGGCGGGCCGATCGGGCTGCGGCTCGCCGTCGAGCATCCGGACCGCTTCTCGCGGCTCGTCATCATGGACACCGGCCTCTTCACCGGCGAACAGCCGATGACCGACGCCTGGCGCCAATTCCGCGACTTCGTCGAGCGCACCGAGGACCTGCCCGTCTCGATGCTGGTCCGGAATGCGTGCGCGCGCGGCATGAGCGACGAGGTCGCAGCCGCCTACGACGCGCCGTTTCCGACGCCGGAGTCGAAGGCGGGTGCCCGCGCCTTCCCGCTGATCCTGCCGACATCCCCGGAGATGCCGGGCGCCGCGGCCGGCCGGCGGACCCTGGAGGCGCTGCGCGAGGATCCCCGGCCGAAGCTCCATCTGTGGGCCGACTCGGACTTCATCATCCCCTTCGCCGTCGGCGAGCGGTTCGCGGCGGCGATCAACGCCGACGCACCGCGCAAGATCGAGAACGCCTCGCACTTCCTCCAGGAGGACGCCGGCGAGGAGCTGGGCCGGGCGATCGCCAACTGGATCGCCTGATGTCGCTTGCGGTCGCCGTCACCGGGCCCACCGGCGACATCGGCAAGTCGGTGGTGAGGGCGCTGGAGGCCGAAACCGAGGTGGAGCGGATCGTCGGCATGGCTCGCCGGCCGTTCGATCCCGCCGAGCACGGCTGGAAGCGCGCCGAGTACCGCCAGGGCGACATCCTCGACCGCGCCTCGCTCGACGAGCTCTTCGCCGAGGTGGACGTCGTTGTGCACCTGGCCTTCGTCATCTTCGGCTCCAACTCGGAGACCCGCGAGGTCAACCTCGAGGGGACGCGAAACGTCTTCGAGGCGGCGGTGGCCGCCGGCGCCAAGCGCATCGTCTACACGTCGTCCGTAGCGGCCTACGGCTTCCCGGAGGAAGACGGCCGGATCACCGAGGACGTCGAGCCCCGGGGGCTCGACCGCTTCTACTACTCCGCGCAGAAGGCCGAGCTCGAGGGCGTGCTGGCCGACTCGATCGCCGGCACCGGGGTCGAGGCCTACCTCCTGCGGCCCTGCGTGGTCGCAGGTCGCGACGCGCCGACGCTGGTCGAGCAGCTGATCGACGCCTTCCGGCTCGGCGGACGGCTGCGCTCGATCGGCCGGGTCGTGGGCTCGCTCCCCGGTGTGGCCCCGGTGATTCCTGACCCCGGGGTGCCCTTCCAGCTCGTGCACCACGACGACGTCGCGGCTGCGGCCGTGGCGGCGGTGCTCGGCAGAGGCGAGCCGGGCCCCTACAACCTCGCCGCGGACGACGAGCTCAGCATTCGCGAGCTTGCCGCCGCGCTCGGCTGGCACTCGGTGCCGATCCCGAAGGCGAGCGTTGCCGCCGCGGCAGAGGTCGTCGCCCGGATCCCGAAGCTGCCGGCCGAGATGGCCTGGGTCGAGGCGTTCCGCCGGCCGGTGATCATGGACTGCTCACGGGCTCGCGCGAAGCTCGGGTGGAAGCCGAAGCACAGCTCGCGCGAGACGCTCGAGGAGACGCTCGCGGGCGCCCGCGAGTCCGGCTTGCTCTAGGCCTGACCCGTCTCGACGGGATGGCCGCCGCGGCTCCACGTGCCGACGCCGCCGTGGCCGACGTGGACGACGTCCTCGAAGCCCTCGCGCTGGAGAATCGAGGCCGCGAGGCCGCTGCGCTTGCCGCCGCTGCAGATCGCGGCGATCGTCCCGTCGCGGGGCAGGTCGGCGATCCGCGCGGCCAGCTCGCCGTAGGGAATGTTCACCGACCCGGGAATCCTCGCGGACGCGAACTCGTCGGGGTCGCGAACGTCGAGCACCAGGAGGTCGTTGCGCTCCAGCCGCGCCGCGAGCTCGTCAGGATCGATGAGCTCCAGCCGCTCCACAGGGCGGCCCTCGGATCGCCAGGCGGTCATCCCGCCGGAGAGAAAGCCCCGAACCCTGAGCCCAACCGACGCCAGCAGCTCAGCCGCCTCGAGCTCATAGCCGTCGGACGCGGCTACCACGACGACCTCGGTCTCGGGCTCGACGACGCGTGCCACCTTTGTCGCGAAGCCGGTGTCGTAGGCGGAGGCGCTGACCGCGCCCGGGATGTGGGCCTCGTCGAACTGCTCGTTGGTCCGGGCGTCGACGATCGCCGCCCCTTCGGCGATGCCGGCCTCGACTGCGCGTGGGGAGAGCGGGGTCGGCGCGCCCAGCTCCTCGATCAACGGCCCGCGGTTCAGCGCGACTACGTAGGCCACGTTCGGCGGCTTCGTGCCGAGCTCCGCGAGGGTCAGGTCGACAAACTCGTCGGCGCTCCCGAGCTGCAGCGCGCGGTTGTGCTCCCGCTCGTAGCCCAGAGTCGTCGCGGTCTTGTTCTCGATCGCAGAGCTCCCGCAGAGCGAGCCGCCGAGATGGCCCGGCAGCACTTCGAGATAGTCGGGAAGGTCCGCGAGGCGCTCGGTGATCGAGCGGTAGATCTCGCGTGCCCCGTCCGCCGGCTCGACCGCGAGGTCGGGGCGAGCGACGTCCCCCGCGAACAGGGAATCGCCGGAGAGCAGGGCGATGGGCTCATCGGGGACCTTCGTGTCCCAGAGCAGGAACGACGTGTGCTCGGGACGGTGGCCGGGCGTGTGCAGCGCCTCGATCTCGACCTCCCCAAGGCGCAGGCGCCAGCCGTCGGCGATCGCGTCGTGCGGGTAGTCGGCCTCGGCCAGCTCGTGGATGTGGATCGTCGCGCCCGTGGCTCTGGCGAGTCGCCCATGGCCCGACACGTGGTCGGCGTGGGTGTGCGTCTCGAGGACGTGCTCGATTCGCACCCCGTGAAGGCGGCTGAGGCGCAGGTAGGGCTCGATGTCCCATTGCGGGTCGATGACCGCGGCGACGCCGGCGTTCGGATCGCCGAAGAGGTATGACGCGCAGCCCAGATCCTCGTGGATCACCTGTCGCAGGAGCATGGCTCACAGACCCTTTTTCGCGCTTCGCAGAATTACCTCTCCTTGTTCGGGCTCCGCGCTCATAGTTTGACCGCAATCGCCTGCGTGATGAGCTCGCCGAGCGGGCCCGTGGGGATCCCGTCGATCGTGCCGCCGCCCGCCACGACGACGACGCGGCCGCCTTCGCTCGCGAGCTCCATGTCCAGCCTCACCGGAATCGCGGCGCTGCGGCTTCGCCCGAGGACCTCGTTGCCTCCGAAGCGCAGCGCCAGCCCGCCGAGAAAGCCAAGCTGATCGGCGCCGAAGGCCAGGAGGTCGTGTGGCGTGGATCGCGCGCGGGCCTCGAGGCGGTACGGCCCGAGCCCCGTTCGCGACAGCTGGAGGTCGCCGATGCGAAGCGGGCCGATCCGCGAGTCGGTGAGGTGGACGGAGACCTCGTCGAACCCGTCGAGGTGTGCGAACCCCTGGCCGTCCGAGCTCGAGGGCTCGAGGTCGAGCCGCTCGCCGCTCGCGGCCAGCCTGTCGCCGTCGCCGAACAGAAGCCGGATCGCCGGGAATGCCGAAACGTCGGCGGTGGCGGTGCCGCCGCGCTCCGTGAGGCGGTCCGCCACTCGGTCCGATGCGATCCGTGGAAGCGCGATCTGGCCGGCGATCACGGCGAGCGCGACCGCGGCTCCGAGCGCGTAGAGGGCTCGCCTTCGCACCCCGAGAGCTTGGCAGGGGGAGCTGGCGCGGACCGTCAACCGATGGCGTACGCTCGAGGGCGATGGCGCGCAGGACCATCACGGGCGCTCTTCTCGTCGCGGTGCTCGGCTTTGCCGCAACCGCCCCAGCCCCCGCAGCGGGTGGTGGCGGCTCCGTTCCGGACATCAACTGGGTTCGGCTGCTGCCGCCGCTCAACACCCCGAACGCGCCGCAGCCCGGCCCGGTCCCGCACTGCCGCGTGTCGTCGCCGAAGTGCGTGGACACCGAGGTGCGGCGGATGACTCGGCTGCGCGACAAACTCGGCTGCGATCACCGCGCCGTCTTCGACACCACGTACCTGACCCTCACCAATGTCTTCCGGCGCACGCTTCACACCGAGCACCTCTACGAGCACCCGCACTACCTCTACACGGAGGACGCGCTGTTCGCGGATTTCTACTTCGACACGGTCCACGCCTACGAGGCGGGAGTCGCGGTCCCGCCCGCCTGGAAGATCGCGTTCGAAACCGCCGCGAGCGGCAACGCCAACGGGGCGCAGGACATGCTGCTGGGGATCAACGCCCACGTCCAGAACGACATGCCGTTCGTGGTCGCCGCGCTCGGCACCCGAACGCGCAGCGGCGAGTCGCGAAAGCCCGACCACGACGCCGTCAACGCGGTCCTGACCAAGGCCTACCAGCCGGTCGTCCACGCGATCCGCGACCACTACGACAATCTGGTCGGCGTCACGAACAGCGACGCGACGCCGCTGGACGACTTCGCCGGCCTCAACCTCGTCCGGGGCTGGCGCGAGAAGGTCTGGCGCGAGGCCGAGCGGCTCGACAACGCGAAGACCATGCAGCAGCGCCAGCAGATCGCCGCCGAGATCCAGCAGTACGCGGCAGACAACGCGCGCGCGATCGCGAACGCCAACCTCACGCTCCCGCCCGACTACCGCTCCACGCGCGACGCCTACTGCGCCGCGCACCCGTTCAACTAGCGGCGCCCTGGGGAGCGGCCGCCGGCGAGCGAGCGGGTGTTCCCGCGGTGCGGGGGGGCCGTCGCCAGGAGTCCGGCCAGACCACGTAGAGGCCCATCGGGATCGCGTAGAGAAGGTAGGCGGAGGCCTCGCCGACCGTCGGCTCGGGCTGCAGGCCGAGCATCCCGGTGAGCAGCGAGCCGCTGATTGTGCCCGGCCTGACGAGCCAGCCGAGGTCGAGGGCCTGGCCGTGTAGCTCGTTGAGCCAACCCGCCTCGTGGGCGGTGTGGGCTGCGGTGGCGAGCAGGCCGGCGGCGACGAGAACGAGGACGAAGCCGGTGACCCGGAAGAACCGGCTGAGGTTGATGCGAACGCCCCCTCGGTAGATGCCCCAACCGAGGGCGATCGCGGCGAGGAGTCCGAGGACGGCCCCGGCTCCGGCGGCGCCGGGGCTGGCGGCGTCCTGAAAGGCGGCGAGCATGAAGACCGCGGTCTCGAACCCCTCTCGCAACACGGCGAGAAACGCCATGCCCACGAGGGCCGCCGTCGAGCCCACGGCGAGCGCCTCCGCCGCGCTCCCCTCGAGCGCGGCCTTGAGCCCGCGCGAGTGCCGGCGCATCCAGACGATCATGTAGCTGATCATCGAGACGGCGATCAGGCCGACCACCGTCTCGAGGCCCTCCTGCTGGCGCTGGGGGAGCTGGTCGTCGACGACGCGGAGAAAAACGGCGACGGCAAGGCACAGGGTGGCGGCGATCCCGACTCCCAGCCACATGTAGCGAAGGGCATCGCGACGTCCCTCGCGCACGAGGAACGCGGCGACGATGCCCACGATGAGGGAGGCTTCGAGCCCTTCGCGGAGGGCGATGACGAGAGTTGGGATCACGACTCTGCGGGTGGCGGACGGTTGTTGTTAGGCAACCCTAATTAGGGAGCCCGAAAACCTAGCACGTCCATCGGGATTGCTCGCCGCTCGTGCGGGCCGCCCCGCCGCCGTCGGCCCGTGTGAAGAGGCGTCCGCCCAGGGCGGGAAGTCGGTCGGGGAGCGCTCTGATCTTCGTTCAGGCCGCGTCCAGCAGGACCCGGGCCACGAGCCCACCGAGGCCGTTCGATTGGGACGACCTCGGTGAACTCGAATCAGTTCGAGCGCCGACTCTCGCTCAGCCTGAGTCCGCCGCCCAAGAGAAGGGTGAGCAGGCCAAGCAGGGCCAGAGTGAGGAGTTCAAGTCCGGTGGTCGGAAGGTCTTTCGCGCTTCCCTCTGCCGTCACGAGCGAGGCAAGCCCAGTGCCCGTGGGGGTAGCGGTCGTGCTGCTGCTGCTGCCGGAAGTGCCGCCGCCGCCGCCGGGAGTGCCGCCACCGCCGCCGCCGCCGGGAGTGCCGCCACCGCCGCCGCCGGGAGTGCCGCCACCGCCGCCGCCGGGAGTGCCGCCACCGCCGCCGCCGGGAGTACCGCCACCGCCACCGCCGGGAGTACCGCCACCGCCGCCGCCGGGAGTGCCGCCACCGCCGCCGCCGCCGGGAGTCCGCCGCCGCCGCCGGGAGGACCGCCACCGCCACCGCCGGGAGGACCGCCACCGCCACCGCCGGGAGGACCGCCACCGCCGCCGCCGGGAGGACCGCCACCGCCACCGCCGGGAGGACCGCCGCCGCCACCGCCGGGAGGACCGCCGCCGCCACCGCCGGGAGGACCGCCGCCGCCACCGCCGGGAGGACCGCCGCCGGGGACGATGTTGGTGGTGATCGTGACCGAGCAGGTCACGATCGCGCCGCCGCCGTTACCCGAGCCGTTGCACTGATCGATGGTCATCGGCAGTGTGTTCACATCGCCTGTGACGGTGCAGGTCACCCTACGTTGGCCGCCGCCACCATTGCCCGAGCCGTTGCACTGGTTGACCGTCGGGGGGACCGGGGCGCCGGGCGTGTTGGGTGGCGAGCAGTTGATCGTCGGCTCCGAACCGCCGCCCTGGCCCGAGTCGACACATTGCGTCACCGTTCTCGGTACCAAGGACGACTCTGCGCCCTCAGTGACGTTGTTGATGACCGTGACGTTGCAGATCACGCTCCCGCCTCCGCCGTTGCCGGACCCGTCGCACTGCGTGACGTCGGGGTTCGAGATTCCGTTCGTGGTGTTGCAGGTCTGCGTGGTGCCGCTCCCGGTGTCGACGCACACGGTTTGCGTCGACGTTGCCGGGTCGCCCGTGAAGTTGTTCGTGATCGTGACGTCGCAGGTCACGGTTTGGCCTCCGACGTTGCCCGTGCCGTTGCACTGATTGACGAGACCGACTCCCGCCAGCTTGCTACGTCCGCCGCGGGCAGAGGCGCCCGGAGTGCGGGCAGAGGCGCCCGGAGTTCCGCTGGGGGTGCGCATGGAGGACCCGCGGGCCACATGGCGGACGTGGCTTGCCGGATGGGATGCCGGGGGGTTCGCCACGTAGGTCGGGCTTGAGCTGTAGGACGGTAGGGAGCTGTCGGGGGGAGGGCTTGCCGCATAAGTCGGACTGGAATCCGGCGGAGGGCTTGCCACATAAGTCGGACTGGAGTCCGGTGGGGGGCTTGCCACATCGGTCGGGCTGGACCCGTCGGACGGAGGGCTCGCCACGTAAGGCGGGCTGGAGTCCGCGTACGCCGGGCTGGAGTCCGCGTAAGGCGGGCTGGAGCTTTCCGGTGGGGAGGTGATGTCAGCGGACGCGCTCGTCGCAGGCGGCGAAGTGGCTACCGGCTGTGCGGGTGCGGGCGGACTGACGACCGCCAGGGGCGTCGCGGCACCAGCCGCCAATGGATTGAGAACGCCCATCGCGAAGGTCAGCAGGACGCCGGCCACAAAGAGGCTGGCGCGAGAGTGGCCTCTGAAGCCACTGCTCGCCGCGGCTTGGGCACGTCGGCTCCTCGAGATCCTGAGATCGGACATGGTGAACCTTTCCGCGGCGCAATCCGCTGCGATCGCACAGGCGATCGTGAGCAATCCCGGCGGCCGAATGGCCGGAGACCGGCTAGAACAGACCCTGAGAGCTAGAACAGACTCTGAGAACTTCCGAGAGGCGAGGGCGCGTGAGGCAAAAGTCTACGAACCGTTCCTCTTGGCTAGTACTCCATCGGACGCTGGCGCTCTTTCCTTGAGCGATCCGCCAAAAACAAGTCATCGGACACCGGGTTCTCTCACTTGAGCGTTGCAATACACGCTGTCGCGCGAGCTTCCCTGCCCGGGGTACAGCAGCCTACGCCGAGAGTCGAATCGCGCGTGCAGCTTTGGCGCGGTCGCGTGCGGCTCGAGCGTCGTCTCCGCTCGCTCGATCCAGCTTCGCCTGCGCGAGCTCCGTGGGGGTCATTTGGCGCACGGTCAGGCGTCCCTCCGCGATGGCAAGCTCCATCTCCTCGTGTCGCTTGCTGTTCCTCGCGTCGTTCAGCTCACGTAGCGTTCGGCGCTTTGCGGCCATGGGTGCCTCCTGGTGGGGCAACTCCATTTGGGGGGCGGGAGTTGCCCTGGTGTACTACCTCTATCGGCATTGCGAGCGCGTTTCGCGAGGCCGCTCAGGACCGAGCATTCCCTGGCCGGTGCTTTCGGGATTGCTCGCCGCGGTGTGGCCGTCCCCGCCGACCGTCGGCCCATGTGAAAGGGTGTCCGCCGAGTGACGGGGCCGCTTTACCGCCTGGCAGGGCTGTCGGTGCGCCGGGCGCCGTACGCGATCGCCCTGTGGCTCATCGTCGTGGTCGTCGCGGTGATTGCGGCGAAGTCGGTCGGGGAGGACACCAACGACGACCTGACCCTGCCGGGAAGCGACTCGACCGCGGCGCAGGACCTGCTCGCGGCGGAGTTCCCGAAGCAGCAGTTCGGGACCAACCCAATCGTGCTTGCGAGCTCCGGCGGCAGGCTCGATCGTGGTTCCGGGAAGGCAGGAGTCACCGCGGTCGTGAAGGCGCTGAAGAGCGAGCCGCACGTCAACGGCGTCACGAGCCCGCTGAGCAAGCAGGGATCCGCCCAGCTGAGCAAGGACAAGACGATCGCCTATGTCTCGATCACCCTGGACCTCGGCGTCACGGATCTGGACGCCGACGCCGCGAACGACATCATCGACGCGGCCAAGAGGCCGGGGGAGAAGGCCGGCCTGCAGGTTGCCGCGGGCGGCTACCTGGGCCAGGAGGTCTCGAAGACGACCTCCACCAAGAGCGACGCGATCGGCCTCCTGGCCGCGGTGTTCATCCTGCTGTTCGCATTCGGGACGGTGGTCGCGATGGGCCTGCCGATCGTCACGGCGGTGCTCGGCCTCATGGGCTCGCTCAGCCTCATCGCGATCGCGTCGCACTTCATCAACATCCCCACCGAGGGGCCGGTGCTGGCGACCATGATCGCCCTCGGCGTCGGCATCGACTACTCGCTCTTCATCGTCACTCGCCACCGGCAGCTGATGAACGAGGAAGGGCTGGAGCCGCGGGAGTCGGCGGCGAGGTCGGCGGCGACCGCGGGCGGCGCCGTGGTCTTCGCGGGCAGCACGGTCGTTATCGCCCTGTGCTCCCTGTTCATCGCCGGGATCCCGATCGTGAGCGCGCTCGGCTACACGGCCGCAATCGGCGTGGTCGTCGCCGTCCTCGCGGCGGTCACGCTGATCCCGGCGCTGCTCGGCGTCCTCGGCCCGCGGATCGAGTCGCTTCCGGTCCCAATCCCGCAGCGCTTCACGCACGAAGGCGGGACGCACGGCTGGCTCAGGTGGGCGCGGTGGATCTCGAGGCGGCCGTGGCCGGCCCTGATCGCGAGCCTGGTGATCCTCATCGTCCTCGCGCTCCCGGCCCGCAACCTGCACCTCGGCGCCACGGACCCCGCCCAGCTTCCGACCTCCACCACGGCCCGGCAGGCCTACGACCTCCTGACGAAGGGCTTCGGTCCCGGCGTCAACGGGCCATTCCTCGTGGCGGTGAGCCTCGAGAAGAAGGCCCACCCCGATCAGCAGACCCTGGACAAGATCGACAAGCAGGAGGCGAAGCTCCGCAACCAGAAGCAGGAGGCGAAACAGCAGACCGACGCGGCGATCGCCCAGGCGGAGGCGCAGGGCATCCCGCCGGACGAGGCGGCCCAGCAGCCCGACGCGCAGCTCGCGGCCACCGACAAGAAGATCAGACAAGCAGCTCGCGAAAGCTCGAGGCGGACCGAAAGAAGGCGAACACGCCGGAGAGCGACCCGCGGCTTCAGAACCTCTCCAAGCAGATCGGCAAGGCCCCGGGAATCAAGTCGGTGACCCCGGCGCTGGTCAACAACAGCGGCAGCGCGGCGGTCCTCACCGCCATCCCGACGACCTCGCCGGCCGACCGCGCCACTGAGGACACGGTGCGCAATCTGCGCTCGACGACGATTCCGGACGCCACCGAGGGCAAGCAGATGAGCGCGGACGTCGGCGGGACGACGCCGGCCTACATCGACCTCGCCGACCGTATCTCCGGCCATCTGCCGGAGCTCATCGGGATCGTGATCCTGCTCAGCTTCATCCTGCTCCTGCTCGCGTTCCGGTCGGTCGTCGTGCCGCTCAAGGCGGGGCTGATGAACGTGATCTCGATCGGTGCGGCCTACGGCGTGGTCACCTTCGTGTTCCAGGAGGGCCACGGCGTCACCGCGATCGGCCTGGACCACGAGGTGCCGATCGTCAGCTTCGTCCCACTCCTGATGTTCGCGATCCTCTTCGGGCTCTCGATGGACTACGAGGTCTTCCTGATCACGCAGATCCAGGAGCACTACCGGGCGACGAGGGACAACGTGGAGTCGGTGGTGCAGGGCCTGGCCAAGACCGGCAAGGTCATCACCTCGGCGGCGCTGATCATGGTCTGCGTCTTCACGAGCTTCGTGCTGAATGGCGACCCGACGGTCAAGCAGTTCGGGCTCGGCCTGGCGGTTGCGGTTGCGGTCGACGCAACGATCGTGCGATGTCTCCTCGTGCCGGCGGCGATGATCCTCATGAAGAACGGGAACTGGTGGTTCCCGGACTTCCTCGAGCGCCACGTCCCGCCCCTGGGGATCGAGGGCGAGGAGTACTTCGCCAAGCGCGACGCGGCGCTCGCGAGCGCGACCGAGCCGGAGCCACCTCCCGAACCCGAGCCGGAGCCGGAACCCGAGCCGGAACCACCCGAGCCCGTCGATCCCGAGGCAGAGACGAAGCCGGGGGAGTGAGAGACTCCGCGCGCAGGCTTCCCCTCGGAAAGGTGCGCTGACATGGCGGACATGCTGATCTCGACGATGAACGACGTCCCGGGCTACGAGGTGGAGGAGGTGATGGGCGAGGTGTTCGGGCTCACCGTGCGCGCGCGAAACGTTGGCTCGCAGATCGGCGCTGGGCTCAAGTCGCTGGTGGGCGGTGAGCTCAAGGGGATGACGAAGATGCTGGCCGAGGGCCGGGCCCATGCCACCGACCGGCTGGTCGAGGAGGCGAGCGCCAAGGGCGCGAACGCGATCCTCGCGTTCCGCTTCGATACGTCCGAGCTCGGGACGACCTGGACGGAGATCTGCGCCTACGGGACCGCGGTTCGCGTCCGCAAGCGCTGAGCTACCGGGGCGGGCCGGCTCGGTCTACCCGAGCCGGCCGCCGCCGGGGGCGCGTCAGACGCGCCTGACGTTTACGGCCTTTGGGCCGCGGTCGGATGACTCGGCGTCGAATTCGACCTTTGTGCCTTCGGCGAGGGTCGAGCCGTCAGCGACTCCAGTTTGATGGACGAAGAGGTCCTTGCCGCCGTCATCGGCGGTGATGAAGCCAAAGCGCTTCTCATCGCTGAACCACTTAACCGTTCCTGTTGGCATGCTGGGTGTGCTCCTTTGTGGGTTGAGCGCGCCAGAGTAGCGAGGTAACCGGTCCATGCACCGACCCGCGCCCTGAAGACTCCTCAGCCGCGCTCGGTTCTGTAGACGGGTGAGCCCGGCCGCAGGTCGGCCAGCGTGTTCGCCGGCCAGCTCTCCGGCGGGCCCTCAGGCCGCCTGACCTTCTCCGTCCGTGCGGCCCGCGGCAGGCGCGAGAGGGCCTCGGCGATCTCCGGCTTGGCGATCTGCTCGCGCGTGCTCTCACGCGCCAGCTCGAGGGTGGCGTGGCGGTTGCGGCTCGACATCAGGTTGGAGCCCATCGAGCCCAGGTCCTCGGCCGTCGGCTGGATCAAGACCACCTCGGCGCCGCCCGCCCGCAGCTTCTTCGCCTCGCTGCCCAGGCGGCGGCCCGCCATCGTGCGCACGGCGTGTGGGACGGCCTCCAGGGGGTTCCAGGCGCGGGTTGGGTGGAGGCTGGAGGTCGGGTTCAGGCAGATCACGAGGTCGAGTCCGCGCCGGCTCATCACGTCGAGGTTGGAGGTCGACCACATGCCGCCGTCGACGTAGCGGCGGCCGGCGATCTCAACCGGCTTGTAGAAGCCGGGGATCGCGCACGAGGCGGCGACGGCGTCGGCGAGCTCCGCGCGCGGCGAGCGCCGGCGCCCGAAGACGACGCGCCGGCCGGTCTCGTAGTCCGAGGCGACTATCCGCAGGCCCGGATGCGGGCCCCAGCCGCTCGGTACGACACGGCGGACCGTCTCCTTCAGCGGCTCGGTCGAGATGAACCCGCGCGGCAGCCACGCCGCGGTGACGGTCGCCGGTGGGTAGGAGAAGGGATCGCGCAGCGTCGTCAGCGCGAGCCTCCAGGACCCGGGCCAGACCGGTGGGGGCCAGAGGTCGGGGTGGAAGCGTGCTCCGGCGCTGCGATCGGCCTCCGCCGCGGGCCGGCCGTTCGCGTCGGTAAGGCCGGCGATCGACTCGCCGGCGGAGTGCGCCACCATCCACCAGAGCGGCACCCCCGTCGAGACGATCGCCGCGATCATCGACCCCGCCGAGGTGCCGACGATGCGATCGGCCTCCATCGGGTCCCAGTGGGTCTCCGCGGCAATCGCCTCGAGCGCGCCGGTCAGCCAGGCGCCCCCCTGAACCCCCCCCGCACCGAGGACGAGACCGACCTTCATCTTGAAATGTTCTCAGTTCGGCATGTCTTGCGCGCCCCGCGTCACACTTTTCCCTGCAAATTGGGCACATGCATCCACCTGCGGTCCGCGCCGAGATCAAGCGCCTGATCGTCGCCGGCATCAACGACTGCGAGATCTCCCGCCGCACAGGCGTCCCGCGCGGGACCGTCCGCGACATCCGCCGGCCGACCTACGTGCCGCGCGGCGACCGCCATCGCGAGAGCGAGGCCTGCCCTCGATGCTGGCGCGGTGCGAGACCGATGAGGCTCACGCCCGAGGACTACTCCGAGCTACTCGGCTTCTACCTCGGCGACGGGTACATCTCGGAAGGTGCTCGAACGCAACGGCTCCGTATCGCTCTGGATGCGAAGTACCCGCAGCTCGTGGCCAAGGTCCGCGATCTCGTGAGGCGCTGCTTCCCGAACAATCGAGTGGACGTCGTCGCCTATCGCAAGAGCAAATGTCTTGCGGTCTCGGTCTATTCGACCCATCTCGGCTGCGTCTTTCCGCAGCACGGCCCGGGACGAAAGCATAGTCGACGAATCCGACTAGAGCCTTGGCAGGAGATGATCGTCAACGCAGAGCCCTGGGCCTTCATCCGCGCCTGCATCTGGACCGACGGGTGCATCTTCATCAACCGCACGGATGTCCACCGGTCCGAGCCGTACGAGTATCTGTCCTACTCGTTCGCGAACAAGTCGAGCGACATCGTGGATCTGTTCACGCAGACGTGTGACCGCGTTGGAGTCGAGCACAGGAGCACCTTTACTCCTCGTCGTGGGCTTTGGCAGGTCAGAATCAACCGCCGCGCGAGTGTTGCCAAGATGGCTGAGCACGTGCCGGCTAAGGCATGAGCCACGCTAGATTTCGACGCGAGGCGGCTGTGACGGAACTGGTAGACGTGCATGCCTCAGACGCATGTGTCCTTACGGACGTGGAGGTTCGAATCCTCTCAGCCGCACTCTTATCGGCGCATTGAGCCGTCAGCCGCGGCGCTCGGCCTCCTTGGCGATGCCGGTGGCCAGCTGGCCGACCGTCCGCTTGACCACCGCGAGCACCAGCCCACGGCCCACCGGCACACTCGGGGTCGTGTCGATCGTGTAGAGCATCAGCGTGCCCGCGTCCTGGGGCTCCAGCGTGACCGTGCCGACGTGGTCTCGAAGCGGCGCGCCCGAGAGCAGCCGGTAGACGAGCTTCGACGGCGCCTCGTACTCGGTGATCTCCTCCCGAAGCGGCGGACCGACCGTGGTGAGCTTGCGCACCGCCCCGACTCCGTTGGGCGCCGGCACGCCCTCCTTCTCGAGCTCCACCTTGCGGATCGGCGTGATGTCCGCGTAGCCGCGGTGGTCGGAGAGCACCTCGAAAACCGTCTCCGGCGAGGCGGCGATCGCCTTCTTGATCGTGAAGCTGGCCACCGGTCGGCATCCTATTCGGACGTCGCCGGTCGGCCCGCCACGCCGCAGCCGGCTCTCTAGAATCGGCGCCACGCGCCGCTATCGTCTAGGGGACTAGGACGCCGGATTCTCAGTCCGGAAACCGGGGTTCGAATCCCCGTAGCGGTGCTTCACAAACGGCTTGGTTCAAGCGGTTTTCCTCGTCGAAAAGCCGGTGCGCGCCAAATTGCGCGCCAAATGGATCTCGTTTCTGCACGCGGAGAGCCCGGCTCGGCCGGTGAAATGGGCCAGGTTGCGGAGATGCCTTCGGAGCCGCAGTTCAGGCCCGCGGAACGCCAGGAAGCCCCTCCGCGATGCCCGAGGTCGTAACTTCTGTTCTCTGCAGGGAGAGGCAGGAACGGGCCAGAGTGCGCAGGAAGAGACTTGACACCAGCTACCAGGACCGGCGACTCGCTCGGAGGCTGCGGGACGATCCAGAGTTCCGCTCGGAGTACGAGCGCCACCGACGCGCCGTCGCTGCTGGGTCAAACTCGCGGCGGGTGGGATGACGTGGCAGGGCGAGGAAAAGAAGTACAAAGGACCGCTACCGTGCTGCCTGGGGGGATGGGAGGGGCGTTCGGGCGATACATCACGACCGTAGTTTTCGCTACGTGCTCATGGTTATTGCAGTTAGGCTGTATCGGGTTGATATACTCTACCCGCAGTAATCGCTAGCTGACGCGAACTACTGCAGCCATGATGTTGCCATCTACGACAGCGAACTCCCAGCCAACGCGCGGTGGAATCCGAGCGCAGAACCGCGCTCGCCTCGCGACTCTGAGCCGCGCGTTCGGCGGCCCGTTCACGGCCGATGAGGCCGCCGAGGCGCTCGATGTTGATCGCGCCGAGGCGGCGCGCGTTGTCGGTTACCTGGCGTCCCGCGGTTGGCTGGCACGGGTTCGGCGGGGCCTGTATGCGCCAGTGCCGTTGGAGGCCTCCGCCCCGGAAGAGTGGCGCAGCGACCCATGGCTCGTGGCCGATCGCGTTTTCGAGCCCTGCTACATCGGTGGTTGGAGCGCCTGCGAGCACTGGGGCCTGACCGAGCAGCTCTTCCGCGACGTCCTCGTCGTGACTGCTCACCCTCAGCGACGCTCGACGGCGCGTGTCCAGGGCATGGACTTTCGGGTCGTCACGCGAAAGCAGGAGGCGCTCTTCGGCACGCGCCCCGTTTGGCGAGGCCGCGAGCGCATCCACGTTTCGGATCCGTCACGCACAATCGTCGACGTGCTCGACGAGCCCGCCCTCGGGGGCGGAATCAGGCACGTTGCCGATGTGCTCGCCGAGTACTTCGAGGGCGAGCATCGCGACGAGAAGACCCTGATCGCCTATGGCGATCGGCTGGGGAATCGCACGGTCTTCAAGCGGCTCGGGTTCCTCGTCGAGGAGCTTGGCATCGACGCTCCGGATCTCGTCGCGGCGTGCGCTGAGCGGAAGAGCGCCGGAATCTCGACGCTTGATCCCACTGTGGGGACCAAGGGTCGGATCACTCGGCGCTGGAACCTTCGCGTGAACGCGACCGTATCGCCCGCCCGCGCTCTCTCGTGATCGGCCGAGCCATCATCGTCGAACGGGTCGCGAGTGGGGCCTCCGAGAAGACGTCGTCGAGAAGGACTACGCGCTCGGCTGGGTGCTGTGGGGCATCGGTACGGACCCCGTCCTCGCGAATGCGTGGGTCTTCAAGGGCGGAACATGCCTCAAGAAGTGCTACGTCGAGACCTACCGCTTCTCCGAGGATCTCGACTTCACGGTCCTTCCAGGCGGGCCCGGGGACGAGCGGGGTGGTCGAGGCGCTCGCGCATGTCCTGGCGCGCGTCCAGGAATCGTCGGGTATCGACTTCTCCGTCCGCCACCGGTCGTGCGAAGCCGGCCGGCCGGGACATCGATCGAGGGCCGGATCTACTTCCGTGGACCGCGCGCTGCCCCCGGAGCGGCGAGCATCAAGATCGATCTCTCGACAGCGGAGGTCGTCGCTCGCCCACCGGTTCTCCGGCCGATCAGCCACCCCTACCCAGGACGCACTGCCGGGGCCGGCCGAGGTCCGCTCGCTATTCGTTCGAGGAGGTCTTCGCCGAGAAGCTCCGAGCCATGGGCGAGCGCGGAAGACCGCGGGACCTCTACGACATCGTGAACTTGTACTGGCGGCCCGACCTCCGCCAGCACGCCGAGCTCGTGCGGTCGACACTCGAAGAGAAGTGCCGCACGAAGGGTGTGCCCGTCCCGACGATTGCGTTATTGGCGGCCGCGCAGACGCGGGCGGAGCTGGAGACGGAGTGGCTGAACATGCTCGGCCACCAGCTGCCGGCCCTGCCCCCGTTCGAGCAGTTCTGGGGCGAGCTTCCTGGCGCTGTTCGATTGGCTCGAAGGCAAGCGCAGCCAGAGCTTCTCCGCCATAGCGATGGAGGCCGACGAGGAACCTGGCTGGGCCCGCCGCCGACGGTCTGGACGTGGGGCGCAGGAGTCTCCCTCGAAACGGTGCGCTTCGCGGCTGCCAACCGGTTGTGTCGAGCTTGGCTACCAGCGGGACGACCAGCGGTGATCGAGCCGTACTCGCTGCGCCGCAGCGCGCGCCGGCAACATGCTCCTTCACGCGGTGAGGCCGACACCAGCGAGCATCGTTCCTATCGGGTCGACCGGATGGAGAGCGTCCGGGTTACCACGCGACCGTTCCGACCCGACTACGCGGTCGAGTTCTCCTCTGTCGGCGCGTTAGCTGCGCCGCTCCAGACGCGTCGCGCGCCGACGGTCCGCCGGCCGGCGCGCCGGCGGTCGACGGCGGTAGCTCAGCGGCCCCCGTTCGCGCGAGTCGACTAGTCCGTCCGACGTGACTTGCAGCCTTGCCACAATGCGTTCGGGCAAGCCTATGTCGAGCAGCAGTGTGAAGCAAAGCGACGGCGATCCCGCGGTCTTGGAGCTGGGGCAGATCAAGTCGCGCGAGCGGGTTCGCGATCTGGCTGAGGTTTACACGCACGAGCGCGAGGTGGTCGCGATGCTCGACCTCATCCCAGCCATGCTCCCGAGCGAGACCAATCCCGGGAACACCGACCGAAGTTCCTTGAGCCCGCTTGCGGCCACGGCAATTTTCTCGTCGAGATTCTCGCCCGCAAGCTCCGCTACGTGACGCCCCGACGCTACGGCCGCGGCGAGCGCTTCGAGCATCGGATCCTGCGTTGTCTCGCCTCGATCTACGGGATCGACATCAGCGCCGCCAACGTCACGGAGGCACGCGAGCGGATGCGGGCGGTGGTCGATGAGCACCTCGAGAGCACAGGGCGCGACCGAGCCGACCGCCGGGTTCCGCGCCGCGCTCGAAGCGATCCTCGCGACAAACGTGATCCACGCCGACACGCTCGCCGACGCCGCCGAGATCGAGCTCGTCGCTTACGAGCCCGGCGCCAACGGCACCTTCATCCGCGAGTGGTCGCGCCCTCTCGACCCGGCCGCAGCGAGCCCAACCTCTTCACGCCCGCTCCGCGCCGCGACGAGGTGCCGGTCCACTACTCGGAGCTCGCTGATCAGACCGAGCCCGCCGTCGCCGACTCAGCCCGAGCGAGAGGCCGCATGACTGCGGCCGTCGCCGAGCGTCAGCGCGTCCCCGACATCCTCGAGTGCCTCGCCCAGCTCTCGAGCGACGAGGTGCCGACGCCGCCGAAGCTCGCGGACGAGATGCTCGACCTGCTTCCCGCCGAGGTCTGGCGCAACCCGGACTACCGCTGGCTCGACCCGTGCTCGAAGTCCGGCGTCTTCCTGCGCGAGATCGCCAAGCGCCTCCTGTTTGACGGCCTGGTCGAGTGGGAGCCCGACTTTGATAAGCGCCGTGAGCACATCTTCCGCAACATGATCTTCGGCTGCGGAATCACCGAGCTGACTGGGATCATCTCGCGCCGCACCGTCTACTACTCGCGTCACGCTGCTGGCGAGCACTCGGTGGTCAAGTTCGACTCGAATGACGGAAACATTCCGTTCGTCCGCGCCGAGCACGACTTCAAGAAGGGGCGCTGCCGGATCTGTGGCGCGCCCGAGGATCTGGAACGCGGCGAGGGCCGCGAGAACTACGCCTACGCCTTCATCCATGGGGCGTACCCGACCGAGGAGATGGGAGACATGAAATTCGACGTGATCGTGGGGAACCCGCCGTACCAGATCGACAGCGATGGCAATACGCGGACGAAGCCGATCTACCAGCTGTTCGTCGAGAAGGCGATCGAGATGGACCGCGCACGTCCTGATGATCACGCCGTCGCGTTGGTTCACCGGAGGGCTCGGCCTCGATGACTTCCGCGCGAGGATGCTCGAGCGACAGGCGCATGGAGACGATCGTGGACTACCCGCGAGCTGTTCGACTGCTTCCCTGGCGTGAAGATCAAGGGCGGCGTCTCGTACTTCCTCTGGGTCTCGCGACCATGACGGCGACTGCGAGGTCGTGACGTGCGGCGAGGCGATACCGGTCGCGCCGATGACCCGGGATCTGGACGAGTTCGACGTCTTCGTTCGCGACAACGAGGCCATCCCGATACTTCGGAAGGTCGCGAGCAGAGGAGGAGCCGACGTTCGACGAGCGGGTTGCGCGCGAAGCCGTTCGGGCTCAGGCGAACTTCCGCGGAGCGTCCGACAAGACGCGCGTTCGCCGGAGCCGGTGAAACATTTATGGCGACGACGTGTCAGTTGGATACCGACGCGCCAGCATCCACCAAGAATGTCGAGTGGATCGACATGGAAGGTCTTCATGCCGAAGGCAAGCGATGGACACGGAAGCATTCCAGCACGATCGTCACTCGGCCGGTCCGATTCGTCGGCCGCCCGGCGAGGCTTGCACCGAGACCTACATGGTCGTCGGCACTTCGAATCGAAGCCGAGATCGAGAACTTCGCGCCTACCTGCGACGAGGTTCGCTCGTTTCCTAGTCTCGCTGCGGAAGGTCACCCAGGACAACAAGCCAGCCGCTTTCGCCTTCGTCCCCGACCTCCCCATGGATCGCGACATGGACCGACGCCGACCTCTACGAGCGCTACGGCCTGACCGACGACGAGATCGCTTTCATCGAGTCGCAGGTCAAGGAGATGCCCGCGCCCGAGCCGGCCGAGTAGCGACCGCAGAGGAGATGCCCAATCGCATCTACGCCTACACGGTCGTCGGCAAGGACGCCGAGCCGTGGGAACGGGTTTCTGGCCAGACCCGCACGATCGGCACCGGCCTGATCAAGGTCGGGCAGACGACCAAGCGCAGCGCCCGCGAGCGGATCAAGCAGCAGCTCGGCACCGCCTATCCGAACCTGGAGGGTGTCGAGATCCTTCTCGACGACCCCGCCGGTCGCGAGGACGGCACCGAGTTCTCCGACCACGACGTCCACGCCGCGCTCGTCGCCAACGGAATCAAGCGGCCCAGCGGTGAGTGGTTCGAGGCGACGCTCGACGAAGTTCGTGCCGCGATCAACACGGTCCGTTCGGGTATCGCCTTCGAGCCCAAGCGCACCGATTCGTTCCCGATGCGCCCCGAACAGCGCGAAGCCGTCGAGCGGACCGCCGCCTACTTCGATGCCCACGCCGACTCCGACCGCCCGCCCAAGTTCCTCTGGAACGCGAAGATGCGCTTCGGCAAGACCTTTGCCGCCTACGAGCTTGCAAAGGAGATGGACTGGACGCGGGTCCTCGTCCTGACCTATAAGCCGGCGGTGGAGATCGCGTGGCGCGACGACCTCCTCCGCCACGTCGACTTCTCAGGCTGGCACTTCGTCGATCGCGACACCCCGATTGAAGAAGCAGACGAGTTGCTCTCCGGCTCAGCCCCCGTCGTTCGCTTCGGGTCCTTCCAAGACCTCAATGGGAAGTCGCCCGACGGCCAGGTGAAGGCCCACAACGAGTCAATTCACCTGACTGACTGGGACTGCATCGTCATCGACGAGTACCACTTCGGCGCCTGGCGCGACACCGCGCGCGACCTCTACGACCCGACCGACAAGCAGGTTGCTGAGGTCGAGGAGCCCGACGAGGAGGTAACCGAGGAGGACCTTGGCCTCAACTCGGCCCACTACCTCTACCTGTCGGGAACGCCGTTCCGGGCGATCACAAACGGCGAGTTCACCGAAGACCAGACCTTCAACTGGACCTACGTTGACGAGCAGGCCGCAAAGGAGGGCTGGGACTCCGCGGATGGTCCGAACCCATATCTCGAGCTTCCGCGCATGGAGATGTTCGCCTACGAGATCGCACCGGGAGCGGCTGGCTGGGCAGAGGACGGCGAGTTCTCTGGGTTCTCGCTGACCGAGTACTTCAAGGCGAAGCGCGTCGGCAACGGAACGGCCGCGCCGGGACCTGGTGATTGCGTCTTCGAGGATCCCGGCCGGGTCTCCGAGTTCCTGGAGATGCTGCGCGGCAAGCTCTCAGAGCAGATGAAGGTCCAGGTCGTCGCCGGCCAGAAGCCGCCGTTCCCCTACGAGCACCCGAAGTTCACCGATCAGATCAAGCACTCGGTCTGGTACATGGCTGACGTCGCCTCGTGCTTCGCGATGCGCGACATGCTGGTCGACCACCCGTACTTCTCGGGCTTCGAGATCGTCGTCGCCGCGGGATCGAAGGCGGGGTTGGGCGCCGACGCGCTGCCGCCAGTCGAGGCCGCGATCGGCGACGGCGAACAAGGAGCATCGCTCAGGCTCGATCACGCTCTCGTGCGGCAAGCTGATGACTGGCGTCACCGTCCGCGAGTGGGGCGCGATCTTGATGCTCCGCTCGCTGAAGTCGCCAGAGTCCTACTTCCAGGCTGCGTTCCGGGTGCAGTCGCCCTTCGCGTTTCGCGACGCGGAGGGCGGGCTCGAGGTACGAAAGCCCACCTGCTACCTATTCGAGTTCGACCCCAACCGCGCGCTCACCCTGATCTCCGAGTACGGCCTGCGCCTTGCTGCCGAGAGCAACGAAACCCCCGAACACGCCATCGGCAGGCTCCTGAACTACCTGCCGATCTTCGGTTTCAAGGGAGGCGCGATGACCGAGCTCGATGCCGGCGCCGTGCTCGACTGGGCGACGGCAGGTATCGGAGCGACCGCGCTGGCGCGGCAGTGGAACTCGCCGGTGTTGGTCGAGGTCAATGAGCGGACGCTCTCCGCCGTGCTCGCCGAGGAAGGCCTGATGGAGAAGCTCGCGCAGATCGAGGACTTCCGCGCGCTCGTCCAGAACGCCGAGCAGGTCGTCACGGCGACGAAGGCGTTGAAGAAGGCAAAGCGCGAGCAGGGCGGCAACCTCGACCCGAAGCAGAAGCGCGAACAGACGGAAACCGCGAAGCGGCGCAAGGAGATCCGCGAGAAGCTGCAGAAGTTCCTCGCCCGCGTGCCGGTGTTCATGTACGGCACGGACTTCCGTGAGGAAGCGCTCAAGCACGTGATCGAGTCTCTGGACCCGGCGCTGTTCGAGCGCGTCACCGGGCCTGACGATCGAGGACTTCACGCTACTCAGCGACCTCGGCCTCTTCCATGCCAGGAACATGGACGCTGCGATCTGGCAGTTCAGGCAGTTCGAGCGGGCGAGCCTTCGCTACGCCGACGACCACCCTGACGAGGGCGCCGAGACACGCGTCGGCCTTTGGGAGCGGAGCGTCGTAGCAGAGCCATCCTGATGACCTCTCCAGTTGACGAGGCGAACGCTGGCGGAATCGACACCGGTAGCGCGGCGGCTTGCGAGTCCTGGGTCCCGCGGTCTCTCTCGGCGCATAGCTCGGAGAGGTCGACTCGATCTCGTCCAGATCCAAGCTCCACAAAGGTAAGCCCCCGTCGTACGACAGCCTGATCTGGCGCTCGACGCAATCCCTTCGCCACGGGGGTGCCCTGCCTGGGCGATCGGAGCGTTGGGCGCGCTGGCACGCACTGACAACCGCCGAGTTTGGCACGCGGTCGCGTGCTGGGCGGCGGCATGTCCGCACACAGCCATCACGCCCAACGACCCGATGACCAAGTCCGAACCGCGGAGCTCGCCGAGTGGATCGCGAGGAACGAGCCGGCCAGGCTGCGCGCCGTCGCCAGGCGCTACGGCGTCCCCGCGAGCGAGCTCGACGACGTCGTGCAATCGGCGCTCGCCGACTTCCTCCGGGCCTTTCCCGGTCCCCACGACACCGCGCACGCGCTCTCCTACACCTTTCGCTGCGTCCAGAACCGCTCGCTGAAGTACCACCGCTGGCGCGGGCGCCGGCAGGCGCCGCTCGTCGACCTCTCGCGCCCCGGCGACGGCGAATGGCAAGGAGGCCCTGACCCAATCGACTCCCTCGCGGGCGAGGCAGTCGATCCGCTGGAGCGCGTAATCGACCGCGAGGACCTCGGCGAGGCGCTCGTCCTTCTCAGTGAGCTGCCGACACAGCTTCGCCAGGTCGTCGCGCTCAGGGGCCTCGGCTACAGCCCGGCCGAGGTCGCCGCGCTGACGGGCCTCAGCCATCGCGCGGTTCGCAAGCGGATCGGGCGCGCGAATCGGATGCTCGACCAGGCGCCCTGAGCGGCCACAACCACCCTGCTGTGGCTCGCCGCAGTCGGGCCGCAGTCCGCCCGCACGCCACCCGCAGCTCGAGCTGCGACCCGAAGCAGCGGAACCTGGCGGCGGCACGCGCTCGCCCGCTCCTGACCACCCGCCCGCCTACGACGTGCAGGTGGTCAGGAGCGATCGAGCGGGGTGGTGGTGGATGGGGAGGAGAGGTGGAGGGGGCGTGCGGGCGGAGATTTTTGAAATTTGAGTGGGACAAATTCGGGGTTCGTGCGCCTAGGGAGGTGTGAGAGCAGACGAGACGGACAAGGAGCGAGGCGAAAGCCGGCGAGCGGCCGGTGTAAGTGGGGGGAACAGCGTCGCTGGTTCGCCCTATAAGGCGATGGCTACTGAGCGCCAGGCCGTCGAGATGCGAAGGCCGCAAGGCCGGGCGTCACGGCCTCGCCGAGGTGCCGCGCTGAGGCTCACGGACCGCGATTTGCATTGGCTTCGCTTCGCAGGCCGTCAGCGGCTCGTCGAAGCCGAGCAGCTGGCAGCGATCGCTCCCGCCGGCGAGTTCCGAGGCCAGGCGACGTCCGGGCGAAACGGCCACCCCAGCGTCGCCCGGGTGACTCGGAGACTGGCCGAGCTTCGCGCCGCCGGCTACATGGAGGCGGTTCGCATCTTCGCCGGGCCCTGGGGCTGGACGGTCACGGCGGCGGGGCTCCGGGTCGCCGGGCTCGACCTCGAGCCGTCGCGAGTCGACTACCGCCAGTACGCGCACGACGTCGACTGCGGGTGGCTGGCGATCGACCTCGAGGCGGAGTTCGGCGAGAGCGTTTGGACTGAGCGGGAGATCGTCGCTCACGACTTCGGCTCGATTGCGCCGGCGTTCTGCCCGGCGGAGATCCGCGGCGGGCGCACCCGGATCCTTCGCATTCCCGACCTGGCGCTCAGCGGCTGGGGCCCGGCGGGCGAGCCGCTTGCGATCGAGCTCGAGCGAACGCAGAAGGCGCGCGCACGCGTGCAGCGCATCGTCGAGCTCTACGCCGAGTGCCCGCACCTCGCCGGCGTCCGCTTCTACTGCACCGAGGAGGCCCGGGGCGGCGTCGAGCGCGCCGTCGGCGGCCTCGGCTACGGCGCCGAGAGCTTCGAGATCCACGGCTGGTCGAACCGGAAGGAGATCCCACGATGAAGCACCAACCCTGGAGCGCGGCCGCGCACGCACCGCATCACCATCACCCGCCCGATGCCCTCGGGCACTTCCTCGGCGCCGAGGTCGACCTCGCGGCGATGGTGGTCGCCTGCGTTGCGACCGCGTTCGTCGTTGCCGGCGTGTTTCGCTTCAGCGCGGTGAGGACGTTCGGTTACCGCGGCCCCCGGCTGCGTTGGACCTGGGGGCTGGCACTCGTGCCCATCGCCGGTCCGATCGGGCGCGCTCGCCGGCGCGCTGGCCGGCGTCTCCGTGACCGATGAGCGCGGTGGGGGCCGCCGCCGGCGCCGTTCTCGGCGCCGGCATGGCCGCCTTTCGCGAGGTCGAGGACACTCGCAGCCCCAAGGAGGAGCTTCGCCGTCGCGGCGAGACCCTTCGCGGCCCCCTGCACATGCTGCGACGCCGTGCGCAGCTGCGCGCCGCCTGGCGCGGCAACGGCGTCGCTCGCGGCGACGTCATCCTCGGCGAGGACCTCCGCCGCGAGCTCGCCGGGGTCAGCGGCGATGAGCTCGTCACCGGCGGGATGCTCCTTGGCCATCCCGGCACCGGCAAGACGACCGCCGCCTGCCGCCTGATCGCGGTCCTGGTCCGGCACGGCTGGGGTGGCGTCTACATCGACGCCAAGGCGAGCCCCGGGCTCGCCTCCTTCCTCGAGACCCTCGCGGCGGCCGAGGGGCGCGAGTTCCTGCGCTTCGACGTGAGCTCCGGTGAGGAGTGCTACAACCCGCTCGCCGGGCTGGGCCCGGTGGAGGCGCGCGAGTTCCTGATGCGGGTCTTCCGCGCCGACTTCGACGCGCGCAGCGCGGTCTACCGGACCGCGATGAGCAACCGCCTGCTGCTGTGCGCCCAGGTGCTCGCGGCGCGCGGCGAGCCGTTGGCGGTCGAGAGCATCCTCGACGTCTGGCCCGACGGCGCGCTCGGCCACGCCGCCCGCGGCACCGAGCTCGAGGGCCAGGTGGCCGGTCAGCTCGGCGCCCTGCGCTCCGACGGCACCGCCCGCGACGGCATCGCGAGCGGCCTCGCGAGGCTCCAGGAGTTCTCATGGCCGCTGGCTGGCCGCCTCGGCACCGACGGCGCCTTCAGCCTCGCCGACGCGCTGCTGAAGCGCCCGCGGCCGATCTGCCTGATCTCGTTCGACACCCAGCGCTTCGGCGAGCTGGCCCGAGGGCTCGCCGGCCTCGTCGTCCAGGACCTTGTCGTCGCCGGCGGGCAGGCGATCGAGCGGGGAGAGGCGGCGAACACGGTCGTGGTGATGGACGAGGCGGCGCGCTATGCGCCGGAGAACGTCGCCGACTTCATGCTGCAGACCGCAAGGGAGGCGCGGATCGCAACGGTGCTCGCGACCCAGACGCCGGCCGACTTCGACACGGTCGCCGACGCGTTTCGCGAGCGCGCCTCCGCTGGGGTCGCGTGGCTGCTCGGCTTCCGCCTCGACGCCGAGGGGGCGGACTGGTTCGGACACGAGGCGGGGATGCGCCCGCGGGTCGAGCAGACCGAGCAGCACCAGACCTTCCGCGGGCCCACCGGCCTGAAGACCCTCGGCGCCGGCTACGAGATGAAGGTCCATCCGAGCCGGATCCAGGATCTGCCGAACGCTCAAGCCGTGCTGGTCAGGCGCCCGCGGGGCGACGCGCGAATCATCAAGACCTGGGGAGCCGGGCGATGAAGGGCGCCGCGGCGGGGCGCGAGGTGCCGCGCATCTCGCTCACCAGCCGCGAGGCCGCCGACGCGGTCGGGATGTCGGTCGACACGTTCGAGCGCTACGTCCAGCCGGAGCTGCGGATCGTCCGGCTCGGCCGGCTTCGCCTCATCCCGGTCAGCGAGCTCGAGCGGTGGATCGCGCAAAATGCGGAAAGGCCGCTGGATCGCCGCGAGCGGGGGGAGCTAGCCTCGGGTCGGTAGAGGCGAGATGGCGACGAAGCGCAGAAACCCGGGAATCGTCGAGCGCCACACCCGAGCCTGCGCGAGCAACCACGGCAGGCGCTGCAACTGCGATTCGCGCTACGAGGCGTGGATCAGCATCAAGGACGGCGCCGGCTACACCAAGGTGCGCCGCGTCTTCGGCCGCCTCAGCGAGGCGAAGGCCTGGAGGGTGGACGCCCTCGCGGCCCAGAACCGCGGCCGCCTTCCGGTACCCAGCAAGATCACCGTCGGCGACGAGCTGATGGCCTGGCTCGAGGCAGCGAGGGCGGGGGCGATCCGGAACCGTTCCGGCAAGGCCTACAAGCCCTCGTCGCTTCGAAGCTACGAGCGGGCGATCCGGAACCGGATCCTCCCCGACGAGATCGCCGGGCGCCGGGTCTCGGACGTGCGGCGGATGGAGGTGCAGGACTTCGCCGACGCGCTGCTCGCCGAGGGACTCGACGGCTCCACCGTGGCGAACATCCTCAACCCCCTCCAGGCTGTGTTTCGCCGGCTCGTGCGCCGCGAGGTCGTCGCGGTGAATCCGACGCTCGACATCGAGTTGCCGCGCTCGGCGCGCCGCCGCGAGCGGATCCTCACCCCCCAGCAGGCGGCCGCTTATCTCGCCGCGCTCCCGGCCGAGGAGCGAGCGCTCTGGGCCACGGCCTTCTACGCCGGCCTTCGCCGCGGCGAACTGCGAGCGCTGCGCGTCTTCGACGTCGACCTCGCCCGCAGCGAGCTCCACGTCCTGCGCTCCTGGGATGCCGTGGAGCAGGAGATCGACCCGAAGAGCGACGCCGGCCGGCGCACGATCCCGGTGGTCGCGGTGCTTCGCGACTACCTCGACGAGCACCTGCTCCGCAGCGAGCGAACGGGCCGCGACCTCGTCTTCGGCCGGTCGCCCTCCGACGCATTCGTGCCATCGACGGTGCGCAACCGAGCGAACCGGGCGTGGGAGCGGGCCGCAATGAAGCCGGTGATGCTCCACGAGTGCCGCCAACCGCTGCGAGCATCCTGATCGACGCCGGCATCAACAACCCGAAGGCGATCATGGAGTTCATGGGCCACTCGACAATCACCGAGACCTACGACCGCTACGGGCACCTGATGCCGGGGAGTCGCGATGAGGTGAGGGCGCGGGTGGACGCGTACTTGGAGGGAGCAGTCGCTGCCTCTCCTGGGGCTCTTCCGGCGGTTGGTTCGTAGACGCTGCGGGTCGGACGCACGCTTCGGCTCCGCGCTCGTCCCCTTCACGCGGGAGCGGAAGTACACCGTGTCCGGCCCGGCGACGACCTAGCGCAGCGACTTGGCGGCGAGCCCGTTGCCATTGCGGACGGCCGTTCGCGTGGTGCTCGGCCTCGATCACGAGGAGCTCGTGGTACCTGTCGACTTGAAACCAGAGCGGCGCGGGGCTCGTTGCGCTTTGTGATCACGAACTGCTCGACCTCGCCTCGTTCGAGCCGATCGAGCGCCTGTGGAAGTTCCCGCGCGGCGCTGGTGGCCGGTAGCAGCTCGTCCAAGGCAATCCGCAACTTCATCAAGGTCTCCTCCTGGCCGGGTCCACGCAAGCTACTGCTCGAGCCGGTCACGAAGGCGGCGCTCCCAGCTGTGATGCCGCTTTTTGCGCGAGTGGTGATCGCCGACTCGGGCCACATCAGGCGCGCGTGCCTCGTTGGTCTCCGTGCGTAATTCGATGCGGCGCTCACAGTGGTGTCCGATGCGGTGATTACCGTGTAGTTCACCTGAGTAAATCGACGATCGGGGGATCAAGTGGCACCGAAGAAGCCGAAGTACGAGATCGACATCGAGGGCACAACCCACGACTGGGATAAGGACCATTACCGTCCGCAGATTCGCGAACTCGGCGATCTGCCCACGGACGTGCCCGTGATCGAGGTCGACTTCAAGGACAACTCCGAGAACGAGCTGCAGAGGACGCGGTCATCGCGCTGAAACCCGGCCAGGGGTTCGCCAAGAAGATCGGCTTTAAGCGCGGATGAGTCTCGAGCGGGTCGAGGCGGAGATCCAGCTGCTCAAGCAGCGCTATCCGGACGTCGAGGTCCGGGACGACGGCTGGTGCCGCCTTGCCCGCTACGCGCTCCCGGACGGGTGGAGTGAGTCGGAGGTCGGGCTCGTGTTCCGCGTGCCGCCGAACGTCCCAGGCGAGATCCCGTACGCGTTCTATAAGCTCCTCGTTCCTGACGCTCGAGGGCGGCGCGGCGCCGAACAGCGTCAGCCCCCAGCCCGTCGAGACCGGCTTTGGGCCGGGCTGGCAGCAGTGGTCCTGGCAGCTTGAGGACTGGAGGCCGGGGCCGACGCCGAAGGACGGCAGCGACGTTTCCGACCACGTTCGCTCAATCGCTCATCGCTTCACGGAGTTGGATTGATGGGGTGGGCCATCGAGATCGCGCCGCGCGACTACGCGCGCCTCCGGACCCACCTCACGCCGGACGGCGAGGTCGAAGAGGTCGCGTTCCTCCTCACCGAGCCCTACGAGGGCGACGAGACGCTGCGCGTCGCGTCGATTCAGCTGATCGAGGACGAGAACTTCCGCTTCCAGAGCGGGTATCACGTCGAACTCGCGGACAACGTTCGACCCGCCCTGATCAAGCGAGCGTGGGAGGAAGAGGCGTGCGTGATCGAGGCGCACAGCCATCTCCGCGGCCCGGCCGGGTTCTCCTGGAGCGATATGGCCGGGTTCGACGAGTGGGTACCGCACATGCGCTGGCGCCTGCGCGGGCGCCCCTACGCGGCCTTGGTGTTCGCGCCCGACGACTTCGACGCCTTGGTCTGGAACGGGGACGCCTCGCCGGATCACGTCGAGGCGCTGGTCATTGGCGACGCCGCGCTCCGACCGACGGGCCGCACGTGGGAATCCCTGGCCGCGAAGTCACCACCGCCAATGACGACTCCGGCACCCTCGATAGCGCGCGAGGACGGGCCGATCAAGAAGTCCTGGTGGAGGAAACACCTTGGCCGCTGAGGCTCGGCACTCCCGCAACGAACTCCTCTTCGGCGCCGAAGGGCAAGAGCGAATCGCGCAAGCGCGTCGGAATCGTCGGTCTCGGCGGCCTGGGAAGCCAGGTCGCTCAACAGCTTGGCTACCTCGGAGTTCTCGACTTCGTGCTCGTGGATCGCGACAGGGTCACCGAGTCCAGCCTCAACCGGCTGATTGGCGCGGGCGCCGGCGACATCCAGATGGCGAAGGTCGCCGTCGCCGAACGGATGCTCACAACCATCCAACCGGATGTGTGCGTGAGGCCCATTGAGACGATGCTGCCGGACCAACCGGCGCTGGACGCGCTCTCGGACCGGACGCACATCTTCGGCTGCCTAGACGAGGATGGTCCGCGCCTCACCCTGGTTGACCTCTCCACGTCTCTCGGGATCACCTACTTGGACGCGGCGAGCGATGTCCTTCCTGACGGTGAATACGGCGGTCGGGTGCTCATCGCGAAGGGGAACGGCTGCTTGTACTGCCTAGGCGAGATCGATCAGGAAGTGCTTCGCCGAACGAGCCTTTCGGAGGATCAGCGCCAAGCACATGACGACATCTACGGCATCGATCGCGGCGCTCTGGATGAGGCGGGACCGTCTGTCGTGTCGCTGAATGGCGTTGTTGCCTCCCTTGCGGTCAACGAGTTCATGGTCGACGTAACGGGCCTCGCCGAGCCGGCGAGATTTGTCGTCTACTACGGCAAGAAACGCGCCATTCGCACGCGAACGACCGCGCCTCAGCCTGGATGCCCGTATTGCGGGAGATGGCCGAGCGAAGACGAGACACCGACGACCGACTCTGAGGGCGCGTAGTTCCAACACTTCGCGTGGTCCACCTGCCCTCGGAACAGAGGGCGAGTGGCCCAGGATCGTCACCTGCTGCCGATGCGGCGAGAGAAACTGTTTCATGCTGGCCGGCGCCGGCTGAGCCGGAAGCACTCGGGTAGGGTCGGTCGCGGAGATGGGACTCTTCCGGCGCGACAAAGGGCAGAGAGCGCTGTGGACATGAGCGATCTCGTAGCCGTTCCCGAAGAAGACGTGGTCCGCCTCTTGAATCTGCTCCGTGAGCGAGTCCTGGCGCGCTACCCAGGCGAGCGATCAGAGGAGAGCGACGCAGCAATACGGATCGCAGTACACATGGTGGTCCCGGACCCTCCCGCCCGCGTCACCTCGCCGGAGATGCATGCCGCCGTCAGCATCGCGCTCATCGGCTACTTGTTCCGTGACGTTGAGGCTGAGTTTCTGGATGTGGAGCCAGGCGACCCCGGGATGACGGAGGTCTTGCTGGAGATGCGGAGCCGCCATCCCGAGTGGGAGACCTGGTTTGCGGCCGTGACCGGCTCGGCGGCGATCTGTGCCCTGGGCGAGGACTTGACCGGAGACGGACAGTCCAATGGAACGTGCCGGGCGTCGGAGCACAAGCGCGACAGCAATTCGCGGTGCACACCGTCGAGGATATGGCGGAGTCCGACGGGACGGCGCTGACGGCGCAGCACTACCGGCGCTGCTGGAACTACGGCTGGTATCTCCGGTGCTTCCAGGACGCAATGCCTGAGGGGGCGAATTCTGATCGTGCGCTCCCACGTCCGACTCACCTTGCAGTCCGCCGCTGTGGAGCATAAGTCAGCCGAACTGGTATCCGTACCGCGCTGCGCGCCAAATGCGCGCCAAATGACCCCCTGAAAGAGCGGTCCTGAGCGGTCCTCAGCGGTCGAAAACTTCCGCACGTTGCGGAAAGTTCGCGCCGTCAAGCGGCGCTACACGGAATTCGAATCCCCGTAGCGGTGCCTCAGCTCCCGGCACGCTCACTCGTCGACGTCGAGGAGCTCGATCGAGAAGGTCGCCTCGAACTTGCCACCCGGCTCGAGGAGCGGCAGGTCGGTGCCGCTCACAAGCGCGTTGGTGGGCGCCGTCATGGCCTCGTAGGCGATGACGTCATCGTCGCTCGGGGCGTACACCTGGGCGAACGGGTAGCCGTCGCCGAGTCGCACCTCGACTCGCCGCCCGCCGCCGGCGAGCACGAACGGCGCGCCTCGAGTGGGCGCGACGTAGGCGTCGTCGAAGGTCCGCGAGCCAAGCGCGCCGCCCTGGACCGCGGCCGGCGAGCGCTCGCCGGTCGGGAGCATGCGGTCATCGAGAACCAGCCGTTCGGAGACCGGGACCCCTACCTCCCAGCTGGCTCGGGGGAGGTCCGGGAGACGCAGGTAGGTGTGGTACCCGAATGAGATCGGCACCGGCCCGTCGCCGGGAGCGTGCACGGTCGTGGTCACCACCAGCGCCGAGCCTCGCAGGGAGGCCCTGAGCAGGACCCGGTGCGGGAAGGGAAACGCGCGCAGGAGCTCGTCGCCAGCGAACTCGAACCGCGCCAGAAGGACGCCTCCCTCGTCGGTTCCGACATGCTCCTCGACCGACCAGCCGCCGGCCGCGGCGAGCAGGCCGTGAATCGCCAGGCCGTTGGGATCGAGAGCGGGTGGCGGCGAAGCCGATTCGAGGTCGACCTTCCGTCCCGCGACCTGGAAGCGCGTCTCGGCCAGGCGGTTCGCCCAGGGATGAAGCAGCGGGATCCCCATCGTCGAGTGCTCGGCGACGTAGGCCGTCAGGCCGCCGCGCTGGCCGAGCAGCTCCTGCCCGCGGTGGCGAAGAGAGCAGCCGACCATGCCCGCCCCCGGCACGAACGCGGCCTCGATCCCCCCAAGCGCCTCCGATGAGAGCGTGAGTGCCCTGTGGCCGTTGATGGATCGCTCACCGATCAAGGCTGACGATGCCGATCGTATCCCGCTGCGGCCGAACCCGGCCCCTCCCGCAGGAGGCATACGCTGACGCGTGTTGTCAAACGGAGGAGGCGCAGTGGATCTCAACGGCAAGGTCGCCCTCGTCACCGGCGCCAGCGGCGGGATCGGCGCGGCGGTATCCCGTGGCCTGCACGACGCCGGGGCGCAGGTGGGGCTGCTCTCGCGGAGGAGCGACGACCTCGGGCTCGAGGGCGCGCTGGCTCTGTCGTGCGACGTGCGGGACCGGGCCGCCGTGGACGCCGCGACGGAGGCGGTGGTCGAGCGATTCGGACGCCTGGACGTCGTCGTCGCAAACGCCGGCGTCGGGGCCTACGGATCGTTCCTGGAGCTCGATCCGGAGCAGCTCGAGGCGATGATCGACGTGAACCTCAAGGGCACGCTCTACACGGCAGCCGCGACGCTTCCCCACCTGATCGCGTCTGGAGCGGGAGATTTCGTCTCCCTGGCAAGCGTCGCGGGCCTCCGGGCCTTTCCCGGCGAGGCCGTGTACAACGCGTCGAAGTTCGGCCAGCTCGGCTTCACCCGCTCACTCGACCTCGAGCTGCGCGAGCAAGGCGTTCGCGCGACGTGCATCTGCCCGGGCGGCGTGAAGACCGACTTCGCGATCGGCACGGGTCGCGAGGAGGGCGATCCGGAGCTCGACGGGATGCTGACCGCGGCGGAGGTCGCCGAGGTCGTGCTGTTCGCGCTCACCCGGCCGCGGAACATGCGGATCCTGACCACCAGCTTCCGCCCGATGAGCGAGGCGTCCGCCGGCTGACGAGTCGGCTCAGCGGTATACATCCGGCTATGGGAGACGCAGGCTCAGCCTCGCCGCAGCCTGGTGACGCCGCGGCCGCCCCGGCGGGCGAGGAGGAGCGCTTCGGGCCGCTCGCCGTTCGCCGTCTCGTGAAGGAGGACGGCGGTGCTCATCCTCTACACGCGGGTCGACGACCCGGATCGCGAAGCTGATTGAGCGAGCTTCGTTTCAACGAGCTGCGCGGCGAGCAGGTCGTCTACGCGATCCACCGCCAGGACCGACCTTCCTGCCGGACGGGGAGCACTGCCCGCTCGTGCCGACGGCCCGGGGACCGGGGACCGAGATCCCCTCGCCGGCGTTCGAGATCGTCGTCTTCGACAACCGCTTCCCGTCCTTCGAGCCGCCCGCGGGGGCGGCCGAGGTGGTCGTCTACACCGACGGCCACGACGGCTCGTTCGGCGCGACTCGAGCCGCCGCGCGCCGAGGCGCTGATGTGGGTCTGGCGCCACCGCTACGCCGAGCTCGGCGCGCGCGAGCGACGTCGAGTAGTGCTGATCTTCGAGAACCGCGGCGTCGAGATCGGCGTCACCCTTCACCACCCTCACGGCCAGATCTACGGCTACCCGTTCCTGCCGCCTGTCCCCGCGCTCGAGCAGGCGGCCGACGAGCGCCTCGGGGGCTGCGCCGTCTGCGCCTGCTCGCGCGCGAGGGCCGCGCGGGCGAGCGGGTCGTCACTGCCGAGCGAGAGCGTCGTCGCCTTCGTCCCCTAAGCCGCCCGCTGGCCATACGAAGTCCACGTCGTGCTGCGCGAGCATCGGCCGAGCCTCGCGGCGTGCACCGCCGCGCGAGCTGCGCGCGCTGGCGGGCGCGCTGCAGCGCGTGGCGCGCGGCTACGACGCGCTGTTCGCGCGACCGTTTCCCTACGTGATGGTCCTCCACCAGGCGCCGACCGACGGCCGACGGCGACGGGCACCTGCACGTCGAGTTCTATCCGCCGTTGCGCACCGCCGACAAGCTCAAGTTCCCCGCCGGCTCCGAGCAGGGCGCCGGCACGTTCATCGTGGACGTGCTGCCCGAGGACGCCGCGCGAGCGCTTCGCGAGGCAATCGGCGCGGCGGCTGAACCGGTGGCCCGTGGAGCGCGTCGGTGTCCTGAGCAGGTACCGCGTTCGCCCCCGGCCGCGTCAATCTGATCGGCGAGCACACCGACTACAACGAGGGGCTCGCGCTGCCATTCGCGATCGCGCAGGGCGTGACCGTTCGCGGCGCTCGCCAGGCGGCGAGCCCGCGATCGAGGCGCGCGCGCTCGACCTCGGCGAGGAGGACCTTCGCGCTCGCCGACCCGCCGGCCGGCGGCGGCTGGCGGGCGTTCGTGCACGGGGTCGTCGCCGAGCTCGCGGCGGCCGGAGTGCCGCTCGGCGGCGCCCGGCCTCGAGATCGGCGGCGACCGTTCCCGCGGGCGCCGGGCTGTCCTCGTCGGCCGCGCTCGAGGTCGCGCTGTGCCTGGCGCTGCTCGAGCTCGGCGGCGCCGACGCGCGCCCGGCGGCCGCGAGCTCGCGCGATGTGCGCGCGGGTCGGAGAACGACTGGGTCGGCGCCCAGACGGGGCTGCTCGACCAGCTCGCAAGCCTGTACGGCGAGGCGAGCGGCGCTGCTGATCGACTTCCGGCAGCTCGAGATCGGAGCCGGTGCCGCTGGAGCTGGTGGCTGGCGCTGGTCGACGCTCGACTCCGGTGAGCGCCACGCCACGCGTCGGGGTACAACGAGCGCCGCGCCGAATGCGCCGAGGCGTGCGCGGCGCTCGGCGTCCCGAGCCTGCGCGAAGCCGAACCCTCGCTCGCCGCCAGCTGCCCGAACCGCTGCCGCCCGCGCGCGCCACGTGCTCGCCGAGAACGAGCGCGTCGCTCGGCCGTCGCGGCGCTGCGCGAGGCGACGGGCGCGCTGGGCGCTGCTCGACGCCTCGCACGCGAGCCTGCGCGAGCTCTACGAGGTCTCGACCCCCGCCGTCGAGGCCGTCGCGGGCGCTGCTTCGCGGGCCGGGGCCGCCGGGGCGCGGGTGATCGGCGGCGGCTTCGGCGGCGCCGTGCTCGGGCTGTTCGCGCCCGGCGCTGAGCCGCCGGCAGCAGCCCGCGCGCTGCGTCCAGGTCCGGGTGCGCATCTGCTCGGTCCGGCCTGCGGAAATGGCCCGCTCGGACGCGAGAAGGTAGTATCAGGCGGCACAGGGCGACACGGCGACAGGAACTGCCGCTGCGCCGCCGGAAAGAGTGTCTGACCGGGGCTCGGCCGTCACCGGTCTCGCACGGACACAGGAGGAGAAGAGCCATGTCGGACCTGGATCCGCCCACGATGCGCTTGAGCGTCTCGAGTGGGCCGATGCCAAAGAGGAAGCGACGCCTCAGTCGCGGTTTCGAGCGTTCACTCGTCGCGCGGCGCTGACCGGTGGTGCAGCCGGCATCGCGGCGGTCGCGCTCGAGGCCTGCGGCGGCGGCGGCAAGAGCAGCACCGCGGCAACCAACGGCGGTGCCTCCACGTTCGGCTCGCAGCCGGCTAGAAGTTCGCGTTCGTCAACCACGTGACGACGAACCCGTTCTTCGTGCCGACGCAGTACGGCGCCGCTGACGCCTGCAAGCTGCTGGGCTGCTCGTATCAGTGGACGGGGTCGGAGACCAGCAACGTCACCGAGATGGTCAACGCGATCAACAGCGCGATCACGCCGGCGTCGACGGCATCGCCGTCGCGCTTGTCGACCTGAAGGCGTTCAACCGCCCGACCGAGAACGCGCTCGGCCGGACATCCCGGTCGTCTCCTACAACGCCGACGCCGACCGGCAACAAGCGGCTGGCGTACATCGGCCAGGACCTGTTCGTGTCCGGGCAGGAGATGGGCAAGCACATCCTCACCTGGTGCCGGCCGGGGCGACATCGCGCTGTTCATCGCGACGCCCGGCTCGCTCAACATCCAGCCGCGGATCGACGGCGCGAAGGACACGATCGGAAGTCGAAGCTCAACGTCGACACGATCGCCACCGGCGCCGCGGTGCCGAAGGAGCTCACGATGATCCAGTCGTACGCCCGGGCCACACGGACACCAACGGCATGTTCGCCGTCGACGCCGGGAGCACGAACGGCGTCGGCCAGACGATCCAGAAGCAAAGTCTCAAGGGCAAGGTCAAGGGCGGTGGCTACGACCTGACCCCGCCGACGCCGAAGCTGCTCTCCGAAGGGCTAGATCGACTTCACGATCGACCAGCAGCCGTACCTGCAGGGCTTCCTGCCCGTCCTCGAGCTGTACCTGTACAAGGCGTCGGAGACGCTGACCGGGCTGGCCGACGTCAACACCGGGCTGAAGTTCCTCGACCAGACGACGGTCAAGCCGTACGTCACGACGAAGTCCCGGTTCGAGGGCTCGTCGACCAGGCCGGGGTCGCCAAGGCGTAGGCTGACGGAGCGTTGGCAACGGCGGCGGAAAAGACGGCCCCCGCCAGCGCCGAGGCCCCGGGAATGGTCCCGGAGCGCTCGGCGCGGGCGCGGGGTTCGCGCGGTCGCCTCGGCGAGGCGGTTCCTCACGCTGCGCGAGGGCAGCATCATCGTCGTCACGCGTGATCACGATCATCTACTTCGTCGTCACCACCGACAACTTCGCCACCTGGGACAACTTCAAGAAGCTGCTGCCCGTACTTCGCGCCGATCGCGATCCTCGGCGCGGGCGAGGTCTTCGTGATGATCAACGGCGAGATCGACCTCTCGATCGGCGCCGTCTACCTGTTCTCGCCGTTCCTCTTCTACAAGCTCAACCATGACGCCGGCATCGCGCTCGTGCCGGCCTGGTCCTCGCGCTTGCTCGGCTGCGGGCTGATCGGCTTCATCAACGGCTTCTTCGTCGCCATCGTCGGCATCGCGTCGTTCGTCGTCACGCTCGGCATGCTGTTCACGCTCGAGGGCCTGACGCTCGTGATCTCGCACGCGGAGCCGGTCGCGACGCCCGGCACCTCGGTCACCGGCGTCGACACGTTCGCGCAGATCTTCGGCGGCGGCACCTACTCGGAGCTGATCTGGGCGCTGGTGATCGTCGCGTCCTGCAGGTCGGTCCTGTCGTTCACCCGCTGGGGGATCTACACGGTCGCCGTCGGGGGCAACCGGCTCGGCGCGGCCGAGGCCGGGATCAAGGTGCAGCTGGAACTGATCCGCAACTTCATCCTCTGTGCCGCTGCTGCGCCGGCCTGGTCGGCATCCTCGAGGCGGTGCGGACGACCACCGCCACGCCCGACCCCTCGGGCGCGAACGAGATCCTGTTCCAGGGGATCTCGGCGGCGGTGATCGGGGGCACGCTGCTCGCGCGGCGGCTCGGGCACCGTCGTTGGCGCGCTGATCGGCGCGCTGTTCCTCGGCGTCCTCAACGACGGCCTGATCATCAAGGGCGTCAACGCCGACTACCTGCTCCTCTATCTCGGCCTCGCGATCCTGATCGCGATGACGATCAACATGTTCGTCAGCGCGTGCGAACGGGGGCGGGCGGTGGCTGAGGCGGCGAGCGGCCGGCGAGCGGCTCGGCGACCCCGGCCGACGGCGCCGGAGGAGCTGCTGCGCGTCGAGCACATCGCCAAGAGCTTCGGCCCGATCACGGCGCTGCGCGACATCAACCTGCACCTGCGCAAGGGCGAGGTGCTCGGACTGCTCGGCGACAACGGCTCCGGCAAGTCGACGCTGATCAAGATCATCTGCGGCTTCCAGAAGGCCGACGCCGGGCGGATGTTCCTGCGTGGCGAGCCCTACGCGCCGAAGAGCGTCGACGACGCACGCGCACACGGGATCGACACCGTCTTCCAGGACCTGGCGCTGGTCGACGAGCTGTCGGTCTACCAGAACATGTTCCTGCGCCGTGAGCGCGTGCGAGCGGCCGATCCCGTTCCTGACCAACGGCGCGGATGCGAGCGACGCCCGCAAGGCGCTCGACGACATCGGCATCAACATCCCGGCGCTCGACGTTCCCGTGGCGCGGCTGTCCGGGGGCCAGCGCCAGGCGATCGCGGTCGCGCGGACGATCTACGGCGGCGAGTCCGACATCCTGCTGCTCGACGAGCCGCTGGCGGCGATGGGCGCCAAGGAGGGCGGGCTGATCCTCGAGCTGATCCAGCGGCTCAAGGAGGAGGGCGAGGTCTCGATCATCATGATCCTCCACAACTACGTCCACGTGCTCGCGACCTGCGACCGGGTCAACCTGATCCAGGACGGCGTGATCGCCCTCGACAAGCCGACGGCGCGAGACGTCCGTGGAGGAGCTGACGCGAGATCGTCGTCGAGGAGTACCGGCGCGCGCGGCAGGAGGCGATCGCAGCGAAGCAGGCGGGGCCGGTCGCGAGGGGCGCCAGGAACCCGTGACCCGCTCCGGTCGCAGCTAGCTGCGAGGCGGTGGCGGCGTCGGCATACGCGATCGGGGTCGACTTCGGCACCGAGTCGGGCCGCGCGCTGCTGCTCGACCTCGAGACCGGCGAGGAGGTCGCGGTCTCGCGAGGTCCGCTACCCGAGCGGGGTGATCGATCGGGCGCTGCCGGGGACCGGCGAGCGAGCTGCCGCCCGACTGGGCGCTGCAGGACCCCGACGACTGGGTGCACGGTGGTCGAGACGGCGGTCCCGGCGGTGCTCGCGCAGGCGGGCGTCGGCGCCGGCGACGTCGTCGGCCTCGGCGTCGACTTCACCTCGTGCACGGTGCTGCCGGTGCACGGGCGACGGCGTGCCGCTGTGCACGCTGCCGGAGTGGCGGCGCGCGCCGCCACGCGTGGCCGAAGCTCTGGAAGCACCACGCCGCGCAGCCGGTCGCCGACCGCCTCAACGAGGTGGCGCACGAGCGCGGGGAGGAGTTCCTGTCGCGCTACGGCGGCAAGCTCTCCTCCGAGTGGTACTTCCCGAAGCTGATCGAGCTGTGGCTCGAGGATCGCGAGGTCTACGACGCCGCGACGGCTTCATCGAGGCGACCGACTGGATCGTCTGGTGGCTGACCGGCAACGAGCGCCGGAACGCCTGCACGGCCGGCTACAAGGCGCTGTGGTCGGAGGCGGAGGGGCTGCCGCCGGTCGAGTACTTCGAGGCGGCCTATCCCGGGGTTCTCCGAGCCGGCGGCGAAGCTCGGGACGTCGTTCTTCCCGCTCGGCAGCGCGGCCGGGACGCTGCGGCCGGAGGTGGCCGCGCGGATCGGGCTGGCGGAGACGACGACGGTCGCGGTCGGCAACGTCGACTCGTTCGTCTCGGTCCCCGGGGCGGGCGTGAAGCAGCCGGGCACGTTCGTGATGGTCGTGGGCACCTCGATCTGCGACCTCGTGATCGACCGCGAGGAGATCCGGCTGCCGGGAATCACCGGCGTCGTCAGGGACGGCATCCTGCCCGGCTTCTACGGCTACGAGGCCGGGCAGGTGGCGGTGGGGGACATGCTCGCGTGGTTCGTCGACCGGATCGGCGCCACCGCCGACGACGCCGCGCCGGGGAGGACCCCTACGAGGCGCTGGAGCGCGAGGCCGCCGGCTCGGCCCCGGGGAGACCGGCCTGGTCGCCCTCGACTGGTGGAACGGCAACCGCACGATCCTCGCCGACGCCGACCTCACCGGCGTGATCGCCGGGCTGACCCTGCAGACCACGAAGGGCGAGATCTACCGCGCGCTGCTCGAGGCGATCGCGTTCGGCAACCGGCGGATCATGGACAACTTCACCGAGCACGGGCTGAAGCTCGGCGACATCGTCGCCTGCGGCGGCATCGCCGAGAAGAGCCCGCTGACGATGCAGCTGCTGGCCGACACCACCGGTCGCCCGGTGCACGTCCCCGCCTCGACCCAGATCCCGGCTCGCGGCGCCGCGCTGTTCGGCGCCGTCGCCGCCGGGGCCTTCGCCGACATCGAGAGCGGCGATCGCGGCCACGCGGCCCGAGATCGCGCGCAGCTACCAGCCCGACTGCGAGGCCAAGGCCGTCTACGACGCGGTGTACGCGATCTACCGCGAGCTCCACGACACGCCTCGGGCGCACCCAGGCGAACCTGCTCCACGAGCTCAAGCGCATCCACCGCGAGGCGCGGGCGCCCGCCCGCGCCGACGGCTTGCCAGACTCGGCGGCCCCAGCCCCGTAGACCGACAGGAGGCCATCGTGACCGCTCAGCGCCCACCCCGGATCGGACTCCTCGGAATCATGCAGGAGCTCTACGACGACATGGTCCCCGGGATCACCGACCACCAGGCGGCCTTCGCCGAGCGGGTGCGCGACCGGCTCGCCGACGTCGCGGAGGTGGTGTTCCTGCGGCCGGCGCGCAACCGCGAGGACGTCGAGGCGGTGATCCGCGAGCTGCGCGCCCAGGACGTCGACGGGATCGCGATCGTGATGCTGACCTACGGCCCGGCGATGCGAACGGTCCGCGCCCTGCTCGAGAACCCGCTGCCGGTCCTGCTCGCGAACATCCAGCCCGAGCGCTCGGTCACCGCGGAGTGGGACATGGCCGACCTCACCTACAACCAGGGAATCCACGGCGCCCAGGACCAGGCAAACGCCCTGGTGCGGATCGGGGCGCCGTTCTCGGTGCTGACCGGCGACTGGGAGTCGGCCGAGTTCGCGCGCTCCTTCGAGTCCTGGGCGCGGGCGGCGCAGACGGTGACGGCGCTGCGCTCGACGAAGCTCGCGCTGCTCGGCTACCCGATGAACGGGATGGGGGACATCCTCTACGACGCGCCGGCCCTGCTTCGCGCGATCGGTCCCACGGTGGTCAACGAGAGCCTCGGCGACCTCCACGCCAGGATGCAGGAGGTCGCCGACGGCGACATCGCAGGAGGTCGTCCGACGCCACGCCGAGCTGTTCGAGGTCGACCCGGCCCTGCCGGCGGAGTCCCATGCCTACGCGGCGCGCATGGAGCTCGCCCTCCGCGGCCTGCTCGACGAGAAGGGCTACCAGGGGTTCTCCTTCCACTTCGAGTCGGTCGGCAGGGACGGCCGCTTCGAGCAGCTGCCGCTGCTCGCCGCGTCGAACATGATGGCCGACGGTTACGCGTTCGCCGCCGAGGGCGACACGGGAACCGCGTCGCTCATGTGCGCCGCGGAGACCCTGATCGGCAACGCCCATTTCAGCGAGATGTACGCGATGGACTACGAGCTCGACTCGGTGCTCGTCAGCCACATGGGCGAGGGAAACTGGAAGGTCGCGCGCAGCGACCGCCCGGTCCGCCTGGTGGATCGCGAGCTCGGGATCGGCGGGCTCGGCAACCCGCCGACGACCGTGTTCTCGGCCGAGCCCGGCCCGGCCACCACGGCGAACCTGATCCCGCTCGAGGGCGAGGCCTTCCGGCTTGTCGTCGGCCGCGGCGAGGTGCTGGACACGCCCGAGCTGCCCGAACGTCGAGATGCCCTACTTCCACTTCCGGCCCGAACGCGGCATGCAGACCTTCCTCGACGACTGGCTGCGCCTGGGCGGCACCCATCACTTCGTGATGAACCTGGGCGACCAGGTCGAGCGCTGGCGGCTCCTCGCCGAGCTGCTGGACGTCGACTACCACGAGATCTGAGCCGGGCCGGTGCTGGAAGCGCTCCGCGATCGGGTCCTGGAGGCGAACCTCGCCCTGCCGGCGAACGGGCTGGTGACCCTGACGTGGGGCAACGTCAGCGGGATCGACCGCGAGCGCGGGCTGGTCGCGATCAAGCCGAGCGGCGTGGCCTACGAGGCGATGAGCGCCGAGGACCTGGTCGTCGTCGACCTCGACGGCAACCAGGTCGAGGGCGAGCGCCGGCCATCGACCGACACCCCGACGCACCTGGCGCTCTACCGGGCGTTCGACTCGATCGGCGGGGTCGTCCACACGCACTCCACCTGGGCCACGGCGTGGGCGCAGGCCGAGCGCGAGATCCCGATGCTCGGGACCACCCACGCCGACCTCTGTCCAGGGCCGATCCCGCTCACGCGGGCCCTGACGGCGGAGGAGATCGAGGAGGACTACGAGGGCTCGACGGGCCTGGCGCTGATCGAGGCGGTCGGCGAGCACGACAGCGAGGAGGTGCCGGCGGCGCTCGTCCGCGGGCACGGGCCGTTCTGCTGGGGCGAAGGATCCGGCGGCCGCGGTGGAGGCCGCCGTGACGCTCGAGGAGGTGGCGCGCCTCGCGCTCGCTCACCGTGGCGCTCGAGCCTTCCATCGGTCCCCTCGCCGCGGCGGTGCGCGACAAGCACTTCACGCGCAAGCACGGCCCCCACGCGTACTACGGACAGACGTCTTGAGCGGCGGGCCCGTGGCGGGGCTCGACATCGACATCCCCGGCACGGCGGCGCGATGCCGGTGCGGACTGACGCATCGCGTCGACATCCGCACGGTCGCGATCGCCGGCGACGCGAACGAGCGGCTGGCCGCCCACGCCGGCGCCGAGCGCTGGCGCGCCGCGCTTTTGGTCATGGACGCGAACACGGAGGAGGCCGCGGGGTCGAGCGTGGCGCGCGAGCTGGAGGGAGCCGGGCTGCGAGTCGTCCGCCTGCGCTTCGCGGCGCGCAGCGGCTTGCGCGCCGACGACGAAGCCGTCGCGACCGTCCGCAGGGTCATGCGCGAAAACGAGGATGCCGCCGCGATCGCCGTCGGCTCGGGCGTGATCACCGACGTCGTCCGCTACGCGGCCCACCTGGAGGATCGCGGCTTCGTCAGCGTTCCGACCGCGGCGTCGATGGACGGGTACGCCTCGAGCGTGGCGGCGATGGAGCGGCGCGGCGTCAAGGTGACGTTCCCCGCCCGCGCCCCCGAGGCGATCTTCGCCGACCCTGCGGTGATCGCCGCCGCCCCGCCCGAGATGACCCGCTCGGGACTCGGCGACCTGCTGGGCAAGGGCACGGCACGTACCGACTGGCTGGCCGGGCACCTGCTCTACGGCGAGGCGTTCTGCGGTGAGGTCGACGCCCGCATGCTGCGGCCCCTGACCTACGCGGCGGGGCACGCCGACGCCGTGCTCGAGCGGCGAGCGGGCGGCGGTCGAGCGGCTCCTCGGCGGCCTCGTGGAGTCCGGGATCGCGATGGCGATGATGGGAAGCTCGCGGCCGGCGAGCGGCTGCGAGCACCACGCCTCCCACTTCTGGGACCTGCTCGCCGGGCGCGGCCGCCGCCCGCACGCGCCGCACGGGCTCCAGGTCGGCTACGCGACCCGTTTCGCGATGGGCCTGCAGCGCTTCGCCTTCGCCGGCGGCGTGCCCACGCTCGCGCCGCCCCGCCGCGTCGAGCTACTCGACGCGGGCGCTCGCGAGTGGCTCGGCGACCCACCGCCCGACACCGTCGTCGAGGCGATGGAGGCAAAGCGCGCCTTCCTCGCCGCGAACGCCGGCCGCTGGCCCGAGCGAGTCAGAGTGGGACGAGCTGCGCGCGCGGCTGGCGGACGGCACTCCAGCTCTTTCCCGCGGTGGAGTCCGCGCTCGCGGCGGCGGAGATCCCGGCGGCGCCGGGCTTTCTCGGGCTCGACGAGGCGACCCTGCGGGCCACCTTCCGCTACTCGAACCGGCTGCGGGCGCGCTACACGACGGTCGACTTCCTCGAGGGGCAGGGCGCGCTGGAGGACGCCCTCGAGGCGGCGCTGGGAGGGCTTTGAACGCAGAAACGCTCGAGGACCGAGAGGTTCGCGCTCGGTTCGCCAGGGTGTTGTCGCTCTCACGCGAAGGGGGAAGTCCCGGGCACCGAATGCGGATAGGTTTTTCGCGTGACGGCCAGCCCTCGCCCACTCGCTGACCGTTTGGAAGTCGGTGCCCCCCGAGTGGCGAATCTTGCCGCGCGAGCCCTGGGCGGCTTGCCTGGACCCTTTCGCCGCCGAATTCTTCAGGCCGCTTTCGATCGTGCCCGCGACGCCTTCAACCGTGGGGATCTCGACGTCGTGTTTGCGCTGTTCGCCGACGACGTGGAATACGGGCCGCCGCCACCGCTGTACGAGGGCGGCCTCCTTCGAGGCCGCGCGACCGTGCTGGATTTCTGGCGCGGCGTGCTCGCCCGCTATGAGGACAGCACCATCGAGAACCTCTCTCTCGAGGAGGCCTCGCATGGTCATTTCGTGCGGCGGGCACGCCTGCGCCATCGCTCACTCGCCACGGGCGAGACTCTCGACTACGTGATCGTGCAGACCACCGAAGTGGACGCTGGTCGCGTAGTTCGTCAGGTGAACGCACTGGACCCGGCCCCGTACTGACCAGCGGCCACCCGGCCGAACGCGATGCCTTCTGGTTTGCGCGACACGCGGGTAGCCAGCTGGTTGAGAGATACTGAGCCCGGCGTGTCAGAGGAAAACGTTGAACGGGTCAAGGCGGGGTTCGCGGCGCACAACCGTGGCGACCTGGATGCCCTGGTCGAGTTCTACGACCCGGACGTGGTGTTCGAGACGCTTCTGCTGGGAACCCACCGCGGCAACGAGGCCATACGGCTGATCTACGAGGAGAACCAGAAGACACTGGCCGGCTACGACGTCGTCCCCGTGGAGTTGATCGACGCGGAAGACCAAGTGATCGCGGTTGCCGAGGTCACCGGAACCGGCCCGACGAGCGGGATCGCCATGGAGGAACGTGATCGGTTTGCGTTCCTCTTCACGATCGAGAACGGGCGGTGCGTGCGCGAACGGGCCTTCCGAAACAAGGAGGAAGCGCTCAAGGCCGCCGGGCTGGCCGAATAGCTCGGTGAGCATCTCCATGCTGACGCGCTCCGCCACGGCCCGCTGCTTCGCGCGACGACGAGCAGTCAGGAACCGTCCGGCTACATCATCAGCCCGGCGCTCGCCGGCATCGTCGGTGCGAGGCGCGAGCGAACCGTGCTGATCACCTCCGTGTTGTCGATGCCCTGCAGATAGACCGAGGTGACGCCGAGGTCGGCGTGGCCGAGCTGGCGCTGGATCACGTTCAGCGGAACTCCCTCACGAGCCATCTCGACGGCATGGGCATGGCGTAGCTGATGAGGAGCGAAGCGCCGTCGGACGCCGGCCTCGAGCGCGAGGCGCCGGAGCTGGGTCCGCGCCGCGGGGCCCGACCACGGTCGCCCGCACGTCGGACCGTTGATGACGCAGAACAGCGCTCCGATCGGCATCTCGGGTGCGAGCGACGATCCAGGGGCGAAGCTGCTCCCAGCCCCAGTCGTCCATCCCGACCTCGCGGCGCTTGCCGCCCTTTCCGTGGCGGACGAGGAGCGCCCCGCGCTCCGGGTCAAGGTCGCGCTCGGCGAGATCCAGCGCCTCTGAGATCCGAAGCCCCGCGCGCCAGAGCACGACGATCAGCCCACGGACGCGTGCGCCGTGGGCTCCCTTTCCCGCCTCGCGCATGACCGCGACGATCTCCTCCACCCGCGGCGGGTCGGCCGGGTAGCGGATCCCCTTGTTTCTCGGTGGGCGTCCGGCGTGGTAGCCGGGCATCGTCGCGGGTGAGCGCGGTCGGCCGGCGGCGTCGAGCGGTCGTGCCTCGGTGGTGAGCATGGCGTCCTCCGTTCGCTGCGGCGCTCCCCTCTCGGGAGCGCCTGATCGAACCGAGTGATCCACGGTCCGCGCGACCGGGCAAGTCGGGTCATGGGCTGTGCACGGCCGAAAACACTGGCGCGACGACATCGGCTCCAGGTACTCTGGATGGGCGATGGCCACTGCTAAGCACGACGCACGGAAGATCCTCGACGGCCTCCCCGAGGAGGCCTCGCTCGAGGACATCCAGTACCACCTCTACGTCCTACAGCGGATCGAGCGCGGCCGTGAGGACGTCGCTGCGGGACGCATCGTCTCCCAGGACGAGGTCGAGCAGCGGCTGGCCAAGTGGCTCGACGCGTAGCGTGGACCGAGACCGCCTGGCGCGACCTCGAGCACATCGCCGACTACATCGCCGAGGACTCGCCGGGCTATGCGGCCGCGCTTGTCCGGCGTATCCGCGATCAGGCGAGGTCACTTGAGGAGTTGGCCGAGCGCGGGCGCGTCGTTCCGGAGCTCGATCAGCCTACGGTGCGAGAGCTCGTCGTCGGGAGCTACCGGCTGATCTATGAGATCAGCGAGGAGAGACGTATACGTCCTCGGCTTGATCCACGGGGCGCGCGATCTCGCTGCGCTGTGGGACCAAGAGGCTCGGACGGGCCCGGGGTAGCTGAGGCCGTCGCGAGCTCTACCGCCCCCTGGCACGCGAAGGCAGCAACGGGCGATCCGGCGGTCCCACTCCGCGCTTGCGCAGGCAGCGGTTGACCCCACGAGGTCGCGGACGTAGGATCGGTGTCAACCAGAGGCGGCCTCGCGTCCTGATCAGCGGGAGGGGCTGCGAAGCAAGGAGATCGATGGCTCCCACCAGGGTCTTCACCGGTCGGCGCGAGCGCCCGCCCGATGTCCTCGGCGCCCTGCCGCTCGTGGTTGCCGGACTCGCGGCCGCCATCAGGCCCGCCTCGCTTGCTCCTACGCCCGCGCCTGCGAGCACCTGCCGAAGGCTGAAGCACGTGAAGTCCTTTCACGGGCACCATCGTGGCGAGGAGCGGATGATGGACCGTCGTTCGATACCGGGACTGGGATGGTGCCTTTGGGCGCTGGCTCTGCTCGGCACCACCCTCATCGTCTTGGCGGCGGCTGCCGACGCTCGTGCGAGCGAGCTCAAGTACCCGTCGAAGACCAAGGCGGTGCCGAGCACGCTGCCGCGCCAAAACGGACGCGGCGTGGCGGAGGCCGCCTGCCCCGACAGCCACCCGCACCTCACCGGCGGCGGGGTCCGGATCACAGGCGACAACAGCAACTTCGACCTGGAGGTTGGGAGCACGAATCCGGAAACGGGTGTCGGGTCGGACAAGTGGCTGGGCGAGGCAAACAACAGCTCCGGGTCCGCCGCCCAGATGACCACCACCGCGATCTGCGCGAAGGGCCGCTTCCGCTACCCCGACGGCAGCAAGAGCATTCCCCCTGGGGACCAGGCCTCGAAACGGGTTCACTGCCCCTCCGGGACCAAGGTCATCGGCGGCGGAGTCTCCACCGAGGGAGACTCCCCCAAGGTGGAGGTCGCCTCCACCGAGCCGTTCGACGGCTCGGACGCAAACTCGACCCCCGACGATGGTTGGCTTGGCAGCGCCAACAACGGCACCAAATCGGGAAAGACCATGAACGTGACCGCCATTTGCGCGAAAACCGGCCATTACAAGTACTTCCATTCCGCCACGAGGCCCCTGCCCGAGAACAGCACGGTGTCCGCAAGTGCGGGCTGCCCCTTGGGAACGGCGGTCACGGGCGGCGGGGTAGACAACTCGGGAATCGACATCGGGGCCGAGATCCAGAGCACCTTCCCGTTCCCGGATGAGGATTGGCTCGGCAGCGCCAACAACGACAACACGGGCCAGGCCGAGACGATGCAGACCTTCGCCATCTGCAAGGTCACCGAAACCGACTTCATCGGCACCTTCAGCGAGGACGGGACGGTCACGTTCGCCCTCACCCACAACCGAACGAAGGTGCATCACTGGGCCTGGGTCCACCTGCCGGTCCAGTGTCGCGAGGGGCCCGACGTCAACAGCTCGCATTATCGGATCGACGTCAGCGTCGCCAACCACCACTTCCACGCCCAGGGAGTCAAGAGCCCAGAGGGCTTCAAGACGACGCTTGACGGCACGCTCACCGATCACGACAGCCAAGCCCACGGCACCCTCTCCATGACTGGCCCCGAGCCGCCCAACCACACCCACTGCCACGGCACGGGGCACTGGACCGCTCACGGGCTCTAGTGCAGTGCCGGCGACATACGGGAGGAATGTCCCAGGAGAACGTCGAAGTCGGCCGCCACAAGCGTGTTTCGGGCTGCGGGAGTAGACCACTGCTTCATTGCGCGAGGAGGAGTACAGGAACTTTTCGACACCCTCCGACAAGCCACCGCAAGCAAAGCCGCGAGAATGCGGCCATGGCAGCGGGCGACCTCCCTATCGTCGCTTGCGCTGGTTCCCAGCCCCGTCCGAACATCGCCCTCGTCACTCCTTCCGCCCATCCGGGATCGGCTCTAAGCTGGCGCCGATGCTCTGGCGTTCGCTTGCACCCGGATACCGCAGGTTGCTGCGCTCCGGCGCCGCGGGGGAGGCGATGGTCCACGCGGTGAAGCCGCTAAGCGAGAACACCGGCCTCGGTGCCTACGCAAACGAGCTGACACTGCACGTGCGTTTCGACGACGGCAGCGAGACGACGGTCACGCGGGTTGCCGAGGTCTCGGACCTCGGCGGACCAGGGCCCGGCACCATCGTGCCCGTCCGCTACGACCCCCGTGACCATCGCCGGATCGAGATCGACGTCGCAGCGGTCCGCGAACGCAAGGAGCGGGCCCGCCGCGAGGCCGAGCGGGCGGCCATCGAAGCCGCCGAGGAATCGATCGCGCCCGACAGTTCAGGCGACGGTTAACCCGAATCGCGCCCGTCAAGCCCGCCGAGCACAGGTTTCCGCGTCCGGGCGACCCCCTGGTGGGCTGGGCGACCCGACACCCAGTGGCTCAGCGACCCGAAACCCGTGAGTCGATGGTGTCCTCTGACGGCTCCTCCCCGGGCGGACTCTCCTGGGCAGGCCTTGATGGCTGCAACTCCAAGGTCGTGAAACCACAATGCGTGAACTGGTCCGACGGCGCCGGCGGAGGTATCCGGGGGGTACGGGAGCAGCGCCTGCACCATGACGATGCCGATCGCCATCAGCCCCCTGGGATCAGGTTCTCCTGGCGGAGCCACTCCTCTCCCAGCTCAGGATCCTGCGTGAGCCGTTCGGCTTCCTGCGCGAGCCGTTCCTGCGCGTCCAGCAACCCGCGCGAGGAAGCCGGAGCGCCTACCAGCGCTCGTGCACGTGCGGGCGGATGAGCCTGTCGTAGACGTCGGTCACTCCCGCGAGCTGCTCCGCGGTGAGCGGATCGAGCGCGGCGCGGCGGCGTTCTGGCGCGCCTGGTCGGGGTTGCGTGCCCCCGGGATCACGACGCTGACGCCCGGCTGGTCGATCACCCAGCGAAGCGCGAACTGCGACATCGTCGCGCTCGCCGGAACCAGGGCTGAGATCTCGCGCACGGCGGCCAGGCCGACCTCGAACGGCACGCCGGCGAAGGTCTCGCCGACGTCGAAGGCCTCCCCGTGGCGGTTGAAGTTGCGGTGGTCGTCCGGGCCGAAGACCGTGTTCTCGTCGTAGCGTCCTGAGAGCAGTCCGGAGGCCAGCGGGACCCGCGCGATGATCCCGACCCCCGCTTCGCCGCGGCCGGGAGCACCTCCTCGAGCGGCTTCAGCCGGAAGCAGTTGAGGATGATCTGCACCGTCGCGACGTGGGGGCGGGCGATCGCGGCGAGCGCCTGGGCGCAGGTCTCGACGGAGACGCCGTACGCGGCCATGCGGCCGGCAGCGACCATCTCGTCCAGCACCTCGAACGCCGCATCGTCCTCGTAGACCTCGCTCGGCGGGCAGTGGAGCTGAACGAGGTCGATCGTTTCGACCCCGAGGTTCTGGCGCGAACGGTCGTTCCAGGCGAGGAAGTTCTCGCGGTTGTAGTTCTCCGGGAGCTGCTCCACGCGCCTTCCCATCTTGGTCGCAACGAGTAGCCTTGAATCCGGATGGCGCGATCGCAGCTCGTTGCAGAATTGCTCGCTGCGCCCGTCGCCGTAGGCGTCGGCGGTGTCGAAGAAGGTGACGCCGGCTTCGACGGCGGCATCCAGGGTCGCGCGCGCGTCGTCGGGGTCCACGGCGCCCCAGTCGGCACCGAGCTGCCACGTGCCGAGGCCGACAACGCTCACCGAGCGACCGAGGCGCCTGATTTCCCGTTGCTCCACGCCCGGATCGTCGCAGACCGTGCTGCGCGCGACACCGTCGCGCCGCGATGAGCGACGGCGACGGGCGCGCCGGCATCGTCTTCGACAACGACGGCCTGTTCCTGGACACGGAGCCGTGCTGGACGCGGGCGCAGGAGGCCGTGTTCGAGCGTCGCGGCCGAGCCTTCGACCTGGAGGCGAAGCGGGCGCTCGTCGGGACCTCGCCCGTGACCGCGACGGTCGTCTTGGAGCGCATCCTCGAGCCTGCCGGGCAGGGCGCCGAGGCGAGCGCGGAGATGTACGACCTCGCCGTCGACGAGATCGCGGCCGGGGCGGAGGCGCGGCCCGGCGCCGTGGAGCTCCTCGACGCGCTGCGGGGGCGCTGGCCGATCGCGATCGCCTCCAACGCGCCGCGCCGCCACCTGCTGACGGGGCTCACGCGGGTCGGAGTCGATCGGAGGTTCGACGTCACCCTCGGCATCGAGGACGTCGAGTCCCCGAAGCCCGCCCCGGACCTCTACCTGCGCGCCTGCGAGCTCTTGGACGTCGAGCCCGCGCGCTCGGTCGCGATCGAGGACTCGCCGCCCGGCGTCGCCGCCGCGCGGACGGCAGGGTTGTACGTGATCGGCGTCCCGTCCATCGACGGCATCTCCCTGGAGGCCGATCGTGTCTTCGATTCGCTTGCGGACCCGCTCGTGGCCGCCGCGATCGAGGCCGCGCTTGACCCATCGAAGCAACGACCTCCCAGAAAGGACTGAGCGCATGAAAACGAGTCTCGGCATCTGGGCCCTCGGCCCGATGATCACCCGGTTCGTTCCCGGCGGCTACCAACCGGAGCACGCGAGCGACTCGACCGCGCACAAGGTCGAGCGCGCGGTCGAGGGACTCGGCGACCTGATGGACGACTACGAGTTCCACTACCCGCAGGAGCTTTCGCCCGACAACCTCGACGAGGTCCGCCAGGCCCTCGACGGCCATGGCATCTACTGCCTGGCGACGGGGCTGCACCTGGATCCGCGCTTCGGCAAGGGCGGCCTCTCCTCTCCGGACGACGCGGTACGAGCCGAGGCGGTGCGCCTCACCGTCGGGGCGGCCGACTTCGCGGGCGAGATCGGCGCCAACCTGATCCTCTGGCCGGGGATCGAGGGCTACAACTACCCGTTCCAGACTCCCTACGCGGAGAGCTGGGCGCGGCTCATCGACGGCGTCGGCGAGGCCGCTGCGCGCTGCAAGGAGCACGGCGTCCTGCTCTTCCTCGAGCACAAGAACTCCGAGCCCGCGATGAAGATCTTCATGCGGAACGTGGGCATGGCGCTGCACATCGTCCACACGCTGCGCACGCGGGGCATCGACAACGTCAAGTTCAACATGGACTGGCAGCACCTGCTGATGAACGACGAGAACCTGGCCGAGTACGCCGCGCTGCTCGCCGCCGAGGGGCTGCTCGGCCACCAGCACGCGAACTCCGGCTGGGGCACGTTCGACGACGACAACATGGTCGGTGCCACTGCGTTCATGGAGACCCTGGAGCTGGCGCTGGAGCTGCGCCGCGCCGGCTACGGCAACAACGGCGAGCACCTCGGGTTCGACCTCTACCCGTACACCGAGGACCAGGTGGCCGCGGTGCGCCGCAGCGTGCTGCAGTGGCGCTTCATCGACGCAGTGGCGGGCAGGATCGACGAGGCGGCGCTGCGGGAGGCCCAGCAGCGCAAGGACGCGGTTGCGGCATACGAGCTCGTCTACGCGGCGCTCGGGGCCTGACCGCCGGGCGTTGGGAGGAGGGAGGACGGCGACTCGTGGATCGTCCCCTGGTCGGCCTCGACGTCGGCACCAGCGGCGTCAAGGCGGTCGCGATCTCGCCGCAGGGCGAGGTGCTGGCGAGCGCCGAGCGCGGCTACCCGCTGGCCACGCCGCAGCCCGGGTGGGCCGAGCAGGACCCTGAGGACTGGTGGCAGGCGAGCCGGGGGGCGCTGTCCGACCTCGCGCTCGAGCCCGCGTCGATTGGCTTCTCCGGCCAGATGCACGGCCTCGTGGCCCTCGACGGGCACGACCGCGTGCTGCGCCCGGCGATCCTCTGGAACGACCAGCGCACCGCCGCGGAGTGCGCCGAGATCGAGGAACGCCTCGGCTTCGAGCGTCTCGTCGAGCTGACGGGAAACCGCGCGCTCACCGGCTTCACGGCGCCGAAGCTGCTGTGGCTGCGCCGCCACGAGCCGGAGACGTTCGCGCGGATCCGCCGGATCCTGCTGCCCAAGGACTACGTTCGGCTGCGGCTGACCGGAGAGCACGCCATCGACGTCGCGGACGCGTCGGGGACGCTTCTGTTCGACGTCCGCGAGCGTCGCTGGAGCGACGAGGTGCTCGAGGCACTGGACATCCCGGCCGCGTGGCTGCCGCCGGTCCACGAGTCGACCGCGATCGCCGGCGCCGGAGACCAGGCGGCGGGCGCCCTCGGCGTGGGGATCGACCGGCCCGGGCCGCTATCGGTGGTTCTCGGCACCTCCGGCGTCGTCTTCGGCGCGCTCTCGGCCTACCGCCCCGACCCGCAGGCGCGGCTTCACGTCTTCTGCCACGCCGTTCCCGAGACCTGGCACGCGATGGGGGTCATGCTGTCGGCCGCCGGGTCGCTGCGCTGGCTTCGCGACCTCCTCGGCGGGTCGGGCTACGACGAGCTGACCGAGGCCGCCGCGGGCTGGGCCCCCGGCGCGGAGGGCCTCCACTTTGCGCCCTATCTCGCCGGGGAGCGCACGCCGCACGCCGACCCCGACGCCCGTGGCGCGTTCACGGGCCTCTCCCTGCGCCACGACCGCGGGGCGCTGGCCCGAGCGGTGCTCGAGGGGGTGGCCTATGGGCTTCGCGACTCGCTGGAGCTGCTGCGCGAGCTCGGCGTCGAGACCGGGGTGGGGCGCGTCTCGGGCGGGGGAGCGCGCAGCGAGCTCTGGCGCCGGATCATCGCGTCGGTCCTCGGGATTCCGCTGGAGCAAACGGCGGGCGCCGAGGAGGGAGCCGCGTTCGGCGCCGCGCTGCTCGGCGGCGTGGCCGGCGGCGTGTTCGCCGACGCCGCGGAGGCGGTCGCCGCGTGCGTTCGCGTCACCGGCCGCACGGATCCCGATCCAGCCTGGACGACCGCCTACCAGGAGGGATACGCTCGCTTTCGAGAAGCTGTATCCGGCTCTGCGTCCGCTCGAGTCCGGAGTGAAGGAGGTTCGATGACGAGCGCCGCCAGGCCAGTGCGCTGGGGAATCGTCTCGCTCGCGAAGATCAACGAGCGCGTTCTGCCCGAGGTGCGCGCATCCTCGGAGGTCGAGCTCCTGGCGGTCGCAAGCAGGTCCGAGGCCGCGGCCGAGCGGTACGCGCGCGAGCAGGGGATTCCCCGCGCCTACGGCTCCTACGAGGACCTCCTCGCCGACCCGGACGTCGACGCCGTCTACGTGCCGTTGCCGAACTCGCTCCACGTCGACTGGGCGGTTCGGGCGCTCGAGGCGGGCAAGCACGTTCTCTGCGAGAAGCCGCTGGACCGCCGGCCGGACGAGGTCGTGCGGGCCTTCGACGCCGCCGACCGGGCGGGCCTGATCCTGATGGAGGCCTTCATGTACCGCCACCACCCGCAGATGCGACGCGCGCAGGAGCTCGTGGCGGCGGGCGCGATCGGCGAGCTTCGAGTGATCCGCTCGGCATTCGGCTTCACGCTCTCCGAGCAGGAGAACATCCGGCTCGACCCGGAGCTCGCGGGAGGCGCGCTGATGGACGTCGGCTGCTACTGCCTGAGCGCCGCGCGCGCCTTCGCCGGCGAGCCCGAGGTGGCGATCGGCCGGCAGGTCAGCGGCCCGAGTGGGGTGGACGTCCGCTTCGCCGGGGCGCTCAGCTTCAGCGGGCCGGTGCTTGCCCATTTCGACTGTGGCTTCGACGTGACCCAGAACAGCCTCGTCGAGGTCGTCGGCTCGCGGGGGGTCCTGCGCATGCAGACGCCGTTCCTGGTCACCGAGCCAGGGATCGACCTGGTGCGCGACGGCGCCACCGAGCGCATCGAGGTCGCGCCGGCAAACGCCTATCAGCTCGAGTTCGAGAACATGAGCGCCGCGATCCGCGGCTCGGCGGAGCCGCTCCTTGGCCGCGACGACGCACTCGGCCAGGCGCGGGCGATCGAGGCCCTGTACCGGTCGGCGGATCGCGGCGGCGAGCCCGTGGGCCTCTCGTCGCCCTAGATGGCCGGCTCGGACGTCTGGTTCGTCGGTGTCAAGACCGCCGGCTCGCTCGTGCATCGCGCCATGCCCCTGTGGCAGGAGCTCCTTCCGTCACGACACTGGGTGCGCGGGGTGGACCTGGAGCTCGACTCGCCCGACGAGCGCTACGTCGAGCTGCTCCGCGAGCTGATGCGCGACCGCCGGGCGGCCGGGGCGGTCGTGAGCGTGCACAAGGTTGGCCTCTTCCGTGCGGGCCGCGACCTGTTTGGCGAGCTGGATCAGACCGCCCTCGCATGCGAGGAGGTCAACGCGGTTCGGCGCACGGGACGGGGACTCCACGGGTACGCGCGCGATCCGGTTTCGGTCGGTCGCGTCGTCGACGCCATCTGGCCCCGGAGCCAGGGCGACGTCGTCTGCCTGGGAGCAGGCGGCACCGGCCGCGCGCTCATCCACCACCTCTCCGCGACCCGCGAGCCGGTCCGGTTCGTCTGCGCCGACCGCTCCGAGGCCGCCCTCACGCAGTTCGCTCGCCTGTCGCGCAGCCCGTGGTGGCGAGGGTCGGAGATGGGCCGTGGGACGAGCTGATCGCCGCGGCGCCACCCGGTTCGCTCATCGTCAACGCGACGGGGATGGGCAAGGATCGGCCCGGGTCTCCGATCAGCGAGCGGGCGAGCTTCCCAACTCGGCGCGGTCGTCTGGGAGCTGAACTACCGCGGCGAGCTGGGCTTCCTCGACCGCGCGCGATCGCAGGCGAAGGCCCAACAGCTTCAGGTCCACGACGGCTGGCGGCTCTTCTGCCACGGGTGGGCGGCGGCGCTTGGCGCCGTCCTCGCTCTTCCCGACGATGCCGAGCTCGGCGAGCGCTTCGCCGCGGCGGCGGCAAGCATCCGGCCCGCTCGAAGGCCGCGCGGCCGAAGCCGGGCGCCCAGCGGAGCCGCCGCGAGAGCGCGACGAAACCGACCGCCGCGACGTCGCCCAGGGCGACGCATCGGCTCGCCTGGACCTCGGGTCGAGGAGCGCCTGGACGCTGAACGTAGCGAAGATACATCGTGAACCCGCCGAGGGACCCGGCACGCCCACGATCGGGCGGAGGTCGGCGCTGAAGGTTGGCTGGCGACGAGGACGCCGGGGACAGAACGAACCGACGAAGATCGTTGCAGTACCCCACCGAGCGCCCGGAAGCACGAGCAGTGCCGCGCCCGCGGTCGGAAACGTCCGAGAGCGAAGGCGATCAGGGACAGCGCGGCCGCGGACCACGCGCGACCATCCCGCGCCACGCCTACGAGCAGGACCGTCGCCGGGGAGGATGACGACCCGCCGGCGGCAGGCCGGCTTAGAGAGACCCGCACCGGGGTCCCGTGCTTGGGCGCCAGGGTGATGCCGCGCATGGACGACCGGGTCGGGCTGCGGCGCGGACCGGCCTCGAGCTCGACTCGCTGGACGACGACGCGGATCACCTCGGCCATCTCGGCCTGGGCGAGGGCGGCGCCGATGCAGCGGCGGATGCCGCCGCCGAACGGAAGCCAGGCGTAGGACTCGGCGCGCGCCGTCGAGGAAGCGCTCGGGGCGGAACCGCTCCGGCCTCGGGGTAGAGGTCCTCGCGGCGCTGGACGAGCACGATCGCCGGGGTAGACGCGGATCCCGGCCGGCAGCTCCCAGCCGCCGACGACCCGGGGCTTGGTGAGTGTGCGCTCGTTGGCGTCGATGACGGGCCGGACGCGCAGGCTCTCGGTGACGACAGCCTCGAGGTAGGCGTCGTCGCCCGCAGCCGAGCTCGTCGCGGAGCCGGGAGAGCGCCTCGGGGTTGCGGAGCAGAAGCTCGAAGGCGAAGGCGAGCGCGGTCGCGGTCGTCTCGTGGCCGGCGGCGAGCATCGTCATCAGCTCGTCGCGAAGCTCGACGTCGGTCATCGGCCGGCCGTCCTCGTCGCGGGCCCGCAGGAGGAGCGAGAGAACGTCGGTGCGCTCGTCGAGATCGCGCCTGACCGCGCCGCCGGGCGATCTCCTCGTAGAGCAGCGCGTCGGCGGCGCGCGAGGCGGCGCGCGCAGAGCGGCCCCAGGGGCTCGAGCGGGCCGAGATCCGCGAGCGCCGCAACCGCTCGGGCAGGAGACATGAACGCCCCGAGGTCGATGACGCGGAGCAGCGCCGAGCGCAGGCGCTCGATCCGCGCCGGCTCGGTGACGCCGAACACCGCCCGGCAGATCACCTCGAAGGTGAGCGCCCGCATCCGCTCGCGCATCGGGAACTCGTCGCCGGCGCGCCAGCGCGCCCACCTCGGCCTCGGCGACCTCGCGGATCACCTCGCGAAACGCCTTCACGGCGGAGCCCTGAAACGGCGGTAGCAGGAGCTTTCGCTGGCGCATGTGCTCGGCTCCGTCGAGGACGAGAACCGAGTTTTCGCCGAGCACGGGCGAGAGGGGCGCGTTCGCCTCGCCGGCGTGCAGGTCGGACTGATCGCCGGTGAACAGGTCGCGGATCGCGGCCGGGTCGGCGACGTAGACGCCGGTGCCGAAGACGAGCAGCTTGACCGTGAACACGTCGCCGTAGAGCCGGTGCCAGCCGAGCAGCGTGTCGAGCGGCCGGCGCACGAACCGGGCCGTGTTGACGGCCGCCGGAGCGCGCGGTCCGGGCGGGAGGGCCCTGCGCCGGGGAGCCGTGACGAGGGCGGGCGCGGTTTCGCGCGTCGCGTGGAGCTCACTCGAATGTGCCGACTATATCGCTGGGAGCGGCGATCCGCTCGGCGCCGTGGGATGCTGGCGCAATGGGGTCCGGTCGCCGCCTCCGCGTCGCGCTCGGCATCGCGGTCGGGCTGGTCCTCGCCGACGCCTCGGTGGTGGTCCTCGCGCTGCCGGAGATCTACCGCGACTTCGGCGTCTCGGTCAACGCGGTGATCTGGGTGCTGATCGCGTTCAACATCGTCCTCGCGGCCACCGGCCGTACCGGGCGCCCTGGCGGCCCGGCGGCTCGGGGCCGGCCCTGAACACGCTTGCGGGGATCGCGGTCTTCGGCATCGGCAGCCTGGGCTGCGGGCTCGCACGGGTCGCCGGCGCTGATCGCGGCGCGCTGCGTGCAGGCCGCCGGCGGAGCGGTCGCCGTGACCGGGGCGCTGGAGCTGCTGCCGCCGGCGCTCGGGTCCGAACGGCGGCGCGGTCGGGGTGTGGGCGGCCGCGGGGGCGGCCGGAGCGGCCATGGGGCCGGCGATGGGCGGCGTCCTGACCCAGCTCGTCTCCTGGCAGTCGATCTTCCTCGTCCAGGTGCCGGTGGCGATTGCCGTCGCGCGTGCCGCTCGCTTCGCCGCGGTCGCGCGCGACACGCCCGAGGCGCGGGCGCCCGCGGAGCGCACCGCCTACCGGCCTCACGTCGCGGCGAACGTCGCGCTGGCACTGGTCTCGGCCGCGCTCGCGGCCGCCCTCTTCCTGCTCGTCCTGCTGCTCATCGAGGGCTGGCGCCGGTCGCCGATCACCGCGGCCCTCGCCGTCACCGTGCTGCCGCTTGCGGCGCTCGCCGCCGGGCGGCTCGCGGGCGGGACGGGCAGCCCGCGCGAGCGGGCGATGGCGGGAGCGATCCTGCTCGCCGGCGGGCTGGCGGGCCTCGCGCTCCTGCCGAAGGCGTTGATCGTGGCGACCTTTACCCCGCAGATCCTCGTCGGGGCAGGGCTGGCGTTCGTCCTCTCGGCGCTCACCCACACGGCGCTCGAGGGGCGCTCGCCGCAGGCGGTCCATGGCGGGTTCACGCTCGCCTCGCGGCACCTCGGCGTCGTGGCCGGGCTGCTCGTGATGACGCCGATCTTCACCGGCCGACCTCGTCGAGCAGCGTGACGCCGCCGAGCAGGCGGGCACCGCGGCCCTGCTCGACGCGCCGCTGCCCGCGCTGCCAAGATCACCTCGGCACAACGGCTGGCGGACCAACTGACCGCCGAGAAGGGCAAGGTGCCTGTGATCGATCCGGCGTTCGAGCCGCTTCCCGAGATCCCGGGGAGCGCGACGCCGAGCTTGAGCTGAAGTCGGACCTCCAGGACCAGCTGCGACCGGGCCGCGACCCATGCGTTCGCGGACTCCTTCCTGCTCGCCGCCGCGTTCGGCCTGGCGGCGCTGCATCCCGATCGGCCTCGCGAAGAGGACCGAGCTGTGACGCAGGGCGGTCGCCAGCTCGTCTTCGTCGCCTGTGCGGCCTCGGTGCTCTCGTCGGTCGCTACCTCGCGCTCGGCGGCTCGTCCTACACGCCGGAGGCCACCGCGGATCCATGTCAGCCTCGCGCCGAGCACGACGCCGGGCGGCGTCGACCAGGCCGCCCAGCAGCTGACGCTCTCGGCGCTCGACGGGGCGGCATGCGAGCTCCACATCTCGCGCGAGACCCTCGTGCTGGCGCTCGGCACCCCCGAGGGCCGCGACGCGTTCGCGAACGATCCAAGGCTGGCGGAGGCACTCCGCGCGGGGCTGCTTCGGGCGATCGACGATGCCGGGCGGAACGGGACCATCCCCGCGCCCGGTCGCCGCCGGCGCTCCACGCGCTGGCGGAGAACCTGCCCGCCGACCAACTGGTCGCGCCGCCCGCGACGCCGGCAGCCTCCTCGGCCAGGCCGGCGGACTGCTCGGGCACGATGCAGGACTTCCTGAACGGCCTGTAGCGACCGGCGGGACCGCCGGGGCTGACGGATAATCCCGCCATGGAGGCAGAGACGGGGCCTGCCGAGGAAGCCGAGCTCACCTACGCCGAGTTCGGCACGGGCTTCTTCGAGCACGCCGTCACGGAGGAGCGGATCCTCGCCGGGATGACCGGTCTCGCCGGGCGAGGAGATCGAGTTCGGGCCGATCGGCGCCGGCCCGGGCGGCTGGCGCAGGTGAGCGCCTCCGGCGTCGTCGGCGACGCTTCGGCGCAGCGCGTCCGGCACGCCGCCGTCGCCTTCCGCCTGCTCATCCCGGTCACCTTCGAGCTGTTCATCGACCTCGGCGTCGACAAGCACCGCTTCCACGTGGACGTCGAGGTGGGCCTGACGCTGACCGCGCGGGCGGCTCCGCCGCTGCGCCTCGTGATCGAGGTCGACGAGCCGACCTGGCGCGACGTCACGGTGACGGTCCAGGCAGAGGGGCTCCGCGCCTCCGTCCTGCAGCGGGTCGCCGGCGTCGACCGCGAGATCGGCCGCTTCGTGGCGCGCTACGTGGCGCGTGAGCTCGACAAGCCCCACATCCGCGCTGCCCGCGACATCGACATCGCCGGCCGTATCGATCGGGCCTGGGTGACCTAGCCGCAGGAGACGGCGAGGCCCGCGGTGCCGCCCGCCCCGTCCGTGGCCACGAGCTCCTTGCCGCAGGCCGTGCGGGGAAGGCGAAACCGTCCGGAGGCATCAAGCGCCACGGGCCTTCCCGCCAGAGTCACGTCGACCGAGCTCGCGGCGAGTGACCCGCTTGGTGCCCAGCTCCCATCCTCGGCGCGGGTCGCGTCGACGAAGGCGTCCATGGCGTTGCCCGGGACGGGATACGGCGGGATGTCGAAGGCGAGCGGAGTTCGCCAGCCGTAGGTGAACTCGCTGACGCCTCGGCCGTCGAGGCGGCGACCGCGAGGCTCGGCGCGCAGCGCGGCTGCCGCCGCGGGATCGGGCGGCGCGGCACGCCACGCAGCCATGCCGCGTGCCGGCTCAGCCGCAGCGACGGCCGCTCGGAGGCGAGCAGCTGTCGCGGCGAGGTGGCCGTCGCGCGCGCTGTCGCGCCCGGCGCCCAGGAAGCCGCTCGCCTGCTCGGCGATCGCCGGGTCCGGAAGGCGGGGCAGCCGCGGCGGGGCGCCGCTCGACCAGGCGAGCTCGCGAAGCAGCCGGCGCGCGGCGCCCGGCCATCGCGCCGCCGGCTCGTAGGCGGCGAGGAAGCGGCTCGGCGAGGCGCGGAAGGTCGGGTCGTAGCGCTCGCGGTCGAGCTTGTTGGACCAGCTCGTCTCCGCCCACGCGCGCAGCGAGCGCGCGGCGGCGGCGCTGGGCGGCTGCGGTCCCCGGCGCCAGCTCCCGGATCGCCTCGAGCCAGCGCGGCGCGCGCCGGTAGTGGACGGGGATCGCGCATCCAGTCGCCCGCGGTGGCCAGGGGCAGCAGGTTGAGGTCGGCCTCGTTGGCGGGTTGAGGAAGAAGCCGCCGACCGCGCGCGGCGGTCGGCCGGCTCGCGCGATGTAGGGGCCGAGGAAGATGCGCGCCGTGCCGAGCGGGAGTCGCGTTGCCCGGCGGTGTCGTCGTTGGTCCAGTTGTCCCAGACGAGCGGGCTTGCGGCCGATCAGCGTCGCCGTAGGCGCGCGCGTCGGCGGCGTCCAGTGCTCGCGAGGGGACGCCGGTGCCGGTCCACATCACCTCGATCCCGGGTCGAGCGTCGCGCGCAGGCCGCGCAGGTACGGCGGTGTCGGCGGTGCCCGAGTAGTCGGCGCCGACCGTGAGCAGCCGCGATCGCCGGGCACGCCGTGCGCGCAGGCGCTCGCAGCAGGCGGGTGAGGAAGTCGCCGTTGGCCTCGCCGAAGGCGCGTCGCCGGCGCCGTAGCGAGCCAGGTCCTCGGGGTGGGTCATCACCTTGGTGACGTCGTCGAAGGAGATCATCACCGTGCGCGAGCCCGGCTCGGAGGAAGGGCTCGAGCTTCGCCACGACCACCTCGAGATCGGCCGGGCAGGAGAAGCAGAGGTCGCGGCTCGGGCGGCCGGTGGGGCACGCGCCGGCGTCGGGATCAGCGGCAGCGCCGGGCTGAGGTTGGGGATCCACTCGACGCCCGAGCCGCCGGGCGAGGCGGATCTCGCGGTCGAACTCGCGCTGCTCGGCCTGCGGGTAGGGATCGCGCCAGTTCGTGCGCTGGTAGAGGTCGTCCTTGGGCGCGTGGACGTAGGCGTTGAAGCCCGTGCGAGGGCATCCAGCGCAGCATCCGCGTGCGCTCCGCGTGCGTCCAGGTCGGGCCGTAGGCGCCCTCGACGATGCCGCGCCAGCGGAGTCCGCCGGCCGCGAGGGCGCCCGTGGGAAGCGCCGCAACTACCGCAAGCGCCGCGATCGCGCCCGCCAGGAGACGTCCACGCATCGCGGCGATGATAGGCGCGAGGCCGCGAGCCGGAGCCGGTCAGGCGGCGGCCGCGGCGGCGGCCGCCGGGAGCCGCGCGCCGGTGAAGGTGTAGTCCGACAGCGGGAACGTGCGGCTTGCGCGTTTGGCCTGCGCCGCCGAGGTCGGCCGCAGGAACGGCGTGTCGCCGTGCTGGTCGAAGTAGTAGCTGTTGGCGGGGCCGCAGTTGTTCGTCTGCCAGAGCGAGTGCTCGAGGCGTGCGCGCGACGAAGGCGGTCCAGCGATCGGTCGCCTCCTGGGTGACCTCGACCTCGGCCGCGCCGCGGCGACGTGCCTCGGCGATCACGCGGAGGATGTGGGCGCTCGTCGTCTCGACCAGCTGGTGCCAGGTGCCGCCGGTCCACCCGTAGGGGCCGAACATCATGAAGTGGTTGGGCAGGCTCGGGAAGGCTGATGCCCTCGTAGGAGGAGAGGCGGTCGGCCGCGTAGGAGGTCGCGAGGTCGAAGCCGTCGCGGCCGCGAATCGGGCGTGTGGCGATAGACCTCGGGGTCGCTCGCGAGGTGAAAGCCGGTCGCCAGGATCAGGGCGTCGACCTCGCGCTCGCGTGCCGTCGGCGTCGCCACGCCGGATTCCGTGACGCGATCGATCGGCGTCGTCACGAGCTCGACGTTCTCGCGGGTGAACGTGCGCAGGTAGGTGTTCGACACCGCGGGCCGCTTGCAGCCGAACCCGTAGGAGGGGGTGAGCTTGCGGCGGCAGCTCGGGGTCGGGGACCTGGGAGCGGTACCAGCCGTTTCGCAGCCAGCGCTGGAGGCCGCGCGCGATGAAGGGCAGGCGCCGGTGGTTGATGACCATGAAGACCACGATCACCTCGGTCGCGGCGGTCGCGACGCGCCGGACGACGTTCTGGACGGCCGGGAGCCTCCGGTAGAGGCCCTTGGCGACGTCCGGCGTGCGCGGATTGAACTTGGGCGCGACCCAGATCGGGGTGCGCTGGTAGACGTCGAGGTGCTCCACCTCGCGCGCGACCTTCGGGACGATCTGCACGGCGCTGGCGCCGGTGCCGATGATCGCGACCCGCTTGCCGGCGAGGGCGTAGTCGTGGTCCCAGCGCGCGGACTCGAGGACCTTGCCCGTGAAGCTTCGAGGCCGGCGATCGCCGGCTCCTTCGGCGCCACGAACGGGCCGATCGCGCCCGACGACGAAGCGCGCCGTGATCTCGCCGGCGCTCAGTCGCAGGCGCCAGAGCCGGTTCTCGGCGTCCCAGGCGCGCTCGCGTCACTTCGGTGTTGAAGCGGATGTGGGGCCGGACGCCGTAGCGGTCCGTCGTGCGCTGCACGTAGGCCTGGACCTCCTCGCCCCGCGCGAAGACGCCGGACCAGTCGGGGTTGAGCTCGTAGGAGAACTGGTAGGCCTGCGCCGGGATGTCGACACCGACGCCGGGGTAGGTGTTGTCGCGCCAGGTCCCGCCGACGTCATCGGCGCGCTCGAGGATCACGAAGTCCTCGATCCCCGCTCGGCGCAGGGCGATCCCCATCCCGATGCCGCTGAGCCCCGCGCCGATGACAGCGACCTCGTGCTGCGGATGCCTCGGCGTGGATGCTGCGAGGTGATAACCTCTACATCAGATCATGACAAGGTTACACGACCGTCAGGTGCGGCGCGGAAAGCAAGGCTCCGGGCCCGTCGAACGTGCGGATGGCGTACCGGCTCCTGACCCGGCCGAACATCCTCGACGTCCTCCACGAGTTCGAGGACTACGGCGACGTCGTTCGCATCCGCCCGCTCGGGCGGCCGATCATCTCGCTGCGCTCTCCCGAGCATCTGCGCCACGTCCTGGTCACGAACCAGGACAACTACCGCAAGTCATTCCAGTACCGCCTGCTGGCGGTCGGCGGGCTCGGGCAAGGGGCTGCTCACCAACGAGGGCGAGGCCTGGACCAAGCAGCGCCGGCTGATTCAGCCGATGTTCGCCAAGCGGCACCTCGGCCAGTTCGCCGAGCACATGACCGGCGGCGATCTCGGACTGGGTCGCCGCGGCCGAGGCGCTGCCCGAGGGCGCCGAGCTCGACGTCGCCGCCGCAGATGAACGCGCTGGCGCTCGACGTCGTCGGCCGAGCGCTCTTCGGTTCGCAGCTCGAGGCGCAGGCGGAGCGGCTGCGCCCCGCCGTGCTCGCCGGGCTGCGCGGCGGGACCGTTGCGGCGCGGCTACAGCTCGTCGCCTCGGCGCCGCGCTGGGTGATCGACGCCGGCGCCTGGCTGCTCTTCCATGCGCCGCTGCCCGTCGCGAAGCCTGCGCACTCTTCGCGACGGCCTCGCTGACGATCGGCGACGTCGTCGAGGAGCTGATCACCGCCCGCGAGGCGACCCCGAGGCCGATCCCAGCGATCTCCTCGGGCTGCTGCTGGCCTCGCGCGACGAGGACGGGCGGCCCATGGACCGCCGCCAGGTCCGCGACGAGCTGGTCACGTTCATGCTCGCCGGCCACGAGACCACGGCCAACGGGCTCGCCTGGATGTGGCACCTCCTCGACGAGAACCCCGAGGCGCGGGAGCGCCTGGTCGCGCGAGGTCGACGAGGTCCTGGGTGGGCGCCGCCGACCGCCGACGACGCCGAGCGGCTGCAATGGACCGCGGCCTGCTTCCAGGAGGCGCTGCGCCTGCGCTCGCCGGTCTGGGTGATGGAGCGCGAGGCGATCGGCGAGGACGAGGTCGGCGGTTACCGGATCCCGAAGGGCTCGACGATCATCGTCCCGATCCACCTCGTCCACCACGATCCGCGGCTCTGGCCCGATCCCGAGCGCTTCGACCCGCGCCGCTTCCTGCCCGAGCACGTCCGCGAGCACCCGCGCGGCGCCTACATGCCGTTCGGGGCGGGCGGCGCGTCTGCATCGGCGCCGGCTTCGCGATCATGGAGGCGACGCTGATCACGGCGATGATCGCCCAGCGCTTGCGCTTCGACCTTGCTCCCGGGGGCCCGCGTCGTCGCGGAGACGACGATCACCCTCGCGGCCGCGCCACGGTCTGCCGATGACGCTGCACCACCGCCAACGAGGGTCCCGGAACCGGCCTATAGAGGGGGCTCCGGGACGTTCGCGAGTGTAGCCGCCGGGAGGCCGGGGTCGGCGGCCAGGTTGGCGATGACCCCGTCAGCCAGACGCTCTCCTCGTCGTCGTCCGGAACGGCCTGAACGCGCCGGCGCGCCCACTGCGTGACGGCGTCGCGGCTGCCGACCACGAGGATGTCGCCGGTCAGCGCGTACTGGCCATCGGCAAGGATGACAGCGCGCCCGGGCGTTCGGCGCGGACGCGCAGGCGCTCGACGACCTGCTGGCCGGCGATCTCCCGCGGGTTCGACGCATCCCCGTCAGCCTTGAGCCAGGGGCGGACCGAGAAGACCGGGGGAGAGGTGCGGACCGAGAGCCGCGGCCTGGGGGGCGGTCCCGACCGGCCCCGCACGCCAGGTCTCCGCCAGTTCGACGACGCCACGGGTCAGTGCGTGCGGGGCCATCACCTGGAGCCGGTCGCCCTCGTGGACGCGGGTTGCCCCGCGAGGAGCGACCGCCCGCTCCTCGCGGATGATTGCCGTGACGAGCGCCGCCCGTGGGAGGCCCAGGTCCCGAACGTGAGCGCCGACGGCCGCGTCGCCCTCGCGAATCCTGAACTCGAGCACCTCGGAGCCGAGCTCGCGGATCGTGCCGACGTCCACCGGCGTGATCGGCAGCGCAGGGTTCGTCGGAGGTCGCGCCCATCCGCTTCGCGAACGGCTCGAACGTCGTGCCCCTGCAGCACGGTCGAAAAGAGCACGGCGAAGAAGACGATGTTGAAGAAGTCGAGGCTCTCCGAGACGCCCGGCGATGACCGGGAACGTCGCGAGCACGACGGGCACGGCGCCGCGCAGCCCGGCCCAGCCCAGGACCAGTCGCTCGTTGTTGGAGAACGGGGAGCAGAGCGTGGCCAGAAAGACCGACGACGGGACGCGCGACGAGACATCAGGGCCAGCGCGAGCAGCGTGCCCTTGAGAGCCACATCGTCGAGCTGCGAGGGGAAGACGAGCAGGCCGAGGGACAGGAACATCGGCGACCTGCGCCACCCAGGAGAGACCCTGGTGGAACGTCGTCACGGTCTGGCGGGCCGGAATCCGAGCGGAGCCGAGCGCCAGGCCCGTCAGGTAGACGGCGAGAAAGCCGGAGCCATGCAAGGCGTCAGCGCCTCCGTAGGCCGAGCGCCGCCACGGCGAGCGAGGCCACCGGGTAGAGGCCGGCGGTGCTCAGCCGGACGCGCTGGAACGCCTTGACCGCCAGGAAGCCGGCGGCCACGCCCACCACGAGCCCGATACCGAGCTCCTGGACGAACAGGACGAGGAAGTCGCCGAGCTCGTAGGCGCGCTTCTGGATCCAGTCGATGAACCCGAGGACCAGGACCACGGCGACCGGGTCGTTCAGTCCGGACTCCGCCTCCAAGCTCTGCGCGAGCCGGCGCTTCATCGTCGAGTCGCGCAGCAGCGCGAACGTCGCCGCGCCGTCGGTCGCGGCGACGATCGAGCCGACGAGCATGCTCTCCCGCGTGTCGAGGTCGAACAGCAGCCCGGCCGCGACGGCGGTGATCACCGCGGTCAAGAACGTGCCGAGGACGGCGAGCGAGACCGCGGTGCCGAGGACCGGCCGGATCTCCAGCAGTGCCCGAGGCCAGGCCGCCCTCGAAGAGGATGAGCGCGAGGGCGACGATGCCGATCGTCCGCTCGAGCTCGTAGTCGGAGAACTTGATCCAGCCGAGCCCGTCGGAGCCGATCGCCATGCCGACGAGCAGGAACAGCACGAGGCTCGGCATCCGCACGCGGGCAGCGAGCAGAGACGCGAAGAGGCCCGCCGCGAGCAGCGCGCCGGCGACGAGTATGAGCCGGCCGTCCGCCATGCCGAAGACCGTGCCAGTCTCGGCCGGGCGAAGGCCCGGACGCTCAGAGGGTCTCAGCTAGTAGCGGTAGGGGTCCGGCTTGTAGGGGCCGTCCGGAGCGACGCCCGAGGTAGGCGGCCTGCTCGGGGGTCAGCTCGGTGAGGCTCACGCCGAGCGCGTCCAGGTGGAGCCGCGCGACCTTCTCGTCGAGGTGCTTCGGCAGCACGTAGACCTGCTTCTCGTAGTCGTCGTTCTTGCGTGAACAGCTCGATCTGGGCGATCGTCTGGTTCGTGAACGAGTTCGACATCACGAAGCACGGGTGGCCGGTCGCGTTGCCGAGGTTCAGCAGCCGTCCCTCGGAGAGCACGATGATCGTGTGGCCGTCGGGGAAGACCCACTCGTCGACCTGCGGCTTGACGTTGATCCGCTCGGATGCCCGGCGACGCGCTCGAGGCCGGCCATGTCGATCTCGTTGTCGAAGTGGCCGATGTTGCCGACGATCGCCTGGTGCTTCATCCGCGCCATGTCGGACGGCCTTGATGACGTCCTTGTTGCCGGTGGCGGTGATGAAGATGTCGGCGGTCTCGACGACCTCGTCGAGCGTGCGGACCTCGTAACCCTGCATCGCCGCCTGGAGCGCGCAGATCGGGTCGATCTCGGTCACGATCACCCGCGCGCCCTGGCCCCGCAGCGACTCGCGCAGCCCTTGCCGACGTCGCCGAACCCGCAGACGACGGCGACCTTGCCGCCGATCAGCGTGTCGGTGCCGCGGTTGATGCCGTCGATCAGCGAGTGGCGGCAGCCGTAGATGTTGTCGAACTTGGACTTGGTGACCGAGTCGTTGACGTTGATCGCCGGGAAGCAGGAGCTCGCCCTCGCGCGCCAGCTGGTAGAGGCGCAGCACGCCGGTGGTCGTCTCCTCGGTGACGCCCTTGATGCCGGCGGCGAGCCGCGTCCAGCGCTCGGGTCCGCCGCCAGCGAGCGCGCCAGCAGCTCGAGGACGATCCGGAACTCCTCCGAGTCCGGCCGTCGACGGGTCGGGCACCGCGCCGGCCTGCTCGAACTCGGCGCCCTTGTGGACGAGCAGCGTGGCGTCGCCGCCGTCGTCGAGGATCATGTTCGGGCCCTCGCCGTCCGGCCACGTGAGCGCCTGCTCGGTGCACTCCCAGTACTCCTCGAGCGTCTCGCCCTTCCAGGCGAAGACCGGGGATGCCGGCGGCGGCGATCGCGGCGGCGCGCATGGTCCTGCGTGGAGAAGATGTTGCAGGAGGCCCAGCGGACCTCGGCGCCCGAGCGCGACGAGCGTCTCGATCAGCACCGCGGTCTGGACCGTCATGTGCAGCGAGCCCGTGATCCGCGCGCCCGCGCAGCGGCTGCGACGGCGGCGAACTCCTCGCGCGTCTGCATCAGCCCGGGCATCTCGTGCTCGGCGAGCTGGATCTCCTTGCGCCCGAACTCGGCGAGGCCGATGTCGGCCACCCTGGTAGTCCTGGGCGGGAGGGCGGTCGGTGGTCATCGCTGTCCCTCCTGTCGGGTGTCATGTCAGATTCAAGGGCTCGTGCTCGAACTGCGTCGGACCGTGAAGCTCGGCGATTCGACCGTCGATCTCCTCGGACTCGAGGCGCTGGACCCGCTCGGTCCCGAACTCCTCGACGTTGAAGGAGGCGATCGCGGTGCCGTAGGCCATGGCCCGCCGCAGCGCGGCGTCGTCCATCGAGTCTCCCAGGTTGCGCGCGACGTAGCCGACGAAGCCGCCGGCGAAGCTGTCGCCGGCGCCGGTCGGGTCGACGACCGTCTCGAGCGGGAACGCCGGCACCGAGAAGAACGATCCCGGCGGTGATCAGCGCGGCCCCGTACTCGCCCTGCTTGGCCACGACGGCCTGCGGGCCCCAGGACAGGACCTCGCGGGCCGCGGCGACCGTGTTCGGCAGCTCCGTGAGCTGGCGGAGCTCGGCGTCGTTCAGGATCACGCGTCGACGCCGCCGATCACGTCGACGAGGTCGTCGCGCGCGATGTCGATCCAGAGGTTCATCGAGTCGAGCGCGACGAACCCGCGCCGCTTCGCACTGCTCGAGCACCTGGCGCTGGAGCTGCGGGCTGGATGTTCGCCAGGAAGAGGACGTCGCATGCTGCGCGAGACCTCCGAGAGCTTCGGCTCGAACGCCTCGAAGACGTTCAGCTGCGTGTCGAGCGTCTCGCGCGAGTTGAGGTCCCAGCCGTACTCGCCGCGCCAGAAGAAGGTCTTGCCGCCCGGCACCTGCTCGACGTCGTCGGTGCGGGTGCCGCGCGTCGCGAGCGACCGCGAAGTCCTCGGGCCCGAAGTCGTCGCCGACCGGGCCGACGGCCGCGACGTTGTCGAAGAACGAGCGCCGCCAGCGCGAAGTGGGTCGCCGCGCCGCCGAGCATGCGCTCGCGCTCGCCGAGCGGCGTCTTGACCGCGTCGAACGCGATCGAGCCGACGACGGTGATGCTCATGCGCCGCTCGCGGTGCCGGTCGAAGCGCCGGCGTCAGCCGGCGGCGACGGCCTCGACGTCCGCGGCCTCGCGAAGGGCGTCCGCCTTGTCGGTGTGCTCCCACGTGAAGTCCTCGTCCTCGCGGCCGAAGTGGCCGTAGGCGGCGGTCTTCTGGAAGATCGGCCGGTGCAGGCGCAGGTACTCGCGAAACGCGCCGGGCGCAGGTCGAAGTGCTCGTGGACGAGCTCCGCGATCCGCGCGCGCGGGACGTGCTCGGTGCCGAACGTCTCGACCATCACCGACACGGGATGGGCGACGCCGATCGCGTAGGCGACCTGGACCTCGCAGCGGTCGGCGAGGCCGGCGGCGACGACGTTCTTCGCCACGTAGCGGGCGGCGTAGGCCGCCGAGCGGTCGACCTTCGACGGGTCCTTGCCCGGAGAACGCGCCGCCGCCGTGGCGGGCCATGCCGCCGTAGGTGTCGACGATGATCTTGCGGCCGGTGAGCCCGCAGTCGCCCACCGGGCCGCCGATCACGAAGCGGCCCGTCGGGTTGACGAGGAAGTTCGCCTTCGGTTGAGCTCGCCGGCGTCGTAGAGCTCCGCCGGCAGCGTCGGGCTCGACCACGCTGCTCCCAGAGATCCGGCCGGATCTGGCCGTCGGTGTCGACGCCTTCGGCGTGCTGCGTCGAGATCAGGAGCTTCTCGATCCGCGACCGGCCTGCCGTCCTCGTAGCGCACCGTCACCTGCGTCTTCCCGTCCGGGCGCGAGGTAGGGGACGTCGCCGCTCTTGCGGACCGCGGCGAGCCGCGCGGCGAGCTTGTGCGCAAGCGAGATCGGCATCGGCATCAGCTCCGGCGTCTCGTTCGTGGCGTAGCCGAACATCATCCCCTGGTCGCCGGCGCCGGCGACGTCGAGCTGGTCGTCGTCCGCCGGGTCCTCGCGGGTCTCGAGCGCGTGGTCGACGCCCTGCGCGATGTCGGGCGACTGCTTGTCGATCGCGTTCAGCGACCGCGCAGTCGTCGCCCGAGAAGCCGAAGCGCGGCGTCCTTGTAGCCGATGCGCTTGATCGTCTCGCGCGCGATCGTCCTGGATGTCGACGTAGATCTCGGTCGAGATCTCGCCGGAGACCACGACGAGCCCGTGTTGACCAGCGTCTCGCAGGCGACGCGGCCCGTCGGGATCCTCCGCCATGACGGCGTCGAGGACGCCGTCGGAGATCTGGTCGGCGATCTTGTCCGGGTGGCCCTCGGTCACCGACTCGGACGTGAACAGGAACGAGTTCTCAGAAGTGATCATGTGGCCGGAAGAGAGTCAAGAGCAGGGGGTTCAGCCGGTACGCGAAGTTGTGGGGTCCCGCTACACAAGCCACTCGGCGCGCGGGACCTTCGGGCACTCGCTCGTGATCCGCTGCATGAGGCCGTAGAAGCGGGTGATCTCCGGGTAGACCGTCGGCTTGCCGTTCGTGAGCACCGCGACCGCGATCGCCCGCTCGGGGTCCGCCCAGGCGAGGATGTTCGTGAAGCCGAGGTGGCCGAATGCCTGCTGGGTGTCGCGGCCGTAGAGGCTGAGGACGCGCGCGCCGAGCATCAGCCCGTAGCCGAAGCGGGTCGGGAAGCCCGAGCGAGAGGTCGATCTCGAGGTGCGACTGCTCGGTGAGCGCCGTGCGGATGGTCTCGGGCTTCAGGACCGGACGCCGTCGAGCTCGCCGCCCCTGCGCATCAGCTCGTAGAAGCGCGAGAGCTCGACCGCGGTCGTGACGGTGTTCGCCGCGGGGATCACGCCGGTCAGGAAGCGCGGGTCGCCGGCGGTCTCGACCAGGTCGTCGAACGGCAGGCCGAGCGCGCGGGTCAGGAGATTGGAGAGCGGCGGCGCCAGCGGCGGGCCCGTGACGTAGTCCGTCGCCACCGCGTCGAGGTCCTCCTCGCGGACGCCGTAGTTGGTCCATCGGAACCCGAGCGGGTCGAGGATCTCCTCGGCGAGGACCGTCGCGGATGTCCTTGCCGGTGACGCGGTGGACGACCTCGCCGAGGATGAAGCCGCCCGAGACCGCGTGGTAGGCGAGGAGCCTTCCGGGCGCGTGCGAAGGGCTTGGCGTCGCTCAGAGACCTCGCACGAGGTAGTCGCGGTCGGGGAGCAGGTCGAGGTCGCCGATCGCCTCGCGCGGGAAGGTTGGGCACGCCGGCGCGGTGGGCGAGGACGTGCCCGATCGTGATCTCCTCCTTGCCGTTTCGCTCGTAGCCGGGGATGTGCTTGGCGACCGGGTCGTCGAGGGCGAGCACGCCGCGCTCGGCGAGCACGTGGACCACGAACGCCGTGATCGCCTTGGACGCCGAGTAGACGCAGAAGGGAGTCGCCGGCGGTGGCGGGGACCTTCTCGGTCGTCGTCGCCGTCGCGCGGGCCGTTGCCGTGCGCGTGGCCGATCGTGCGGTCGAGGACGACCGCGCCCTGGCGGCGCACGCACACCTGCACGGCGGGATGGACGCCGCTTCGGTAGAGATCGAGCGGCCGACTTCCAGATCCGCTCGACGCTCTCCTCCTCAAGTCCGCCGGCGGCCGCGCCGTCCTCCTCGCCGATCGACGTCACGGCGTCGAGGTCGTCGGGCACGTGGATACGCCGCAGGAGGTCCGGGACGAGCGGCAGGCGCGGGATCGAGGCCATGCGACGGGCCACGGTAGTCCCGGCCATCATAGCCTCAGGCGCCGTGCCGGCGCCCTACGTGCACGAGCTCCGCGTCCGCTACGGCGAGTGCGACCCGCAGGGGATCGTCTTCAACGCGAACTACCTCCTCTACTTCGACGTGGTGTTCACCGAGCTCTGGCGCGAAGCAGTCGGGCCGTGGGACGAGATGGTCGAGCGCGGGATCGACGCGGTGGTTGCCGAGGCGAACGTGAGGTTCCGCTCGCCCGCGCGCTTCGACGACGTCGTGGAGCTGCGAGCGAGGGTCGCCGACATCGGCGGGACCAGCATCACCACCGAGATCGACGTCGTGCGCGGCGGCGAGGTCCTGGTGGCGGGCACGCTCCGCCACGTGTGCGTGTCGCGCAGGGACTGGCAGAAGACCGACGTGCCGGACTGGGTCCGCGAGGGCCTGGCACGCTTCGCCGCATGAGCGCTGTCAGGGAGCGAGTCTCGGCGAGCGGGCGCATGCGCGCTCATCGGTTAGGTTCCCCGTTGCCCTAAGCCAACCCCGGAAGGGAGCAGTGGACGCCAGCACCCTGAAGAAGATCCCGCTGTTCGCGGACGTGCCGGACGAGACGCTCGGGAAGATCGCTCCCTGGGCGACCACCGAGGAATGGCCCGAGGGCAAGGAGATCGTCAAGGAGGGCGGGTTCTCCAACCACTTCTACGCGATCAACGAGGGCACGGTCAAGGTCGAGCGCGACGGCGAGCACCTCGCCGAGCTCGGCCCCGGCGACGTCTTCGGCGAGCAGGGGCTCCTCGAGCGGTCCGAGCGCTCGGCGACGGTCACCGCGACCTCCGAGATCCGCCTGATCAAGATCGAGCACTGGGAGCTCTCGCGCATGCGCCAGTCGATGCCCGAGGTCGTGGAGGAGCTGCGCAACAAGGTCGAGGAGCGCTCCGGCGGACTAGCGCCCGGCGGCGCGGGTCAGACTAGACTCCGCCGCCACATACGGCCGGTGGTCATGGGAAGTCCGGTGAGAAACCGGCGCGGTCCCGCCACTGTGACCGGGAGATGCGATAGCTCGCATGACGCAGAGTCAGCCACTGGAGGCGCACCGCGCTTCCGGGAAGGCGCGGCGATCGGTCCCGGAAGCCAGGAGACCTGTCACCGGCCAGCCGTTGAAGTCCCTCGAGGAAAGGGTGGCTCTAATGCCCATTCGCTTCCCACGCGCCGCCGGCGTTCTCGGCGATTGCCGCTGCTGAGCGCTCGCCGGCATCCGCCGTCGGCCTCGCCGGCGCAGCCGCGCGTGCCGACCTCCGCGTCGTCGCCGGCGACGGAACCGAGCTCGCCGACCTCACCAGTACACCGGCACGACCACGCATCCCGACCGACAAGACGCGAAGTGCTTCGGGCCCCCGGACGGGCGGCAGCGGCGAGCCGTTCAAGCTGAAGGGAGCGACCGCGCTGGGCATGGTGCGCGACGCGATGCCGTCACGCGCCGCGCTGCGCCCCCTGTCGATCTCCGACCACTTCCTCGATCCTTCGGCCCGGGCGTCTGCGCGATCGGCGGGCTCGAGCCCGATGGCCAGGCGGCGGGTACTGGGACTTCGCGTCGACCACGACGAGTCGAGCGTGGGCGGCGGACCAGGAGATCAAGCGAGGGCGACTCGGTCCTCTGGTCCTCTCGGCGGCCGAGCCCAACTTCCCCCGGCTGACGAGCTCGAGCTCGTGGCCCCGGCGCGGCTCAGCCGGATGTGCCGGTCCAGGCCACCGTGTTCGGCTACGACGCCGACAACCGGGCAGGAGCACCGGGTCCAGGGCGCGGCCGTCGACTTCGCCACCGGCACCACCGACGCGAACGGGCACGCCGAGCCTGCTCTTCCCGGCGCAGGGGACCGCCACGGTCCAGGCGCAGGCGGCAGCGGACGACATTCCCACCACGACCTACGACGTCTGCGTCAAGGCCAAGCCCGACCACTGCCCGTCGGCGTTCGGCCGCACCATCCACGGCAGCCGGCACGACGACCACATCACGACCACCGCGGGCGACGACTCGATCGACGCCGCGGGCGGCGACGACACGGATCGACATCCGCAAGGGCGGCGACGACACCGTCGACTGCGGCGGCGGCAACGACCGGGTCGATCGCGCAAGCGCCGGCGACCACGACGACAAGATCGAGAAGTCCTGCGAGAAGGTGATCAGCAGGTGATCGAACGGCCGCTTGCGCGCTCGCGGCTGGCGGGGGCGCTTGCGAGCGCCCTCGTCGCCGCGGGCTGCGGCCTGGGCCCGGGCCGCTTCGAAGGGGACGGCGGCGCTGACGCGTCACCCGCGACTACGGTGAGCAGAAGCTGGCCACGGCGACCGAATCGGACCCGAGCGAGTCCGAGACCGTCCTGCGCTTCCTGGACCGCGAGACCGACATCACCACCCGCTACGGCGGCGGCTTCGTGCAGTCGATCAACGGCGTCTCCGGCACGACGCAGGCGGGCGCGTGCTCGACTGGTTCTTCTACGTCAACGGCATCGAGTCGCCGGTGGGCTCCGCCGAGGTGCGCGTGCGCGGCGGCGACAGGATCTGGTGGGACTACCGGGACTGGACCGACGCGATGCGGGTTCCTGCGGTGGTCGGCTCGTTTCCGCAGCCGTTCTCGAGGCGGCAGGCGGGCCCGGCGCCCGTCGACTGCGTCACCCGGCGGTCCGCCTGCGAGGAGGTCGCGGCCGCGATGCGCGACGCGGGGTCGACGCGCGGATCGTCCACGGACTCGGGCCCGGCCGGCGTTCCCAGGGTCCTCGTCGGGCCCTGGCAGCGCGCTCGGCGCCGACGAGGCGGCGGCCCAGATCGCGGCGGGCCCGGCACGAGCGGCGTCTTCGCGAGGTTCGAGCGGTCGCGTCGCCTCCGGCTCCTCGACGTCGCAGGGACGCGCGCCCGCTCCTGGGCGCCGGGCGCGGGCCTCGTCGCGGCGGTGCGCCTGGGCGACGACGCAGCCGACCTGGGTCGTGACCGGCAGGCGGCGCGCCGGGCGTCGAGGCCGCCGCAGAGCTCGTGCGCCGACGGTCCTCGCGACCGCTACGCGGTCGCCGTCGCGCGGACCGGCGCGCCGGTCCCCGTGCCGGTCACGGAGGGCTCCGGATGAGGCCGGCGCTCGCCTACCGTCACCGGCCCGGGCCGCTCGGCGACGGCGGCGCGCTTGCGGCGAGCGCCTACTGCGCGTGCGCTCGCCCTCGCCGCGCTGCGTCAGCTCGAATCCGATCGTCCTGGCCGGGTCGGGCGCGGCGGTCGTCCTCGCGGGTCTCCTCGCCGGGGCGCGCAGCGCGCGCTGGGGGTGGCGCTGCGCTGGAGCGCGGCCTGGGCCGTGCTCGTGTCGTGGTCAACGGGCTCACCTCGCAGCGCGGCGACACGGTGCTGGTGCACGGCATCGTCCTGCCGCTGCTGGGCACGGTCGACATCAGCGCCGAGGCGCTCGCCGAAGGCGGCGGTGCTGGCGGCGCGCCTCGCGGTCGTGATGATGGCCTTCGCCGTCCACGCGAGCGCGCGTCGACCCCGATCGGGTCATGCGGCTGCTGCGGCCGCTCGCCGCGCGCTCGGCGCTGACCGCAACGCTGATCGCCAGGATGGTCCCGCTGGCGGCGCGCGACTACGCCCGCCTGGGCGAGGCGGCCGCGCTGCGCGGCCCGGTGGCGGCTCCCGCCGGCCGCGCGGTGATCGCCCGGCGGCTGGTGGCCGGATCGCTCGACCGCGCGGTCGACGTCGCGGCGACCCTCGAGCTGCGCGGCTACGGCGCCGGCGCGCCGCGGCGGCCGAGCCGCGGCGCCGCTCGCGCCACGACGCGGCGCTGTTGCGTGGCGGCGGTGGCGCTGGTCGGCGACGGCGGTCGGCGCACGTCGTCGCCGGCGTCGGCGGGTTCGACGCCTATCCGCGATCCAGATGGACACCGGCCCCGCCACGATCGCCGCCGCCGCTGGCGCTGCCGCTGGCGGCCGCGCTGCCGTTCATCGCCGCCGCGGCGCGCGGAGGCGCCTCCGTGGCTGAGCCGCTGTTGCGGATCGACGGCCTTCGGTATCGCTATCCCGGAGGCGCCGGCCGAGGCGCTGGCCGGCATCGACCTGGAGGTGGGCCGTGGCGAGGTCGTGGTGGTCGCCGGGCGATCGGGATCCGGCAAGACCTCGCTGCTTCGCGCCTGCTGCGGCCTCGTACCCCACTACCACGGGGGCGAGGTCGCCGGGCGGGTGGAGGTTGCGGGCCTCGACGCGCGCGAGCACGGCCCCGCCGAGCTCGGGGGCGAGGTCGGGCTCGTCGCCCAGGATCCCGAGACGCAGGTGGTCTCGACAACGGTCCGGGCCGAGCTCGAGCTGCCGCTCGAGATCCGCGGCGGCCCGCGGCGGCGCGAGCCCGCGCGGTGGAGGAGGTCGCTCTTGCGCTCGCGATGCCGCACCTGCTCGACCGCGCCACCGACTCGCTCTCGGGTGGCGAGCTGCAGCGCGTTGCGCTGGCTGCGGCCCTGGTGCTCCGGCCCGCGTGATCCTGCTCGACGAGCCGACCTCGCAGCTCGACCCGGTCGCGGGCGACGAGCTCATCTGGCTGCTTCGCCGCCTGAACGAGGAGTGGGGGATGGCGGTCCTGCTGGCCGAGCATCGCCTCGAGCGCTGCCTCGCCCACGCCGACCGGGTGGTCGCCCTGGCTCCGGCCGAGTCGCGTTCGACGGCGCGCCCGAGGCGTACCTCGAGTGGGCGCTCGCCGCCGACCGCGGCGCTGACGACCCCCGGCGCGCGGCTCTTCGACCTCGCCGGCCTGCGGCCGCCGCCGCGCGGGCGTGAAGGCTGCGCGCGCGGCGCTCGCGGCACGGGGTAGCAGTGTCGAGCACTCCGAGCCGCCCGTCGCGGCGCCGCCGCCGAAGCAGGCGCGCGGCAGGCGCCCTGCGGGCCCGGGACTCTGGGTCGCGCTCGACGGCCGCGGACGTCCTGCGTGGCCTCGACCTCGCGGTCGATCACGGCGAGCGCGTCGCCCTGATGGGCCGAAACGGCGCGGGCAAGAGCACGCTGCTGCGGGCGGCGGCCGGTCGCGTTTCCGCGCTGAAGGGCGGGATCGTTGCGCCCGGGGGAGTGGCGCTCCTGCCGCAGAGCCCGGGCGACCTCCTCCTCTACGAGCGCGTCGGCGACGAGCTTCCCGGCGAGGCCGGAGCGGCGGCGCTGGAGCGCGCCGGTCTCGCGGACACT
>CAVUEV010000008.1:0-444996 GCA_963740625.1 uncultured Actinomycetes bacterium
TGCGCCTGGCGCTCGGGGCCCGGTGCGGCGCCGCGTGCATGACGGGACGAGTGCCCTACCAAGCGCGGCTCAGGTCGGCAGACTGAATGCGGCAATGGCCCTGAGCCCTCTCCGCGACGGAGTCCCGGGATGATCGGCGAGCGGACCGTGGACGGTCTCACCGTGCTGACGCTCGGGGGCGAGCGCTACGGCGTCGAAGTCGGGTTCGTGCCGGCGGCCGGGATGGTCGGATGCTCGCTTCGCCACCGGGGGCGGGAGCTCCTCGGGCAGCGCAGCGGTCTGGACGCGTACGTGGTCTCACGGGATCCACGATGGGGATCCCCCTTCTCCACCCATGGGCGAACCGACTCGGCGGTTTCCGGTTCACGGTGGCGGGTCGTGAGGTCGCCCTGGATGCCGACTCCTCGCGGCTGTCGCTCGACGGCAACGGGCTTCCCATCCACGGGTTACTTGCGGCGGCGAGCGGCTGGGTCGTGGAACGGCATGAGCCCACCGAGGACGGCGGCGCGCTGGCCGCGAGGTTCGACTTCGCGCACGACGAGCAGCTGATGGCCGCCTTTCCGTTTCCGCACGAGCTGCTGCTCGAGGCGACCCTCAGCGGTTGCACCCTGACGGTGACGACGACGGTGACGGCGTCGGCCGACGTGGCCGTACCGATCTCCTTCGGCTTCCACCCATATCTGTGCCTGCCCGGCGTCGAACGGGCAGAGTGGGAGGTCGAGATCCCGGTGTCCGAGTGCCTGGAGCTGGACGACCGGATGCTGCCGACTGGCTCTCGCCGGCCGGTCGAAGTGGAGGGAGGCGCCCTCGGCTCGAGGGTCTTCGACGACGGCTATCTGGCGCCGGCGGACTCGGCGCCCTTCGTCCTCGCGGGCGGCGGCATCCGAATCGAGCTGGCCCTGGGAGACGGGTATCCGTACGCCCAGGTGTATGCACCCGACGACGACGACGTGGTCGCTTACGAGCCGATGACCGCACCCACCAACGCTCTGATGACGGGGGGCTCCGAGCTTCCCATGATCGACCCGGGCGACGACTACCGTGCCACCTTCTCGATCTCGGTCACCGACGCCCTGTGACGCCGCCGCACCAGCCATGAGTGTCAGGCGCACGAACACCGCTGAGTCCGACGTTCCCACACGACTGGGTTGCAGAGGAAAAACAGAAGCGGCGGCGAAGGCCGCGACATGGAGAGTTCAGGCGAATCGATTCCGCCCGCGCCGCCTCCGGGCGACTCGAGCCCGACGGCGTCGGATCACGGCTATCCGCTCAGCTTCTCGGTCGACTATCCCGACCGCGACCTCGACCGCCTCAGCACCGCCTTTCGAATCTTCGCGATCATCCCGATTCTGATCCTCGCGGCCACGATCGAGGGAGGGGGCTTCAGCCTCGGCGACCACGGGGGCAGATACGTGGGCGGGGGGCTGGGCGTCCTGTTCGTCCCGGTCGCGCTGATGATCCTCTTTCGCGCCAAGTACCCGCGCTGGTGGTACGACTGGAACCTGCAGCTGACCCGCTTCAGCAACCGCATCGCCGTCTACCTGGCCTTGATGGATGATCGCTACCCATCAACCGACGAGCAGCAAGCGGTGCATCTCGCGTTTCCGTATCCGGACGTTGAGCGCGATCTCGGCCGCGGGATGCCGCTCGTCAAGTGGTTCCTGGCAATCCCGCATTACGTCGTGCTCTTCTTCCTCACGATCGGGGCGGTCTTCGCCGCGATCTTCGCCTGGTTCGCGATCCTGTTCACGGGGCGCTATCCGCGGTCGCTATTCGACTTCGTCGAGGGCGTGATCCGCTGGCACAACCGGGTCGGCGCCTACGCCTTCCTGCTGATCACCGACCGGTATCCGCCGTTCAGTCTGCGGTCCTGAACCGAACCGTTAGCTGACGGAGAGGTGCAGGGTGTTGTCGTCGGCTGCCTGGCCGACCATCGTGATGCGATAGGAGCCCGGCATCAAGGAAACTTGCTGGCCGACATTGTCGACCTGGACTCCGCCCGGACCGGCGATCCTGAGCGCCGCTTCGTCGCTGTTCGCCAGCGATACCGGACCCGTCACGGACATCGACTTCTGATACGTCTGGCCGACCTGGAACCAGTGGCACCCTGGATCGTGCATGGCGACCGTCACCGTCTGGGAGGGGGTCATCATGGCCGGGCGGGCAACGGACTGCGTTTGCTGACCTCCGGAAGAGGCCACCAGCGCGACGGCCACCAAGAGGCTGAGGACGCCGATCAGCGCGAAGAAGGTTCCACTGATCCTTTTGCTGATCTCGCGTCGGGCTTGCTCGAGTTCGCTTTCCCGGTCGGTCATCTGACTGCGCTCCTTCATTCGTTCTTCTCGATCATCACCCCGCACCGAGCGGCTCGCCACGGTGGATGCCCACGAATGCGCAACGCACTCTCCGCAGGGCCGATCCGTACTTATCCGCCGCCGGATTCGCCCCGAGGGGCATAGGCTTAGGCGGTTCCGGCTCTGGTCCGGGACGGGGCGGAATGAAATCTGGCGCTGAGACAAGCCGATCCTGGATCGAGGACTCGCCGGTCCTCACTCGGGCGTATGCGCTGGCCGAGCGCGCCCACCGCGGCCGCGACCGTCCCAGCGACGGGCGCCCGTTCCTCGACCACGTCGTCGAGGTGGCGACCTTCCTTCATGACGCGGGGCTCAGCGACGAGCTGGTTGCCGTCGGGCTCCTTCACGACTCCGTGGAGCGGGGGACGCTCTCCGCATCCGAGCTGCGATCGGAGATGGGGGAGGGCATCGCCGAGCTCGTCCTCGTCCTCACCGAGGATCCGCAGATCGCCTCGTTCGCCGACCGCAAGGACAGCCTCCGGCGGCAGGTGAGCGCGGCGGGCGAGCCCGCCGTCACGGTCTTTGCCGCCGACAAGCTGGCGGACATCGCCAGCCTCCGCCGCGGAATCAGGCAGTTCGGCGCCGCGATCGAGGGACGCATCGGAACGAGCGTCGGCAGCATGGGCGCGCACTACCGCGAGTCGGTCGAGCTCGTCGAGTCGCTCAGCCCGGACTCGACGTTTCTCCCGGCGCTCCACGCGCAGCTCGACCGGCTGGCGAGCGACTCCGTCCGTCTCGCCCCCGCGCCCGTCTGAGTCGCAACCGCCTACCCCTTCATCCGCGGGTCCACGTAGAAGTTGTAGATCTGGGAGTCGCCGCTCGTCCCCTGGGGGGTGAGCGTGAACCGGACGACCTGCCAGCTGGAGGTGCCGTTGGGCCGGACGTCAATCGGCGTCGAGACGCCCCAGGTTCCGGACCCGCGCACAGTGCCGCTGTCCCGCGGCAGGCTCACCGCGATCCCGAGCAGGTTGATCCCGTCGTACGTCGCGGAGACATGGACGCCCTGGGAGCCGCTGAGGCTCCTCACCAACATGCGCGCGTACTGGAAGTCGTACTTCACGCAAATCGGCGGGCTCACCGCCCGAGAGCCTCTCGGCAGGTCGAGCACCGGGCCCGTCCGGCCGCTGGCCAGGGTCGTCGACTTGACCTTCGCGCCGCCGCTCAGGCTCCAGCCGCTTCCGCTGAAGCTGTCGAGCGCCTGTCCTGGTGCCAGGAAGTACCAGTTGGCGTCGCCGAGCGACGAGTACGGCTGCGTGAGCGTTGGATAGGTGCACTTGCTCGTGTCGGGCCGAAGCCTCAGGAGCGCCGCGCTGCCGGAGCTCGGCAGGAGCGCCAGGGCGGAGGTCAGGGTCGCGAGAACGCCACACGTCGCAATCGCGCGTGAGCGAACGCTGAAAAGGAACTGGTTCATTTCGTACGCACCTTTCTGGGTGGGTACTGGCAGCCGGGCTGTCTCATGCTCGTGAGACCCCTTGCTTTGCGTCCCCGGCTCGCACCGGGTTTGCCCTTTTCAGTTGGTTGGTTTTCATTTCTGACTGCGGCAAAGGGGTCGAACTCGTGACCGCTCTGCCAGGGAACTGCACGGATGGACATGCGGATCAGCTCTTCATCCGGGGGTCCACGTAGAAGTCGTAGATCTGGAAGTCGCCCCTACGGCCCTCCGCGGTGAGGACGAAGCGCGCCAATTGCCAGCCGTCGACGTTGCTCGGCTTGACGTTGATGCGCCTCGAGATCGTCCACCGGCTTTGGTGCCCGTGGAAGCGGCCGGAGTTCCTCGCCGAGCTCATCGATCCGGTCCCGTCGTAGGAGACTCCGACCCGAACGCCGGCCTTGCCCGAGAGGTTGCGAACCATGGTCCGCGCGGCCTTGAACCCGGAGTTCACGCACATGGGCGGGCTCACCGCCCGTGAACCGCTGGGCATCTCGAGCACGGTCTGGCCGACGGCCGGCGTCGCCGGCGCGACCTTCGCGCCGCCGCTGAGGGTCCAGCCGGAGCCGTCGAAGCTGTCAACGCTCTGGCCGGGGGCCAGCGTGTACCAGTTCTGGTCATGCGCCGACAGGAACGGCTGGGTGAACTCCGGTTCCGTGCAGCCAACGGGCTGCGTCGGCGGCGGCGGCTTCTTCGCCATTGCCGGGCTGACCGCGAGGCCAGTCATCAGGATCGTCAGGGCGGCGCCCACCGCGGCCCCGCGAGCGCGGGACCGCGGTGTGCACTGTCTGCTCGCCTGCTTTCGCATCGCGATCAGCTCTTCATCCTGGGATCTACGTTGAGGTCGTAGATCTGGAATTCGCTCGTCTTGCCGCCCGCAATGAAGGAGAAGCGAACGAGCTGCCAACCGTGAGTCGTTGCTCGGCTGGACGTTGACCGGATCCGACAGGGTCCATTCGGAGTGGTCACCGTGAACCTGGCCCGTACCCTTGGGCTCGGTCCAGGTCTTCGTGCCGTCGTAGGCGACGTTGAACTGAACGCCATCGCCGCCGACGACGTTGCGGACCATCGTCCGCGCTGTCTTGAATCCCGAGTCGACGCACATCGTCGGGCTCACTGCCCGCGACCCGCTCGGCAGGTCGAGGACCTGACCGCTCGTGCCGTCCGGGAGGTCGGTCGTGACGACCTGGGCCCCGTTCTGGAGCTTCCAGCCGTCACCGTTGAACCCGGTGTCGTCCTGGCCTGGAGCCTGGAAGTACCAGTTGGGATCACGTGCCCACTGGAACGCCTTGGTCAGCTCGGGGTAAACGCACGCCGTCCTGTCGATCTCAGCCGGCCCGTCGTCGTACTTCGGAGCGGCCATCGCGGGAGCCGCTCCGGCCGCCGCAAACAGGCAGGACAGAATTCCGCACGCCGCAACCAGGCGAGCGCGGAAGCTGAAAAGGCACTGGGTCATTAGTACGCACCTCTCTGGTGGTACTGGCAGCCGAGCCATCTCGCCCCTGCGGCGAGACCTCTGGCTTTGCGTCCCCGGCTCGCACCGGGTTTGCCCTTTTCAGTGTTTGGTTTTCATGACCGCGATCGGCATCTGCGGTCCGGGCTTGAGGGTTTTTCGGGGCGCCTGGACAGGTATTCGATGGAAAGCCGCGTTCCGTGGCTAATGACGCATGCAGAAACAGCCGATCTGGCGTGTGATGGCGCTGATGCCCAACGTCGAAGAGCAGGAGGTGCTCGCCGACACGTATCGGCGTGCCGACGCCCGCCTGTCCCGACGGGAGCGTCGCGGCGAGGCGATGATCGCCATTGCCTTCCTGGTCGCGGTCGCGGCGCTCTGCCTGATCGAGCCGCCGACGCACTTCGATCCGCTGCCCGCCGTTCTCTGCTTCGTGGTCCTGGTGCTGGCGACGCGGGTGCGGTTCGACACCCCGTTCGGGTTCACCGTGGCGACCCAGCTTGCCTTCGTCCCGCTGCTGTTCGCGATGCCCGTGGTTCTCGTCCCGCCGGCTGTGGCCGCGGGGCTTGCGGCCGCGTCTCTACCCGAGATCCTCAGTCGCAAGCAGCCGCCTGAGCGACTGCTCTTCGCCGTGGGGAACTCCTGGTTTGCGATCGGCCCGGTCGCGGTGTTCGTGCTGAGCGACACGGCGCCCCAGGACGCCGGCGCCGGGATCCTCGCCGCGGCACTCGCCGCGCAGTTCGTGGTGGACTTCGCCGTGTCGGTCGTTCGCTTCCGGATGGACCGCGAGGCGACCTTCGCCGCCCAGCTCCGCGAGACGTGGGTCTACGGCATCGACGCGGCGCTTTCCGGAATCGCGCTGGTGATCGCAGAGGATGTCCAGCGGACGCCGATCGTCGCGTTGACGACGCTGCCGCTGCTCGGCCTTCTCTCCGTCTTCGCCCGGGAGCGCCAGGAGCGGATGCACAGTCTCCTCGAGCTCAACAATGCTTATCGCGGCACCGCGCTCGTCCTCGCGGACGTCGTCGAGGCCGACGACGGCTACACGGGCGAGCACATCAAGGGCGTCGTCCTGCTGGCCCTCCAGGTCGGCGAGGAGTTCGGCCTCGACGCCGAGCAGATGCGAAACCTCGAGTTCGGCGCGCTGCTGCACGACGTCGGGAAGATCGCGATCCCGAAGGAGATCATCAACAAGCCCGGCAAGCTCGATGCGGACGAGTGGAAGGTCATCGAGACCCACACGATCGAGGGTCAGAAGATGCTGAACCGCGTTGGCGGCTTCATGCGTAACGTCGGCTTGATCGTCCGTTCCCACCACGAGCGCTGGGACGGTCGCGGCTACCCGGACGGCCTGGTCGGCGAGGACATCCCGCTCGAGGCCAGGATCGTCACCTGCTGCGACTCCTGGAACGCGATGCGCACCGACCGCTCCTACCGCAAGGCGCTCAGCCACGAGGTGGCGCGGGCGGAGCTGCTTGCCAACAGCGGCCACCAGTTCGACCCGCGCGTCGTCACCGCCTTCCTCCGTGCGATCGAGGAGACGAATGCCCCCGAGCTCGCCTACCCAGGGGCGAGTACCGCCGAGCCGAGCGAGGGCCGGCTTACCAACCCATCCTGAACGGGTGGGCCTGCGCCTCTACGGCGCCGGAACTATGCGGATGTAGGGCTTGGGGGAGTCCCACCCGTCCGGGTAGCGCTGCTTCGCCTCATCGTCGCTCACGGAGCCGCCGATGATCACGTCCTCGCCGGGCTGCCATTGCGCCGGCGTGGCGAGGCCCCGCTCGGCGGTGAGCTGCAGCGAGTCGATCACGCGGAGCACCTCGTCGAAGTTGCGGCCCGTCGTCATCGGATAGACGAGGACCAGCTTGACCTTCTTGTCCGGGCCGATGACGAAGACGTTGCGAAGCGTCGCGTTCTGGGCCGGGGTGCGCTCGGTCGGATCGCCCTCGACGTCCGGTGGCAGCATTCCGTAGAGCTTCGAGACCTTGTAGTCGGTGTCGGCGATGATCGGGTAGTTCGGTGCCGTCCCCTGGGTCTCGGCGATGTCCTCGGCCCACTCCTGGCTGCCCTCGACCGGGTCGACCGACAGGCCGAGGATCTTGACGTTGCGCTTGTCGAAGTCGGGCTTGATCGAGGCCATGTAGCCGAGCTCGGTCGTGCAGACCGGCGTGAAGGCGCGCGGATGCGAGAAGAGGACCGCCCAGCTGTCGCCGATCCAGTCGTGGAAGCTGATCGGGCCGTCGGTCGTCTCTGCCTGGAAGTCTGGGGCCTCGTCGCCAATCGTGATTGCCATGAGGGTCCTTTCCGTTCGTCCAAATAAGGGAAAGCGGATCGCAATTACATGGTAACTACCCGGAGCAGCCGGCACCGGCGGAATTCGATGTCGCCCGATGTCGATTTCGAGTGCCTCCGCTCGTCGTCTTGGCGAGACAATCACCAGAGGAGGATTCACATGCAGTACCTGCTTCAGATCTATTCAGGCGACGCGATCGAGGCGTTCGAGCAGCTTCCCGAGGACGAGCAGAAGAGCGTCATGGGCGAGTACTTCGCGATCTCCGAGCTGCCGGGCGTGATCGGGGGCAACCAGCTCCAGCCCGCCGACACGGCAACGACGGTCCGGGTCGAGGACTCGAGGATCGCGACGACGGATGGCCCGTTCGCAGCAACGAAGGAGGTCCTCGGCGGCTACTACCTGCTCGAGGCGGACGACCTCGACGCCGCGCTCGACGTCGCGGCGAGGATCCCCGCCGCGCGGATGGGCGGCGCCGTGGAGGTGCGCCCGGTGGTGGAGCGCTGACCGAGCTCGACCGGGTCTTCCGGGATGAGTGGGGGCGGGTGCTCGCCAACCTGATCGGCTTCCTCGGCGACTTCGATCTTGCCGAGGAGGCCGCTCAGGAGGCGTTTGCCACCGCCGCCGAGCGCTGGCCGCACGACGGCACCCCAGCCAACCCGGGGGCGTGGCTCACGACGACGGCGAGGAACCGCGCGATCGACCGCATCCGCCGGCAGCGGACGCTGGCGGCGAAGACGAAGCTCCTCGAGGTCCCGGAGGTCATGGAGGAGGAGATGGGGGAGGACGTGATGCCCGACGAACGACTGGAGCTGCTCTTCACCTGCTGTCACCCGGCTCTGGCGCTGGATGCGCAGGTCGCGCTCACCCTGAGGACGCTGGGGGGCCTGACCACCGAGGAGATCGCGCGGGCGTTCCTGGTGCCGGCGGCCACGATGGCCCAGCGCCTGGTCCGTGCCAAGCGGAAGATCAAGACGGCCGGAATCCCGTTTCGGGTACCGGCTCCGCATCTGCTTCCCGACCGCCTCGCCGCGGTCCTCGCCGTCCTCTACCTGATCTTCAACGAGGGCTTCGCGGGGCGCGGCGAGCTGGCGGCGGAGGCGATCCGCCTGGGGCGCGCGCTCGTCGAGCTGATGCCCGACGAGCCCGAGGCCCGCGGGCTTCTCGCCCTCATGCTCCTCACCGAGGCCCGCCGCCAGGCCCGGGTGCGTGAGGGCCAGCTGGTCCTCCTGGACGAGCAGGACCGCTCGCTCTGGGATCGGGCGGCGATCGAGGCGGGGCGGGTCGCTCTCGACCGGGCGATCGCGCTGCGAGGGCATGGGCCCTACGTGCTGCAGGCGGCGATCGCCTCGCTCCACCTCGAGCGACCCACCGACTGGCGCCAGATCTCCGCGCTCTACGCGGAGCTCGCGAAGCTAACGGGCTCGGCCGTGGTGGAGCTGAACCGCGCCGTCGCCGTCGCCGAGGTCGATGGCCCGGAGGAGGCGCTGACCCGGGTCGAGGAGCTCGACCTCGACGGCTACCGCTACTTCCATTCGACTCGAGCCGACCTCCTGCGGCGCCTGGGGCGAGAGGCGGAGGCGCGGGAGGCCTACGGGCGGGCGCTGGCCCTCGCCGGGAGCGACCCGGAGCGCCGCTTCCTGGAACGGCGGCTCGGCGAGCTCTGAGCCTGGGAGCCGGGCGGCGCGCTAGCCGGCGATGATGCCCGCGCCGCGCGCGCAGACGACGCCGTACTTGATGCCCTTGACGTTCTTGCCGGTCTCGTTGTCGCGGTAGAAGGCCCACTTGCGAAGGCCGGCCGGCGAGTCGCCCATCGAGAGGATCGCCGTCGAGTTGAGGTTGCCGGGATGGAAGAAGTAGCCGTTGAGGACGTCGCAGTGCTTGGGCACGGGGCCGACCACGAGGCCCGAGCGGCCCGGCTTGACCGTCTTCTTCTGGGTCTCGAAGTAGGCGAGCTTCAGCTTCGTCGCGTTGCTCTTCGCAGCTCGGCCGGCGCCTGCCGTGCTCGGGCTCGCGACCTGGTGGACGCCCGCGGTCTCGACGGCGCTCGCGGCCTTCGCGCTCGCCTGGCCCGGGCCCGATGGCTGCCCGGCGCCGCGCCCCAGAACGCTCGCAACCGGGATCGCCGCGGCGACGACTGCCAGCACCGCAGCCAACTTCAGCTTCTTGGTCATGCCCGCCTCCAATCTCACCTACCTGGCTCTTCGCAGTGAAGCGGGTTTTCCTGCGGGCGTCGGCCGCCGCCCGCGCGATCATCTCGAGCCCGAGCGACCTCACGAAATCGTGCTCCCCACCGTTTTACTCTCGAACCGTGAACGCGCTGCCGCCGTTTCAGACCCTTTTTGACCAGCACCATCGCCCGCTGCTCGCGTTCCTGCGCGGCATGGTGGGCGCCGACGACGCCGAGGACTGCCTGCAGGAGACGTTCCTGGCGGCCCTTCGCGCCTATCCGCGCGCCGAGCCGCGAGGGCTCAGGGCCTGGCTCTACTCGATCGCCCGCAACAAGGCGATCGACCACCACCGTGCTCGCGGGCACGCGCCCCGGGCGGCGGGCGCGGCCGAGGCTCTCGACGGCGCGGCGCCGTCGGCGGCGCCCGGCTGGCTCGGCGGGGCGGGCAGCGTCGGCTCCAAGCGCGACGCCGAGGTCTGGAGCGCGGTTTCGGCCCTGCCCGAAGGCCAGCGCGCGGCGGTGTTGCTGCGGTTTGCGGTCGACCTTCGCTACGGCGAGATCGGCGCGAGCCTGGGCTGTTCGGAGGCGGCGGCGCGGCGGCGCGTCGCCGATGGATTGAAGACCCTGCGGGACTCGCAGGCGATGAAGGAGGTGGTGTCGTGAGCGAAGCGATCGACGAACGCCGGCTCGCAGACGTGCTCGGGGCCCGCGGGAGCATCGACGGCGGGCCAGGCCTGACCGGGCGGCTGGCGGCCCGGGCCGAGGCCGAGGGGCTCCTCGACGTCGCCTACGCGACGGTCGCAAGCCCGGTGGGGGAGCTCACCGTGGCCGCGACCGAGCGCGGGCTCGTGAAGATCGGCCTACCGAACGAGGTCCCGGACTCCGTGCTGGAGCGCCTGGCCCGAGAGGTCTCGCCGCGGATCCTCGAGGCGCCGGCCCGCCTCGACCCGGCGCGGCGCGAGCTCGAGGAGTACTTCGAGGGGCGCAGGCGCGATTTCGACCTCCCCCTCGACTGGCGCCTCACCGCGGACGGCTTCTACTCCCGGGTGCTCCACGAGCTCCTGCGCGTGCCGTTCGGGAAGACCGCCACGTACGGGGAGATGGCCGCGCGCGCCGGCAACCCCCGCGCCTCGCGTGCAGCCGGGACCGCGTGCGGGTCGAACCCGCTCCCGGTCGTCGTTCCCTGCCACCGCGTGGTCCGCTCCGGCGGCGCGATCGGCAATTACGGCGGCGGCCCCGAGATGAAGCGCTTCCTCCTCGAGCTCGAGGGCGTGGGGTAGGGCGGCCGGTTCCGCCTGGGGCCGGTCTCAGGCCCCTCAGCGCCAGCCGGACGTGGGCGAGTTGTAGTCGCATACCGACTGCAACTCGCCAGGCGACTTTCGAGATGTCACGGAACTGCGCCGAGTAGAGGTCGGCGAAGGAGGGGAGAGGCGATGGCCGGGGGAGTGCCGAGTGCTTACCGCGCTTCGGCTGCGCCCTTGGCAGCGAGGATGACCTGGTGCCCGTCCTCCTTCGTTGCTCGTTCGTAATACCCGGCGGCGAGTTGGTGACATGCGATTTTGGCCGTGGCGACTTCCAGTCGGATAGCGACTACAAGTCGCCCCCCGGCGCTCGGATCAAGCTGACCTTGACTGTGATAACGTCAAGCTATGTCAAGTCAGCTTTCAAGTCCAAAGCCTCAAGGCCAGCCGCACCTGCGCACGGGCCTCACCAAGCGCCAGACGGAGGTCATCGAGCGCCTCGAGTTCGGAATGCCGGTCAAGAAGATCGCCAGGGACATGGGGGTCACGCCGGCCGCGGTCTACCAGCACATCGAGCGCCTGCGCCGCCAGGGCGCGCTGCCCGAGGAGTACACGCCGAGCGGCCAGCCCTCGACCGCGGGCTCGCCCCGGGTGGGCGCGGCCGAGCTCGGCTCGTCGCTCGCCCCGCGCGAGAGCCGGCTCTCCGAGCTGCGCTCAGTTGACCCCGAGGCCCCGGCGTATCCGGAGCTGATCGAGGCCGCGATCGCCCGCGCCGACGTCCCGAGCCTCGCCTACGAGCTGGGGCGAGCCGACGCCGCCGGTGCCGACGATCTTCCCAAGCGCCTCGCCGAGGCGGCCCTCCGGCGCCTGCGAGTGCTGCCGGAGGCGGCGCTCGAGGCGGACGGATAGCCAGCCGCCCCGATAGCTGGTAGGAATCAACACGAGAGCACCCAGCAACGAGGAGAGCTAAATGGTCATTGCCATCGTCATCGCCGTCGTGGTGATCCTGCTTGTAGTCATCTACATCTCGATCCGCAACGGCATGATCGGGTCGCGCAACCGCGTCGACGAGGCCTGGTCCGGCATCGACGTGCAGCTGAAGCGCCGCCACGATCTCGTCCCCAACCTGGTTGAGAGCGTCAAGGGCTACGCCCAGCACGAGCAGCAGGTCTTCACGGAGGTCACGCAGGCGCGAGCCGACGCGATGTCCGCGAAGCGGCGTTGGCGACACGAGCCAGAAGGAAGGGCATGCTGACCGCAGCGCTCGGCGACCTGCGCGCGGTCGCCGAGAACTACCCGACGCTCCGCGCGACGGAGAACTTCCAGCAGCTGATGCGGGACCTGACGGAGATCGAGGACGAGATCCAGGCCTCTCGCCGGATCTACAACTCCAACGTCCAGTCCTACAACACGAAGATCCAGGTGTTCCCGAACTCGATCATCGCCGGCCAGGGTGGTTTCACCCCGCGGGAGTTCTTCGAGATCACGGACGCCGCAGAGCGCGAGCCGGTTGCCGTCAGCTTTACCGGCGGCGGTGGCGCACCGCCGGCAGCTGCGCCCGAGGCATCGGCCGCAGCACCTCCGCCGGCCGCTCCCGAGCCGCCGGCCGCGGCACCGCCGCCGGCACCCGAGCCGCCGCCCGCCGCGGGGAGCTGAACCAGGTACTTCAGGCGCTCGCGGGCCTTCGGGCTCGCGGGCGTCTTCGTCGTTGCGGCGCTCTGCAGCCTGATCGCCACAGACGCTCGGCGAGGGCCAGGCGAAGCCGCGGCTACGGCCTTCGCGCTGATCTTCGGCGTGATCGCGGCTCTACTGCGTGGTCCTGTTCGCCCTCCAGCACTCGGACCTCGACCGGGCGGCGACGGGGTCGCTCGCGCCCGACTTCGCGCCCGAGTCCATCGAGGACCCGACGGCCCTCGACGAGCCCACGCTCTGGGCGGCGATGGCGGTGGAGCCGATCGGGCAGGAGGCGCGGAAAGCGCGTGCCGAGCTGTGGGAGCCGGCCCGCCGCAGCCTGCATCTGGGAATGCTGGTCACCCTCCTGATCTTCCTCGCCGTCCCGCCGATCTACCTCTTCGACACCTTCGTGCCGCTGCTGGTCGGCGCTCCGCTGATCGTGATCGTCGCCCTCGCCGGGGCGATCCGGGTCCTGATGCCCGGTGGCGAGCTCGAGCAGGGCTTCGACGCGTGGCCGCGACCATGCGGCCGCTGGGGCTCGCGATGACCGCGCGTCCCGGCGTGAGGCTCGAGACCCGCGCGCCCGCGCAGCCCGGGTACTCGGCGGGCCTGGACGGCCCGATCGTGCTCGAGGGCGAGCGCCACGGCCGCCGGGTGTCGATCACGTTGCCGCCGCTGTCGGGCGTGCGGCCCGTTAGCGAGACTCACGTCGCTCGCGGCGACGGTGCCGGCGTTCTCGCTGAAGGCGCGCTACCAGCGGCTTCAGGCCGCCGACGGGGCGCCGCAGCGCCGCTGCAGGAGTCGTTGGTCAAGCTTGCCCCTTCACAGCGATGGACCGGCGTCACCGCGAGCGGCGGCGCCGGACGGCATCGCCTTCGAGCGCAAGGGCGACGCGGCGGCGAGTGGCTGCTCGACCTCTGGCTGGCGGAGCGCCTCGCCGACGCCCTCGGCGCCAAGCCGGTCAGCAGCTCGAGCTGACGGTCGGCTTCGCCGCGCTCTTCACCACGACGAACGCTCGGCCCGGCACCGCCTTCAGCCGGTCAGGTCGTCGTCGTTCCACCCCTTCGACCGCGCCCCGGTGATGTACCAGCTGGCGCCGGAGCCCGTTGTCGGCGTTGATGATCCCGTAGTGGTAGAGCGCGGTGAAGATCGCTCGCGACTGGCTGCCCTTCGCGGAACCGGTGGAGGTTCTTCCGGAAGTAGCCGCGCTTGAGCCGGAAGCGCATGCCCATCGCCGGCAGGAAGCGGTTGCATTCGCTCGACGCGAGATGCGTGGCGGGCTTGATGTAGGCGGCCCTCGTCTCGCGAACGTCGCCCGGATCGCATGGCGCACGCTGCCCGCCCTTTGCCTCGCCGTAGCGGACGAGGCCGGGCAGGATCGGCAGCCCGGCGGCGTCGGCGGAGGTCCAGCCCGCGTGGCGCAGCTCGGTCGTGTGGAAGTTGAACAGCGCGGTGGACGACGGCATGCCAGCGGTGGCCGCGGCCGCCGAGGTAGCGGGCGGCGAACATCTCGTAGTCCTTGCAGGACCCTCGCTGGAGGACGAGGACATGACGGTCGGAGCCGCCCTCGACGCGGCGCGTTCGGCGGGATCGGCGCGCGCGCCGAAGTCGCTCTCGTCGCCGTAAGGCGAGACCCTGCACCTTGACCTTCTCTCTGATGCGGCCCGACCACGGTGTACGGGATCCCGTAGCGCGCCGTTGCCGCCGAAGTCCGGGTGGATCGCCTGGTTGCCGCCGAGCGCGCCGATCGCCTGGATGATCTGCCTGGAGTGCTTGTCGGTCGGGGCGTGGGAGACGTCCTGGTTCCAAGCGGTCTGGTTGGCGGCCGATGGTGCCCCTGGTGACAGGCGAGGCTGTGGGAAGACGGTGCAGCCTGCGATGCGTGCGGGACGGTGGCCAGACACCTGCTGCTGAGTCGGACCGGCAATCGCAAGTGCCGCGGCGGCGGCGACCATGGTCGTCAACAGCCCCGCGAGCGTCAGGCCTCTTCGCCTCACGGGCCGCATTATCGCGCCCATCGGCAGGAGCGGTCCGCGGAGGGCTGAAACCGCAGCCGACGTGATCATCGACTGCGCCCAGTACCGCGAGGGCGTGCGCCAGCACGCCGGCAAGCTCGAGGTCGAGAAGGCCGCGGCGTGCGCGCGCGAGGACGACGGCTTCGTCTGGGTGGGCGCCTACGAGCCGAGCGAAGACGAGCTCGACCAGATCGCCAAGTCATTCGGGCTGCCGGTGCTGGCGGTGGAGGACTCGGGTCGCGAGCATCAGCGGCCCAAGCTCGAGCGATACGACGAGTGCTTCTTCCTGGTGCTGAAGACTGCTCGATACGACGAGAAGGAGGAGCGGGTCCACTTCGGCGAGGTCGACCTCTTTGTCGCCGCCAGGTACGTGGTCGCGATTCGCCACGGGGAGGCGGCCAACCTGGGGCCGGCTCGCGAGCGCCTCGAGGGGGAGCACAGGGAGCTCTTGAAGTACGGGGCGCCTGCGGTCGCGTGGGCGATCCTCGACGAGATCGTCGACAACTACGAGCCCGTCGTCGCCGGCATCGAGGACGACATCGAGGAGGTCGAGCAGGACGTATTCGCCGGCGGGCGCCAGTCGACCGAGCGGATCTACTTCCTCAAGCGGGAGGTGATCGAGTTCTACCGGGCGGTGTCCCCGCTCCTGCCCCCGCTCGAGTTCCTCGAGCAGGGCGCATTTCCCGAGGTCAAGGACCAGCTGCGGCCGTTCTTCCGCGACGTTGCCGATCACGCGCGGCGGATCAACGACTTCGTGGCCGCCGAGCGCGAGCTCCTGACCTCGATCCTGGAGGCGAACCTCGCGCTCATCAGCGTCCACCAGAACGAGGTGGTCCAGAAGATCTCGGCCTGGGCCGCGATCCTTGCCGTGCCGACGTTCCTGGCAGGCATCTGGGGGATGAACTTCCACCACATGCCCGAGCTGCGTCCCGGCTGGGGCTACCCGATGGCCCTGGGGATCATCCTGCTGTCGGTGATCCTCCTCTACCGCTTCTTCAGGCGGATCGACTGGCTCTAGCGCGCAGCTCCGCTTCGCGTCCGGGACCGGCGGGGCCGTAGCATCCCGTTGGTGACCGAGGTCCTTTCGGCCCTCCTCGAGGTCCTGCCCGTGCCGCTGGCCGGCTTCGCCTACGCCAAGCGCGCCGCGACTCTGGCGGCCCGCGGAACGCCGGTTCCCGCCGGGCGCCAGCTTGCTTTCGCCGGCGGGCTCCTCTGCATCCTCGTCGCGCGGTTCACGCCGATCGCGACCCTGGCCGACGACCTCGTCTGGGCGCACATGGTGGAGCACCTGCTGATCGGAGACCTCGGCGCGCTCCTGATCGTGATCGGGTTCACCGGCCCGATCCTCCAGCCGGTCCTCGCCATCCGCGGGCTGCGCTGGATCCGCACGGCCTCCCAGCCCTGGTTCGCATTTCCTCTCTGGGCTGCCGACCTTGTGATCTGGCACCTCTCGCCGCTCTACGACGGAGTCCTGACGAGCCCGGCGCTCCACGCGCTCCAGCACGCCTGCTTTCTGGGGTTCGGGATCCTGATGTGGATGCCCGTGGCCGGGCCGCTGCCGAAGCCCACGTGGTGGCGGAATCTCGCGCCGCTCGTCTACGTGGTGATCGTCCGCCTCTTCGCGACGGCGTTCGGCAACGTCCTGATCTGGTCCGGCACGACCTTCTACGGCTCCTATGCGTCCGGCGAGGCGGCGCACGGGATCTCGCCGCTCTCCGACCAGGGGATCGCCGGCGCGATCATGATGTTCGAGGGCGGGCTCGTCACGCTCGGCGTGATCGTCTGGCTGTTCCTGCGCGCAGCGCGGGAGTCGGAGGAGCGCCAGCGACTGATGGACCTGGCGGACCAGCGGGGCTTTGCGCTCGACGAGCGGCGCGCGGGGCGCGCCGTCGCGGCGGGCCGGAGCGCGCGCCTCGCCGATCGGATCGAGCACGGTGGCTCGCCGCCTATCCAGTAGGGACCGTCTCCTCGCCTGGCTCGTCACCGGGCCGCTGGGGCGGTTCTACGGCTTCGTCGCCGAGCTCTCCATCGCCATCTGGCGCGCGGCGACCGGACAGCCGCAGAGAGAAGACTGACCACCTCTTCTAACCTGCGCCGCCATGGAGACCTCGGTAACCGAGCTTCCCGAATCGCGGGTCCGGGTCGACGTCGACGTCGAGGCGGGCGCCGTCGCCAAGGCGGTGGATAAGGCCGCCGCCCGCATGGGCCGCGAGCTGCGGATCCCCGGCTTTCGCAAGGGCAAGGTGCCAGGGGCGCTCGTCGTCCAGCGGATCGGCCGCGACGCCGTGCTGGAGCAGGCCGTGCGCGACTCGCTCGGCGAGTGGTATGAGGAGGCGCTGCTCGACTCCAAGCTGCGGACCGTGGGCGACCCGAAGCTCGACGTCAGCGACCTGCCCGCCGAGGGCGAGGACCTGCGCTTCTCGATCGAGATCGGCGTCCGGCCGCAGGCGACGCTGGGCGACTACCGAGGGCTCGAGGTCGGGCGCGCCTCCACCGACGTCCCCGAGGAGGCCGTCGACGCCGAGGTCGAGCGCCTGCGCGAGGCATTCGCCAGCGTCAACCCGGTGGAGCGCGAGGCGGCCGACGGCGACATGGTCGTCGTGGACTATGCCGGCACCATCGACGGCGAGCTCTTCGACGGCGGCTCGGCGAGCGACCAGATGATCGAGGTCGGCGCGGGGCGGCTCCTGCCCGAGATGGAGGACGCCCTGCGCGGCGCGGCTCCGGGCGCGGAGCTCGACGTGGACCTCAGCTTCCCGGACGACTACGCCGAGCATCTGGCCGGCAAGACGGCCCGGTTCGCGCTCACCGTCAAGGAGGTTCGCGAGAAGAAGCTGCCCGAGCTCGACGACGACTTCGCGTCGAACGCCTCCGAGTTCGACACCCTCGACGAGCTCCGCGCGCACATCGCCGAGCGGCTCGGCGAGGCGATCGCCCAGCGGTCCGAGGCCGAGTTCCGCGAGGCGGCCATCCAGGCCGCGGCCGACGCCGCCACGATCGAGCTCCCGGGCGAGATCGTGCAGGGACGCGCCGAGGAGATGCTCGACCGCTTCCTCCACCAACTCTCCCACCGCGGCGTCGACCCCGAGGCGTTCGTGAGCATGCAGGAGGGCGGCCGCGAGGGGATGCTCGCCGAGATGGGGGACGACGCGACCAAGAGCCTGCGTCGCGAGGCGACGCTCGCAGCGGTCGCGGACGCCGAGGGAATCGAGGTCGCAGACGACGAGCTCATCGAGGCGCTCGGCCCCGGCGAGGGCGCGAGCGCGCCCGAGAAGATCCTCCAGCGGCTGCGCGAGCGCGGGCGCGACGACCTGCTGCGCGAGGAGGTGCGGATGCGCAAGGCGGCGGACCTGGTCGCCGACAGCGCGAAGCCCATACCGCTGGAGCAGGCCGCGGCCCGCGAGCAGATCTGGACCCCGGAGCAGGAGCGGGGCGAGCAGGCCGAGGCTGAACTTTGGACTCCGGACCAGGGCTGAGGCCCGAAGTCCGCCGGAACCCCTTCTATACACTGCCGCGCACGATGAGTCCCCTCGTCCCCATGGTGGTTGAGCAGACGTCGCGCGGCGAGCGCGCGTTCGACATCTACTCGCGCCTCCTGAACGAGCGCATCATCTTCCTGGGCACGCCGATCGACGACACGATCGCGAACCTCGTGGTCGCCCAGCTGATCCACCTCGAGTCCGAGGACCCGGACAAGGACGTCTCGATCTACATCAACTCGCCCGGCGGCTCGGTCTATGCGGGCCTGGCGATCTACGACACGATGCAGTACATAAAGCCCGACGTGCAGACCATCTGCGTCGGCGTCGCGATGAGCATGGGCGCGCTCCTCCTCGCGGGTGGCAAGGACGGTAAGCGCCTCGTTACGCCCAACTCGAAGATCCTGATCCACCAGCCCACCTCGGGCTTCCAGGGCCAGGTCACCGACATCGAGATCCACGCGCGCGAGATCATCGACATCCGCCGGCGCCTCGACGAGATCCTCGCCAAGCACACCAAGCAGCCGCTCGAGAAGGTCAAGTCCGACACCGAGCGCGACTACTTCATGAGCCCCGAGGAGGCGGTCGAATACCACCTCGTCGACCGCATCATCGAGCACCACTGACGGACTGAATCACCGGCGCCGCGGCGCCGCTCAGCTCGCGCTCCAGTGGAGCTTGCCGGTGTCGCAGTCGTGCCCGGTGCCGCCGCCATCGATGGGAACCCGGCTGCCCCGCAGCCTGAAGACGCCGCTCGCCGCGCCGTCGGCGAGGGTTCCTCGCAGGACGATCCTGCCGCTGAACTGGGGATTGCTCGCGTGCAGCGAGGCGTGGAACGTTCCCTGGTCGAGGGCGAAGGAGTCTGCCGCATCGCGGCCGCTCGCGGTCTCGGCGCCGCTCTTGCAGGCGATCGGGACGCTCAGGAACTTGAACGACTTGAGCCTCTGGTGCTCGATCCTGAAGCTGAGCGAGCCCGAGCCGAGGCTGCCCTGGTAGGTGCGGCCGTTCGCCAGCGCCACCGCGGCCGTCGCGAGGGCCGCTAGAAGGAGGACGAGGAACGTGGTCACTGCGCGGCGCATCGCTAGACCCCCTTGACCGTGAAGTTGCTCGATGACTCGAGTTATCCCGCGCGCCGAGGGTAGCGCGCCGAATCGAGGCCCGCGGCGTCCAACTGGTCTTCGGCGTTCGCGGGAAGGGACGCCCTCGCACGCGCAGTAACTGTCAGGTGTCGAGCCGCGGCCCCCCGTGGCGTAACCTCATCCCGAGGCGGCTCGCGTCGAATACCGACTCTGAAAGGGAGAGACCGCTGGCCCGTCCAACCGACTCCAACGAACAGCTTCTCTGCAGCTTCTGCGGGAAGTCCCAGCGCCAGGTCAAGAAGCTGATCGCGGGGCCGGGGGTCTACATCTGCGATGAGTGCATCGATCTCTGCAACGAGATCATCGACGAGGAGCTTCAGCCGGGCCCCGCGTTCGAGCTGGAGGCGCTGCCCAAGCCCAAGCAGATCCACGCGGTCCTGAACGAGTACGTCGTCGGCCAGGACGGGGCCAAGCGAGCGCTCTCCGTCGCCGTCTACAACCACTACAAGCGCGTCCAGATCTCCCAGGCCGAGGAGGATGACGTCGAGCTGCAGAAGTCGAACATCATGCTGCTCGGCCCGACGGGGTGCGGCAAGACGCTTCTTGCGCAGACGCTGGCGCGGATCCTGAACGTCCCGTTCGCGATCGCCGACGCCACCGCGCTCACCGAGGCCGGCTACGTCGGCGAGGACGTCGAGAACATCCTCCTCAAGCTGATCCAGGCCGCCGACTTCGACGTCAAGAAGGCGGAGACCGGGATCATCTACATCGACGAGATCGACAAGATCGCCCGGAAGGCGGACAACCCGTCGATCACCCGCGACGTCTCCGGCGAGGGCGTCCAGCAGGCGCTCCTGAAGATCCTCGAGGGAACCACGGCCTCGGTGCCGCCCCAGGGGGGCCGCAAGCACCCCCACCAGGAGTTCCTCTCGATCGACACGACCAACATCCTCTTCATCTGCGGCGGTTCGTTCGCCAACCTCGATCAGCTGATCGAGCGGCGAATCGGCCACCACGGCGTCGGCTTCGGCGCCAACGTCCGCACGAAGTCCGAGAAGGACATGGGCGAGCTCTTCGAGCAGGTGCTGCCCGAGGACCTGATCGAGTACGGGCTGATTCCCGAGTTCATCGGCCGGCTGCCGGTGGTGACGGCGATCCACCAGCTGACCCGGGACGACCTGATCCAGATCCTCACCGAGCCGAAGAACGCCCTCATCCGCCAGTTCCAGCGGTTTTTCGAGTTCGACGACATCGAGCTCGTCTTCGCCGAGGACTCCCTCGCCGCGATCGCAGACCGCGCCCTGGAGCGCGAGACCGGGGCGCGGGGCCTGCGCTCGATCATCGAGGAGACGCTGCTCGACACCCAGTTCGAGCTGCCGTCACGGCGCGACGTCTCGAAGTGCGTCGTGACCCGCGAGACCATCGAGCGCGGCGGCACGCCGACGCTGGTCACCCAGGCTGTCGCCGACGAGCCCGAGGCCGACGACGCGGCCGAGCTCTCCGAAGAGTCGGCATAGCTACGTACCTACGAGGTCGGCGGCCGGGTCGAGGTCCCAGCGGGCGGCGACCGCGACGAGCTCGTCGCTGAGCGGCCAGCGGTCCGGCGCCTCGGGCCCCGCGTGGGCCGGGCTGGCGCCCTTCAGGGCCATGCAGCCGGTGTTGTCCCCGATCGACCGGATCGCGGCCATGTCTTCCGCGTTCAGCGATGCGCCCGCCGGCAGCGCCGCGAGCTCCGCGCGCTTGGACTCGATCGATCGGGCCGCGCCGCCGGCCTCCTGGATCAGCGTTGGGACAACGCACTCAACGGCGGGGTGGGCGAGGTTCCACGCGGCCGCGAGCTGGAGCGGCGTCAGCCGCTCGCGCTCCGCGATCGGCTGGAGGGCTTCGACCTTGGCCAGGCCGGCCTCGATCCATCCGTCGGGGCGGAAGCGGCGGTGGTCGCCGTCGCCGAGCGGCGTGGCGGGCGTCAGGTCTCCCCAGAAGAGCCCGCCGTAGTCGACGACCCTGGTGATCACGCGCACGCCGTTCTGCTCGGCGGCCTCCAGCACGAGCTCGCCCGGCCAGGGCTCGAGCGGGTTGAGGATGATCATCGCCCAGTCGATGATCTCGCCGAACCGCTCGAGGCAGCCGATGAGGTCGAGAGTGAAGCCGTTGGCGGGGCCGGGCGCCACGCCCACGGCGTGGCAGAGCCCGGCCTCGCGCAGCCCGGCCATCGCCTCCCAGACCGCCGGCGACTCGAAGCCCGTGCGGTCCGGGTTGTGGAGGAGGAGCACGTCGAAGCCGTCGGCGCCGAGACGGTCCAGGCTGCGCTCGGTTGCCATGCGCAGGTAGTCCGCATAGGCGTTCGCGCCGCGCAGCGCCGGGTCCGTGAAGCGGGGAAACCCCTTTGGCCCCTGGCGCTCGCCCGCGTAGAAGTCGTGGCCAACCGCGCCCACCAGCGAGTAGGAGTCGCGCGCGGCGCCTCGCAGCGCGCTTCCCAGGAGCTCGTCGGCGGCGCCCTCGCCGTAGACATCGGCGCTCAGCACGGTCGAGATGCCGTCCCCTGGGTGCAGGAGCGCCTCCAGGCGGTCGCCGTCGAGCGCCTCGCCGAAATGCATGAAGCGCCCGCCGCTCCACGTTCCCACCGCTGTCCGGCCAACGTCAGCCATCGCGGCGAACGCTAGCGCCGCGGCGCGTTCGTAGACTCGACCTGATGGACGGCGAGCGGCGCAAGCGACTCGAGGAGACCACCCGCTACGACCCGGCGCAGGTCGAGGCGCGGGTGCTCGAGGCCTGGCTTGAAGGGGGCTACTTCCATCCCGAGGCAACCGGCAGCCCGGCCGAGAACTACTCGATCTCGATCCCCCCGCCGAACATCACCGGCGCCCTGCACATGGGTCACGCGCTCAACGGCTCGATCCAGGACGCCCTGATCAGGCTCAACCGGATGCGCGGCCGCAACACGCTCTGGGCGCTGGGCACCGACCACGCGGGAATCGCGACCCAGTCGGTCGTCGAGAAGCAGCTGCGCGAGGAGGGGGTCTCACGTCACGACCTCGGCCGCGAGGAGTTCGTCAAGCGGGTCTGGGAGTGGCGCGAGCAGTACGGGTCGACGATCGTCGAGCAGTTCAAGCGGCTCGGCGCCTCGTGCGACTACGAGCGCGAGCGCTTCACCCTCGACGAGGGCTACGTGCGGGCCGTCCTGAAGGTGTTCGTCGCCCTCTACGAGAAGGGATACATCTACCGCGACAACTACATGGTCAACTGGGACCCGGGATCGCGCTCGGCGATCTCCGACCTCGAGGTGGAGAACCGCGAGGTGACCGACACGATCTACTCGATCGACTACCCGCTCGAGGGCTCCGACGAGGCGATCACGGTCGCCACCGTCCGCCCGGAGACGATGCTTGCGGACACCGCCGTCGCGGTCCACCCGGACGATGAGCGCTACGCGGCGCTCGTTGGGCGCCACTGCGTGCTGCCGATCGTCGGCCGCCGCCTCGAGATCATCGCCGACGAGTACGTCGACCCGGAGTTCGGCACCGGCGCGCTCAAGATCACGCCTGGCCACGACGTCAACGACTTCGAGATCGGGCGCCGGCATGGGCTCGAGGAGATCACCGCGATCGCCGAGGACGGGACCATGAGCGAGGCGGCGGGGGAGGGCTTCGCCGGGCTCTCGGTTCTCGACGCGAGGGAGAAGGTGGTGGCGGCGCTGCGCGCTGAGGGCCGGATCGGCCACGAGGAGCCGTACACGCACTCGGTCCCGTTCTCGCACCGCTCCGGGGAGCGGGTCGAGCCGCTCATCTCGCTGCAGTGGTTCTGCCGGATGGACGAGCTGGCGAAGCCGGCGATCGAGGTGGTGAAGCGCGGCGACGTGAGGTTCGTGCCGGAGCGGTGGGGGAGGGTCTACCTCGACTGGATGAGCGAGCTGCGCCCGTGGTGCGTCTCGCGCCAGCTCTGGTGGGGGCACCGGCTGCCGGTCTACTACTGCGACGCCTGTGAGGAGACGTACGTCGCCGAGGAGCCGCCCGCGGCCTGCGAGCGCTGCGGCGGGGTCCTGCGCCAGGACGAGGACGTGCTCGACACCTGGTTCAGCTCGGCGCTCTGGCCGTTCGCCGTCCTCGGCTGGCCCGACGACACGCCGGAGCTGCTCGGCGTTCTACCCCACCGATGCCCTGGTCACGGCCCGGGACATCATCTTCCTCTGGGTTGCCCGGATGGTGATGATGGGCCTCGAGTTCCCGGGGGAGATCCCGTTCACCGACGTCTACATAACGTCGGTCATCCAGGCGCCCGACGGCCGGCGGATGTCGAAGTCGCTCGGCACCGGGATCGACCCGCTCGACGAGATCGACGGGCACGGCGCCGACGCTGTGCGCTTCGGCCTCTACGCCATGTCCTCGACCCAGGACGTCCGCTACTCGCCGGCGAAGATCCAGCAGGGCCGCGACCTCGCCAACAAGATGTGGAACGCGTCGCGGCTGATCCTGCTGAACGCGGGCGACGCCACCGCGGGCCAGTCGACCGCCCGGAGCGAGGACCGCTGGATCCTCTCGCGTCTGGAGCGGACGGTCGCCTCCGTATCGCAGCGACTCGACGCCTACGACTTCGCCCACGCCGCGCTGGGCCTCTACGACTTCTTCTGGTCGGAGCTCTGCGACTGGTACCTGGAGATCGTCAAGCCCCGCCTCTACGACGGTGACGGTGAGGCGGCCTCGAACCTGCTCCACGTCCTCGAGCGCGTTCTCGCGCTCGCGCATCCGATGCTTCCGTTCGTCACCGAGGCGATCTGGGCGGAGATGCCCGGACGCGAGAACGGGCCGCCGCTCGTCGATCTCGCCCGTACCCGGTGGCTGACGAGTCCCTGCTGGACGACGCGGCGGAGGCCGAGCTCGGCGCTCACATCGAGCTGACCCGGGCGATCCGCCGGTGGCGCGACCTGGCCGGGGTCGGCGCGGGCGCGGTGCTCGCGGCGCGAGGGCGAGGAGCCGCACGAGCTCGTCGGGCGGCTGGCGCGCATCGAGTTCGGCGCCGACGGCGCCGGCGAGCCGATCGCGAGCGTCGGGGCGGTGGAGATCATGGCCTCGGACGGAGTCGACGCGGAGCGCGTGCGCGCCGAGCTCGACGCGCGGCGCCGGGAGCTCGAGTCCGAGGTGACGCGCGCCGAGGGCAAGCTCGCGAACGAGCGCTTCGTCGCGAAGGCGCCGCGCCGAGGTGGTCGAGGCGGAGCGTGAGAAGCTCGCCCGCTACCGCACCGAGCTCGAGGAGCTCGGCTGAGCTGGACGCTACGCAGAGGCCGAGGCATACCTCGCCTCGCTGGAGCCCTTCGGCTGGAGGTTCGGGCTCGACCGCATGCGGCGGCTGGTCGCCGCCCTCGGCAACCCCCAGAACCGCTTCGCGTCGATCCACGTCGTCGGCACGAACGGCAAGTCGTCGGTGACGGCGATGACCGCCGAGCTCCTCGAGGCGACGGGATGCGGACCGGCGCCTACCTCTCGCCCCACGTCGAGCGCTGGACGGAGCGGATCCAGGTCGCGTGGGCACGAGCTGTCCGCCGGACGCGTTCGGCGCCGCGGTTGAGCGCGTCGCGCAGGCGGTCGGAGGCGGTCGAACAGGACGCTCGAGGACAGGCGACTCGGTCACCGAGTTCGAGGTCGTGACCGCGGCCGCGTTCGTCGCGCTGGCCGCGCGCCGGCGTCGAGGTGGGCGTCATCGAGGCCGGCCTCGGCGGGCGGCTCGACGCGACCAACGTCCTGCTCTCGCGCGTGACGGCGCTGACCTCGGTCGGGCTCGAGCACACGCAGTGGCTGGGGGAGACGACGGCGGAGATCGCCGCCGAGAAGCTCGCGGTGCTCCGGGAGCACACGACGCTGGTGGTCGGCGCGCTCGACCCCGAGATCGAGGCCCTCGCGGAGGCCACGGCGGCCGACGAGGACACGCCCGGCTCGTGCGCGCGGCGGCCCCGGCGCCGAGGACCTCGGCCTCGCGGCGCCCTACCTGCGGCGCAACTTCGGGGTGGCGATGGGCCGCGGCCGCGGAGCTCGCCGGGCCGACTCGCCGCGATCTCGCCGGCGAGGTGGCCGCCGGCCTCGAGCTGCACGGGCGCATGGAGGGGGTTGCGGCGGACGGTGCCGCTGCTCCTCGACGCGGCCCACAACCCCGACGGTGCCCGGGCGCTCGCCGAGGCGCTCGCCGCGCGCGGCGAGCGCGGCCCCGTCGTCGCCTGCATGGCGATCCTCGCCGACAAGGACGCCGCCGGGATCGTCGACGCGCTGGCCCCGGCGCTCGACGCGCTCGTCTGCACCGAGGTCCCCGCCGAGCGGCTGGCGCGCGGCGGGCGCAGCGGGGCGCGCACCATCGCCGGCCGCCGAGCTCGCGGCGTTGGCGGCGGGTCTGGACGCGGTTGAGGCGATCGCGCGAGCCGGCGGCGGCGGTCGCACGCGGCCGTCGGAGCTTGCGCGGGAGCGGTCGGCGTCGCCTGCTCATCACCGGGTCGCACTATCTGCTCGGGTACGCTGCACCGGGCCCGCCGAGCCCGGCCTGCGACGATGAACCGCGAAGCCCGCTCAGAGCTCTTGCACATGATGGGCCTGGTCGCCGCCGTGGTGGCGATCGTGATCCTGGTCTTCTTCGGCCTGGGATACCTGTTCGGGCGGCTGTTCCTCTAGCTCGGCCGAGCGCAGCGGCCGCGGGTGTTACCACTTTCGTGACGGCGGAACCGACGTTTGCCTCGCTATGCGGGGTCAATGATGGACGCGTGGTGAAGCTGGGTCGTTTACTGCCGTCGCGCCTTGAGTTGCGCTGCGGCTCGGCAGGCACGTCTCACGCCTGGGACCTCTTGCAGGCTTTGGCGCGTAAAGGACGAAGTACACTCCCCGATCCTCATGCCCCTCGCGCTCTTCGGCATCACGAACAGCGGCCTGAACCTGTTCGTCAATCTCGTCATCCTCTTCCTGGTCGTCGTCTGGATCGCGCTGATCGCGTGGACCTACCTCGACGCCCGGCGCCGGATCGCCGACAGCGTGCTCGTCGCCTGCGCCACGGGGGCCTCCGTCTTCCCGTTCGTGGGCACGGTCATCTACACGATCCTGAGGCCGCCGGAGTTCCTGGAGGACACGCGCGAGCGCGAGCTCGAGATGCGCGCCTCCGAGCTTCGCGTGCGCCAGCTCGAGGAGCAGTCGTGCCAGAACTGCGGCTACCCGGTCGAGCGCAACTTCCTGCGCTGCCCGAACTGCCGCAACCGGGTGAAGGATCCCTGCTACTCGTGCGGGCAGCCGATCGACCCGCGCTGGGGCGTGTGCCCCTACTGCGAGGCGAGCGTGCGCTCGCCGGCGGCAGCGCCGGCCAGGCGGGGACCTCCGCCGCCGCGCTCCGCGCCCGCGGGCGACGCGGCCGGCCGAGATGCCGGCCCGCGAGCCCGGCCGTGCTCCCCGCTCGACCAGCGCCGCTCGCGCCGCGGCCGAGCGCCCGGCGCGCGCCAGCCGGGCGCCGCTCAGCGCCAGTCAGCCCAGCGGAGTGCACCGGCGCAGCGTCCGGCCGCCGCCAAGAGCGAGGCTCCGGCGGACGCTCAGCAGTCGGCTTCCGAGCGCCCGGCGAAGGCGCGAACGACGCGCCCGGCACGCCGGACGACGGCCTCGTCGAGCCGATCGACCGCGCCCAAGCAGCCGCGGCGGACCACCCGCAGCGACGATTCCGGCGAGTAGCGCCGCGGGCCCGGCACCGCGCCCGCAATAACATCCCCCGCCGTGTCCCGGACGCTGATCCTCATCAAGCCCGACGCCTTCGAGCGGAGCCTGACCGGAGAGATCCTCGCCCGGTTCGAGCGCAAGGGGCTGCGGATAGTGGCGATGCGCCTGCTGCACGGCCGACGAGGACGATCGCCAACCGCCACTACGCGGAGCATGCCGAGAAGCCGTTCTTCGGCGAGCTGGTCTCGTTCATCACCGGCGGCCCGCTGGTCGCCTGGTTCTCGAGGGCCACGAGGCCGTCCGGCGGCGCGCCAGCTGATCGGCGCAACCAACCCAATCGAGGCGGCTCCGGGGTCGCTGCGGGGCGACTTCGGCCTCGAGGTGACCTTCAACCTCGTGCACGGCTCGGACTCCGACGAGTCGGCCGAGCGCGAGATCGCGATCTGGTTCCCCGACCTCGAGCGCTGACCCTCGCCTCCTGGTCTCCGCGGCGCCGGCGGAGCTGCTGCGCGCTGCTCGGGGTGGAGTTCGACGTGTCGCCACCGGAGTCGAGGAGGTGCGGACCGGTGGATCCGAAGGCCGCGGTCCTCGCCAACGCTCGGGCAAAGGCCCGAGCGGGGCACGCAAGCGCGCCGGGCGCTGACGGTCCTCGGCGCCGACACCGACGTGGAGTCGACGGACGGCTGCTGGGCAAGGCGGAGGACGTCGCGGAGGCGCGCGGACGCGCCTGCAGGCCCTCTCCGGACGCAGCCACGAGGTGGTCAGCGCCCTCGTCCTGCTCGGACCCCGAGGGCGGCGGCGAGCGCAGCGGGGTGGAGCGCTCTCGAGTCACCTTCCGGGCCGTGGACCGGGCGTTCCTCGAGCGCTACCTCGCATCCGGGGAGTGGCGCGATCGGGCCGGCGCCTACGCCGTCCAGGGGCTCGGCGCGGCGATGGTCGAATCGGTGGAGGGAGACCTCGCAAACGTCATCGGGCTGCCCGATCGGCCTGTTTGTCCAGCTAGCGCCGGAGTTCTTCGGAAAACCCTAAAGCGAACAAATACGGTTAGGGTTTTTTTCATCCCTCAAGTTACGGGTTTGGGGTGGCAGATTCCCGTGCTACGTTGGCCCGCCGCCGCCGTTTCACGCTCCCTCCGCGCGCGCTTTCGCTCGGCGGCGCAAAGCGCGTCAGAGCGCCACGACGAATGGGATTCCTGAGCAGACTCACCGGCTTCGGCGGCCGCGACATGGCGGTCGACCTCGGCACGGCCAACACCCTCGTGTACGTACGCGGGCGCGGCATCGTGCTCTCCGAGCCCTCGGTCGTCGCGGTCGACTCCCCGACCGGCGCGGTGCACGCCGTCGGGGTCGAGGCGAAGCGGATGCTCGGCCGGACCCCCGGCTCGATTCAGGCCATCCGGCCCCTCAAGGACGGCGTCATCGCCGACTTCGACGTGACCGAGGAGATGCTCCGGCACTTCATCCAGCGCGTCCACCAGAACCGCTTCGCCCACCCGCGCGTCGTCGTCTGCGTGCCCTCCGGGGTGACCGGCGTCGAGAAGCGGGCGGTCGAGGAGGCCTGCCTCTCCGCGGGTGCCCGGCAGGCGTACCTGATCGAGGAGCCGATGGCGGCCGCGATCGGCGCCGGCCTGCCGGTGTCCGAGCCGACCGGGAGCATGGTCCTCGACATCGGCGGCGGCACCAGCGAGGTGGCGGTGATCTCACTCGGGGGGATCGTGGTCTCCGAGTCGATCCGTATCGGTGGCGACGAGATGGACGACGCGATCGTCAACCACTGCAAGCACGACCACAAGCTCCTCATCGGCCAGCAGACCGCTGAGGAGGTCAAGCTCGAGATCGGCTCCGCGGCTCCCGTCTTCGAGGAGTCGGAGACCGAGATCCGCGGGCGCGACATGGTCAGCGGCCTGCCGAAGACGATCTCGCTGACCTCCGCCGAGGTGCGGCAGGCGATCGAGGAGCCGGTGGGCCAGATCATCGCCGCCGTCAAGGACACGCTGGACCGGACTCCCCCCGAGCTCGCCGGCGACATCATGGACCGCGGCATCACCCTCGCGGGGGGCGGCGCGCTGCTCGGCGGCATCGACCAGCGCATGCGCGAGGAGTGCCAGATGCCGTGCCAGATCACGGAGTCGCCCCTGACCTGCGTCGCGGTCGGCTCCGGGCGCTCGCTCGAGGAGTTCGAGGTGATCCACCGTACGAACCGAACGGCGCGGCGCCGGCGCTTCGCCAACGCCACCTGAGGCGCGGCGTGTACCGCAAGCAGGTACGCAGACGCCGGGCGATTCTCATCTGCCTGGTAATCGCCTCCCTCGTGCTGCTCTCGAGCACCTTCAACGCGAGCGGCCCGGTCGGGGGGCTTGAGAACACGGTCGCGGGTGCCCTCGGACCGCTGGAGGACGGCGCCAGCCGCGCCCTGAAGCCCGCGCGCGACCTCGTCAACTGGTTCGACGAGACCTTCCAGGCGCGCGGCGAGAACGCCGACCTGCGCGCCGAGGTCGACCAGCTGCGCTCGCAGCTCACCAGGCAGCAGATCGCGGTGCGCGAGAACCAGCAGCTCAAGAGGCTGACCGGCTTTCGCGATCTCAGCATCTCGTCCGACTACACGCCGGTGGCCGCGCGCCTCATCGGCCGCTCGCCGACCGTCTGGTACTCGACGGTGACCGTGGACGCCGGCTCCGGCGACGGGGTCGAGGTCAACGACCCGGTCGTGATCGGCAAGGACCTCGTCGGCCGGGTCACGGCGGTGACCGGGGGGAGCTCCGAGGTCACGCTGATCACCGACCACCGCAGCGCGGTCTCGGCCGAGGCGCTGCCGAACGGCCCCCAGGGCGTGGTCGAGCCCGAGGCGGGCGATCCCAACACCCTCCTCATGGACTTCATCTCCAACGACGAGAAGGTCGGCGTCGGCGACATCCTCGTGACCGCCGGCTGGTCGAGCGGCACGATCAGCTCGGCCTATCCGTCCGGCCTGCAGATCGGCCGCGTCACCGAGGCAACGCCGAGCACCCAGGGGTCGTTCCAGAAGGTCCACGTCCGGGCCTTCGCCGACCTGCGCAACATGGACATCGTCCAGATCCTGACCAACGGGCCGAAGCGGCCGGGGATCCCGAAGTGATCGTCACCCGCAGGATCGCCGCCCGGATCGGGCTCGTCGGGCTCGTCGCCGTGATCCTCCAGGTCTCGTTCTTCTCGTACCTGAGCTTCTTCGGCGCCACTCCTGACGTCCTCAGCGTGGTCGTCGCCTCGATCGGGCTGCTCGGCGGCGCCCTCGCGGGCGCCGTCACCGGGTTCGCGGTGGGCCTGCTGCTCGACAGCTCGCTCCTGCAGGCGCTCGGAGTGTCGTCGCTGGCGCTGATGGCGGCTGGATACCTCGCCGGCCGCTACCGCGAGGCCTTCTCGCTCGAGGGCCGGATCATGCCCGCCCTCGTCATCGGCGGCGTGACGCTCGTCGCGACGGCGATCTTCGCGGCGCTCCAGATCATGCTCGGCGTCTCCACGCAGGTCAGCCTCCTCGTCTTCCGCGAGATCGTCGTCAAGGGCCTGCTCGCGACGCTCTTCGCCCTTGCGATCTTCCCGCTCGTCCGGCGCCTCTTCCGCAGCGCGCTCGTCGACGAGCCGCGTCCGGGCGCGGTCAGCGAGCGCGCGCCGGTGACGGTCACGCCGTCGTCCTCGCGCCGCTCGTTCAGCCGCCGCGCGCGCCAGCGGCGAGCCGCGGGACGCAGCGTCTCACGCGTCCGCGAGGGTCCCGCGTGATGTTCCGCCACTCGGCACCCGAGGAGCGTCCGCCGCCTCGTGCGCTGTCCGCCCAGCTCTCGCTGCGCGTGGCCGTGCTCGGCGGCGCCGCGCTCATCATGTTCGCGATCATCGGCTTTCGCCTCTGGTACCTGCAGGTCCTCTCGAGCGGCCAGTACACGGCGCAGGCCGAGAACAACCAGGTTCGCGACATCACCGTCCAGGCGCCGCGCGGGGACATCCTCGCCCGCAACGGCGCGACGCTGGTCGACAACCGCACGGCGCTCGCCCTGCAGGTGCGGACGATGGAGCTGCCCAGGGCGCACCGAGCCAAGGTGAAGGAGCTCCAAACCCTGGCCAAGGTCATCCACATGCGCTACCACAAGCTGCGCAACGAGATCCGGACCGGGACCAAGGACCTGCCCTCGAGCCCTGTGACCATCCGCCGCGACGTCTCCGACGACCTCGTCTATTACCTGCGGGAGAACCAGGACCGCTTCCCCGGCATCAGCATCGACCGCGTCTACGTGCGGAACTACCCGCACGACTCGGAAGCGGCGCAGGTCCTTGGGTACACCGGGCAGGTCGACGCCCAGGAGCTCAAGGAGCCCCAGTACCAGGGCGTGGTCGCCGGCGACACGGTCGGCAAGGGCGGCGTCGAGTCCACCTACGACAGCTCGCTGCGGGGCATCAACGGCACCACCCGCGTCCAGGTCGACGCCTCCGGGCAGCCGACCGGCGGCATCCTCTCGCAGCGTCCGCCCCGCTCCGGCAACGACCTCGAGCTGACGATCGACCCGAAGGTGCAAGCGGCTGGTGAGTCGGCGTTGCAGAGCTTTGGCCTGCCGGGCGCATTCGTGGCGATGAACGTCCACAACGGCCAAATTCTTGGGCTTGGCTCTGCGCCCACATACAACCCGAGCGCTCTCGCCAAGCCGCGGATCTCGCAGGCGACGTTCAACGCGATCTTCGGCAAGCCGGGCGACCCCCTCGCCTCCACGTCGGCACCGTTCTTCGATCGCGCGATCGCCGGTGGCTATCCGGTGGGCTCCACGATGAAGCCGATCACGACGCTCGCCGGCCTCTACGGCGGCGTAATCGGGCCGAGCACAGTGATCGACGACACGGGCCAGTTCGACCTCGGCGACGGAACGCCACCGATCCAGAATGCCGGCGGGGCCGCGTTCGGGCCGATCGACTTGTCGAACGCCCTGACCGTGTCCGACGACTACTACTTCTACGACGTCGGCTACAAGCTCGACCAGTTGACCCACGACGACACTCGAAGCGGGCCTTTGGAGCATTGGGCCGAGCGGCTTGGGCTCGGGTCGACGACGGGAGTCGATCTCCCCGGGGAGGCCGCCGGCCTCGTGCCATCGCCCGAGTGGCGTAACCAGCTCTACAAGGACGCGCTGAAGCCGAACTCCCCGGGCGGGAGGACCGCTTCGTACCCACAGGAGACCGACCGGCCTTGGTCGGTGGGCGACAGCGTCCACCTCGCGGTCGGCCAGGGCGACCTGCTCACCGATCCGCTTCAGATGGCCGTCGCGTACGCCGCGATTGCCAACGGCGGCGACATCATCAGGCCTCACGTCGGCATGAAGGTCGTGGACCCGAAGGGGCAGGTCGTCCAGAGGATCGACCCCGCGGATCAGCGCCACGTCGACATCCATGCCTCGTATCGCGAGCTCATCCTGAACGCCCTCCACAACGCGGCGCAGCGCTCCGACGGCACCTCCTACGGCGTGTTCGGCAACTACCCGATCGGCGTCGCCGGCAAGACCGGCACGGCGCAGCACACCGGGCAACAGGACCAGTCGTGGTACATCGTGCTGGCGCCCTACCCGAACCCCAAGGTCGTTGTCGCAGTGACCATCGAGCAGGGCGGCTTTGGCGCGGATGCGGCGGCGCCCGCCGCCCGTGACGTCCTCAATGCGTATTTCGGCGAGCGGATCCCGGGCTTCGCACGGAAGGTCGCCAAGGCAGCGTCCGTGGCGACGGGGTCCGCGTCATCTTCGAGCTCCAATCCCTACGGCTGATGGAGTCCCAGGCCCTACCCAGAACCTTCCGGGCCCGCGAGCGGGCAGGCGTGATCGAGCGGATCGGGATCACGCACCTGGATCCGGCCCTCCTGCTGGGCGCGGTCGCGCTCCTGGCCTGCAGCCTCTACACGCTCCACGTCACGACCTCCGCGGACATCCCGCACGACCCCAACTTCTACGTCGTGCGCCAGGCCATCTACGGCGCGGTCGGCATCGCCTTCATGGTCGCGCTCGCGCGCATCGACTACTCGCGCTTCCGCGAGCTTCGCGTCGGCCTCTACACGGCGATGATCGCGGCGATCCTGCTCGTCTACGCCGCGGGCACCGCGACGCGCGGATCGAAGCGCTCGATCGCGCTGCCGTTCTTCAGCCTGCAGACGTCCGAGCTCGGCAAGCTGCTCCTCGTCCTCGCGCTGGCGGCGTTCGCGATCGATCAGGGCCGGCGCCTCGGCGAGCGCCAGCGCACGGCTCGCATCCTGGTCATGGGGCTCTTGCCGGCGATGCTCGTCGCCGCCCAGCCGGACCTCGGTACCGCCGGCGTATATGTGGCGATCACGTTCGCGATCCTCTACCTGTCCGGCACCCGGTGGACGCACTTTGCGTTCATCGGGGGGCTCGCTCTGAGTGCCGTAACCCTTATCCTCGTAATCGCGCCCGCTGTCGGGCACCCGATCCTTTCGGGCTATCAGCAGGACCGGCTCACGTCGTTCCTGAGCCCGTCGAGTGATCCCAAGGCATCCAGCTATCAAACACACCAATCGATCATCGCGATTGGGTCGGGAGGCAAGACAGGGCGCGGAAGCGATGCGACGCAAACCGAGAACGGGTTCCTGCCGGAACGCCAGACCGACTTCATCTTCGCCGCCGTCGGCGAGCGGTTCGGGTTCCTCGGAGCCGCGTTCCTACTGTCCCTTTACGCCCTGCTCATGTGGAGGGCGCTGCGCATCATGACGCTTGCGAAGAACTTCTACGGGAGCCTGATCGCCGGTGGCATCGCCGCGATGTTGATGTTCCACGTCTTCGTCAACGTCGGCATAACGATCGGGATCATGCCGGTTACCGGCATCCCGCTGCCGCTGATGAGCTTCGGAGGATCCTCGGTCGTCGTCACCCTGATGGCGATCGGCCTCCTGCAAAGCGTCTACGTGCAAGCACGCCTTTCACCGAGAGCAGGGCCCTCGCGATACAGGTGACGCGGCCAGGTGCCGCAGACGCCCCGCGAGTCAACCCTCTCGAGGTGAGGAACTTGAAAAAGCGAATACTGGTTTCGGTCGACGCCGGGGAGACCCGGGTGGCCGTGCTGGAGAGAAAGCGTGGCGGCGGCGGTCGCAACGCCACGGAGGCCTCGAAGTACGCGGTCTCCGAGCTCTACATCGAACGCCGGGGATCGAGGTCGATCGTCGGCAACATCTACAAGGGCGTGGTCGACAACGTGCTGCCCGGCATGGAGGCCGCCTTCGTCGACATCGGCCTGGAGCGCAACGGCTTCCTCCACGTCGACGAGATCGTCACCGAGGATGGCCAGCGGGCGCCGCGCCGCGGCCGCGGCGGCGGGCGGCGGATCGACGAGCTGATCAAGCCGAAGCAGGAGGTCCTCGTCCAGGTCGTCAAGGACCCCCTGAAGACGAAGGGCGCGCGGCTTTCGATGCAGCTCTCCATCGCCGGGCGCTACCTGGTCTACATGCCGAGCGGCGAGGGCGTCGGCGCCAGCCGCCGGCTTCCCGGACGCCGAGCGCGACCGGCAGCGAAAGCTCCTGCAGAAGATCCACGTGAAGGACTCGAACGGCAAGGGCGGCGTGATCGTTCGCACCGCGGCCGAGGGCGCGCGGAAGGAGGACTTCGAGCGCGACCTGGCCTACCTCCACAAGCTCCACGAGGTGCTCGAGCGCCGCGCGGAGGACGTGAAGGCGCCGGCGATGGTCTTCCAGGAGGCCGACCTCTCGATCCGCGTCCTGCGCGATGTCCTCGGCAAGGAGTTCGAGGGGGCCGTCATCGACGACGAGAAGCAGCATCACCGCGTGACGAGCTTCTTCCAGCGCACCGCGCCGGAGCTCGTCGAGCTTGTCGAGCTCTACAAGGATCGCCGAGCCCCTGTTCGAGCGCTACGAGATCGAGCGCGAGTTCGAGTCGACGCTCGAGCGGCGCGTGGACCTGCCATCCGGCGGCTATTTGATGATCGACTACGCCGAGGCGCTGACCGTCATCGACATCAACACCGGCAGCTTCACCGGCCGCGGCAAGGGCGGGCGCCTCGAGGACACGATCACGAAGGTCAACGTCGAGGCGGCGGAGGAGGTCGTGCGCCAGCTGCGGCTGCGCGACATCGGCGGGATCATCGTCATCGACTTCATCGACATGGCGAAGGCGCGCAACCGCGACCAGGTGCATGAAGACGATGCAGCAAGGCTCTCGACGAGGACAAGACCAAGACCGTACGTCGTCGAGGTCTCGCCCCTCGGGCTGGTGGAGATGACCCGCCAGAACGTCACCGACGGGGTCCGCGAGATTCTCACCAAGCCGTGTCCCACCTGCGAGGGCGAGGGCGTGGTGCGCTCCGAGGAGACGGTCGCGATCGACGCGATCCGCAAGCTCCGTGACCTGGTCGAGGAGCAGCCGAAGGCCGAGGCGTATCCTGATCCGCGTGAACCCCAAGGTCGCGGCGAAGCTGGTCGAGGAGGGCAGCGGACTGGACGAGCTCGAGGAGCAGAGCCGGCAAGCACTTCCACTTCGAGGGCGGGGAGGCGCTGCCCCTCGACGCCTACGCCGTGGCGGCCGAGGGTACGCCGAGCCGAGATCGAGGAGCGCGCGCTGCCGTTCAAGGCCGGCGAGGAGGTCATGCTCACGATCGAGGAGCCGCACATGTACGACGCCGACGCCGCGGTCGCCCGGGTCGAGTCCTACATCGTGAGCGTCGCCGGTGCGGCGCGCTACGTCGGCGAGCGCCACCTGGTGCGAATCGAGAGCGTCGCGCGCTCGGCGGCGACGGGGACGCTCATCGACGTCGAGCCCGGCGAGGATCGTGGCGAGCACGGCGAGCAGGTAAAATCGCCCGCTTCGCGCGGTGGCCGGCGCGGCCGCCGCGGTGGCCGTGGGCGGGGCGGCGAGTCGAGCAAGCAGGAAGCAGCGAGCAGCACCCAGACCGATGACTGACAGCTACGCCATAGTCGAGACGGGCGGCAAGCAGTACCGCGCCGAGAAGGGGACGACGCTCCTCGTCGATCGGCTGCCCGACGACGAGGGCGCCAAGGTCGCGCTGCGCCCGGTCATGTTCCGCGGCGACGGCGACGTCGTCCTCGACTCCGCCGGGCTCGAGAAGGTCAAGGTCGAGGCGACGGTGGCGGAGCATTTGCGCGGGGAGAAGATCCGCATCTTCAAGTACAAGGCGAAGAAGGGCTACCGCAAGCGCCAGGGTCATCGCTCGGAGCTGACGAAGCTCGAGGTGGTCGACGTGAAGCTGCTTAGCCGCAAGCCGGCGGCCTCGAAAGCCGCGACCGAGGCAGAGCCCAAGGCGGAGGCAAAGCCCGCCGCCAGAGCCGAAGGCTCCGGAAGCCGAAGCCGAAGAAGCCGGCCGCCAAGACGGCCGCGGCCGCAAGAAGCCTGCCGCCAGGAAACCTGCGGCCAAGAAGCCCGCAGCCAAGCAAGCCGGCGGCCCGCAAGCCCGCGGCGAAGAAGACCGAAGGGAGGACGACTAGATGGCTCATAAGAAGGGCCTCGGCTCGAGCCGCAACGGCCGCGACTCCAACCCGAAGATGCTCGGCGTCAAGGTCTTCGCGGGCCAGGCGGTCTCCGGCGGAGAGATCATCGTCCGCCAGCGCGGCACGCGCTTCCGCCCGGGTGACGGCACCGGCCTCGGCCGCGATCACACGATCTTCGCCACCCGCGCCGGCGAAGTCGAGTTCACGTCCGGTCGCAAGGGCCGCACCGTCTCGGTCGCCGAGGGGTCCTAGACGCCTGACGACGCCGCATATCGTCTCCGGCGTGGAGGCGGCCGAGACCGACGAGGGACGAGGCTGCCCTGGTCGAGGCGCTTCGCCGCGGGGACAGCGAGGCGTTCGCGAAGCTCGTCGACGAGCTCTCGCCCGCGCTCCTGCGGCTGGCGAGGCAGCACGTGCCCAGCCGGGCGGTCGCCGAGGAGGTCGTCCAGGACACCTGGCTCGGCGTCATCAACGGAATCGACCGCTTCGAGGGCCGCTCCTCGCTGCGCACGTGGATCTACCGGATCCTCCTGAACAACGCCCGCAGCCGCGGGGTGCGCGAGAGGCGCACGCTGCCGTTCTCGTACGTTTCGCCGGCGCGCGGAGGAGGGCAGCGATGACGACGGCGGTCTCGACGCGGACCGCTTCCAGGGTCGGCGCGGGGCAGGGCAGCTGGGCCAGGCCTCCGCTCGAGTGGTCGTCTCCGGAGGAGCGTCTGGCGAGCGATGAGGCCGGACGGTGCTGCTCGAGGCGATCGCGGCGCTGCCGCCGCGACAGCGCGAGGTGATCACCCTGCGCGACGTCCAGGGCTTCTCCTCGCAGGAGGTCCGTAACGCCCTGGACGTGTCGGAGACCAACCAGCGGGTGCTGCTGCACCGGGCGCGAACGAAGGTGAGGGCGGCGCTGGAGCAGCACTTCGAGTCCGAGGATGAACCGTATGAGTGACCGACAGGCACAAACACAGATCACGTGCCGCGAGCTTGGTCGAGCTGGTTACCGACTACCTCGAGGGCCAGATCGCGGCGGTGCAGCGGCACGCCATCGACGTGCACCTCGGTGAATGCCCGGGTTGCGACGAGTACGTGCGGCAGATGCGCCTGACGATCGCGGCGCTGCGCGGGCTCGCCGGCGATGGCGGCGCCTTCTCGGCGACTACCCGCGACGAGGTCCTGCGGGCCTTCGCGGCCGCAACCTAGCCTCGCCACGCCCGTTGTCGGATCCGTCGGCCTGGGAGACTGGCGGCCATCTACGATGGCCTAGGGCTGTGTCAGGCAAACTTCTCGCTGTGTGCTCCACGACCGCGCGAAAGTTCACGTGAAGGCGGGGCGCGGCGGCGACGGCGTCGTCAGCTTTCGCCGCGAGGCGCACGTGCCGCGCGGCGGCCCGGACGGCGGCGACGGTGGCCGCGGTGGCGACGTCGTCCTGATTTGCGACCCGTCCCGTCGCGACCTCGCGGCGCTTCGCCGCTCGCCGCATCTGCGGGCCGGGCGTGGCGCCCACGGCGAGGGGGGGCAGCGCCACGGGGCGCGCGGCAGCCGACGCAGGTCGTGCCGGTCGCGCCGGGCACGGTTGTCGAGGGGCTCGATGGCGAGACGTTCGACCTCACCGAGCCCGGGCAGCGCGCGATCGTCGCGCGCGGCGGACGCTGGGGGACACGGGAACAAGCGCTTCGCCAGCTCCACCCGCCAGGCGCCGCGGTTTGCCGAGCAAGGGGCTGGACGGGCAGGAGGGCTGGATCGAGCTCCGGCTGAAGCTGCTCGCCGACGCGGGCTCGTCGGCCTGCCAAACGCGGGCAAGTCGTCGCTGCTTCGCCGGCATCACCGCGGCCACGCCGAAGGTGGCCGATTACCCGTTCACGACCCTCGAGCCCGTGCTCGGAACCGTCGACGTGGACGATCGCCAGCTCGTCATCGCCGACATCCCGGGATTGATCGAGGGGGCAGCGTCAGGCGCCGGGCTCGGGCACGAATTCCTTGCACATGTCGAGCGTTGCCGCGTCCTGGTGCACCTCGTGGAGGCCGGTCCTGGCGCCGACCCCGATGGCGGCGTACGCGACGGTCCGCTCCGAGATCGCACGGTACGGGGCCGGGCTCGAGCGGCTGCCGGAGCTGGTCGTCGTCTCCAAGTGCGATCTGGTCACCGATCAAGAGGCGGAGGCGGTCGTGGCCGATTTGCGCGAGCGGTTGGGGCCGGTTCCGCGCGACGTCGTCGCGGTCTCCGCCGCAACCGGCGCCGGGCTCGCCGGACTGGTCTCGGCGCTGGCCGAGGCCGTGCCCGAGACGCTGGTGGAGTCCGGCCGGCGAGCCGGCGAGGGGGGCTTCGCGGCCGAGCACATCACCTACCGGCCCACCGACCAGGGCTTTGAGGTGGCGAAGGAGGGCGACGGCGTGTTTCGGGTGCGCGGGCGCGGCATCGAGATGCTGTTCGAGCGCCACGACGCGGCGAACCTCGAGGCGCTCGCGTACCTGGAGCAGCGGTTGCGGGAGATCGGCGTGATCGCGGAGCTCGAGCGCGCCGGCTTTGAGCCCGGCGACGAGGTGCGCGTCGGCGACCAGGAGTTCGAGCTTCACCCGTAGCGCTCCGCGTCGTTCCTACACTGGCCGCGATGACCGTGGTGGCGAAGCTTGGCTCCTCGATCGTCGCCGACGACGGCGGCGAGCTGCGCGCGGACGTGCTCGACTCGGTGTGCGCCCAGGTCGCCGAGCTCCATCGCGGCGGCGAGGATGTCGTCATGGTCACCTCGGGCGCGATCGCGCGGGGTTCGCGCCTCATGGGGCTGACGGAGCGCCCGCGGGAGATCGACTCGATGCAGGCGGCCTCGGCGGTGGGGCAGGGCTCCCTCTTCCGCGCCTATGAGGAGCGGCTCGCGGCCGGCGACGTCCACGCGGCGCAGGTCCTCCTCACCTCGTTCGACATGGCGGCGCGCATGCACTACCTCAACGCTCGCCGCACGCTGCGCAGGCTGCTGGAGTGGCGCGCGGTTCCGGTCATCAACGAGAACGACACGACGGCGACCGACGAGATCACCTTTGGAGACAACGACTTCCTCTCGGCGCAGGTGGCGATCCTGCTCGAAGGCCAGGCTGCTCGTGCTCCTCACCGACCTGCCCGGGCTGCACACCGCCGATCCGCGTGTGGATCCGGCGGCGCAGCTCGTCCGCGAGGTCTACGACTTCAGCCAGCTTCGCGACTACTCGATCGGGGACCGGACCACGGCGTTCGGCTCGGGCGGGATGCGCAGCAAGGTGGCGGCGGCGGAGATGGCGAGCGCGGCCGGGATCCCGGCGGTGATCTGCGACGGCACGACTCCCGGAACGCTCGGCGTCGCGGCGTCCGGCGACGAGGTGGGGACCCGCTTCGTGCCGCACCCGGAGCGAACCCCCAGCTTCAAGCTCTGGCTGCGCTACGCGAAGCCCAGCCAGGGGCGGGTGGTCGTCGACGCCGGGGCCGCAAGGGTGCTGCGCGAGAGCGGGTCGAGCCTGCTGCCGGTCGGGGTGACCGCGGTCGAGGGAGAGTTCACGGCGGGCGACGCCGTCGAGGTGGTGTGCGAGGGCGAGGTCGTGGGCAAGGGCATCGCCAACTACTCGGCGCAGGAGCTCGACCGGGTCAAGGGGAAGCGCTCGGACGAGGTCCTGGCGGCGTTCCCGGACGCGGCCGAGGAGGCCGTTCACCGCGATCGCTTCGTCCTGACCTAGAGGCGGTAGGTCACGAGCGCCGTTGCGACCGGCGTACCGTCGTCGGCCGTTGCGTCCACCGCGAGGAACGTCACCGCGCCACGGCGAAGGACGCGAGCCTCGGCGACGACGTCCTGGCCGCGAGCCGGGGAGAGGAAGTCGACGGTGAAGCCCACCGTCGAGGCGCGGATCCTCTCGGGGACCTCGGCGCCCGACCAGGCGGCCGCGGCGGCCGCCGTGTCGATCAGCGAGCTGATGGCGCCGCCGTGGACGACGTCGCCCATCGTCGGCAGCGAGTCGCTGTAGGGAAGGCGGATCCGGGCGGAGCCGGAATCGAGCGCCTCGAGCTTGAGCCCCAGCTTCTCGACGAAGGGCGAGCCCTCGAGCCACGCGCGTGCGAGGTCAGCTCCGGTCGACGGGGCATCGGCGGCCACGCGGCCACAATACGCAAGCACCGGGGAGGCGATGGCTACCCTTAGGCCGATGGCAACCGCCACGAGAACGGTCCGCGACGCCTGCGAGAGCGCCAAGCGCGCCTCGCGCACGCTCGGCCGTGCGCCGCGCCAGCAGAAGGACGCCGCACTGACGGCGCTCGCCGCGCTGCTCGAGGAGCGAACTGCCGAGATCCTCGAGGCGAACGCGGCGGACCTCGCCGACGAGCGCGCGGAGTCGCTGTCCGCCTCGCTGCGTGACCGGCTCGCGCTCGACGAGAAGCGGATCGCGGAGATGGCCGCGGGCGTTCGCGCCATCGCGGCCCTGCCGGATCCGGTCGGGGAGGAGATCGAGCGGCGTACGCTCGACAACGGGCTCGACCTGCGGAAGGTGCGCACGCCGCTGGGGGTGATCGCCGTGATCTACGAGGCGCGGCCGAATGTGACCGTCGATTGCGCCGCGCTGACGCTGAAGAGCGGCAACGCGATCGTCCTGCGGGGCTCGAGCTATGCGGCCCACTCGAACGGCGTGCTCGCGGGCCTCGTGACCGAGGCGGCGAGAAACGCGGGCCTTCCGGAGGGCTCGGTCGAGCTGGTCGGCGGCGGCCACGACGACCTGGCCGCGCTCGCCACCGCCGAGGGCCTCGTCGACCTGGTCATCCCGCGCGGCGGTGAGGGCTTGAAGGATGCGCTGAAGGACGTCGCGACGGTCCCCGTGATGTACGCCGCGTCCGGCAACTGCCACGTCTACGTGCACGGCGACGCCGATCTCGAGAAGGCGCGCGCGATCATCTTCAACGCCAAGGTCCAGCGCCCAAGCGTTTGCAACGCGGCCGAGACGCTTCTGGTCAGCTCTGAGATCGCAGGCGAGCTCCTGCCCGCCGCGCTCGGCGAGCTGGGCGACGCGGGCGTGGAGCTGGTGGGGGACGAGCGTGCTCGGGCCGCCGCCGGGCGGGTCGAGATTGGCGCGGCGACGGCGGAGGATTGGGACACCGAGTACCACGACCTGAAGCTCGCGGTGGCCGTCGTCGACTCGCTGGAGGAGGCGATCGAGCACATCAACGCCCACGGCAGCGGACACTCGGAGGCGATCGTCACGTCGTCGGAAGAGGCGGGCGACGAGTTCACCGCCGGAGTGGACGCGGCGTGCGTCTACGTAAACGCGTCGACGCGCTTCACCGACGGCTTCGAGTTCGGCCTCGGCGCCGAGATCGGAAACTCGACCCAGAAGCTCCACGCTCGCGGGCCGATCGGCCTGCGCGAGCTGACCTCGTTCAAGTACGTGCTGCACGGCGACGGGACCGTCCGGGAGTAGCCGTCGCAGCCAAGTGCCGCGCCAACCGACTCACGCCCGTTTTGGCGGCTGCGGATCAGCGCCTGGCTGCGTCCTCAGTCCTTGCCATGCTTGATCCTCGCTCGCCAAATCCGGACGTGACTCGGTGGGCGCGGCACTAGGGATCCTCGGGGGCGCGTTCAATCCCCCTCACATCGGGCACCTGGTGCTTGCGCAGGAGGCGGCGTCCCAGCTCGGGCTGGGCGAGGTCCTGCTGGTTCCGGCGGGCGAGGCGCCGCACAAGCGCATCGAGCCCGAGCCCGGTCGTGAGCTGCGGCTCGAGATGGCGACGCGAGCCGCGGCGGGCGACGCCCTGCTCTCGGCATCGGATCTGGAGATCCGCCGCGACGGCCCCTCCTACAGCTTCGAGACCATCGAGCTGCTTGCCGCGGAACGCCCGGGCGTGGAGATCTGGTTCGTGATGGGGGCCGACGTCGCCGCGGGCCTGCAGAGCTGGAAGCGCCCGGAGCGCGTGGTCGAGCTTGCCCGGCTCGGCATCGCCGCGCGCCCGGGCACGGCGCTGGACGAGGCGGAGGCTGCGCTCGAGGCGCTTGGAGCGGATCAGCGCGCCGAGGTGGTTCGGATGCCCGAGATCGGCGTCTCCTCCACGCGCGTTCGCCGGCGGGTGGCGCAGGGCCGCCCTATCCGCTATCTGGTTCCCGATCCCGTGATCGAGGTGATCGAGGCGAAGGGCCTCTACCGGTGAACGGCGAGACGCAGCGCCGGGCCGAGGCAGTCGCGGCAGGCGCCGGCGCACCGACCGCGCTCGAGCTCGCCCGGCGGCTCGCGGACGTGGCGACGGAGAAGGGGGCCACCGAGTTGGTGGCGCTCGACGTGCGGGAGCTCGTCGGCTACACGGACTACCTGCTGGTCTGCACGGCGCGGAACGAGCGCCAGGCGAAGGCGATCCACGACGAGGTCTACGTTCGGCTGAAGCGCGAGGACGGGTTGCTGCCCGCGTCGGTGGAGGGCGAGCGCGAGGCGCGCTGGATCCTGCTCGACTACTTCGACTGCGTGCTCCACATCTTCGTTCCCGAGCTGCGCGAGCGCTACCGGCTCGAGCGGCTCTGGGGCGAGGCGCCGAAGCTCGATCTCCCCAGCGAGTAGACCCGAAGCTCGAGCCCGGGGACCCGGCCGTGGGGCGTGGTTCCGACGGGGATCGACCCGAGACGGGTGGCGACGGCGATGGAGCGCTCGTTGGCGGAGTCGATGAGGTGGATGACGCGTTCGACCGGGAGCTCGGCAAAGGCGGTGGCGACCGCCGCGCCGGCGCCCTCGGAGGCGAGGCCGAGCCCCCACCACGGCTGTCGCAGGGTCCAGCCGACCTCGACCTCGCCCGCGAGCTCCGGGGCAACGTCCTGCCGCCAGGCGCCGATCCAGCCGATCACCTCCAGCGACGACCGCTCGACGGCAGCCCAGAGGTCGAAGCCGTTGCGTTCCCAGCCGCTGAGGCGGGCGCCGAGCGCGGCGCGGGCGGCGGCGGACGGATCGACCGGGCGGCCCGGCGAGAGAGATGCCGCGACGGCGGGGTCCGACCAGATCTCGCGCAGCGCATCGAGGTCGGTCGGCTCCCAGGCTCGGAGGATGAGGCGCTCGGTTTCCGCGCAGCGTGGGTAAGGCATGCAGGTAATCGTCGCCGACGCTCTTGATTTCGTCCGGCCAGGAGCCTAGGTTTCGCCAATCGCCGCCCGCCGCTTCAAGAGAGCGCTGCTTGGATACCGCCGCGCTGACGTCGACGCTGCGCTGGACGCCGCGACGGAGGAGCAGCTGCGGGCGAGCGCAGAGCTCGACCAGCGGGCTCAGCAACTGGACGAGCTGGAGCGGGTGGCCAACCGCCTCGCGGAGCGCGTGGTCGAGCGCGAGCGCGAGCTGAAGGAGGTCCGGGCGGAGCTCGCCGAGGCGACGCGCAAGAGCGTGCTGAGCATGGAGGCCCTCGAGGCGCTCGTGCGGGAGCTCGAGCGCGCGAAGGGAAAGCCTCCGGCACGGCCGGCGGCCGGCGGCGGCGCAGAGGCCGATGCGCCCGCCGAGCCGGCGCCCGCGGACGAGCGCGAGCCGGTCCCCGCGGTCGGCGCGGAGGTCGACGAGAGTTCCGTCCAGCCGACGCGGCGCTTCGAGCCGCAGCCCGCGACGGAGCCGGAATCCGACCCGGTGCCGGCGGCGTCGAACGGGCACTCGCCCGACGCGGGAGCGGAGATCTTCGAGGGGTGCGTCGAGGTCGAGATCGGGCCGCTGGGCGACTTTGCACAGCTCGTGGGGTTCGAGGACGCGGCGCGGGAGATCGACGCGACGTCGGACATCTCGATCGTTCGCTTCTCGGAAGGACGGGCGACGCTCGAGGTCACCCTCGCCGAGCCCGTGCTGCTCCTGGAGGAGCTGGAGCGGCGCTGCGCGATGGAGTTCCGCGTTCGCGACAACCGCGACGGGCGCATCGTCCTCGACGTCGACTGAGCGTTTCCTGAAATAGTCAGTGCTCGTGAGCGAGGAGCGGGCACAGGCCGGCGGCGTGGAGATCGCCTACGAGAGCTTCGGCGACCCCGCCCGGCCGACGATCCTCCTGGTGATGGGGCTCGGCGTCCAGATGCTGGGCTGGGACGAGCGCTTCTGCGAGATGCTGGCCGCGCGCGGGTACCACGTCGTCCGCTACGACAACCGCGACGTCGGCCGCTCCACGTGGTTCGAGGACGGGCCGGCGCCCGACGCGCTGGCGGCCATGGCCGGGGACTTCAGCTCGGCGAGCTACACACTCTCCGACATGGCCGCGGATGCAGCCGGCCTGCTGGATGCCCTCGGCGTCGAGGCCGCGCACGTCGTCGGCGTCTCGATGGGCGGGATGATCGCCCAGACGCTCGCGATCGCCCACCCGGAGCGGGTGCTCTCGCTGACGTCGATCATGTCGACCACCGGCGACCCGGACGTGGGCCAGCCGACGCCTGCGGCGCTGCAGGTGCTGCTGAGCCCGCCGCGGGGAGACCGGGAGGCGTTCGCCGACGGCAGCGTCGCGATCTACAGCACGATCGGCTCGCCCGGCTTCGAGGTGGACGCGGAGGGGATCCGCGAGCGCGCCCTCGAGAGCTTCGACCGCGGCTACAACCCCATCGGCGAAGGGCGCCAGCTCGTCGGGGTGCTCGCCTCCGGCGACCGCACGGCGAAGCTGCGCGAGGTGGATGTGCCGGCGCTCGTGATCCACGGCGTCGATGACCCGCTGATCGACCGCTCGGGCGGGGAGGCGACGGCTGCCGCGATCCCGGACGCGAAGCTCGAGCTGATCGAGGGCATGGGGCACGACCTCCCGCGGGAGCTCTGGCCGCGCTACGTCGACCTCATCGTCGAGAACGCCGAACGCGCCGGCTGATCCGGGCCGCCCTCGGCGGCGGCGAACACACGATCGGCGCATTCCGCGCATCATGTGTCACACGACGAGCGGGAACATACGTTCGATGCGTGACTCGAACCACAAAGGCAACGTCGCCGAGGCGGCAATTACGGCGGCCGCCATCAAGCTCGGCATCCCGGTCGTCCGGCCGATCGTCGAACACACCCGCTACGACCTGATCTTCGACCTGCAGCCCCGGCTTCTCCGTGTCCAGTGCAAGTGGGTAGCGCTGAAAGACGGCGTGATTCCCGTGCCCTTGACGACGTCTCGCTGCAACAGCCAAGGCAAGCACCTGAGGCGCCGATACACAGCCGAGGAGATCGACGCCGTAGCGGCGTACTGCGAGGAACTTGATGAGTGCTACCTCATTCCGATCGAGGCAGTCGAGGGAATGTGGACCTTCCAGCTCCGGGTAGAGCCGGCCCGGAATGGCCAGAAAGCTGCTCTAAACTGGGCGACCGACTACCGACTCGGGGCTGTAGCTCAGCTGGAAGAGCGCTGCCATGGCATGGCAGAGGTCAGGGGTTCGAGCCCCCTCAGCTCCACTAGACCTCTCGACGCTCTTCACGTTGGTGCGCACGAGTTCCGTAACCGCTTCGGCTGGTACCTGGAACGCGCCGCTGCCGGCGAAGAGTTCTCGATCACCCGCCGCGGCAAGTCCTACGCGCGCCTCGGCCCACCACCTTCTCACCAGCCTGAGCTTTCGGCCGGGTCATCCGCTGGTCAGTGCTCCCGGAACCAAGCCCGGTAACCGTCGTCGAAGCGTGACACGTAGAACCGAGCTTGCGCCAGGCTCGCGCTCTTGTTCCGCCCACGGTCGAACCGATGGTCATCGGTTAGGACCTCAACCGTCCGATGCGCGACACGCTTGCCGCAGAGGTTCGAGATGACTCCAGACCAAGTGCCAGAGTGAATGGTGACCTCGATCTGCGGCGAGGAGCCCACGCGCGTCGCCGCAATGTGGGCAGCGGCCACGCCTGGGTTGGCACCCAAAGGAAGAGCTGACAGGCCACGACCGGGACACCGGTGCGTCTGAGCTGACGGCGCTGCAGCCTTCGAAGCAGGAAGGCCATCCGAGCCTGAAGAAACGGAACGGCTAGCTCCATTCCCTCCGCACCCCGAAGCCGCCAGGGAAGCACACCCCGCGATGGTCGCCACGCGAGTGAAGGCGAGTGGGTTCGCGATTCCGGGCATTATCGCCCGCGAACTTCAGGCGTTGTGGGGAGCGACTAGATGATTAACAACATGAATCGCTCGTCTGCACTCACCGTCCCTCACTCCCGCTGATTGCGGTTCCACTCCACCCAGCCGACGCCTTTGCGGCCGTCATCCGCCTTCACCCGGCACATCGCGCGCGGGAAGTGCGAGATGCGACCGTCGGGGGCCTCGAGGAGGATCGGGCCGAACGCGAGGGGCTCGACGTCGACATTCGGGGCGTCGGGGCCCATCTCGATCCGGGCGTGGGTGATCAGCCCGTTGTCGGCAACGTGCTCGGTCGCCGTCACCGACTCGATCTCCCTCAGCTCGCCACCACGCTGCATGTACCCGACGCCGTAGCCCGGCATCGTCGGCACCCCAACCGCGTGGGTGCGCGTCCCGTCTTCGAAGTGCAGAGCGCTCCACATCCAGTCGACCGCCCACCAGTCTCGTGACCCCCATGAGTGGTCGCGCTGCCCCGGCCCGGAGAACTCGATCTCCTCGTCGCCGACCCGGATCGTCCCGCTGACCCGGCAGGGGATCTCGTACCGGGTGCTCTGCCGCCACGCGTATGGAACGCCCTCCGTCTCCCAGACCAGGTCGAATCCGATCTCGACCGGCTCGCCGTCCTCGCGACGCAGCGGGGCGGACTCGTCTTCGTGTGCGCCTGCGGTTCCCTGAAGCGTTACGCGGAATCGCTCGAGCGGGGCCTCGACGTGGTGCTCGCCATGGGCGACATCCGAGTGCACCACCTGGGCGTCGTCGTCTGCGTCGGGCAGCGGCATCTCGGCCGCGAGCATGATCGATGGCCGCCCCGGGCCGCAGACGCAGGCGGTGTACATGCACGCGTCGAGGTTCGGCAGCCGCCCGATGCGCGCGTAGACACCCAGCCTGCGGTCATCGCTGATCGCGTCGAAGTACCAGCTCTCGTTCCACAGCTCCTCTGGCCCCGGCGGGTGGCGGCCCTCGTCCTCGGGCTTGGGCCGCAGCGGCTTCGGGCTGCCCGCGTCCGGTTCCGGCAGCAGCGAGAGCGCGTCGAGATCGAGGACCTGCTGGGCGTTTCGCTCCAGCGACGTCATGAACATGTCGTCGCCGCGCTCGGTCCGCTGCACGACCATCGACGCTGCGATCGTCATCACGATCCCGTGAAAGGTTCCCCGGCGGTAGTCGTCCCAGCACTCCACCCAGCCGAATCCCTCGACGCCGTGAGCGAGCAGCTCGGAGTGGTAGGCCCTGACGAGCTCCTCCTCGTGTGCCCGTCTGGTCGTCGACGGACAGCCCACCACCGACGAAGTACGCGGCGTCGGTCATCGCCGGCCCCCAGCTCACGGTCTGCCAGTCGACCACCTTGCAGTCGTCAGCGGAGAACAGCAGGTTGTCAAGCCGGTAGTCGCCATGCACGAGTCCGAGCGGCGGATGCCGGTCCGCCGCCCAGGCGTCGCACGACGGGACGAAGCGTTCGCAGACCTCCACGTGCTCCGGGGCGATCCGGCCCTCGTAGCGCTCGAGGAAGCCGCCGAGGAGCTGCGTTAGCAACGCCTGGTTCAGGGGGTTCGGCTGGTTCAGCCAGTCCGCCGCGCCAAGCGCGAGATCGCCCAACACCGGGGCCTGCAGGCGGGCCAGCTCGCGAAGCGCGACCCGCGCCTCGTCGACCGAGCATCCGGCGATCTGATCCCCGGTCTGCCCGCCCGCGATGTCCTCGAGGACCAGCGTGAACCAGCCCTGCGCCGGGTCGTATGCCGCGAGCAGGCAGCCCGGAAGCGGTTCCCCCAGCCGCGGCGCCAGGTTCCGGTAGAAGCAGATCTCCCGGTAGTAGGCGCCCATCCCGACGCCGGTGGCGCGGCTCGTCGCGTCGTCGGACGCCAGCTTGACCACCACCGTCTCCGGCTCGCCGCCGTCCGCCGCGTACTGCACCCGGTGCGCCTGGCTCATCTGCCCGGTGCCGATTCGCTCGGTCGCAAGAAGCCCGAGCCCTGGCCGCCCGAGGGCTGCCGAGAGCCAGTCGCCCGTGATCTCCTCGGGGCCGCGGATCAGGTTGGCTGCGTCGGGCGCGATGGCTCAAACATACTTCCCCCTCCGCGAAGCTCGCGCGTCTCGCGAGGGACGAGCCCGACCGCGAGCATCACCGCGGTGAACGCTCCGCCGCCGACGAGGACGGCGCCGGTGCTCGTAGCGTCGGCGATGGGCCCGGCCAGCAGGAAGCCGAGCGGCAGGAACACGAGCGAGCCCATCCAGTCGTAGGAGCTCACCCGCGAGAGCGCCTCAGCGGGAACGTGCTCGGCCATCGCGGTGTTCCACCAGACCTCGAAGAGCGCGAAGCCGGCCCCGAGCGCGACGGCGAGCGCCAGCACCACCGCCTCGGGCGCGGTCACTCCGAACGCGATCAGCATCAGCGGCCAGCCCGCCGTTGCCAGGAACGCGGCGCGCATCGGCCGCCGCGGGCGCCAGCGAAGCCCGGCGAGTGAGCCGATCAGCGCGCCGAGGCCCATCAGCGTCGTGATCACCCCGAACACCGCCGTCGATCCGTAGGCGCTCTCCGCGGCCGTCGGCCCGATCACGAAGAGCGGCGCGTAGCCGATCGGGACGATGAGCGCGAACACGGCCACGGTCACCCATAGCCACGCGCGGGACCGGACCTGGGCGAAGCCCTCGGCGAGCTCCGCGAGAACCGTCCGCCGCTCCACTGAAGACGGGGCGTCGCTCCAGCCCGGGCGCACCCGCGTGAGCAGCAGGGCGCTGATCGCAAAGGTCGCGGCGTCCAGAGCGAACGCCCAGCCTGCGCCGACGCCGAGCACGAGCGCCGTGGCGAGCGCCGGCCCGATCATCTCGTTGAGGTTCGCGGTGAGGTGCGAGACCGCCTGCGCCTCCTGGATCTCCGCGGCCGGCACCGTGCGCGGGACCAGGCCCGTGTACGCGGGCTGGAAGAACGCCTCCGCCGCGCCGAACAGCGCCTCGATGGCGACCACCTCCCAGACGCGAACCGCGCCGGTGAAGATGAGCGCCGCGAGCAGGGCGTGGAGCGAGCCGCGGATGACGTCGGTTCCCACCATCAGCCTCGCCCGCGGCAGCCGGTCCGCCCACACGCCCCCGATCAGCAGGAACGTGACGAGCGTGAGCGTCTGGGCGCCCAGCACCAGGCCCACGTCGACCGCCCGCCCCGTTTCCTTGGTGATGAACAGCGCGAGCGCGACGACGACCATGCGGTCGCCGAGGCCGCTCGCCGTCTGGGCGAACCAGAGGTACCGGAAGTCGCGCCGGCCGGCGACGCGGAACTGCTCGCGCACGTACGAGGCCGGCTGGGGCTCGCCCTAGGCGGCGGCGAAGCGCGCGGCTGATCGCGCTCGGTGCTTCGCGGCCTCCACCTCGCGGTCCTTGGGCGGGGCCGAGGTCACGAGGCTTTCCAGCAGCTTGCTCGTCGCCGCGGCCACCTCGTCGACGGCGAGCGCGAACGCCTCCTCGTTTGCGCGCGACGGCTTCGTCGAGCCGCTCACCTTGCGGACGTACTGCAGCGCGGCCGCCGCGATCTCGTCATCGGTGGCCGGCGGATCGAAATTGTGAAGGGTGCGAATGTTGCGACACATGGCTTGAGGGTAGCTCGCCTCCGGTGACGCGGCTCGTCGCTACAGGTACCGCTTCGCCGCCGCGCCCGCGGAGGCGCCGTAGCCCCCGCCGAAGAGCACCGCGTGGACGAGGAGCGGAAGAAGCTGCCAGAGCGCGACTCGCTCGCGGTGCCCCTCGGCGAGCGGGAAGGCCTCCTCGTAGGCCCGGAAGATGCGCTCGTCGGGTACGCCGAACAGTCTCAGCATCGCCAGATCGACCTCCCGATGGCCGCCGTAGGCGGCCGGATCGATGAGCCAGGCCGCGCCCGACGCGTCGGCCATCACGTTGCCGCTCCAGAGGTCGCCGTGCAGCCGCGCCGGGGGCTCGGTCGCGTCGGACAGCTCCCCCAGGCGCTCGCAGGCACGCTCGATCGCGCCGGCGTCCGCCGCGGAGAGGGCCGCGCCGTCACGGGCCCGGCGAACGAGCGGCGCCACCAGCTGCCCCGAGTAGAGCTCCGCCCAGCTCGCCGCCGGCTCGATCGCAAGCGCGACCGAGCCGATCCGCAACAGCTGGTCCGGCGATCCCGGCGGCAGCTCGCCGTGCGCGGCCGCGCCGGCCCCGTGGAGCGCAGCGAGCTCGCGCCCCAGGCGCTCGGCGCCGCCGGCCGACAGCCCGCCTCGCTCCACCCACTCGAGCGCCAGCCACGGCGGCGCGGCGCCGCGGCCGACGACGCGGGGCACGGCGACGGCCTTGGCCTCGCCCAGCCACCGCAGCCCGGCCGCCTCCGCGTCGAACTCCTCGGGACTCGCCCCGGCCCGCGCCTTCACGAACACGAGCTCACCGTCGGAGAGCTCGACGCGCCAGGCGTCGTTTATCGAGCCGCCGCCGACCGCCGTCGCCGACCGGACGGCTCGCCCGAGCCCGGCGGCAAGGGACTCCCGCAGCGCCTCGTTCACGCCGCCCGCTGAGCCCGGACCTCCGCAAGCAGCGTCCGGCAGCCCTCCTCGACCACGTCGAGCACCCGGTCGAAGCCGTCCCGCCCCCCGTAGTACGGATCCGGGACGTCGCGCTCGGGATCGTCGAGGAGCAGCCGCACCCTCGCCCGCGCCTCGCGGCTCGGAGCTTGCGCCAGCAGCTCGTCGCGGTTGCTGCGGTCCATGGCGACGAGCAGGTCCGCCTCGAAGTCCGCGCCGGTGACGAGCCTCGCCCGCCCGTCCAGCGTCAGGCCGCGGCGCTGCGCCGCCTCGACCGCGCGAGGATCGGGCGGATCGCCGAGGTGCCAGCTGCCGGTGCCGGCGCTGTCGACCTCGATCTCGCCCTCCAGCCCGGCCTCGGCCACGAGCTTTCGCATGGTCGACTCGGCGGTGGGCGAGCGGCAGATGTTGCCCAGACAGACGAACAGGAGGCGCATGCTGAATAGGATCGAAGCATGAAGGAGCTCGCCGACTCGGTCTGGCACCTGGATACCGTCCTCCTGCCCAACGCCGTCAACGCGTTCCTGGTCGGCGACGTCCTCATCGACGCCGGCGGGCGCCGGTCGGGCAAGCGCATCCTCCGCCAGCTCGAAGGGCACGACGTGAGCTCGCATGCCATCACCCATGCCCACCCCGATCACCAGGGCGCGAGCGACGAGATCTGCACCAAGCTCCAGATCTCCTACCTGGTGGGGGAGCTCGACGTGCCGGCCGCCGTCGACCCGAGCCTGATCCGCAAGCGCCAGCCCGACCATCCCGTCGCCAGGTTCTACGACTCGTTCTTCACCGGTCCCGGCCGCACCGTGGACCGGGTCCTGCGCGAGGGCGACGAGGTCGCCGGCTTCGAGGTGATCGACGTCCCCGGGCATTCCGCCGGGCATATCGCCTTCTGGCGCGAGGCGGACGGGGTCCTGGTCGCCGGCGACGTGGTCACCAACATGGACATCTGGACGGGCATCCCCGGCCTCCACGAGCCCAAGCCCTACCTCACCCCGGATCCCGCCGAAAACCGGCGCTCGATTCGCAAGATCGCCGAGCTCGAGCCGAAGCTCCTGCTGGTCGGCCACGGCCCGCCGCTCCGCAACCCGGGGCGACTGTCCGAGTTCGCGGCGAAGCTCGGCTAATCCCGCGCCAGCCGCCGCGCCGAGGCGAGCGCCGTGCGGGCGCCGGGCGAAAGGCGAGGCCGCAGGCGCCAGGCTGCGCCGGAGAAGCTCAGGTTGGCGACCTTCGCAAAGCCAAGCTCGTCCTCACGCAGGCCGAGCAGGAGGTGGGCGAGGCGGTCCGCCCCCGGCAGCTCCGAAGCGTCGGCCACCCGCACGCACCAGCAGTCGACCCTCCGGCCGGCGCCGCGCACGAGGAACGCCCCTCGTTCGCCGACCAGCCAGACACCGAGCCGCCCACGGTGCAGGGCAAGTCCCGAGCGCAGGAGGAGATCGCGCTCCGTGTGATCCAGCAGGTCGCCGAGCAGGCCGATCGCCACCTGCTCGGGGCCGGAGGCGGGGTTGCCGAGCGGCGTGACCTGCTGCGCGCCCCGGCGGGCCTGGATCCAGGGTATGAACCAGGCGTGGGCCAGGCAGATCGCCGCGACCGGGAACGTCAGCGGCTCGAGGTAGAGCAGAAGCACGGCCGGAGCCACGAAGACGGTGACGATCCAGGCGGTCCAAGCGGTCCAGCGCCGATCGTCGCGGCGCAGCGTCTCCGGGGTGACGTCCTCGCGCCACCACAGCGCGGCCGTCTCGTCGAGCGTCGGCGCCGGAGCGGCGACCTCGGCAAGGAGCTCGTCCTCGGGCACGAGGCCGCTACCCGCCGGCGATCGGCCGGCGCATGATCACGAGCTCGGCTTCGGCGGGAAGCTCGCGGATGACCTCCGCGGTTCCGTCCGAGCGAGTCGCGGACGCGATCATCCCGCGCTCGCGCTCGGCCTCGAAGACCTGCGCCGCTCGCAGGCGCGCCGCCTCGTCGGTCGCCTCCCAGTCGGCCAGGGTCGTGTGTCCCGTGCGGTCCAGTCTGATCAGGCGTCCCACGCTCATCCTCCTCGCGATCGGCTTCGCCGCGACTATATCGCCGGGTCTGATCCACCCGGCCGCCTCGTAATATCGCGCGCGTGGACCGCTACGACCCGAAGGAGATCGAGAGCCGCTGGCAGGCCGTCTGGGAGTCCGAGGGCACGTGGGAGGTGCCGAACCCGGGCGATCCCGGGTTCGATGCCAAAAAGCCCAAGGCCTACGTGCTCGAGATGCTCCCGTACCCCTCGGGCGAGCCCCACGTCGGCCACCTGAAGAACTACTCGATCGGCGATGCCATCGCCCACGTCCGGCGCCGCCAGGGCCACCAGGTGATCCACCCCATGGGCTACGACGCGTTCGGGCTCCCCGCCGAAAACGCGGCGATCAAGACCGGTGAGCACCCACGGATCGCGACGAAGCGGTCGATCGCCGCCTTCGCAGAGGAGTTCCGCTCGTGGGGGATCTCGATCGACTGGACGCGCGAGATCGCCACCTGCGAGCCGAGCTACTACCGCTGGACTCAGTGGATATTCCTGAAGCTCTTCGAGCGTGGGCTGGCCTACCGCGCCGAGGCGCCGGTGCAGTGGTGCCCGTTCGACCAGACGGTGCTTGCCAACGAGCAGGTCATCGACGGGCGATGCGAGCGCTGCGGCAACCTCGTCGAGCAGCGCAAGCTCGAGCAGTGGTTCTTTCGGATCACCGACTACGCGGACCGGCTGCTCGCCGACTTCGAGATCCTCGAATCGTGGCCCGACAACGTCGTCACGATGCAGCGCAACTGGATCGGGCGCTCCGAGGGTGCGCGAGTCACGTTCCGCTGCGAGGAGCTCGGGCTCGACTTCCCGGTGTTCACCACGCGGCCGGACACGCTCTTCGGCGCAACCTTCTTCGTGCTGGCGCCCGAGCATCCCGAGCTCGATCGGCTCGTCGCGGGACGGGACAACGAGGCAGAGGTGCGGGCCTACGTCGACAACGCGCGGCGCGAGTCGAGCGCGGAGCGAGGCTCCGCAGACCGCGAGAAGACGGGGGTTGCCCTCGGCCGCACCGTCACCAACCCGGTGAACGGTGAGGAGATCCCGATGTTCGTCGCGGACTATGTGCTGATGGAGTACGGAACCGGGGCGATCATGGCCGTGCCCGGGCACGACGATCGCGACTATGCCTTTGCGCGCCGCTTCGGCCTGCGGATCAGGCGGGTCATCGAGGGCTCGGATCCCGACGAGTCAAGAGACGCCGACGGCCTGCCGTACTCGGGCGACGGGCCGATGACCGCGTCCGGCCGCTTCGATGGCAGGCACAACCGCCAGGCCTACCCCGAGATCGTCGACTGGCTGGCGAGCGAGGGCCGCGGCGAGCCCGCAATCAACTACCGGCTCCGCGACTGGCTCCTTTCGAGGCAGCGCTACTGGGGTTGTCCCATCCCGATCGTGCATTGCGAGCGGTGCGGCCTGGTGCCGGTTCCCGAGGAGGAGCTGCCGGTCGAGCTTCCCGAGGTGGAGGAGTACGCGCCGAAGGGCCAGAGCCCGCTGGCGACGGCGATCGATTGGGTTAACACCGAATGCCCGCAATGCGGCGGTCCGGGCCTTCGCGAGACGGACACGATGGACACCTTCGTCGATTCCTCCTGGTACTTCATCCGCTACCTGGATCCGCACAACTCCGCCGCCGCGTGGAACCGCTCGGCCGTCGACTACTGGATGCCCGTCAACCAGTACATCGGCGGAGTCGAGCACGCGATCCTCCACCTGATGTACGCGCGCTTCTTCACCAAGGCGCTTGCGGACATCGGCGAGCTGGGCGTCCAGGAGCCGTTCGCCAGCCTCTTCACCCAGGGGATGATCACCCGCGACGGCCACAAGATGTCGAAGTCCAGGGGCAACACCGTGAGCCCCAGCGACTACGTCCGCCGCTACGGTGCGGACAGCGCCCGCACGTACGTGTGCTTCATGGGCCCGCCGGTCAAGGGCGGGGACTGGGTGGACTCTGGCGTCGACGGCGTCCACCGCTTCCTGTCGCGTCTCTGGAAGCTCGGTACCGAGGTCGCCGCTGCTGAGCCGGCCGACTCCGGGGACGAGCGGGCCGCCGACGCGCGCCGGCTCCTCGAGAAGTCGCACTGGGCCATCGCCAAGGTAAGCCGCGACATCGAGGACGAGTTCCAGCTCCACACGGCGATCGCCGCCGTGATGGAGCTCGTCAACGAGGCGTACCGGCTGAAGGACGGCCTCGGAGCGGACCCCGCGCTGCGCTTCGCCGCGGCGACGGCCGCCTCGCTGATCTTCCCCTTTGCCCCGCATGTCGCGAGCGAGGTCTACGAGGCGCTCGAAGGTCGTCGCGTCTGGGAGGACCCATGGCCGGAGGCAGATGCGGCCTTCCTGAAGAGCGATACGTTCCCGCTCGTGCTCCAGGTGAACGGCAAGAAGCGAGACCAAATCGACGCGCCCGTGGATGCGGACGAGACGGAGATCCTCGAGCTCGCGCGATCCAGCGAGGCGGTGCGCCGGCACCTGGACGGGGGCGAGGTGGTCAAGGAGGTCGTCGTCCCCGGCAAGCTCGTCAATTTCGTCGTGCGGTGAGGCTTCACCGCCCCCTGACCCGAATAACTTGGTAAAAAGCGCGCGTGCTAGTCAGGCGCCTCGCCGACTCTGCTGCGATCGAGGGTCAAGGGCTTCGTCCTCGCGTCCTCATGGACGCCGGGGAGCTTGGCTCGAGGAACCTCTCGGTCACCTGGCTGGAGGTCCCACCTGGAGCCTCGGCGACGCTCCACTCCGACGAGGAGGCCGAGCAGGTCTACGTCGTGGCGGCCGGCACCGGCCGGATGTCGGCAACCGGCGACACCCAGAGCCTTGCGGTCGGCGATCTCGTCATGATCCCGCCGGCCAGCGACCACTCGGTGGCCAACGACGGCGCCGATGCCCTCGTGCTCGTCGCCGTCCAGTCGCCCGGCGTCTCCTCGGATGAGCTCTACAGCCGCCGCCTGGCGACGCAGGCCGCGGGCTACGACGAGTACGAAGACGAGTAGCGGCCGACGGGACGCGTCGTGATCCGGCGCCGGGTCGTCGCCCGCGGGCGGGTCCAGGGGGTCTTCTTCCGCGACGCGACCCGTCGCTCCGCGGTTGCCGCGGGGGTCGCGGGCTGGGTGCGCAACAACGCTGACGGCACCGTCGAGGCGGTCTTCGAAGGCGAGGGCGCCGCGGTCGACGAGCTCGTCGCAAGGACCCGCGCCGGCCCCGGGCGCGCGGAGGTCGCAGCGCTCGACGTCCGCGAGGAGGAGCCGGAGGGCCTTCAGGGCTTCGAGGTGAGATAGGCCCGCCGCCGCGCCGGCGGATTTTGGGGCGCGGCGGTCGGCAATCCGCGGGAATCTGCGCGCAACGCGTCAACGGGGCGGCCCGACCATGCGGTCGTGGACAGGATCGGCCGCTCCCAGCTCGTCGTCTACGCCGCCGTCGGGATCGCGCTGCTGCTCGTGGGCACGCGCTGGCTCGCGGCGTCAAGCGACGCCTCGCCCGGATCCTCCGAGGAGCACGTCAACCCCGGCGGCGCCGGCGGGTCGAGCGGGTTCAGCGCCGCGGGCGACGGCGAGGATGTCGTCGTCGACGTGACCGGCGCCGTTCGCGAAGCGGGCGTCTACCGGCTTCCCGCGGGCTCGCGGGTGAACGACGCGGTCAAGCGCGCCGGTGGCGCGACCGCGGCAGGTGATCTCGACTCGATCAACCTCGCCGCCAAGCTGACCGACGGCCAGCAGGTCCTGGTGCCGCAGGCCGCCGTCGGCGCCGCCGCTCCGACGGCGTCGTCCGCGAACGCCGGCACGTCGGACGGCCCGATCAGCCTCGGCTCGGCGACGGTCGAGCAACTCGACACGATCGACGGCATCGGGCCGGTGACGGCGCAGGACATCATCGACTACCGCGACCAGCACGGCGGGGTGTCGTCGGTCGACCAGCTGGACCAGATCTCGGGGATCGGACCGGCGACCATGGAGGCCCTGCGGGCGCGACTGCAGCCGTGAGCGCGGCCGGCTGGCGCACCTGGGTGCTCGCCGGCGCCGCGACCGGGCTCGCCGCGTCCGCGCCTGCCCGGCTCGACGGCCCCCGCGGGTCGGCGGCGCTCGCGCTGGGCCTGGCCGGCATCGCGGCGCTGCTCTGGGTCAGGCCGTCCGGGGTCGCGGCGCGAGCAGCCGGCTGGCTAACGCTCGTCGCCGCGTCTGCGGCCCTTGCGGGCGTGGGCGCCGGAACGCTCCGGCTGAACGCGATCGACGGCGGCGCCTACGACGCCCGCGTCGCCGGGCGGGTGACCCTGCGAGGCACCGTCCTCGCAACCCCGCACCGAGCGAACGGGACGGTCAGCGTCCGGGTGGGCACGGACGACGGTCGCATCCTCGTCGAGGCGGAGGAGCCCGTGCCCGACCTGCCGATCGGCCGCGAGGTCCAGGCCCGGGGCGCGGTTCGGCCGCCCCGGCCGTGGGAGCGTGGCTTCCTGGCGCGCTACGGAATCGCCAGCGTGCTCGACGCGCGGACGCTGCGGCTCACCGGGGAGCGGCGTGGCGGGCTCGCCGGTGTTGTGGACGGCGTCCGGGATCGCTCCGCAGCGGCGCTCGGAGCGGGAACCACGCCGGCGGCGGCGGCGCTGCTGCGAGGGTTCGTGCTCGGCGAGGACGACCGAATCGACCAGGACACCGTCAACGACTTCCGCCGGTCGGGGCTCGCACACCTTCTGGCCGTCTCCGGCGAGAACGTCGCCCTGCTCGCTTTGCTCGCGGCGCCGATCCTCGGCCTCGCCGGCGTCCCCCTCCGCCTGCGGGTCTGGTGCCTGCTCGGGCTGATCGGGCTCTACGTCCTCGTCACCGGGGCCGGGCCCTCGATTCAGCGCGCCGGCGCGACGGGCGCGGCTGGTCTCGCCGCTACGCTCGCGGGCCGGCCGCGCTCGCGCGGCCACGCCGTCCTCCTCGCCGCAGTCGCGACCCTGGTCGCGAACCCCCGCGCCACGGGCGATCCGGGCTGGCAGCTCAGCTTTGCCGCCGTGATCGGGATCAGCGTCGCCGCGGCGCCGATCTGCGAGTCGCTCCTGCCGGCGTCCGGCACCGCCGGGCCCCTCCGGCGCGCGCTTGCCGAAGGGGCCGGGGTGACGATCGCGGCGACGCTCGCCACCGCGCCGATCATCGCTGTCGTCTTCGGCAACCTCTCGATCGCCTCGCTGCCCGCCAACCTGCTGGCGCTGCCCGCGGTTGCCCCGGTCATGTGGCTGGGCATGGCCGACGCGGCGCTCGGGCAGATCCCGGGCTTCCCGGTCGGCCCCCTCAACACGGTCGCGGGAGCTCTGGCCGGCTACGTGGCCCAGGTGGCACACTGGCTCGGTGCGCCGGGCTGGGCGCAGCTCGACGTGCCCGCGCTCTCGCTCGGGGCCGTGATCCTGGTCTACGCGGCGCTGCTTGCGGGGGCCGCGGCTGTGCTCGGCGCCCGGCGCCGCCGCCGGGCGCTGGTCTTTGGGCGCGGGCCGGCAGCCGCGGCGCTTGCCGCCGCCATCGTGGGCGTCGCTGCCCTCACGGCGCCGCGACACGCGGCGCCGGCGGCAGAGCGGGCGCCGGGCCTTCGCGTCCTCGTGCTCGACGTCGGCCAGGGAGACGCCATCCTCCTCGATCCGGACCCTGGCGGGCCGGTGCTCGTCGACGGCGGGCCGCCGGGCGACGAGCTCGCCGCGAAGCTCGAGGCGGCGGGTGCCTCGAGGCTCGCAGCCGCGGTCGTGACCCACGACCAGTCCGACCACGAGGGTGGGATCGAGGATCTGCTCGGAGGCTTTCCGGTCCAGCGGATCGTCTATGGCGTCCCCGCGCCGCACCTCCTCGAGCGAGCGCGGAACACCGGCGTGAGCACCCTCGAGGTCGCGCGGGGGTCGGAGCTCGCCTCGGGTGCCCTGCGTCTGCAGGTCCTGTGGCCCCCGCGCGAGCTGGAGCGAGGGCCTGCCGCCAGGGCGGCCGACCCGAACGCGCTTGCCATCGTCGGCGTGGCCCGCTGGCGAGGTTTCTCGATGCTGCTCACGGCAGACGCAGAGGCCGAGGCGGTGCCGTTGGACCCGGGCCGGATCGACGTCCTCAAGCTCGCGCACCACGGAAGCGCCGACGCCGGCCTCGACGCGCTCCTCGATCGCACCTCGCCGCGGCTCGCCGTCATCTCGGTCGGTGCGGACAACCCGTTCGGGCACCCGACGCCCGAGACGCTCCGCACTCTGGCCCACCACCACGTCGCGGTGATGCGCACCGACCTCGACGGCACCGTCGAGATCGACGTGACGCGCCGGGGCTGGACCGCCCGCTGACCCGGCGCGCACAGCTACGAGGTCAGCGAGCACAGCTGGTGCGGGGAACGGGGCCGAGTCACGAATTACTCGGCGCCAGGGCGACTAATTCGTATCTCGACCAGCTTGGTTGCGCCCCCTCTAGGGTCCCGGCCGTGGATCGGAGCCGAAAACGGCGGCTGGCGACCGTGGCGCTGCTGCTGATGGTGGTTGTGGCCGCCGCGACCATCGAGCTCGCCCTCTACCTCCACGGCCGGCCGACGTGCGCGGCGATTCGCAGCGGCAGCGCGGCGCTCACCTCGGATCGCAAGTGCTTCGACGGCTCGAGCGACAGGCAGGACCTCGTCGAGGCGCTCTGCGTGGCGGCGGCGCTGGGCGCGCTCGCCGGAGCGTTTCTCTCCTGGCGGTTCCTCGAGCGCGGAGGGAACGAGCGCGCCGCGGCCACCGTCGTCTGCGTGGCGCTCATCCTCGGGGGGCTCGCGCTCCTGCTCGGCTCGATCTGACCGCCGGAATAGACTCGCCCCGTGGCCGAGCTCAAGCCCCTCTACCTGATCACCGGCGACGACGACGCCAAGATCGACGCGGCGCTGCGCCAGCTGCGGGCTCGCGCCGAGCGCGACGGGGGGCCGGGGTCCCTCGAGAGCTTCTCGCCGCAGAGCGGTGACGCCGCGCCAGACCTCGACGGGCTGCTGACCGCGATTCCCGCGCTCTCGCTCGTCGCGTCGAAGCGCTACCTGCTCGCCGACAGGATCGAGCGACTCAACGCCCGGCAGACGGCCGAGCTGGCGGATGCGATCGCCGCGCTGCCGCCCGACGTGACCGTCGTCCTCGTCGAGCGCTCGAGCTCGGGACGCGAGCGGCCGAGCAGGGCGAAGTCGGAGGCCCGCAAGGCCCTCGCCAGCGCCGTCGAGCGCGCCCACGGAGAGGTGCTCGACTACGCCGCGCCGCGGGCGCGCGACCTCCCACGGCACCTGATGAGGGAGGCCGAGCGCAGGGGGTTCACCCTCGAGCGCGAGGCCGCGGAGCTGCTCGTGGCGAGAATGGGGGAGCGCACGGCCCGCCTGGCCTGCGAGCTGGACCGGCTCTCGCTCTGGGCGGGAAGCGACGGCAGCGTCACCAGAGCGGACCTCGAGGAGATGGTCTCCGACACGTCGGAGGAGGTCAGTTGGACCCTTTCGGACGCGGTCGTCGATCACGACGCGGCTGCCGCGCTTGCCGCGGCCGAGCGCCTGCGGCTTCAGGGCGAGACGGTGACCGCATTGGTCTGGCAGGTGGCCAAGCGCCTGCGCGCCGCGCACGCCGCCGTCAGCGGCGTCCAGGCGGGGCGTCCCGCGGCCGAGGTCGAGCGCTCGCTCGGCCTCCATCCGTACGCCGCCAAGATCCTCATGCGCCGCCTGCGGGGGGCGAGCGTCGAGGCCGTGCGCGCCTCCGCCTGCGCGATGGGCGACCTCGAGTGGTGGACGCGAGGCGGCGCGGACTACCCGGAGGATGTCGCGCTGACGCTGGCCGTTCGGCGGGCGGCCGGCAGGAGGTGAGCCTCGGAACCGGGGCTAGGCGCCGGCGCGCAGCCGCGCCGCGCGGGACTTCTTGCGGGCCCCGTTGTTCACGTGCAGGGCGCCGGCGCCCACGGCCTTGTCGATACGCGAGATCAGCAGGCGGTGCTCGTCATCCGCGGCCGCGGAGTCCCCGGACGCGACGGCCTCCTCGAGGCGCCGGAAGTGCGTCTTGACCGCGCTCGTCAGCCGGCGGTTCTCGTCGTGTTCGCGGGCCGAGCGGTCGTTTCGCTTGATCTGTGACGCGATGTTGGCCATGAGCGATGGCGGATGATAGGGGAGTGACCGAGCACCGCGGAATCGACGCGGGCCCGGTCGAGGTTCAGGCCGGGGAGGAGCCGGGCCTCGAGGCGCTCGACGCCGCACGCGAGTCCAGCACCACCATGCGCGGCCGTCTGGCGCGGTCGACCGCGCTGTTCTCGCTGGCCACGAGCCTCTCGCGCGTGGCCGGGCTCGTCCGCGAGATCTTCGCCGCCTCGTACTTCGGGGTCACGCCGCAGATGTCGGCGTTCACGATCGCGTTCTACGTCCCGAACCTGGTGCGCAGCCTGTTCGCCGACGCGGCCATCCAGGCCGCGTTCGTTCCGGTGTTCACCGAGAAGCTCCAGCGGGGCAAGCGCCAGGAGGCCTTCCGGCTCGCTTCGACCCTGATCTTCCTCGTCGGCATCGTCCTCACGGCGCTGACCGCCCTGTTCATCCTCCTCGCGCCCGTGATCATGCCGCTGTTCGTGCCGGGCGGCAACGTGCCCAAGGGCCTAACGACGTCCCTCGCCCAGGTTCTCTTCCCGATTCTGGCGATGCTCGGCGTCACCGGGATGGTGGTCGGGATCCTCAACAGCTACGACCGCTTCGGGGCGTTCGCCATCTCGCCGTTCTTCTGGAACGTCGCGATCATCCTCACCCTGGTTTTGGTCGAGCCGGCGTTCTCGCACGGCAACCGCATCTACGCCTACGCGATCGGCGTCCTGGTCGGCACGGCGATCCAGCTCGCGATCCCCGTTTGGGACCTTCGCCACACGCCGTTTCGCCTGCGTCCGGTGTTCGACTGGCGCAGCCCCGACGTGCTGCGGGTGATGAGGCTGATGCTGCCGGTGACGCTCAGCCTCGGATTGATCAACTTCGACCTGCTGATCAATGCGATCTTCGGCTCGCTCGTCTCGCCCGACGCGCCTGCGGCCATCGACAAGGCGTTTCGCATCTACATGCTCCCCCAGGGGATCTTCTCCGTGGCGGTGACCACGGTGCTGTTCCCGACGCTCGCGCGCTTCGCCGCCAACCGCGACTACGACGGGCTGCGCGCCACGATGGCCAACGGGATGCGGCAGATCTGGCTGCTCCTGATCCCGGCGTCGGCGGCGATCCTCGCGCTCTCGCACCCGATGATCGAGCTCGTCTACCAGCGCGGCGAGTTCAACGCCGAGGCGACAGAGGTCGTCTCCACGGCCCTGTTCTGGTTCGCCTTCTCGCTGCCGTTCAACGGCGTCTACCTGCTCCTGACGCGCACGTTCTTCAGCCTCCAGCGCCCCTGGGTGCCGACTGCGATCTCCGGGCTCAACCTCGTGATCGACGCGATCGCCTCGGCGGCGCTCTACGGCCCGTTCGGGGTCGGTGGACTCGTGGCTGCGACGGCGATCGCGACCTTGGGCGGCGTGCTTGCCGAGATCGTGATCCTGCGCCGGCAGCTCGGCCGCCTGGAGCTCGGCCGCTTTGTATCCAGCGGCACGGCCGTGCTCGCCGCCGCGGCGGCGCTGGCGGGCTCCAGCTGGCTCGTCTGGCACGTGCTGAGCGATGCGCTGGGGTCGGGCCTCGCGGGGCAGATCGTCTCGCTCTCCGGAGGCCTGGCTGTCGGTGCGGCCGTCTACTGGCTCGCGATCAGCGCGTTGCGGATACCCGAGGCCGAGCAGATCCGCGCCATCTTCCGGCGCGGGCGTGGCGCCGCCTGATCAGCAGGTGCGCCGGTACGCCTTCAGGCTGTAGCGCTTCCTGATCGTCGAAAAGCCGAGCCGCTTCGACTTCGCGCAGAACTTCGACAGCGGCAGCTCGTACTCGGCTCCGTAGACCGCCTTGCCGCGGGCGATGAACGGCTCGAGCTTGTTGCACTCGCGGTACTGGAAGCACTGCTCGTTGATCTCGAAGTCCACGTAGGGCAGCATCGCCTTGACCTGGCCCAGGTCGTTCTTGAGGCCGGCGGCCATCCCGAGCCGGTGGATGGCGTTCGAGGCCCAGATGTCGTAGCGCCGCTGGTCCGCGTAGGAGATGTCGAACCCGGTCCGGTTCTGGTAGCCGTCCTCGTTGTCCGGCTCGACGGCGTCGAAGCCCTTCGCGGCGCAGCGCCGAAACCGCCGGCGCATGAGCGGCTTCAGGACGCCCAGCGCGCGGATGTCGAGCCACCGCTCCTGCGGGAAGCCCTGGAAATGCCGCCCGAGGATCCGCTTGGGGAACCTGGCCGCGTCGTCTCGATACGGCTCCCACGAGCCGACGTCGACGTAGCAGATGGCCCTTGCGCTTCGCCGGTGGATCCGTTGGACGTTGCTCCGGTTGACGTCCATGTCGATGTCGTAGACCGGGGCCCTGACCGAGAGGTCGATCCGGCCCTGGAGCTGCCACTGCCACGGCACCGTCGTCGGCCTCGGATTCCAGCAGCCGTGACAGGGGGCGGGGCCGGGCAGCACCGCGGCGGCGGCCGCGCCCGCGGTCGCGAGGGCGATCAGGGCCGCGAAGGCGGCGCTCGCAATACTGCGTCGGCCCATGGAGCGCATCCGGAACTTCTCGATCATCGCGCACATCGACCACGGCAAGTCGACGCTCGCCGACCGCATTCTCGAGGTCACGGGCGCGGTCGACCCGCGCAAGCACATGCCGCAGCTCCTCGACTCGATGGAGCTAGAGCGCGAGCGCGGCATCACGATCAAGGCCCAGGCCGTTCGCGTCGCCTACGCGGGGCGGGACGGGCAGACCTATCACCTGCACCTGATCGACACGCCGGGGCACGTGGACTTCTCCTACGAGGTATCGCGGAGCCTCGCGGCCTGCGAGGGCGCGCTGCTCGTGGTCGATGCGGCCCAGGGGGTCGAGGCGCAGACCGTCGCGAACACCTACGCGGCGGTCGACGCCGGCCTCGAGCTGGTCCCGGTGCTGAACAAGGTCGACCTGCCGAGCGCCGACCCTGAGCGCGTGGCGGAGGAGATCTGCGACCTCATCGGCGGTAGCCCCGAGGACATCCTGCGGATCTCGGCCAAGACCGGGGAGGGGGTGGGCGCCGTCCTCGAGGCGATCGTCGAGCAGATCCCGCCGCCAGCCGGTGCGCCGGACGCGCCGCCCAGGGCCCTGATCTTCGACTCGGAGTTCGACCAGTACCGCGGTGTCGTTGCCTACGTGCGGATGATCGACGGGCTGTTCAAGACGGGCGAGCGGATCACCGCGATGCAGGCCGGAACCGAGGCGGACATCGACGAGGCCGGCTTCTTCACCCCGGAGATGACGCCGGCCGCCGAGATGGCCGCCGGCGAGGTCGGGTACGTGATCACCGGGATCAAGGACGTCTCCAAGCTCCGGGTGGGGGACACGCTGACCTCGCGCGAGCGTCCGGCCTCGAAGCCGCTTCCCGGCTACCGGGAGGTTCGCCCCGTCGTCTTCTGCGGCCTCTTCCCGATCGACACGGATCGCTACGAGGACCTGCGGGACTCGCTCGAGCGCCTCTCGCTGAACGATGCCGCGCTCTCCTGGGAGCCGGAGACCTCTGACGCGCTGGGCTTTGGCTTTCGCTGCGGCTTCCTCGGGCTCCTGCACATGGACATCGTCCGGGAGCGCCTCGAGCGCGAGTACGACCTCGAGCTGCTTGCCACCACCCCGAACGTCCGCTACGAGGTCACCCTGCACTCGGGCGAGCACGTGGAGGTGCGAAGTCCCACCGACATGCCGGACCCGGCCTCGATCGAGACGATCGCAGAGCCTTACATTCGGGCGACCCTGATCGCGCCGACGAGTCACGTCGGGGCGATCATGGAGCTCTGCCAGTCGCGTCGCGGAACCCACGTCGACCTCCACTACCTTTCGCCGGAACGCGTGCAGCTGCGCTACGACCTGCCCCTCGGCGAGATCGTCCTCGACTTCTACGACCAGCTCAAGTCGAGGACCGCCGGCTACGCATCCCTCGACTACGAGCCGATCGGCTACCGGGTCTCCGACCTGGTGAAGCTCGACGTACTGCTCGCGGGCGACCGCGTCGACGCCCTATCGCTGATCGTCCACCGCGACAGCGCCTACCCGGCGGGAAGGGCGCTCGTCGAACGCCTGCAGAAGACGATCCCCCGCCAGCTCTTTGACGTGCCGGTGCAGGCGGCGGTGGGCTCCCGCGTTCTCGCCCGGGAGACCGTGAAGGCCCTTCGCAAGGACGTCACGGCGAAGCTCTACGGTGGCGACGTGACCCGCAAACGCAAGCTGCTGGAGAAGCAGAAGGCCGGCAAGAAGCGCATGAAGCAGGTCGGGAGGGTCGAGGTGCCGCAGGAAGCGTTCCTTGCGGTTCTCGATATCGACGAATGACAGTGGACGCTGACGAGCGCGTCAGGATCGTGGAAGAAGGCATGGATGCGTATGCGCGCGTCCAGGGACGCGACACGGATGCCTGAGGACGCCGACGAGCGCCTCCGCGCGGTCCGCGACGGCATGGCCGCGTTCAGCGCCGGCGACTCCGAGCGCGTCCTGCGCTTCTTCGCCGACGACATCGAGATCCACTCCGCGCCCGCCGCCGGCAACGCGGGCGACTTCAAGGGGCACGACGGCTACGCCGCCTGGCTGGGCGAGTGGCTGGAGGCGTGGGACGGCTTCGACCTGACGCCGGTCCGCATGGAGGCGGTGGGCGAGCGCCACGTCGTCGCCGAGACTCACCAGACCGCGCGCGGCCGCGGCAGCGGCGTCCCCGTCGAGCAGCAGATGTTCTACGTCTTCGACCTCCGCGGGGACGGCCGCGTGGCGGCCATGCACCTCTACGTCAGCTGGGAGCAGGCGCTGGAGGTGGCGCGGGAGCGCGAGGCCGCCAATCCAGCTCGAGGATCTCGTTCGCCTTGACCTCCACCCCCCGCGCCCGGGCCTCGTCGTCCACCCAGAGCGTGTAGCTCCCCTCCGGGATCCGGTCGAAGACGGCGGTGAAGGCCGGCTCGCCGTTGATGCTGCGCTCGAGCACCTCCTTGTGCTGCCGGTTGGCGTCGTCGCCGGTGGCGCTGATCTCCACCTCGACCCCGTGCATCCCGGGGTTGGTGTGGAGGATCAGCGCCCCGCATTCCTCGCCGATGTCGATGGCGACGAACTCCGGATGCGGCCGGGACGCATACGCCTCGTGCGCGTGTGCGTGCGTTGCGCTCGTCATCGCTAGGTCCCCGCGCTGTAGCCGTCGTGCGGCGTTCCCAGGTACGGGAACGTCGGTTGGTAGCGGCTCGGGTCCGGCGTGATTCCCTGATCCACGGAGCCCACGGCGCCGTCCGGCGTGTAGCTCGGGTCGACCAGCGGGATCGTTGCCCCGGCCACCGCCTTGAGCTCGACGGTGACGATGTCGTCGAAGACGCGCCGGCCGTTGGGGAACCCGGCGAGGTCGCCGCCCACCACGCCCAGTGGGCTCGGGCTCGACGTCGTTGGCGGGATCGCGACGTTCAGCCGCATCATGTCGGCGAGGACCTTGCCCGTGTAGTTCTGGAACCCCGGCACCACGCCGCTGGGGATTCCGGTGAGCAGGATCGCCTCCAGGTCCGCGCGCTTCTTCCTGTACGCGGCCAGGTGCGGGAACGCGCCCGGGTAGAGCACCGGCAGGAGCTTCCCGAGCTCCGGGTGCGCGACATACTTGGCGAACCTCTTGTCGTCCACCGGGTCGAGCGCGTTCCAGGCGTCCTTCTCGGCCATCGGCACGATGACCTCGTTGAACAGCGGCATCCCTAGCCGCGAGACCTGGACCCACGGGCCGGAGTGCGAAGACTTGCCGTTGGCACGGCCGCGAACCTGCGACTTGCGCCGGCTCGCACCGCCCCAGATGCCCAGCACCGCCTTCGCCGACCTCGGATCCGACGGCGCCGAGCCGTCGCGAGTCAGCTTCCTGATCGGGACCTGGATCGCGATCGTGTGGACGTTCATCGTCGCTGTCGCGTCGACGCTCATCGTCGCCGCCATCGGGATGACGTGCGCCGGGTTCAGCGGGCGCAGTGCCCCGAGGTCGAAGATCGACCCGAGGTCGACGAAGAACCCCTCGGCCCGCTGCCCGGCGAAGACCTTCTCGCCGGAGCCCAGCGTGTGGACCGCGTGGTTGGCCAGCGCCGTCTGGTAGTTCGGCGTTGACCGTGGGCCGATGTTGCACGGCGGGGACTTGAGGTCCTTGCCGAGCCGCTTCGGCTTGCCCTTGCCCTTGACGACGGAGACGTCGTAGAGCTGGCGGCGGTTCCAGTCCGAGTCCGTGAGGCTCGTGATCTGGCCGGTGTTGTAGAGAAACGTGTCCGGGTTCTTGATCACGTTCCGGAACGTGAACCGGTACTCGATGTCCGGCCTGGCGTCGCCGTCGTTGTCGATGTAGATCGAGTAGAGGACGTCGTCGCCGAACTCGAAGAAGTTCGGCCCGCCGGGCGGGTTCTCGAGCGGCACGTAGTTTGTGATGATCGTGACCGTGTCGGGCTTGTCCGGGCTGACGAACGCGTAGCAGTCGGTGTTGTCGGCGACCGGGTCCTTCAGGAGCTCCGGCGCTTCGCGATGTGAGGACATCCTCTACTCCTTGCTCTTCGGCGCGGCCTTCACGAGCCGCTTGACGAGTGCCGGGTCGTGGTACGTGACCTCCCGCTCTCCGGACATCACCGTGACCTCGCCCCGCTTGGCGTCGCGCACGAAGGCGACGACGACCTCCTCCGGTTGGTCGCCCGACGGGTCGGTAACCCGGCCCCGCTCGAGCGCCGCGGCGGCGGCCGCCGGCGCCGAGGCGATCGCGGCCGTCCCGGCCACCGCCCCGGCAGAGCCGAGCAGCCTTCGCCGACTCAGTGCATCCATCCTGGACTCCCTTTTCGCGTGGAGCCCTTGCAGATCTCGAGGCAGCCGACCTCGTGCAATGGACTCCTCTGACCCCACTACGCGGCGTCAGACGGCTTGGATCAGGAGCCGCTAGCCGTCGCGCTCGTAGGCGGCGCAGTCCGGGCAGAGGCCCGTGATCGGGAAGTGGGTGAAGCGAGCCTCATAGCCAAAGCGCTTGCGAACCTGGTTGCGAATCGGGTCGAGCTCGCCGGGCTCCACGCTAACGACGCGGTTGCACCGCTCGCAGACGAGGAACTCGCGCTCGCCGCCGCCGACCAGCGAGTAGAGGCCTGGGCCGTGGCCGAGGTGGAAGTGCTTGACCGCGCCAAGGGCCTCGAGGCTCTCGAGGTTGCGGTAGACGGACGTGGCCTCCAGGGAGTGCCCGGAATCCGCGAGGCGCGCCGTGATCGACTCCGCTGACATCGGCGCGTCGGCGCCGAAGAGAGCCTCGAGGACGAGCCGGCGCGCGGTCGAGAGCCGCCCGCCCGCGGCCCGGATCGCCGCCGCGACCTCTTCGACGTCGCGAAACTCGAGCGCTTCTATGCGCGGTGACTCCGTCACCGCACGGAGCTTAGGAGCCTTCCACGCCGGCCGACCACTTCGCCTCGATGTCACCGAAGTGCCAGATCGCCAGAGCAGCCACCCAGGTGAGGACGAAGACTCCGACGATGGCGTAGCCGACGTAGTTGAGATCGAGCCGCGAGACGAACGCCCAGGGCTGGCCCGCGAGGCTGAGCTTGTCGGCGAGCACCGACATCAGCTCGATCGTCCCGATCACCAGAGCCACCACGACGGATAGCCAGGTGATCGTGATGTTGTAGAAGACCTTCCGTACCGGCTTGGAGAACGCCCAGCCGTAGGCGAAGTTCATGAACGCGCCGTCGATCGTGTCGAGCAGGGACATCCCGGCAGCGAAGAGGATCGGCAGGCAGAGGATCGCGTAGAAGGGCAGGCCGCCTGCAGCGGCCGCGCCAGCAGTCGCCAGCAGCGCGATCTCCGTGGCCGTGTCGAACCCGAGGCCGAACAGCATGCCGACCGGGTACATGTGCCAGGGCTTGGTGACGGCGCGGGTCGCGCGCTTGTAGAAGCGGTTCAAGAAGCCGCGGTTACCCAGCTGATCTTCCAGCTCGGCCTCGCTGTAATCACCGTGGCGCATGCGGCGGAAGATCCTGCACGATGCTGACCAGCACCAGCAGGTTCAGGATCCCGATGACGAACAGGAACGTTCCGGAGATCGTCGGGCCGATGACGCCGGTCGCCTGATGCAGGCCGGAACCGTCGCTCGACACTGCCCCGGAGAGGCCCCTGACGCCCACGGAGAACAGCGCCGCGAGCGCGAACACGATCGTCGAGTGCCCCAGGGAGAAGAAGAATCCGACACTCAGGGGCCGTTGGCCGTCGGTCATGAGCTTTCGCGTGGTGTTGTCGATTGCGGCGATGTGGTCTGCGTCGAACGCGTGGCGTAGCCCGAGCATGTAGGCGGTGATGCCGACGCCAACGCCGAACACCTCGCCTGCGCCGAGCGCGTAGCGGTTGGGGGCGACGATCGCGAATAGAAGGAAGAAGCCGACGATGTGGAGGCCGGCGATCACCGCGGAGATCCGCCGGCCCGGCGCCATTCCGCGCCCGTCAGCGCCGCCGCGGATCCGAGCCGACGCGAGCGCATTCTCGCGGACTGGCGCCGTCTCAGGCTTCATCGAGCGAACACTATTGGCTTCCCCTCTCTATTGCAAGTGAGTTCCCACTTGCGCGCGCGGCGGCCACCGCGGCCTGGCCGTAGGAGATCCCGCCGTCGTTGGGCGGCAGCAGCTCGGGGATCAGCACGCGCAGGCCGCCGCGCGCAGCGCGCGCGCCGTCCGCTCCAGCAGCAGCCGGTTCTGGAAGACGCCGCCCGAGAGCACGGCGGTCTCGGTGCCCGCGCCGCTCGCGCCGCGCGCACGCAGGCGCTCGCGGTCGGCCTTCGCGAGCGCCGTTGTGGAACCGCGCGCGACGACGCCGCGACCGTCGACGCCCGCGGCGAGGTCTCGCGACGACCGCCCGATCGCGCCGCGCGCGTCGATGATCAGCGGCCCTCCGTCGCCGGCGATCAGCTCGATCGCGTAGGCGCCGCGCTCGCCGAGATCGCGCGACGCCCTCGAGCTCGGCCGCGGCCTGGCCCTCGTGGCTGACGCGCGCGCGGATCCCGCAGATCGCCGCGACGGCGTCGAAGAGCCGCCCGGCGCTGGTCGTCGGGGGCGAGGCGACGCCGGTGCGCGACGAGCTCGGCGACCGCCTCCCAGCGCGCGGCGTCGACCTCGCCGGCGAGGCCGGCCGGGAACGGCGGGCGCCTCGTCCTCGCCGGCGGCGCCAGCCACGCGCAGGCCATCCGCCAGGGCTCGCGGACCGCGGCGTCGCCGCCCGGCAGGCGGACCGGGAAGAGCATCCCGGCGCGCTCGAAGGACCGCAGGTCGCCGGCGAGGATCTCGCCGCCCCAGACGGTGCCGTCGCCGCCGTAGCCGGAGCCGTCGAAGATCGCCCCGACCGCCTGGCCCGTCGATCCCGTGCTCGGCCAGGCAGGCGGCGAGGTGCGCGTGGTGGTGCTGCACGCCGACGTGCTCGACGCCCTCGCGCTCGAGCGCGTAGCGGGTCGAGAGGTAGTCGGGGTGCAGGTCGTGGGCGACGACCTCCGGCGTCGACCGCGAACAGCCGCTCGAAGTGCTCGACGCCCTCGGCGAACGAGCGCAGCGTCTCGTAGTTCTTCAGGTCGCCGATGTGGTGGCCGACCCAGGCGCGTCGCCCTTGCGCGAGGCAGAACGTGCGACTTGAGCTCGGCGCCGCAGGCGAGGATCGGCCGCGCCGCGGCGGGCCGGCAGCGCGATGCTCTGCGGCACGTAGCCGCGCGAGCGGCGCATGAGCAGCGGCGCGCCGCGCAGCTCGGGCGCGAGCGACCGCACGACCGAGTCGTCGGTCCGCATGTGGATCGGGCGGTCGTGGAGCAGGAAGGCGTCGGCGATCGGCGCCGAGGCGCTCGAGCGCGTCGGCGTCGCGATAGGCGATCGGCTCGTCGGAGACGTTGCCGCGAGGTCATCACCAGCGGCTCGCCCGGCGTCGGCCGCGAGCAGGTGGTGCAGCGGCGAGTAGGGGAGCATCACGCCGAGGTCGGCCGAGCGCGGGGCGACCGACGGCGCCACGGCGGCGCCGGGCCGGCGGCGGGCGATCACGATCGGCCGCTCGCGGCCGCGCAGGAGCTGCTCCTCGGCCGGCGTCAGCTCGACGAGCTGCGCGCGGCCGCGTCGAGGTCGGGCGCCATCAGCGCGAACGGCTTGTCCTCGCGGTGCTTGCGCGCGCGCAGCGTCGGCGACGGCGGCCTCGTCGTCGGCGCGGCAGGCGAGGTGGAAGCCGCCGATGCCCTTGACCGCGAGGATCGGCCCGCCGCGAGCATCGCCGCCGCGGCGGCGACCGCGTCGCCGGCGTCGCCGGGTCGAGCACGCTCGTGCCGCTCGGCGTCCGCGCAGCCAGGCCCGCGGGCCGCAGTCGGGGCAGGCGTTCGGCTGGGCGTGGAAGCGGCGGTCGCGCGGGTCGTCGTACTCGGCCCGGCACGCGGCGCACATCTCGAAGCCGGCCATCGTCGTGGCCGGGCGGTCGTAGGGGACCGCCGCGGACGATCGTGAACCGCGGCCCGCAGTTGGTGCAGTTGATGAACGGGTAGCGGTGGCGGCGGTCGGCGGGGTCGAAGCAGCTCGGCCAGGCAGTCGTCGCAGGTGGCGGCGTCGGGCGAGACCGGCGCGTCGGGCTCGCCGCGCGCCGGCTCGACGCGACGATCCGAAAGCCGCGCTCGCCCGTCGGCGCGACGTCCGGTCGCCGTCGACGCGCTCGACGCTCGGCCAGCGGCGGCGCCTCGGCGGCGAGGCGCGCGAGGAAGCGCTCGACGCCGGCGGCTCGCCCTCGACCTCGAGCACGACGCCGTGCTCGTCGTTGAGGACGCAGCCCGCCGAGGCTCGAGCTCGCTCGCGAGCCGGTAGACGAAGGGGCGGAAGCCGACGCCCTGGACCGTGCCCGTCGACCCGCGCGCAGCCGGCGCCGGCGCCGCGCCGCGGCTCATCCGCGCCGCGGCGCTCGCGGCCAGCTCGATCAGCTCGCGCAGCACGTGGTAGGCGCTCGCCTGCGCCTCCTGGATGCGCGGGATGTGCTGGGAGCGCGTGACGATGACGTGGTCGGCGAGGCCCTCGCGCGGCGATCCGGCCGCCGTCGTAGCCGACGAACGCGATCGTCGCCAGCCCGCGCCGCGCGCCTCGGCCAGCGCCTCGATCAGGTTCACCGAGCTGCCGCTGGTCGAGAGCGCGAGCGCGGCGTCGCCCTCGCGGCCGTAGGCGATCACCTGGCGCTGGAAGATCTCCTCGACGCCGATGTCGTTGGCGACCGCGGTGATGATCGCCGGTGTCCTCGGTGAGGTCGATCGCCGGCCGCGGCGGCCAGCCCGCGCGGCGCGCGCGCGGAGGTCGGCCACCAGGTCCATCGCGTCGGTCGCCGAGCCGCCGTTGCCGAAGGCGAGCAGCTTGCCGCCGCGCGTCGAAGCGCGCCGCGCAGCGCGCGGCGCCGCCGCCGACCAGGACCTCGCCGCCTCTCGGCAGCGTCTGCTCGCGCAGCGCGGCGACCTCCTCGGCCTTCATGCAGCGACCGAGCGGCGCACGTCCGCGAGGACCGCCTCGAGGTCGCGCTCGCCCTCGGCGAGGAACGGGTAGAGGAAGCTCGAGGCGCCCGGCGTCGTGGACGGGCCCGGCCTCGCGGCCCTCGAGCAGGCCGCGGTGCTCGAAGAAGACGTGGACCAGCTCCCAGAGCACGTGGTAGAGCGTCTCGACCAGCTCCTGGCGCGACGAAGGGGTCGTCGCCCGGCGGCACGAAGCTCCCACTCGGCGCCGGCCGCCGTCGAAGCCGATCGTCAGGCAGCCGCGGCTCGCGCGCGCGAGCGCAGCGCCTCGGCCGTCTCGCCCGCGTCCGTCGCCGGCGCCGAAGGCGATCGCGATGTCGTCGGGCTCGGCGACCAGCGTCGACCTGCGCCGGCAGCTCGCCGCCCTCGGCCGTCAGCGCCGATCGCGGGCAGCGCCCGCTTGCCGACGATCACCGGGTGGACGAACTCGACCGCGACGTGGCGCGCGTCGGAGCGCGCCGCCGGCGAGCGGCCGAGCGCGATCAGCCGCCCGCCGCGCGCGAAGCGCTCGGCCATCCGGTGGCAGCAGCGCGGCGAGGCGCTCGGCCTCGGCCTCGAAGAACGCCGGCCCGTCGGCGCTGCGCAGCCGAGCGGAGCTCGTCGATCCGCCCCGCGAGGACGCTCGGCGCCGCGCGACGCTCCAGCTCAGGCCGGCGGCCACCCGGCGCGCTCGGCACCGGCGCCAGCCAGTCGCCCCAGGCGTCGACGCCCTCGCCGGTGCGGGCGCTGACGAGCAGCTGCTCGACGCCGGGGTTGACCGCGTCGAGGTTGTCGAGGAAGCGGTCGAGGTCGAAGTCGAGGTGCGGGAGCAGGTCGATCTTGTTGATCACGACGAGCTCGCAGGCGCGGAACATCAGCGGGTACTTGAGCGGCTTGTCCTCGCCCTCGGTGACCGACGAGACCATCGCCCGCGCGTCCTCGCCGACCCGGAACTCGGCCGGGCAGACGAGGTTGCCGACGTTCTCGATCACGAGCAGGTCGAGCTCGTCGAGCGGCAGCGCCGGGATCGCCGAGCGAACCATGTTCGCGTCGAGGTGGCACTCGCCGCCGAAGCCCGGGGTCGGTGTTGAGCTGGGTCACCGGGCACATGGAGGGCCGCGAGCCGGTCGGCGTCGAGCGAGCCCTGGACGTCGCCCTCCAGGACGCCGAGCGCGGACGCCGTCGAGTCGTCCCAGCGCGCGCTCGAGCAGCGTGGTCTTGCCGGCTCCCGGGGCGCTCATCAGGTTGACGACCGTCACGCCGGCGCGGTCGAAGTCGTCGCGGTTGGCCCGCGCGATCGTCGCGTTGGCGTCGAGCGCGTCCTCGGCGACCTTGATCTTGGTCCGATGCATCGGCTCCTAGCCATCGGCTCCGTCGCTCCTCGACCTCGATCGACTCGACCTCGAGCTCCTCGCCCGCGACGTCTCCGCGCGCGCCTCGCCGCAGGGCGGGCAGCGGAACTGCGGGATCAGCGGCCTCGAGCGTCGGCCAGCGCGGCGCCGGGTCCCATCTCGCGCAGGCACCGCAGCGCCGCCGGGCATCGACCAGCTCCAGCTCGCAGCTCGGCGCCCTCGCAGACGGTGTCCCGCGCGACGATCCCGAAGTAGAAGTCGAGCGACTCCGGCACGACCTGGCGCAGCGCGCCGATCCGCAGGTGCACCGCAGCTGACCTGCCGCCCTCGCGCGTGGCTCCGGCCGTGTCGACGATCGCCTGCGAGATCGAGAGCTCGTGCATCCGCCTCAGCAGATCCTCGGGCAGGGGGTCGCCGGCGAGCAGATCCATCACCCGGCGGCCGCCGAAAGCGGTCTCGACGAGCACCATGCCCGGCGGCTCGGTCCTGACCTCGCCGATCTCCGTCGCCGCGCTCGCAGCCCGGGACCGCGCGCAGCGCCGCGAGCGCCGCGTCGGCCGCCTCGGGCGCGACGAAGGCGACGAAGCGTGCCCTCGTTCGCCACGTACATCGGGTCGATCCCGAGCAGCTCGGCGGCGCCGGTCGACCTCGGGCAGCGACCGGAACGTCCGCCTCGCGCACCGCGATCGCCACCCCCGAGGCCCGCGCGAGCTCGTTGAGCACCGAGGCGACGCCGCCGCGGGTCGCGTCGCGCATGCAGCGGAGCGCTCGGCCGGCGGCCTCGAGCAGCGCGTCGACCGCGGGCCAGAGCGAGCGCGTGTCGGAGTCGACCTCCGACTCGAGCCCGAGGTCGCCCCGCGCGAGCATGATCGCCGTGCCGTGCTCGCCGATGGTGCTCGAGAGCGAGCACGCGGTCGCCGGGCACGATCCCGCGGGTCGAGAGGCTCGCCGCGCGGGTCGACCCGCCCGATCCCGGTCGTGGTGACGTACATCGAGTCGCAGGCGCCGCGCTCGACGACCTTGGTGTCGCCGGTCACGATCTCGACTCCGGCCGCCTCGGCCGCCGCGGCGATCGCCTCGACCTCGGCGCGCAGCTCGTCGGCGTCGAGGCCCTCCTCGAGGATCAGCGAGAGCGTGAGCGCCAGGGGCCTGGCGCCGGAGACGGCGAGGTCGTTGACGGTGCCGTTGACGGCGAGCTCGCCGATCGACCCGCCGGGGAAGCGGATCGGCTTGACCACGAAGCTGTCGGTGGTCAGTGCCGAGCCGGACCCCGTCGACCTCGACCGCGCCCGGCGTCGGCGAGCGTCGTCGGATCGCGAAGGCCGGGCGCGAGGAGGCCCTCGATCAGCGTCTGGGTCGCCTTGCCGCCGGCGCCGTGCGCCATCGTGACCTGGTCGTCCTTGAAGCGCGGCGCGCTTGGCGCGGGCGGTCTCGATGATCCCGAGGATCCGCTCCTCGCGGCCGGCGTCCGTGCGCGGCGGCGCTGACGCTCCCTCGGCTCACACCAGCTCCTTCTCGCGCGCGAAGCGGCCGTAGTTGTAGTAGGCCGCGCAGGCGCCCTCGGGGGAGACCATGCACGTGCCGATCGCGTGCTCGGGCGTGCACGCGGTGCCGAACACCTTGCACTCCCAGGGCTTGATGACGCCCTTCAGGACCTCGCCGCACTGGCAGGCCTTCGGGTCGGCCACACGGACGCCTGGGACCGAGTACTGGAGCTCGGCGTCGAAGTCCGCGTAGGCGTCGGAGAGCTTCAGCGCGCTCTGGCTGATGAAGCCGAGCCCGCGCCACTCGAAGTGCGGGCGCAGCTCGAAGACCTCCGACATCACCTTCAGGGCGGCGGAGGTTGCCCTCGTAGGGGACGACGCGCTTGTACTGGTTCTCGATCTCGCAGCGACCCTCGGCCAGCTGCTTCAGGATCATCTCGATCGTCTGCAGGATGTCCAGCGGCTCGAACCCGGAGGTGACGAGCGGCCTGCCGTAGTCGGCCGGGATGAACTCGAACGGCCGCACCCCGACGATCGTCGACACATGCCCCGGCCCGATGAAGCCGTCGAGGCGCATGTCCGGCGAGTCCAGCAGCGCCCGCAGCGGCGGCACGATCGTCACGTGGTTGCACATGCAGAGGAAGTTCGGGACGTTCTCCGCCTTGGCGCGCTTCAGGGTCAGCGCCGTCGACGGCGCCGTGGTCTCGAAGCCGATCGCGAAGAAGACGACGTCGCGGTCCGGGTTGGCCTTCGCGATTCGCAGCGCGTCGAGCGGCGAGTAGACCATCCGGATGTCGGCGCCCTTGCGCCTTGGCGTCGATGAACGTCTGCTCCGAGCCGGGGACCCGCATCATGTCGCCGAAGCAGGTGAAGATCACGTTCTCTGACTCCGCGATCGCCATGCCGTCGTCGACGCGGCCCATCGGCATGACGCAGACCGGGCACCCCGGACCGTGCACGAGCTCGACGTTCTCCGGGAGAAGGTCGTCGATGCCGTACTTGTAGATCGAGTGGGTGTGCCCGCCGCACACCTCCATCAGCTTGTAGTGGCGACCGGGCTCGACCAGCGAGAGGATCTGGCCGGCGAGCGCCCGGCCGAGCTCCGCGTCGCGGTATTCGTCGACGAACCTCATAGCTTCGCGATCGCGGTTGCCGCATGAACGAGGAGCTCGTCGCCCACCTCGACCGGGGCGACCAGGGCGATCTCGACCGTCTCGCGGCCGCCGTCCGCCGCCTCGCAGAGGGCGAGGCCGCGGTCGTGGTCGATTGCGATTACCGAGAGCGGGACGGCGATGTCGCCGCAGGTGATGCAGGTATTCGGGTGAGGGGCTTTAGCCCCGAAAGATGCGTGTAAGGGCGACGCAGTCGCCCGCAAGTGATTATCGGCTTCCCACGCTGCATTCGGTTGCGGGGTCACGGCGCCAGCTTCTCTCCGCGAGGTGCTGTGGCCGCGCTCTTCACCGGACCGGCGCCCCCCGGGACTGCCGTCCGCGGCTGCGGACTCGCTGAGCCATCATCGCGGTCACTCGATCACGCTCGCCCGCAGCTCTTCGAGCTCCTGCTCGTAATCGGTTCCCATTCCTTCGAGCAGCCTTCGCGTCGCCTCGGCCTCCGCCTCGTCGACCTTCGAGATCGCGAACCCCACGTGGATCAGAACCCAGTCACCCGGGTTCGCCCCGCCCTGCTCCTCGTCGAGAAGGCCGATGTTGACGTTCCGCTTGACGCCGGCGACATCGACTCGAGCCAACCGATTCGGCTCGTCCACGATCTCGAGAACTTGGCCTGGAATTGCCAGGCACATACCAACCCTTCTCCTCTGGTCCCTGCCTGCAACCTACCACAGGGTTCAAGGCTGAAAACTGACCTGAGCAGGCGGATGAGAACCCTTAGGTCCTCACGTCTATCCCACCCCGAAGCTCTGCCGGCCGCCGGAACCCCGCATCCGCTTCCGGGCGGCGGCGTGGTCGTCCGGTGGGAGGCTCGGGTAGGTCCGCATCGACCAGGGATGCCAGCCGAGGGTGCCGTAGTGGCTGCGGACGAAGGCCTTCAGCTCGCCCCGGTGTCGGTTGCAGGCGTAGAGGGTGCGGCCGTAGATACCGCGGCCGCTCCAGACGAGCCAGTCGCCGGCGTCGACGTACTCGCCGAAGCGCTGATGCAGGAGCTGGCGCTCGAGGCTGGCCTGCGAGAGCGCGTCCGGCTCGGCGCCACACGTCTCGCATCGGAAGACAAGCCTCGAAGTCATTGGTCCCTGCGGCCCTCGAGGGTACCGCGGTCGCCTGCGCTTCCAAATACACTCCGCCGCCGCGTGGCCCTGAAGACGGATGCAGTCGGAAAGCGCTGGGACGGTGTCGACTTCGAGGTCGAGGCGGAGCGGATCACGCAGTACGCCGAGGCGGTCGGGGAGCCGAGCCCGGTGCACCGGGACCCGGAGGCGGCGAAGGCCGCCGGCTTTCGCAACCTGGTGGCGCCGCCGATGTTCGCCGTCGTCTACAGCGCCCCGGCGATGGGCCCGGCGCTCTTCGACCCGGACGTCGAGATGAACTTCGCCGCCATGGTCCATGGCGGCCAGGAGTTCGAGTGGGGCGAGCCGGTGTGCGCCGGGGACGTCATCACCACCGCCGTGACCTGCAAGTCGATCGAGGCGCGCGACGGGAGGGGCTTCTACGTCTTCGAGTCCATCTCGACCAACCAGGACGGCGAGCGGACGGTCAAGGCCACCTGGACCAACATCGTGAGGGGAGTCTGAGATGGCGGAGCTGAACGTGGGCGATTCGCTTCCGGAGCTCCGCGTCACTCCGGACGCGGACCTTACGAAGCGCTACGCGGCCGCCTCCGGCGACCCGAACCCCATCCACACGGACCCGGAGTTCGCGAAGCAGGTGGGGCTGCCCGGCGTGATCCTCCATGGGCTCTGGACGATGGCGCAGGTGGCGCGAGCGCACTCCGCGGTCGCCGATGGAGACCCGCGGGCGCTGCGGCGTCTGGAGGTCCAGTTCCGCGGCATGGGGTTCCCGGAGCAGGAGGTCGTCGTCACCTCGACCGTCAAGGAGGCCGACGGCGACACGGTCGTCACCGACACGGTCGCCGAGCAGTCTGGGAACCAGATCATCCGCAACGCGTCGGGAACTCTCGAGCTCGCCTAGCCGAATGCCCGGGCCGCCGGGTGTGCCTTGGCCATGGAACCGCGGGTCCCGGGGGCGGCGGGCGCCCCTCCTACTATTCCCCCCATGCTGAGTCAGCGGCAGCAGAAGATCCTCCGCATCGTCGTCGACTCCCACCTGGAGTCCGGGGACCCGGTGGGCTCCAAGTCGATCGCGGAGCGCGAGGAGGTCGTCTGGAGCGCCTCCACCGTTCGCTCCGAGCTCGCCGCGCTGGAGGGCGCCGGGTACCTGACCCATCCCCACACGTCCGCCGGGCGGGTGCCGACGGATTCGGGCTACCGCTTCTACGCCGATGCGCTCCTCGCCTCCGGGCCGAAGCTGCCGGCCCCCGGGCGAACGCTGCTGGACCTCTCGCGAATGCGGCGCGAGGTCGACGCGGCGATGCGCGAGACCACGTCGGCGCTCTCGCGCGTGAACGACCTGCTGGCGGTCGCGACCGCTCCCCCGGCGAGCGCTGCCCGAGTCCACCGGGTGGAGGTCCTGGCCCTCCAGCCCCGCGTGGTGCTGATCGTCCTCATCGCCTCCAACGGCGCCATCACCCGCCGTGTCCATACGTTCGACGATCCGGTCGACGCCGGTCTCGTCGAGTGGGCGTCCAGCTATCTCAACGAGCGGATCAGCGGGCTCGCCCTCGGCGCGAGGATGACCGCCGACCGGATCGCCGATCCGAGCCTGGGGCCGAAGGAGTCCGCGTTCATCGCTGAGCTCACGCCCGCGCTCACGGGCCTCGAGGCGGCCGAGCACGAGAACCTCTACCTGGACGGCGCCGCGCGCCTCTTGTCCGACGATCACTCGGCTGACCTGCCGCAGGTCGACTCGCTGATGCGCGCCCTGGAGCGCCGCGCGGGCCTCCTCCGCGGCCTGCGCCAGGCGCTCGCCGAGCGCTCCGTGTTCGTGTGGATCGGCGACGAGAACCCGGCGCCCGAGCTGCGGTCCGTGAGCGTCGTCGGTGCCAACTACGGCCTCGGGTACCGCAACCTCGGGACGGTTGGCGTCGTCGGCCCGCTGCGCATGGACTACGCGACGGCGATTGCCTCCGTCCGCGACGCCGCGGGCCAGCTCTCGCGGTTCTTCGAGACGGTCTACGAGGAGAGCTGACCGCACCGATGCCGCGCGACTACTACGAGGTCCTCGGCGTCGCCCGCGATGCCGACGCCGCACAGCTGAAGAAGGCGTTTCGCACGCTCGCCCGCGAGCTGCACCCGGACGTCAACAAGCACGACCCCGAGGCCGAGGAGAAGTTCAAGGAGGCGGCGGCCGCGTACGAGGTGCTCTCCGATCCCGAACGCCGGCGGACGTACGACGCGTTCGGCCACGAGGGGCTGCGCTCGGGCGGCTTTCAGCCGCGCTCGGCCGGCTTCGGCAGCTTCGAGGACGTCCTCTCGACGCTCTTCGGGCGAGGCGACGAGGTCTTCGGGGACTTCTTCGGATTCGGCCCGTCGGGCCCGGCGCAGGGAGCGGATGTCGGCCACGGCGTGGAGATCACGCTCGAGGAGGTGCTGACCGGAGCGCGGCGAGAGGTCGAGTTCAAGGCGGTCTCCACATGCGAGCACTGCCACGGCAACGGCGCCGAGCCGGGCACCCCGATCAGGACCTGCGAGACCTGCGACGGCGCCGGGCAGGTGCGCGAGGTCGCCCGCACTGCGTTCGGCCAGATGCTGCGCACCGGTCCCTGCCCGACCTGCGGGGGCGACGGGAAGGTCGCCGAGACGCCCTGCGCCGTCTGCGATGGCGAGGGACGGCTGGTGCGCGAGCGCACGTACGAGCTCGACGTTCCCGCCGGGATCGAGTCCGGCCAGCGCATCCGGGTCACCGGCGCCGGTCACGCCGGCGAGGCTGGGGCCGGCTCCGGAGACCTCTACGTCGAGGTGATCGTGGCCGATGACGAGCGCTTCGAGCGCCAGGGATCCGAGCTCGTGACCCCGCGGGGCCTCTCGGCGACCCGGGCGATGCTGGGCGGCGAGATCGAGGTCGAGACCCTCGACGGGCCGCGCGAGGTGACGGTCCCGCCGGGATCACAGCCGGGCGACCGGCTGCGGCTGCGGGGCCTCGGGCTGCCGACGCTCCGAAGCTCCGCGCGCGGCGACTTGCACGTGGTGCTCGACGTCATCGTCCCCACCGGCCTCGACGAGGAGCAGCTCGAGCTTGCGGAGCGCCTCGAGAGCTCCCTGGACGACTCGAACCTGGATCCCGAGCCAACCGGGTGGCGGGCGCGGCTTCGCGGGCGCAGGCGAGGCTCGCGCCAGCGAGCCTGACTTGATTCGCCTCGCCGTCCGCTGCCGGCCCGAGCTGGCCGAACGGGTCCTCGCGGAGCTCACCGAGCTCGCGCCCAACGGCCTCGAGCAGGAGGAGGGGGACGGGTTCGTCGAGTACGCGATCTACGGCCCGCCCGGGGAGCTGCCGGCGCTGCCGGAGGTCGAGGCCGCCGCGGGGGACGGGCTCGTGTCGGTCTCGACCACCGAGATCCCCGACGACTGGGCGGACCGCTGGCGGGACTTCCACACCGCGACCGAGATCGCCGGCGGCCGGCTCGTGATCTGCCCGCCGTGGGATCAGAACAACTCCCGCCACCTCCTCCGCTCTCGCCAGAACACCTTGCCCGCGGCTACGCCGCGGGCGCTTGATTCTGCTTCCGCGTCCGGGGGTGCGGGGGCTTCGGAACCGGTCGAGGTGCTAATTGATCCCGGGCAGGCGTTCGGCACCGGTGCGCACGCGACGACGGCGCTTTGCCTGGAGCTCCTCGTCGAGCTCGCGAACACCGGCGCAGACGGCCCGCTCGTGGACTGGGGCACGGGCTCGGGCGTCCTCGCGATCGCGGCCGCAAAGCTCGGCTTCGGGCCGGTTCGAGGCTGCGACCACGAGACGGCGGCGATCGAGGCCGCGGCTGCGAACGCGGCCGCCAACGGAGTGGAGCTCGACCTCGTTCGGGTCAACCTGCGCAAGCACCGGGCGCCGACGGCGCCGACCGCGCTCGCCAACCTCACCGCTCCGATCCTCCTCGCCGTCGCCGAGCGGCTCGCGCCAATCCCGGACGTGCTGGTGGCGTCGGGAATGCTCCATGGCGAGGCCGACGAGGTCGCCGGCGCCTTTGCCCGGGCGGGGCTGATCGAGTCCGAGCGCCGCGAGTGCGGCGACTGGTCCGCGCTTGTCCTGCGGTCCGTCGCGGCCGCGAACTAGGGTGTACCGGTGGCGTCGACCGCGCCCGATCGCTCCCTGCCCATAGCCGTTTTCGACTCAGGGGTTGGGGGCCTCACCGTCCTCCACGAGCTCCTGGTCTCCCTGCCGGAGGAGGACTACCTCTACCTCGGCGACAGCTCGCGGTTCCCCTACGGCGTGCGCACTCGCGAGGAGCTGCGCGAGCGCGTCGCCGAGATCGCGGGCTTCCTCCTCGAACGCGGCGTCAAGCTCCTGGTCGTGGCCTGCAACTCCGCGTCCGCGGCGGCGCGCGACGTCGCCGTCGCGGCCGCCGAGGCCGCCGGCGTCCAGACGCTGTCCGTGATCGAGCCGGAGGCCGAGATCGCCGCGGCGATCACGACCAACGCTCGGGTCGGCCTGCTGGCCACGCCGGCCACGGTTGCGGCCGGCGCCTACCGCCAGGCCCTGGAACGGCAGGGCCGCGGCCTCGACGTGACCGAGGTCGCGGCCGCGAACCTGGCGCCGATCATCCAGAACGGCTTTCCGTTCGACGAAGGAGTGGTGGAGACGGTTCGCGCCTACTGCCGTCCGCTGCGGGACGCGGAGGTTGACACCGTGATCCTCGGCTGTACCCACTACCCGCTAGTCGCGCCGATGCTCCAGCGGATGCTCGGGCGCGACGTGCGCCTGGTCACGGCCGGCCACGCCCTCGCGGCGGCCGCGCAGCGCGTCCTCGAGTCCGCCGGTCTGGAGGCGGCCCGCTACGGCGAGGGGGACTACCGCTTTCTCTGCACCGGCGACGTCGTGAGCTTCCGTGAGCTCGGCACGCGGTTCCTCCAAATGCCTTTGGGGGACGTCGAGCATGTCGAGTTGGGCTGATCGGGCGTAGCGCCTACCCTGTGCTGAGATGACGATCCTGGAACGGGTCCAGACCGATGCCCGCGAGGCGCTCAAGGCCGGCGAGCGGGAGCGCGTCGGAGCCCTTCGCCTGCTGGTGAGCGCTCTCCAGCAAGAGGCGAAGGCCGGCAACGACGACGAGATTGCGGTGCTGCGCCGGGAGCGCAAGCGCCGCCTGGAGGCGGCGGACGCCTTTCGCGCCGGCGGCAGCGACGAACGGGCCGCCGCCGAGCAGGCGGAGGCGGAGCTCATCGTCGGCTACCTGCCCGCGGAGCTCTCCGACTCCGAGCTCGACGGCCTCGTCGAGGCGGCAATCGCGGAGACCGGAGCCTCGGAGGCCAGGGAGATGGGCAGCGTCATGGCCGCGGTGATGCCGCAGGTCGCGGGCCGAGCCGACGGCAAGCGCGTCAGCGCCGCCGTGCGGGCCCGCCTTGCGGGGTGACGGGTTGGCGAGGCGCCAGCTCACCCTCGACAACCGCGTGGCGGCCGAGCTCGCCGGAGCCGACGACTCCGTCCTGCGGGAGCTGGAGGAGCGGATCGGCTGCGAGGTCTTCCTGCGTGGCAACGTGCTCACGCTCGACGGGGACGACGCGGACGTCGGTGACGCCGCCGCCATGGTCGACGAGCTCGTCGGCCTGATCGAGCGCGGCCACGACGTGGCGCCCCAGACCGTCGACTCGGTCTCCGGCGCCCTCGAGGCCAACCTGCGCCCCGCGGACGTCCTCGAGGACGCCATCTGGCGCCACCGTGGACTCAAGGTCGCGCCGCGTACCGCCAACCAGAAGCGCTACGTCGACTCGATGCGTCAGCACACGGTCACCTTCGGGATCGGCCCGGCCGGCACCGGTAAGACGTTCCTCGGGGTGGCGATGGCGGTGGCCGCGCTCGACGCGCGCGAGGTCAGCCGGATCATCCTCACCCGGCCGGCGGTGGAGGCCGGGGAGCGCCTCGGCTTCCTTCCCGGCGATCTCCAGGCCAAGGTCGACCCCTACCTGCGGCCTCTGTTCGACGCGCTCTACGACATGCTCGATCCCGAGCGGGTCTCGAGCTACTTCGACAGCGGCGTCATCGAGGTCGCGCCGCTCGCCTTCATGCGAGGCAGGAGCCTGAACGACGCGTTCGTGATTCTCGACGAGGCGCAGAACACGAGCCCCGAGCAGATGAAGATGTTCCTCACCCGCCTCGGGTTCGGATCGCGGATGGTCGTCACGGGCGACGTGACCCAGATCGACCTCCCCCGCGACCAGCGGTCGGGCCTCGTCGTGGTCGGCGAGATCCTCTCCGAGGTGGACGACATCAACTTCGTTCGCTTCGGATCCGCCGACGTGGTTCGTCACGAGCTCGTGCAGCGGATCGTGGCCGCCTACGACGCCTACGGCAAGGCGGGCGACCAGAGGGGCGCGGACCAGGGAGGAGATTGACCGTCGACCTCAGCGACGTGCCGCCGGAGCTTCGCGCGCCGGTCCTGGCCGCGCTCGAGGCGATCTCGATCACCGACGGCCATCTCTCCCTGCAGCTCGTGGAGGCCGACGCGATGCGCCGGCTGAACGCCGCCCATCGGGGAATCGATCGACCCACCGACGTGCTCTCGTTCCCGATCGACGGCCTCGAGGCCGTGGCGGGCCCGCGCGAGGTGGGAGACGTCGTGATCTGCCCGGAGTACGCCGGCGACCTGCGCGAGGTCGCCGTCCACGGCGTGCTTCACCTTGGCGGCATGGACCACGAAACCGATGACGGGGAGATGCTCGCGCTGCAGGACCGGGTGATGGCGGCCCTCGAGTCGGCGGACGAATGACGCGCTCCGGCTTCATCGGCCTGGCGGGGCGCCCGAACGTCGGCAAGTCGACGCTCACCAATGCGATCGTCGGCGCCAAGGTCGCGATCGTCTCCGAGCGCCCGCAGACCACGCGGCGGGCCATGCGGGGGATCGCCACGGCGCCCGGCGGCGAATGGCAGATGGTGCTGGTCGACCTTCCCGGCGTGCAACGGCCCCGCGACGCGCTCACGAAGCGCATGCAGCGCCGGGTCGAACGCGAGCTCGCCGACTCCGACGCCGTCGTCCTGTTGATCGACGGTGCGCAGGGCGTGGGGCCGGGCGACCGGTTCATCGCGGGCACCCTGCTCGCGGCCCGGGCCGGGGCGGGCGCCTCGACGCCGGTGCTGTGCGCCGTCAACAAGATCGACGTGCTGGACCGGGCGCGGACGGCCGAGGCGCTGACCGCCGCCGCCGAGCTGGAGGGAGTCGAGGAGGTCTTTCCGGTCAGCGCCAGAACCGGAGCCGGGCTCGACCCGCTCGTGGCCGCGCTCGCGTCGCTCCTTCCCGAGGGTCCGTTCCCGTATCCGCCGAGCGCGCGGACCGACCAGGCGAGCGAGGTGCATCTCGCCGAGCTCATCCGCGAGCAGGTCCTCAGGCGAACCCGCGAGGAAGTGCCGCACGCGGTCGAGGTGGCGCTGGAGGAGGCAAGGCGGCGAGACGACGGCCTGTTCGAGGTGCGGGCCCAGGTCTGGGTTGAAACCGAGTCGCAGAAGGGGATCCTGATCGGGCGCGGGGGCGGGATGGTGAAGGAGATCGGCAGCGCGGCGCGCGCGGAGCTCGAGCGCGAGCTCGGGGCGCGGGTCTTCCTCGACCTGCGCGTGCGTGTGCGCGAGCGCTGGCGGCGGGACGAGAGCCTCCTCGACAGGCTCGAGATCAGGTGAGGCTCGTGCCTGGGCGGTGGCTACTTTGAAACAGGTATCAAGTGCCAACGGGCGTGCGCCGATGGATCGGTGAATGCCATCCGCCAGCCCGGCGCTCAGCCGCTACCGCATGCCTGATCGACCCGACGCAGCCGCCAGCCAGGACCCGGACCGGGAGGTGGACGCCTTCGGCGGGAGGACGCTCCGCGGCAACGGCACGCTGGTGCGGGTCGCCCCCCTCGTCGTCACCGCGGCGGTCCTGATCGGCGTCGGGGTCGCTCTGGAGCCGATCCACAGCACCGCCCAGCTCGTGGCGGGCATCGCCCTGCTTCCGGCTGTGATCGCGATCACGGTCCTCGTCCCGTGGAGCCGAATTCACCGTCGCTGGCAGCTGGGGCCGATCATCCTCGCCTTCGTCGGCGTCGCGCTCGCGCGGGACGCGACCGGCGGGGCCGACTCCGTCCTGGCCTCGCTGCTGCTGCTCCCGGTGATCTGGATGGCCTTCTACGGGACGAAGAGCGAGATCCTCGTAACGCTGGCGGCGGCCGGCGTGACCCTGACTGTCCCGGCGATCATCGCGGGCCCGCCGCTCTACCCGCGCACGGAGTCGATCAAGGCCGCCTGCCTATGGCTGGCGCTGGCGGCCGGCCTCACCTACGTCTCCAGGCACCTCACCGGCGACGTCCGTCGCCTGGCGAACAGCTACCGCTCGATCCTCGACACGGCACAGGACGCGTTCATCGCCATCGACGACGAGGGCAAGGTCGTGGAGTGGAACCGCTTCGCCGAGCAGCTCTTCGGCTGGGAGCGGCGGGAGGTCCTGGGCGAGGAGCTCGACGAGCTGATCATCCCGTCTCGCCTTCGCCAGTCGCACCGCCAGGGGATGCGGCGCTTCCTCGTCAACGGCGACGAGTACATGCTCGCCGGTCGCCGCACGGTGCCCGCCCTGCATCGTGACGGCGCGGAGCTGATGGTGGAGGTCTCGCTGGTCGCGCAGCGTGGCGGCGACGGCCGCTACATGTTCTACGGCTTCCTGCACGACGTCTCCAACCGCATGCAGTCGGAGCGGGCCCTGCGCGAGGCCGAGGAGCGCTTCCGGAGCGCGTTCGACGACGCGGCGGTGGGCATGGCCATCGTCAGCTCCGAGGGCCGCTGGCTGCGCGTCAACCAGGCGCTCTCCGACATCACCGGGTACTCGCAGGCGCGCCTGACGCGCATGGGCTTCGCCGACATCACGCACCCGGACGACCTCGGCCAGGACATGGGCGCGCTCGAGGAGCTGATCTCAGGGGCGCGGCAGCGTTATGCCTCCGAGAAGCGCTACCGCCATGCGGACGGGCACACCGTCTGGATCGCGCTGAGCGTCTCGACGGTGCGGGGCGACCACGGCGAGCTGCTGTACCTCATCTCCCAGATGCAGGACATCACCGAGCGCAAGGCGGCCGAGGCGCGCCTGGCCCATCAGGCGCTGCACGACCCGCTCACAGGGTTGCCCAACCGCACTCTTTTCAGCGACCGCATGATGATCGCCCGCGCTCGCCTGCGGCGCGGTGGCACCCTCGGGATCCTCTTCTGCGATCTCGACGGCTTCAAGGAGATCAACGACCGGTTCGGCCACGAGACCGGCGACCGGGTCCTCGCCGAGGCGGCGGGCCGCATGTCGAGCGTCGTGCGTCCGAGCGACACGATCGCGAGGCTTGGCGGCGACGAGTTCGCGATCCTCTGCGAGGGCATCGACGAGCGCGGCGCAGTCGCCGTCGTCGACCGCATCACCGATGCCCTGAAGGGCAGGATCCGCGTGCCGGCGGGCAACCTGCAGATCGCCTGCAGCATCGGCATCGTCATCACCGAGGATCCCGACATCCGTCCCGACGCCCTTCTTCACGCGGCCGACTCGGCGATGTACGCGGCGAAGCGCGCCGGCGGCGGCCGCTACGCGATCCTGCGAGATTCCTCGCCCGACAATCCCGCGTTCGACCTGGCCTAGATGGCTGATTCCCAATTCACGCACCCACGGATGACGGCGCATGCCGTCGCTGGATCGCCACCCGCGCCCTCGCCAATAGCAGACAGCTATTGGCTTCGGGACACGTGCGGCGCCCAGCTCGCCCTGCGCCGCCCCCGTGGGCACGTCAATTAGGAATCAGCCATCTAGCCGCGCCGGCGTAGGCTTCCCTCCGCCTAAACTCGCCGCATGGGCGAGACGATCCGCTTCGACGAGAAGGGCCTGGTGCCATGCGTGGTCCAGGACTGGGCGACCGGCGAGGTCCTGACCCTCGCCTACATGGACGCCGAGGCGCTCGAGCGCACGCGGGAGACGGGGGAGGCCCACTTCCACAGCCGCTCGCGCGACGAGCTCTGGCGCAAGGGCGAGAGCTCGGGCAACGTCCAGCGCGTGCGCCAGCTGCGCTACGACTGCGACGCGGACGCCGTTGTCGCGATCGTCGAGCCCGCCGGGCCCGCCTGCCACACGGGCGAGCGCAGCTGCTTTTACCGCGAGATCGGCGGTGCGGCGGACTTCACCGTCGACGGGCCGCGGGCGGAGGGCGAGCCGGCGATCGCGCTGCACGAGGTGCTGCCCGCGCTCGAGCGAACGCTCGCGGACCGCGCCCGCGACCGTCCCGACGGCTCCTACACGGTGCGGCTTCTCGACGACCCCGACCTGATCGGCGCCAAGGTGCGCGAGGAGGCCGAGGAGGTCGCGCGCGCCTCGCGCGAGGAGTCCGACGTCCGTGTCGCGGAGGAGGCCGCGGACGTCCTCTACCACCTCGACGTGCTCCTGGCCGCTCGCGGCCTCTCGATCGGCACGGCCCTCGCGGTGCTCAATGACCGTCGCCGCTGAGGCCGAGCCGGCTCTGGAGCCCAGCCTCGAGCGGGCCCGCGAGCTTGCCCTCGAGGCGAACGTGATCCCGGTCGCTCACCGCCTCGTCGACGACTGCGAGACGCCGGTCTCGGCCTTCCTCAAGCTGCGCGGCGCCGAGCCGTGCTTCCTGCTCGAGTCGGCGGAGCAGGGCCGGGTCGGCCGGTACTCGTTCCTCGGCTTCGGGCCGCGTGCAACGCTGCGCTGGAGCGAGGGGACGCTCACCGAGACGGGTCCCGGCGGCGCGGCGGCGAGCCGCGAGGCGGACGATCCCTACGCCGCGGCGCGCGAGTTCGTCGAGCGGCACCGGATGGCCGTGCTCGACGGCGGCATGCCGCCGTTTCCGGGCGGCGCCGTCGGCCTCTTCGGCTACGACCTCGTGCGCACGGTGGAGCCGCTCGGAGCGCCGAATCCAGACCCGCTGCAGGTCCCGGACCTGGCGCTCATGGTCTGCGAGCTGATGCTCGCGTTCGACCACCTGCGCCGCGAGCTCCTGATCATCGGCTACGCGTTCTGCGACGAGCCGGAGGATGTCGATGGCGCCTACCTTCACGCGCGCGAGCTGATCGCCGCGGCCCGGGATGCCCTCTCCCGTCCGGTTCCCGCCGGCCCGCCGGTCGCGGACGCGGCGCTTCGCCGCCGCGCGGCAGCCGGCGCCGCCGAGCTCTTCGAGTCGAACCTGAGCCGCGAGGAGTTCGAGTCCGTCGTCGCGCGCATCATCGAGTACGTGCGGGCCGGCGACGCCTTCCAGGTCGTTCCCTCGCAGCGCTTCAGCGCGCCGGCGCCGGTGGACGGCTTCTCCATATATCGGGGCCTTCGCGCCGTGAACCCCTCGCCCTACATGTACTTCCTCGACTTCGGCGACTTCCAGCTCGCCGGGGCCTCGCCCGAGCCGCTGCTGCGCGTCAGCGGCGATCGAGTCGAGATGCGCCCGATCGCCGGCACGTACCCTCGCGGCGCGAGCGAGGAGGAGGACCGGGCACAGGCGGCGGCGCTCCTCGCCGACCCCAAGGAGCGCGCCGAGCACGTCATGCTCGTCGATCTGTCGCGAAACGACCTCGGCAGGGTGTGCGAGTACGGCACGGTCAAGGTCGACGAGCTGATGGAGGTCGAGACGTACTCGCACGTCCTCCACATCGTCAGCCAGGTCTCCGGCCGCCTGCGCGCCGGGGTCGGGGCGGTCGATGCGCTGCGCGCCGTGCTTCCCGCCGGGACCCTCTCGGGCGCGCCGAAGGTGAGAGCGATGCAGATCATCGACGAGCTCGAGCCCCACAAGCGCTGCTCGTACGGAGGCGCGGTCGGCTACCTCAGCTTCGACGGGGACCTCGACACGGCCATCCACATTCGCACCGTGGTCGTCAAGGACGGGCGGGTCCACGTCCAGGCGGGCGGCGGGACGGTCGCCGATGCGGTCCCCGCGCGCGAGTATCAGGAGTCCCTCGACAAGGCCGAGGCCGTGTTCAAGGCCATCGAGCTTGCGGCCGGCCAGCCGGAGTGGGCCTGATGCGCGTCCTCGTCGTCGACAACTACGACTCGTTCGTCTACAACCTCGCCCAGTACCTCGGCGAGCTCGGCGCGGAGGTGGAGGTGGTCCGCAACGACCGGGCGAGCCTCGAGGATCTCCTCGGCCTTGGCCCGGACCGGGTCGTGGTCTCTCCGGGCCCCTGCACGCCGGCGGAGGCCGGGGTGTCGATCGACGTGACCCGCGCCTTTCCTGAGGCGGGCGTTCCGACGCTCGGAGTCTGCCTCGGTCACCAGTCGATGGTGGAGGCGTTCGGAGGGCGCGTCGTCCGCGGCGATCCCGTCCACGGCAAGGACGCGGAGATCGAGCACGACGGGCGGGGCGTGTTCAGCGGGCTTTCCAGCCCGCTTGTCGCGGGCCGCTACCACTCCCTGGTCGCGGACCCGGAGCTTCCGGGCGAGCTCGAGGTGAGCGCCCGCCTGGGCGACGTGATCATGGGCGTTCGTCACCGCGAGCTTCCGGCCGAGGGCGTGCAATTCCACCCGGAGTCCGTGCTCACGCCCCGCGGCATGGACATCCTGCGTAACTTCCTCGGGCAAGCTCAGCGGGAGTGACCGCGAGCCCCCGCCCCATGCCAAACGACGTACTCACCCGGGCCATCGACGCGCTCGCCAATGGCGACCACCTCACCGCGGACCACACGTCCGCGGCGCTCGACGAGATCATGGAGGGCAGGGCCGGCGAGGTCCAGACGGCGGCCTTCCTGATCGCGCTCCGGGCCAAGGGGGAAACCGTCGGTGAGCTCGTCGGCCTGGCGCGGACGATGCGGCGGCTGGCCGCGCCGGTCCAGGCGGACCACCCGCGCCTCGTGGACACGGCCGGGACGGGTGGCGGCCCGTCCACCTTCAACATCTCGACCGCGGCGGCGATCGTCGCTGCGGGTGCCGGCTGCACGGTGGCCAAGCACGGCAACCGCTCCAGCACGAGCCGCTCGGGCTCGGCCGACCTGCTGGAGGCGCTGGGTGTGCGGATCGACCTCGGGCCGGACGAGGTCGCGCGCTGCATCGACGAGGTCGGCTTCGGGTTCATGTTCGCGCCGCGCCACCACGCGGCGATGAAGCACGTGGTGCCCGTGCGCAAGGAGCTTGGCGTCCGCACGGTGTTCAACTTCCTCGGGCCGCTCACCAACCCGGCCGGCGCCACGCGACAGCTGATCGGCGTCTCTTCTCGCCACCAGCAGGAGACGATCGCCGAGGCGCTCGTTGCGCTGGGCTGCGAGCGCGGACTCGTGGTCTCCGGCGAGGACGGCGTCGACGAGTTCTCGATCTCGGGCGAGACCCGCGTCGTCGAGGTCGCCGAGGGCGGGACGGAGGAGTGGTTCGCCACGGCCGAGGATTTCGGGGTGGAGCCCGGCCCGATCGAGTCGATCGCCGGCGGCAGCCCCGAAGAGAACGCGGAGGTCGTGCGCGCGGTGCTCTCGGGCCGACCGGGGCCGGCGCTCGAGGTGGTGGCGCTCAATGCGGGCGCGGCGATCCTGGTCGGCGGCGGCGCCGACGACCTCGCGGCCGGTGTCGCCCGTGCGCGTGAGACGATCTCCTCCGGTGCGGCAATGGAAGTTCTCGAAAAGCTCGTGGCGCTGAGCGCCGAGCTCGCTGCGGCTCTGCCGTGAGCCGCCTCGACGATCTCCTTGCGAGCGCCAGGGCCGACCTGAGGCAGCGCCAGGCCGCGGTGCCCGCGGGCGAGCTTCGAGACCGGCTCGGCACCCGTTCCGGCGCAAGGCCGTTCAGCGAGGCGCTGACTCGTCCCGGCCTGTCGCTGATCGCCGAGTTCAAGCGCCGCTCGCCGAGCGCCGGCGACATCATGCCCGGCGCCGACGTCAGCGCGGTGGTCGCCGCCTACGAGCGGGGCGGGGCTGCGGCGCTCTCGATTCTCACCGACGCCAGGAACTTCGGCGGCTCGCTCGAGGACCTTCGCGCCGCTCGAGGAGCCTCAGGGCTGCCGATCCTCCGCAAGGACTTCGTGGTCGATGCGTACCAGCTGCTCGAGGCGGCGGCCAGCGGCGCGGATGCCGTTCTCCTGATCGTCGCGGCGCTCGAGGACCGCCAGCTCGCAGACCTCTACGCGGAGGCTCGGGCGCTTGACCTGGACTGCCTCCTCGAGGTCCACGACGACGAGGAGCTCGAGCGGGCGCTCGGTCTCGACGCCGACGTCATCGGCATCAACAACCGCAACCTGCACGACCTGAGCGTGGACGTGGAGCTGACGGCGGAGCTCGTCACCGACGTTCCGGCCGGCAAGACGGTGGTCGCCGAGTCGGGCTTCGCGCGGCGCTCCCAGCTCCAGGAGCTGGAGCGGATCGGAGTCGATGCAGTGTTGATCGGGGAGGCGCTGATGCGGGGCGGCGACCCGGAGGCCGCGCTTCGAGACCTCACCGGCTTCGACGAAGCCACGCGCGAGCACTACTTCGAGAACCCGCGCTAGCGGCGCCGAACGCAGCGAACTCTTAGCCAATCTAAAGGCGCTGCTTAGGGGTGGCTTAGCGAGCCCCGTGATCCTGTCCGGCGATGAACAGGCTCAAGACCTTTGCAGGGACTCCGTTCGGGGCCGGACTCGCCGGCGGTCTCCTCGTCGCCGCCGTCGGCCTAATTGCGATCAGCGCCGGGTGGGTGCACTCGGGCTCATCGAGCTCGGCGCCGCTCACCGCGACGGTGTCCTCCGCCCCTGTGACCCAGCCGGCGATCTCGCCGGGAAAGGGGCTCACCGTCGACGACATCTACAAGAAGGACTCGCCGGGCGTCGCCTTCGTGCAGTCGACCATGGCTCCCAAGCCGCCCTCTCCCTTCGACCCGTTCGGGGGCTCGAGCGGGGGCACGGCGACGGGCTCGGGCTTCGTGATCGATCACGACGGCCACATCCTCACCAACGCGCACGTCGTCAACGGCGCTTCGAAGATCACCGTCCAGCTCGGCAACGACGAGAACGCGCCCGCCTACGACGCCACGGTAGTCGGCAAGGACGAGTCGACGGACGTGGCGCTGCTGAAGATCGACGCGCCGGCCGACCAGCTCCATCCGCTGGCGCTTGGCGACTCGAGTGCGGTCAACGTCGGTGACCCGGTTGTGGCGATCGGCAACCCTTTCGACCTCGACCGGACGGTCACCGCCGGGATCGTGTCGGCCCTGCAGCGGCAGATCAAGTCGCCGGGCGGGTTCACGATCTCCAATGTGATCCAGACCGATGCCGCGATCAACCCCGGCAACTCCGGCGGCCCGCTGATCGACGCGGCCGGCCGGGTCATCGGGATCAACTCGCAGATCGAGTCGCAGAGCGGCGGCAACGTCGGCATCGGCTTCGCGGTGCCGATCGACACCGCCCGTGACGTCGCCAACCAGATCCTGCAGACAGGGAAGGTGGAGCACGCCTTCCTGGGGATCGTCGGCACGGACGTCACGTCGCAGCTCGCGGATGTCCTCAACCTGCCGGTGCAGCAGGGCGCCTTGGTGGAGAGGGTCGAGCCCGGCAGCCCGGCCGCGAAGGCGGGCGTCGACGCCGGCTCCACCTCGATCTCGATCGGCGGCCAGCAGATCACCGCGGGCGGCGACATCATCACCCGGATCGACGGCAAGCCGGTCCAGAGCTTCAACGATGTGATCACGGCGATCAGCTCCAGAAGGCCCGGCGACGACGTCCAGCTCACCCTGGTCCATGGCGGCCAGACCCGGACCGTGACGGTGACCCTCTCCAACCGTCCGGCCCGACCCTCCGGATAGGTCAGTCACACCCTCCCATGGCCCGTCCACCGCGAGCCGGCCCGAGCGCCGGCTCGCGGCATGCGGGCCCGTATCGTTTGTCGGGTTGTGAGGGTCAAGTTCTGTGGAGTCACGCGGGTCGAGGACGCGCGCGAGGCCGTGCGCCTCGGCGCCTGGGCGGTCGGCATCAATCACTGGGACGGGGGCCCGCGACGCTGCGACCCGGCCGTCGCGGCCGAGATCGGCGCCGCGGTGAAGCGGAAGCTCGAGGTGGTCGGCGTGTTCGTCAACTCGACGCTGGAGCAGATCGCGCACGCAGCCGAGGACGAGTCGCTCTCGCTCGTGCAGCTCCACGGCGACGAGGGGCTGCAGTTCTGCCGCGAGGTCGCGCGGCGGACGGGCTGCGGGGTGATCAAGGCGCTTCGCGTCCGCAGCCGCGCCGACGTCCAGACCGCCCGGTCCTTCCGCGTCGACTACCACCTGCTCGATGCCCACCGCGCCGGCCGTCCGGGCGGCACCGGCGAGAGCTTCGACTGGGAGCTCCTCGCCGGCAGGCGGTCGGACGTCCCGCTGATCCTCGCGGGCGGTCTGCGCCCCGAGAACGTCGGCGAGGCGATCGCTGTCACGCGCCCGTTCGCGGTTGACGTCGCCAGCGGCGTCGAGTCTGCCCCCGGAGTCAAGGATCACGAGTTGATGCGCCGCTTCGCCGACGCCGCGAACGCTGCGGCCACGCGCCTCGAGGCGATCGCCTGATGGCGGCGGCCCGCGGCGGGAGCGACCCCGTGGCGCCGGTGGAGGAGCGCTTTGGCGAGTACGGGGGCCGCTTCGTTCCCGAGGTCCTGGTCGCCGCGCTGGACGAGCTGTCGGCGGCCTGGGCGCGGGCTCGCGAAGACGCCGGCTTCCAGGCTGAGCTCGCGCGCCTGCTTCGCGACTTCGTTGGGCGGCCGACGCCGCTCTGCCTTGCGGCTCGCCTCTCCGAGCGCGTCGGGCACCCCGTGTACATGAAGCGGGAGGACTTGGCGCACACCGGCGCCCACAAGATCAACAACGCCATCGGCCAGGCGCTCCTGGCCCAGAGCATGGGCAAGGAACGGATCATCGCCGAGACCGGGGCCGGTCAGCACGGGGTCGCCGCCGCCACGGCGTGTGCGCTCCTGGGGCTCGAATGCGTCGTCTACATGGGCACCGAGGACATGCGGCGCCAGGCTCCGAACGTCGAGCGCATGCGCCTGCTGGGAGCGACGGTCGCGCCCGTGGAGGCCGGGGCGCGAACCCTGAAGGAGGCGGTGAGCGCAGCCATCCGCGACTGGGTGACAAACGTGCGGACGACGCACTACATCATCGGGTCGGCCGTTGGGCCGGCGCCGTTCCCGGCGCTGGTACGCGACCTCCAGCGGGTGATCGGCGACGAGGCGCGCGAGCAGGCGCTCGCCGCGGCGGGCCGCCTGCCCGACCGGGTGATCGCCTGCGTCGGCGGCGGCTCGAACGCGATCGGGACGTTCTACGCGTTCCTCGACGATCCGGTTGAGCTGATCGGCGTCGAGGCGGCGGGGGAGGGGCTCGAGAGCGGCCGCCACGGCGCCTCGCTCACGGCCGGGCGCAGCGGCGTCCTCCACGGCGCGCATTCCTCGGTCCTCGCCGACGAGGAGGGCCAGATCCTCGAGGCTCACTCGATCTCGGCAGGTCTGGACTATCCGGGAGTGGGACCGGAGCACGCTCACCTGCGTGACAGCGGCAGGGCCCGCTACGTGGCCGTGACGGACTCGGAGGCGGTCCGCGCCTTCCGCGAGCTCTCGCGTCTCGAAGGGATCATCCCCGCACTCGAGCCGGCCCACGCGATCGCCTGGTTGCTTGCGGACGACGGCGACAGCGCGCTCGACGTCCTCTGCCTCAGCGGGCGGGGCGACAAGGATCTCGCCGAGGCGCTCGAGTACCTCGCGAAGCTCGATGAGCACTGACGGCCCGGCGCGGATCGCCGCGGCCTTTGCGGCTGCGCGCGCCGAGGGACGCGCGGCGCTCATGCCCTACATGATGGGCGGCTTCCCCGACCTCGAGACTTCGATGACGGTGGCCGAGGCGTACGCGGCGTCGGGCGCCGACCTCGTCGAGCTCGGGATCCCGTTCTCGGACCCGCTCGCCGATGGCCCGGTCATCCACGCCGCCGCCACCTCCGCGCTGGCGTCGGGAGCCACCCTGGGTCGGGTCCTCGAGGTCTGCGCGGCGATCGGCGCTCGCCTTCCGGTCGTCCCCATGTGCTACTCGAACATGATCCTGGCGAGGGGCGCGGATCGCATTGCCTCCGACCTCGCCGCCGCCGGTGCAGCGGGCCTGATCGTGCCCGACCTGCCACCGGAGGAGGTCGGAGGGATCGGCGAATCGATGGCGCGCGAGGGCGTCGCGCTCGTGCCGCTCGTGGCACCGACCACGCCGGGCGAACGGCGCCGGGCGATCGCCGCGCGGGCCGAGGGCTTCGTCTACCTGGTCTCGGACACCCGGGTGACCGGCGAACGCGACTCGCTGCCGGCCGGCCTCGAACGGCTCGTCGCCGAGGTGCGCGAGGACTCGGAGCTGCCGGTGGCCGTGGGGTTCGGCATCGGCACCCCAGAGCAGGCGCGCGCCGTGGGTGCGCTCGCGGACGGCGTCATCATCGGCACCCGGCTGGTGCGTGCGGTTGGCGAGGCGGGTGGGGCGAAGGCGGCTGCCGGCGCCGTCTCCGATTTCCTCCGCGAGACGCGCGCCGCGATGGCGACGGCCCCGTGATCGACTAGATTCCTGCCCGTGGGGCTCCTCGTCGCACTCGTGCTGGCAACCGCCGCCCTGGTCACGGGCTATGCCTTCGGGCTTGGCGGCGCGGTCAGCACGCTCATCTTCCTGGCAATCCTCTTCGTCGGCATCGCCATCCGGGTCACGCAGCCGCTTCTCGAGCGCCTGCGGCCCTAGCGAGCCGCAGCCGGCTCGGTCCAATGTCGCGTCTGGAGCCTCTGCCTGCGGGCTTCGCGGCGACTCGCGATGCCCTCCACCGCGTCGCCGAGGAGGTCGTTGCGCCCGCGCGCAAGCCGCACAACGAGATCGCTCTGACCGTCACCCCGGGAGGCTTCGGCACGCCGCGCTTCGAGCACAACGGACGCCGCCTGCAGGTGCGGGTCGAAGGAGCTGAGATCGTCGTCGATGCCGAGGACTGCGAGACGCGCAGCCCGATCGCGAGCGTGGCGGGCGCGGCGGCCCTTGTCGGGGAGGAGCTGTTTCCGGATGGCATGCCCGAGGACGCGGGCGATCTCGGGATCGACGCCGAGGCGGCCGAGCGCCTCGGGGCCTTCTACGGGTTTGCGGATGCGGCGCTGGCCGCGTTCAAGGAGACCCTCGACGCCGATGCGGAGACGTCCAGCACCAACCTCTGGCCCGAGCACTTCGACGTCGCCCTCGAGGCGGGATCGGAAGCGGAGGGCAAGCGCGCCAACTACGGGGCGTCGCCAGGCGACCAGGCCCACCCGCACCCCTACCTATACGTCGGCCCGTGGAGCGCGGAGGTGAGCGGCGAGCTCTGGAACGGCGCCGGCTTCAACGGAGCCGAGCTCGGCTATGCGGAGCTTCTCGAGGCGGACGACCCCGCCGACGCCGCGCTGGAGTTCTTCAGGTCTCGCCGCGCCGCGCTCGAGAGCGTGTAGAGATTCGAACAAAAGGGCAGCGAGGGAACCCACCTCTGTGCGTCGTTGCGCGTCTTCGGTGCGGATTTGAGCGGCGGAAGCCCGAGCCGATGGGAGCTGTCCTGCCTAGGTGTCGGATTCCGACACCTAAACAGGACAATCCTCCGATTCCTCACCCGACGCCGAGGTCGTGCTCTTTATTGACCCTGTAACACCGAGCGCGATGGTCATGCGCCGGGCGCCCGCGCCCGCTCGCGCGCGAGCTCGACCGGGCTGTGGGCGCAGAACGCGCGGATCTCGCCGTGCTCGCGGACCAGCTCGCGCAGGCGCGCCTGGTTGGCGGCGCGAGCCCTGGCGTCGTGGCCGACGACGCTCTGGAAGAGCCGGAGGCCCGGCGGGCAGTGGGGAAGGGTGGCCATCTCCTGATGGTGGAAGTAGGCGTCGCCGCAGTGCAGGAGCCAGCCATCGCCGGCCGCGACGGCGACGCCCGCGTGGCCGATCGAGTGCCCCGCGAGCGGCACCAGGGCGATCTCGGCCTCCAGCTCGTCCAGCAATCGCACGCTCTCGAACCCGAGCCAGCTCTCGCCGTCGACGGTGTGCTCCGCCCAGCGCGGGCCGTGAGCCCACTGGGCGGGGACGTAGCGCAGCCGCTCGGTGAGTGGCGGCGACATCGCCGCGGCAAGCTCGGGCGCGTGGACGTGGACCGTGGCGTCGGGGAAGTCGCCGAGGCCGCCGGCGTGGTCGAGGTCGAGGTGGGTGACGATGATGTGCCGGACGTCGCGCGGGTCGAGGTCGAGCGCCTCGACCTGGCGGACCGCGGTCTCCTCCATGCACGGCCGCGGTCGCAGTGCCGCCCGGAACGGCTGCCCCAGCCTTCCCGGATCCTGGGCGTCGCCGGTTCCCAGCCCGGTATCGACGAGCACCAGCTCGTTCCCGGACTCGATCAGCAGGCAGTGCGCGACGATCTTCGCCGTCGCGAGCAGGCCGCCCTGCCCGGAGATCAGTCTGGCGCCGCGTGGACACATCGTCGCGCAGCTCAGGTGGTGGATCTTCACGGCATGAGCTTATTTCGGCGTTGGGCCGCGGAGCTCCGCTGCCGGTTATCTTGCGCGGATGCGGTTGGGAGTGCTCACGGGAGGCGGAGACTGCCCCGGCTTGAACGCGGCGATCAGGGCGATCGTCCGCAAGGGCATCGGCACCTACGGCAATGAGTTCCTCGGCTTCCGCGACGGCTGGCACGGGCCCCTCGAGCGCGACTTCGAGGAGCTCACCGTGGAGTCGACCAGGGGGATCCTGCCCCGTGGCGGCACGATTCTCGGCACCTCGCGCACCAACGTCTTCAAGCGCGACGACGGCCCGGCCGTCGTCGCCGCGAACCTGGCCGAGCTTGGGGTCGATGGTCTGATCGCGATCGGCGGCGAGGACACGCTGGGAGCTGCGTCGCGGCTGCACGCCGAGCACGGGATGAACGTGGTCGGCGTGCCCAAGACCATCGACAACGACCTTGCTGCGACCGACATGACGTTCGGGTTCGACACCGCGCTGCAGGTGGCGACCGATGCGATCGACCGCCTTCACACCACCGCCGAGTCGCACCACCGGGTGATGGTCGTCGAGGTGATGGGCCGCCACGCGGGGTGGATCGCGCTCCACTCGGGGCTGGCGGGCGGTGCCGATGTGATCCTGATCCCCGAGCGTCCCTTCGACATCGAGGAGGTCTGCGCGCTGATCAACCGCCGCCACGCCCGCGGGCGGGTCTTCTCAATCGTCGTCGCCGCGGAGGGCGCCGCGCCGAAGGCAGGGACGCTGAAGGTGAAGGGGGGCGATCTGGACGAGTTCGGGCACGAGCGACTCGGAGGCATCGGCCAGGTCCTCGAGCGCGCGATCGAGGACCGGACGGGGTTCGAGACGCGGGCGGTCGTGCTCGGTCACACGCAGCGCGGCGGCACGCCGACGGCATTCGATCGCGTCCTTGCGACGCGCCTTGGAATTGCCGCGATCGACGCGGCAAACGACGCCCGCTGGGGGACGATGTCGGCCCTTCGCGGCGCCGGGATCGAGCTCGTGGAGCTTTCGGAAGCGGTCGCCGAGCTGCGCACGGTGCCGGACTCCGAGTACGAGCTCGCGTCGCCGTTCTTCGGGTGAGCGCCCGCGGCACCGTGGCCGCGGCCCTGATCGCGGCGCTTGCGTGCGCCGGCTGTGGGGGGGAGGCGACGATCAACCCGGGGAGCAGCCGCGTGCGGGTCTACGTCAGCGTGCCGCTTCGCGGTCCCGCCGCAGGCGACGGCCGCGACGTCGCGGACGGCGCCCGCCTCGCCCTCGCGGCGGCGCACGGCAGGATCGGCGCCCTCCCGGTCAGCGCCGTCTCCATGGACGACACGGCGGGCTCCGGCGGGAAGGCGAGGTGGAGCGCGGCGCGCGTGGGCGCGAACGCGCGGCGGGCGACGCAGGACACGTCGGCGATCGCCTACATCGGCGACTTCGAGTCGGGGGCGACGCGGACCTCGGAGCCGATCACGAACGAGGCGCAGCTGCTCCAGGTCTCGCCGGCCAGCACCGCGGTCGATCTGACGCGGCCGTTCATCGGCTCGCAGGAGCTACCCGACATCGAGCAGAACTCGGAGAGGCGCACGTTCGGGCGGGTGATCCCCGACGACGAGGTGCAGGCGCGCGGAGCGGCGCAGGAGACCGCTGCGCTGGGCGCCAAGACCGTGCTCATCCTCCCCGCCAAGAGCGCCTACGCGAAGAGCGTCAGCGCCGCGTACCGGGAGAACCTCGGGCCCGTACGAGTCGGCAAGCACGGCGGCGACGCCGGGTTCTATCCGGGAGTGGGGGCGCCGCGGACGGCGCTGAGCGGCGGCCTGAAGCCGCGGCTGCCCCTCCCGCGACCAGGGATCGGAACCGACGCGGTCCTTCCCCCCTGGAGCTCTCCGGGCGCTGCGCGCGGATTCCGGTTCGTGACCAGCTCAGCTCAGGCACCCAGCCAGCTGCCGGCGGCCGGGCAGCGTTTCGTCCGCGATTTCACCCGCCGCTTTCACCGCGCCCCCGGTCCCTACGCGGCCTACGGCTACGAGGCGATGGCCCTGGTCCTCGACTGCATCCAGCGGGCGGGCGACAACGGCGACAGCCGGCAGGCGGTGATCGACCGGTTCTTCGACACCACCGACCGGCGATCGATCCTCGGGGAGTACTCGATCGACGCCGTCGGCGACACGAGCCTCAACCGCCTGGGCCTCTACCGAGTCCGCGGGGGTAAGCCGGCGCCGACGGCGTCGGCGCTGACCGTCCACTGATTGGCCTACTTGCCGACGAGATCGACCAGCGCCGGGCCAATCTCCGGGTGGCGAAAGCCGTAGCCGCTGTCCTGGGCCCGGCGGGGGACCGCTCTGATACTCGCCGTTGCGAGCTCGGCCATCTCCTGGCCGCGCATCGCCGCCAGCGCCAGCTTCGGAGCGGGGGCGAGCGCCGGCCGGTGGAGCGCCCGGCCGAGCGCCCTCGAGAACTCCCGGTTGGTGACCGGGTTGGGGGCGGAGAGGTTGAAGGTCCCGCTGGCGCCCTCCGTGTCCAGTGCCCAGAGGAGCAGCCCGACCTCGTCGTCGCGATGGATCCATGGCATGTACCAGCGGCCGCCGGCGAGCGGCCCGCCGAGTCCGAGCCTGAACGGAAGGAGCAGCTGCTTCAGGAGCCCGCCCTCGGGGTCCAGAACCAAGCCCGTGCGCGTCTTCGCGAGCCGGATCCCGGCCTTCGCCGCCGGCTCCGCCGCGGACTCCCACTTGACGCAGACCTCGGCGAGGAAGTCCGAACCGGAGGAGGTGGATTCGTCGACGATCGATTCGCCGCGGTCTCCGTAGTAACCGGTCGCCGACTGGCTGACCAGCACGGCCGGCCTGGGTTGCGCGGCGGCAAGCGCGTCGACGAGGTTCTTTGTCGAGCGCTCGCGGCTGGCGAGGATTCGCGCCTTCGCCTCCGGGGTCATCCGCTGGTTGATCTCCTCGCCAACCAGGTTGATCACTCCGTCGACGCCCTCCAGGGCCGCGGCGGACGGCCGCTCGGCGGTCGAGTCCCACGCGTGCCAGGAGACGGTCGGGTTGGTCCGCGACGCTCGCTGCGGGTCGCGGCTGAGCCCGGCGACCTCGTCACCGCGGGCCAGCAGTGCGTCGCAGACCGCGGCTCCGATCAGCCCGCTTGCCCCTGTCACCAAGACTCGCACTCGACGTTCCTCCTTACCCGTGGCCGCAGGGTCAATCGATCGCCGTGAACGTGCCGGTCTCGTCGGAGAAACGAGCCAGCCCGGCTCGCTTTGCCTCCTCGACGACGGCCGTGGCCACCGCGGGCGCCACGTCGCGGTCGAAGACGCTGGGGATGATGTAGTCCTCGGAGAGATCCTCCTCGGCGACCACGTCCGCGATTCCCTGCGCCGCGGCGAGCTTCATCTCCTCGGTGATCGCGGGCGCGCCGGCGTCGAGCGCGCCGCGGAAGATCCCCGGGAAGCAGAGGACGTTGTTGATCTGGTTCGGGTAGTCCGAGCGGCCCGTCGCCATGATGCGCACGTAGGGCTCGGCGTCCTCCGGCATCACCTCAGGCGTGGGGTTCGCCATCGCAAACACGATCGCGTCGTCGGCCATCTTTCCCAGGGCCTCGGCCTCGATGATCCCGGGACCGGAGAGGCCGACGAACACGTCGCAGCCCTCGATCACGTCCGCGGGCTTCCCCGCGAGCTTCTCCGGGTTGGAGTTCTCCGCGTACCAGCGCTTGGACGCGTTCATCTCGCCGGAGGCGTAGTCCTCGCGCTCGGTCGAGACTGCGCCCTGGCGGTCGCAGCCGATCACGTCCCTGACCCCGGAGGCCTCCATCATCTTCGTGACCGCAACTCCCGCGGCGCCGAGACCGACGACGAGGACGCGGAGGTCCTCGGGGCTCTTGCCCACGATCTTCAGGGCGTTGAAGAGGGCCGCCATGGTGACGACCGCGGTGCCGTGCTGGTCGTCGTGAAACACCGGGATGTCCAGCTCAGCCTTCAGGCGCTCCTCGATCTCGAAGCAGCGTGGCGCGGAGATGTCCTCGAGGTTCACCCCGCCGAAGGTGGGGGCGATGAGCTGGACGCTGCGAATGATCTCCTCGGGGTCGTTCGTGTCGAGGCAGATCGGAAAGGCGTCGACGTTCGCGAACTCCTTGAAGAGCATCGCCTTGCCCTCCATGACCGGCATCGCCGCCTCGGGGCCGATGTCTCCCAGCCCGAGGACGGCGCTGCCGTCGGAGACCACGGCGACGGTGTTCTTCTTGATGGTGAACTCGAACGCCTTCGAGCGGTCTTCGTGGATCGCCGTGCAGACTCGCGCGACGCCCGGCGTGTACGCCATCGAGAGGTCGTCGCGCGTCTTCAGTGGGTACTTGTTGTGCTGCTCGATCTTGCCGCCGCGGTGCATGGCCATGGTGCGGTCGACGTAGCTCAGGACCCGTGCTCCTCGCGTCGAGCCGATGGCGCGCAAGATCTGCTCCCAGTGCTGCTGGTTCCGCGCGTCGATCGTGAACTCGCGCACCCGCTTTCCTTCGGCCCCTGCCCCAGGGACGAGGTCCACGCCCTGAAGGGCGCCGCCCGCCTCGGCGATCTGGGCCGTGAGCTTGCCCAGCGGCTCGGACCGTGCGTCCAGCTCGACGCGGACGACGACGGAGTACTGGGCGGACACGGATGGGACGGACACGGGGCCGGGAATCTTACGAGGGACCCTCGTGAGGGGCCCTAAGCGCCGCGGGCGACGGCGAGCGCGACCGCGAAGCCCTCGGGTGCGCCGCCGACGCTCTGGACGCCCAGCTCGGCGGCCCCGAACCGGCGCCAGTCCCCGCGCAAGCGCGGCTGCGGCCGCCCCACGTCGCCCACGTGGAGGTCTCGCAGCGGCAGCGCGAGCTCGCCGCCGAGGGCCGCGGCGATTGCCGTTTTGAGGGTCCAGGCGCTCAGAAGCCACCGGGCCCGATCGGGCTCGTCATCCGGAACCAGGCCGAGCTCCTCGTCGTCGAGGAAGACGGCGGGGTCCAGCAGCGCCAGCTCGCGCCGCTCGCTCGCCTCGATCGCCACGCCCAGGCGCTCGAGCCGTGGACCGAACGCGAAGACGCCCATGCCCCCGCTGCTCGAGACGCTCAGCTCCAGCGGCAGATCGTCCGCCAGCTCCGGGCGCCCCGCCGGCGAGACGCGCAGCGGCACTTCATCGGGCTCGAGGCCGAGCTCGTCGGCCACCAGCTCACGCAGGATCGCCCGGCGGGCGACGGCACGGTCGCGGTCGAGCGGCCGCTCGAGTCTTCGCGCCCCGTCCAGCTCCGCCTCGGTCAGCGTCTCCGCCCGTCGCGCGAGCTCGGACGGGTCGAGATCGAGCGATGCGAACCTCACCGTCATCGCAGGCCCTGCTCCTCTGCGCCCCGCCCGAAATTGAGCGGGGCGATCACCACACCCACGCGGTCGATGTTATTTCGTGTGATCCCTAGGATCGGGTCGTGCCCGCGAAGAATTCGAACGGAGATTCCGAGCTCTTCCTGATCGACGGAAACAGCCTGGCCTACCGGGCGTTCTTCGCGCTCCCCGAATCGATCGCGACGGCCGACGGACGGCCGACGAACGCCATCTACGGCTTCGCGTCGATGATGACCAAGCTGCTCATCGACCACAACCCGCGGGCGGTCATCGTGGCGTGGGACGCGGGCATGTCGGGTCGCGACGCGGAGTACACCGAGTACAAGGCCGGTCGCCGCTCGCGTCCCGACCTGCTCCGCGAGCAGTGGCCGCACCTCGAGCCACTGGCCAAGGCATTCGGATTCCGGAACGTGAAGGTGGACGGCTGGGAAGCCGACGACGTGATCGCCACCCTGACGAAGCGCGCCAGAGCCGCGCAGATACCGGTGATGATCGTCTCAGGAGACCGCGACGTCTACCAGCTCGTGGACGACGGGGTGCGGGTCATGACCACATCCCGAGGTGTGACCGACACGAGGATCTACGACCGCGACGGCGTGATCGAGCGCTATGGCGTTCCGCCCGAGCTGGTTCCCGACCTGATCGGCCTCAAGGGCGATACGTCGGACAACATCCCCGGCGTCCCCGGCATCGGCGACAAGACGGCCGCCCAGCTGCTGCAGCAGTTCGGCTCGCTCGAGACCGTGCTCGACTCGGTGGACGAGATCTCCGGCGCCAAGCGCAAGGAGAACCTGACGAACCACGCCGACGACGCCCGGATCTCGAAGCAGCTGGCGACCATGAAGCTCGACGTGGACGTTCCGGAGGCCGTGATCGAGGAGGCGGACGTCGCGCCGGACCTGGGACAGCTTCGCGATCTTGCGGCGGAGTTCGAGCTGCGCGTCGTCATCCAGCGACTGGAGGACGAGTGGGAGGGGACGGTGCCGGACCGGACGGTGGACGAAACGATCCCCGTCGCCCCGGTGGAGGGAACGGCCGAGGACCTGGCTGCCGGGCCCATCGGGCTGGCCGTGGCGGCGGGGCGCTGGGCCGGCACCGACGGCGAGAAGGTGGTGGTGGGCGCCTACGGAAGCCCGGACGAGCTCGCCGCCGTTCTCGGAGCACGGTCGATTGTGGCGCACGACGTGAAGTCGCTTGGAGGCAGCGGGCGCAACGGCCTTCTGGCCGCAGCGGCCACGGCATCGAGTGGACTGCAGGTCAGCCACGACACGATGATCGCGGCGTACCTGATCGACCCCGCTCGGCGGACCTACGAGCTTGCCGAGCTCTGCGCGGACGCCGGTCTCGCCGCCCGCTCCAGCGCCGATCCGCCTCCGTCCGAGGGCCAGCTTGAGCTCGGCGACGAGCCACGTCCGGAGCCCGCGGTCGACGCCAGGCTGACCTTCGAGCTGGCGGAGCGCCAGCGCCCGCTGATCTCCGAGTTCGGGCTCGAGCGGGTGATGAGAGAGGTGGAGCTGCCACTCGTCGACGTCCTGGTTGCCATGGAGCGCGAGGGTCTGCTTCTGGACCGCGAGCGTCTTGCCGCCATCGGCGAGGGCATGGAGGAGCGCATCGCCAAGCTGCAGGCGGAGATCTTCGAGGACGCGGGACGGGAGTTCACCATTGGCTCTCCCCAGCAGCTGGGGGAGGTCCTGTTCAAGGAGCTGGGCCTCAGCCGCAAGCGCCGCGGGAAGACCGGGTTCTCAACCGACGCCAGGGTGCTGGCGGCGATTCGCGACGAGCATCCGATCGTCGCCCGCGTCGAGCAGTGGCGGGAGCTCACGAAGCTGAAGAACACCTATCTCGACGCGCTGCCCGCCTTGGTCGATCCCGAGACCGGCAGGATCCACACGACGTTCAACCAGGTGGCCGCCGCCACCGGGCGCCTGTCGAGCACGAACCCCAACCTCCAGAACATCCCGATCCGCTCGGAGGTGGGACGGCCGGTGCGCGCCTGCTTCGTCGCCGGCGAGGGCAACCGGCTGCTCTCAGCCGACTACAACCAGGTGGAGCTGCGCGTGCTCGCGCACGTCGCCGGAGAGCAGGTCCTGCGCGAGATCTTCGCCTCGGGCGAGGACGTGCACAGCGCCACCGCCGCCGGAATCATCGGCGCCGACCCCGATGCGATCACCCCGGGCGAGCGATCCAAGGCGAAGATGGTCAACTACGGGATCGCCTACGGGCTCTCCGCGTTCGGCCTCGCCGACCGCCTGCAGATCGACCGCGAGGACGCCGCGACCTATATCGATCGCTACTTCGAGCGCTTCCCCGCCGTACGGCGGTTCATCGACGAGACGATCGCGAAGGCCGAGGACGACGGTTACGTCGCCACCCTCATGGGTCGCCGACGGAGGATTCCGGAGCTCCGCTCCAACCAGCGCCAGCGCCGTCTGCTGGGCGAGCGGCTCGCGGTGAACACCGTGATCCAGGGCACCGCCGCGGACGTCATCAAGCTGGCGATGGTCAACTGCCACCGGGCGCTTCGCGAGTCCGGCCTGGAGACCAAGCTCGTCCTGCAGATCCACGACGAGCTTCTCTTCGAGGGGCCCGAGGGCGAGATGGACACCGCGACCGAGCTCGTCGAGCGCGAGATGACCGGCGCGTTCGAGCTGGATCCGCCGCTCGCGGTCGACGTCGGGATCGGCGCCGACTGGCTGGCGGCCAAGTAAGACATTCGGTTGAGGGCAAGGAAAAGGGGCGGCGTCGGCTGCCGCCCCTTTCCGCTCTCCTGAGTGACCGGCTAGTTGGTTCCGGTCGGAGGCTGGCTCTCAGCGAGCTCGATCTCCTCGAAGACCGCGTCGCCGTTCTCGGCCCGCAGGTTGGCCTCCTGGACGATCGCGCCCGGAACGAGATCTGCCGTGGAGCAGTTCGCGTTGTCGTCGTCGCCCTGGCCGTCGCCGGGGCCATCGCCGCCCTCGTGGCTGGCCTTGTCGTCGCCGCCCCCGGAACCGCTGTTGCCGCCGAGGCCGTCGCCGTCCTCGTCACCCTGGTCGTCACCGTTGTCGCACTTGACCTCGGTGGCATCCGTGACCGTGCCGCTGATCGTCTGCCCTCCGAACAGGTTGATCGTCAGCGTCGTGCCGTCGAACGAGGCGATCGTGCCTGCGTCCTCCTGGCCGTCGGGGGTGCCGTCGCCATCGGAGTCCGCGTCCATCGGGTCGTCTCCGGCCCGGAACTCCTGCCGGTTGACGAGGCCGTCGTGATCCTGGTCGCGGTGCGCCTGGTTGGCGCGCAGCGAGAGGCCGTGCCGCTTCTCCCAGCGATCCGGGATGCGGTCGTGGTTGCGGTCCTTCGCGGCCGCGACGCCGGGAAGCACCAGCGCCATGAGTCCGAGGGCCCCTACCAGAAGCGCCCCGATCAGTCCCTTTCTAATTCCCATCGTGTCCTCCGCTTGGTTGACTGGGTCTACAGCGGAGAACACGCCGGAAAGCGAAAGATCACGCGTACGCGCTAGGGCGAGCCCGGGATCGGCAATTCGTCCAGGGGATCGCCGTCGCCGGAGCCGCCGCTCGTGCCCGAGCCACCCCCGGAATCGCCGCTCCCGGAGCTGCCCCCGTCGGACCCGCCGTCGCCAGAGCCGCCGTGGCCGCCGTCCCCGCCGTCCCCGCTCGAGGTACTCCCCGTGCTCGGGGCGGGCGCGCCGCTTGATGAGCCATCGCCCCCGCCCAGGCCCTCGTCGCCCGGCTCGGTGGCTCCGCCGCGGTCGCCGCCGCCGTCCCGACCGCGGTCGGGACCCGGCCCGCCGTCGGAGCCCTCGCGAGTGGGCGAGTCCGACCCCTCACCGGAGCCCGATGAGCCGCTTCCGTCCGGACCGTCGTTGCGTCCGGTCGGGCCCTGCTGCTCGCCGGAGCCGCTCGATGTGCCATCACCACCGGTCCCCGAGCTCGCCGCGCCAAAGGCCGGGCCCTCGGAGCCGCCGCCATTCCCGGACGAGCCCTCGTGAGGGGATCCCGCACCGCGGGTCGCGCCACCCTCGTCCGAGCCGCCACCGGTGTCGGCAACCGGCTCGGCCTGGATCGCGGAGCCGCCATCACCGCCGTTGCCGCTCCGCGACGGTGTCACGCGGGAGTCACGCGCCCGGGAGGATGCAGATTGATCGTGAACGACGAGTCCGCCGCCCACGGCAAGCGCGCCCACGGTCGCGGCGACGCCCGCCTTCACCAGCAGCCCGGAGCCGCCGCCGGCCGCGACTCCGGCGGCGCCGGCCGCGGCTCCGCCTCCCGAGACACCGAGCGCTGCCTGGGCAAGCGACGGGGGGACGAGGAAGCCGCTGACATTGCGGAGGGCGGCCCGCGCCCGGAAGATGAGCCCGCGAACTGCGCCGGGAGTGGCGCCGAGCTCGCCGGCGATCTCCGCGTGGCTGAGGCCCTCCATCTCGCGTCGCACGAGCGCCGTGCGCTGAGCGTCGGGAAGTGCCTTCAGGCCGGCCACGAGCCCCGAGAGCTCCTCCCTGCGAGCGAGGACGTCGGGCGGTTGCGGCACGCCGTCGAGGTTCTCCGGGAGGTCATCGTGCTGCCGTTCGTCGCGAATCGAGTTGAGCGCCCGGTTGCGGACGATCGTGTAGAGCCACGGGCGCACGTCGATCTCGTTGTCGGCGGCGAGCGCTCCGTGCGCGCGCAGAAGCGACTCCTGGACGACGTCCTCGGCGCGATGCGTCGGCACGATCGCCCCTGCGAAGGCGACGAGCGCGGAGCGGTAGCGGCGGACGATCTCCTCGTACGCGCGCTCGTGTCCCTGGCGGAAGAGGTCGACGAGCTCGGAGTCGGGTTGCGCGCGCAGCGCCACGCCGGCCAGGGGGCGCAGGATCGGGTTGGCGCTCATCTCGAGCCTCTCATCGGCGGCAGCCTGCCCGCGCGAAAACGGGATGCCTATGCGTCCAGGCAAGCACGGGTCAGTCTCCTAACCCGAGCCGCGTCCGTAGATCACGCGCGTTCCTGCGTTGTGGGTAGCGGCCGATCCCCCATAGAGTGGTTCGCGCATGGACAGGGGCGTGGCAGTGATCCTGACGGCGTTCGTCGGCGGGCTGGTGGCCCTCCAGGCCCCGATCAACTCCGGCCTCGGACGCCAGACGGGAAGCCTGCCGGCGGCGCTCGTCTCGTTCACGCTCGGCACGCTCATCCTGCTCGTGATCGTCATCGCGTCCGGGGATACGGGCGGGCTGCGCTCAACGTTCGATGTGCGCTGGTACTACCTGATCGGGGGGCTCCTTGGCGCCGCTTACGTCACGGTCGCGCTGATCTCGGTGCGGACGATCGGAGCCGGAGGCGTCGCGGCGGCGACGATCACCGGCCAGCTGACTACTGCCGTCGCCATCGACAGGCTCGGGGTCCTCGGGCTCGAGCAGGTCCCGTTGAGCTTCACGCGCGTGCTCGGAATCGGCGCTGCTCCTGGCCGGGACGTTCCTGGTAGTCCGGTCGTAGGCGCATGGGGGGGTTCAGGCCGCGAGCACAGGCTCCCGGCGCGGCGCCCGCGCCGGGCCGGCGAAGCTCGGCGGGGCGATGTTGAGGTAGTGGTCGAACGACCAGCGGACGAAGCGCTCGCTCGCCATCGCATCCAGCGCCCGCGCGAGGACGCGCGGCGGGATCCGGGGCACCGTGCGCTGCACGCGCAGCAGCCAGCGGAACTGCCGCTCGTGCTCGGCGGAGAAGTCGTGGTAGCGGCGGAGCGCCGCGGCGCGGTCGATCTCGCCCGCGGCCGCCGCCCGGATCTCGCGGCCGCACGCGATGCCGAAGTAGAGCGCCGTGCGGATGCCCTCCGCGGTCAGGGGCAGGCAGTGCCCGGCGGAGTCGCCGGCGAAGAAGACGTCTCCCTCGGTGGCCGGGCGAAGCTTGTGCGGGATCCAGTTGCCCTGGTAGCGGACGGCGTCGCGGGCGAGGTCGTCGGCGAGCCGGACCGTCGGCTCCTTCACGTGAAAGCGCGGATCGAACGAGCCGACCCCGACGCGGACCTCATCGCGCGCGGGAAAGCTCCAGCCGTATCCGGCAGGCACGTAAGAGCGGTCGATCCAGATTTCGAGCTCGTCCGAGCTCCCGCCCGGGTGGACCTCGAGGCCGCGTGAGAGCGGAGCATCGGGCGGCTGGAAGCCTGCCGAGCCGAGGACGCGGCGCCACCCGAGCGCGTCCACCACGAATGGAGCCCTCACCTCGCCGCGGTCCGTCTCAACCGCCACGGCTGCCGTCTGCGGACTGCCGCCTGCGGACTGCAGCCTGCCTTCCACCTTGGCGGTCTCGAACTCCGCATCGCCCTGCTCGAACAGGAGCGCACAGAGCTCGCGATAGTCGAACGTGGAGAACGTCCAGGGCAGGCGCATCCGGGCGGTGGTGTGGGGGGTGTGGATGACCAGCGTGTCGAACGTCTGTCGCATCGACGGCTCGAGGCCGAGCGCGGAGAGCCACTCAGTCGGAGCCGCGCACGCGGAGGTCTGGCGCTCGCCGATCTCGTAGCGGTCCACGACGAGGACCTTCGCGCCCGAGCCGGCGAGTTCGCGCGCCACGGCTAGCCCTGCGAAGCTCGCTCCGCAGATCAGAACCTCGGCGTCAGCGTCGAGCAGCGTCCGCTGCGCGCCACGTTTCGTCTTTCGCACCGGCACTGGCGGCGAGCATAGATGGTCCCCTCACGCGTCCTGCCCAAGGGCCCATTCGGGCAGGCATCGGGCGCCCACGCCCGTGGACGGATAGGTCCTACACTGTCCCGCCTTGCCCGCAACGGAGACACCCGTGGAAGCCCAGCCCGACGCACCCGTCGCCGGACCGGTGATGCTCGGCAGTGACTTCATGGTCGAGGTCGACGGCGAGCTCGTTCCCAACTACGACGCGACGATCAAGCCGTTCGAGGAGGGCGACGTCGTCAGCGGCGAGGTCGTCCGGATCGACAAGGACGAGGTCCTGGTGGACGTCGGCTACAAGTCCGAGGGCGTCATCCCCAACAACGAGCTGTCCATCCGCCGCTCCGTGGACCCGGCCGACGAGGTCTCGCTGGGCGAGCAGGTGGACGCGCTGGTGCTCACGAAGGAGGACCAGGAGGGCCGGCTCGTCCTCTCCAAGAAGCGCGCTCGCTTCGAGAAGGCCTGGCGGAAGATCGAGGAGGCCTCGGCGTCGGGCGAGCCGATCGAGGGCACCGTCATCGAGGTCGTCAAGGGCGGCCTGATCATCGACCTCGGCGTCCGCGGCTTCCTGCCCGCGTCGCTGGTGGACATCCGGCGCGTGCACAACCTCGACGACTTCCGCGGCCAGACGCTCGAGTGCAAGGTCATCGAGCTCAACCGCAGCCGCAACAACGTCGTTCTCTCGCGCCGGGCCGTGCTCGAAGAGGAGCGCAAGGAGGTCCGCGAGCAGATCCTCGGCCGCCTGCAGCCGGGCATGGTCGTGGAGGGCAAGATCTCGAACATCGTCGACTTCGGCGCCTTCGTCGACCTGGAGGGCATCGACGGCCTGATCCACATCTCCGAGCTTTCCTGGAGCCACGTCAACCACCCCTCCGAGATCCTGAGCGTGGGGGAGACGGTTCGGGTCAAGGTCCTCGACATCGACCGCGACCGCCAGCGGATCTCGCTCGGCCTCAAGCAGACGCAGGAGGACCCGTGGCAGAAGGTCCTCAACGAGTACAAGCCGGGCGACGCCCTGGAGGGCAAGGTCACCAAGGTCGTCGCGTTCGGCGCCTTCGTCGAGGTGGTCCCCGGGGTCGAGGGCCTGGTCCACATCTCCGAGCTGGCCGACCACCATGTCGAAAACCCCGCCGAGGTGGTCCAGCCCGGCGAGCAGACCTGGGTGCGGATCCTCGAGATCGACGAATCGCGCCGGCGCATCTCGCTCAGCATCAAGCGCGCGCAGCCGTCACAGAACCTGCCGCTGCGCGACCTGATTCCGGCGGAGCTCACCGAGGCCGCTGGAGCCGAGGCGGCCGCCGCCGAGGCGCCGGCCGTGGTCGACTCCGACGAGGCCTTCCCGGAGCCCGCGCCCCCCGCCGAGGAGCCGCAGGCCCCGGCCGAGGAGCAGCCCGCCGCCGAGGAGGAGCCGCAGCCCGCCCCCGGCGAGGACGGCGAGCCGGCCCCCGGCGACGCAACGGACCCCGGCGAAGCCGAGTCCTGAGGAGCCGGCGGTCGTGCCGCCGGAGCCTTCGCCAGATTCCTCCCGGCCCGCGATGGTGGGCCTGACCGGCGCGATCGCCGCGGGAAAGTCCGCGGCGCTCGACGCGTTCGCCCGCCAGGGCGCAGCCACCCTCTCCTCCGACGCCGTGGTTCACGAGCTCCTCGACAGGGCCGAGGTGGCCGAGCGGCTCGCCGAGCGCTGGGGGCCGGAGGTGGCGCCCGGCGGGGCGGTAGACCGCGGGCGCATTGGCGCGATCGTCTTCGCCGACGCCGACGAGCTTCACTGGCTGGAGCAGCTCCTGCACCCTCTCGTCGGCGAGCGCCTCGCCAAGTGGGCGCGGGAGCTGCCTCCAGAGCGCCGCGTCGCCGTGGTGGAGGTCCCGCTTCTCTTCGAGACGGCCATGGAGGACGGCTTCGACGCCACCGTCGCGGTCGTCGCCCACGAGGCGGTGCGCGAGCGCCGCGCGGCGGCGCGCGGCACCGACCTGGTCGCTGAGCGCACGAGCCGCCAGCTGCCCCAGGAGGAGAAGGAGGCGCGGGCCACCTTCGTGCTGCGAAACGACGGTTCGGTACAGGATCTCGAGCGGGAGGTGGCCGACCTGCTCCGTAGGCTCGTCGCCATGAGCGAGCGGGGTGGATGAGCCGCTGGACCGCGAAGCTCGGGGTGGCCGTCGTGGTCGGGGCGCTGGTCGCCATCGGCATCAGCCGCCTCGACGTGGGGGACGCGATCAAGGAGATCACGCTTCCTCTCCGCCACGACGACATCATTCGCCAGCAGGCGGCCGAGAAGGACCTCGACCCCGCCCTGATCGCGGCCGTGATCTACGCGGAGTCGCGCTTCGTCGACCAGAAGTCGAGCGCCGGCGCGCTCGGGCTGATGCAGATCACCCCGAAGACCGCAAAGGGGATCGAGGCGGCGAGCGGAGGCACCACGTTCGTGACCTCGGACCTGAGCGATCCGGAGATCAACATCAGCTATGGGTCGTTCTACCTGCGGCACCTGCTCGACCGCTACTCCGGCAACGAGGTCGCGGCGCTCGCGGCCTACAACGCCGGGATCGGCAACGTCGATGCCTGGGGCGGCTCCGAGCTCACCGTCGACGACATCAAGTTCCCGGAGACGCGCGCCTACGTCGATGAGGTCATGGAGAAGCGGAAGGAGTACGCGCAGAAGTACAAGTCCGAGCTGGGGCTGTAGCGGCGCTGCGGCCCGTTACTCGGTGGCCCGCCACGCCCAGAGCATGAAGAGCGGCTGGACCGGCAGCCGCAGCCACAGAAGCCAGCGCGGGACCCGCAGGCCACGGATCTTCTCCGGCGAGACCGCCATGTGGACGTTGGCCGGGAATACGGCGATCAGGACCCCGAGCAGCCACCAGCGTGCGAAGCGGCGGGTGGGGGAGGGGGCGGCCGCGACGCCGCCGACGATCTCGGCCGCGCCGCTCCAGGAGACCGCCTGCTGCGGCGTCATCGGGATGTAGTCGGGAACGATTGCCTCGTACGTGCGCGGGATGACGAAGTGCATGGTCCCGGCAAAGATCCAGAAGGCGGAGAGCAGGCCGCGGGAGCGATTCACGACGCGGACCATAACGGCGGGTTCACATAACTCGCGCAGGTTGACGTAACGCATCTAGTTCGCTAAGCTAATTAACAACGCTAAGCAATGGCAACGACAGAGACAGCCAGCCAACGTGACGAACTTGCCGCAGTAGCCGCAAGGCTGCGGCTCGCGATCACGCGGACGTCGCGCCGCCTGCGCCAGGAAGCCGGAACCGGCCTAAGCCCGTCGCAGGCGTCTGCGCTGAACGCAATCGAGTGCCACGGGCCGCTGACGCCCAGCGAGCTCGCCGAGCGCGAGCGCGTGCGGCGCCCGAGCGCTACCAGGATCGCCGGCAAGCTCGCAGCGGAGGGTCTCATCGAGCGCACCACCGATCCGACCGACGCTCGCAGCGCGCTGCTCGCCGTGACCCCGCGCGGGCGCGCGCTGGCCGCCGCCATGCGGAAGCGCAAGAACGCCTACATGGCGAGGCGCCTCCGAGAGCTTTCAGCCGACGACGTGGCGACGCTGGAGCGCGCCGCCGAGGTTCTGGAGCAGTTGCTCGAGACCGAGTCCCCGACTGCGGTGGCCCGGAGGCGGCTGCCGTGAGCGCGGGCCTCCGCCGTTCGTTCAGCTCACTCTCCGTCCCCAACTACCGGCGCTACTTCGCCGGCCAGGTGGTTTCCGTGTCCGGAAACTGGATGCAGATGGTCGCCGAGGGCTGGCTGGTCCTCAGCCTGACCTCCAGCGGCGTCGCCGTCGGCATCGCAACTGCCTCGCAGTTCGTCCCGCTGCTCTTCTTCGGGGCGCTCGGCGGGCTCTTCGCCGACCGCTACGACAAGCGGAAGCTGCTCATGTGCACGCAGGCGGCGATGGTGGTTCCCGCGCTCTTCCTGCTCACGGTGACCGCGGCGGGAGTCGTCACGCCACTGATGGTCTACGCGACCGCGTTCACGCGCGGCGCCGTCAACTCGCTCGACAACCCGGCCCGCCAGAGCTTCGTGATCGAGATGGTCGGCTCGGACCGGCTCGTCAACGCCGTGAGCCTCAACAGCGTGATCATCCATACGTCACGGATCGTCGGGCCGGCGCTCGCCGGCGGCGTGATCGCGATCTGGGGCGTCGCGCCGTGCTTCGGCATCAACGCCCTCTCGTTCGTTGCGATGCTCGTCGCGCTGGCGGGCATGGCGCCCGCGCAGCTTCGGGCGCCAAAGCCGGTCGCCCACGAGCGCGGCGCGTTTCGCGAGGGCCTCAGTTATGTAGCCCGCAATCGCGAGCTTTGGATACCGCTGCTGCTGATGGCGATCGTCGGCACGCTGTCCTTCAACTTCCAGGTCGTCCTGCCGCTGATGGCACGCTTCAGCTTCGGCGGTGACGCGACCACCTACGCGATTCTGCTCAGCGCCATGGCCGTCGGCTCCGTGACCGGAGCGCTGGTCAACGGCGCGCGTGGCCGCACGAGCGCGCGGCTGATCACGCTGTCGGCCGCAGCCTTCGGCGTGCTTGGCCTCACCGCGGCGGCGGCGCCCACCCTTCCGATCGAGATCATCGCGCTCATCCCGCTCGGGATGGCGAGCGTGACCTTCGCGGCCAGCATCAACTCCCACCTGCAGCTCTCCGTGGACCCGCTGATGCGGGGCCGTGTGATGGCCCTCTACTCGGTCGTCTTCCTGGGCTCGACGCCGATCGGCGCGCCGATCGCCGGCTGGCTCTCCGAAACCGTCGGCGCCCGCGCCGGGCTGGTGCTGGCGGGGATCGCGGCGCTCAGCGCCGCCGCGGTTGCACGGTTTGCGTTTGGGCCCTTGACTTCGCCGAACGTCCCGGACTCTGCGGAATACCAGGGTCTCCGGGACATTCGAGGCGGTAGCTATCGTGGTGAACGTGCCCGACTTCAGGCTCAACCCGGCCTACACGGCCACGGCGGATCAGCCGCAGGCGATCGCGTCGCTGGCCGAGGGGGTCGAGTCCGGCGAGCGCTTCATGACGCTCCTGGGCGCCACCGGGACCGGGAAGACCTTCACGATGGCGGGCGTCATCGAGAAGCTTCAGCGTCCGGCGCTCGTGATCGCTCACAACAAGACGCTGGCGGCCCAGCTCTGTAACGAGTTCCGGGAGTTCTTCGCGCAGAACTCGGTCGAGTACTTCGTCAGCTACTACGACTACTACCAGCCCGAGGCCTACGTGCCCGCACAGGACCTCTACATCGAGAAGGACAGCTCGATCAACGACGAGATCGACCGCCTGCGCCACGCGGCGACGGCGGCGCTCCTCGCGCGTCGCGACGTGGTGATCGTCGCCTCCGTCTCCTGCATCTACGGCATCGGCTCGCCGGAGCTCTACCGCGAGCAGATGCAGCTCTTCCAGCTCGGCGGCTGGGTGGACCGGGACGACCTCTTCCGCAAGCTCGTCGGCATGCAGTACCAGCGCAACGACACGGCGCTGACCCGCGGGACCTTTCGCGTCAAGGGCGAGGTGCTCGAGATCTTCCCGGCGTACGCGGAGACGGCATTCAGGATCGGGCTCTTCGGCGACGAGGTCGAGTCCATCGACCACTTCGACCCGCTGACGGGCGAGGTCCTCGACCAGATCGATCACGTCGCCGTCTGGCCGGCCACGCACTACGTCACCAAGGAGGAGACGATCGAGCGCGCGGTCACCGAGATCAAGGCCGAGCTGGAGGCGCAGGTCGCGATCTTCGAGGAGCAGGGCAAGGAGCTCGAGGCACACAGGCTGCGCCAGCGCACCGAGTACGACATCGAGATGATGAAGGAGGTGGGCTTCACCTCCGGGATCGAGAACTACTCGCGAATCCTCGACGACCGCGAGCCGGGCAGTCCCCCGCACACGCTGATCGACTACTTCCCCGACGACTTCGTGGTCTTCGTCGACGAGTCCCACCAGACCGTGCCCCAGATCGGGGGTATGTACGAGGGCGACCGGTCTCGAAAGCAGACACTGGTCGATTTCGGCTTTCGGCTGCCCTCGGCGCTCGACAACCGCCCGCTCAAGTTCGGCGAGTTCCTCGACCGCGTCAACCAGGTCGTGATGGTCTCCGCCACTCCCGGCGAGTTCGAGCGACGCTCCGCCTCGCGGATCGTCGAGCAGATCGTCCGCCCGACGGGGATCGTCGACCCCGAGGTCGAGGTCCGGGCCACCCGCAACCAGATCGACGACCTGATGGAGGAGGTCCGGGTCCGCGCCGAGATCGGCGAGCGCGTCCTGGTGACCACGCTGACGAAGAAGATGGCCGAGGACCTCACCGGCTACCTCCTGGAGCACGGCTTCCGCGTCCGCTACCTCCACTCCGAGGTGGACACGCTCGAGCGCATCCAGATCATCCGCGACCTGCGCCTCGGCGAGTACGACGTGCTCGTCGGAGTGAACCTGCTCCGGGAGGGCTTGGATTTGCCCGAGGTCTCACTCGTCGCGATCCTCGATGCGGACAAGGAGGGTTTCCTCCGAGGCGAGACGAGCCTGATCCAGACGATCGGGCGCGCCGCGCGCAACGTGAGGGGCCGCGTCCTCATGTACGCCGACAAGGAGACCGAGGCGATGCGCACGGCGATTTCGGAGACGGACCGCCGGCGCGAGATCCAGCTGGCCTACAACCGCGAGCACGGGATCACCCCGGAGACGGTGCAAAAGGGCATCTCCGAGATCTCGGAGTTCCTGGCGATGGAGTCACGGACCACGCCGTCACGCCGCCGTCGCTCGCGCGGCGACGGCACGCCGATCAGCTCCCCGGATCAGCTCGTGAAGCTGATCGTCGAGCTCGAGGAGGAGATGCTGGCCGCGGCCGAGGACCTTCGCTTCGAGGAGGCGGCGCGCATCCGCGACGAGCTCAAGGAGCTGCGCCGCGACCTCGAAGCGATGAGGGCCTGAGTCGCTAGAAGCGATCCGAGCTGTCGAGCACGCGGTAGAAGCTGATGTCCGGAGCGCCCTGCGCCCCGGCCGCCGCCATGACCTCCGGGATCTCCGCCTGGCTGTCGAAGAACCCCTGGAAGGAGCCCTCGTCCGGCCACTCGTCGATCACCACGATCTCGTCATCCGTGGCGCTGAACAGGTGGTGGATTGCTCCCGCGCTGCGGCCCTCCCCGGAGATCCGGTTGAGCTGCTCCGCGTTCTCCGCGGCGTAGCGCTCGAATGCCTCCACGTCGGCCTTGACTCGGAGAACCATCATCACTGACATGAACCACCTCCTGTGGTTGAACGGGTGCGTTCGATCCTATGCGCATCTTCGACGACCGGGCCGTCGCTAGGCTGCGCCTTCCATGGGATCAAACGACGCGGGATCGATTGCGGATCAGCTGGCGGCCGAAGTTCGCCGGCTGCTCCAGCGTGCCGACGAGCAGGCGAAGCAGGTGATGGAGAAGGCCGAGGCGGAGGTGTCGCGGATCCGCGCCGAGGCCGAGAAGGAGGGCCACCGGCGCATCGAGCAGGCACGGAAAGCCCTCGATGACCTCGAGGGACGCCTTGGTCCCACTTCGCCCGCGGCGGGTTCTCCCGCCGCCGAGGAGCCCGCCGTCCCCGACCCGGTTCCCGAGCCCGCGCCCGCGGCGAAGGCAGCGCCGGCGCCGGCCGCGGGTGAGGGCGGCGACGAGTCCGCCGCGCGGCTGGTGGCAATGAAGCTGGCGCTCGACGGCACGTCGCGCGACGAGGTGCGCGCCAGGGTCGAGGCGGACTACTCGGTGGCGGACCTCGACCGGCTCATCGACGACGTCTTCGCGAAGGCCAAGCGGTAGGCCGACTCGACGTGCGGCCGGACGGTGGGCCATCGCGACGCTGGGAGAATCGCCGCCGATGAGCTTTCTCCTCGATCCGCCGCTCCTCGTCGCCTGCGGAGCAGCATGCGAGGCCGCGCTCGACGAGCGCCCCATGCAGGTCCGCGTGGCCCGAGCCGCCACGGTGACCGCGTTCGTAGCCGTATCGGCGGCGCTCTACGCCAACGAGCCGACGCTTACCCGTATCTGGCCAAAGCTTGGAGCCCGGACGGGACGAGAGTTCATGCTCACGTCCGGCCTCGCGCGGATACGCGAGGACCAGATCTCGACCCGGCAGCATCTGGCTGCGCTCTCGCTGTTCGTGCTCTACCCGGCTTGGTTCGAGCTGGGCCGAGCACTGACACGAAGGGGGTAGGGCGCCCGTGTCGGCGCTGGCAGACGCCGTAGCGGCGTTGCTGCCGCCCGAGCACGGCGGGCCTCGACCCGAGCGCGTTGCTGCCGTCGCCCGCCGGCTGATTGCGCAGATGCCCGCAACCCACCAGGCCGGCCTCGGCGTCGCCCTCGCCTCGCTCGAGGCGCTTGCGGCCCTCCGAACCGGGCGCACCCTGGGCTCGCTCGACCCGGCTCGACGCGTCGCGGTGCTGGCATCGGTGGCGCGCCTCGGTCCGGCCGGAGTCGCGACGATCGACGCGATCAAGACCATGATCCTGATGGCGGCTGGTGCCGACGAGTTCGCTCCGGAGATCGCCGCAACGGGTACAGCCGCGGACCCGTCGCGTCCCGACGGCGATCTTGCCCTGGTGCCGGGATCCGAGCTCTCGCCCGGTCAGGGCTATGACACGATCGTCATCGGCTCGGGAGCGGGGGGTGCCTACGCGGCAAGGGAGCTGGCGCGGGCCGGTCACCGAGTCCTCGTCGTTGAGGAGGGCGAGCGCTGGGACGTGGACAGGATTCGCTCCACCCACCCGATCGAGCGGTTCGCCTCGCTCTACCGCGACGCCGGGGCGACGTTCGCGATCGGATCCCCGCCGATCGCGCTGCCGCTGGGCCGCGCCGTGGGTGGGACCACCGTCGTCAACTCGGGTACCTGCTTTCGAACGCCGCCTCGCGTCGTTCGCCACTGGCGCGTCGATCACGGACTTGGACTGACCGACGAGGGGTTCGAGGAGCGGCTCGACGAGGTCGAGCGCACGCTGGGCGTCGGGCCGGTTCCGGCTGCGGTGATGGGGAGGAACGGCGAGCTCGCTCTGGCCGGAGCCGAGGCGCTTGGCTGGAGCTCGGGGCCGCTGCGACGCAACGCGCCGGGTTGCCGCGGCGCCTGTCAGTGCGCGATCGGGTGTCCCAACAACGCCAAGGCCGGTGTCCACCTGAGTGTGCTCCCGGAGGCCTGCCGGCTCGGCGCAACGATCGCCACAGGCCTGCGAGTCGAGCGGATCGTGTCCGACGGCGCCGCGGCCACAGGAGTCACGGCGCGTTCGCCGGACGGCGGCGTCCTGCGACTCCGGGCCCGCCGCGTGGTGGTCGCCTGCGGCGCCGTCGAGACGCCGCCCCTCCTGCGCCGCAGCGGCATCGCCCGCCACCCGCGCCTGGGGCGCGGGCTCTCGGTTCACCCCGCGCTCGGCGCGACCGCGCGGTTCGAGGAGCCCGTGGTCGCCTGGCACGGCGTGCTGCAGAGCGCCGGCGTCGATGAGCTCCACGAACGTCGGGGAATCATGCTCGAGGCCACCTCGACGCCCCCCGGGATGGGGTCAATGGTGACGCCCGGTCTCGGGGCGGAGCTGATCGAGCGGATCGCCGGCGGCCGGCACGTCGCGACGCTCGGAGCGATGATCGCCGACGCGCCGTCGGGGCGCGTTCATGGCTCCCGACGCCCTTTGGTTGTCTACCCGCTGACCCGTGGCGACCGTGGCCGCCTGGTCGAGGCCCTCGGCGCAGCTGCCCGCGTCATGCTCGCGGCCGGCGCCGAGCAGGTTGAGCTTGGCGGCGGCGCGCCGACGGTGCGCGCTGAGGGGGAGCTCGCGGCTGCGCTTGCCTGCGTCGACACCCGCAAGCTTCACCTGGCGGCGTTTCACCCGACCGGGAGCGCCGCCGCCGGCTCGGATCCCGGTCGCCACCCGGTGGCCGCCAACGGTGCCCTGCGCGGCGTGCGCGGGGTCTGGGTCGCGGACGGCTCGATCCTGCCGAGCTGCCCGGGGGTCAACCCCCAGGTCTCGATCATGGCGCTCGCGGGTGCCGTGGGCGAGCGCGCGGCAGCTTGAGGATCCCGGCCGCCTACCGACCCCTCCTCGCCATGCGCGAGGCCCGGCTGCCCCTGATCGGCTCCACGATCGGCCGGCTCCCGCTCGGCGCCTCGGGCCTGGCCGTCATCCTCCTGATCAAAGCGACCACCGGGTCGTTTGCCCAGGCGGGGGTGGTTGAGGCCGCCGTGACGATCGGCGCGGGGGTCGGACTGCCGGTCCAGGGGCGGATCATCGATCGCACGGGCCAGACCGCGGTGCTCGCGGTCGCGCAGACCGTCAGCGCCGTCTCGGCGACCGGCCTGGTGGTGAGCGCCCATTCCGGAGCCGGCTTGGCGGTCCTCGTCGCGTTCGCGTTCGCGTTTGGCGCCTTCGTGCCGCCGCTGTCGATGTGCATGCGGGCGCTCTGGGGGGCGCTGCTCGAAGACGGGCCCAGGCGCCAGTCCGCCTACGCGCTCGACGCGGTGATCATCGAGGTCGCTTTCATCGGCGGGCCGCTGATAACCGCCGCTGCGGTCGCGGTCGCCTCGCCCTCCGTCGCGGTGCTCGTGAGCGCCGGACTCGAGGTGGCCGGAGCGTCGATGTTCCTGGCCTCAACCGCCTCGAGGACCTGGCGGGGCGCCGGAGGCCCGTCCGACTGGGCGGGGCCGCTCCGCTCGCTCGGGGTGCGGGTGCTTGCCGCCACGGGCCTGGCCTTCGGCCTCGCGGTGGGCGCGCTCATCGTCGCCCTGACCGCGTTCGCGACGGCGGAGGGCTCGCGCGCAGCCTCCGGCGTCCTGATCTCCGCCCAGGCGGTGGCCAGCCTGATCGGCGGCCTCTGGTACGGCTCGCGCGTCTGGAACTCGCCGCTCGAGCGCCGCTACGCGATCGCCTTCTGCGTCATGGCCGCCGGGTTCCTGCCGCTCGCGGCCGGGTGGTCGATGCCGTCGATGGCGATTCTCGTCGTCCTCTCGGGCGTCGCGATCGCGCCCGCGTCGGCGATCGAGTACTCGCTGGTTGACCGCGTCGCGCCCGCGGGGACCTCGACCGAGGCCTTCGCCTGGCTCACCACCTCGACGGTCTTCGGCATCGGGGCGGGCGACGCGGTCTGCGGCGCAATCGTCAACGGAGGCAACGTCTCGCTCGGGCTTCTGCTGGCTAGCGCATCCGCCATGGCGGCCGCGCTCGTCGCCCTGTCCGGGCAGCGGATCCTGGCGGCGGCGCCTGCTTCCTGAGCCCCGCTGGGAACGCCTGTTCGATCCGTACAATCGCTGCCCCATGGCAGGATCCAGCGAGATAGTCGTCTCCGGCGCCCGCGCGCACAACCTCAAGGGGGTCGACGTCGCCCTGCCCAGGGACGCGCTGGTGGTCGTCACCGGCCTCTCGGGGTCGGGCAAGTCCAGCCTCGCATTCGACACGATCTACGCCGAGGGCCAGCGGCGCTACGTGGAGTCGCTCTCCGCGTACGCGCGCCAGTTCCTGGGCCAGATGGAGAAGCCGGACGTCGACTCGATCGAGGGGCTCTCGCCCGCGATCTCGATCGACCAGAAGACGACCTCGCGGAATCCCCGCTCGACGGTGGGCACGGTCACGGAGATCTACGACTACCTGCGCCTGCTCTGGGCGCGGATCGGGCACCCGTACTGCCACAACTGCGGCGAGCCCATCCGGGGCCAGTCCCTCGAGCAGATCGCGGACCGCGTGATGACCCTGGACGAGGGCACCCGGTTCATGGTGCTGGCCCCGGTCGTGCGAGGCCGCAAGGGCGAGTACGGCCGGATGCTGGAGGAGATGCGCGCGCAGGGGTATGCGCGGGGGGTGATCGACGGCGAGCTCCGGCGTCTCGACGAGGACATCGCCCTCGACAAGAAGTACAAGCACGACATCTCGATCGTCGTCGACCGGCTGGTCATGAAGGAGGGTCTGCGCAAGCGGCTCTCGGAGTCGCTGGAAGCGGCGTCGCAGCTGGCGAGCGGCATCGTCGAGGTCGAGCTCCTGGGCGAGCGCGAGGCGCTCGGCGACGCTTCGGCCATGGCGGGACCCAGCCAGGGCAAGCGCGGCGAGGTGCTCACGTTCTCCGAGAAGTTCGCCTGCCTCAACTGCGGGGCGTCGATGCCGGAGCTCGAGCCGCGGATCTTCTCGTTCAACTCGCCCCACGGCGCCTGCCAGCGCTGCCACGGGCTGGGGTTCCAGCGGGTCATCGACCCGGAGCTCATCGTTCCGGACCCAACCCTCTCGATCTCGGAGGGCGCGCTGGAGCCGTTCACCAAGGCGGCGTCGCAGTACCACCGCCGGCTGCTGGAGTCCGTCGCCGAGGCCAACGACATCGATCCGAAGGTCCCGTGGCAGCGGTTGAAGAAGGCCGAGCGCGAGCTCCTGCTGGAAGGCACGGGCGACGAGCGCCACACCATCTCCTACCGCAACCGCTTTGGCCGCCGGCGGGTCTACACCGTGCGCTTCGAGGGCATGCTCTCGAGCCTCCAGCGCCGCTACGAGCACACCGACTCCGAGCGCACGCGCGAGCGCATCGAGGGGCTCATGGCGCTGCAGCCCTGCCCGGCGTGCGGAGGCGCCCGCCTGCGCCCCGAGAGCCTCTCGGTGCGGGTCGGCGGCCTCAACATCTACGACTACACGAAGCTCTCCGCCCGTGCCGCCCTCGCCTGGATCGACGCGCTCGAGCTGACCGAGACCGAGCGTGCGATCGCCCGTCTCGTCGTCCGCGAGATCTCGGAGCGCCTCCACTTCCTCGACTCGGTGGGCATCGGCTACCTCTCGCTCGAGCGCACCGCAACGACCCTCTCCGGCGGCGAGGCGCAGAGGATCCGGCTCGCGACCCAGATCGGCTCGAGCCTGGTCGGCGTCCTCTACATCCTCGACGAGCCGTCGATCGGCCTGCACCAGCGCGACAACGAGAAGCTGATCGCGACGCTCGAGCGTCTTCGCGACTTGGGCAACACGGTGATCGTCGTCGAGCACGACGAGGGCACGATCCGCGCCGCGGACCACGTGATCGACCTCGGCCCGGGGGCCGGCGAGCACGGCGGCGAGGTCGTCTCGGCGGGGACTCCGGCGGAGATCATCGCCGACCCCAACTCGGTGACCGGGCAGTTCTTGAGCGGCGAGCGCGAGATCCCCGTCCCCGCGGAGCGCCGTTATCCGCGCGGCGAGCTCACCGTCCGCCGGGCGCGCCAGCACAACCTCAAGAACGTCACCGTGGACTTCCCGCTCGGAGTCTTCACGTGCGTTACCGGGGTCTCGGGGTCGGGCAAGTCCACCCTGGTCAACGAGATCCTCTACCGCTCTCTTGCCAATCGCCTCCACCGCGCTCGGCTGCGTCCCGGGGCCCACGACCGGGTCGACGGCCTCGAGCAGATCGACAAGATCATCAACATCGACCAGTCGCCGATCGGGCGGACGCCACGCTCCAACCCCGCCACCTACACGGGCGTCTTCGACCACATCCGGCAGCTGTTCGCCCAGACGCGCGACGCGCGCGCCCGCGGCTACAAGCCGGGGCGGTTCAGCTTCAACGTCAAGGGCGGGCGCTGTGAGGTCTGCCGGGGCGACGGGCAGATCAAGATCGAGATGCACTTCCTCCCGGACGTCTACGTCCCCTGCGAGCAGTGCCACGGCCGCCGCTACAACCGCGAGACGCTCGAGATTCGCTTCAAGGGCAAGTCGATCGCCGACGTCCTGGAGATGTCTGTCGAGGAGGCCGTCGAGTTCTTCGACAAGATCCCCAAGATCCACCGGCGGCTGAAGACCCTGCACGACGTGGGGCTCGACTACATCCGGCTCGGCCAGCCTGCGACGACGCTCTCCGGTGGCGAGGCCCAGCGAGTGAAGCTCGCCACGGAGCTGTCGAAGGTCGCGACGGGCGACACCCTCTACATCCTCGACGAGCCGACCACCGGCCTCCACTTCGCCGACGTCCAGCGCCTGCTCGACGTCCTCGGGCGTCTCGTCGAGGCCGGCAACACCGTGGTCGTCATCGAGCACAACCTCGACGTCATCAAGACCGCAGACTGGCTGATCGACCTCGGGCCTGAGGGCGGCGACGCCGGCGGGGAGATCGTCGCCACGGGTAGCCCCGAGGCCGTGGCCGCCGAGCCCGCGTCGTACACCGGGCGGTTCCTCGCGGACCTCGTGGAGCCGAGGGTGACGCGAGCGGCAAAGCCGCGGCGCCGGCGCCGCGAGCCGGTGCCCGCCTAGCTACGGCGAGAGCCCGAAGCCGTCGGTCACGAACCAGGCGATCACGAAGGCGGTGCCGCCGATGATGATCAGCCAGTAGTGCCAGTAGCCGCCGAGGCGGCGCTTGTGGATCGTCATTCCGCCGCGCCGCCCGTGGCGCCGAGCTTCTCCATGACCTCGAGGCTCCACGGGTCGTCCTGGACGCCCGCTCCCACCATGCGGATCTTCTCGTCCTCGGTGGGCGACTCGACCGTCAGGGCCGTCATGTTCCCGGCCTTCTCCGCCGAGCAGCGCAGCCCGGCGCGATCCCACACGGCGATCTCGTCCTTGACCCGGTAGTTGCGGCCCTTGTACTTCCAGCTGAAGGCGTACAGCTTGGTCGGCGTCAGCGCCAGCATCACCTTGTCCGGCATGCCGCCCGAGCGCTTCTTGCGCATCATGTTGACCGCGGCGTAGGGCAGGCCTCCGCCCAGCTTCGACGTGGCGTAGCTCGCGCCGAAGCCGCCCCGACGGAACATGCCAACCGCCTCGACCTCCTCGCCGTTGCAGTGCGGCGTCACCTCTTCGAGCAGCTTCGCCTTGTACTCCGCGAGCTGCTCCTCGCTTGCCTGGAACAGAGCCATCCTGGCTTTCCCCTCTCCTGATTCGACTTGGACTCGAAGGTGAGCCTACGCGGGCGCGGGGCCGTTGTCAGTATCGGCCTGGTCTCGATCGGGTCTCATCTGAGAACCTCCGTCGATGGAGCTGTCCGGGCGCGAGCTGTGGCTCGCCAAGCGCGAGTGGTACGAGCGCAACCGCACGCCCGAGGCCGTCGAGCGCATCGACGCCCACATGGTTGCCGCGGGTGCCTACATCCGCCACCCGGTCGAGGGCGAGGTGCTCGAGGGGCTCGACTCCGGGCGCCTGACGGTGGGGGAGGGGTCGCACTTCGAGCCCGGCTGCTGGATCACGCTGGCGCCGGAGGGCAGGATCTCGATCGGCCGCGACTGCTGGCTGAACCGAAACGTCATGCTCGCGTGCCTGGAGCGGATCGAGATCGGCGACCACGTGATGTTCGCCAACGGCTGCTTCGTCGGCGACTCCGACCACCGCTACAACGATCGCTCGCGGCCGATCACCGTGCAGGGGTTCGCGCCGCGCGGGCCGGTCAAGATCGGCTCCAACTGCTGGTTCGGCGTCAACTGCGTGGTCACCGGCGGGCTCGAGATCGGCGAGCGCTGCGTGATCGGAGCGAACTCGGTGGTGACGCAGAGCCTGCCGGCGGGAGTCATTGCGGCCGGGGCGCCGGCCAAGGTGCTGCGGGAGATCGAGTTCAGGGAGGGGGGTGAGGGGTGAGACGGGGCAGCGAGGGACGCGCTGCGAGCGTCCGCGGCAACAGTTGGAGCGGTTTTGGGGGTCATAGCCCCCAAAACAGCGTCATCGCCGGGTGGGTGGTGGTGTTTCTGCTCGCCGCGAGTGGCTGCGGCGGCGGGAGCTCCACGGCTACGGACGCGACCTCCGCCTCGACGGGTTCCACCACTTCTTCGCCGACCTCGTCGCAGGGCACGACGACGGCCACGGCGCGTCCGCCGGCCCCTTCCTCGCGCGGGCTCCGCGAGCGGCTCTCGCCCTCTCCGGAGGCCACGGTGCGGGTCGCGCTGACCACGACCGGTGTCCAACCGCAGGTCGTCTGCGGCATCTACACGCAGAAGCTGCTCGAGGCCGCCTACGGAAACCGGCAGGGCTGCGTCGCAGCGATCAAGTCCGGGGGTGGCGCGAGCTCGGTGAAGATCGTCTCGTCGAAGACCTCAGGCTCGACCGCCACGGTCGTCGCCATTCCCTCCGGCGGGCCGAGCTCGGGCGAGAAGCTGACCTACTCGCTCGTCAAGGAAAACGACAAGTGGAGGCTCGACGCGGTGAAGTCGAACGTGAAGGTTGGCCCGTGACCTACTCGATCGTCGCCCGCGATGCGGCCACCGGCGAGCTCGGCGTCGCGGTGCAGTCGCACTGGTTCTCGGTGGGCTCGGTGGTCACCTGGGCGCGAGCCGGCGTCGGCGCCGTGGCGACGCAGTCGATCGCGGAGCCCGCCTATGGCCCGCGCCTGCTCAACCGGTTGGAGGCCGGGGAGGAGGCGGAGGCGGCGCTCGCCGCGGAAACGCGGGCGGACGCCGGTGCCCGCGTGCGCCAGGTCGGCGTGGTGGATTCCTCGGGGGCCGTTGCGGCCCACACGGGCGACGGCTGCATCCCGGACGCCGGCGACCTCCAGGGCGAGGGGTTCAGCGTGCAGGCGAACATGATGGCCGCGCCGGCGGTTTGGCCGAGCATGGCGGAGGCGTTCGCGGTCGCGGAGGGATCGCTGGCAGAGCGCCTGCTTGCGGCGCTGCGGGCCGGGGAGGAGGCGGGCGGCGACGTCCGCGGCCGCCAGTCCGCGGCGCTCCTCGTCGTGCCCGGCGCGGGCGAGCCTTGGCAGCGCACGGTGGAGCTCCGGGTGGAGGACTCCCCCGAGCCGCTCGACGAACTGGCACGCGTCCTCGCCCTCGACACGGCCTACAAGCTGATGTCGGAGGCCGAGGACGCCGGGACCGCCGGCGAGCACGAGCGTGCCGGGGAGCTCTTCGCGAAGGCCTACGCGCTTGCCCCCGACAACGCCGAGTTCATGTTCTGGGGCGGGCTGGGACTTGCTCAGGAGCAGCGCGACGCGGGCGCGGCGCTCGTTCAGCAGGCAATCGACCGCCACGCCGGCTGGGGGATCCTGCTCGCGCGCCTCGCCCCCGACATCGCGCCGGCGGCCGCCGCCGTCCGCGAGAAGCTCGGCATCTCAACCTCCTGAAACGCCGAGAGCCGGGCGGTGGCCCGGCTCTCGCGATTGCCTCGTCTCGCTTGGCTCAGACGCCGCGGGGGTGCGGCCCGTGGCCCAGGTGGAACATCTCCATGAGCCTCGGCACCCACACCAGCGCGGCGACGCCGATCACGATGTAGATCACGTTGGTCAGCGTCCCGGTGCCGAATATGTCGGAGAGCACGTTGGTGTCGCCGTCCGTGATGCCGACGATGCCCCAGTTGAGGGCGCCGAGAAACATCAGCAGAAGCGCCAGCGGCTCGAATCGCTTCAGCATCTCCATGTGTAGTCACCTCGCCTTTCGCGAAGTCCGTCCGCACGTATCCACTCGTGCGGATATGCACAAGAATTACCCCTGACGGGTGACGTCCGTTACCCCCTCACCAGTCCCATGGCGAGTCCGTTGCAAGCGCCTCCTGGTCGAGGTAGCGCTTGAACTCCTCGAGCTCGGCGGGCTCGACCGAGTACGTGTGCTCTCTCGCGGGGAAGCTGCCGGCGCGCACCTCGGCGGCGTAGCGCCAACGGCGTCGGTCATCTCCGCGCCGATCTCCGCGTAGCGCTTGACGAACTTCGGGACGTGTGCCCGTCGTAGATCCCGAGGAGGTCGTGGAAGACGAGCACCTGGCCGTCGGTTGCCGCGCCGGCGCCGATGCCGATGACCGGGACCTCGAGCTTGGGCATGAGCGCCTCGGTGATCGCCGCCGGCACCGCCTCGAAGACGATCGCGAAACAGCCGGCCGCCTGGAGGGCGAGCGCCTCCTCGGCGACCCGCGCTGCGCTCGCCGCCGTCTTGCCCTGCGTCTTGAAGCCGCCGAGAGCGTTGACGGTCTGCGGCGTGAGGCCGACGTGGCCCATCACCGGAATGCCCGGAGCGAACGATCGCCCGCGCGCGCTCGACCGAGGCGCCGCCGCGCTCGAGCTTGACCGCCGCGCAGCCAGCCTCGCGCACGTAGCGCTGGGCGTTGTCGATCGCGTGCTCGTTGGAGCGCTCGTAGGAGCCGAACGGCATGTCGCCGATGAGCAGCGGCGTCTTCAGGCCGCGCTTCACGGCGGCGGCCATCATCGATCATCTCGTCCATGCCCACCGGCGTCGTCGCGTCGTAGCCGAGGACGACCATCGCCGCCGTGTCGCCGACGAGGACGACGTCGACGCCGGCCCGCTCGACGGCCTGGGCCGACGGGTAGTCGTACGCGGTGACCATCACGATCGGCTCGCCGGCCCGCTTCATCTCGGCGAGCTTCGGCACCGTCACCGGCGTGCGGTCGAAGTCAGTCGTCGGGCCCTGGGGCGGTCGCGTGCTCATGAGAGCAGGACCCCCGGGTCCGAGTCGACGGCGGTAGCTCGGTTGGCGGCGTCGACGTGGACGACGACCGGCGAGTACAGGTCGAGATCGGCCTCGTCGTAGTTGGCGTACGAGGCGATGATCACCTTGTCGCCCTCGTTCACGAGCCGCGCGGCGGCGCCGTTGACCTGGATCTCGCCGTCGGCGCCCTCGAGCGCGTAGGTGACCATGCGCGCGCCGTTCTCGATGTCCCAGACGTGGACCTGCTCGTTTGGCAGGAGGTCAGCCGGCGCTCATCAGCTCGGCGTCGATGGTGATGCTCCCGATGTAGTCCGGGTCGCAGGCGGTGACGGTCGCGCGGTGGATCTTGGACTTGAGCATGTGCCGTTGCATTTGCCGTTCAGCCTCCGATCACTGTGTTGTCGATGAGGCGGGCCGGTCCGACCCGCGCGGCGACGGCCACGAGGACCGGTCTGCCGTTGAAGCTTGCGGCGGGCGCGAGCGTGCCGGCGTCGCGGGCCTCGAGATACTCGGGCTCGACTCCGGCGCGCTCGAGCTCGGCGCGCCCGGCGTCGAGCGCCGCCGCGGTCGCGTGCTCGCCGGCTGCGGCGGCGCGCTCCACGGCGCGCAGGGCGCGCGAGAGCGCGAGCGGCCCGCTCGCGCTCCCCGGCGTCGAGGTATGCGTTCCGCGAGCTCAGCGCGAGCCCGTCGTCATCGCGGACGGTGGGCATGACGACGATCTCCACGTCGAACTCGAGGTCGGCCGCCATCCGGCGGATCACCGCCGCCTGCTGGGCGTCCTTCTGGCCGAAGAACGCGACGTCCGGCTGCACGGCGTTGAAGAGCTTGGCGACGACGGTGGTGACCCCCCGGAAGTGCTCGGGGCCGCGCTGCGGACTCGGATCGCCGCAGAGCACCGACGTCAGCGCGCCGCTCACCTCGACCGCGGTCGCGAAGCCGTCCGGGTAGACCTCCTCGACGGGCGGTGCGTAGACGATGTCGACCTGCTCGGCGCGCGCCAGCTCGAGGTCGCGCTCCTCGTCGCGCGGGTAGGCGGCAAGGTCCTCGCCCGCCCCGAACTGCGCGGGGTTGACGAACAGGCTCATGACGACGACTGCGCAGCGCTCGCGCGCGGCGCGAAGCAGGGAGAGGTGGCCCTCGTGGAGGGCGCCCATCGTCGGAACGAGGCCGACCGTGCGGCCCTCGCCACGGGTCGGAGGCAACTGGGCGCGCAGCTCGGCCTTCGTGCGAGCTGACGTTCATGCGACCGGCTCCCGGGCGAGCTCGCGAGTGCGGGCGGCAAGCTCGTCGTAGAGGCGGGAGCAGCTCCGGACGCGGTCGCGGCGAGGGCCTCGCGGTGCCGCGCGACGGTGCTCCGTCGCCGCGTGCGATCGGGCCCGTGAGCGCCGCGCGCCCCGCGCGCCCCAGTTGGCCGCGCGTGCGCTGGACGAGCGGGCGCGAGGAGCTCGCGGCGCGATCCTCGACGCCGGCGGCCTCGAGCAGCGCGCGCGGCGGACTCCTCGAGGGTCACCAGGAAGTTGGACGCCATCGCTCGCGGCGGCGTGGTAGGCGGCGCGCTCGGCACTCGGCGATGACGAACGGCGCGCATGCCCAGACGCTTGCGCCAGATGGCCGAGCGAGCTCCACGCGCCGCGGGTTCGTGCCGCTCATCGCGCAGGCCGCGCCGGCGAGATCCGCCTCGCCGTCGGGCAGGGTCTGGAGGGGATGGAGGCCGAAGGCACGTGCGCGCCGGCGTCACGGGCGGGGGCGAGGGCGTCGAGGCCAACGGCGCCGCTCGTGTGCCCGACGAAGAGCGGCACCGGGGTGGCCGCGGCGGCGACCTCGGCCGCGCTCTCGATCTCGCGGTCGGGCACGCAGAGGAGCGCGACCTCCGCGGCCGCGCACGCCTCGCGGCGCCTCGTCGCGGCCGGCGAGCCGCACTTCAAGGCCCGCGCCCCGCGCGGCACGGGCGATCGAGGTTCCGGCTCGGCCTGCCCCGATGACCGCAAGCGACGGCAGCGCGTCGCCGCCGGCTCGGGGAGCGGGGGGATGAATCGGATTCCGTTCCAGTTCCCTCATCGGAGATACCAGACGGCGCAGTGAAGAGTGCGTGTCGGGCGAGAGTCGGTCCGCGCCTCGAGGGTCGCGGCCAGCGCAAAGGATACCCGCCGCGCCGCTCGCCAATCAGCCTCAACCGGCCGTAGGATCAAGCGGTGCCCATCTACGAGTTCGTCTGCGACGCCTGCGGCGAGCGCTTCGAGGAGCTCGTCGCGGCGGGTACCCAGCTCGCGGACTGCAGGTCATGCGGGGCGGCGGGCGCGCGCCGCGTCCTGTCGGCGCAGGCGGCGCAGCCGCGATTGGTCAAGACCCGCTCCGAGGCGCGCCGCCAGGAGCGCAAGAACGCCGACCTTCAGGCGCGGTCGAAGAAGCGCTTCGGGGAGGCGGTCCGCGGCATGCGGCCGCCCGGCCCGAAGGGGGGCGGCCCATGAATCCCGATGAGCGTCGCAGGGCGCTGGTCGAGCTCTACAGGGAGGCCTCGACCTGCACTCGGTGCGCGCTCCACGCTGGGCGCCAGAACGTCGTCTTCGGAGCCGGGAACGCGGACGCGGACCTCATGTTCGTCGGCGAGGCGCCCGGGGCTCAGGAGGACATCCAGGGCCTGCCGTTCGTCGGCCGCGCCGGGCAGCTCCTGAACCAGCTGCTGGCGGGAATCGAGCTGGATCGAAGCGACGTCTTCATCACCAACGTCCTCAAGAGCCGTCCCCCGGGCAACCGCGACCCGCAGCCGATCGAGATCGAGGCCTGCACCCCGTATCTGCTGCGCCAGGTCCAGCTGATCGAGCCGAAGGTGATCGCGACGCTCGGGAACTTCGCGACCAAGTTCCTGACTCGCTCCCAGCTCGGCATCACCCGAGTGCGCGGCACCCCGCAGGTTCACGAGATCGGCGGGCGGACGCTGTTCGTCTTCCCGCTTCTCCATCCCGCCGCCGCGCTGCGGACGCCGGCGATGGTCGACACCTTGAAGGAGGACTTCAACGCGCTGAAGAAGCTCCTGGAGCAGCCGGTTCCCGAGCTCCTCCAGGAGGTCGGGGAGGTCGCGCTCGACACCGAGCCCGAGCTGAGCCCGGACCAGCTCGGCCTCTTCGGGTGAGTGCGGGCGAACTGCAGCGCACGCTGGAAAGCGACTCGGAGGCGCGGACGGAGCAGATCGGCGCGGAGCTCGGCGACGAGCTGGCGCCAGGCGACGTCGTCTTCGTATCGGGTGACCTCGGCGCCGGGAAGACGACGCTCATTCGGGGCGCCTGCAGGGCGCTCGGCGTCGAGGGCCCGGTGCGCTCGCCGACGTTCACGCTCGGATGCGCCACCGAGGCACGGTCCGCGTGTCTCACCTCGACCTCTACAGGCTCGAGACCCTGGACGCCGAGGACCCGGGATTCCTGGATGAGTACTTCACGCCCGATGCCGTGGTCTTCGTCGAGTGGCCCGAGCGCGCGCCCTGGGACGAGCGCGCGAGCGTGAGGGTGGAAATCGAGCATGGTGGGGGCGACCGGCGTCGCGTAGCGATCGCCGGCCACCCCCGTCTGCGAGGGCGGCAGGGGGGCCCTCGCAGGTCTTCGCGCGGCCACTAGGCAGCAGCCGAGCTAAGTCTTCCCCCCTCGCCGCCAATTGGTGATCGGTTCAGCCACCAGCGTCTCTCGATCAAGCGTTCCTTCGCTTTGCCGAGCCTACTCCACCGGCGCCCCCGGTGCCGCCAAAACAAAGGGGCGGCCGACGAATCGGCCGCCCCTCGCTTGCGAGGACGGCAGGGGTGCCCTCGCAGGTCTCTTCACCCGTCGCTCGACTACCCAGCGCTCTTCAGAGCGGCGACGGCCTTGTTCGCTGCGGCCTGGCAGGCGGTTTGCGCCGCGACCTGCTGCGCAGTCGGGAGTGACGTCGCCTGCTGCTGGCACTGCTTGAACGCGTCCTCCGCGGCCTGGCAGCCGGGCTTGCCGGCAGCCTCCGCCGGCGTGCCGCTGATCGCGTCGATGCAGGCGTTGTAGACGTCGGAAGGGCTCTGGTTGTCCGACGAGGAGCTGGAGCTCGTGCTCGAGCCGGTGTCACTACTCGACGTCGTGCTGGACGGCGTCGAGGAGGAGCTGCTGCTGCTCGATCCGCAGCCGGCGACAAGCGCCAGGGCCGCGATGACGACGAGCGCCACGAGCCAGTTTCGATTAGTCATCGGTTGGTCCCCCAATTAATAGATCGCGGCGGCGCCGCGAGGTTGTGCGAGATGCTTTCAACCTATGCCGTACCCCAGCCGTCGTCAATCTCGATCTAGTCTCAACCCGAGTCTCAGCGTGCCGAGCGTGATCGGGCTCGACACCGCGACGCCCGATACCGCCGTCGCGGCGGCGAACGAGGGCGGCCTCGTCTGGGAGGCCGCGCTGCCTCCCGCCGACGACTCGGCGCGGCCGGCCCACGCAACGGCGCTGCTCGGGCTGCTCGAGCGCGCAGCCGGCGAGCTCGGCGGCTGGACGAATGTTGAGCGGCTCGCCGTGGGCGTCGGGCCCGGGTCGTTCACCGGGCTGCGGATCGGCGTGGCGACGGCGCGGGGGCTGGCCCAGGCTCTCGACGTCGAGCTGGCGGCGGTCGGCACGCTCGACGCCCTGGCCGCCGGGATCGGCGCCTCCGAGGCGGCGCGCGGGCGCCCCCGCCTGGCGGTTCTGGATGCGCGCCGCGGGCAGGTCTACGCGAAGCTCGACGACGCCGACGGCGCTGCGGCCTGGGAGCTGGCGCTGATGACGCCGGAGGAGCTCGGCGAGCGGGTCTCGGGGCTCGGGTTCTCGCCGGTTGCGGGCGGGGACGGCTCGCTACGATTTCGCTCGATCCTGGAGGGCTCGGGGGCGACCGTTCTCGATGCCGCCGACCCCGCGCACCGGGTCTCGGCGAGGCACCTTTGCGAGCTCGGCGGGGCGATCGCGCCGGTCGGGGTCACGGACCTTCAACCGATCTACATCAGACGTCCAGACGCGGAGCTTTGGCGTGAGCAGCAGAGACGGCGGCATGACTGACCTCGACCACACCCGCGCCGGCGCCCCGAGCATCGATCGACTCTCCTACGGCGACCTGCCCGCGGTGCTGGCGATCGAGCGCCGCGCGTTCACGACGCCGTGGTCGCTGGCGATGTTCGTGCTGGAGCTCTCGAAGCCGTCCGGCGTGTGCCTCGCGGCGACCAGGCAGGGGGGCTCGTGGGATATCTGGTCTGCTCGCGCTACGCAGACGTATGGCACCTGATGAACGTCGCGGTCGCGCCGGAGTGGCGGCGCGGCGGCATCGCCACCGCGCTGCTGCGAGCGGATGTTCGCCGAGCTCGGTCCGGAGGCGCGCATCACCCTCGAGGTCAGGCCGTCGAACAGCGGTGCGATCCAGATGTACGAGGGGCTCGGGTTCCGCGCCGCCGGACACCGCCGCGGCTACTACCACGACAACGGAGAGGACGCCCTGATCATGTGGCTGCGACCCTCCCGGCCCCGGGTGATTCTCGCGATCGAGACCTCGTGCGACGACACCTGCGCCGCCGTCGTCTCCGGCGAGGACGTCCTCGCCAACGTCATCTCCTCGCAGGCGAGAGCTCACGAGCGCTACGGCGGTGTGGTGCCCGAGGTCGCGTCGCGCCACCACCTCGAGCTCGTCAACCCCGTTGTCGATGCCGCCCTGCGCGAGGCGGGCACGCGGCTGGAAGACGTCGAGCTCGATTGCGGTGACCCGCGGCCCCGGCATGGTCGGAGCGCTGCTCGTCGGCGTCGCCACCGCGAAGGCGCTCGCCGCCGCCACCCGCAAGCCGCTCGCCGGCGTCGATCACCTGCACGGTCACGTCGCCGCGAACTTCCTCTCGCCCGAGCCTCTCGACCCGCCATTCCTCTGCCTGGTCGCGAGCGGCGGGCACACGCTGCTCGCAGGCGGTCCGCAAGCACGGGGGCTTCGAGACGCTTGGCGAGACGCTGGACGACGCCGCCGGCGAGGCGCTCGACAAGGGCGCTCGACTGCTCGGGCTCGGCTATCCGGGAGGGCCGGCGATCGAGCGTGCGGCGGCCGGCGGCGACCCGGCGGCGTTTGCGTTCCCCGTCGCGATGGCGCGCGATCCGGGCCTCGACTTCAGCTTCAGCGGCCTCAAGACCGCCCTGCTCTACGCGGTGCGCGAGCTGGGCGAGGAGGCGGCCGAGCGCAGGCGGGAGGACCTTGCGGCGAGCTATCAGGCCGCGGTCGTCGACCAGCTCGCTGCGAAGCTCGGGCGCGCGCTCGACGAGGGCGGCTGGGAGGCGGTGGCGCTCGGCGGCGGGGTCGCCGCCAACGGACGCCTTCGCGAGCACGTCGCCGCGCTCTGCGAGCAGCGCGGCCTGCGGCTGAAGCTCGTCCCCCTTCCGCTCTGCACCGACAACGCCGCGATGATCGCCTCCGCTGCGCGCTTCATGACCCCGACGGAGTACCCGGACTACCTCGACTGGGACGTCGCCGCGTGAGCCTCCCGCTTGTGATCCTCTACTCGCGCCCCGGCTGCCACCTGTGCGACCGAGCCCGGGAGCTCCTCTCCGGGATGCGTGGCTCTCCGCCCCTGTTCGACCTGCGGGAGGTCGACATCGAGTCCGATGACGGGCTGCTCGCCGCCTACCTGGAGCGCATCCCCGTGATCGAGTCCGGCGGCGAGGTCCTGGGCCAGCTCATCATCGAGCCTGACGCGCTGCGGGCGAAGCTGGATACCCTGGGATCGTGAACCCCGAGACCGCAAGCACCGGGTCGGAGGCGGGCGCGACCGTGGAGGACGGCGCCGAAGAGCGTCTTTCGCTCGGCGTCGCCGCGCGCCTGTCCCGCTATCTGCAGGTGCTGATCCAGGCGCGCAAGATGGACAAGGAGACGATCTCCTCGCAAGAGCTTGCCGCATACACCCACATCAACTCGACCCAGATCCGCCGCGACCTCTCGGGCTTCGGCAAGTTCGGCAAGCGCGGCGTCGGCTACCGCGTCGAGTTCCTCGTCGGTGAGATCCGCAAGATCCTGCGGACGTCCGGCCAGCACAACATCGTGCTGTTCGGCGCCGGCAATCTCGGACAGGCGATCGCCTCCTCCGACATCTTCGGCGACCACGGCTTCCAGATCGTCGCGATCTTCGACGTCGACACGGAGCTCGTGGGCGGCGAGCTCGGCGGCGTGCCGGTCCGCGACCTCTCCGAGCTCGAGGCGGTGGTCGAGGAAGAGGACGTGGTGGTGGGAGTCCTCGCGGTTCCGTCGAGCGCGGCGCAGGACGTGGCCGACCGGCTCGTGGCCGCGGGGGTCAAGATCGTCTTCAACTACTCGGAGCGGCTCCTGTCGGTGCCGCCGGAGGTCACCGTGCACACGTCGAGCCCGGCCGTCGACCTGCTCTACGCCCTCTACTTCTACCTGGCCTGAGCGGAGCGTTGGCCGAAGCCGGCCTTGACATGTCCCATGTCCGCGAGGTCTTCGAGGCCTCGACGGACTTCACCGTCGGGATCGAAGAGGAGTTCGCGCTCGTCGACCCCGGGAGCCTGGAGCTGGCCCAGCGCTTCACCGAGGTCTTCGCCGCCTGTCAGGCGGACGAGGTGCTCGCCGAGGCCGCGGCGGGCGAGCTGATCGAGGCCGAGATCGAGATCCGCTCCGGCCGCGGGGAGACCTTCGACGCGGCGGTCGCGCTCCAGCGGGAGCGCCGCCGGCGCCTGTTCGCGCTCGCCGAGTCGATGGGGCTGGCGCTCGCGGCGACGGGAACCCACCCCTGGGCGGACTACCGCGACCAGCGGATCATCGACACCGAGCACTACACCCGGCTGCGCGAGGAGCTTCGCTGGGTCGCGCAGCGCAACAGCACCTGGAGCCTCCACGTCCACGTCGGCGTGAACGGGGCCGACCGCGCCGTGGCCGTGTGCGACCACCTGCGCGGCGTCCTGCCGCAGCTCCTCGCGCTCTCGGCGAACTCGCCGTTTGCCGACGGGCTGGACACCGGGCTGCACTCGGTGCGCACGCAGGTCTTCACCCGGACGTTCCCCCGCTGCGGTGTGCACGAGCCGTTCGGCGGCTTCGCGGCCTATGCCGACTTCGTCGACCTCCTCGCGCGCACCGGGACGATCGTGGAGGCGACCCAGCTGTGGTGGAGCGTGCGACCCCACCACCGCTTCGGAACGGTCGAGCTTCGGATCTGTGACGCCCAGTCGAACGGCGCCGACAGCGTCGCGCTGGCCGGGCTCATCGCCGCCTGCATCGCGCAGGCGGCCGTGGATCACGACGAGGGTCGCATGGCGCGGCCGCTTCGCCAGCGCGAGGTCGAGGAGAACCTCTGGCGCGCGATTCGCCACGGCCTCGACGGCCGGATGATCGACTTCGAGACGGGTCGGGAAGTCTCGACGCGTGCCGCGGTCGAGGCGCTCGTCGAGTGGACGGCTCCGGTCCGCCGCGAGCTCGGGATCGAGATCGAGGTTCCCGCACTCAACGGCGCCCAGCGCGCTCGCGCAGCGCTCACGGCGGGCTCGTCGCTTCGCGACGTGTACGCCGCGACGATCGACGAGACGCGTCGCACCTACGTCGCCGAGCAGCCGAGCCCTAGAGTGTCCGCCTGATGGAGCAGGGAACTCCACCGCCGGGGCAGGGACAGGTGCCGAGCCAGGAGGAGCTGCAGGCGCAGATCGAGGAGCAGCTCTCGAAGGTGCGCGTGCACGACCTGCTGCTGGAGAGCATCGTCGGCATCCTCAACCTGTCCGCTCGGCGGATCGCCAAGCCCGACGAGCGCGACCTCGAGCAGGCGCGGCTCGGGATCGACGCCGTCCGCGCCGTGGTCGACATGCTCGAGCCGGAGCCGGCCAAGGCCGTGCGCGACGCCCTCTCCGAGCTGCAGGTGCTCTACGCCAAGGAGGCAGGCGGAGGCGGGGGCCCGGCGGACCGGGAGGGAGAGGAGAAGCGCGAGCCCGAGCCGGAGCAGGCGAGGCCGCGCGGGCCCGAGGATTTGCCGCCTCGCCTGTGGACCCCGCCCGGCTCATCCGGGTAATCCCCCGCTACTATCCGCGCGCTTTTGCGGCCGGACGCCCCTCCGGCCGCTCTGTGTTCTACGAAGCTCAGAGAGGACCCGAGACTTGACGAAGTTCCTGACCGATTACGGCGTCGTGGTTGCGCTCGTGTGCGCCGCCGTCGGCGTGCTCTACGGCGCGGTGATCACCCGCCGCCTCCTCGCGCTCTCACCCGGGAACGACCGGATGCGCGAGATCTCAGGCGCGGTGCAGGAGGGCGCCAAGGCATATCTGAACCGCCAGTACACGATCATCGCGGGCGTCGCGGTGATCCTGGTCATTCTGATCGCGATTCTCCGCGATGTCGATACGGCGATCGGCTTCATCATCGGCGGCGCGCTCTCCGGTGCCGCCGGGTTCATCGGGATGAACGTCTCGGTGCGCGCCAACGCGCGAGTCGCCGAGGCGGCTCGCGGCGGGGTCTCGCCGGCGTTGGACGTCGCCTTCAAGGGCGGCTCGGTCACCGGCCTGCTCGTCGTCGGCCTCGCGCTGCTCGGTGTCGCCGGCTACTACGGCGTCCTCGTCCTCGCGAACAAGTCGGACAAGGCCGCGGTCGACGCGCTCGTCGGTCTCGGCTTCGGCGGCTCCCTGATCTCGGTGTTCGCGCGTCTGGGCGGCGGGATCTTCACCAAGGCGGCCGACGTCGGCGCCGACCTCGTCGGCAAGGTCGAGGCCGGCATCCCGGAGGACGATCCGCGCAACCCCGCCGTGATCGCCGACAACGTTGGCGACAACGTCGGCGACTGCGCCGGGATGGCCGCGGACCTCTTCGAAACCTACGCCGTGACGTCCGTCGCCGTGATGCTGCTCGGCGTCCTGACCTTCAGCGAGGCGCGCGAGGCGGCGATCTACCCGCTCGTCATCGGCGGGGTCGCGATCATCGCCTCGATCATCGGCGCGCTCTCCGTTCGCACCAAGACGGACAACGTCGAGGGCGCGCTCTACAAGGGGCTGATCGTCTCGGGGCTCATCTCCGCGGCGGCGTTCCTGCCGATCACGCACTGGCTGATGGGCGACCTCAACTTCATCAACCCGGACACCGCGCTGGCCTCCAACGTCCCGTCCGCGACGGATCTCTGGCTCTGCGGGCTCATCGGCATCGCCGTGACCGCGTTCCTCTTCGTCATCACGGACTACTACACGTCGACCCGGTTCCGCCCGGTCAAGACGATCAGCAGGGCGTCCGTGACCGGCCACGCGACGAACATCATCCAGGGCCTCGCCCAGGGCTTTCAGTCGGCCGTCGCCCCAGCGCTCGTGATCGCGATGGCGATCCTCGGCGCCAACCAGCTTGCCGGCATCTACGGGATCGGCATCGCGGTCATGTCACAGCTCTCGCTCTGCGGTCTGATCGTGGCGCTCGACGCCTTCGGCCCAATCACCGACAACGCCGGCGGCATCGCCGAGATGGCCGAGCTGCCCGAGGACGTCCGCAACGTCACCGACCCGCTCGACGCGGTCGGCAACACGACCAAGGCCGTCACCAAGGGCTACGCGATCGGCTCGGCCGCGCTTGCGGCGCTGGTGCTGTTCAGCGCCTTCAAGATCGAGCTGAACGACGAGAAGCCGGCCAACTTCAACCTCGACAGCCTCTTCCACCTGACCACTCCGGCCGTGCTGATCGGCCTCTTGATCGGCGGGATGATGGTCTACCTATTTGTGGCCCTCGCGATCGAGGCGGTTGGCCGCGCCGGCGGCGAGGTCGTCGAGCAGGTGCGCAAGCAGTTCCGCGAGCACCCGGGGATCATGGAGGGCACCGAGAAGCCCGAGTACGGGCAGACGGTGGCCATCGTCACCGCCGCGGCCCAGCGCGAGATGATCCTGCCGTCGCTGATCCCGATCGTCGTCCCGGTGATCGTCGGCCTGATCTCCGTCGACGCGCTCGGCGGCCTCCTGATCGGCGTGATCGTGGTCGGGCTGTTCGCCGCGATCTCGATGACCGCCGGCGGCGGCGCCTGGGACAACGCGAAGAAGCTGATCGAGGACGGCGCCTACGGCGGCAAGGGCTCGGAGGCCCATGCCGCCTCGGTGACCGGCGACACGGTCGGCGATCCCTACAAGGACACCGCCGGGCCGGCGATCAACCCGATGATCAAGGTGGCGAACATCGTCGCGATCCTGATCATCCCGATCGTCCACTTCTAACGCTCGTCTTCCGCGGGCTGCATCCGGCCGCTGTGGGCTGCATCCGGCCGCTTGTGGCTGGGTGGGGCAGGGGAGCGCCCGGGGCCGGTGGTGGTGCTCACTGGACGCGCATCACGTCACGTTTGTTCGGTGGGGTGGCGGTTTATCACCGGTACACGGGGCATAACCCGCCAGGGCCGAAGACAAAGGTGACGAAAGTGTGCGGACGCCGTCCTTCGTTGCTTGTAGCGGCGCATAGGCTCTGCGCGTGACCGCCGTCGACCTCGAGAGCCTCGTCAACGTCGCCGACTTCGAGCGCGTCGCGGCGGAGCGGCTGGATGCCGGGCCGCTGGGGTACTTCGCCGGGGGAGCCGGCGACGAGCGCACGCTACGACGCAACGTGGCCGCGTTCGCGGAGTGGGAACTCCTGCCGCGCGTGCTCGTGGACGTCGATTCCGTCGATGCTTCGATCGAGGTCCTCGGGTCAAAGCTCTCGATGCCGGTGCTCGTCGCGCCGGTGGCGTTCCAGCGCCTGGCACATGCCGACGGCGAGGAGGGGATGGCGCGAGCGGCGGCGGCGGCGGAGACGGTGATGACCCTCTCGACAATCGCAACGGCGACGCCCTCGAGCGTTGCGGCGGCGGCGCCCGAGGGCGACCGCTGGTTCCAGCTCTACTGCTTCCGCGACAGGGCCGTTACCGAGGCGCTCATGGCCGAGGCGGTCGAGTCCGGGTACCGGGCCATCGCGCTCACGGTCGATGCCCCCTTCGCCGGCAAGCGCGAGCGCGACGTGCGCACGGGCTTCGCGGTCGACGTCGGCGCGCCCGCGGTGCAGGCGGCCGCGGGCTCAGACGTGCCGCTGACGCCCAGGGAGGTCTTCGACCTGGTCGACGCGTCGCTCACGTGGGACCAGCTGGAGACGCTCGCGGACGGCTGCGAGCTGCCGGTGCTCGTGAAGGGGATTCACACAGCGGCGGACGCCGAGCTTGCGATCGAGCACGGCGCGGGTGGGATCGTGGTCTCCAACCACGGCGGCCGCCAGCTCGACGGCGTGCCGGCGACGATCGACATGCTCCACGAGATCGCCGAGGCTGTCGATCGGCGCCTACCGGTGCTGGTGGACGGCGGAATCAGGCGGGGCACCGATGTCCTCGTCGCCCTCGCCCTCGGCGCGGACGCGGTGCTGGTCGGCCGGCCGGCGCTCTGGGGCCTGGCGGCCGGAGGCGAAGCGGGCGCGCGCAGGGTGCTCGAGCTCCTGCGAGCGGAGGTCGAGCTTGGCCTGGCCCTGCTGGGCTGCCGGACGCCCGGTGACGTTCTCCACGGGCACGTCCGCAGGCGTCACGCCTCGGTCCAGGCGTAGCCGTGATCCTGAATCGGGTCGCGAGGCCGCCGGTGCCGCTTCGTAGTCTTTAGCGCGGTCGATCTGAATGGCTGAACGCATCCCCAGGGAGTCGTCGCTTCGCCGCGTCCACGGCGTCGGCGCGCTCTTCGCTGCCGCATACGGGAACGTCGGCTCGTCGATCTACTACGCGCTCGGCGTGGTCGCCGGCTACGCCCTCGGGCTGACGCCGCTGACGTTCATGATCTCCGGCCTGATCTTCGCCGCGACGGCCGCGACGTACATCGAGGCGACCGTGATGTTTCCGGAGGCGGGCGGCTCCTCGAGCTTCGCCCGTCACGCCTTCAACGAGACGGTGAGCTTCATCGCCGGCTGGGGCCAGATGCTCAACTACGTCATCACCGCGGCGATCTCCGCCTTCGCCGTGCTCCACTACCTCGCCGTGTTCTGGGGCCCGCTCGGCGAGGCCCCGTGGGACGTGGCCGGGTCGATCGCCGTGATCTTCCTGCTCGCGGCGCTAAACGTGAAGGGCACCCAGGAGTCGGCCAAGCTCAACCTCGTCCTCGCGATCGGTGACCTGATGACGCAGGTCGTCCTCGTCGGGATCGGCATCGCCCTCGTGCTCGATCCGCAGACGCTCGTCGACAACATCCACCTCGGCGTGGCGCCGACCTGGGGCAACTTCGCCCTCGGGATCGCCGTCGGCATGGTCGCCTACACCGGGATCGAGACGATCTCGAACATGGCGGAGGAGGCCCGCGACGCCGAGCGGACCGTGGTGCGGGGAACGCAGCTCGTGGTCCTTGCCGTCATCGGGCTCTACGCGCTGCTGCCGATCGTCGCCCTGTCGGCGATGCCGGTGACGCAGAACGCAGCCGGCCACTTCACGACCGAGCTCGGCACCAAGTTCGCCAACGACCCGGTCCTCGGGATCGTCGAAAACCTCGGTCTCTCCCACGGCCTGACCAACGTGCTCCGCTACTACGTCGGGGCGCTCGCCGCGGTCATCCTGCTGATCGCGACCAACGCGGGCCTGATCGGGCTCTCGCGGCTGACCTACTCGATGGGCCACTACCGCCAGCTTCCCGAGCGGCTCCGGCAGATCCATCCACGATTCGGCACCCCCTACGTGGCGATCATCGTCTTCTCGCTCGTCGCCGCGGTGACGATCCTCCCGGGCCAGCTCGCGTTCCTGGCGACGATGTACTCGTTCGGCGCGATGCTCTCGTTCACGATCGCGCACATTTCCGTCGTGCGGCTGCGGATACGCCAGCGCGAGCGCGAGCGGCCGTGGAAGCCCCCCGGGAACTTCCACTTCCGCGGCGTGGAGCTGCCGGCGACGGCCATCTTCGGCGGTCTCGGGACCTTCGGCGCGTGGATCACCGTCATGGTCCTCGACATCAAGACGCTCGTCGCCGGGGCCGCATGGATGACGATCGGCATCGTCGCCTACGTCTGGTACCGCCGCAGCCAGGGGCTGCCGCTGAAGCAGACGGTGAAGGTCGCGACGCTCGCGCCGCTCGGCGTCGAGGAGATCGAGTACCGCAGCATCCTCGTCCCCTTCGAGCCGGAGATGTTCTCCGAGGAAGCGGTCGCGACGGCCGCGTCGCTTGCGGCCCGCCGACGTGGGGCGATACACGTGCTGGCGCTCGTCTCGGTTCCGACGTCCGACCCGCTCGACGCCCCCATGAAGAGGGAGGCCAGCGCGGCACAGAGCCAGATCGAGCGGGCGAAGCTGATCTGCGGCGGCCGCGTGACGGGAAGCGTGGAGCGCGTGCGGCCGGGACAGGGGGGAAACCGCGTCGTCGAGGTCGCCCGGGAGATCAACGCGGCGGCGATCGTCATGCCGCTCAGCTACCGCTCGGGGAAGCCGCAGTGGAGCAAGACGATCCAGACCGTGCTCGCGAAGCGGCCGACGCGCGTCCTCGTGGTCGGTCAGCCCGCCGAGCAGGTGGGGGAGCCGGTTCCGGTTTAGCGACGCGGCGCCGCCGTAGAATCGCGCCGATGGCGGCGCCCGCTCCAGACGAGGTCTATCGCGGCGTCACTCGGCTCTTCGCGCTGATCATCCTCGGGTTCGGCCTCGCCATCGTCGTCGTCACCCTGGTCAACGGGGGCGGGCCGCTGTCGTCCGGGGTCTTGATCGGCATCATCTTCTCGTTGCTCGGCGCCGGGCGCCTTTACCTGTCGCTGCGGAAACAGGGTTGAGCCCGCGTCCGTCAGCTCGCGAGCGCCTCCCGAGGCTCCTCGGCGGCGAGCGAGGCCCACTGGCCAAGCGAATCCTCGGGATCCCGCTGCTCTTCGCGGTGGGCTACGCCGCAGTCGGGTTCTCGCTCTACTTCTCGATCGGGCTGGTGGCCGATCGCGGGCTCGGCCTCACGCCGGTGGTCTTCCTCGCTGCCGGGGTGCTCTTCGTCCTCGCGACGCTGACCTACGTGGAGGGCGGGGCGATGTACCCGGAGCGGGGCGGCTCGTCGATGCTCGCCCGCCATGCGTTCAACGAGCTCGTCAGCTTCATCGCCGGCTGGGCGATCCTCATCGAGTACGTGATCGTGATCGCACTGGCGTCGATCTCGTTCGCGCAGTACCTGAGCCCGATCTGGGGAGGGTTCACGCACGGGGCGGGCGAGCTCGTCGCGATCGGGGTGGTGATCGTGGTGGCGGCGGCGGCGAACATCGTCGGCTCGCTGGGGCGCCAGGCGCTCGTCCTGGCGCTCGCCATCGGCGACATCGCGCTCCAGCTCGCGCTGATCATCGCCGGTCTCTTCGTGGCGCTTCATCCCGACCTGCTGACGGACCAGGTGACGCTCTTCCAGGCGCCGTCGATCAAGGACCTCGCGATTGCGCTCGCCGTCGCAACCGTGGCGTTCGCCGGGATCGAGGCGACGTCCGACCTCGCCCCCGACATCGACTGGGGGCCCCGCGACCTGCGCCGGATGGTCGGGGCCAGCTCGATGCTGCTGCCGCTCGTGTACGCCGGGATCTCGGCGATCGCGCTGATGGCGGTGCCGGTGACCGCCGGCGCGGGGGGACGTCCGCACACCGAGCTCGCCGGCCGCTACATCGAGGAGCCGCTGCTCGGGGTGGTCAAGAGCTACGACCCGAGCTGGCTTTCGACCGGCCTGGAGGTGTTGGTGGTGGTCATCGCTCCGGCGGTGTTGCTGTGGGCGGCGTCGACCTCGATGCTGGGGCTGTCGCGGCACGTGTACGCGCTCGCGGTCCACCGACAGGTTCCCAGCTGGCTGGGAAAGCTCGGCAAACGCCGCTCGACGCCGCACGTGGCGATCGTCGTCGCGGCGGTGATGGCGTTTGGGCTCGCCGTGCCCGGGGACGTGCGGCTGCTTGCCGGCTTCTACGCGTTCGGCTCGACGCTCGCGATCACGATCGCGCACCTCTCGATCCTGAAGCTGCGGGTGAGCGAGCCCGACCTGGCGAAGCGCCCGTTCGTCGTCCCCTGGAACGTCCGCATCCGGGGACACCTGCTGCCGGTGCCCGCGATCGCCGGGGCGATCCTCATGGCCGCCGGCTGGGTCAGCGTGGTCCTGCTGCGGCAGGGGGCGCGTGACCTCGGGTTCGGCTGGATGGCGTTCGGCCTGATCGCGTACGTCATCTACCGTCGCTACGTGGAGGGGACCTCGTTGACCGAGGTGGTCGAGGTGCCGGCTTCGGCGCTCCACAAGGACATCGAGGAGGCCGAGTACGAGACGATCCTGGTCCCGGTCTTCGGCACGGAGCTCGACGACGACATCGTGTCGACCGCGGGGAGGCTGGCCGACACGGCGGACGAGCCCGGCGAGCGGAATCCCAAGCTCGAGGTGATCTACGTGATGGACCTGCCGCTGACCGTGCCCCTGAACGCGAAGCCCCCGAAGGAGCGCCAGGAGGAGGCGAACCAGGCCCTCGAGCGGGCGACCGCCGTGGGCTCCGAGTACGAGACCGTCGACGTGGACACGGCTGTGGTGAGAGCACGGTCGATCGGCGCCGGGATCGTCGAGGAGGCCAGGCGACGGAACGCGGAGCTGATCGTGATGGGGGCGGAGCCGCCCAGCAAGGTGCGGGGGGGAGACGTCCTCGGCGGCACCGGGAGGGGGCTCCCGCCGGAGATCGGGGAGGCGACGCAGTACGTGCTCTCCAAGGCGCCGTGCCGCGTGCTGGTCACGGCGCCGCCCGCGAGCGTGGACGGGGCGGTCAGCGGGGACGGGGCGGAATCTGTCGCGGGGTAGAGTCCCGCGACCATGTTCATCCTGATCGTCGGAATCGGGCGGGTCGGCTCCAACGTCGCGCGGACCATGCTGAAAGACGGGCACGAGGTCTCCTGCCTGGACGAGGACCGCGAGTCGCACGCGCGTCTCGAGGTCGGCATGGAGGGGTCGTGGGAGGACGCCGGCGGGCACTTCACGGTCGGCACCGGGCTCGAGATCGAGGCGCTGCAGGCGGCTGGAATCGAGCGCGCGGACGCGTTCGTGGCCGCCACGGACGGTGACAACACCAACATCGTCGTCGCGCAGATCGCTCAGAAGCGGTTCAAGGTGCCCACGGTGGTCGCTCGGATCCTCGACCCGCTGCGCGCGAAGTGGTACGAGGAGCAGGGCCTCCACACGGTCTGCCCGACCAAGGTCGCGATCGAGATGCTCGAGACCGCGGTACGCGACGCGGCCGAGCGCGCCGGCGAGGGGACCGATCGGGGCAGCGCACGGGGTTCCGACATCCCCGACGAGGACGCGGCTGACCCGCCGACGGCGGAGCGGCGCGGCGACGAGGCGGCGGGCTCTTGAGCGAGCCGATGTACGTCATCGTCGTCGGGGCCGGCAAGGTTGGCTGGAACCTCGCCCGGGAGCTCTTGGACAAGGGCCACGAGGTCACGCTGGTCGAGAGCGACCGCCAGCGCTACGCCAAGGTGGAGCAGGAGCTCGAGCACAACGTCCAGTACGGCGACGCTTCCGAGCTGTGGGTCCTGGAGCGGATCGGGATCTCGCGCGCTGACCTGGTGATCGCGGTGACCGGCGACGACGAGGACAACATCCTGATCTGCCAGGTGGCGAAGGAGAAGTACCTGGTCGACCGCGTGATCGCGCGGGTGAACAACCCGCGCAACAGCGATCACTTCGAGCTGCTCGGGATCACGCCCAACGTCTCGGCGACGAACCTGATCCTGAGGCTGATCGAGCACGAGGTCCCGGAGTACGGGCTGGTGCACCTGCTCGACCTGCCGCAGCAGCAGCTGGAGATCATCGAGGTGTCCGTGGAGGCGGGCTCCAAGGCGGCGGACAGGCAGGTCGTCGACCTCGAGCTGCCGGAGGGCAGCCTGCTGATCTCGGTGGTGCGCGAGGACCGTGGGTTCGTCCCCAACGCGGACACGGTCCTGGAGGTCGGCGATCACGTGATGGCGATCCTCGACCCGGGCCTCGAGGAGGACCTCACCGGCTACTTCGGGTCGCCCGACGGTGACGAGTAGGCGCGGGCCGCCGCGGGTAGGTGGAACTCGTGCCTGAGCGCCAGGACTTCGACTACCTGATCGTCGGCGGCGGGCTCGCCGCGGCGTACTGCGCCTCGGAGCTCCGAAAGCGGGGCGCGGACGGGTCGGTCCTGGTCTGTGCGCGCGAGCCGGAGCCCCCCTACGAGCGCCCGCCGCTCTCGAAGGAGTACCTGCGGGGCGAGGCGGAGCGCTCCGACGCGTTCGTCAACCCGCCGGAGTGGTACGAGGAGAACGAGGTCGAGCTGCGCACGAAGACGAGCGTCATGGGCCTCGACGCCGCCGGGCGGACGGCCACGCTCCAGGGCGGGGAGGAGGTCGGCTTCGGCAAGGCGCTTCTGGCGACGGGGGCCAACGTCAACATCCTGCGCGTCGACGGCTCCAGTAACGAGGGCATCCATTATCTGCGCGCGTTCGGGAACTCGGATGCGATCCGCGAGCAGGCGGCGAGCTCCGAGCACGTCCTTCTGGTGGGAGGCAGCTACATCGGCTGCGAGGTGGCCGCCTCACTCACCGCGAAGGGCTCGAAGTGCACGATCGTGATGATGGAGGACGTCGCGCTCTCGCGGACGTTCGGCGAGGAGGTCGGGCGGTTCTTCCACGACCTGCTCGTCTCGAAGGGGATCGAGATCGTCGGCGGGGAGGAGCTGGCCTCGTTCGAGGGCGATGGCGAGGTCGATGCGCTGGTCACGAAGAGCGGGCGCAAGTTCGAGGGCGACATGGTCGTCGTCGGCGCCGGCGTGCGCCCGGACGTGACGCTCGCCGAAAAGGCGGGGCTCGAGGTCGACAACGGGATCGTCTGCGACTCCAAGCTCGAGAGCTCCGTCGACGGGATCTACGCCGCGGGGGACGTCTGCTCCTACGACAGCGTCGTGCACGGCCGCCGGCTGCGGGTCGAGCACTGGGACGTCGCGCTGCAGCAGGGCAGGCACGCGGCAGCAGGGATGCTCGGCGAGGCCGAGCCGTACCGCGAGGTCCCGTACTTCTTCAGCGACCTGGCCGACTGGACGAGCCTGGAGTACGTCGGGCCCGCCTCGGAATGGGACGAGGTGGTCTGGCGCGGAAGCGCCGACGACGGCGAGTTCACCGCCTGGTACCTCGCGGGCGGCAAGGTCGCCGCCGCGCTGGCCGTCGGCCGCTCCGACGACCTCACCCACGCCCGCCGCCTGCTCGAGTCAGGCGCCGACGTCTCGGGGCAGAAGGACGCCCTGGCGGACGTGGATACCGATCTCAAAAGCTTGGGCACCCAGGCGGAATAGACCTCGCTATTTTTTGATGACCAGCTCAATGCGGGGTGGTCCAATGGCACGACGCGCGGCTCTGGACCGCGAGACGAAGGTTCGATCCCTTCCCCCGCAGTTCCGTCCGGAGACGGGGCGAACATATGTTCGTGCCGGAACCAAAGCGGAAGACCGGGCCGAAGCGACCCCCGGGGAGATGCGTCGCGCCGTTAGCGCGCTGCTCGATTCGGGCCTCAGTTACGCCGAGATTGCACGCCGCCTCGGGGTCGTGAAGGCAACCGTTGCCTTTCACGCGCGGCGCCTTGACGTGCCGATCGATTCAAAGTACGCACGTCGGTACGACTGGGAAGCCATTCGCACGGCATACAACGGCGGCCTGTCGATGAGCGAATGCATGGATAGGTTCGGCTTCTCGAAGTACGCGTGGTACGACGCAATTCGGCGTGGTGACATCGTGCCACGGCCGGTCACGATGCCTCTGAATGTTCTCCTGGTAAAGGGCCGCCCCCAGACCAACCGAACGCATCTGAAATCTCGGCTATTGAGAGCCGGCCTGAAGGCGAACCGCTGTGAGCTCTGCGGCATCACCGAGTGGCGGGGAAAGCCGCTCAGCATGCAGCTCCACCACCTCAATGGCGACGGCAGCGACAACCGTCTCGAGAACCTCCAGCTGCTCTGCGGCAACTGCCACAGCCAGACGGACACGTACGGCGGGCGGAACGGGCACCGGCGTCGGGCGCGGGCTTGAGCGCCGCTGGGCGTGACGTTTCCCCGCACGGCGGGTATTTCGGTGGCATGCCCAGCGCGTGTTACCTTAAATCCAGTATGGGCCCGCGAGGGACATTCTGCGTGCTTGCAGGGAGTTTGGCCGCAGCGGCGGTCGTCGCCGGCTGCGGTGGCGGCGGCAGCGACACCAGCTCGATCGCGACCGTGAGCTCCAGCACGACGACGACCACCCTGAGCCAGGCCTCCTACATCCGCCAGGCGGACGCGATCTGCGGCGAGTCCAACGCGGCGATCAACGCGATCGTCCCGGGCTCCACGTCCGGCGAGCAGGCGGCGTCGACCACCCAGGAGGTCGAGATCCTGCGCGACGAGATCTCGAGCCTGCAGTCGCTCGGCACCCCCGAGGGCGCCTCGCCCGCGAGGTTCCTCGCGGCGCTTCAGAGCATCAGCACCGAGCTCAACCGCAAGCGCCAGGCCCTCGCGCAGGGGAACGAGAGCACGCTTGCAAGCATCGCCGCCTCCCTCGACAACGCGGAGGCGAAGGCGCAGGCGCTGGGATCGAACTACGGATTCAAGAAGTGCGGCGGGGTGAGCGCTCCCTCCGGGTCACCGGTGACCGGCGGCAACGGCGGCGGAGCCACGCCGACGACCGTGACGCCGACGGCGACGACTCCGACAACGGCGACGCCGACGACCACGCCCACCACCGTCACGCCCCCGTCTGGCGGGAGCAGCCCGATCAGCCCGACGACCACGCCAACGTCGACCACGCCGGGCGGTGGCGGCGTCAGCCCGGGAGGCGGCGGCGTCGGTCCCTGATCCCAGCCGCAGAGCCCTAGATGGCTGATTCCAATTCACGCACCCACGGCTGACGGCGCATGCCGTCGCTGGATCGCCACCCGCGCCCTCGCCAATAGCAGACAGCTATTGGCTTCGGGACACGTGCGGCGCCCAGCTCGCCCTGCGCCGCCCCCGCGGGCACGTCAATTAAGAATCAACCATCTAGGCCGCGGTCTGCTCCGCCCAGGCTCCGTAGAGCCCCGCGTAGGCTCCGCCTGCGTCCAGCAGCTGCTCGTGCGTGCCGCTCTCGACGACCTCACCGTGGTCGAGGACGACGATCCGCCCGGCACGCCGGATCGTCGATAGCCGGTGCGCGATGACGATCGCCGTGCGGCCGGCGAGCAGCCGCTCCAGCCCACGCTCGATGACCCGCTCCGTCCTCACGTCGACGTTCGAGGTCGCCTCGTCCAGGATCAGGATCCGTGGCTCGGCGAGCAGCGCCCGCGCGAAGGCGACGAGTTGACGCTGCCCGGCGGACACCTGGATCCCGCGCTCGCCCACCTGCGTGTCGAACCCGTCAGGCAGCCCCTCGATGAAGGTCTCAGCGCCCACCGCTCGCGCCGCCGCGTGGATCTCCTCCTCATCGGCCTCCGGACGCCCGAAGGCGATGTTCTCGCGCACGCTTCCCGAGAACAGGAATCCCTCCTGCGGCACGATGCCGAGCTGCGAGCGCAGCGCGCGCATCTTCAGCCGGCGGACGTCCGTGCCGTCGACCAGGACCGCTCCCTCCTGCGGGTCGTAGAAGCGCGAGACCAGCTTGGCCAGCGTCGACTTCCCCGCCCCCGTCTCGCCGACGAGCGCCACGGTCTGCCCCGCCGGGACGTGCAGGCTGACGTCGTGAAGCGCCCAATCACCGTCGCCGCCGTACGCGAACGAGACGCGGTCGAGCTCGATCTCCCCGCGGATCTCGCCGACATCGAGGGCTCCGGGGGAGTCGACCATGTCGGGATCGGTGTCGAGCAGCTCGAAGATCTTGTCCAGCGCCGCCATTCCCTGCTGGTAGGTCGTGTAGAGCTGCGAGATCTGCTGGATGGGGTCGAAGAACTGCTGCAGGTAGCCGACGAACGCGATCAGGATCCCGATCTGGATGTCGCCGTCGATCGCACGGTAGCCGCCGTAGAGCAGGATGACCGCCGTTCCGATCGCCGAGAGGAGCTCGACGGCGGGGAAATACGACGCGTTCAGGTAGACGGTCGTCATGTTCGCCTGGCGGTTGTCGTCGTTCAGCACGGCCATGCGCTCCAGGTGCCGGCCCTCCTGGGCGAAGCTCCGCACCACCCGCACTCCCGACAGGGTCTCCTGGAGGTACGCCGTGATCCCGGCGATGGTCTCGCGCGTGCGCCGGTAGGCGCCGGCGGAGACGATGCGGAACACGAGGCTGCCGACGGCGAGAATCGGAAACGTCAGGAACACCACCAGCGCCAGCTTGAGGTCGAGGAAGAGCAGGATCACGACCACGCCCACGAGCGTGAGGACGCTCGAGAACATCGTCACGATCCCGTCCGTCACGAGGTTGTTGAGCGCCTCGACGTCGTTGGTCAGGCGCGAGATCAGGACGCCCGGCTTGCGTCGCGTGAAGAAGCCGATCGACATCTTCTGCAGGTGCGTATAGATGGATTCGCGCAGGTCCTGGAGCGCTCGCTCGCCCACCCACCCGGTGAGGTAGGTCTGGGCGTAGGTCGCGACCCAGTAGAGGAGCGCCGACGCGATGAACGCCGCGACGATCCAGTCGAGCGCCGAGAGATCGTTGCCGTTGATCCCCTTGTCAACCGCCAGCCCGGCCAGGTACGGCGGCGCCAGCCCGGCCGCAGTCGCGATCAGCAGGGCGACGAACATGGCCGCAACCCGGCCCCGGTACGGGCGCAGCAGGCGCAGCATCCAGCGGATCTTGCGGGCGCGCTGGTCCTCGCCGCGGAGAATGAGCCATGCCGAGCGGAGGCGTCTCACAGGCGCGCCACCTCCTCGCGCTCCTCGAGGTCGCGCTGCAGGTAGACGGCGTCCTCGCACCCGTAGCCGGCGATCTCCCTGTAGAGGTCGGAGCGCTCGAGCAGCTCTTCGTGGGTGCCGCGATCCACTACGCGGCCCTCGTCGAGGATCACGATCTCGTCCGCCAGTGAGATGGTCGAGAGCCGGTGGGCGACGATGAACGTGGTGCGCCCGGCCATCACCTCCACGAAGCCGTCGCGGATCGCGGCCTCCGTGCGCGCATCCACGGACGAGGTCGCGTCGTCGAGCACCAGCACCCGCGGGTCGGCCAGTAGCGCCCGCGCGATGGCGACCCGCTGACGCTGGCCGCCGGAGAGCGTGAGCCCGCGCTCGCCGACGATCGAGTCATAGCCGTTCGGCAGCCGCGTGATGAAGTCGTGGGCCTGCGCGCGCCGCGCCGCCAGTTCGATCTCCTCCCGCGTCGCCTCGGACTTGGCGTAGGCGATGTTTGCGGCGACCGTGTCCGAGAACAGGAAGCTCTCCTCGGCGACGAACGCGATCTCCGAGCGCAGGGACTCCAGCTGGACGTCGCGGATGTCGGTGCCGTCGATGACCACCCGCCCCTCCGTCGGGTCGTAGAGGCGGGCGAGCATCGCGACCAGGCTGGTCTTACCGGCGCCGCTGGGGCCGACGAGCGCCACCGTTCGCCCCGCCTCGAAGCGGAGCTCGACGTCCTGGAGGGCCGCGGTCTCACCCGCGTACCGAAGCGAGACGTCGCGGAACTCCACCACGCCCTGTCCCGCCGGCATCGGCACGGCGTTCGGCGCGTTCTCGATCCGCGGCTCGCGGTCCAGGATCTCGAACATGCGGTTGCCCGACGCCACGGCCCGCTGGGCCATCCCCAGCGACGTGCCGAGAATGCGCATCGGCCCGATGAGCATGATCAGGTAGGTGTAGAAGGCTGTGAACTGCCCGATATTGAGGTCCCCGTTGATCACCTGGCGCCCTCCGACGAGCAGGATCGCCGCCAGGCCGAGGCTCGGCAGGAACCCGAGCAGGGGGGAGTAGAAGGCCGCAAGGCGCGTCGAGTAGACGTTCTGGTCGAAGACCCTGTTCACCGCCGCCCGGAACCTGGCGAGCATGTACGGCTCGCGAGCGAACGCCTTGACGATGCGGATACCGGAGATCGACTCCTCGACCTCGGCCGTCAGCTCTGCCAGCCGCTGCTGGATCTCCTGCACGGCGGGACGGGAGCGACGGTTGTAACGGCTCGCCGTGAACACCACCACCGGGACCGGCGAGAGGGCAAGCGCGGCGAGCCAGGGCTGGATCGTGAACATCACCGCGCCGGCGAGGAGCAGCGTCAGGGCGTTCTGCGTCAGGAAGATCAGCCCGTAGCCGAGGAAGAAGCGAATGCCCTGGAGGTCCACCGTCGCCCGCGACATCAGCTGCCCGGTCTGCTGGCCGTCGAAGAATCCGAGCTCGAGGCGCTGCAGATGCCCGTAGAAGTTGCTCCGCAGGTCGTACTCGACGTTCACGGAGACCTTCCCGGCGATGAGCCTGCGCACGAACGTCAGCCCCATGCGCAGGAGCGCCGCCCCGAGCAGCGCGAGCGTCAGCGGCAGGATGTCGCTGCGGTTCCCGTCGTGGATGGCGTTGACCGTCTGCCCGACGAGAAGCGGGATGAGCACGGTCATCCCCATCGCGGCCCAGGCGAACACCAGCGACCAGATCACCGATCGCCGGTACGGGCGCAGGAACCCCAGCAGTCGCCTCAGCGTGACCAACCTCATAACTATACGAAGTGAAGTATTGGAACGCCGTCAGCGCCTTCGCGATACTCAGCCGGTGCCCGCGCCCCCGAACGGCCTCTGCGACAGCTGCGCGCATCAGCGCATCGTCCGCAACACTCGCGGCTCGAGCTTCTCGCTCTGCGAGCGCTCGCGGACGGACCCGGCGTACCCGCGCTACCCGCGGGTGCCGGTGCTGAGCTGCGCCGGTCACGAGCGCCGCCCCGAGCCGCGCTGAGGGCTCAGGCCTCGACAGGCGCCGGCGCCTCCGCGCTGCCGAGGGCTCCGGCGCTGGCTGTGATGACGAGCGCGATCGCGGCGGCGTCCTGAAGCGAGATCCCCTGTCCGAGGAAGGCGAAGCCGGAGAGCGCGGCGACCGCAGGCTCCATGCTCATCAGCACGCCGAAGGTGCGCTCCGGCAGCCGCCGCAACGCCTCGAGCTCGAGCGAGTACGGAATCGCCGACGACAGCATGGCCACGGCGATGCCGATCCCCACGAGCCCGGGATCGAGCAGGTTCGCCCCGCCCGCCGCGATTCCCGACGGCAGCAACAGCACTGCTGAGATCGCCATCGCCACCGCGAGCGCCCCACCGCCCTCGAACGTCCGTCCGATCCTGGCCGCCAAGAGGATGTAGCCGCCCCAGAAGCCGCCCGCGAGCAGGGCGAAGCCGACCCCGACCGCGTCCAGCGACCCACCGATCCCCGGAGAGAGCAGCGCGATCCCCGCGGCCGCCAACACCACCCAGAGGACGTCGCGGCCCTGGCGCGACTTGGCGATGGCGACCCCGAGCGGCCCGACGAACTCGAACGTCACGGCGATGCCGAGCGGGATCCGGTCGAGGGCGGCGTAGAAGCTCAGGTTCATCCCGGCGAGCGCAACGCCGAACGTGAGCAGAAGCCTCCAGTTCGCTGCGCTCAGCTTCGAGATCGCCGGTCGCCAGAGTGCGAGCAGGACGAGGGCACCGAACAGGTTGCGAAACAGCACCGCTCCCTCGGGCTTCAGCTCGTCGAAGAGCGTCGTGGCGACCGCGGCCCCGGTCTGCACGGAGACGACGGCGGCGAGCACGATCGCGCCGGCGCTCAGGCGCTCGCGGTCGCTCAGCGGGACGCTGCCGGGGGCGTTGGTTTCCACGCTCCCAAGGATCGCATCGGCGCCCTGGTGGACGGACGTCCGACACCCGTCCGGTCTCGTCGCACTCCCTAACTCGCTATGGACGAACGGTCGATTTGATGATGATGGCGACTGACGAATCCACGCACGAGGTTCCGGCGGAGCGCGCCGCGGCTCCTGTGCGAGGGCACCTCGCCCGCTCGGGAAGCTGGGAGTGGGACATCGCGGCCAACGCAGTCAGGTGGTCGGACCAGTTGTTTCGCATCTTCGGGTTCGAGCCGGGCTCGATCGACCCTTCCTACGAGGGCTTCCTCGAGCGGTTCCATCCCGATGACCGTGATGCCGTCGAGGAGCGAAACCGCAAGGCGTTCACCGACCACGAGCCCTTCGACGACGTGCACCGGGCCCTGAAGGCGGACGGCGGCGTCATCGTCCTCCGCACGAAGGGCGAGGTGGTCCTCGACGGCGAGGGGCTGCCGCTGCGAATGGCCGGCGTCTGCGAGGACGTGACCGCGGCGAAGGAGGCAGACCGGGCGCTTGCCGAGCTCGCCTCCATCGTCGAGTCCTCCGCGGACGCGGTCATCGCCCGCACCCCGTCTGGGGTCATCACGAGCTGGAACCCCGGTGCGGAGCGGCTCTACGGGCACGCCCGGGAGGAGGTAGTCGGCGGGGAGCTGAAGACCCTGATCCCGTTCGACCAGCTCCACGCCGAGGGCGCGCGCCTCAAGCGACTCCTGGCCGGACAGACGGTCGAGAGCTACGAGACCAGACGCCGCCGCAAGGACGGCTCGCTCGTCGACGTCTCCGTCTCGCTCTCTGCGGTGCTCGACGAGGGAGGAGCGATCGTCGCGGTGTCGACCATCGACCGCGACATCACGGAGCGAAAGCGGTTCGAGGCGCGCCTGCGCCAGCTTGCCGACCGCGATCACCTCACGGGGCTGCCGAACCGTCGCGTTTTTGAGGAGGAGCTCCTCCGCCGCGTCGCCGACGCGCGGAGCCGCGGCTCAATCGGCGCCGTCCTGCTGCTCGACCTCGACAACTTCAAGTACGTCAACGACGCCTTCGGCCACGCCGCCGGCGATGACCTGCTGCGTAGCGTCGCGCGCGTTCTCAAGCGAAGGATCCGTCGCGACGACCTCCTTGCCCGCCTCGACGGCGACGAGTTCGCGATCCTCGTGCCGAGCGCGGACCAGGCGGCTGCGTCGGTGGTTGGCGCATCCGTCCTCGGCGCCCTGCGCGAGCACCTCCTGCCGATCGAGGGACGCCCGGTCAGCGTCACGGCGAGCATCGGGATCGCCTGCTACGACGCGGGCGCGGCGGTCGACGACGGCGGCGAGGTTCTGGCCGCCGCCGACCGGGCGATGTACGTCGCCAAGGATGCCGGTCGCGACCGCGTGGCCACCGCGACCCGCGCGAGGCGACCCGTCGAGACGCGCCTCGGCTGGGATCAACGGATTCGCGATGCCCTCGAACGGGACCTGTTCGTCCTCTACTACCAGCCGATTCTCGATCTCGCAACGAACGAGGTCACCCGCTACGAGGCCCTGCTTCGCATGCGCGACGGCGACGGCGTGATCGCTCCCGCGGCGTTCCTCGAGGTCGCCGAGCGGCACGGCCTCATCCACGCGATCGATCGCTGGGTGATCGCGGAGGCGATCCGAACGCTCGCAGCGAAGCCCGGGCCTGAATCTGGAGGTGAACCTGTCGGCGCGCTCGCTGGACGAACCACAGGTGCTCACGCTCATCCAGGACGGGCTGCGCGCCGGCGACGTCGATCCCGGCCGCCTGTGCTTCGAGATCACCGAGACCGCGGCTGTCGGCAACATGGACATCGCACGCCGCATGGCGAAGTCGCTGAAGAGCCTCGGCTGCACTTTCGCACTCGACGACTTCGGCGCCGGCTTCGGCTCGTTCCACTACCTCAAGCAGATTCCAGCCGAGTACCTGAAGATCGACGGCGACTTCGTCCGCCCGCCCCGCACCGAGGCGGACGAGCTCATCATCGAGGCCATCGTCCGGATCGCCAAGGGGCTGCGCAAGCGCACGATCGCGGAGTGGGTCGAGGATGCGGAGACGCTCGAGTTCGTCCGCGCCGCGGGCGTCGACTTCGCCCAGGGGTATGAGATCGGACGTCCGCTACCGGCCGAGGAGGCCCTGCGGGCCTACTGAGGTCGCAAACCGGCGCCCAAGGTGAGGAGTCGGGACGAGACCGGGGACCCTTCCGCTGCTACCGTCAGCGCGTGGTACAGGACGACGGCCGGCGACTGATCGACGAGGTCTCGAGCTGGCCGGAGGTCGAGGTCGGCAAGGGCCGCTTTCGCTCGGACCGGTTCCTCGTCGGGCGCCGGGAGCTCGCCCACATCCACGGCACGACCGCTCTGGACGTGCCGCTGCCGCCGGCTCTCAAGGCGGAGCTCATCGAGCGCGGTGAGGCGATCCCGCACCGGTTCACCCCGCCCGGCTCCGGGTGGGTGACGATCATGCTCGAGTCCCCGCAGGTCGTCGACCGGGCGATCGCGATCATGCGCGAGCGCTACGAGCACGCGCTCGAGGTCAAGGCCGCGCGCTGAGCGGCTACCAGGTTCCCCAGCCGTAGGCCGCGTACGGGCCGTTGGCAGAGCAGCCGCCCTGCGGCAGGCTCCTGCCGCTCGCCGCGATGCACACGTGCTGGGAGTCGCCGTGGACGCTGTAGACCGCGAAGGTCGTGCCGCTCTTGGACACGCCCATCGTCGCCACGCCGCCCTGGCCGATCGGGTTGGCGATCACCTGGACCTGTCCCGGGCCCGTCCCGAAGCTGAACGTGTTGCTGTCGGGGATCTGCGCCTGTGTCTGGCATTTCGAGTAGTCGGCCGTGTCCGTGTAGCAGGCCTCGACCAGCGTCTGGAGGTTCCGCGCGTTGCTCTCCGCCCCGGCGTCGTCGCCCTTCGCCCGCTGGTTGAAGAACGCCGGCACCGCGACCGCGGCGAGCAGCCCGACGATCAGCATCACGACCAAGAGCTCGACGAGCATGATGCCCCGTTCCTCACGCGCCACGCGCGCCGCGCTTGCGGCCTGCCTCTCCATGCGCTTCCCTCATCGGGCTGGCGGTGCAGCGTCCTTAGGCGCGCACCGGAAAATGCCGGCGCGCCCGATCCGCTAGAAGCCGAGGCGTGCCCTTCGATCCAGCCGACCTCGACCGCTGGCTCCCGAAGCCTCAGATCCGCACCCACCACCGGCGCTCCGCCGAGGTGGCCGGAGCGGAGCTCTGGGAGGCCGCACAGGCGATCCGCGTCAGTGATGCGCCGCGCCTCGGCCGCGTCCTGCGCTGGCGGATCCCCGGGACGCCGCTGGATCTGCGCTTTCAGGAGGTCTTCCGCCGCTACCCGTTCACGGTCCTCGCCGAGGGCGAGGACTGGTCGGTCTCCGGCCTCTGCGGCCGCCCCTGGTCCCTGCGCCGCGACTACCCCATGCTCTCCGGCGCCGAGGAGTTTCGTGCCTGGGAGCAGCCCGGAACCGTCCGGGTCCTCTTCGCGCATTGGACCGAGTCGTCCGCGGAGGGTGGCGCCGAGATCGTCAGCGAGTCCCGCGTCGAACCGGTTGACCGCCCCGCCCGCTGGCGAATGCGGGCCCTCTGGACCGCTGTCGGTCGCTTCGAGGGCCTGATCGGGCGCGAGGCGCTCACGGCGGCCGTCGCCAGAGCCGACGCTTAACGGTCAACTCGCGTCCGCTCGGTTAGTCTCGGCAGACAAGGTCTGGCGCCACGTCGCCGGGCGGCAACGGACTCCCTGGAAGGAGGCGAAGATGGATCAGGATTCGCCAAAGATCGAGGAATCCGCGCCGGTAGCGGACGCCCCGAACCTTGCCGCGCGAGCGGGGCACTGGAGCGCTCGGCATCGCAAGACGGCGATCTGGGGTTGGCTCGGGTTCGTCGTTCTCGCGGTTGCCATCGGCACGGCCGTCGGCACCAGAACGCTCGACAACGCTCACCTCGGGGTCGGGGAGTCGGGCCGGGCGGACCTGACCGTCGATGCCGCGTTCCCGAAGAGCGCCGACGAGCTCGTGCTCGTCCAGAGCCCCGCGGCCAACGCGAATGGCCTCGCGTTCCGGGCCGCGGTGGGCGATGTCGAGTACCGGTTGTCCCGGTTGCCGTTCGTGCGCTCGCTCGAGGATCCGTACCAGCCCGCCAACCAGGGGCAGATCTCCTCCGACGGCAGGTCGGCCCTGATCCGCTTCAAGATCGCGGGCGACCAGAGCGCCGCCAAGGATCGCGCGGCCCAGGCCCTCTCGGTCGTGGCGGCGGCGCAAGGCGACCATCCCGACTTCACGATCGGCGAGTTCGGCGACGGGAGTGCCGACAATCAGCTGAGCAAGGCGATCGACAGTGACTTCCGAACGGCGCTTGTGACGTCGCTTCCGGTCACGCTGCTGATCCTCCTGATCGCGTTCGGTGCGCTCGTCGCCGCCGGCGTGCCGTTGCTCCTGGCGCTCACCGCGGTCCTCGCGACGATCGGACTGATCGGCCCGATCAGTCACATCGGCAACGGGGTGGACGAGTCGATCAGCGAGGTGATCCTGCTGATCGGTCTCGCCGTCGGCGTTGACTACTCGATGTTCTACCTGCGGCGCGAGCGCGAGGAGCGCGCGGCCGGGAACAGCGAGTCTGCTTCGCTGGCGACGGCGGCCGCGACCTCCGGCAGGGCCGTGATGGTGTCCGGGTTCACGGTGATGATCGCGATGGCCGGGATGTACCTCGCCGGCGCCTCGACGTTCCAGTCGTTTGCGACCGGCACGATCCTGGTCGTCGCCGTGGCAGTGGTCGGCTCCCTCACCGTTCTGCCGGCGATCCTCGCCTGGCTCGGCGACCGGGTCGAGAAGGGGCGCGTTCCCTTCCTCTCGCGGCGGCGGTGGGACACGGATGCGGGCGGCTTCTGGTCGCGCGTCCTGACTCCGGTGCTTCGACACCCGGTGATCTCCGCGGCCTCGGCCGGTGGACTGCTGGTGTTTCTCGCGATCCCGGCGTTCAGCCTCCATACCGCGACGCCGGGGGTGGAGACGCTGCCGCAGGACCTCGGCGTGATCCAGACCTACAACCGCATCCAGGGCGCGTTCCCGGGCGGCCCGATTCCGGCGACGGTGGTGGTCAAGGCCGACGACGTCCGTTCCCCCGAGGTGGTTGGCGCGATCAACGCGCTGGAGGCTCGCGCGGCCGCCAGCTCCGACTTCAGCCAACCAATCACGACGAGCCGCAGCCCCGACCAAACCGTCGAGCAGATCGACATCCCGGTAGCCGGCGACGGCACCGACTCCCAGTCCACGGCGGCTCTGGCGAGCCTGCGGGATGAGCTGATTCCGGCGACCGTTGGGCGAGTTTCGGGCGTGACCGTCGGGGTGACGGGCTACACGGCAAGCTCAGAGGATTTCAACGACACGATGAAGTCACACGGTCCCGTGGTCTTCATCTTCGTCCTCACCGCGGCCTTCATCCTCCTGCTCTTCACGTTCCGCTCGATCGTCATTCCGTTGAAGGCGATCATCCTCAACCTCCTCTCGGTTGGGGCGGCGTACGGCGTCATGGTCTGGATCTTCCAGGAGGGCCATCTCGAGTCGCTGCTCGGCTTCAAGTCGAACGGCGCGATCGTCTCGTGGATGCCGCTGTTCCTCTTCGTCGTGCTCTTCGGCCTATCGATGGACTACCACGTGTTCATCCTCACGCGGATACGCGAGGGCTATGACCGCGGCCGGTCGACCGAGGACGCGGTCTCGCACGGGATCAAGACGACGGCCGGCGTCGTGACCAGCGCCGCGGCGGTGATGGTCTCGGTATTCGCGATCTTCGCCACCCTCTCGCTGCTCATCTTCAAGCAGTTGGGCATCGGCCTCGCCGTCGCCGTGCTGATCGACGCGACGATTATCCGGGGCGTGCTGTTGCCGGCGACGATGAAGCTCCTGGGTGACTGGAATTGGTACCTGCCAAGGTGGCTCGAGTGGCTGCCGAGGGTGGGCCCGGGGGCGGGCACGCAACCCCCGCACAGAGGCGCGGACGCCGCGGGTGGGACGGGCAAGCGCCCGCCTGCGCGCGCGCATTGATCAGCGGCCGAGCTTGGTTAGGCCGACGGGGGAGGCGCTGGGCGCGTCGGGCGCAGGATCACGATCGGGATCTTGCGGTCGGTTCGCTTCCGGTAGCGCTCCCAGTGGGGGTTGTGCTCGATCGCAGCGGGCCAGATGCGCCCGCGTTCCTCGTCGTTGGCCTCCGCCGCGAGCACGGGGATCCGCTCGCGCCCGATCTGAAGCTCGGTTCGAGGGTGGGCTCGCAGGTTATGCAGCCACCCTGGATTCCTCGCGTAGCCACCCTTGGAGGCCACGACTACGAAGTCGTCTCCGTCGGGCATGTAGACGAGGGGCGTCCTTCGGCGCTTGCCCGTCTTCGCTCCCACGTGGTCGAGCAGCAGCAGGGAAGGCAGGCCCGGGAGGCTGCCGCCGACTCGGCCTCCCGTCGCGCGGTATACCGCCGCATGGAGGCTCATCACCCGCCGGAGCACCGGCCAGCTGCGGTCGGCCAGGTCGAGGTAATCGGCCATGCGGCAGATGCTAGGGCCAGCCGTCGGCGTAGGATCATCGAGCAGTCAGCGCCAGTCCAGGGACGGAGGAGCCAAGGTGAACGCGAACAAGGCTTTCCGGGAGAAGGGGGATTTCACCCGGATCGCCGCGACCAAACAGACCACGAGCGACGAGGGCACGTCGATTTCGGCCACCTTCCTCTGCGTCACGGTCGAGAAGTAGCGCCCTCTCACGGGGTCTGCCTCGTGATCGACCTCCACTGTCACATCCTTCCCGGCATCGACGATGGGGCTTCTGAGCTCTCGGACGCCATCGCCATGGCGCGTCAGGCGGCCGACGACGGGATCGAGGCGATCTGCGCAACGCCCCACATCCGCGACGACCACGACGTCCGTATCGAGGAGATCGAGGCGCGCGCGAAGGAGCTCAGCGGTGCAGTCGAACAAGAGGGGATCCCGGTCGCCGTGCTCTCGGGCGGTGAGGTGGCCGAGACGGTCGCCGAGAGGCTCGACAGCCTCGATCTGGCGCGCGTTGGCCTGGGGGGCGGCCCATGGATCCTTCTGGAGCCGGCGCCCGGCCCCCTGTCCGGTTCGCTGGAGCGGCGGGTCGAGCACCTCGCCGAGCGTGGTCACCGCTGCGTGATCGCCCACCCGGAGCGCCACGTCGCGAGCGACATGGTCGAGCGGCTGACGAGGCTCGTTCGCCAGGGAGCCCTGATCCAGGCGACGGCCGACTTCTTCCTGCATAAGGAGACGGCCGGCGGGATGCTCGCGCTGGCAGGGCGAGGGCTCGTGCACGTGCTGGGGAGCGATGCGCACTCCTCCCGGTTCGGGAGGCCGGTGCGCCTGGGGCCCGGGCTCGAGGCCCTCGCAGCGGTGGAAAAGCTGCGTCCTCACCTGGAGTGGATCGCTCGAGAGGCACCAGCGGCGATCGTGCGCGGCGATCAGCTCGAGGCGCCGTTCGCGCCCGGGTAGCCCCGCGCTTCGCCCGGCCTAGGCGAGCGGGGTGAGCGTCACATGGGGGATCAGATCCTCGACGGCCTGATCGGTGCCGCTGCCGAGGCCCCGGCGCAGGAAGTTGGCCGCTCCGGCGGCCGCCCCCGTGATCAGGGCCCGCTGCCAGTCCGCTCCGGACGCGAGCGCCGCTGCGACCCCGCCCATCATGGTGTCGCCGCAGCCCTCGCGAAAGCCGCGCTCGAAACGGGGCGGCACCAGTTCCCACGCTTCCTCGCCCCGCAGCACCAGGGCCGGCTCGCCCCCGCGCGTCACGACCACCATCTTGGCGCCGGCATCGAGCAATCTGCGTCCGGCGGCCCTCAGCTCGGGCGCGGTGGAAACCGGCCCGGTGACGAATTGCGCGAGCTCCCAGTCGTTCAGCTTCACGATGTCCGGGCCGCCCTCGAGAGCGCTCTCGAGACGCGGCGAAGAGAGGTCGACGAGCACCGGCGTGCCGTTCCGGCTCACATCCGTCACCAGGCTCCCGTAGACCTCCAGCGGCAGCGCATCGGCGGGAAAGGGATTGCAGACCACCAGGACGCTGGACTCAAGGGCCGCGGCGCAGGCCGTGGAGACCAGCTCGTCGACCTCGTGGCGGGACGGTGGGGGACTGAGCGACTGGCTTACGAGCCGACGTTCTCGGCCGCGATGGTCCTGCACATAGCAGCCGCTGTCGCCGGCGGTCTGCACCAGCCTCGCCTCAGATGGCAGGCGATCGAGCAGCGGTCGAAGCACCGAGCCCGTCTCGCCGCCGAGCAGGGCGCAGAGCACGGGCTCGCCTCCCAGCTCGCCCGCCATCCGGGCCACCCACACCCCCTGGCCGGCGGCGTGCAGGTGGATGTCGTCCTCGCCGGCGCCGCGATTCTCGATCGTGATCGAGAGCAGCGGGTGGGGAGCGAAGATGGCGACCCGTCGCACGCTCGTGATGGTATGGCTGCCGTCGCGCGCCGTTGCTGCCGGTCGGCTGCCGGAGGAGGGACCCGAACCCCTAGAGCTTCCGCGTCACCATGAGTGAAGGGCACGCATCCGGGAGGCTTTCTTGAACTGGTGCCCTTCCATGCGGCCGAGCAGGTCGTCGAGCAGCTTCACCGCCTCGATCACGAACGGCCCTTTGTTGAGCATCACGCACTCGGCGCGTTCTGCCATCGCGGCATCGGTGATCTCGGCGCGAACCCCAACGCCTTTGTGGACGAAGCTGTCGAGCACCTGGGTGGCCCAGATGACCGGCACATGTGCCGCCTCGCAGAGCCAGAGCATCTCCTCTTGAACCTCGGCGAGGCGCCGATAGCCCAACTCGACCGCGAGATCACCCCTGGCGATCATCACGGCAAGGGGCTGGCGGCCCGCTGCCTGCACGATCAACTCGGGCAGGTTTTCGACCGCGAGCTTGGTCTCGATCTTGGCGATCAGAGGCACTGAATCCGGGCGCTCGAGCCGCGTCGCCAACTCCGCTTGCAGCTGCTCGATGTCGTCGGCCCTCTGAACGAAGGAGTAGCCGATCATGTCCGCGGTCTGGGCGATCACGTCGAGATCGCGCAGGTCCTTTGCGGTCAACGGGTTGAGCCGAAGCTCGGTATCGGGGAAATTGAGCCCCTTGTCGGGACGCAGGCGTCCTCCTTTTGGCCGGGTGTGGGTGATGCGCAGAACTGCGCCGTGTTCGTCTCGGCGCTCGACGATCGATCCGAGCTTGCCCTCGTCGATCCAGACCGAGTCCCCTGGCTTCAGCTGTCCGACGATCTCGGGGAGCGAGCCTTGGAATCCGGCGGCGTAGTCAGCTTCGACCGGCGGCTCGCCAGGGGGCTGCATGAGCAGGCGCTCCCCGCTCCGCAGCCGGCGCTCCGCCGGCGCCGTCACGGCGGTCGTGCGCGCGCGAGGACCGCCGATGTCCATGCAAACCGGGCACGGCCTGCCCACCTCCCCGGCCGCCCTGCGGACGTGCGCAGCCATTTCCCTCCACGCCGGAGGATCGTCATGGGCGCAGTTGATTCGCGCCAGGTCCATGCCGCCACCGACGAGGTCCGAGACGAGCCTGTAATCGCTCGCCGCCTCGGAGGGAAGCGTCACCATGATCCGCACGTCGCGGTTGGGAGGGGTTGGTCCCAGCGCCGCCTCGCTCTGGCGACGCAGGAGATCGTGACCGCGGAAGTAGGCGCTCGCGTCGGGGGTGGCACAGGGAACGTCTGTGGCAGCCGCGAGCTGGGTCAGAGTGGCGATCACGGCGTCGAGGTTCTCGAGCACCCGGGCCTCGCAGCGGCCGAGAGAGGAAAGCCCCCAGGGCATCAGTTCCAGCTGGAGCTCGCGCAGCTCATGCCGTCGCAGGGCGATGTAATGAGCCAGATTGCGGGCGCTCGGCAGAAATGAGGACCGCTCGATCAGCGGCTGCCAGCGCTCGAAGATGACCTGGCCGTCATCGACGATCTCAGAGCGAAGGTCCTCGAGTGCCTCCCGGAGCTGCGTTGCGCTTCGCGGCCGCGGAAGCTCCGTGGCAGGAGCCAGGTCCCTTCGCTCGATCTCGACGGCCAGACACCGAGGATAGGCGCAAGGATCGGCAACCTGTAACGGAGGTGTGAACGTCGCGAGACTCCGATCGGAAATGGAGAGCACCATCCGGCGTGCGACTTGTGCTGCTGGACCTCGCTCCCGGGGCAGTACCGTGGCCCGGTCGTGATCCTCCACCGGCCCGCGTTCTCGCCGGCAAGTTGCCACCTGTTGCGCGATCAGGCCGAGGTCGACTACTTCACCAGTTGCGGCGGGGCGCCCGAGGCCGACCTCATCACCTGGGCCAGGTCGCCCGTCAAGCCTGACGATGACCACGCTGGATGCCGCGCTCGACGCGGGGGGCCGCACTGGCCTCATAAAGCTGGACGTCGAGGGCAACGAGGCGGACGTGATCGCAGGCGCCACCAGGACCATCGCAGAGCACCGGCCGATCATCTTGGCCGAGGCGTGGCTCCACTCGTGGTACGAGGCCGAGCGGCTGCGCTTGCGCCTCCTGCTCGAGTCGCTGGACTACAGGGTCGATGTCGCGCCCGGGTGGCCCGAGATGCTGTGGGCTGTGCCGAGTTGACACCGCCGGCCCGCCGCCTCCGAGGGCCGGTCGCATCATGCAAGCGGGTGAAATCGGCCGCCCCGAGAATCACCCGGATCAGATGATGCTCGGGCGTGCCCAATCGATGACGCTGGGGTGGACAAGATCCCAAGGACCGCCCCGCCGGAGAGGGGGACGGCCATGAAAGGAGTTTGACGATGAGAGGTGCTGGCCGGGCGATGTTCGTCGCCATCCTGCTGATCATTGCGGGCACGCTCAACATCATCTACGGCATCGGTGCCATCAGCGATGCGCATTTCTTCACCAACAGCGGCACCGTCTACGTGTTCTCGAGCCTCCACACCTGGGGCTGGATCACGCTGTTGCTCGGGATCATCCAGCTGACCGCCGGGTTCTCGCTGATGGGCGGCGGAACCTACGGCCGGACGATCGCAATCATCGCCGCGACCCTGGGCGCGATCGGCGCCCTGTTGGAGGTCGGCGGCGCCTACCCGTGGTGGTCGCTCGGGATCTTCGCCCTCTGCGTGATCATCCTCCACGGCCTCTTCGTGCTCGGCGAGCCGGAGACGCGCTGACCAACGTACCCGCGGGAGCCTGGTCGAGCGACCAGGCTCCCGGCGGTCCCACTCGTGGGCAACATCTTCCTCTACTCGCTCGTCGCCGCGGCCAACGCAAGCCTGCTCGCCGCGGTTACCGTGATGCTGTTCCTGCCGAGTCCCAAGCGGCTGCTGGTCGGATACCTGCTCGGAGCGCTTCTCGTGAGCCTCACGGTCGGCTTCGTGATCGTCTTCGTCGTGCACGGCTCCTCAGCGACGAGCACGGCCGAGAACGGCCTCAGCCCCTCGATGGACCTTGCGCTGGGCCTGATCGCGCTGCTCGTCGCCTACGTGCTACGCGGGGGACATGACCAGCGACTGGCCGAACGCCGCAAGGCGAAGAAGGCGGAGAGGGAGGGGGGAGCCGAGAAAACGCCTTCGAAGGTCGAGCAGCTTCTCGGCAGGGGCTCCGCGCGCGTCACCTTCGCGGTCGGCGTCGTCCTCACCCTCCCAGGGGTTGCCTACCTCGCGGCGCTCCGCGAGCTCGACAGGCTGAACTACGGGACCGTGCCGACGATCCTCGTCATCGTCGCCTTCAACGTGATGCTCCTGATCCTCCTGGAGGTCCCGTTGCTCGGGTACGCGGTGGCGCCGGAGCGAACCGTCGTCGAGGTCGAGAGGTTCAGGGGCTGGCTCAGCCGAAACGGCCGCCAGATGGCGATCGTTGGGGCCGCGGTCATCGGCACGCTGCTCGTTGGGCGTGGAGTGATCGAGCTACTCACCTGACTCACGGGTTCACCGTTCATCTCCCGACATCGATTTCACCCGGTTCGCACGATGCGATCCCCCGGCGAGTGCGGTTGCATCTGAACGAACGCAAGCCCAGAGGACCAACAACACGAAGGAGGACCTCATGCCCCTGTTGAGGAGACGACCGCTGGCGCGAGCCGCAGTGGTTGGCGGTGCCGGCTACGCCATGGGCAAGAGACGCGCTGCAAACGCCCAGCACGAGGAGGCGCAGGACGCGCAGATCGCCAGCCACAGGCACCGCCGCCACAGGCGCAGCAGGCGCCGGCCGCAGCGCCGGCCGGGGCAGCGAGCTCGGAGGCGGAGCGAATCGACGCGTTGACGAAGCTCAAGGGCCTGCTCGACTCGGGAGTATTGACCCAGGAGCAGTACGAGTCCGAGCGCGAGCGCCTGACCCAGGGCCTCTAGGACCGAACCCTCGATGAGGGGGAGGGCGCGGTAGACTCGCTGGAGTGGCTCAACCGTTGCCCTCGTGGCGATGGAAGTGTCCGCTTCAGCTCGATAAGGGGACCAGCCGGTCGCAACGTGGCCGGCGGATCGGTTTGCCGAGCGGCCTCCGGGACGGAGGTTTGTGGGTGTCGGCTTCGAGCGGAACGAAGGTATGCCGAGCGATCCAGTTCGTGAGTACCCAAAGGCGGGTGGCGCGGGCAACGGCGACGTGGCTACCGCGAGTCGCCACCTGCCCCCGACCGATTCCGTCGCCGGCCCGGAATCGCTCGCTCCAACCGCCGGACTGGTCGATCGTCCGCGCCTGATCCGCAAGCTCGAGGAGGCCACGGCTCCCGTGGTCCTCTTGAATGCCCCATCCGGCTACGGCAAGTCGGTCCTCCTGGGGCAGTGGGCGGAGCATGACCCGCGCCCGTTCGCCTCGATCATGCTGGGTGACGAGCACAATGACCCCGTGGCGCTGCTGGGGGCGATCGTGGCAGCGCTCGAGGAGGTCGAGCCGGTGCCGGCGGAGGTTTCAGCTGCCCTCTGCCTTCCAGAACCAGACATCGAAGGAGCCGCGCTACCGCGGTTGACCAGAGCGCTGGCCGCTCGCAAGGTGCGGCTCGTGCTCGTCCTTGACGACCTCGAGAACGTCGAGTCTCCGCAGTCGTTGCAGGCTGTCTCAGAAGTCGGCAGCCACCTCGCCCGCGGCTCGCAATTGGCGCTGGCAACCCGAACCGTGCCGGACCTGCCGGTTGGAAGGCTCCGCGCCCATCATGGACTCAGCGAGTTCGGACGTCGTGACCTTGCGATGAACAAGACAGAGTGCGAGTCGCTGCTTGCGGGGCTGGGCGTCGAACTCGGTCAGAAGGAGCTCGACACGCTCGTCCGCCATACCGAGGGCTGGCCGGCGGCCCTTTATCTCGCCTGCCTCGCCTTCGGCGAAGACAACGATCCTGCGACGGCGATTGCTCAGTTCGCCGGTGACGACAGGATCGTCGTCGACTACCTGCGGGAGGAATTCCTGGCTGGGGTCTCGCGGCGGCGGCTCGAGTTTCTGCGCGGGGTATCGATCCTGGATCGCCTCAGCGGAAGCCTTTGCGACGCCGTGCTCGACCGCACAGGCTCGGCCAGGGTTCTGCGCGATCTCTCGCGCTCGAACATGTTGCTGACGCCGCTGGACCGGCGGGACGACTGGTTTCGCTTCCACGCCCTGCTCGTCGAGATGCTGCGATCGGAGCTCCACAGAGTTGAGCCGGATAAGGAGGCCGCGCTGCATGGACGCGCCTCCGCCTGGTGGGCCGAGCACGGTGACAGCGACAGAGCCATCCATCATGCGATCGAAGGTGGAGCGGTCGCACGTGCCGGCGAGCTGCTCTGGGCCGGGGTGCCCGCGTACATGACTCGTGGCCGAAACGCCACCGTGATGCGCTGGCTGGACCGGTTGGGCGAGGAGAAGGTGGCCACCGATCCCGGATTGAGTCTGACCGCTGCCTACGCTCGGATTACGCGCGGCGCCGGGTCCGAGGCGGAGTACTGGGCGGCCGTCGCACGGAGCCTGCTGCCCGCGGTGGCGGACGCGGCGAAGCGGCTCGCCCTGACTTCGGGCCTCGTCATGGTCGACGCGGCATTGGCGCGGCAAGGCGTTGAGCAGATGAGCGCCGACGCTGCCGCGGGCGCAGAACTGCTGCCCGACGAGAGCCCGTGGATGTCGATGTGCTGCCTGCTCGACGGCGTCGGACTACATCTCCGCGGGCACCGCGAAGAGGCCTACGTGAGGTTGAGAGAAGGCGCTCGGCGCGGGGCTGTGGGGGCGCCCAGCATTCAGGTTCTGTGCCTTGCCCAGCTGTCGCTGCTCGCGATCGAAGAGGGCGACTGGCAGGTCGCGGAGATGCTTGCCTACCAGGCTCGCGCTCAGATCGACCGATCCGGTCTCGGCGACTACGGGATGATGGCAACGGGTATCGCCGTGTCGGCGTTCGTCTGCTCCCACTTCGGGAAGGTCGAGAAAGCCGTGGCGGACATGCGGCATGCGGCTCGCCTGCTGGGGCAGCTGGATGACTTCGCCCCCTGGTACGAGGCGGAGACGCGCATCGTGTTGGCGCGCACCGCGGTCCGCCTTGATGATCCTCGCGCCGCGAGGGCTTGGCTCGACGAGGCGCGGACGCTCCTCCGACAGACTCCGGATGCGACCGTCCTCAGCGACTGGATCCGGGACACCGCCGCCAGCGTGGAGGCCGTGTCCGCGTCGGGCGGCACGGACCTGACGCCCGCCGAGCTACGGGTTCTTCACTTTCTGCCGACGCGCCTTTCCCTTCCGGAGATCGCCGCCCAGATCTTCGTCTCGCCGAATACCGTCAAGACGCAGGCGCAGGCGGTGTACCGCAAGCTGGGCGTCCGCTCCAGGCGTCAAGCGGTGGAGCACGCACGACGGGCGGGCCTGGTCGACGGCAACGGTGCCGGCCCGGACCCCGCGGACCTCTGACGCCGCCGAGCTCGACCCGCCCGGAAATTCATCCAGACCGGGTGATGTGACGCTTCATTCGCGTTCGTAAGGTGCGATCGAGGGTCGAGGCGCCACCGTGAGGCGGCGAGAAATGGAGAAGCATGTCCATCGGACCAGTGCAATTGATTGTCCTCGGGTTCGAGAACCCGGAGTTCCACGGCGAGATCATCGCCGAGCTGGAGCGTCTGCGAGAGTCCGACACCGTGCGAGTCATCGACGCGCTCGCCGTCCACAAGGATGCCGAGGGGGAGATCGAGGTCGCGCACCTCAGCAACCTCACGCAGGACGAGGCGATCGAGCTCGGAACGAAGATCGGGGCATTGATCGGGCTCGGGATCGAGGGTGAGGACGGCATGGTCGCCGGCGCTGTAGCCGGCGCCGAGGCCGCGTCCGACGGGGTCGAGGCCTTCTCCGACGAGGAGGCTTGGGATGTCCTCGGGGAGATCCCCAACGACTCAGCCGCGGCGCTGATCCTGCTCGAGCACCATTGGGCAGTACCGCTGCGCGACGCGGTCATGCGGGCCGGAGGGTTCCGCATCGGCGACGGCTTCATAAGCCCACTCGACCTGGTCGCGATCGGGCTGCACTCGCGCGAGGAGGCCAGCGAGCTGCACGCGGCGGAGGTGGGCGCTCCCAGCGCCTGACCCGCCGCCGCCGACAGAAATGCCGACGAAGACGTCCAACCCAGATCCCGCCGGCGAACTCGCATCGCCGGCCGACCGCGCCGCCGCCGGCAAGGCCGCGCGGGCCGAGGTCTCAAGGGCGAGCCACGGGGACTGGGAGCCGGCGGCGCGCCGGCGAGACCCGGTCAAGCTGCTCGAGGACCAGGGCAAGACCCGGGTGCCGGAGCTCGTTCCGATTCGCTATGGGCGAATGCTCGCCTCGCCGTTCACGTTCTTCCGCGGCGCCGCGGCGATCATGGCGATGGACCTCGCCAACACGCCCACCTCCGGGATCCGGGTCCAGGCCTGCGGCGACGCGCACCTCTCGAACTTCGGCGTCTTCGCCGCCCCCGACCGGCGCCTCGTGCTCGACGTCAACGACTTCGACGAAACCCTTCCCGGTCCCTGGGAGTGGGACGTCAAGCGCCTGGCCGCGAGCTTCGCAATCGCCGGGCGAGACCGCGACTTCACCCCAACGGAGACCCGTGCGGCTGTCCTCAGAACGGTCCGCTCATACCGCGAGGGGATGCGGGAGCTCGCGACGATGAGGAACCTCGACGTCTGGTACGCACGCCTCGACATCGACACCCTGCTCGCCGAGCTGGCCACGGTCATCGATCGCAAAGCGCTCAAGGCGGCGCAAAGGAACGTCAGGAAAGCTCAGAAGAAGAACAGCCTGAAGGCGTTCGACCGACTCGTCCACGAGGTCGACGGCGAGCCGCGGATCATGAGCGATCCGCCGCTCCTGGTCCCGGGCCGCGAGCTCGCCTCACAGGATCAATACGAAGAGTTCGCTGGGCGGATCGCCGAGCTCCTTGGCCGCTACCGCGAGAGCCTCAAGGGCGATCGCCGCCATCTCTTCGACAGCTACCGGTTCGTAGACCTGGCCCGCAAGGTGGTCGGCGTCGGCAGCGTCGGGACCCGTGCCTGGGTGCTGCTGATGATGGGCCGCGACGGCCAGGACCCGCTCTTCCTGCAGGCCAAGGAGGCCGAGGCCTCCGTCTTCGAGCCCTACGCCGGCAAGAGCGAGTTCAAGAATCACGGCGAGCGAGTGGTCGAGGGCCAGTGGCTGATGCAGGCCGCCAGCGACATCCTCCTCGGCTGGCTGCCGGCGATCGGGATTGACGACAAGAAGCGCGACTTCTACGTTCGCCAGCTCTGGGACGGCAAGCGCTCGATAGAGATCGAGACCCTGCCGCCGAAGGGGCTCGAGCTCTACGGCCGGGTCTGCGGCTGGACGCTCGCCAGGGCCCACGCGCGGTCCGGCGATCGGATCGCGATCGGCGCCTACCTCGGAAAGGGCGAGACCTTCGACGAGGCAATCGCAGATTTCTCAGAGCGCTACGCCGACCAGAACGAGCTCGACTACGCGGCGCTCGCCGATGCGGCCAAGTCGGGCCGCATCGAGGTGGAGACGGACCTCGCCTGAAGCGCTCGACAGCGCCGCCGAGAGGATTCCGGCGAGAGCCGCGAATAGTCGACGGTTCTTGTCGGCCGTCTCGTCGCCACGGGGGTTCAGGTCGCCCTGCTCACCGGGCCAGCGAGCTCCAGGCCGCCATGGGAGGCATCCGCAGCGACCGCACGGTAGGCCGGCACGATCTCGCTCGTGATCAATCCACGGGCTGGCGTGATCTCGTCGAGGATCTCGAGCCACCGCGCGGTCCTTGCAGGCGTATCGACCACCACGGTGACGGTCGGCACCCGCCGTCGCAGGCTCCAGAAGCTGTCGCCGTGCGGCAGGTGGTCGCCGTGGTAGCCCCAGATACCCCTCAGCGCGGTTGCGCCGGCGGCCTGCTCCTCGCGCAGGCGCCGTACGGCCTCGACATGGACCGGATGACCGCTCGCCTGGGTCTGCTCGCTCGCATACAGCATCAGCTTCCGCCAGACGGCGAGGCCCGATGGGTCGGTCTCCGGCAGGTCGCGCGGCTCGGCCAGGCGCTGGCCGTCGCGCTTCAGGACCTGGACGCGTTCCAGCGTCATGACGGTGTCGTCGAGCATCGCCATCAACTCCCGGCACGCCGTCGCGAGCGCGCTCGACGCCCCGATCGAGATCATCATCAGCGGAACGTTCGCGTTGGCCGAGAAGAACTTCGCCCGCTGGCGCGCCCCGTGAAGCGTGCCATCGACGCCAAGCAGCACCGTTGATCCATCGAGGCCGCTTTGGTGGAGGTGCTCAACCACCGCCAGCCGAGCCGGCCGCCCGTCCACCCTCGCGTGGCGTCCGAAGTAGATCGTGAGCTTCGCGGTGTCTCCTGGAGAGGCGGTGTCAAGGGCTTCCGCGTTGTCGGCGTCGGCGAGCAGGCGGGCGCGCTCGAGGGTCACCAGACCGCTTGATCGGAGCCGCTCGACATCGGCGAGCGCCGCCGCGATTCGGTCCTGGCGGTCGATGGCGACCGAGACGATCGGAAGGTCCTCCGAGAGGGTCAGCAGTCGATCCGTGCGCAGGTGATGCTTCATGCCGAAGCCCTCGACGCCGCGCATCAGGACGCTGGCTCGCAACCCGTGTCGCTCGTAGATCTCGAACAGAGCTTCGGCCAGAAAGGCGTCGCCGACACGGTCGCGTTCGCCGAAGTACGTCGTCAGCTTCAGGCCGTCGGAACTCATAGGTGGGCCCCGAGCTTGAGTCCGATCCAGGCGGCCGCGATGCCGAGCACCAGGCTGACCAGGAAGTTCAGTGCGCCGAGCCGCCCCTCGCCCTCTTCGGCCAGCCGGTGGCTCTCAAGCGCCCAAGTGCTGAACGTCGTGTAGGCGCCGAGCAGGCCGGTTCCGAGCAACCGCGTCGTCTCGTCGCTCGAGACTGCGCCGGCGAGCACCCCGAGCGCGAGCGCGCCGCTGAGGTTGACGGTCAGGGTGCCGTACGGAAAGTCGCGCCCGAGGCGGACGGCGATGGCACCGTCGAGCAGGAATCGGACCAAGGCGCCGACGCCACCGAGCAGGCCGACCGCGATGACGGTGCCGGCGGTCATCCGCTGAGCCTCGCCCGCCGAACCACGTTCGTCGCCACCGCCACCCCGATGAACCCCGCGGCGATACTGGTCGTCGCGTAGGTCAAGGCCAAGGCGTCATGGCCGTCCTCGAGCATCCTCACGAGCTCGAGCTGCATCGCGGAGAACGTGGTTAACGCACCACACAAGCCGGTTCCGAGCAGCGGCCGCCGGTAGGCCGAAAGCGGCAGCCGCTCCTGCAGGCGGGTGGCGAAGTAGCCGAGCGCAAAGGCTCCGGCGACGTTGGGAATGAACGTCGCCCAGGGCCACGAGCCGGTCGCGTGTGGAAACAGCTCGACGAGCTCAGCTCGCATCAGCGAGCCGATGAATCCACCGATGAAGATCGCGGCAAGTTCTCGTCGATCGGTCCGCACGGCGCCAGAGTCTTGCGAGTACGCCGGAGGGCGCGGAACCCGCACGGCGTGCACCGCTGCTGGCTGAACCGGATCCACTCTGACCTCCACGAGTCGCCGTGACTAACGGGCAGAGGCCATCAGCGGAAAAGCGGACCGCGGTTATGGAGCGAGCCTCATCGCTCACCCTGCAGGATACCCCGCCACCGAGCGCGCAAAGCTCGGCTCGCGACATGGCCTGCGGCTGGGTCAGCTCCGCGGCCTTCGGTGGGGGGCGACATCGACTGGGTACGTGAGCAGGAACCTGAAAACGTGGAAACCCCTGCATGCCGCGCGAATCCGATGCCGGAGGAGGGACTCGAACCCCCGACACGCGGATTATGATTCCGCTGCTCTAACCAGCTGAGCTACTCCGGCGGGGGGTTGATCGTAGCGGCGGCGGCGGGGGGCTCAGCCGTCCTGTCGCGGGGCCGGATACCGACACTTGGGCAGGACAGCCGCGGTCGCGGAGCGGGCCCGGCGGGTCGCCGCAGGCGCGGGGACGTAGGCTCTCGACATGGCGAGCGACCTGGATCGCGCCGTGGCGGCCGTGGTGCGCCGGTGCCTCGGGGTGAAGGATGGGGAGGACGTGCTGGTGGTCGCGGACCACTACGCCGAGCACCTCGGGGGGCTGCTGCGTGCGGAGGCCGCGGCGGCCGGCGCCGACGCGGTGCTGACCTTGATGGACGAGCGGGCGGCGGACGGCACGGAGCCGCCGGCCCCGGTCGCGGCGGCGATGGCGGCCGCGAACGTCGTGATCGGAGCGACGAAGAAGTCGATCTCGCACACGGTCGCGCGGCGCACCGCAACGGAGGGCGGCGCCCGCGCGGCGACGCTGCCTGGCGTGGACGAGGATGTCCTGGCGCGGTTGATGACCGCGGATCTCGACGCGCTCGGCAAGCGAAGCATCGCGGTGGCGAACGCTCTGAGCGACGCCGCCGAGGCCCGGATCACCGCGGCGAACGGCACCGACCTGCGTCTCGAGCTCGGCGGCCGCGAGGCGACCCCCGACGCGGGCGACCTGACGGCCGCGGGCGCGTTCGGCAACCTGCCGTGCGGGGAGGGCTTCATCGCCCCGGTCGAAGGGTCCGCGGAGGGACGGCTGGTGATCGACGGCACGATCGCCAGTTACGGCCTGCCGACCGAGCCGGCGGACCTGCGAATCGAGGCAGGCCACCTCGTGGAGGCGACCGGGAAGCCGGGGGAATGGCTGATCAACTCGCTGCGGGGCGCGAGCGAGGAGGGGACGAACGTCGCCGAGCTGGGGGTCGGCACCAACGAGAAGGCCACGCTCAGCGACAACCTGCTGGAGGCCGAAAAGATCCTCGGCACCCTCCACGTCGCGTTCGGCACGTCGGCCGGCTTCGGGGGCACGGTGCAGGCCGGCATCCACATCGACTGCGTGCTGACCGAGCCGACGCTGGCCCTCGACGGCGAGCCGATCCTCCGCGACGGCGAGCTGCTCGTCTGAGCCTCCGCCGATGCTGGCGGTCCCCAACTTCTCGGCCGGGCGCGACCGGCAGGCGATCAGCTCGATCCGCCAGGCGCTGGAGCCGTATGTCGAGATCGTGAACGTGCACTCCGACCCGGTGCACGACCGCAGCGTCTTCACCGTGTGGGGGGATGAGGAGCGGCTTCCCGAGGCGCTCGGCAGCGCCGCCCGCGCCGCCGCCGCGGCGATCGACATGTCGGCCTACGCGGGAGCGCATCCCGCGATCGGCGCGACCGACGTCGCCCCGATCGTCTGGCTGCGCGAGGGCGAGGCGGCCGCCGCCGCCGCGGCCGCTCGCGCGACGGCGGAGGCCGTCGCGGCACTTGGCATCCCGGTCTTCCTCTACGGCGAGCTTGCCAGCGCCGGCGAGCGGCGCGAGCGCGCCTTCTTCCGCCGCCGGGGACTCGGCGAGCTGCGCCGGCGCATGGCCGCGGGCGAGCTTGCCCCCGACCTTGGCCCAGCCGAGCCGCACCCGCGCGCGGGTGCGACCCTGGTCACCGCGCGCCCGCCGCTTGCCGCGTTCAACCTGGTGGTGGAGGGAATCGACCTCGGCGCGGCGATGGAGGTCGCCGCGGAGCTCCGGGAGGCGGGAGGCGGCCCGGCCGGGGTGCGCGCGATCGCCATCCCGCTCGATCGCGGCCGCATCCAGATCTCCACGAACGTCCACGACCCCATCGCGGTGCCGCTCGCCGCCGTGACCGGGCTCGCGGAGGAGCAGCTGCGGGTGCGGGGCGGCGCCGTCAGCTCGGCGGAGATCGTCGGCCTGGTTCCGGCGGCGGCGCTCGAGGGGTTCCCGGCGGGCATCGTCATCGAGGGGTTCAACCCCGCGACGCAGGTCGTCGAGCGCGCGGTCGGCGGGTCCTGACTGGCCGAACAGCCAAACGCGGACGGCACTCGCTGATACCTTCTCAGCGGATGGCGGAGGGCGCACGGATGCGACCGGGGACGGGGCTGCTCGCCCTTTTCGGCGTGACCGCCGGCCTGCTGCTCTTCGGCGCTCCGCAGGCGAGCGCCGCCAACTGCCCGCCGATCGCCGACAAGCCCGACCAGGCTCCGCACGTCGACTATCCGGGCGTCCAGCACCTGACCTACTGCTACGGGCCGATCTCGATCAAGCCCGGGCAGAACGTCATCAGGCTCCACACCACCAACCTCTTCCCGAGCGTCCCGGGCTACATCACCCGGTTCGACCCCGAGCTCGTCTACCCGGACGGCACCGTGCCGCGGGTGGACGTCCTCCACCTCCATCACGCGGTCTGGATCGTGAACGGGAACCCGCAGTACGCGGTGGGCGAGGAGAAGACGATCATCCAGGAGCCGCGTGGGTTCGGCTGGCGCTCGGAGCCGACGGATCGCTGGCTCGTGAACGACATGCTCCACGACCTGGTCGGCCAGCCCGCCACGGTCTACATCGTCTGGCGACTCGACTTCGTGCCCGACACGGCGCCCGGCGCCGCTTCGATCCACACCGTCCACACCAAATGGATGGACGTATCCGGTCCCGTGCCCGGGGTCGGCATCTCGAGCCCGATCTACCCGGTCTTCAACGCCCTCAAGGGCATGGGCAGCCACGGCCGCTACACGTTCCCCGACCAGGCCTCGCCCGCCCAGCGAGCCTACATCGGCCCGAGCCAGACGTGGACGCCGAACCAACCCGTAACCCTGATCGGAAGCGCCGGCCACCTGCACCCGGGCGGGCTCTACACGGACCTCGATGTCCAGCGCGGCGACCGGCAGACAAGGATCTTCCGCTCGCGCGCGCACTACTACGAACCCGCCGGCGAGGTCTCGTGGGACGTCGCGATGAAGGCGACGCGACCGGACTGGCGCGTCCAGCTGAAGCCGGGAGACCAGCTGAGCGTCCACGCGACCTACGACGTCAAGCGCGCGAGCTGGTACGAGGTGATGGGCATCATGCCCGTCTCGGTCTACTACGGCACCGATATGGGCGGGGTCGGCCCGTTCAGCCACGACATCGATCAAAAGGGCGTGGTGACGCACTCGCACCTCGCCGAGAACCGCCACCACGGCGGGAAGAAGACCGATCAACCGAACCCGCTGGAGGAGCTGAGCGGCCCAACCCCGGACGGCCCGATCTCGATCGCGGACTACACGTACCAGCAGGGCGACCTCAGCGTGCCCGGAAAGGCCGGGCGGCCGCCGGTCGTCCAGGCCGGGCAGAGCCTCACCTTCGTGAACCAGGACGGCTCACAGCCCACGGACGCCTACCACACGCTTACGGCCTGCCGCGCCCCGTGCAACCGCTCGACCGGCATCGCCTACCCGATCGCCGATGCCCCCGTCAGCTTCGACTCCGGCCAGCTCGGCTTCAACAGCACGCCCTTCCACGGCCCGGCGACCGATACGGACACCTGGCAGACGCCGACGAACCTCAAGCCCGGCACCTACACGTACTTCTGCCGCGTCCATCCATTCATGCGCGGCAGCTTCCGCGTGATCAAGGACCACTAGCCACCGCTAGCATCCGCGCCGAATGGCGCAGACCAGAAAGCGACGCCGCCGCAAGCACCGCGGCACGCAGGGCGGCTCGATCGACACCGCCGGCCGTCGCGGTCCGCGCCCGCGCAGCCGCGCCGAGGCCCGGGCGCAGGCCCGCTCCCAGATGTCGAGGAAGAAGAAGGGCCAGGCCGGCCGCGGCGCCACTCCCAGGCGCCTGCAGGAGCCGACGTGGCGAAACGCCGCGCAGAGCGCCGGCATCGGCGCCGTCATCTTCTTCGTCCTTCTCCTGCTCTTCAAGCAGCCGATCGGCGCCGCGCTCGCGATCGCGGCGGTGATGTTCCTGATCTACGTGCCGATGAGCTACACGATCAACCGCTTCTTCTACAACCGGCGTCTGCTCCGCGAGCAGCGGGCCCGTCAGCAGAATGGACGTCCGTAGCTTCACCGTCGGCCAGGTTGCCGAGAACTGCTACTTCGCCCGGCCCGACGGAGGCGAGCGCTGCGTCGTGATCGACCCCGGCGACGAGGCCGGCCGCCTGCTGCGCGCGATCGAGGAGCTGGGCGTCGAGGTCGACGCCATCCTCCTGACCCACACGCACTTCGATCACGTCGGCGCGGTCGCCCCGCTCGCCCGCGAGACGGGCGCGGAGGTGTGGTGCCCGGAGATCGAGCTGCCGGTGCTCGCCGACATCATGAGCTTCGTCCCGTGGCCGGGGTTCGGGCCGTTCGAGAGCTACGACGCCGAGCACTCGGTCAAGGGCGGGGAGCACCTCTCGCTCGCCGGACTCGAGATCGACGTCCTCTTCACCCCCGGGCACAGCCCGGGCCACGTCACCTACGCGATTCCGGAGGAGGGCGGCCTGTTCTCCGGCGACGTCCTCTTCCAGGGCTCGGTCGGGCGCGTCGACCTGCCGGGGGGCGACTGGCCAACCCTGCTCGAGAGCATCCGGACGCTCGTCGAGGGCTTCCCGGAGGAGACGGGCGTCTATCCCGGGCACATGGGGATCACGACGCTCGGCGCCGAGCTGGCGACCAACCCGTTCCTAGTCGAGCTTTCGGCCAAGTAACTAACCTCGCCACGCGATGAGCGAGAAGATCAAGGCCCCGCGCGGGACGTTCGACGTGCTGCCCGCCGAGGAGGCGGCGCGTTCGCGGCGCCTCGTCCACGCGGCCGGCGGCGCTCTTCGACGGCGCCGGCTACGGGCGAATCGAGACGCCGGTCTTCGAGGACACAGCGCTCTTCGCGCGCACGGTCGGGGAGGCGACCGACATCGTCAGCAAGGAGATGTTCACCTTCGAGGACCGCGGCGGGCGCAGCCTCACGCTGCGGCCCGAGGGCACCGCCTCCGATCTGCCGCGCCTACGTCGAGCACGGCATGCACAAGCTCGCGCAGCCGGTGAAGCTCTGGTACCTGGGCCCGTACTTCCGCTACGAGGCGCCGCAGGCGGGCCGCTACCGCCAGTTCAACCAGCTCGGCGGCGAGGTGATCGGCTCGGACTCGCCGCTGGTCGACGCCGAGCTGATCGGATCCTGCAGCGACCTGCTGACGGGCCTCGGCGTCCCGGCGCTCGGACCTGCGGCTCGGGCAGCCTGGGCTCGCCGGAGTCGCGGACCGCGTACCGCGAGGAGCTCCAGGCCTATCTGCGCGCCAACGAGGCCGACTCTCGCCAAGGAGGTGGTGGAGCGCATCGACACCAATCCCCTGCGCGCCTTCGACGCCGCCGATCCCGGCGACCAGGGCGGTAATGGAGAGCGCGCCGACGATGCTCGAGCGGCTCGAGGGCGAGGACGCCGCGCACTTCGCGGAGGTGCGCGCGCTGCTCGACCAGGCCGGCATCGCGTACAGCTCGACGCGCACCCTGGTTCGCGGGCTCGACTACTACACGCGCACGATCTTCGAGTTCCACTGCGGCGAGCTCGGCGCGCAGTCCCAGCTCGGCGGCGGCGGCCGCTACGACCGGCTGATCGCCGAGCTCGGCGGGCCCGACGACGCCCGGCGTCGGCTGGGCCGCGGGCGTCGAGCGGATCCTCCTGGCCCTCGACGAGCCCGAGCGAGGCCGACCGCGCGTCGACGCGTTTCGTCGCCGTCGCCGGACGACGGGCAGCGTCACCGCGCCGCGGCCCTGGTCGCCGAGCTTCGCAACGCGCGGGCTCTCGGCGGAGATCGACCTGGCCGGGCGCAGCCTGAAGGGCCAGCTGAAGCAGGCCGACCGCATCGGCGCCCGCGTCGCGATCATCCTCGACGAGCGACGGCACGGCCCAGGTCCGCGACATGGCGAACGGGCGAGCAGCAGCCGATCGACCCGGCCGACGCCGCCGGGCGCTGATCGCGCCGGCTCGGAGGGCCATGAGCGCCGGGTCTCCCTTCCTGCCGCCCAACCGCTACCGCGACACGTGGTGCGGAGAGGTGCTGGCGCGACCGGGTCGGCGGCGACGTCCGCGTCGCCGGCTGGGTGCACCGCCGCCGCGACCACGGCGGGCTGGTCTTCATCGACCTGCGCGACCGCACCGGGCTGGTGCAGCTCGTCTTCAACCCCGACGAGGTCGGCGCCGGAGGGATGGAGCTCGCCCACCGGCTGCGCGCGGAGGACGTCCTCAGCGTCGCCGGCGCCGCGGTGCGGCGTGATCCGGAGACCGTCAACCCCGAGCTGGCCACGGGCGAGTTCGAGGTGCGGGTGCGCGAGGCCGAGCTCCTCGCCGACGCCGAGACGCCGCCGTTCGAGGTCGAGGGCTACTCAGCGGCGAGGTGGGGGAGGAGCTGCGGCTTGCGCCACCGCTACCTCGACCTGCGCCGCGAGCGCATGCGCGACGGGCTCGTGCTGCGCCACCGCATCGTCGCCGCGATCCGGCGAGTTTCTCGACGGCGAGGGCTTCCTCGACATCGAGACGCCGGTGCTGACCCGCTCGACGCCGGAGGGCGCCCGGGACTTCCTCGTGCCCAGCCGGCTCCAGCAGGGCTCGTTCTACGCGCTGCCGCAGTCGCCGCAGCTCTTCAAGCAGATGCTGATGATCGGCGGCTTCGAGCGCTACTACCAGATCGTCCGCTGCTTTCGCGACGAGGACCTGCGCGCCGACCGCGGCTTCGACTTCACCCAGCTCGACATCGAGATGTCGTTCGTCGAGCGCGACGACGTGCATCGAGCTGAACGAGCGCCTGATCGCCCACGTCCTCGGCGCGGCCGGCATCGAGGTGCCGCTGCCGATTCCGCGCATCGCCTACGACGACGCGATGGCGCGCTACGGCACCGACAAGCCCGACACCCGCTTCGGCCTCGAGATCGCCGACCTCACGACGCATTTCGAGGCGGACGGAGTTCAACGCCTTCAGCGGGGTGATCGAGGGGGCGGCGTCATCCGCGGCCTGAACGCCGGCGCCCGCGAGCTCTCACGCGCCGAGCTCGACGGGCTGGTCGACGAGCGCCCAGGAGCTCGGCGCCAAGGGACTCGTCTGGGCCTTCCGCGAGGGCGAGGGCTGGCGCTCGCCCGTCGCCAAGTTCCTGAGCGCGGAGGAGATCGACACGGCCGGCGCGGCGCTGGGCGGCGGCGAGGGTGACCTGCTGCTTGCTGGTCGCCGACTCGGCGGCGGTCGCGGCCCGCGTGTTCTCGGCGCGCTGCGGCTGCAGCTCGCCGATCGCTTCGGCCTGGTCGAAGCGGGCTCGCACGCGTTCTGCTGGATCGTGGACTGGCCGCTCTTCGAGTGGGACGACGACGAGGAGCGCTGGGACTCGCATGCACCACCCGTTCACGTCGCCGGCCGGGCGAGCTCGACCCGGACGACCCCGGCGCGGCGCGGGCGCTCGCCTACGACATGGTCTGGAACGGGACCGAGCTCGGCGGGGGCTCGATCCGCATCTCCGACCCCGGAGGTGCAGCGCAGGCGTCTTCGGCCTGCTCGGCATCGACGCGGAGGAGGCCGAGGCGCGCTTCGGTTTCCTGCTCGAGGCGCTGCGCTACGGCGCGCCTCCGCACGGTGGGATCGCCTACGGGATCGACCGCATCGTGGCGCTCGCTCACGGCGCCGACTCGATCCGCGACGTGATCGCCTTTCCGAAGGCCGCCTCGGGCTCGGATCCGCTCACCGGGGCGCCGGCGCCGTGTCCGAGGAGCAGCTCCGCGAGCTCGGAATCCAGCTGCGGGCCGCGGCCGAGCCGCATAAACGGCCCCCGGCTCAAGCTAGATCAGGCATCGGCCGATGCCAAGGGCTGACTGCTATGGTCAACGAAGGCTCGAGTCCGTTCGACAGCCGCTCCAATTGTGAGCCAACACATTGCGGCTTGGGAGTCGATTTCCGGATTGCGTCCGTTGCGGGCTTTCCGGTAGACACCCACCTGTTAACTCAGGTTCTCAGGCCGGGCGGCACCGGCGGGCTGGAGCCTCTTTTCGTTGACCGGGGAGCGCCCGATGAGGAAGACGCTCAACGACAACCCGGTCGTCGCGCGTCGGCGTCATCGGCGTTCTCGGCATCGTCGTCGCCTTCATCTTCGCTCTCGACGCTGTCGCCGGGCTCGGGCTCCGCGTCGACGGCCGCCGGCAGCCGACGACCACGCCGGCAGCCGGCTGCACCGACCGGCGCGGATCCCGCGGCGCACGACGACGTCCCGCGGCCGCCGACCGGACGCCGACGACCGGAGCCACGACCCCGCCGTCGCCTACCGCGACGGCGGCGTTCAAGGCGGGTCCGGGCCTGCCGAAGCCCGTGGTCGACGCCTATGACCACGGCAAGGTCGTCGTGCTCGTCGTCTTCAAGCGAAACGGCATCGACGACCGCGACGTCCGCCGCTACGTCGACCAGCTCTCCGCAACGTTCCGGACGTGGCGATCTTCGAGACCGCCGCCAAGCACGTGGCCCACTACTCGCGGATCACCGAGGGCGTCGACCTCGACCGGGTCCCGGCGATCGTCGTGCTGAGCCAGAAGACGCGGCGCAAGGGCGCGACGCCGCAGGCGACCGTCGACCTACGGCTTCAAGAGCGTCCAGAGCATCGCCCAGGCGATCCACGACGCCCCTACAACGGGCCCGGAGAACCTGCCCACCTACCCGCGCTAGGCGCAGACCGCCGACTGTTACCCTGACGGGCGTGACGAGCGCCCTGGTACTCGAGGACGTACCTATCGCGATTCGTGCGCGCGTCGCGGGCCCGGCGCCGCGCGGCGCCTTCAGCGGGTCCGCCGGCGGGGCGCCGTGCGGCGATCTGGTCCGCGTCTCGCTCGCGCTCGACGCAGGCCGCGTGGTCGCCGCGAGCTTCGAGCCGAGGGCTGCGCCGCCACGCTCGCCGCCGGCGCGGCGGTCGCCGAGCTGGTCGACGGCGAGCGATCTCCTCGACGCCGCCCGGACCACTACGGAGGCGGTCGCGGACGCGCTCGGCGGGCTTGACGCCGCAGGGGCGCCACGCGGCCGAGCTGGCCGCCGACGCCCTGCACAGGGCGCTCGGCGCGGCGGCGTCGAGCGCAGGAGCCCTGGCGGGCCGCCGCGGACGGCGAGCGCGTTCTCGTGGCGCTCAGCGGCGGCGTCGACTCCGCCGTCGCCGCCCTGCTCGAGCGCGAGCGCGGCGCCGAGGTGGTCGCCGTGACCCTGAAGCTCTGGGCGGACCGGGCCACCGACGGCGAGCGCAGCTGCTGCTCGCCTGAGGCGGTGCTCGGCGCCCGCCGGCTGGCGCACTCCCTGGGGATCCCGCACCTGACCCTCGACCTTCGCGAGGCGTTTCGCCAGGGGGTCGTCGATCCGTTCCTCGCGCGGCTACGCGGCGGGCGAGACCCCCAACCCCTGCGTCGCCTGCAACGGCGATCTTCGCCTCGACGCCATGGTCGCGCTCGCGGGCCGCGTCGGCGCCTCGGCGCTCGCCACCGGCCACTACGCGCGCCTCGTCGACGACGGGGAGGGGCCGCTCCTTGGCGCCCCCGCCGACGCCGCCAAGGACCAGACCTACATGCTGTCCGGCGTTCGCCCGCAGACCCTCGCGACGCTGCGCTTTCCGCTCGCCGGCCTGCGCAAGCCGGAGGTCCGCGAGCTCGCCGCGCGCGCCGGGCTGCCGGTGGCGGCGAAGCGCGAGAGCCAGGACCTCTGCTTCCTGGCGGGTGAGGGCAAGCGCGCGTTCCTCGCCCGTCACGCCGGCCTCGCGGACCGGCCCGGTGAGCTGGTCGACGCCGGCGGGAGGGTGGTCGGCGCCCACCGCGGCCACCACAACTTCACGGTCGGCCAGCGGCGTGGCCTCAGGCTGGCCTCGCCGGAGCCGCTCTACGTCCTTGGCACGGATGCCCCGAGCAACCGGGTGACGGTCGGCGCCCGCGAGCAGCTCGCGGCGCGCGCGGTTCGCCTCCGCGACGCTCGCCTGCACCGAGCGGCGTCGCGCGTCAACCGCGTGAGGCTGCGCTACCACTCCGCGCCGATCGGCTGCATGGTCAGCGAGGGCGAGCGGAGGGGCAGCCTGGAGCTGGCCCTGGACGAGCCGGCCTACGGCGTTGCGCCGGGCCAGACGGCATGCCTGATGGACGGCGATCTGGTCGTCGGCCGGGCCACGATCGCGCGCTCCTAGGGCCGGTCCGTGCGCGGGACCTGTCCTTAGACTGGTCCGTTCCATGAACTCGGCCGAGATCCGCGAGACGTTCCTGTCGTACTTCGAGGCGCGCGACCACCTGCGCCGGCCCTCGGCGTCGCTCGTGCCGCCGCCGGAGGATCGCTCGACGCTTCTGACGATCGCCGGGATGCAGCCGTTCAAGCCGTACTTCGAGGGCCGCGAGCAGCCGCCCAGGCCCCGGCTCACCTCCAGCCAGCGGGTGTTTCGCACCCCGGACATCGAAGAGGTCGGCAACACCCGCCGGCATCTCACCTTCTTCGAGATGCTCGGCAACTTCAGCGTCGGCGACTACTTCAAGGAGCGCGCCATCGAGTTCGGCTGGGAGCTCTCGCGCGAGGGCTTCGGCTTCGCCGACGAGCGCATCTGGGTGACGGTCTTCGGCGGCGACGAGGAGCTCGGGATCGGCGCCGACGACGAGGCGATCGAGCTGTGGCGGGCTCAGGGCGTGCCCGAGGAGCGGATCGTCAAGCTCGGGCGCAAGGACAACTTCTGGCAGTCGGGCCCGTTCGGCCCCTGCGGGCCCTGCTCCGAGCTCTACCTCGACCGCGGCGAGGAGTTCGGCGGCCCGGACGAGCGCCCCGGCGACGACACCGACCGCTTCCTCGAGTACTGGAACCTCGTCTTCATGCAGCTCGAGCTCCACGAGGACGGCTCGACGACGCCGCTGCCCATGCAGAGCATCGACACCGGCCTCGGGCTCGAGCGGATGGCGGTGATCCAGGAGGGCGTCGACTCGGTGTTCGACACGGACCTGCTCCGCCCGCTGGTCGACCTCGCTGCCGAGCTCTCGGGCAGGAGCTACGGCGAGGACCCCAAGGTCACGCGGGCGATGAGGATCATCGCCGACCACTCGCGGGGCGCGGTCAACCTGCTGGCGGACGGCGTCGTGCCGTCCAACGAGGACCGCGGTTACGTGCTGCGGCGGATCATGCGCCGGGCGATCCAGCAGGGCCGGGTGCTCGGCCTCGAGCCGCCCTACCTCGGGCGCTTCGCCGAGCTGGCGATCGAGCTCCTCGCCGGGCCATACCCTCACCTCAACGCCGAGCGCGCGACGATCATGCGCTGGGTCGACGACGAGGAGCGGAGCTTCGGGCACACGCTCGAGCGCGGCTCGGAGCTGCTTGCGGAGCTCGTGGCCGAGGCCCGGGACGCGGGCTCCGGCGCCGTCACGCCGGAGGAGGTCTTCAAGCTCCACGACACCTACGGCTTTCCGTACGACCTGACGCGCGAGCTGCTCGCCGAGGAGGGCCTCGCGGTCGACGACGCCGGCTTCCAGGCGCTGATGGCGAGCCAGCGCGAGCGCGCCCGCCGCAGCGCCGCCGGCACGAGCTCCGACGGGCGCGAGGGCATCGAGGAGTTCGTCCGGGCGGCTCCGAAGGCGGAGTTCGTCGGCTACGAGACACTCAGGAGCGACACGGCGGTCATCGCCTCGCGACCGCTCGACGGCGACACCCTGGTGAAGCTCGAGGAGAGCCCGTTCTACCCGGAGGGCGGCGGCCAGGTCTCCGACTCCGGCGTGGTCCGCGCGGGCGACGAGCTCGATGTCGTCGACGTCTACCGCGTGGGCGACGACCAGGCGCTGCGCGTGCGCGGAGCCGAGCCCGTGGTGGGGGCCGTCGTCGAGGCGGAGGTCGACGACTACAAGCGCAACGCCACGATGCGAAACCACACGGCGACCCACCTGCTGCACGCCGCGCTTCGCGAGCGGCTCGGCACGCACGTGCGCCAGGCGGGCTCCGCGGTCCGGCCCGACAAGCTGCGGTTCGACTTCACGCACGGAGCCCCGCTCTCGCGCGACGAGGTGCGCGACGTCGAGGACCGTGTGAACGAGTGGATCAAGCGCTCGCGGCCGGTGCGGGCGATGGAGATGGAGCGCGCCGAGGCGGAGGCTCTCGGCGCGATGGCGCTCTTCGGCGAGAAGTACGGCGACTGGGTCCGCGTGGTCGAGGTTGAGGACGTCTCGCGCGAGCTCTGCGGCGGCACCCACGTCGACTCCAGCGCCGAGGTCGGGATCTTCGCCGTCGTCTCCGAGGGCTCGAGCGCGGCGAACGTGCGGCGGATCGAGGCGCTGACCGGCCCGGCCGCGATCGACTGGTTTCGGGCGCGAAGCAGCGAGCTCGACGAGGCCGCCTCGATCCTCGGCGCCGGCGACGCCCTGAGCGGGGCGCGACGCGCGAACGAGCGGCTTGCCGAGCTCGAGCGGCTGGCGGCGGAGGCGGGGCGCCGCGAGGCCGGGGAGGAGGCGGAGGCACTCGTCGCGGGAGCCGACGACGCGGACGGCATCAAGGTGGTGGTCGCGCGGACCGCGCTCCACCAGCAGGCCGACATGCTGAATCTTGCCGAGCGAGTGCGCTCGAAGCTCGGCGACGCCGCGGTGGTGCTTGGCAGTGCCGCGGACGGAAAGGTGGCCCTCGTCGCGCTCTTCGCGGACGCGGCCGTGGAGCGCGGGCTCTCGGCGGCCTCGGTCGTTCGCGAGGCCGCCGCCGTGGTTGGCGGCGGCGGCGGCGGGCGCGACAACATGGCCCAGGCCGGCGGCCGCGACCCGGAGCGCCTCGACGAGGCTTTGACAACTGCCCGCGCGGCGCTGACCGCGGGCCTCGGCGGCTGATCCGGCGGTGATCGTGCTGGCGGTCGACCACGGGGACGCGCGTGCCGGAATCGCGATCAGCGACCCGAGTGGGACGCTCGCGCGCCCGCTCGACGTCGCCGAGCCGCCCGACCCCGCCGCAGTGGCCGCCGTCGCTCGCGCGAACGGGGCCGAGCGCGTCGTTGTGGGGTTGCCGGTCTCGCTTGACGGAACCGAGGGTGCCCAGGCGGCTCGGGCGCGCGAGTTCGCCGCGGAGTTGGCTGCCGCGCTCGACGTGCCGGTGGAAACCTACGACGAGCGGCTGACCACGCGGCTGGCGGCGGAGTCCTCGCGGGCGGGCGCCCGCGCCCCCGCCGACGCGCTGGCGGCCGCGCACCTGCTCGAGTCCTACCTGCAGTCGCGCGATCGGAGCGATCGTTGACCGAGGACTGGCTCGACCCGTTCAACCAGTCCGACGAGGATCGCGAGCGCGCCGAGCGCCGGCGCGAGCGCGACGCGCGCCGTCAGGCGCGGCTGGCGCAACGCGTCGCCAAGAAGCAGCTGAGAGCCACGGCCGCGCCGCGCGAGCCGGAGCCCATCGCACCGGACCCGTCTGCCGTGGAGCCGGTTGCGCCGGAGCCCGTCGCCGAGGAGCTGCCGGGCCCCGAGCAAGCCGCCGGGCCGGAGTCGCCGCCCGTCCGGGCGCCCGCCGCCGCGCCGGCCTCGAAGGAGGCGGCACCGCCGCGGTCGGCGTGGGCCGCCCGCCCGCCGCCTTCGGCGCCGCGCCCCCCCGGCCGCCACCGGGGCCGCCGGATCGCGCTGGTCCTGCTGCTCGTCGTGCTGATTGGCGCCGGCGTGTTCGCCTTCCTGCTGTTCCAGCCGTTCCACGGCTCGGGCTCCGGACGCACGGTCGTGACCGTGCCCGAAGGGCGCCTCCGCCTCCGACGTCGCCGATCTGCTCGACGAGAACGGCGTGGTCGCGAACGGAACGCTCTTTCACCTGCGCCTCTCGATCTCTGGCAAGGCCGGCGAGATCGAGGCGGGCAAGTACACGCTGCGGTCCGGGATGAGCTACGGCGACGCCATCGACGTGCTCACCACGCCGCCGAAGCCGATCAAGCCGAAGACGATCACGGTGACGATCCCGGAGGGCTATGACCGCGTCCAGACCGCGGACCTCCTGAAGAAGGACGGCGTGAACGGCGACTACATGAAGGAGACGAGGAGCTTCCACGGGTTCCACCCCGAGAAGTACGGGGCGAAGTCGCCCGCCAACCTCGAGGGCTTCCTCTTCCCGGCCACCTACAAGCTGAAGCCGAGCGAGGACGCGCACGACCTCGTCGCCCAGCAGCTCGCCGCCTACGCCCAGAACATCGGCTCGATCAACATGAGGTACGCGAGGTCGAAGAACCTGACGCCGTACGACGTCACGATCATCGCCTCGCTGATCGAGCGCGAGGCGGCGGCGAACGCGGACCGGCCGAAGGTCGCGGCGGTCATCTACAACCGTTTGCACCAGGGAATGGACCTGCAGATCGACGCCACGATCCGCTTCGCGGAGAACAACTACGACAAGCCGCTCAACTCGAGCGACCTCCAGCTCGACTCGCCCTACAACAGCTACACGCACTCCGGGCTTCCGCCCGGGCCGATCGCCAACCCCGGCCTTGCGTCGCTCCAGGCGGCCGCCCGGCCCGCCAGGGGCGGCTACCTCTACTACGTGACCAAGCCCGGCGCCTGCGGCAGGCTGCTGTTCGCGAACACGTTCGCCCAGGCCCAGCGCGACCAGTCCCGCTACGAGCGGGCGCGGAGCGCGGCCGGCGGCAACTCCCCGACCACGTGCTGAGGCGACCATGAGGCGCCTGGCGGTGCTCGGCCAGCCGGTCGGCCACTCCCGCTCGCCGGCGATGCAGAACGCGGCGCTCGCCGAGCTCGGGCTGGCTGCGGACTGGAGCTACGAGGCGATCGAGGTCGCCCCCGGCGACTTCGCGGCAAGGGTCCGGGCGATGGCGGAGGAGGGCTTCGTCGGAGCGAACGTGACGATCCCGCACAAGCTCGCGGCGCTCGAGCTCGCCGACGAGGCGTCCGCGGCGGCGCGCGCGATCGGCGCCGCCAACACGCTCAGCCTGGAGGCGGGACGCATCGCGGCCGAGAACACCGATGCCGCGGGGATGCTGGGTGCGATCGGCACCTCCACCGCCGGGATGCGAGCGCTGGTCATGGGCGCCGGCGGGTCGGCGCGAGCGGCGGTCTGGGCCCTCACCAGCGAGGGTGCCGAGGTGGAGGTCTGGAACCGCACGGCGGCACGAGCCCGCCTCCTCGCGGACGAGCTGGGCGCAAAAACGACTGAGCGGCCGAGCACCGACGCCTATGACGTCCTCGTGAACGCCACCTCCGTGGGCATGGGGGCGGCTACCCATTTGCAGGCCGAGATGCTCAAGGAGCTACCGGTTGATGCCGATTTCCTGCGTGAACGACAAATCGTGGTGGACCTTGCCTACGGAGCCGCCGAGACGGAACTGGTGCGAGCCGCAAGGCAGCACGGCGCCAAAGCCGTCGACGGACTGGAGGTACTGGTTCACCAGGGCGCAGCGTCGCTACGGATCTGGACCGGTATGGAGCCCCCGATCGAGACCATGAGGCGCGCCGCCCGCGCTTCATGACTGAGAACCGCCCCGAATACCTGACACCAGTTCCCGACGGTGGCGCCGCGACGGCCGCCGAGCTCGACGAGTCCGCCGAGCAGGGCACGCCCGGCCTGACCCCGCCAATCTCGCGCGGTCACTCGGGGATGTTCATCACCGACGTCGTCGTCGACCTCGGGTTCGCGACGAAGGAGCGCGTCGACGCCGCCGTCAACGAGGCGCGGGTCTCCGGCAAGGCGCCCGAGACCGTGCTGGTCGAGCAGAACGTGGTCGACGACGAGCAGCTCTCGCGGGCGATCGCGGAGCGCTACGGCCTCGACCACGTCGACCTCGCGGTCTACAAGGTCGACATGGGTGCGGCGAACCTCCTCTCGGTCTCCGCCGCCCGTCGCTACTGGGCGGTCCCGATCGGCTATCTCGACAAGGAGACGCTGCTGATCGCGATGGCCGACCCCGCGAATGTCGTCGCGGTCGACGACATCCAGATGATCACGGGCCTGAACTGCCACGTCGCCGTCGCCGCCGCCGAGGACATCGAGAACCTCCTGAAGCAGCTGAACACCCTCGAGACGGCGGTCTCCGAGGCCGTCCTCGACGAGCGCGATACCGAGGAGGACGAGACCGAGGTCACCGAGCTGCGTCAGTCCGCCGACGACGCGCCGGTCATCAAGCTCGTGTACTCGATCCTCGCCCAGGCCGTGAACGAGGGGGCATCCGATATCCATTTCGAGGTCGAGGAGGAGGAGATGCGGGTGCGATTCCGCATCGACGGCGTCCTCGCCGAGGCCGCCAAGGTGCCACGACGGATGATCTCCGGGGTGGTCTCGCGCATCAAGATCATGAGCGAGCTCGACATCGCCGAGAAGCGGCTTCCCCAGGACGGGCGCGTCGGCATCTCGGTCGACGGGCGGGAGGTCGACCTCCGCATCGTCACGCTGCCAACGCAGCGCGGCGAGGGGGCGACGATCCGCATCCTCGACAAGAGCCAGGCGCTGCGGACGCTGGACGAGCTGGGCCTCGACGGCACCGGCCGCGAGAGCTTCACCGCGTCGTTCAGGAAGCCGCACGGCGCGGTCCTCGTGACCGGGCCGACGGGCTCCGGCAAGTCGACCACCCTCTACGCGGCGCTCAGCGAGCTCAACTCGGTCGAGAAGAACGTGATCACGGTTGAGGACCCGGTCGAGTACCGGCTCGAGGGCATCAACCAGATCGGCGTCAACCGCAAGGCCGGCCTGACGTTTGCCGCGGGGCTGCGCTCGATCCTGCGCGCGGACCCGGACATCATCATGGTCGGCGAGATCCGCGACGCCGAGACCGCCCGGATCGCGATCGAGGCCGCGCTCACCGGCCACATGGTCCTCTCGACGCTGCACACCAACAGCGCGCCGGGCGCCATCGCCCGCCTCTCGAAGATGGGCATCGAGAGCTTCCTGATCAGCTCGGCGATCGAGTCCGTGGTCGCCCAGCGCCTGGCGCGAAAGCTCTGCCAGCACTGCAAGAAGCGCACCGTGCTCTCCAAGCAGGCGCTGAACGACGCGGGCTTTCGCGTCGGCGCAGACGTCGAGGCCTACGAGCCCGTGGGGTGCACTCGCTGCAACCGCACCGGCTACCGCGGCCGAATCGGGCTCTTCTCGGTGATGACGATGAGCGAGCGCATCAAGGAGCTCACCGTCGACCACGCTGCCGAGGCCGAAATCGCGGCCGCGGCCCACGAGGAGGGCATGCTCGACCTGCGCGAGGCCGGCATCCTCAAGGTCCGAGGCGGCCAGACCTCGATCGCCGAGGTCGCCCGCGTCTCGTCCTGACGCTCAGTCGCGCCCGGATCCCTCGCGGCCGGTCGCCGCGGGCCCCTCCGCCACAAGCAGGGCCGCGCCGATGGCGCCGCCCAGGTCGCCGAGCGAGGCGACGCGGAAATCCGGCGGGCGCGTGTCGTTGAAGAAGTTCCGTCGGGCCCGCTTTTCGATCTTCTTCGCGTAGGGCTCGCCGAGGCGGGTGCCGAGCCCGCCTCCGATTATCACCGCCTCGACGTCGAGGACGTTGATGACGGAGGCGACCCCGGTGCCGATCGCCTCGACGGCGCGCTCGACGAGCTCGTGGGCGAGCTTGTCGTCGGCGTTCAGCGCGCGCTCCCAGATGCCGCTGGTGAGGCGGTCGCGGTCCTGCTTGCGCATCAGCTTGAAGAGCTCCGTCTTGCGCCCCTCCTCGTGCTCCCTGCGGGCCCTTGCCTCCATCGCCCCGCGTCCGGCGTAGGCCTCCATGCAGCCGTTGCGCCCGCACGGGCACTTCGCTCCGTCTTCCTTGACCACGACGTGGCCGATCTCTCCGGCGCCGCCGCGGCCCAGCCACTGCCTGCCCTCGAGGATGATTCCGCCGCCAACTCCGGTGCCCCAGAAGACCCCGACCAGCGAGTCGTACGGCTTGCCGGCGCCGAGCCGGAACTCCGCCTCGGTGGCGACGGCCACGTCGTTGCCGAGCCTGGTCTCGGTGCCAAGCTCCCCGGCGAGGGTCTCGGCGAGCTCGAACGGCTCCTCCCAGTTCGGGAGGTTGCCGGCGCGGGCGACCGTCCCGGCGTCGGCGTCGATGTCGCCCGGCGAGCCGGCACCGACGCCGCGAAGGGCGGCCGCGTCCACCTTTGCGTCCTCCAGGGCGTCGCGCAGGGCCGCGGCCATCTCCCTGGCGACGTCGGGGGGCTCGCCCTCTGTCGGCGTCGCGCGCCGCGCCGATCCGAGGACGTTCGAGTCGGCGTCGACGATCACGGTCTGGATCTTCGTTCCTCCGAGGTCGATGCCGCCGCGAAGCTTCTTGCCCTCCGTGGCCATGCGAGCAGCCTAGCCTCGCGCCTCGACGAGCGCCGAGAAGGCGTGGCGGGCGGCCCCGATGAGCGCCGTCATCTCGTTGAGGACCACGGTCACCGGGACGCGCTCCATGGTGGGTCGCAGCCGTCCCTTCGACCGAAAGGCCTCGAGGAACCCGCCCGAGCTCGACTCGAGCATGGGGAGGATCTTCGGCGGGATGCCGCCGCCCAGATAGACGCCGCCGCTTGCGCGCACCGTCAACGCGAGGTTGCCCGCCGCGGCGCCGTAGATCGCGACCATGAGCTCGAGCGCCTCGACGGCCTCCGGGTCGTCGCCCGAGAGTGCCGCCCCGGCGATCGCCGCCGCCTCCGCCGGCTCGTCGTCTTCATGGCCGGCGCGCCTTCTCAGGAACCCGTAGATCGAGATCAGCCCGCGGCCCGAGCAGACGTCCTCGTAGCTCACGTGCTCGTCGTCGCCCGCCACCGCGTCGCGAAGCTCCGCCTGCAGCGGGGTCTGCGGCGCGAAGTCCGCGTGGCCGCCCTCGCTCGAGTGGACGTGCGGACCCCGGTCGTCATAGGTGACGAAGGCCTCGCCGAGTCCGGTGCCGGCCGAGATCAGCGCGGTTGCGGCGCCCGTGACCGGCTCGCCTTTCGCCAGCACGTGGAGGTCGTCGGCGCCAAGGCCGGGGACGCCCCAGGCGTTCGCCTCGAGGTCGTTGATGACGTTCACCGGACCGGCCCCGAGCGCCTCGCCGAGCTCGCGCGCGTCAACGGGCCACGGGAGGTTGACCGTCTCGGTGCGCCCGTCGCGCACCGGGCCGGCAACGCCAAACGTGGCCGCGACCGGCTTGGCGGGGTGTGCCTTCAGGAACGAAGCAACGAGGGAAGTCAGGCCATCCGCGTCGGCGCTGGAGACGATCTCCATCGCCTCGGGCTGCTCGGTGGGGTCAGCGAAGAGGGCCAGGCGCGCATGGGTGCCCCCGACGTCGCCCGCGAGGACGAGGCTCCTGCTCATACAAATCCGGCCCGTTGTCGGGTTTGTCGGGCTATGGCCGGTTTTCCTGACAATGGACGGCGGGCAGGGAGGCCCTCCTCGAGCGACGCGATCGCCCAGTCGGCGCCCACGTCGCGAAGCTCTTCGACGCCGTACTCGCCGCTGGCGACGCCGACCACGCGGATCCCGGCGCCGTGGCCCGCCTCGACGTCGCGCGGCGTGTCACCCACGGAGACGATCGCCCCGTCCGGCAGGCCGTCCGCGGCGAGGCGCCGCGCGCGCTCCACCGCCGTCCTCGTGAGCTCGGTGCGATCGGCTGCGTCGGAGCCGTAGCCGCCGAAGGGGAAGTAGTGGTTCAGCCCCGCCCGGGCGAGCTTCGTGTGTGCGGCGGCCTCGGTGTTCCCGGTCGTCAGGCCGAGCAGGACGCCCGCCGCGGTCAGGGTCTCGAGGAGCTCGACGACCCCGGGCTCCACACGGTATCCTGGCGAGCTCTCGACCTCCTCGCGGCAGGTAGAGCTGACGCAGCCGCATCGCGTCGCGAAGCTCCGGGCCGGTGGGCTCCCGCTCGAGGATCTGCGCTAGCACCTGGCGACCCACCTCGGGGTCCGGGACGCCGCGGCCGGTGTGCGCGGCCACGTCGTAGTCGACGCCGTGGAGCTCGCGGATCGCCCTGGCCCATGCTCGGTCGCTAGCGCCGCCGGTGGAGATCAGAGTCCCGTCGATGTCGAAGAGCACGGCGCGCTCCGCTGGCGCGGTCACGCCCGTCCGTCTCGGTAGCGGCGGATCAGGGCGTTGGTCGAGCTGTCGTGGTCGAGATCGCCGTCGTTGGTGAGCTCCGGCACGATCCGCTTGGCGAGCGCCTTGCCGAGCTCCACCCCCCACTGGTCGAACGAGTTGATCTCCCACACGGCGCCCTGCGTGAAGACGCTGTGCTCGTAGAGCGCGACCAGGGCGCCGAGCGTGAACGGATCCAGGGCCTCGGCCAGGATCGTGTTCGTGGGCCGGTTGCCCTCGAAGACGCGGTGGGGTACCAGCGCCTCCGGAGTTCCCTCGGCGCGCACCTCGTCGGCCGTCCTGCCGAAGGCCAGCGCCTCCGTCTGCGCGAAGACGTTCGCCATCAGCAGGTCGTGGTGCTCGCCGAGCGGGTTGAGCGAGCGCAGAAAGCCGATGAAGTCGCAGGGGATGAGGCGGGTCCCCTGGTGGATGAGCTGGTAGAAGGAGTGCTGGCCGTTGGTTCCCGGCTCGCCCCAGTAGACGGGCCCGGTGCCCCACTCGGTCGGGGAACCGTCAAACCGGACGTGCTTGCCGTTCGACTCCATGGTCAGCTGCTGCAGGTAGGCCGGAAACCGGTGCAGGTACTGGTCGTAGGGGAGGACGGCGACGGTCTCGGCGCCCAGGTGATCCGCGTTCCACACGCCGAGAAGGCCGTGGGTCAGCGGCAGGTTCGCCTCGGCGGGCGCCTCGCGGAAGTGCTCGTCCATGGCGTGGAACCCCGCGAGGAGCTCGCCGAACGCCTCGGGCCCGACGGCGAGCATCGTCGAGAGGCCTACGCATGAGTCCATCGAGTAGCGCCCGCCGACCCAGTCCCAGAAGCCGAACATGTTCCCGGTGTCGATCCCGAAGCTCGCGACCGCGTCGGCGTTCGTCGACACCGCAACGAAGTGCCGTGCGATCGCGGCGTCCTCGCCGAGCGCGTCCAGGGCCCATCGCCTCGCGGTCGCGGCGTTGGTCATCGTCTCGAGGGTGGTGAAGGTCTTCGAGCAGATGACGAACAGGGTCTCGGCGGGGTCGAGGCCCCGAGTCGCCTCCGCGAAGTCGGTGCCGTCGACGTTTGACACGAAGCGAACCGAGAGGTCGCGGCGCGCGTAGTGCCGCAGCGCCTCGTAGGCCATGACCGGGCCGAGGTCGGAGCCACCGATGCCGACGTTGACGACGTTGCGGATCGGCCGGCCGGTGTGGCCCAGCCACTCGCCGGAGCGGACCCGCGCGGCGAAGGCCGTCATCCGGTCGAGGACCTCGTGGACCTCCTTGACCACGTCGACTCCGTCCACCACCAGCGAGCGGTCGCGCGGCATCCGCAGGGCGACGTGCAGCACCGCCCGGTCCTCGGTCGCGTTGATGTGCTCGCCGCGGAACATCGCGTCGCGTCGCGCCTCGACCCCGGCTTCGTCCGCAAGGACGCGCAGCAGCCGCAGCCCCTCGTCGTCGACGAGCTGCTTGGAGAAGTCGAGGTGGAGCCCGGCGGCATCGAGCGCGAGGCGCTCGCCGCGCCGCGGGTCGGCGGCGAAGATCGCTCGCAGGCCGCTGCCGCGCAGCTCGGACGCGCGCCTCGACAGCGCGTCCCGGGTCGTGCTCAACCGGCGGCCGCGAGGCGGCGGCTCTTCGACTTGATCGACTTGAGCATCTCGCTCCAGGACTTGGAGAAGGCCTCGGCGCCCTCGCGCTGCAGGCGCTCGGCGAGCTCGTCGACGTCGACTCCCGCGTCCTTCATCGCGGCGAGCGTCCTCTCGGCCTCCTGCCCGTCGCGCTCCATCGGCTCTTCGACCTTCCCGTGGTCGGCGAAGAACTTGAGCGTGTTCTCGGGCATGGTGTTGATCGTGAACGGCGCGCCCAGCGCCTCGACGTAGAGCACGTCGGAGGCATCCGGGTCCTTCGTGCCCGTGCTCGCCCAGAGCATCCGCTGCGGCTGTGCCCCCTCGTTGGCGAGCCGCTGCCAGCGGGCGGAGTCGAGCAGCTCGAGGTAGGCCCGGTACGCGCGGCCGGCAATCGCGATACCGAGCCTGTTCCGGAGCTCGGAGCCGGCATCGCTGCCGAGCGCGACGTCCCAGCGGCTGATGAAGAGGGATGCGACCGACGGGACCTTCGGGTCGAGGCCCTCCGCGACCCGGCGCTCGATCCCCTTCATGTAGGCATCCGCGGCCGCCAGGTACTGCTCAGCCGAGAACAGGAGCGTGACGTTGACGGGGATCCCCGCGTGGATCGTCGTCTCGATCGAGCCGAGGCCGGCCGGCGTTCCCGGGATCTTGATGAACACGTTGTCGGTGGCCGCCTGCTGATGGAGGTCCCGTGCCTGGCGGCTCGTCGCCTCGGTGTCGTTCGCCAGCAGGGGCGAAACCTCGAGCGAGACGTAGCCGTCGACGGCGTGCGTGCGCGCGTGAACCGGTGCAAAGAGCTCGGCGGCGCGGGAGAGATCCTGGATCGCCAGCTTGAAGAAGAGCTCCTCGCCCTCGACGCCGGCGTCGGCGAGCTCGGAGATCGCCTCGTCGTAGGCGTCGCCGTCGCCGATCGCCTTGTCGAAGATCGTCGGGTTCGAGGTCAGGCCGGTCACGGCGAGCTCGTCGATGTATCGAGCCAGCGTGCCGTCGTCGAGCATCGTCCGGGTGATGTTGTCGATCCACAGGCTCTGGCCGAGATCGTGTAGCTCCTGGTTGGCGTTCATGTCGTCTCCTTTCAAAGCAAACTACGAGCCGCTTCAACCACGGACTCGGGGGTGAAGCCGAACTTCCGCTCGACCTCCTTCAGGGGCGCCGAGGCGCCGAACGTGCGCATCCCGACGATCCTGCCGCCGCTGCCGACGTAGCGGTCCCAGCCCAGGGTCGAGCCCTGCTCGACCGCAACCCGCGCGGTGACGCCCGCGGGAAGGACCGAGTCGCGGTAGTCGGCGTCCTGGAGGTCGAAGAGGAACCAAGACGGCAGGCTGACCACTCGCGCCCGCAGCCCGTCCGCAACCAGGTCCTCGAAGGCACTCACCGCCAGCTGCACCTCGCTGCCGGTGGCGATCAGGATCACCTCCGGGTCGCCGGCGCCCTCCGCGTCGGCGAGGACGTAGCCGCCGCGGGCGAGGCCGGAGGCCGGCGCGAAGCGCTTACGGTCGAGCACCGGGAGGTCCTGGCGGCTGAGGATCAGCGCGGCCGGCTGGTGCTTGTCGCCGAGGATGACCCGCCACGCCTCCGCCACCTCGTTGGCGTCGCAGGGGCGGATGAGGTTCAGTCCCGGCATCGCCCGCAGCGACGCGAGCTGCTCGACCGGCTGGTGCGTGGGTCCGTCCTCGCCGAGGCCGATCGAGTCATGGCTCAGCCAATGGACGACCGGCAGCTCCATCAGCGCGGAGAGGCGGATGGCCGGCCGCGCGTAGTCGGAGAAGATCAGGTACGTCGACCACACCGGACGGAGCTTGCAGAGCGCCAGGCCGTTCGAGATGGCCGCGGACTCGTGCTCGCGCACCCCGTAGTGAAGGGCGCGCCCCGCCCGGTCGGCGGGCGAAAAGGTCCCGGCGCCGTCGAACTCGAGGCCGCTGGACGCGGAGCCCGTCAGGTCGGCGGAGCCGCTGACCAGCCAGGGGAGGTGCTCGGCGATGGCGTTCAGGACCTTGCCGGACGCCTTGCGCGTCGCCATCCCCTTCTCGTCGGCCTCGAACTCCGGGATCGCCTGATCCCAGCCCGGGGGAAGCTCGCGGCGCTGCATCTGGTCGATCTCCTCGGCGATCAGCGGCTCGGCGATGGCGAGGCGCTCCTCCCACTCCTCGCGAAGCTGCGCTCCGCGCCTGCCGATCCCGTCCCTGAAGTGGGTTCTGACTCCGTCCGGGACCAGGAACTGCGCGTCCTCGGGCCAGCCATAGGCGCGCTTGGTCTCCCGAACCTCGTCCTCGCCGAGTGGCTCGCCGTGCGCGGCGGCGGTGTCCTGTTTGTGCGGAGAGCCCCACCCGATGTGACTGTCGACGACGATCAGCGTCGGCTCGCCGCTGACTTGGCCGAAGCGCTCGAACGCCTGCGTGATCAGCTCGAGGTCGTTGGCGTCGCCCACCCGCTCCACGTTCCAGCCGTAGCCCATGAAGCGGGTGGCCACGTCGTCGCTGTAGGTGAGGTGCGTGTCCCCGTCGATCGAGATGTGGTTGTTGTCGTAGACCCAGCAGAGGTTGTCGAGCTGGAGGTTGCCGGCGATCGAGCCGGCCTCGCTGGAGACGCCCTCCATCATGTCGCCGTCGCCGCAGATCGCGTAGACGTTGAAGTCGAAGAGCTCGGCGCCGTAGCGGCCCTGAAGCCACTTGCCGGCGATTGCCATCCCGACGCTCGTCGCGATCCCCTGTCCAAGCGGCCCGGTCGTCGTCTCGACGCCGGAGGTCAGGTGGTACTCCGGGTGACCGGCGGCCTTCGAGTCGAGCTGGCGGAACGTCTCGATGTCCTCCATGCTCATCGCGGGCTCGCCGAGCGTCTCGTAGTCGGAGTCGACCGCTCGCACGTCGGCGAGGTGGAGCAGCGAGTAGAGGAGCATCGAGGCGTGCCCCGCGGAGAGCACGAACCGGTCGCGGTTGGGCCAGGTCGGGTCCGCGGGGTCGAAGCGAAGGAATCGCTGCCACAGCGTGTAGGCCACGGGGGCGAGGGCCATCGGGGTGCCCGGATGCCCGGAGTTGGCCTTCTGGATCGCGTCGATGGACAGCGTCCGGATCGTGTTGATGCAGAGCGTGTCCAGGTCGGTTGCGGTGCGCTGGGGCGTCGCAGCCATCGCCTTCGATACTAGTGAGCGCCCCCGCCGGCCACGGCCCCGCTAGCCGAGGGCCGCGGCGTCGGCGATGAGGGTGGCCTGGGCGGCGCGCACGCGCCCGGCGGGGATGCTTTCGTCGGCGCGGCGCATCCGCCCGAGGGCCTCGCGCTTGTCCTCGCCCGCCACCAGCCAGACGACCTGGCGCGCCGCGGCGATCGCCGGATAGGTCAGTGTCATGCGGCGCCGGCCCTGGTACTCGCCGGCGGTCATCGCGACCGCCCGGTCGTCCACCTCCAGCACGGGATCGCCCGGCACGAGGGATGCCGTGTGCCCGTCCGGCCCGATCCCGAGGTGGATGACGTCGATCCGCTCCGGCAGCTCGGCGCCGTAGCGAGCCGCCGCCGCGTCGAGGTCGTCCTCGCCGACGGGCATCGGGCGGATCGACTGCTGGAGGGCGGGGGGGAGGGCGAGGACGATGTGCGTCAGGTTGCGGTCGGGGTCGCCGGCCGGCGCGACCCGCTCGTCGACCTGGTAGAGCGGCGTCGCCTCCCACGGCAGGTCGGCGTCGGCGAGCGCCTCGTACATCGGCCGCGGCGTCTTGCCGCCGCTGAGCGCGAGGGAGAAGGAACCGCGCTCGGCCACCGCCTGACGGCCGGCGGCGGCGATGAGCTCGGCCGCAAGCCGCGCGCCGGCGCCGGCGTCGGCGACCTCCTCGACCCTCAGCTCGCCTTCTCCTGATGCCCGCCGAACTGCTTGCGCATGGCCGAGAGCACCTTGTCGGCGAAGTCGTCGAGGCCGCGGAGGCGAACCGCGAGTAGAGCGCGCTGGAGAGCACCGGGGCCGGGACGCCCTCGTCGATCGCGGCGATCGAGGTCCAGCGGCCCTCGCCGGAGTCCGACACACGGCCGGCGAAGTCGTCGAGGCCGGGCGACTCGCGCAGGGCGGCGGCCGTGAGGTCGAGGAGCCAGGAGCCGATCACGCTGCCCCGCCTCCAGACCTCGGCCACCTCCGGGATGTCGATCGAGTAGCGGTAGAACTCGGGGTTCTCGAGCGGCGCCGTCTCGGCGTCGGCGGCGCTCTCGCGGAGCCGGCGTCGGCGTTCTCGAGGATGTTCAGGCCCTCCGCGTAGGCGGCCATGACTCCGTACTCGATGCCGTTGTGGACCATCTTCACGAAGTGGCCGGCGCCCGCCGGCCCGCAGTGCAGGTAGCCGTGCTCCGCGGTCGAGGGCTCGCCCTCGCGCCCCGGCGTGCGGTCGGCCGACTCGACGCCGGGGGCGAGCGTCGCGAAGATCGGGTCGAGGTGCGCCACCGCCTCGTCGGGCCCGCCGATCATCAGGCAGTAGCCGCGCTCGAGGCCGAAGACGCCGCCGCTCGTGCCGCAGTCGACGTAGCTGATGCCGCGCTCGCCGACCTCGGCGGCGCGGCGAATGTCGTCGCGGTAATAGGAGTTGCCGCCGTCGATGATGATGTCGCCGTCGCCGAGCACGGCGGCGATCGTCGCTGACCGTCTGCTCGGTGATGTCCCCGGCGGGGACCATCGCCCACACGGCTCGCGGCGGGTCGAGCTTCGCCGCCAGCTCCTCGAGCGACGCGGCGCCGGTGGCCCCCTCCGCCGCGAGCGCCTTCACGGCGTCGGCGTTGACGTCGTAGACGACGCACTCGTGGCCCGTCGCGCAGCAGGCGGCGCACGATGTTCGCGCCCATCCGGCCCAGTCCCACCATTCCGAGTCGTGAGCTGACTCATGTTCCTCCTGTGCTTCCAGGGCCGTTGACTAGGGTAGCTGCGCACCGATGGCGGCGAAGTTCCACGAATCCGGCGGCCGACGTCCTGGTGATCTTCGGGATCACCGGCGACCTCGCCCGGAAGATGACGTTTCGGGCGCTCTACCGGCTCGAGCGCCGAAAGCGGCTCGACTGCCGCGATCATCGGGGTCGCCCGCAACGACTGGGCCGACGAGGACCTGCAGCGAGCACGCGCGCTCGGCGATCGCCGACTCGGGGATGCGAGGTCGACGCCGACGTGTTCGAGCGCCTCGCCGGCCGGCTGAGCTACGTCGCCGGCGAGTACCAGACGGACGCCACCTTCGAGCGGCTCGCCAACGAGCTAGGGGACGACGAGCACCGCGTCTTCTATCTCGAGATCCCGCCGTCGCTGTTCGCCGACGTCGTCGGGCGCCTCCACGCGGCCGAGGCTCACCGAGAACGCCCGCATCGTGATCGAGAAGCCCTTCGGCCACGACCTCGAGTCGGCCCGCGAGCTGAACGCGCAGCCTTCACGAGTATCTCGACGAGCGATCAGATCCTGAGGATCGACCACTTCCTCGGCAAGGAGCCGGTGATGGACATCCTCTACCTGCGCTTCGCGAACACCGTGCTCGAGCCGGTCTGGAACCGCCGCTACGTGGAGTCCGTGCAGATCACGATGGCCGAGGACTTCGGCGTCGACGACCGCGGCCGCTTCTACGACCCCGTCGGCGCGCTTCGCGACGTCGTCCAGAACCACCTCCTCCAGCTGCTCGCCCTGGTGGCGATGGAGCCGCCAACGGCGATCATCCAAGAGAACGCGGACCCCGTCGCGCGACAAGAAGCTCGACCTCTTTCGGGCGATCCCGGCCGCCGAGCCGAGGCACTACGTCCGCGGGCAGTACGAGGGCTACCAGGACGTCGACGGGGTCGAGAAGGGCTCGCGCACGGAGACGTTTGCGGCGCTTCGCCTTCAGGTCGAGAGCTGGCGGTGGGCCGGCGTGCCGTTCTTCATCCGCGCCGGCAAGGCGCTGGCCGACAAGGTGACCGAGGTGCGCGTCAACTTCCACAGCCCGCCTGCCCTCGGGATCGGCTCGCGCGCGTCCCCGCAGCGTGACGAGCTGATCTTCCGGATCGATCCCGACCCGGGCGCCTGCCTTCTGGTCGAGGCCAAGCAGCCGGGTGAGGACAAGCTCCGGCAGGTGCACCTGGATCTGCTCTTCAGCGAGCAGCTCGCCGAGCTGCCCGAGCCCTACGAGCACCTGCTCGGCGACGCCCTGCGCGGCGACCACAGCCGCTTCTCCGACCAGGCGATGACCGAGGAAACGTGGCGCATCGTCGAGCCGCTCATCGAGGCCGACGGCGAGCCCGAGCGCTACCCGAAGGGGGCCTGGGGGCCTGAAGCGGCGGACTCCCTCGTCAGGGGACACGCGCGCTGGCGGCGGCCGTGGCTGCCAGACGAGCCGGGCCCGCTCGGGTTCTGAAAGCCGAGGGCTAAAGGAGGGCAGCCCAACGGACGATTAGAGGTAGCGATGAATTTCGATTTCGCCTCTGTGCTCTCGAAGATGATCGAGATGCGCGCCTCCGACGTCCATCTCAGTCCAGGCTTCGAGCCCGCCGTGCGCGTCAACGGCCGCATCCGGGCGCTGGAGGGCTACGAGAAGCTCAAGGCGCAGGAAACGCGCGAGGTCGTCTACTCGCTGCTGAACGACGCTCAGCGCAAGAAGTTCGAGAACAACCAGCAGATCGACATGGCCTACGCGATCCCGGGCGTCGCCCGGTTCCGCGTCAACGCGTTCATGCAGCGCGGCTCGCTCTCCGCCGCCTTCCGCCTCATCCCCCACCAGATCAAGTCGCTTGAGGAGCTGGGGCTGCCCCCCGTGGTGGGCGAGTTCGCCCGCAAGCCGCGCGGCTTCGTGCTCTTCACCGGGCCGACCGGCTCGGGGAAGTCGACCTCGCTCGCGGCGCTGGTGGACATGATCAACTCCGAGCGCGACGAGCACATCCTCACGATCGAGGACCCGATCGAGTTCCTGCACCGCCACAAGCGCTGCATCGTCAACCAGCGCGAGGTCGGCACCGACGTGCCCGACTTTGCGATGGCGCTGCGGGCCGCGCTTCGCGAGGACCCCGACGTGATCCTGGTCGGCGAGATGCGCGACCTCGAGACGATCTCCACCGCACTGACCGCGGCCGAGACCGGCCACCTCGTCTTCGCCACGCTCCATACGCAGTCGACGGCTCAGACGGTCGACCGCATCATCGACGTCTTCCCGCCCCACCAGCAGCAGCAGGTGCGGATGCAGCTCTCGATCGCACTCCAGGGGATCGTCACCCAGCAGCTGGTCCAGACCGTGGACGGCTCGGGACGCGTCTGCGCCTGCGAGGTCCTCGTGCCGACACCGGCGATCCGCAACCTGATCCGGGAGGGCAAGACCCACCAGATCTACTCGGCGCTCCAGACCTCGGGCGCCATCGGCATGCAGACGATGGACGCGCACCTCGCGCAGCTGGTCCGCTCGGGGGAGATCACGAGCCAGCTCGCGCAGGCCCGGGCGGCGGTGCCGGAGGAGCTCGCGAGGCTCCTCGTCGGCGCTGGCCCGCCTCCGCAGTCAGGAAACGGGTTCGAAGCCTACGCCGCGGACGCGGCCACCAAGTAGGGGGCGACGATGAGCACGTATGCCTTCCGCGCCGTCGACGTCGCCGGGATCCCGTCTCGCGGCGAGCTGGAGGCGCCCACCAAGGCGCAGGTCAGCGAGCAGCTTCGCGCGCGTGGCCTGATCGTCCTCGATGTCACCGAGCGCCGCGAGGCGTTCAAGATCGAGAGCCTCTGGCAGCGCTTCAAGAGCGTTGACCACCGGGCGCTGGCGGTGTTCTCGCGGCAGTTCGCGACGCTGGTCGCCTCCGGCATGCCGCTTTTGCGCTCCCTCTATACGCTGGAGGACCAGACCGAGGACGAGATGCTGAAGCCGGCAATTGCCGCCGTCCGTTCGGACGTCGAGGCCGGCGCCGCGCTCAACCAGGCGATGGAGAAGCAGCCGGGGGTGTTCGATCCCCTCTACCGGTCCATGGTCCGCGCGGGCGAGGACTCCGGAAAGCTCGAGGAGGCGCTGGAACGGGTCGCCTACCAGCTCGAGAAGCTCGACGCCCTACGTCGTCAGGTGAAGTCCGCGATGGTCTACCCGGCCGTCGTCTTCAGCATCGCGGTGCTCGTGATGCTCGCCATCTGCGCCTTCGTCGTGCCCGTGTTCGTCGGCATCTTCAAGGAGCTGGCCGCAGAGAACCCGACGGTCGACTCCAGCCTTCCCGCGATGACGCAGATCACGGTTGCGGTGTCGAACGTCGTCACCCACAAGCTCTACTTCCTGGTCCCCGGCGTGCTGATGGTCGCCTACGGCTTCGTGCGCTGGAAGAAGACCGACCGGGGCCGCAGGCAGTGGGACACGTTCAAGCTGCGCTTCCCGAAGATCGGCGACGTCGTCCGCAAGGTCGCGCTGGCGCGCTGGTCGCGGACTTTTTCCGGCTCGATCTCCTCGGGCGTGCCGATCCTCCAGGCGATCGAGATCTCGGGGGTCACGGCCGGCAACACGATCGTCGCGGAGGCGATGGACAACGTCTACCAGTCGGTCAAGAAGGGCGGCTCGATCGCCAAGCCGCTCGCCGACCACCCCGTCTTCCCGCCCATGGTCTCCCACATGGTCGCGGTCGGCGAGGACTCCGGTCAGCTCGAGCTCATGCTCGCGAAGATCGCCGACTTCTACGAGGCCGAGGTCGACGCCAAGGTCAAGGCGCTCACCTCGCTCATCGAGCCGCTGATGATCGTCGTCGTCGGCGCAATGGTCGGGTTCATCGTCATCTCGATGTACCTGCCGATCTTCAGCATCTACAACAACATCCGCTGAGCCGGCGCTCAGGCGGGTGCCGGCGCCGTCTTCGGCAGCCTGATCACGAACGTCGAGCCCGGGCTCTCGCGCTCGGCCAGCTCGAGGGAGCCGCCGAGGGCGATGGCCAGCGAGCGCGAGAGCGGCAGCCCGAGGCCCGTCCCGCCGGCCGTCGCGGCCCCGACGCTGGCCACTTGGCCGAAGTCCTCGAAGATCCGCTCGCGCTCGGAGGGGGGGACGCCGATGCCGGTGTCCGAGACCTCGAAGACGAACGTGTCGGCGCCGGAGTCGAAGCACGCGCTGACCAGGACCACGCCCTCGCGTGTGAACTTGAGGGCGTTGCCGATGAGGTTGCGGAGGATCTGGCCGAGCATGTGGGGGTCGGTCTGGAGCGTGGGCATGCCGGGCTCGGACTTGAAATCCAGGGCGACCGCCTCCGAGCGGCGCAGGGCGCGGACCATGCCGCGTAGGGCGAGGTAGAGCTCGGAGATCGACACCTCCTCCACGCGGGGCCTCATCACTCCGGCCTCCAGCTTGGCCCGGTGCAGCTGGTCGTCGACGATCCTGACCGCCTCGGCGATGCAACGCCGTGCGTCGGCGACGTTCTCGCCGCGCTCGCCCTCGAGCGCGTAGTCGGTGAGGACCTCGTCGAGCATCAGGTCGCTCGCGGTGAGCGGGCTCCGCACCTCGTGGGCGAGCGTGTTGAGGATCGCGCGGTGGTAGTCGACGGCGGCCTGGAGGTCCTCGCTTCGCATCGTGGCCTCCTCGAGCAGGTCGCGAACGCTTGCGTTCGCATCCTCGAGCTCGCGGGTGCGAACCGCGAGCTCCGAGGTCTGCTCGTCGATCTGACGCGCGAGAGCCCGGAAGCGCTCGAGCCGCGTGAACGCGGCCTGCGTCGAGTCCACCAGTGCCTGGCGCAGGCTCTCCTCGCGCTCGCTTCCCCGCAGCCTCCCCTCGGCCTCGCGTGCGATGCGCTGGATCTCGTCCCTGGTCGACGCCAGGAACAGCCGCTGGACGGCGTCGATCAGGATCGCTGTCGGCTCGTCCAGGCCCTGGCCGCTCCCTGGGCGGCGCGGGGCCCCGTTTCGCGGTTCGTCGTCCTGTCTCTCAACGAGCATGCTGGCTGCAGTGGTTCACTTCAAACGTCGGGTCGTGGCGGTTCGAACTTGAGAGCAAAGCCGTCGTTGAGCACTGTGGCAAGGCCCGCGGACGGGGCGGGTGTCGCGAGTGGAGCAGGCGGGTAGGAATCGGGCTAGCGTTGACCAAACGCTCCAGTTGAACTGCACTCGGAAAACAGCACTCGGGCAGGCGCGCTGGGTAGGGCTCGCGGCGCTCGCCGTGCTCCTGGGCGCCTGCGTGGCGGCCCAGGCCACTCCGCTTCGCTTCACGCACCCGCGGCGGCTGCCGGGGTCGCCGCCGAAGGGGCCCGCCCAGGGTGGCGAGCCGAGCGCGATCTTCGACCAGGGCGGCAGGTTCCTCTATCTGGCCGCCCCGGGCGGGCCGGGGCCGGGGGGCGACTTCTGGCGCTCGACCCGAGCCGGGCGGCCCGGCAGCTTCTCGAAGCCGATCCAGGTCGGCTCGTCGACGGGCGGCGGCGACTCGGACCTGGCGGTGGGCTACGACCCGCGGCACACGGTGTACCAGGCGGACCTGGAGGACCTGGTCGCCTCTGACATCTGCCTCTCCACGAATCACGGCCGCTCGTTCACCGCGGACTGCACGTCCGGGATGCCGATGCAGCAGGCCGACCCCGCCGCGGACCGGCCGTGGCTGAACACGGTTCCCGGCCACCCCGACCTGCTCTACGACACCTATGACGGCCTCGCCTTCGGCGGCGGCGCCCCGGAGGTGGCGGTCTCGACGGACAGGGGCCAGACGTTCACGCAGTGCGGGCAGGTTCTGCAGCCGGGAAGAGACGCGTTCGCGCACTTCAGCCCCACGGGCGCGGCCGAGAACAGCGAGGTGATCGGAAAGCCCGCGGTGGGGCGCGGCGGGAACCTTTACGTGCCGTTCACCGAGCCCCATCGAAGCGGCCAGACCGGCGACGCCGATCCGACACCCGGGAACCTCTACCTGGCGACCGCGAGGGGTGGCTGCAGCGGACCGGGATCCACGTTCGAGAACACCACCCTCTGGCAGAACGACAAGGGAGAGGGGTCCGATTTCGTGACGATCTTCCCGACCGTGGCCGCCGACCGCTTCGGGGACGTCTACGCGCTGGCCACGGGCCGGCTTCGCGCCTCCCAGCACGGCCAGGGCGCGTACCTCTTCGTCTCGCGCGATGACGGCCGGCACTTCTCGAAGCCGATCCGGGTGAACGGGCACCGCGCTCAGGCCGCGGAGCTGCCGGCGATCGCCGCGGGCAAGGCGCGCGGCGAGGTCCTGATCGGCTGGTACGCCTCCAGAACCAGCACGGATCCCGGCAGCGACAAGGGCCGCTGGCGCTACCGCGTCGCCCAGACCTTCGACTACGGCAAGACGTTCCGGCGGATAACGCTGACCCGCAAGCCGACGCACTACGGGAACATCTGCAACGAGGGGGTGATCTGCGGCGCCGGCGACGACCGCAACCTGCTCGACTTCACGTCGGTCGCGCTCAACCCGCGGACCGGTTGCGGCTTCGCCGTCTTCGGTGGCGATCCGTACGACCGCAAGTCGCCCGGCGCCAAGCCCGCGGCGGCCTACACGGCCCTCCAGAAGCGCGGGCCGTGCCTGACCGCCAAGCACGCCGGCAGCCACTACCCGCGCGGCGGCTGACCGAGCCGCCCGCGCCGAAGCTCTCTACTCGAACCAGGCCACGGCCGCCACGATCACGAACAGCGAGATCAGCGCCGCTCCCTCGTAGGCCCGCGCCTCGCCGTCGCCGGTGATCTGCCAGATCGCGATCGCCGCGAGCCCGATGCTGGCCATATAGACCGGCGGCAGCACGAAGGTCAGGGGCGTCGCGAAGAGGAGCGAAGCCAGGATCAGGGCGGGGAAGAGGAAGACCGCGATCTGCGAGACGGAGTTCTTGACGACGGAGATCGCGAGGTCCGACTCGCCCTTCGAGGCGAGGATGAGCGCCGTCGTGTTCTCGACCGCGTTCCCGGCGATCGCGACGATCACGAGGCCGGCGAACGCCCGCGAGATCCCGAGGGAGTCGACCGCCGGCCCGAGCGCGTCGATGAACCACTCCGAGACCAGCGCGGCGCCGACGCCCGCGGCGCTCAGCACCCCGACGGTGGATGCGAGGGGCAGCGCCGCCGCACCCGCCTCGCGGTCCGGCGCCTCGGAGGCGTCGGCGTGGAGGTAGGAGACGAGCCACCCCGCGTACACGAACAGCAGGCAGATCGCCGCGATCGCCGAGATCGCGCGGTCGTGCGTGGCGGCGGGGTCGTTGCTCGACGTGGCGACGCCGAGGATCACGATCACGAAGACCGCGAGCAGGAGCAAGGTCATCGTGTCGTTGGGCAGGCGGGGCTTGAAGCGCATCAGCCCGTCGCCTGCGGCGCGCGCGCCGGCGATGATCGTGAGACCGAGGACCAGGAGGCCGTTGGCGAGGAGCGAGCCGATCAGCGAGGTTTGTGCGACGAGCACTTCACCGGCGTTGAGCGCGAACAGCACCACGAAGAACTCCGGCAGGTTGCCGAGCGTGGACTGGAGCACGCCGGTCATGCCGGGCCCGAACCGCTCGCCGAGCGCCTCCGTTGCGAACGCCACCACGTAGGCGAGCCCGGCGAGTGCCACCGCCGCCACGGCGAAGGTCACCACCGGCGTCGCGCCGGCGTAATGGAGGACGCCCGAGATCACGCTCAGCACGGCGATCGCGGCCAGCGCCGCGGTCTGACGAGAGGTCACGGGCGGGGAGCGTACGCGGGCGGCAGGCGGCTCCCGCGGCGGCTGGGGGCGAGCCCCTAGCTGGACGGATGTACCCCCTATGCGCGGCTAAAGGTCTCAGGGGAAAAACCGATAAGGGACCCGTATAGGGCCAGTGCCCTGGCGTAAAAGGCAAACTCGTCGCAAGGCGAGGACGCAAAGCCAAGGAGCTCCGCAAAGAGCCAGCCGGGCTGCCGCCGGGTCAGACAAGCAAAGCCGACGGAATGTCGTGGGGCTCTGGCGAAGTCGACATAGGGAAGCCATAAGGAGGATTCCTATGATTCTCAAGCTCCGTCAGAGGATGGCCCAGGATGAGTCGGGCTTCACCCTCGTCGAGCTCCTGGTCGTCATGCTGATCATCGGCCTGCTCGCCGCGATCGCCATTCCGGCCTTCTTCAACCAGCGCAGCAAGGCCAACGACGCGAATGCGAAGGAGGCCGCGCACACCGCTCAGGTTGCGATGGAGACCTACGCAACCGACCACAACGGCTCCTACGCGGGCGTCGCCACGAACGGCGCCGAGCTGAAGTCGGTCGAGTCGACGCTGAACAACGCAAACCTCGGGGTCAGCTACCCGTCGGGTGCCGCCTACCAGGTTACGGTCACGGCCGCGACCACGGGCAGCACGTTCAGCATCCAGCGCAGCTCCGCCGGCAACCTCTCGTACCCCTGCACGGTGACGTCCGCCAGCAACCCCGGCGGCTGCACCCTGACCAGCGGCACGACCGGTACCTGGGGCTAGTTGAGCCAAGCGGCACAGCCGCGTGAACGACGCCGGAGCGCGGTTGCGCGCCGGCACCGCGGGGGCGGATCGAACGGTCCGCCCCCGCGTCGTTCATACGTCGAGCCGCTCAAGTTGGCGCCTGCGAATGCCGATTCGCTGAGAGAGAGCGAAACGGGCCCGATGTCCGACGAAAAGCGCATGAACCTCCCCATTCCAAATGGCCTCAAGCGGGCTCGCGAGTCCGAGGGCTTCGTGCTGGTCGAGGTCGTCATCAGCGCGTTGATGGTCGGCCTGATCTCGATGCTCCTCGTCGGGGTCATCGCGGCCGGTCAGACGACCGGGGACCAGCGCAACCGCTCCCAGGCCGACGAGCTCGCCCAGCAGGACCAGGAGCGCCTGCGCGGGCTCTCGGTCGATCAGCTCAGCCGCCTCTCGCAGACCCGCACAGTGAGCCTCGACAACGAGACCTTCACCATCACCTCCACCGGCAACTACCTGACGAGCTCCTCCGACGCCAGCTCGTGCACCTCGACGGGAGCAGGCTCCGCCGACTACGTCTCGACCAAGTCCTCGGTCACGTGGGGTGGCAACCTCCGTCCGTCGTCGCCGGTCACCGAACAGAGCGTGATCGCGCCGCAGGCCGGCGGCACGCTTCTGACCCGGGTCATCGACCCGAGCGGCAACCCGATCTCCGACGTTCGAGTGACCGCGGTTCCGGCGCAGTCCGGCCTGAACGACACCGCCGCCGCCCGTACCGATGCGAACGGCTGCACGATCTTCGCCGGCCTGCAGCCGGGGGACTACACGGTCACGGCCACGAAGTCGGGCTTCACGAATGCACAGGGGGACTCGTCGCCGTCGACGACGGTCACCACGACCGCCGGGGACACCGCAACCGCGAACTTCACCATCGCCCAGGCGGGATCGATCGCCGCGACGTTCAAGACCGTCATCTCCGGCACCATCTACCCGGGACAGCAGGCGCCGTCGCTTTCGTACCAGAACCCGGGGATGACGACACCGCCGTTCGGAAACGTGGCGCCCTCGAATCCGGCCACGTCGATAACGGCGACGGGCCTCTTCCCGTTCTCCACCAGCGGGTCGTCCAACTACACGGTCTGGGCCGGGAAGTGCGCCATCAACCAGCCCCCCTCCGGTCCGAACCAGACGACCACGCTGGTCACGGGCGGCGGGACCGCGACCCCGGCGGTCCTCATGCCGCCGGTCATCCTCAAGGCCTTCTACAGGACCAGCTCGACGACGACCGCGGACACTCCGGATCACATCGTGATTTACCAGGGCTGCGACTCGTCGTTCAGCTCGTACCAGTTTTGGACGGCGCCGGTTCGCAGCTCCGGCGCGACCGGAAGCCTCGGTGCGCTGGCGCTTCCGGGGCAGCCGTACGGCGGGAACTACGTCGTCTGCGTCGACGATCAGAACTATCGGGCCTACGGCGGGATCTCCGGGACCCTGCTCACCAACACGAACTTCGCCGGGACGACGTGGAACGTGACCATCGACTCGACGAGCTTCTCCAACAGGGGTACCTGTTGAGCGGGCTCGCGCGAATTCGCCTTTGCCTGGCAGGCGATGAGGGATTCACCCTCGTCGAGCTGCTCGTGGCGATCATCGCTGGCCTGATCGTGAGCACGGCCCTGTTCATGATCCTCACCGACACGCTGAGCGGGACCAGCCGGATCTTCAGCCGCGTCGACGCCACCCAGCGCTCCCGCCTGGCGATGGAGAACCTCGAGAGCCTGATGCACTCGAGCTGCGTCTCGGAGTCCGTTACCCCGATCTACTCGAACACGGACTCGACCGTCGGGCCGGTCCAGCAGAGCACGGGCTCAGTTCTCAACTTCGTCAGCAGGTACGGGGGCGCCACCACGCTCACCCCGGTGCTGCACTCGATCGCCCTGACCGGCGCCAACAAGCTCGTCGACACCACCTACGCGCAAACGGGAGGCTCGGCGCCCAACTGGACCTTCTCATCGACCCCGTTGGGAACGAACACGCTGCTCACGAATGTGACCGCCAGCGGCAGCACACCAGCGTTCCAGTACTACGCCTACCAGCCCGCAAAGGACTCGGCCGGCCACGACTACCAGGACGACAACGGCACCCCGTTCCTGATGCTTCTGGACGGCACGAACTCGCTTCCGAGCGGCGCCTTCACGAGCGCCGGCGCCTCGGTCCCGGCGGGGACCGTGCCGGCCAACTCGCCGTCCCGGCTCACGGTGCCCCTGAGCGCCGACGACGCCGATGTTGCCGCGGAGGTGGTGATCACGCTGAGGGTCGGCCCGAGCAGCGTCAGCGGGCTCAACACGAACCTTGCGGACGCCTGGGCAACCGTCAGCAACGCGGTGGTGCTGCGGCTGACCCCGGTCGTGAGCGATGGAACCAACAACCAGGAGGTGACGCCGTGCGCATGAGGCCCAACAACGCATTCCGCACGGCTCGGGCTCGCCTGCGAGCCGAGGACGGCTTCACGATGCTGATCGCGCTCGGCGTGCTTACGGTGGTGCTGCTCCTCGTCGCCGCCGCGTTCGTCGCCGCCCGCGGCGACATCCACAACGGCCAGCACGACCTCGACGGCAAGCGCGCGTACTACGCCGCGCGCGCGGGCATCAACAACTTCCTCTTCAAGCTCAACCAGAACACCGAGCTCTGGCAGGGCTGCCCCTCGCAGGGGACCACCAACGTGCCCGGCACCAACGGCCTCTCGACCTACTCCTACCAGCCCGTGCCGGCGAACGGCAACCTCGCATGCAGCACGGCCGACCCGATCCACACGATGATCGAGAGCACGACGGGCTCGTTCTCGATGCGCTTCACGGGCACCTCGGGGAACCCGCCGGTGACTCGTACGCTCGTCGCCAGCTTCCGGCGCCACTCGCCGCTCGACTACCTGTGGTACTCGGTCTACGAGACGCTCGACCCGAACACGTACTCGAATCCCTCGGCCTACCAGGACTGCGCAACCCTGCTTCGCAACGGCCGCCCGAGCCACTGCGTGAGGATCGACTGGATCACCGGCGACGTCATCAACGGGCCGATGTACACGCAGGACCAGTATGCGATCTGCGGCTCGCCGATCTTCGGCCGGCCCGGTGGCACCGACCGGATCGAGACCGCGGCGCCCGCGAACTCACCGCCGGCGGGCGCTCCGAACGGCGGCCTGTGGACCGGCTGCGGCTCCAACAACGTCCAGATCAAGGGAAAGCTCTTCCAGGACCAGCCCTACATCGACCCGCCGCCCGACAACACGGCGCTTCTCGGGTACGCGCAGAACGAGGGCGTGGTGAAGAACGGCACCACGACGGTGGTGTTGAACGGGACGACCGCCCAGGTGACCAACAACGGGACGACGAGCACCGTCAACCTCGTGACCAAGCCGATCATCTACGCGACCAACGGCACCTGCAGCGCCACCTACTCGCCGTACAACGTCAACTACTCGAGCAACAGCGGCTGCGGCAACGTCTTCGTGAAGGGGACGTACAGCACGCCGGTGACGATCGCCGCCGCGAACGACATCATCATCAACGGCAGCATCACGACGAACCTCAGTGGCAGCGCGGTCGCGGGCCTCGTCGCGAACAACTTCGTCCGCGTTGAGCACGGCGTGACCACGCGGGGCGGCAGTAGCTTTGTCTCATGCGGGTCGGCGTCCAACATCTCGAGCCAGACGCTGTCGAACCCGACGATCGACGCGGCGATCCTCGCCATCAACCACTCGTTCATCGTCGACAACTACGACTGCGGGGCCCCGCTCGGGAACCTCACCGTCAACGGCGCGATCGCCCAGCTCTTCCGCGGCACCGTTGGCACCTCGTCTGGCGGTGGCGTCGCGACCGGCTACCTCAAGAACTACACCTACGACGATCGCCTGGCCGCGCTGGAGCCGCCATTCCTGTTCGACCTGACGCTCGCGAGCTGGCACATCGTCCGCGAGACCAGCTGCGTCGTCGGCAGCACGGACCCGAACATCAAGTGCTGAGGCGCTCCGGCGCCGGCGCTAGGGTCACGGCCGCTCAATGGACGCCGCGATCGCCTGCCTCCTCTTCGTCCTCGGGGCGCTCCTCGGCAGCTTCGTGACGGTCGTCGCCCACCGCGTCCCGCGGGGCGAGGGGATCGTCGCCGGTCGCTCAAGGTGCCCCGGCTGCAGCGGTCAGATCGCCGCCTACGACAACGTCCCCATCGTCTCGTGGCTCTACCTGCGCGGCAGGTGCCGGCACTGCGGGATGCCGATCGCGGTTCGCTACCCGCTCACGGAGCTCGGGCTGGGCGCCCTGTTCGCCGGCACGACACTCGCGCTCGGCACCGACGACGCCGGCATGCTGGTGCTGGGGCTGGTGTTCTGCGCGGTCCTGGTCGCGATCACCCTGACCGATCTCGAGCGGCGGGTGATCCCCAACGCCATCGTCGGGTTCGGCGCGGTCGCGGGCCTGGTGATCCTCGTGGCGACCGACCCCTCGCTGCTGCCGGATCACCTGCTGGCCGCGGCCGCCGGGGGCCTCGGTCTGCTCCTGGTCGCCCTCGCCTATCCGCGCGGGATGGGCATGGGCGACGTCAAGCTCGTCGCGATGATGGGCCTCTACCTCGGCCGCCTGCTGGTCCCGGCGCTGTTCGTGGCCTTCGCGTCCGGCGCGCTCGTGGGTGTCGGCCTGATCGCCCTCAAGGGCTCCGAGGCGCGGAAGCAGTCGATCCCGTTCGGGCCGTTCCTCGCGCTCGGGGGTGTCGCCGGCCTCTGGTTCGGCGACTCGCTGATCGACTGGTACACGGGCCTTTTCTAGCCCCACGCCTGGCCTGATGGCCAATTGCCTCCCGGGACTCAAGTTTCGGGGCAGAAGGCCGATCTTCTTCGTGGGTAACCAGCGTGCGTGGATTGACGATCACACGAGGCAAGCAGACGTCCGTCGTCGGGCTCGAGATCGAGGCTGGCAGCGTCGCCGCGACCGAGGTGCACGTCAACGGGCGTCCCGAGGTCACCGGGCACGGCATCATGGAGCTCGAGCCCGGGGTGTTCAGCGAGGGCGAGGTCGGCGACGTCGACAACCTCGCCAACGCGCTTCGCGAGCTCGTCGCCCAGAACAAGCTTGGCAAGGACGTTCGGCTCGGGGTCGCCAACCAGCGGGTCGTCGTCCGCGTTCTTCACCTGCCGCTGATCGAGGATCCCAAGGAGCTCGACACCGCGGTGCGCTTCCAGGCCCAGGAGCAGCTTCCGATGCCCGCCGACCAGGCGACGATCGACTGGCAGCTCATCCCGCCGCCGGTCGACGGGGCCGAGGACGGCATGGACGTCGTCGCCGTCGCGGCCAGGACCGACATGGTTGAGCGCGCCGTCCGTGCGATTCGCGGCGCGGGGTTGCATCCGATCGGAATCGATCACGCGGCCTTCGGCATGATCCGCGCCTACAGGCACGCGCATCCCGATGCTCAGCTCGACACGGCCGGCGGCGCGATCCTTCACTGCAGCCTCGGCGATCTCACGAACCTGGCGGTGGCCTTTGGCTCGAGTTGCCTCTTCACCCGCGCCGCGAGCTTCGGGATGGAGGCGATGGCTCAGCAGGTGGCGGAGCAGGCCTCGCTCTCGCTCGGGCACGCACGCGAGCTCCTCGTCCACGTCGGCCTCGAACAAGAGGTCGCGGCGATCCAGGGGGATCCCCAGATCGTTGGGCTCGCCCGTGACGTGCTGACCGCGGGCGTCGCAAAGCTTGCCGACGAGCTTCGACTCTCCCTGGACTACTACGCGACGCAGGAGGGCGCGCTCCCGGTGGGGTCCGTCCTCGTGAGCGGCGCCGGCAGTGCCATCCCGGGCTTGGTCGCAAGCCTCGAGGGCGCGCTTGGCCGCACGCTCGTGGTCGCGACGCCTCCAGAGCTCCAGCCCTTCGGCGAGCGGGCAGCCGCGCGCCTTACCGTTCCCTTCGGCCTCGCCCTGGAGAACTGACATGCGTCCCGTCAACCTCATCCCCGGTGACCAGCGACGCGGCGATCAGGCTGCCCTGCGCGCGGGCCAGCTCTCCTACGCGCTCATCGCGGCCCTGGTCCTCGTGCTCGGGGCGGTGACGGTGCTTGTCCTGACCGGCAACAAGATCTCCGACCACAAGACCGAGATCGCGAGCCTCCAGGCGCGCAAGACGGCGGCCGAGCAGCGCGCGCAGGCGTTTCAGCCCTACACCGACTTCGCGACCCTCAAGCAGGCCCGGCAGACGACGGTGTCGATGCTCGCTCAGAGCCGCTTCGACTGGGAGCGCATCCTTCGCGAGCTCGCGATCGTGATCCCCGGGGACGTGTGGCTGACCTCGCTGGGCGGCTCCGTCACCAGCGACTCGGCGGCGGCCACCGGATCTTCGACTGGAACCGGGTCATCGCTCTCTTCCGGCGCGACCGGCCCGACGCTAACGATCTCGGGCTGCGCCACCGATGAGCGAGCGGTCGCGAGCTTCCTCGCGGCGCTGCGTGACATCGACGGCGTGACGCGAGTCGGCCTTCAGAGCACCCAGCGTTCCGACGCCGCCTCTGAATCCGGCGGCGGCTCCTCCTCGAGCTCGACCGCGAGCGGCTCCGCCGGCGGCGAGGGGGCGTGCACAGGCACGCGCTCACTCGAGAGCTTCCAGGCGCTGGCCGCGTTCGACGCCGTCCAGATTCCCGATCTGAGCGCGGAGGCGACCGGCACGACGGCGACGCCGAGCACGACCTCGACCACGTCCACGACCTCGACGACGCCGACGACGTCGACCACCCCGACGACTTCGACGACTCCCGGCTCGACCACGTCGACCACTCCCGGCTCGACGACCCCGTCGACCGGGTCCCCGACGACTTCCGACACGAGCGCCCCCGGAGGCTCCAATTGAGCACTGAGCGCCTGATAACCGTCATCGCCGGCGTCATCGTCGTCCTGGCCGCCTACTGGTTCCTGCTGCTGAGCCCCAAGCTCCAGACCAACAGGGACCTCGGCCAGCAGGTCGCGAGCCTGCGCGCCAGCGCCGCGCAGGCCGAGCAGGCCGCCGCGACCGGCGCGGCGGAGAAGCGCGGCTACCACAAGAATTACGCGAGCCTGGTTCGCCTGGGCAAGGCCGTGCCGGCCGACTCGGACACGCCGAGCTTCCTGACTCAGGTCTCCGGGATCTCCGATCGCGCCGGGATCGAGCTCGACGGGCTCACCCTGGGCGAGTCGTCCGCCAGCGGAACCCCGGCGCCGACGACGACGAGTGCGACCACGACCGCTCCGGCCACCGAGACCGCGGCGGCGCTCCTGCCGCTCGGCGCCTCCGTGGGCCCGGCCGGGCTGGCCGTGATGCCCTACGACGTGACCTTCAAGGGCGACTACTTCCAGACCGCGAAGCTCATCGGCGGCCTCGACGGCCTCGTGCACCTGCGGAAGTCGAAGCAGACGGCCGACTTCTCCGATCCCCGGCCGTCGGGACGCCTGGCAACGATCAACAGCTTCAGCCTCTCGAGCAACATGGAGCCCGGCGCGGCCGCGTCCTCCGTCCTCGACGGAACGCTTTCGATGACCACCTACCTGGCCCCGCCGGACCAGGGCCTGACCGGCGGGGCGACCGCGTCGTCGCCAGTGCCGGCGACGACCCCGGCGACCAGCTCGGGCAGCTCCCCGGCGGTGACCGCGGCGGTGACGCCATGAACAGGCTCGAGACCCCGCGGATCGTCACCGACGTCTACCGCGACCTTCGCGACCGGCGCCTGCTGATCGTCGTCGTGGCCCTGCTCGCGGCCATCGTCGCCATCCCCGTCCTGCTCGCCAAGAAGCCCGAGGGCGCGCCCGCACTCGCGACGCCGAGCGGCGCCCTGAACTCGGCCCAGATGGCCATGCCCGCCGTCACGCTGGCCGACCAGCCGGGCGCCACCAACTACCGCAAGCGCCTCGCGGCGTTCGAGACGAAGAACCCCTTCAAGGCTCAGTTCGTCGTCCACGCGACCACCGCAGCCGGCTCCACCGCGGCCGGCTCTGGGTCCTCGGCATCGCCGTTCCCGAGCAGCGCGCCCGCGAGCTCCTCGTCAGCGCCGACCGTGACGCCCCCGACGGGCTCGCCGTCGAGCTCGCCCTCCAGCGCTCCGTCGACGACCCCGCCGACCACGTCGGGCGGCTCGGGCGGCCAGACGCAGTCCGGCGGGGGCAACGGCGGCGGCAACAGCGGCTCGAACAAGCCGACGATCCGCACGGTCACGCGACTCTTCACCCGCCGGGTCGACGTCAAGGTCGGCCAGGTCGGCGAGAACCCGAAGACCCTCAAGTCGATCGAGCCGATGAGCATCCTGCCGGAGGCGAAGACCCCGGTGGTTGCCTTCCTCGGCACCGACGAGAACGGGAAGAACGCGGCGTTCGTCCTCTCCTCGCGCTCCGTCGCGACGGGAGGCACGGGCTCCTGCGTCCCGGCTCCGGACGACTGCATCTACGTCACGATGCAGCCCGGCCAGAGCCTCACGGTGGACTACACGCCTCCGGGCGCCACCGACCCGGTGTCCTATGAGCTGACGCTCCTGAAGATCAGGGACGTTCACGTCAAACAGCCCAAGGCTGCCCATCCCGCCCAGGGTGCCGCGTATGCGAGCTCGGGCGTGGTGAGCGGTGGCTGAGGCGCGCGCTTCCGCATCGAGTTCTCGTGCCCGGCGGCTGGCCGGAGCCCTGGCCGTGGCGGCGCTCGCGATCGCGCTGCCGGCCGCTGCCTCGGCCGGTCATCATCACAAGGGGACGAGCCTCACGATCGCCGACGCCTCGGTGCGTGAGCCGGATGGCTCGGCGACGGCGAAGGCCCGGTTCACGGTCAAGCTCTCGCACCATGCCAAGCACGCCGTGAGCGCTGCGTTCAGGACCGTCGCGGGCACGGCCGGCTCGACGGACTTCAAGGCAAAGCGCGGCGTCGTCAAGATCGCCGCCGGGCATCGTAAGGCCCACGTCAGCGTCGTCGTGCTCGGCGACGGCCGCAAGGAGCCCGACGAGACGTTCCGAGTCGTCCTCTCCCACGTCAAGCACGCACACCTCAAGCGCAGAACGGCGGTCGGCACCATCGTCGACAACGACGGCCAGGGCACAGGCGGCGGTGGAACGGGCGGTGGCGGCGGAACCGGCGGCGGAGGCGGCGGCGGGACCGGAGGAGGTGGCGGCACCGGAGGAGGCGGGACCGGAGGAGGCGGGACCGGCGGTGGCACCGGCGGCAACGCGAGTGACGCGGACGGAGACGGGATCTCCGACGGCCTCGACGCCTGCCCGAACGTCCCGGATCCCGACGGCTACTGCCCGAAGTCGGTCTACGCGGTCAACGACGGCAAGGTCGGCCCAGGCCAGAGGGTGCGCGTCAACGACCTGATGGTCACGGCGATCGATCGACCGAGCAAGCTCGTCTGGGCGCAGGCGCAGCCCGGCGGCGCCGGCTACGCCGGCGCCAAGGACTCGGCGCTCATGCTCGTCTTCGAAACCGCGATCCCCACGACGCTCGCGATCGGAGATCGGGTGTCGGTGGCGGGCCGCACGGCCAGCGGCGAGTTCGACCTCACCTCCTACGACGAGACGGCGGGCGCCGGCACCCCGGCGGTCACGCCGGTCACCTTCGCCGAAATCGGCGACCCGAAGTACAACGGCGTCCTCGTCTCCATCGCCGGCGAGACGCTGACGACGCCCGCGGCCGGCCACTGGACGATGTTCGATGGCCTGAACGTGCCCGATCAGATCATCGGGACGCTGCCGACCCGCTCGGCCGGCGCCTACTTCACGACGATCACCGGCATCTCCAGCGGCACGGATGCATCGCCGACGCTGATGCCGCGAGTGAGCGGCGACATCGTCGCCGGCAGCGCCCCCGCGCGGGCGGTCGCGACGCTTCACCAGACCGCCGACTGCGTCAACCTCGGCGACATCAACGTCCCGGTGGACGAGGTCCAGCTCTCGGGGCCCGCATCCAGCGACACGCTGATCAGCATGTCCACGAGCAGCACGGCGGTTGGCGTCGCGACGGTTACGGTCAGGGCCGGAACGGACACGGCCGTGGTGCGGGTCTCGGCTCAATACCTGGACCAGGGCATCCTGCTGACGGCCTCGCTCAACGGCTCGAGCGTTGACTCCGACGGCCTGCTCGCCGTGCGCGACCCGCAGGCCTCGAACGCCTGCGACGCCGAGACCAACTAGCGGACAGGTTCCGTCTAGCCTTGGCCGGCGATGTCGGCCTTTCGATTCACGACGGCGGGCGAGTCGCACGGCCCCGGGCTCGTTGCGATCGTCGAGGGCATGCCCGCGGGCCTGGAGGTCGACCGCGCCAGGGTTGACCGCGAGCTTGCACGCCGCCAGCTCGGCCACGGCCGCGGCGGCCGCATGAAGATTGAGTCGGACGCCGCCGAGATCCGCTCCGGCCTGCGGCACGGGCGAACGCTCGGGAGCCCGGTGGCCGTGCTGGTCGCGAACCGCGACTACGCCAACTGGGAGGAGCGGATGAACCCCTGGCCGGTGGCTGCCGACGTCGAGGAGGTGCACACGCCGCGGCCGGGGCACGCCGATCTCGCTGGCGCCATGAAGTTCGGCCACCGTGACGTGCGGAACGTCCTGGAGCGCGCGTCGGCGCGCGAGACCGCCGCCCGCGTGGCGGCGGGAGCGCTCGCCAAGGAGCTCCTGCACGCGTTCGGGGTCAGTGTCGTCAGCCACGTCATCCAGATCGGGTCCGTCGAGGCGCCCGAGCGCGAGCCGCTCGAGCCGGGTGACTTCGCCGACGTCGACGACTCGCCCGTCCGCTGCCTCGACCCAGCGGCCGCGGAGCAGATGGTCGAGGAGATCAACCGGCTGCGGAAGGCCAACGAAAGCCTGGGCGGAGTCTTCGAGGTCCGCGCCTTCGGGCTCGTGCCGGGGCTTGGGTCGCACGTGAGCTGGGACGGGCGCCTCGACGGCCGGCTCGCCCATGCGCTCGTCTCGATCCAGGCGGTCAAGGGCGTGTCCGTGGGCGAGGCGTGGGAAATCGCGGGGCGGCCTGGGTCGGAGTCCCACGACGAGATCTTCCACTCCCCCGAGCTCGGCTGGCACCGCGAGACCAACCGCGCCGGCGGGGTGGAGGGCGGAATGTCGAACGGGGAGCCGCTGGTGGTGCGAGGGGCTCTCAAGCCGATCTCGACGCTGACCAAGCCGCTTCGCAGCGTGGACACCGAGACGCTCGCGCCTGCGCAGGCGCTTCGTGAGCGAACGGACTCCACGGTCGTCCCGGCGGCCGGGGTGGTCGCCGAGGCAATGGTCGCCATCGTCCTCGCCGAGGCGTACCGCGAGAAGTTCGGCGGCGACCACATCGACGACGCGCTGTCAGCGCTCGCCGCCTACCGGGAGCGAATCGGGTGGAGGCGGTAGGGCCCGGGGCCGGGGCGAAGCCCTCGCTCGTATTCATCGGCTTCATGGCCGCCGGCAAGTCGAAGGCGGCACGCGCCGCGGGGGACTACCTCGGCGTCGAGCCGCTCGACGCCGACGTCGAGCTCGAGCGCAAGCTCGCGATGCCCATCGGCGAGTTCTTCGACGGCCACGGCGAGCAGGAGTTCCGCCGCCGGGAGGCCGAGCTTGTGGTCGCCATGCTCGCCCGCGCGGACAGGGCTCCGGTCGCGCTGGGCGGCGGCAGCGTCCTCTCCGCGGCGGTCGCCGGCGCGCTGCGCGACCACGTCGTCGTCTGGCTCGACGTCGCCGCCGAGGAGGCGTGGGGGCGGGTCGAGGGGGCGGGGCGCCCGCTGGCCCGCGACCGCGGTGAGTTCGAGCGCCTCCACGCCGAGCGGGCACCCGTGTACGCCAGCCTTGCCGACGCCGTCGTTCCCGGCCGCCGCGAGGCCGTCCGCGCGGCGCTGCCGGCGCTTGCGGCGCTTCTCGAGGCGCCCGCCGGAACTCGCATGCTGTGGGCGTCGAGCGCGTCCGGCGACTACCCGGTGTTCATCGGCCGGGATCTGCTGGGACTCGACGTCCTGCCACCGATCGACGGCCGCGGCTTCGTGGTGACCGACGGAAACGTGGGGGCCCGCTACGGCGATCGCGTGCGGGGCTTCGCCGGCGTCGAGCTCGCGCCCGGAGAGGCAAGCAAGCAGATGGACTCGGTTCGCCGGGTCTGGGCCGAGATGGTCGGGCACTCACTGACGCGGCGCGACTACGTGCTCGCGCTCGGCGGTGGCGTGATTGGTGACGTTGCCGGCTTCTGTGCCGCGACCTACATGCGCGGCATCCGCTACGTGCAGATCCCGACAACGCTCGTTGCGCAGGTCGACTCCGCGTACGGCGGCAAGACCGGAGTTGACCTTCCCGAGGGCAAGAACTACGTCGGCGCCTACCACCAGCCCACCGCGGTTGTCGCCGACCTCGACACGCTCGAGACGCTGCCGCCGGCGGAGCTCGCCGCCGGCTTCGTCGAGGTGCTGAAGACCGGCCTCCTCGCCGGCGGCGAGCTCTGGGAGCGCGTTCGAGCGCTCGATGCCCTCAGCGCCGAGGCGGTCGCACTCCTAGTCGAGCCCTGCGCGCGCTACAAGCTCGACGTCGTGGCGGCCGACGAGCGGGACGCCGGGCTGCGGATGGCGCTGAACCTCGGACACACCGTCGGCCATGCGATCGAAGCGGCATCGGGGTACGCGCGCTACCGCCACGGGGAGGCCGTTGGCCTCGGGCTCCTGGCGGCGCTCCGCATGTCGAGCGCGGAGGACCTACGCGCTCAGGTGGCGGAGATCCTCGCGCGCCACGGGTTGCCGACCGCCCTGGACGCACCTCTCGGCACAACGACGATCCTTGCGGCGCTCGAGCGGGACAAGAAGCGCACCGAGCGCGGTGTCGAGTTCGTCCTGCTGGAGCGCCCGGGAGAGCCGCGTGTTGGGCAGCTCGTCGATCCCGCTAGCGTGGAGGCGGCCGTGGAGGAGCTCGTTTCGTGAGAGGCGCCCACAATCGGGTGATGGTGTTGCACGGCGTCAACCTCGACATGCTCGGCCGCCGCGACCCCGAGCACTACGGCACCTTCACCATCTCCGAGCTGGAGGTGAAGGTCAAGCGCTTCGCGGACGCGCTCGGACTCGAGGCGTCGTTCTTCCACTCCAACCACGAGGGCGAGTACATCGAGATGATCCACCGCCTGCCGGAGATCGCCGACGGCGCCATCCTCAACCCCGGATCATGGACGCACTACAGCTACGCGATCCACGACGCCCTGGAGCTCACCGGCATTCCCGCGGTCGAGGTCCACCTCTCGGACATCCACGCCCGCGAGGATTGGCGGCGGGTCTCGGTGCTCGAAGACGTGGTGATCGGCCAGGTGGCCGGCAAGGGCCCCGACGGCTACCGCGACGCGCTGGCGATGCTGAAGGAGCGCCTCGCGTGAACCGCGCGGAGGGGCTCGCGGAGATCGTCGCCGCCGAAGGCCTCGACGCGCTGATCGTCGGCGATCTGGTGCGCCCCGGGGACTCGGGGCCCGACGCGCGCGCCGACGTGCGCTGGCTCACCGGCTTCGGTGGCACCAGCGGCCTTGCGCTCGTCGGCAAGGACACGAGGACCTTCTTCACCGACTTCCGCTACGAGGAGCGCGCCGCGCACGAGGTGCGCGACGGATTCGAGCGCGTGATCGTGAAGACCCGGCTCCTGGCGGATCTGGTGAGGCGGGCGCACGGCCGCGTCGGCTTCGACGAGGCCCAGACCAGCGTTCGCAGCCTGCGAAAGCTCGAGGAGGAGATCGGCGACGGCGCCGAGCTCGTCCCGACAGAGGGCCTCGTCGGCCGGCTGCGGCGCACGAAGGATTCCGACGAGGTCGAGACGATCGCCGCCGCGGCGAGGATCACCGAGGACGTCTGCGAGTGGCTGTGCGGACGGGGCTTCACGGGGCGCACGGAGCGCGAGATCGCGATTGCCGCCGAGGTGCGCATGCGCGAGCTCGGGGCCGAGGGCGCCTCGTTTCCCCCATCGTCGCTGCTGGCCCCAACGCGGCCACGCCCCACCACGAGGCCTCAGAGCGGAAGGTGGCCGAAGGCGAGCTCCTGCTGATCGACATGGGCTCGATCGTCGCCGGCTACTGCTCGGACTCGACCCGGACGTTCGCCGTGGGCGAGGCGGGGGCGGCCGAGCGCGAGGTCTACGAGCTCGTCAAGGGGGCCCAGCAAGCCGGGCTCGACGCGGTTGGGCCCGGAGTCTCGGGAAGGGACGCGGACGCTGCCGCGCGCGACCCGATCGAGGCCGCCGGCCACGGCGACCACTACGGCCACGGCCTCGGGCACGGTGTCGGCCTCGAGGTGCACGAGGCCCCCCGGCTCGGCAAGACCTCCGACGACGTCCTGGAGGTCGGCGACGTGGTGAGCGTCGAGCCTGGGATCTACCTGCCGGGCGAGTTCGGCGTGCGGATCGAGGACCTGGTCGTGATCACCGAGGGCGGGCACCGCAACTTCAACTCCCTCACCAAGGAGCTCCGAACCGTCAGCTAGGGGAGAACTCGGTCGTCGAGTCGAGCCGTTCCGCGAACGCGACCAGGAGCTCGACCACGGCCTCGACGTCCCCGAGGTCCACCATCTCCACCGGCGAGTGCATGTAGCGCAGCGGGATCGACACCAGGCCGGTCGGAATCCCCGCCCGCGAGATCTGCATCGAGTCGGCGTCCGTGTGCGTCGAGCTGCCGCTCGCCTCGACGGTGTACTCGATGTCGGCGGCCTCGGCGGCCGCGACCAGGAGCTCGTAGACCCGGGGCGCGAGGCGCGCGCCGCGGCTGATCACGGGACCCGAGCCGAGCGCGTGGTTGCCGAGCTCCTTGGGGTCGACGCCGGGAGCGTCGGTTGCGTGCGTGACGTCCACCGCGATCGCCACGTCTGGACGCAGCGAGTACGCGGTGGTGCCTGCGCCCATCGAGCCGATCTCCTCCTGCACCGCGGCGACCGCAGCGACCCGCGCCGAGAGCTGGCCCCGTTCGTGCGCGCGCCGGGCCGTCTCGAGCGCGATGTAGCAGCCGAGCCTGTTGTCGAGCGAGCGCGAGACGAGGCGCGACCCGGCGAGCTGGGCCGGCTCGCCGGCGATCACGCCGGCGTCGCCAACGGCGACAAGCGTGAGCGCCTCCTGCTCGCCGGCCGCGCCGATGTCGATGTGCATGTCCTTGATCTCGACGACCTTCTTGCGCTGGTCGGAGTCGAGGAGGTGGATCGGCTTGCGCCCGATGACGCCGGGCACCGGGCCGTTGCGCCCGTCGATCAGCACCCGCTGGCCCACCAGGACCTGCGCGTCCCAGCCGCCGATCGAGCCGAAATAGACGAAGCCCTTCTCGTCGACGTGGGTGACGACGACGCCGATCTCGTCGATGTGCCCGACGATCGCGAGGAGCGGCTGGTCGGCGTCCTCGCCGACCGTGGCCACCGAGGAGCCGAGGGCGTCGACGTTCACGGTCGCGAAGCCGGCTGCGCCTCGCCACGTGGCCGTGGCGGCCGCCTCGTAGCCGGATGGCCCCGGCGCGCGCAGGAGGTCGTCGAGGAGCTTGGGTACCTCGGGCATGATGGCCAGTCTATGCACGGCCACCGGCCGAGCCCGGCCGGATGAAACAACGGGCTCAGGAATTACAGCTAGCCCTGCGCGGCGTGCCGAACGCGGCTGCGGTTCTCGCCGTACATCCGCGTCTCGCTCGTGATCATCACCCACATGAGCACGGTGATGATCGCGAGCGTGGCGAGCGAAGGGATCTCGGTGGCAAGCGGGAACAGCGCGAGGAGGCCGGCCGCGAGGCCGAAGCGCCGGCCGCTCAGCGTGCGGATGTGTCGCCAGCGCAGGGCAACGTGGCTCAACAGGTAGATCGCCAGGCCGCCACAGAGCGCGAACGCGGGCACGCTCTCGAGCGCCGTGCCGTGGTCGGCGAGGGTCTTCTTCAGCCCGAGGGCGACGAGGATGATCCCGGCGACCATCGGCAGGTGAATGTACGAGTAGGCGTCGCGCGCGAGCTCGTTCTGCACCCGCCCGGCCTCGGCCTCGGCCAGCCGGCGGGTGTTGATGATCGAGACGATGTCGAAGTAGGCCCACCACATGGCGGCCGTTAGCGCCACGCCGAGAACGGCGGCCGAGGCGGTGCCCGCGTCGAGGTGCGTGCCGATCCCGGCGCCGACGCCGATCGCAACGATCGACTCACCGAGGGCGATGATCACGATCAGGCCGTGGCGCTCGGCGAAGTGGCGCGGGACGAGGTGCCAGCCCTCGGATCCGAACACGTAGGGGATCGCGGTGTCGAAGAACAGCGCGAGCGCCCAGAGCCCGGCCTGCGCTGCGCCGTCGAACGCCGAGGCGAGGACGAGCAGGCCCACCGCGATCGACGTGCTCACGGCGATCCCCATGACCGACCGGCGGAAGCCCGGATCGTCGCGGCTGGCGATCGTGAAGAGGGCGATGTGCGCGGCTCGGACGACTCCGTAGGCGATCGCGAAGTCGAGCGCGAGCTCATCGAAGGCGCGCGGCACGCACAGCGAGCAGATCAGGAGCCCGGCCATGGTCGCGAACATCACGATTCGAACCGCTCCTTCCTCGGGATCGACGACGCTCGTCAGCCATGCGTAGGCGGCCCAAGCCCACCAGAGCAACCCGAAGATCAGCATCGCCTTCCCGAGGCCCTCCCACGTCGGGTCGTGGGCCATCAGCGTCGTGCATTGGGTGATCGCGAGGACGAAGACCAGGTCGAAGAACAGCTCGAGCGGCGTCACCTGCTCGCCGTCGCGAAGCACCGTCCCGAGGCGGCGTGAGCGAAGCTCGCCGGTGGCAGCCATGCGCGCCATCCTGGCAGGCAGCCGCGATGTCCCGGCGGTCACGCGGCTCGCGCGCCGCGCTCGCTAGCCTCACGGGCGCCTTGATTTCCACCAACCAGTTCAAGAACGGCGCCCACGTCGAGATCGAGGGGACGATCTACCGGATCGTCGACTTCCAGCACGTGAAGCCCGGCAAGGGCGGCGCCTTCGTGCGCACGAAGCTCCGCAGGGTGGAGGACGGCTCCGTCCTCGACAAGACCTTCCGCGCCGGCGAGAAGTTCCGACCCGTGCGCACCGAGACCAAGCGCATGCAGTACCTCTACGACTCGGGCGAGGCGGCGGTCTTCATGGACACCGACACCTACGAGCAGTTCGAGCTGCCGCGCTCGGTCGCCGGCGAGGACATGAAGTGGGTGCTGCCCAACGACACCGTCGAGATCCTCTACGTCGATGAGCGGGCGACCGGGGTCCAGGTGCCGAGCGCCGTCGACCTCGCGGTCACCAAGACGGACCCCGGGCTTCGCGGCGACACCGCCTCGGGCGGCGGCACCAAGCCCGCCACGCTCGAAACCGGGGTCGAGATCCAGGTCCCGCTCTTCATCGACGAGGGCGAGAGGGTCCGGGTCGACACCCGCAGCGGCGAGTACGTCTCGCGAGCTTAGATGGCCGAAACCCGATTCACGCACCCACGGATGACGGCGCAGGCCGTCGCTGGATCGCCACCCGTGTCCTCGCCAACAGCAGACAGCTATTGGCTTCGGGACACGCGCGGCGCCCAACTCGGCCTGCGCCGCCCCCGCGGGCACGTCAATCGGCCTTCGGCCATCTAGGGGCCGACCGTGCGCCGCTCCGACCAGCGCCGGGACGCCGCGGTGGCGCTCTATCAGCGCGACGTGACCGGGCGGCCGCTGGATGAGCTCCTCGCCGGCGCCAAGCCGTTTACGCGGGACCTGGCGACCGGCGCCGACGAGCACCTGAAGGACCTCGATGCCGAGATCGCCCGGCTCGCCAAGGGCTGGTCGCTCGAGCGCATCGCTCCACTCGAGCTCGCGATCATGCGCGTCGCCCTCTACGAGCTTCGCGAGCGCGACGACGTGCCCCACGAGGTGGCGATCGACGAGGCGGTGAGCCTGGCGAAGCGCTACTGCGGGGCCGACGCCCCGGGGTTCGTCAACGGCATCCTCGGCGCCGCCGCGCGCGAGCTCCATCCCGAGGTCGCGACCTGATGTCCGAGCTTGCCGCCATCACCGAGCGCCTCGAGGCGATCGCGGCGAAGCTGCGCGATCCGGAGACCGTCGACGCCGACGCAGAGGCCCTCGCGCGCGAGGCGGCGGACTTGGTGGCGAAGGCCGGCAACGAGATCGACCGCGCCGCCCACCCCGACGCCGAGCGGTGAGCGATTACCCCGACGACCTCCAGGCGCTCGTCGAGGAGCACCTCGCCGGCCTGCGCTTCTCGCGCCTGCCGGCGACGTCGGGCCTGGAGCAGGCCATGCGCTACTCGCTGCTCGCGGGCGGGAAGCGCGTGCGGCCCGTGCTCGTCCTCGCCGGCGGGCGAGCGATCGGGACGCCGCCCGAGGACCTGCTTGCCGCCGCGAGCGCTATCGAGCTGATCCACACCTACTCGCTCATCCACGACGACCTGCCGGCCATGGACGACGACGAGCTCCGCCGGGGACGCCCGACCTCTCACGTCGTCCACGGGGAGGACGTGGCGATCCTCGCCGGGGACGGCCTGTTCGCGGAGGCCGTCGGGCTGTTCGCGCGCGAGCAGGCGGGGGAGCCCGGTCGCGTCCTCGCGGCGTTGCGCGAGCTGGTCGAGGCCACGGGAGCCGCGGGAATGGTGGGTGGCCAGTACGTGGACGTGACCGCCGAGCCCGCCGAGATCGAGGCCGACCGCCTGCGCGAGCTCCACTCGCTGAAGACGGGGCGGCTGATCGCCGCGAGCGTCGTGATCCCGCTGCTCTTGGCCGGAACCCCGGAGGATGCGACAATCCCGTATCGGCGCTTTGCCGAGGAGCTCGGTGTCCTGTTTCAGATCGTCGACGACATCCTCGACGTCACCGGGACCGACGAGGAGCTCGGCAAGCCGCAAGGAAGCGATGAGCGGCATGGCAAGGCCACATACGTCAGCGTCTTCGGGCTCGACCGCGCTCGCGAGCTCGCCGGTGAGTCCCACGCCAACGCGGTCCAGGCGCTTGCAGATGCCGGGCCGGCGACCAACGATTTGCGGCGCGTAACCGACTTCATCCACACCCGTCAGGCATGAGCGAAGAGCAGCCAAACGCCGGTTCCGAGCAGCGGATCCTCGACCGGATCGGCGGTCCGGAGGACCTCAAGGGCCTCTCCGACTCCCAGCTCCAGGCCGTCGCCCAGGAGGTCCGGGAGCTGATCATCGACGTGATCGGCGAGATCGGCGGCCACTTCGGAGCCAACCTGGGGACCTGCGAGCTCTCCGTCGCGCTTCACAGCCTGCTGGAGTCGCCGCGCGACAAGGTCCTCTGGGACGTCGGCCACCAGGCCTACCCGCACAAGGTCCTGACCGGCCGCCGCGACCGGCTCGAGACGATTCGGAAGTATCGGGGCCTGGCTCCGTTCTGCTCGATCGCCGAGTCCGAGCACGACATCATGGGCGCCGGGCACGCCTCGACCTCGATCGGCTACGCCGTGGGCCTCAAGGAGGCGATGCGCAAGGGCATCGGCGAGGACGGCAAGGTCGTCGCGGTCATCGGCGACGGCGCGCTCACCGGGGGCGTCGCCTACGAGGCGCTTCAGAACGCCGGTGGTCTGCAGACGCCGATCGTGATCGTCCTCAACGACAACGGGATGTCGATCTCGCCGAACGTCGGCGCGCTCTCGCGAAACTTCCAGCGGATCCGGCTGCACCCGGGCCTCTTTCACGCGCGGGAGGGCGTGGAGGAGCGGCTCACCAGGCTGCCGCTCGGCGTGGGGCGCCAGATCGAGCGCCTCGGCCCGGAGATCAAGTCGGCGATCAAGTCCTACCTGGCGCCGGGGCTCCTCTTCGAGGAGCTCGACCTGGCCTACATGGGCGTCATCGACGGCCACGACGTCCGGGCGCTGCGCCGCGCGATCGGCGAGGCGCTGGAGGCGGACCGCCCCGTCGTCGTCCACATCCACACCGTCAAGGGCAAGGGGTTCTCTCCAGCCGAGGACGGTGGCCTCGAGGGGATGGAGAAGTGGCACGCGGCGAAGCCCGGCTCGATCGTCGATCGCAAGCCGGCGCCGAAGAAGCCGGACCCGGTCCCGGTCAGCGAGACCGATTCCCCCGAGCCGATCGAGAAGCTCGAGCCGCCGCCCCCGGCCGACCCGCCGCAGTACACGCAGGTCTTCGCCGCAGCCCTCACGAAGGAGGCCAGGCGCGACCGCCGCGTGATCGGCATCACGGCGGCGATGGCGGGGGGGACGGGGCTGAACGTCCTGGCCGAGGAGGTTCCCGAGCAGTACTACGACGTCGGCATCGCCGAGCAGGACGCTGTCCTCTTCGCGGCTGGGCTCGCCCTCCAAGGCGCCAAGCCGGTGGCTGCCATCTACTCGACCTTCCTGCAGCGCGGCTTCGACCAGATCGTCCACGACGTCTGCCTTCAGAAGCTGAACGTCGTCTTCGCCATGGACCGGGCGGGGCTCGTGGGCGACGACGGCCCGACGCACCACGGCGCCTTCGACATCTCCTACCTGCGGCCCCTTCCCAACATCGTCCTGATGGCGCCGCGAGACGAGGCGATGCTGGTCCACATGCTGCGCACCGCGCTCGACCACGAGGAGGGCCCGATCGCCCTGCGCTACCCGCGCGGAGCCGCGATTGGCGTCCCGATGCCCGCAAGCCCCGAGCTGATCCCGATCGGCACCGGCGAGACGCTGCGCCAGGGCGAGCGGGTGGCCCTCGCCGGCTACGGGCTCGGCGTGAAGGTCGCCCTGGACGCCGCTTCCGAGCTTGCCGAGGCGGGCATCGCCGCCACGGTCGCCGACGCGCGCTTCGCGAAGCCCCTCGATACGGAGCTCCTCAACGGCCTCGCGGCCGACCACGACCTGCTCGTCACCATCGAGGACAACGTCCTTCCGGGCGGCTTCGGAGCCGCCGTGCTCGAGCACCTGGAGGACACGGTCGGTCCCGGCTCGGGACGGGCCAGGGTGATGCGGGTCGGCCTTCCTGATCGCTACGTCACCCACGGCAAGCCCGCGCTTCTGCACGAAGAGGTCGGGCTGACCGGCGCGGCCGTCGCCGAACGGGTGGCCGCAGCCCTGGGGGTTCGCGCTCCGGCCGAAAATTAGCGCGTAGTCGAAGCATGGAGATCCACATCTGGATTCGCCGCTGCCTCGATTGGAGCGACGAGGAGGCGGCCTACGCTGGGCTCGATGACGAGGTTCGCGGGCCGGTGGAGCTCTGGAACTCGACGTTCAGCATCCCGTACCACACCTTTCGAGCCCGGATTCGGGAGATCTCAGCGCGGAATCTTGGTGCAACAGGCCTTCCGCAGACGGATTGGGACGAGATTCCCGCCCACGCGCTCGTGCTACCGATCGACGACGACGACTGGTTCGCTCCGAACATCGGGCAGCGACTCGAGGCTGCAATCAGCCCGGGCTCCTCGGGTGCCTACTGGCTGCGCTCCTGGCTGGAGCGACCGACCAGCATCCGCCATGCCATTCACCTCGTCGAGCGCCGCCTCATCCCCTCGACGCCCTTCTGGGTCCTGGCGGCCAACAACCACGCGTTCGTCAAGGGAGCGGTGCCGCAGGAGATGTTCGTCAATCACGTCCGTGCCAGCAAGTGGCTGACGGCCGACCCCGGTGCCCGCAACCTCAGCCATATTCCAGAGCGGCTCAGTCTGGCCAATCGGACGCTTGGGTCAAAGAGCACCCTGATGCGGAGGATGAGCAGGAAGGGAGCGGTGTCTAGGCGCGCGACACTCGTGTGGAAGTACCTGCGCTACCGCCGCTACTACCGGCATCGGCCCGCGGCGGGCCTCGAATGGACCGCGCCCTACATGGCCCAGATGGACGCCCTGATGCGTGAGGTCGCGCTGCGCTAGGCGAGGCCGCGGAGGAGCGTCCTGGCGTTGCGCACCGCGTGGGCCTTCCAGTCGTTGTTCAGATAGACGAACACCTCGGTCTGCGCGCGCCACGCGGCGATCCGGCGCTTCCAGGTCGCGAGCTCCGCGTTGGAGTAGTTACCGCCCCGGCCGCGCCGCCCGCAGTGAAGGCGCACGTAGGTCCAGTCCGCCGTGAGCTTGCGCGTCTGGAACGGCCACTTCGGATGGTCTGACACAACCAAGGCCGCGCCGTGCTCGCGCAGGAGCGCGTAGACATCGGCGGTGAACCAACTCGGGTGGCGGAACTCGAAGGCGTGCAGCCCCGCGGGGGCGCGCCCCAGCGCCCCGGCGAGCCGGTCGTCGTCGCGCCTGAAGTTCTCCGGAAGCTGCCAGAGGACGGGCCCGAGCTTGCCCGCCTCGCGCAGCGGCTCCAGCTTCTCGAAAAAAAGCCCGGTGCCACCCTTCTTCGGCTCTCTGAGGCGGTAGACGTGGGTCATGTAGCGGCTGACCTTGACCGCGAAGCGAAATCCCTCCGGCGTGGAGTCGGCCCAGACGCGGACGGCCTTCTCGGTCGGCAACCGGTAGAAGGTGGCGTTGATCTCGACGGTCGGGAAGGTCTCTGCGTAGACCTCCAGCCAGCGCCGCTGGGGAACCCCCTTCGGGTAGAGGACGCCGCGCCAGTCGTCGTAGTTCCAGCCGGAGCAGCCGATGTGGACCTGGCGCGCCACCGGGTCAGTATTGCCTGCTGGCTTCCCGGCTTCGGGATTGCCAACCACGCTAAAGGCCTGGGGGGATCCTGCCGATATCCCTGACACCCCTCCTTTACATCCGCAATTCCAAAGGCCCCGAGGTCCCATGACTTCGGGGCCTTTGGCGTTCCGGGGCCGGCGTCCCTCGAGGGGTGTTAGGCTCGGTCGAGCGCACTGATGGACCGCAGGGAAGCTGGCAGGTGGAACGCGCCGTTGGAGGGCTCCATGAAACGATCGCTGCTCGTTCTTGCTTCGGCGGCGTCGCTCGTGGGCGTTGGCGCCGCGGCGTCGTCGCCGGGAGCGAGCGCTGAGAAGCGCGTCACGATTGCCGTCAAGCACGGCCACGGCGGCGCAAGGGGTCCGCGTGGGCCTCGGGGCCGTCGTGGCGCGACCGGGCCGCGTGGGGCGACCGGGCCTCCGGGTCCACCAGGGCCCATTGGCCCCATGCCGCGCGTCTTCGCACTGCCGTTCGTCGCCAAGCTCGCCGACACCGGCTCGACGAAGAGCGTGAGCTTCGGCGACTTTACGGTGGCTTGGAGCGCGGCGGCGGCGACGACGTGCGGCGACCTCACGCTGAGGAACGCAAGCACCACGGACACCGCCCGCTACAGCGAGTCGGGGGATCCGGGCGTGGCGCCCGAGACGGAGCTGGCGCCTGCAACGACCACCGCGCCCCTCGTGAGCGGCCAGGGCGCGTTCTACTTCCTCGTCGCGAGCAAGAGCGGAGCGAGCGGCATCTCCGGTGACGTGGCCTGCTCGGACGGCGGCGGTACCGGACCGGTCCTCCTCTCAGGAGGCCTCATCGGGGAGTGACCGTGCCCGCCGCCGCGAAGCGATCCGCGCTTGCCCTCATCTCGGGGCTGACGATCGCCGCGAGCGTCTCGCTGCCGGCGGCGAGCGCCCCGGCGCAAGTGCAGTCCGCCGCCGCCAAGCGAGGGCACCAAGGTGCCACCGGTCCGCGCGGACGCCGCGGCCGGGCCGGCGCGCGAGGCCGCCGCGGCGCCGCGGGCCCGCCGGGGCCCACCGCGCCCGATGATTCCGGGCTCGTCCCCCAACCGGCCGTGCCCTTCGTGGGCAAGCTGACTGGCGCGGGCTCGACTTACAGCGTGAGCTTCGGCGAGCTCACCGTCACCTGGAATGCCGGCTCGGAGACTGCTTGCGGCGCGCTGACTTTGCGGAACTCGAGCACCGCGGATGGCTCTGACAACGCCGCCCGCTACTCAACTGCGGGCGACCCGGGCAGCCCGCCGACGGCGGACCTGCCGCTCGACAGCACGACCCCGCCCCTCGTCAACGGCGCAGGCGCCTTCTACGTCATGGCGGTGGCCGACGACGGACGCTCGGGGATCTCGGGCTCCGTCGGGTGCTCTGACGGCGGTGGCACCGGGCCGGTGACGGTCTCGGGAGGTCTGCTCGGTACGCCGTGAACGGCGATCGTCCAAAAGAGAACCCCCGCCGGGGAGCGGGGGTTCTCAGGGGTACAGGGAGGAGAGATATGTGTGTTTTGTTTTTTGGGGTATCCGGACGCGAGCCTTCAGGCGCCGACCGGGGAGCTCCACCGCGTCGATGCGGTGAGGGCCCCAAGGGCGGAGCCGACTGCGACCAGAAAGACCGTTGAGCGCCACTCGCCGGTGAGCGCGCCGATCGCGACGCCGGCCACGATCGTGGCGGCCGCGAGCGCGTAGTCGAACGCAGCGTGGGCGGAAAGGGGGATGACGCGGCGAGGCTCGGAGAGCTGGACCGCGAGGCTCATGAGCAGCGCTCCGACGAGCATCGACGCGACCGTCGCCGCGGCCCCGAGGCCGAGCACGAAGGGGGCGACCAGCATCCAGGCGCCACCGGCGATCTCCGTCGCCGCGTGCGTGGTGTGGGGGATAACGCGTGAACTCATCGTGACATCAGGCTACGAACGTATGTGCGATCTGTGTGTGACGCCGCGCACACTTGTTCGATCGCTTGAAGAAGCTCGCTTTCAAGATTCCTCGCTTCGGGTATCTCTCAAGGGCAGCGAAGTGGGACGTTGCCAGGAGGCCCAGCCTGGTGCTGGGCCTTCTGCTTACCTGATCTTCTGGTCGCGGCCCCCGAATTTCAGAAACGCTGGCGGCCTGTCGTTACCTTCTGGCCGTGGCCAAGCAGCGGATCGACACCCTGCTCGCGGAGCGGGGCCTGGCGCGCTCGAGAACGAGCGCAGCGGAATCCGTGCGCGCCGGCCGGGTGCGGATCGGACGCGACGGCCGGTTCGCGACGAAGCCCGGCGAGCTCGTGCCCGATGAGGTCGAGCTCCATCTCGAGGCGGGCGCTGCGTTCGTCTCGCGCGGCGGGATCAAGCTTCGGAACGCCCTCGACGCCTTTGGCATCGACGTCGCGGGACGCTCCTGCCTCGACGTCGGCGCATCGGCCGGCGGCTTCACGGACTGCCTGCTACAGCGCGGCGCCGCGCATGTGACCGCGCTCGACGTCGGCTACGGCCAGCTCGACTGGGGCCTTCGCAACGACCCTCGTGTCACCTCCCTCGAGCGGGTGAATGCGCGCGAGCTCGCGCCGGAGGTGCTCGACCGCCCGCCGGACCTGGCGACCGTCGACGTCTCCTTCATCTCGCTGACCAAGGTGCTGCCGCCCGTGGCCGGCTGCCTCGCGCCCGGCGGCGACATCCTCGCGATGGTGAAGCCGCAGTTCGAGCTGGGACGGGGACGCGTCGGACGGGGGGGAGTGGTGCGCTCGAGCGCCGACCGTCGCGAGGCGCTCGTCGCAGTTGCCGGCAGCGCCCCGAGTCTTGGCCTCGCGTTTCTCGGGTTCGCCTCCTCCGGGCTGCCCGGGCCCAAGGGCAACCGGGAGGCCTTTGCCTGGTTTGGGCGCGGCGAGCCCGTGGCGGACGTCGAGGCCGCGGCGCTCGAAGCGGAACCGGACGAGGCCGGCTGATGCGCGTCCTGCGAGCCCCCAGCGCAATCTCGACGGCGGTCGTCTTCACCCACACGGACCCCGAGGGGATCGCGGCCGCGATGACCGCGTGCGGGAAGGCCGCGGCCGGCGCGGGCTGCGAGCTCGTCGCCCTCAGCGATGAGCGCGAGAAGCACGGCGACATCGCCGGGGTGGGCATCGCCCACGAGCTCCCCGATTCCCCGGACCTCTGCATCGTCCTCGGCGGGGACGGGACGATCCTGCGGGCGCTTCGCACCTTCGCCCGGACCGAGGTCCCGGTCTACGGCATCAACTTCGGGACGGTGGGCTTCCTGGCGGCGGCGGAGCGCGACGAGCTCTCCGACGCGCTGCGGCGCGCCTTCGCCGGAGAGTTCGACGTGATGGAGCTGCCCGGCCTGCAGCTCGGGGACCAGTCCTCGCATCTGGGGCTCAACGACGTGTCGTTCACCCGCCAGCCTCACAAGCGGGTCGCCGAGCTCTCCTACTCGGTTGGCGGCCAGGAGGTCGGCGACGTGCGCTGCGACGGGCTGGTGGCCGCAACGCCGGCCGGGTCCACGGGCTACAACCTGGCGAACCAGGGGCCGATCCTGGCGTGGGGCGTGGAGGGCTACGCGCTCAGCTTCATCGCGCCGCACACCTTCACGGCGCGGCCGCTTGTCGTCGCTCCCGACGACGAGTTGACCGTCACCAACGCCGGCAGGGACCCGATCGACATCGGCATCGACGGCCAGCCCGCCGCCCTCCTGGATCCCGGAGATCGCGCGACCGTGGGGTTCAAAGGCGCCGTCGGGCGCCTCGCCCAGCTTCCCGGCTCGTCGTTCTACCTCAGGGTTCGGGAGAAGTTCGGCCGCTTCGCGCGCTGAACCGGGGTCGCCCGCCCGCTCCTGCTATCACTGAAGCGCGGGAAGGCCTCAGGACCCTCGACCCAAGGAGGCACGGTGGAACGGAAGTGGTGGACGCTCATCGCGGTCTGCGTGGCGACGTTCATGCTGCTGCTGGACATCACGATCGTCAACGTGGCGCTGCCGTCGATCCAGTCGGATCTGAACGCGAGCCTCTCCAGCCTCCAGTGGGTCGTCGACGCCTACGCCCTCACCCTCGCCTCGTTCCTGCTCGTCTTCGGCTCCCTCGGCGACCGCCTGGGCAGGCGCCGGATCTTCTCGTTGGGCTTCGGCCTGTTCACGCTTTCGTCGCTGCTCTGCGGCCTCGCCAAGGACCCGACCGTGCTGAACCTCTTCCGCGCGCTCCAGGGCACCGGTGCGGCGGCGATGTTCGCCACCGCGCTTGCGCTCATCGCCCAGGAGTTCGAGGGACGCGAGCGCGCCACGGCGATCGGGGTCTGGGGGGCGACCGTCGGCGGCGCCGTGGCGGTCGGGCCGCTCATCGGTGGCGCGATCACGGACGCGTTTGGCTGGGAGTGGGTGTTCTTCGTTAACGTCCCCATCGGCCTCGGAGCCATCGTGCTGACGGAAACCCGGCTTGCCAACGTGTCGGCAACCGATTCGCAGCCGATCGACTGGGCCGGCGTGGTGACGTTCTCGCTCGCCCTCTTCGCGCTGGTCTTCGGGTTGATCCGCGGCAACCCGGAGGGGTGGTCGAGCCCCGAGATCCTCGCCACCCTGATCGCCGCCGGCGTGCTGATGGCGGCGTTCGTCGCCATCGAGTCGCGACGAGAGAACGCGATGCTTGACCTCGGCCTCTTCCGAGTCAGCTCCTTCGGTGGGGTCTCGATCGTCGCCTGGGCGCTCTCGGCGAGCATGTTCTCGATGTTCCTGTATCAGACGCTCTACATCCAGGACGTCCTCGGCTACGCGCCGTTCGAAGCGGGGATCCGGTTCCTGCCGACTACCGTTCTCTCGTTCGTGGTGGCGCCGATCTCGGCCAACCTCTCCAATCGCATCCCGGTTCGCGTGCTGATGGGGGGCGGCCTCTTCCTGGTGGCGGTCGGGCTGTTCCTGATGCACGGCGTCGAGCCGGGTGACTCCTGGACCGGTCTTCTCCCGGGCTTCATCGTCGCCGGCATCGGCGTCGGCATGACCAACCCGATGATCGCCGAGACCGCCCTCGGGGTCGCGCCGGCGGCTCGCGCCGGCATGGCCTCCGGGATCAACTCCACGTTCCGCCAGTTCGGGATCGCGACCGGGGTGGCCGCGCTCGGAGCGGTATTCGCCTCGCGCATCGGCTCCGAGCTCTCCCAGCATCTCGCCGGCGCTCCCGCGGCCGTGCAGGCCCACCAGAGCCAGCTCGCCGACGCGGTCTCCTCCGGCGCCATCCAGCAGACCGTCGCCGCGACACCGAAGCCGTTTCAGGCGACCGTTCACCAGGCGGCCGATGCTTCGTTCATCACCGCCTTCAACGAGATCCTGCTGATCGCGAGCGCCGTCGCGCTGGTCGGCGCGGTACTCGGCTTCCTGATGGTCAGAAAGCGCGACTTCGTCGGCTGGACACAGCCGAAGGAGACGACGGACAGCGCCGACGCGACGCCGGAGCCCGTTCCCGCGGGCTGAGCGCGGCGCCTCGGCGGCGGGGCGAATCCGTCCCGCTGCGCCGCTATATCAGTGGGCGTGCTGCACGAGCTGCGGATCGAGAACCTGCTCCTCATCGAGCGCGCCGAGTTGCGCCTGGAGCCCGGCCTGAACGCGATCACCGGCGAGACGGGTGCCGGCAAGACCGTGCTCGCTCACTCGCTCGACCTGCTGCTCGGCGGCCGCGCGAGGCCCCAGATCGTCCGCCCCGGCGCGTCGGAGGCCTACGTGGAGGGCGCGTTCTCGGTGCCCGAAGGGCTGCTCGACGACCCGGAGCTCGCCGAGCTTCGCGAGCGCCTTCCCGAGGGCGCCGACGAGGTCGTCCTCGGCAGGCGGATCGGCGCTTCGGGCAGGACCAGCGCGTTCATCCAGGGCCGCTCGGCCAGCGCGGCCGACCTCCAGGCGCTCGGCTCGCGCCTGCTCGCCTTCTACGGCCAGCACGAGCACAGGCGGCTGATGCTCACCTCGGCCCAGCTCGAAATCCTCGACTCGTTCGCCGGCCCCGAGCACGTGGAGCTGCGCGGACGCTACGCCGAGGCCCATGCCGAGGCCAACGCGCTGACGCGCGAGCTCGCAGAGCTCCGCGAGCGGGAGGGTGTGAGGGAGCGCGACCTCGACCTGCTGCGCTTCGAGCTGGCCGAGATCGAGGCCGCGGCGCCGGACGCGGACGAGCTGGCGGACCTCGGCGCGGAGCGGGAGCGCCTACGCCATGCCGAGGGCCTACGGGCAGCCGCATCCGGCGCGCTTGGAGCCATCGCTGACCCGGACTCCGAGGCGGACGCGTCCAGCGCCCTTGCCGCTGCGGCCGGGTCCCTGGGAGCGGTTGAGGGCGTTGACGGCGCGCTCGACGAGCTGACCGCGAGGACGCGCGCGCTGGCGCTCGAGCTCGACGATGTCGGCGCCGAGCTGCGCCGCTACCTCGAGTCGCTCGAGGCCGACCCCACCCGCCTCGACGCCGTCGAGGAGCGCCTCGCGGCCTTCGACCGCCTGGAGCGAAAGCACGGCGGCTCTCTGGAGGCCGTGCTTGCCCACGGCGATCGCTGTCGCGCGGAGATCGCGCGGCTCGAGAACGCCGAGGATGTAGCCGCGGGTCTCGAGTCGCGAATCGCCGCGGCGAGCGCGCGCCGGGCGAAGCTTGCGGACGAGCTCACCGGCTCGCGCGGACGCGCCGGCGAGGACCTGAGCGCCCGCGTCGCCGAGGAGCTGGAGGCTCTGGCGATGGACGGCGCAAGCCTCGAGGTTGCGTTCGAGCCGCATCCCGACGGGTTCGGCGTCCACGGCGCCGAGCGGGTCGAGCTGCTGATCTCGACGAACGCCGGCATGCCGCTCTCACCGCTTCGCGACGCGGCGTCGGGCGGCGAGCTCTCGCGCGTGATGCTCGCCCTCACCGGCCTCGGAGCGGCCGAGGAGCGCACGCTCGTCTTCGACGAGATCGACGCCGGGATCGGCGGGACGACCGCGCGCTCCGTCGGCGAGCGCCTGCGCGCGCTCGGCGAGGCGCGCCAGGTCGTGTGCATCACACACCTGCCCCAGGTCGCCTCGCTCGCGGCGGCCAACTTCACGATCGCGAAGCGCCTCGACGACGGCTCCACGGAGGCGAGCGTGACCCGGGTGGAGGGCGAGGAGCTCGTCGGGGAGATCTGCCGCATGCTGGGCGCCGACGCCGCCGACGAGGCCGCCGCCCGGCATGCACGCGAGCTGCTCGCGGCTGCGTAGGTGGTGATGAGGATCTTTAGACCCGAAACGAGCATGTAAGGGCGAAGCCCGCAGGTCACTCGACGGCGAAGCCGTCCGCAATTGGCTACGAGCGATAATCACCCGATGGCTTCAGTGCGTGAGCGCCCTCGCCGCTTCCCCTGGCGCGGGCGGCCGAGCGAGGCTCCGAGCGTCGCGATCGGCGGGCGGGCGCGGCTGGGGAGGAAGACCAAGGCCCTCGTCAAGCGGCTGAAGCCGGGCGACGTCGCGATCATCGACCACGCGGATCTCGACCGGATCGCGGCCGAGGACCTCGTCGCGAGCGGGGTCCGCGCGGTCGTCAACGTGGCGCGCTCCACGACCGGTCGCTATCCCAACGCGGGCCCGCTGGTGCTCGCGCGGGCCGGCGTGCGACTGGTCGATGCGCCCGCCGCGCCGCTCTTCGAGGAGCTTCACGACGGGGACGAGGTCGTTCTCGACGGCGGCGATCTTCGCCGCGGCGGCGAGATCCTCGTCTCGGGCGAGGTGCTCGAGGTCGCCGCGCTCGAAGCGCAGATGGCGGCGCAGCTCGAGCGTGTGGACGAGGCGATCGAGGCGTTTGCGGAGAACACCATGCTCCGCATCCGCGAGGAGGGCGAGCTCCTCACCGGCGAGATCGACTTCCCGCGGACCCGCACGAGCTTTCGCGACCGCCACGTCCTCATCGTCGTTCGCGGCACCACCTACAGGAAGGACCTCAGCGCGCTGCGCGCTTACATCCAGGACGTGCGCCCGCTCCTCGTCGGTGTCGACGGGGGCGCCGACGCGATCCTCGAGGCCGGGCACACTCCGGACGTGGTCCTCGGCGACATGGACTCGGCCAGCGATGACGCGCTTCGCAGCGGGGCGGAGCTCATCGTCCACGCGTACAGCGACGGCGGCGCGCCGGGCCGCGAGCGCCTGCTCGAGCTGGGGCTCGACCACGTCGTTGCGCCGGCGGTCGGCACCAGCCAGGACGTCGCGATGCTGATGGCCTACGAGAAGGGGGCGGCGCTCATCGTCAGCGTCGGCGCCCACTTCAACCTGGTCGAGTTCCTCGACAAGAACCGTGCGGGGATGTCCTCCACCTTCCTGACGCGCCTGCGGATCGGCGAGACGCTCGTGGACGCAAAGGGAGTGAGCCGGCTATACAACCCCGGCGTCGGCGGGCGCCTCCTCGCACTGTTCCTGGCGGCATCGCTGGCGCTGATCGTCGTGGTGATCCTCTCGACGCCGGCCCTGGAGAACCTCGTCGAGCTTCTCTGGCTGAAGATCCGCTTGCTCTTCGGCCTCTAGCCGAGATCGGGCGCTGAACGCCCGCTACCGTGCCCCGCGTGGGGTACTCCTCGCGCTACCACGTCGCGTCGCTGGCGGCTGTCTTCCTCGCGCTCGGCGTCGGCATCCTGATCGGCACGGGCCTCAACGGGGTCGTCTCGGACACGACCAAGAGCATCGAGTCCAGCCTGCGCGGTGAGATCGAGAGCTCGCACAACAAGATCGACGAGCTGAACCGCGAGCTCAACCGCGAGCAGAGCTTCGAGCAGGATGCCTACCCGGGCCTGGTGCGGGGCATGCTTCGAGGCGAACGCGTCGCGGTGATCGCCCTCGGCGGTCTCGACGGCACGAGCGACGCGGTCCGCAGCGTGGTCGGCCCCACCGCCGTGACCGGCGCCCGGGTCCAGGACTACGTAGTCGTCAAGGAGCCGCCCGACGTGGACTCGCTTGCCGACGAGCTTCGCGGCCGCCGCCTCGGCCGGTTCGTCGTCCGCGGGCTCGGGCAGGGCGGTGACGCGCTGACGGCGGTGGCCAGACATGCCGGCCGCGCGCTGATCACCGGCGGACCGCTCTACAAGACGATCCAGTCGACGCTGCTCTCCAGCGCGAGCGGCAAGCCGACCGGCGTCGACGCCGTCATCGTCGCCCGTGAGCCCCCCGACTCGTTGAACCCCGCCGCGTCCGACGCGACGGCGAGGCTCGAGGCCGGGCTCCTGGACGGCCTGCGATCGACCGGGCTGCCGGTGGTCGGAATCGAGACGAGCACCGCGGATCCTTCCTCGATCGGGCTCTACTCCGACCACGGCATGACCAGCGTCGACGACGTCGATCTGACCGCCGGGCAGGTGGCCCTGGCCTACGGGCTGGCCGGCTCGAAGGGCGCCTTCGGCATCAAGCCGTCCGCGGACCGCCTGCTGCCCGTCCTGAGCTCGCCGAGCCGCAAGCCGCCGCCGGGGAGGAAGCGGGCGGAAGGCAAGCCGGAAGCGCCGAAGTGATCGCCGGCCTCGTCGTCTCGCTCTGCGTGGCGGGACTCGCCACGGGCCCGTGGCTCGCCGACATGCGCCGGATCGGCCTGCGGCGGCGGAACTTCCGCGGCCGGGAAGTCGCGTTTCCGGCGGGCGCCGTCCTCGTCTCCTGCTCGCTGATCGCCCTGGCGCCGCTCGCGGTCCTGAACGACCGCGCCGACCTCGACCTGCTCGACCCCCAGCTCGGCCGCTGGGCCGTCTACGTGCTCGGCGTGGCCCTCCTCGGCCTGATCGACGACGCGCTCGGGCGCGGCGCCGAGGCCGACACGCCCCGCGGGTGGCGAGGACACGCCGACGCCGTGCTCTCGGGGCGGTTCTCCACCGGCTTCATCAAGGCGGCTGGCGCGCTCGCCCTGGCGGCGTTCGCCACCTCTGGACGCGGACGCCAGGACCTCGGGTACGTGGTCGACCTGCTGCTCCTGCTGCTTGCGACCAACGTCTTCAACCTCATCGACCTGCGGCCCGCGCGCGCCGAGAAGGCGCTCGGGCTGCTCCTCGCCGGGCTCTGCATCGGCGCCTGGTCGGCGGCCCCCATCGACATCCTCGGCGTGTTCCTGGGCCCGGTCGCGGTGGGCGCGATCTTCACGCTCCGCGAAGAGGCCATGCTCGGCGACATCGGCTCCAACCTGATCGGCGCGCTGGCCGGGGTCTCGATGCTCGTGACGCTCGACGCGACCGCTCGCGCGGTGGCGCTCGTCGTCGTTGTCGCGCTGACGATCTTCGGGGAGTTTCGGTCGATCTCCGCCGCGGTCGAGCGACTTCCGCTGCTTCGATCTCTAGACTCGTTGGGCAGGTCTGAATGACGGAAACCCGCCGCCGAAACACATGAAGCCGGGCGAGACGCGCTTCATCTTCGTCACCGGCGGCGTCGTTTCGGCGCTGGGGAAGGGGATTGCCTCCGCCTCGATCGGTCGCCTCCTCGTGAGCCGCGGCTTCCGCGTGCAGCTGCAGAAGTTCGATCCCTACATCAACGTCGATCCGGGAACGATGAGCCCGTTCCAGCACGGCGAGGTGTTCGTGACCGAGGACGGGGCCGAGACTGACCTCGACCTCGGCCACTACGAGCGGTTCACGGACGAGAACGCGTCGCGGGCGTCGAACGTGACCGCCGGCGCCGTCTACAACTCGGTGATCCGCCGCGAGCGGCGCGGCGACTACCTGGGCGCGACCGTCCAGGTGATCCCGCACATCACGGACGAGATCAAGCAGCGGATCCTGATCGTGGCGGAGTCCCAGGCGGTGGACTTCGTCATCACGGAGATCGGCGGAACGGTCGGCGACATCGAGTCGCTGCCGTTCCTCGAGGCGATCCGCCAGCTCTACACGGACCTCGGTCCGCGCCGCTGCATGTTCGTTCACCTGACGCTCGTCCCGTACGTCGGCCACGCCGGCGAGATGAAGACGAAGCCCACGCAGCACTCGGTCAACGAGCTGCGCCGCATCGGCATCCAGCCGCATGCGCTGGTCCTGCGCTCCGAGCGCGGGCTCGAGCGCGAGATCCGGCGCAAGATCGCTCTGTTCGCGAGCGTGCCGGAGGAGGCGGTCATCTCTGCCCGCGACGTAGACAACGTCTACAAGGTGCCGCTGGTCCTGCGGGCCGAGGGAATGGACGACCTGATCCTCGACCATTTCGGAGTCGACGCCGAGGCGCCGGATCTCTCCGAGTGGGAGGCGCTCGTGCGCCGCGCCGATGCCTGCGAGGGGACGACGCGCATCGCCCTTGTCGGCAAGTACATCCAGCTGCAGGACGCCTACAAGTCGGTGATCGAGGCGCTTACCCACGGCGGCTACCACCACGGGACGAACGTCGAGGTCGAGCTCGTGAACTCCGAGGACCTCGACCTCGAGGCGGTCCGCCGCGCGGACGGCGTCCTCATTCCCGGCGGCTTCGGCGAGCGCGGGATCGAGGGCAAGATCGAGGCCGCCCGGATCGCCCGTGAAAACGGCATCCCCTACCTGGGGATCTGCCTGGGCATGCAGATCGCGGTCGCCGAGTTCGCCCGCCACGTCGCGGGCATGGACGGGGCCAACTCCACCGAGTTCGACCCCGAGACGCCGTACCCGGTGGTCGACCTCCTTCCGGAGCAGAAGGAGGTCTCGGACATGGGGGGGACGATGCGCCTCGGCGCCGACCCGGTGAAGATCCACGATGGGACCCGGGCGCGCGAGATCTACGGCGAGGCGGTCATCTACAAGCGTCACCGCCACCGCTACGAGGTGAACAACCAGCTTCGGCGCAGGCTCGAGGACGAGGGCCTGGTCGCCGGGGGAACGTCTCCGGACGAGCGCCTCGTCGAGATCATCGAGCTGCCGGACCACCCGTTCTTCGTCGCGTCCCAGTTCCACCCGGAGTTCAACTCGCGGCCCACCCGACCGGAGCCGCTCTTCCGCGACTTCGTGGGCGCCGCCGCCGACCTCGAAAGAAGCCGGCCCGGCTCGGCGGCCGAGGCCGAGGACGAGGACGAGAACGCCGCCGAGCCATCCGACGTGGCCGTCCGCCGCGAAGGCTGACCTGCGTAGATAGCCTGCGGGGGTGAGCGACCAGCGCCTGCTCGACCGCTTCGTCAGCCTCTGCGAGACACCCAGCCCCACCGGCTCCGAGCGCGCGGTGGCCGACGCGCTCCTCGCTGAGCTCTCGGCCCTCGGCGTCGAGGCCGCGGAGGACAGCGCGGCCGCCGCCGCCCGCGCGGGCTCGGGCAACGTCATCGCCCGGGTGCCCGGGCGCGGCGAGGGGTGGGTGGCCTTCTTCGCCCACATGGACACCGTGCCCGAGGGAGGGGCGATCGACGTCGAGCTTCGCGACGGCGTCTTTCGCAGCGCCGGCGACACGATCCTCGGTGCCGACAACAAGGCCGCGGTGGCGGTGGTCATGGAGCTGGCCGCCCGCGCTGTCACCGACCCTCCGCCGGCCGGGCTCGAGCTCGTCTTCACGGTGGCTGAGGAGGATGGCCTGCGCGGCGCCAAGACCGTCGACGTCGAGGCCCTGCGCGCGCCGTTCGGCTACGCGCTCGACCACGCGACGCCGATCGGCGAGGTGATCACGGCGGCGCCGACCTACAACAAGGTCATCGCGGAGTTCGAGGGGATCGAGGCGCACGCCGGCATTCGCCCCGAGGACGGGCGCAGCGCGATCGCGGCCGCCGCCAGGGCGATCACGGAGATGCGGATCGGCCGCCTCGACGATGAGACGACGACGAACGTCGGGCTGATCGAGGGCGGGACCGCGGCCAACGTGGTCCCTGGCCGGTGCCGGGTCGAGGGGGAGGCGCGGAGCATCGACGAGGCGAAGGCCGCGAAGGCCACCGCCGGCCTGGTCGATGCCTGCACCTGGGCGGCGAGCGAGGCCGGCTGTGACGTCGATGTCGACGTCGTCGAGATGTTCCGCGGCTACCGGCTCCCGCCGAGCTCGCCGGGAGTGGAGGTCGCTCGCGGCGCGCTCGAGCGCTGTGGCTACGAGCCGCGCGAGGTGGCGACGGGCGGAGGCAGCGACGCCAACGCGTTGATCGCGCGCGGCTACGAGTGCGTGCTGCTCGCGAACGGCACGACCGACAACCACACCCCGGCGGAGAGCGTCGCTGCGCGCGACCTCTCGAAGATGCTCGAGGTCTGCGAGGCGATCGTCGCGGCGGCGGGGGCGGCCTGATGCTGCGCCTGCGCCGCGGGGTCGTCGTTCAGCGTGATCCGCTCGAGGTCGAGATCGCCGGCAAGCGGCGCGCCGCATGGGCGGACGCCGGTCTGGTCGGCGAGGTGCGCGAGGGCGACGAGGTGATCGTCAACGTCGCGGCGCTCGACCTGGGGCTCGGCTCCGGGGGCTTCGACATCGTCCACGCGAACCTCACGCGCGGCCTCGACGCCGAGGCGGCGGGCTCCGCCCACGTCATGAAGCTCAACTACACCTCGGTTCAGCACCCGGTGAAGCCGCTGGAGGAGGCGCCCGGCTCGGAGCGGGACACCACACCGCCGGTTCTGGTTCTGCCGCTTCACGGCCATCTTCCGGCGGCGGTGTGGGCGGCGACCCAGGTGCGCCCGGGGCTGCGCCTCGGCTACGTGCAGGGGGTCGGCGGCTCCCTGGCAGGGCGGCTCTCGCGTGACGTCGCGGAGCTGCGCGGGCGCGAGCTCATCGCCGGACACGTGACCGCGGGGGCGGCGTTCGGCGGCGACCGGGAGGCCATCAGCCTGATCGGCGCGATCGACGCCGGGTCTCGCGTGCTCGGCTGGGAGGCGATCGTCGTCGCTCCCGGCCCGGGAATCCTCGGCTCCTCGACGCGCCTCGGCCACGGCGGCATGGCCGCGCTCGACGCCGTGCACGCGGCCCTCGCGCTCGGCCTGCCGACGCTGGTCTCGCCGCGGATGTCGAGCGCGGACCCGCGTCCTCGCCACCGCGGCCTCAGCCACCACACGGCCACCGTCCTCGAGCTCGCGCTCGGGACGGTGCGGGTGCCGGTGCCGGAGCTCGACCTCGCGGGCTGGCCGACCGGCGCGGAGGAGGGCGAGCCGGTCGAGCTGCCCAGCGTCCTCGACGCCCTGCACGAGGCGGGGGCGGGCCGCCACGACGTGACGGTCGAGCCGGTCGACCTCGAGGCGTTCGCCAACAGCGGGCTCTCGACCCGCACGATGGGCCGCGACCTCCGCGAGGACCCACTGTTCTTCGCGGCGGCGCTGGCCGCGGGGCACGCGCTCGGCTCGATCTCGGGCCAGGGCTGACGCGTGGAGCGCGTCGACTCGAGGACGGTCTACGAGGGGAAGATCGCCACCGTTCGCCACGAGACCTTCCGCTTCGACGACGGTGAGGAGGAGGTCCGCGAGGTGGTGGGACACCCCGGAGCCGTTGCCGTCGTCGCCCACGACGAGCGTTACGTCTACATGGTCCGCCAGCCGCGCGAGCCCGTGGGCGAGCCGGACCTGCTTGAGCTGCCGGCGGGCAAGCTCGACGTGGAGGGTGAGAGCCGCCTCGAGTGCGCGCGGCGCGAGCTCGCCGAGGAGGTGGGCATGAGCGCCGGCGAGTGGCATGAGCTGCGGCGCTTCTACGTCAGCCCGGGCCTTCTGGAGGAGGAGGTGACGCTCTTCGAGGCCACCGGCCTCACGAGCTCGGACGCCGGGCCCGATCCCGACGACGACGAGCGCATCGAGATCGTCGCCTGGCCGCTCACCGACCTCGCCGGCGCGATCGCCGAGTGCCGTGACGCGAAGTCGCTCGTGGGCCTCCTCGAGCTGCGTTCGCGGCTCGAGGGCTGATCGCGGCGCAGCACGCCGGGTTGCACGGGCAGGGGAGCGCCCTGCCGGGAGGAACTGGCCGGCATGGCGATCGCGGTCAGGCCCCAGGTCCCGCAGTCCGAGGTGGAGCCGCGCTTCGAGGCGCTCGTGCTCGACTTCCTCGCTTACCTGGAGTTCGAGCGCGGCCTCGCGCGCAACACGCTCGACGCCTATAGGACCGATCTCCTGCAGTTCGGCGGGTTCCTCGCCGGCCGCGGCCGCAGCGCGACGGATGCCGAGCGCGGCGACGTGGCCGACTTCCTCGCCGACCTCGCCACGGGAAGGGAGGCGGTGGGCGACGATCCGGGGCGCCCGGCGTGCTCGCCGGCGACGATCAGCCGCAAGACGGCCGCGCTTCGCTCCTTCTACCGCCACCTTCGCCGCGAGGAGCTGGTCGCGGTTGATCCCACGGCCACCGTCGTCACCCCGGTCCGCGGTCGCAGGCTTCCACACGTGCTCGCCTACTCGGAGGTCAAGCGGCTCCTGGAGAGCGTCTCGGGGTCCGACGCGATCTCCCTGCGCGACCGCGCCCTGCTCGAGCTGATGTACGGGTGCGGGCTGCGCGCATCGGAGGCGATCGGGCTCGAGGTGGGCGACGTCGACATCCGCCGGGGCTTCGTGCGCCCGCACGGCAAGGGCTCGAAGGAGCGGACGGTCCCGCTCGGCAAGGAGGCGGCCGGCTCAGTCGCGCGCTACCTGCGGGCCGGGCGCCCCGAGCTCGTCGGCTCGCGCCCCGAGCCGAAGCTCTTCGTCAACTTCCGCGGCGGGGCGCTCACCCGCCAGGGCCTCTACAAGATCATCCAGCGCCACGCCAGGGACGTCGGGCTCGACGGCAAGATGAGCCCACACACCCTGCGCCACAGCTTCGCGACCCACCTTCTGGCCGGCGGCTGCGATCTGCGCTCGGTCCAGGAGATGCTGGGGCATGCCGACGTCGCCACGACGCAGCTCTACACGCACCTCGAGAGCAGCCGCATCAAGGATGCGTACTTCAGCTCTCACCCGCGCGCCCGCACCTGACGCATCCCCACCGCCGAACGTCCCGGACCCTGCGCTATTGGAGGGGTTCCGGGACGTTCGCCGGTGGTGGCTGGCTGGGAGAATGGGTAGGTGCCCGAGCTGCCCGAGGTCGAGACCGTCCGCCGCCAGCTCGAGCCCGAGATGGTGGGGCGGCGGATCGATTCGGCGCGCGTTCTCGACGAGCGGTGGACGCGCCCGCGGCCTCCGGAGGAGGTGGAGGCGGCGCTCGCGGGGCGGCGCGTCGAGGCGGTGCGACGGCGCGGGAAGTATCTGATCGTCGATCTCGATTCCGGCGATCACCTGGTCATGCACCTGCGGATGACCGGGAACCTGCTGCTGCGCCCGGCCGGTGCCGATGAGACCTTCGACCTCATGGAGGCGCGCCTCGACGGCCCGCGCCTCTACGAAGCCCATCCGGATGCCCGGTTCCTGCGGGCGGTGCTTCACCTGGACGACGGCTCCGAGGTCTGGTTCACGGACGCCCGGCGCTTCGGCCACGGGGAGGTGATTCCCGCCGCCGAGCTCGGCGCCTACTTCGCCGCCCGCCTCGGCGTCGAGCCCCTCTCCGGCGAACTGACGGCGGAGGAGCTCGGCCGGCGCGCCGCGGGCAGAACCGCGCCGCTCAAGTCCTTCCTGCTCAACCAAGCCCACCTGGCCGGAGTGGGGAACATCTACGCCGACGAGGCCCTCTTTCGCGCCGAGCTGCACCCGCTCTCGCCGGCTGGCTCGATGCGGGCCGAGCACCTGGAGGCGCTTCGCGAGGGCATCGTCGAGGCCCTCGAGGCCGGGCTCGCGAGCGGTGGCTCCTCCATCGACGACTACCGCGACGCCCGCGGCGAGCGCGGGGGCATGCAGGACGAGTTCCTGGTGCACACGCGAGAGGGCAAGGAGTGCGTTCGCTGCGGCGAGACGATCCGCCGGATCGTCGTCGGCGGCCGCTCGACCTACTTCTGCCCCGGCTGCCAGCACCGGCTCCGCCGCCGTCCGCGACGCCGCAGAGCGAAGGCGGCGTGAGCCAACGGCCCCCAGCCGGCTTCCTCATCGGCCACCACACGGATGCGGCCGGGGCGACGGGCTGCACGGCGATCATCGCCCCGCCCGGGTCCCGCGGCGGAGTTGACGTGCGCGGCGGCGCACCGGGGACTCGCGAGACGGACGCGCTCGGCGTGTTCTCGCGGACCAACCAGGTGACGGCTGTCGTGCTCTCCGGGGGCAGCGCGTTTGGCCTCGCGGCGGCGGACGGGGTCGTGCGGTGGTGCGCGGAGAACGGACGCGGATTTCCCACGTCGGCCGGCCCCGTCCCGGTCGTCGCGGCGGCGATCATCTTCGACCTGGCCGTCGGCGACGCAGGCGCCAGGCCGGGGGCCGAGGCGGGCTACGCCGCCGCCGCGGCGGCCACCGAGGGGGTGCCGGAGACGGGGTCCGTCGGGGCGGGAACGGGGGCCACTGCGGGCAAGGTCCTCGGCATCGACCGCGCGGCACGCGGCGGCCTCGGCTACGCGGCGGCGGTGACCGGGACGGGGGCGACCGTTGCCGCCGTCGCCGTGGCGAACCCGCTCGGGGACGTGATCGGCGAGGACGGCAGCGTCCTGGCCGGGCCGCGCGCCGAGGACGGCGGCTTCCTGCGCACCGCGGAGCTGATCGCGGCGATGGAGTCTCCGCCCGGCTGGGAGGGCGGAGGAGAGGGGAACAGCAGCCTGGTCTGCGTCATGACCGACGCCGCGCTGGACAAGGGCGGCTGCTCCCGCGTGGCGAGGATGGCGAGCTCGGGTGTCGCTCGTGCCATCGACCCCGTCTACTCGGACTTCGACGGCGACACGGTCTTCTGCATCTCCTGCGGAGCGGCGGACCCGGAGCCGTTTGCGCCGGTCCTTGTCGGCACCGTTGCGGCCCAGGTCACGGCCGCTGCGCTCCGCGCTGCGGTCTCGTAGTTTCGTCCGCTCCGCGGTTCATATTCCAGCCGATGGCGGGCTCGTTCAAGACCGAGGCGATCGTGTTGCGGAGCATTCGCTACGGCGAGGCCGATCGCGTGCTGCACCTCTACAGCGCCGACCACGGCAGGATCGGCGCGATCGCGAAGGGGGTGCGCAGGCCGCGGTCGCGCTTCGGGGGTCGCCTGGAGCCGTTCTTCCGCCTCGACCTGGTGCTCCACTCCGGGCGCGGCGAGCTCGCGACCGTCACCGCGGCCCACACGATCGCCGCGCACCCGAACCTCCGTGCGTCGGGGCCGGCACTGAACGCCGCGGCTCGGGCCTGCGACGTCGTTCTGCGGCTCCTCGACGGCGAGGAGGCAAACCCCGCCGCCTACAACGTCCTCTGCCGCTACCTTTCGCTGCTCGACGGCCAGGAGCCGCCCAGCGGCGTCTCGCCGTTCTCCTCCGTGGACGGGGCGGAGGGGCTGGCGACCGCGCTCGCGTTTCGCCTGAAGCTCGCGCTGGCCGCGGGCTTTGCGCCGGAGTTGACGGCCTGCGCCAGGTGCGGCGAGATCGAAGGGCTCACCGGCTTCTCGGGCGCCTCGGGCGGAGTGGTCTGCTCGGCCTGCGAGGCGAGCGGCTTTCCGATCTCGCCAAACGCCCACCGGTTCATGGTGGAGGCGATCGGCAGGCCGCTGGCCGACGCGCCTGGCGCCCCGGAGGGGGCGCTCCGCCAGGTCGAGCGCGCGATCACGGCCACTCTCGACCATCACGCCCAGGTCCACCTGAAGGCCGCCGCCTAGACGGCGACGGTCGCCTCGGTCAGGGGCGAAGGGGGCAAGGTTGGCGCCTATTCTCCGTTGAGAGTGTCCGTCTCTCCGCAGACCCGAGGCTCCGCCGCCGCGCGGCCGCTCGCCGAGCGGGTCGAGGCCTGGGAGGACGAGTTCCTCTGGGAGCCCGGGACGCGGTCGTATCCGGCGCTCCGCGAGGCGCCCGAGGAGGACAGCCCGCACCGCACGCCGTTCCAGCGCGACCGCGATCGGATCGTCCACTCCAAGGCGTTTCGCCGCCTGAAGCACAAGACCCAGGTGTTCATCGCGCCCGAGGGCGACCACTACCGCACCCGCCTGACCCACACTCTGGAGACCTGCGGGATCGCCCGCGGGGTGTCGCGAGCGCTCGGCCTCAACGAGGATCTGACCGAGGCGATCGGCCTCGGCCACGACCTCGGCCACCCGCCGTTTGGCCACATCGGCGAGGAGACGCTGGACGCCGCCCTGCGCGAGCGCGTCGGCCGCGGGTTCAAGCACAACGAGCACTCGCTCCGGGTCGTCGAGCACCTCGAGCGCGACGGCCAGGGGCTGAACCTGACCGTGCAGGTGCGCGACGGGATCCTCAACCACACCGGCTCGGGCAAGCCCGCCACGCTGGAGGGCCGCGTCGTTCGCCTCGTCGACCGAGTCGCGTACATCAACCACGACATCGACGACGCCGTCCGCGCGGGGATCCTGGCCGAGGCGGACCTTCCGCAGGCCGAGATCGACCTGCTGGGCCCGACCGGCTCGCGGCGGATCGACACCCTCGTGACCGACCTGGTCGAGCGCTCGCGGGCGGCCGGCGACATCGTCCAGGGCGAGGAGATCGGGACCGCCATGCTCCGGCTGCGCAAGTTCATGTTCGAACGCGTCTACCTGGGCTCGGAGGCGCGCAGCGAGCACGACCGGGTGCGGCGGACGCTCACGGGGCTGCTCGACCACTACTTCGCCCACCCGGAGGACGTCCCTCCCAGCGCAGCGGGGGCCGGCGACACCCAGCGCGTGATCGACTACGTGGCCGGGATGACCGACCGCTTCTGCATCGCCACCTTCCGCCACCTCGCGCTGCCGGAGGAGTCCAAGCTGTGAGCTTCGGGCTCTTCACCGACGCGACGGTCGAGCAGGTCAAGGAGGCCGCCGACATCGTCGAGGTCATCTCCGCCCACACCGACCTGCGCCGATCGGGCGAGCGGTGGACCGGCCTCTGTCCGTTCCACGAGGAGCGCTCGCCGTCGTTCTCCGTCGACGCTCACCGCAAGCTCTACCACTGTTTCGGCTGCGGGGTGGGGGGCGACGTCATCAAGTTCGTCTCCGAGATGGACGGGCTCTCTTTTCCCGAAGCCGTCGAGTCGCTGGCGGAGCGGTTCGGCGTGGAGATCAAGCGCGAGGAGCTCGACCCCGAGGCCGAGGCAAGGCGAAAGCGCCGCGTCCGCCTCAGCGAGCTGCTCGCCCGCACCGGCGAGTTCTACACGTCGTTCCTCCGCGAGTCGCCGAAGGCAGCGAGGGCGCGCGACTACCTCGAGTCGCGAGGGCTAGGCAGCGAGGTGCTCGATGCGTTCGGCGTCGGGTTCGCGCCCAAACCGTGGGACACGGTGCTCCTGCGGGGGCAGCGCGCCGGCTACTCGGTCGAGGAGCTGATCGCCGCCGGGCTGGTCAAGAAGAACTCGAAGGGAAATCCGTACGACCACTTCCGCGGACGCATCACGTTTCCGATCCGCGACGTCCGCGGCAACGTCCAGGGCTTCGGAGCGCGCGCAATCGAGCCGGGCGAGAAGGCGAAGTACATCAACTCGCCCGAGGGCGAGCTCTACCGGAAGTCCCGCACCCTGTTCGGCATCGACCTGGCCCGCGCTGCCATCGCCAAGCGAGGGCGCGTGGTGGTGGTCGAGGGCTACACGGACGTCCTCGCCGCGCACCAGGCGGGGATCACCGAGACGGTTGCCGTGATGGGAACGGCGATCACGCCCGAGCAGCTGAAGCTGCTCGCCCGCGACTCCGACGAGGCGATCCTGGCGCTCGACGCGGATCGTGCCGGTCGCGAGGCGATGCTCCGTGCCCAGCGCGTTACCGGCGCCGGCAAGCTCAGCCTCCGCGTCGCGGCGATGCCTGCCGGCGAGGACCCGGCGGACATCCTCGCCGGCGCGGCCCGGGAGGACCCCGCGGCCGAGCGCATGCGCGAGCTGCTCGACGGCTCGGTCGAGATGACGACCTTCCACGTTCGCAAGGTCCTCGACGAGGCCGACCTGAGCTCGCCGGAGAGCCGCGACCGTGCCCTCGACGAGGTCGTGCCGGTTCTGGCCGGAATGGGGGAGACGATCAGCCGCGACGAGCTCGAGCGCGAGGTCGCAAAGCGCCTCAGCGCCGACCCGGAGCTGGTGCGCCGTCGTGTGCGCGGCGGCAGCCCGCCGCCGGCGCCGAGGCCGGAGGCCAACGGGAAGCCCGCTCGCCAGAAGACCGCGGCGCGGCCAATCGGCGAGCTCGAGACCCGCGAGCGCACGCTCCTGGCGATGTGCCTCGCAGACCCTGCGATCGGCCGCGGCTACCTGGCGCGCCTCACGCCGGAGCACCTGTCCTCGCCGCTTGCGGAGCGCGGACGCGCCTGGCTGGCGGAGCACCTGGACGACCCGAGGGGCGCCATGCCGCAGGACGACGAGCTCTCCAGCTTCATCAGCGACGTCCTGATGCGCGACGACGAGCCCGCGACTCGCGAGGCCATCGAGATCAACTTCCTCGAGCTCGAGCGAGGGGCGCTCGAGCGCCAGATCGCCGATCTCGACGAGGACGCTGGGACGGAGCTCCTCGAGCTCCAGCGCCGCCGCGCAGAGCTCGCCGAGCGCATCGCCCGCTTCCACGCCGCGGGCACACGACACGAGGCCGGAAACGGGTAGGGCGCGGCCGCTACAGTGGCCGCGAACATCGCCCGTTCTCGGGCGCTGGCGCCGTTCCGGGGTAGCTCAATCGGCAGAGCGATCGGCTGTTAACCGATAGGTTGTGGGTTCGAGTCCCACCCCCGGAGCTAGCTCTTTACCGCGAGCTCTTCGACGAGTTCCGCTCCACGGGCAGCACCGTCGTTCTCGGCGCTCCAATCAGCAATCGCCTGCGCGCGATCACGGAATCGCGGGTCGCCGAGGATGCGCCGCACCGCCCAGCGCACCGGGGCGGGCCGCGCGACGCGCCGGGGCAGCGCGAGGCCGGCCCCCGCCCAGGCCACCCGTGCCCCGTTCTCGGCCATGTCGCCGGCCGATCCGCAGGCGAGCACCGCCGCGCCGCTCGCGAGCGCCCGCGCGACCGTCCCGTGGCCACCGTGGCAGATCACGAGGTCGGCGGCGCTCATCACCTGCGAGTAGGAGACCCAGGGGACGACGCGCGCGTTGTCGGGAACGTCAAGAGCCGGCGCCCCGTCACCCCGCAGGTTCGTCGTGGCGAGCACCCGGACGGGCTCGTCGGCGAGCCCGTCGAGCGTCGCGCGGATCAGTCGCAGGTCCGGGTCCTTCGACGTGCTCGGTGCGACCACGACGAGCGGCGCGTCACCGGAGGGAAGCTCCGCGTCTGGGTAGGGCATCTCGAAGAACATCGGCCCCGTGACCTCGACGCCGGGAGGCCAGCGACGCGGATACTCGAGCTGGGGAAAGGTCGCGACGAGGGCCAGCTCCGAGCTGATGCCCGGGTGATGCCCGGTGGCGGCGGGCAGGCCGAGCTCGGCGCGCGTCTCGTTGTGCTCGCGCAGGCCGCGGTCCAGGCCGAGCTCGAGGATGCGCGCGCCGCGGCGCCAGAGCGCGCGACCGGCGGGCGTTCGCGGTGGCGTGGCGCCGAAGCCAAAGAACGGCAGACCGGGTCCGCTGACCGGGTAGACGTGCGGGATCAGGGTGGCGCGGCGCAAACCGGCCAGCTCGGCGGCGAGGCTCGGCGCGCTCGTGAGGATGTCGCTGACGACGACGTCCGGCCGCAGCTCGCGGAGGAGCGGCTCGAGCGCGGTCGCGGCGGCGGCGATCGACGGGACCGACTCGTCCGGGGTGAAGACGCCGGCGAAGGCGCGGTACTCCTGCGCGGCCGCGAACTCGAGGCCCTCGCCCGTCACCTGCTCGCGCCAATGCTCCCAGGTCTCGACCATGACCCGGTGGCCGCGCTGGGCCAGCCCGCGAGCCAGGGCGATCGCCGGGAAGGCGTGCCCGGCGTCGCCGAAGGCGGCGACAAGGATGCGGAGCTTCCGGTTGCCGCTCAAGTCTGCAAGCTCTCATTCGGCACCCCTACAAGGTGACCAACGCGGGGGCGGGAGGCGCTATCCATTCGCCGGATGGCTCGGGGCCTTCACCGCAATCCAGCGCAGCGGCTGCGTTCCGCCGTCGACTCGCTGCCGGACAGGACCAAGATCGCGATGCTGCGCGGGATGGAGCGCAACCGGATCATCGTCGGCGCCTACGTGGATCCGCGCTCCGGCGGGATCTGCCCGATGCTCGCGGCGCACCGAAACGGCGGCAGGACCAGTCTCGCGAGCTTCGCGCTGGCGTGGGATTGCTACACGGGGGCGAAGCGCCCGCGGCTGGCTCGCCGGCGCGAGGTGGCGGCGCTCGTCTCGCTCCTGCGCGCGAGCCTCAGCGAGGGCTCGCTGGGGCCGGCGGCCGAGGGATCGATCGCCGAGGCCGCGAAGGCGATTCGCGCCGAGCGCGCCGAGCTTGCCGCGCGCGAGGCGCGCGAGGCGGCGGTGAGCTTCGAGCCGCCGGAGCCCGACGGCGAGGAGCCGCGGGTCAGCCGCCGGCGCCAGGGGGCCGAGCGCGCCGCGGAGCTTCGCGACCGGCTGCGGTTTGCGTGGCGGGCGCCCCGCGCCTCCGCCGACGGCTTCATCGACCTCGTCAGCGCGGCCGAGGCAGAGCTTTCCGATTCCGGCGCCGGCGAACGCGCCGGCGCCCCACGGCGCGACCAAGTCCGCTGACCCGCTACTCCGGCGCGCGCCTCAGCCCGGGAGGTTGAGGCCCTCGCCGGGGCGCGTGAAGACGATCTCCGGCACCAGGCAGGCCGCCGAGGTCCGCAGCAGGAAGCGCACCGACTCGGCGATGTCCTCGGGGCGGATCATGGCGCCGGCGTCCACCGACTGCTTGGCGAACTCGGTCATCGGCGTATCGACGAAGCCGGGGCAGAGGGCGGTCACCTGGATCCCCTTCCCGTCGACCTCCTTCTGGGTCGCCTGGCTGAAGCCGACGACGCCCGCCTTGGTGGCCGAGTAGACCGAGAGCCAGCCCTGCCCCGACTTGCCGGCGATCGACGCCGTGTTCGCGATCAGCGCCTTGCCGTGCTCGGCGCCCGCCTCCATCAGCATCGCCAGGGACTCGCGCGTCGCGATGATGAGCGATCGCAGGTTGACGCCGATCTGCATGTCGAGGTGCTTGGTCTGGATGTCGCCCATCGGCTGGCCGATCCCCACTCCGGCGTTGTTGGCGAGGACGTCGAGGCGCCCGAAGCGCTCGCGGTGGGATGCGACGAGGGAGACGACCTCGTCCTCGTTGGCCATGTTCGCGGCCACGAAGTGGACGTCGAGGCCCTCTTCGCTCAGGCCCGCCGCAGCGGCCTCGAGCTTCTCGGGGCGGCGGGCGGAGACCGTGACCCCGTAGCCGTCCTGTCCGAGCGCCCGCGCGATGGCGAGCCCGATCCCACTCGAACCGCCGCTGATCAGCGCCGCCCGTTCCGCCACCTTCGATCCTCCAGTCCTAGCTCTTCAAAGACGGCGCCACCCTACTGGCCGCAAGGCTCTGCCCGCGCTTAGGTATCGATAAGGCAACCTCCCTACGATTGCCGCGTGAAGTGGAAGCGACTGCGCCCCGGCGGGGGTGGGACGCTGGCGGCCTTTGCTGCGGTTTCGGCCGCGCTCTTGGTCGGCGGCTGCGGCTCGTCGGACCCCTCGTCCACGAGCTCAACCCCGTCCGCCAGCGACTTTCCGTCGGTTCAGGGAAAGTCCCTCGACCAGCTCCTGACCAGCGTCGACCAGGACCAGAGCATCGCGGTCGCGCCGACTGGCTCCGTCTACGAGACGGGGAAGAACCGGTTCGCGTTCGGCATCTTCAACGTGGACAACACGCCGGTCGAGAACGCGGAGGTCGCGGTGTACGCACAGCCGGCCTCCGGCGGCAGGGCCGAGGGGCCGTTCCCGGCGACGTGGGAGTCGCTCGCGACCGACACGAAGTACGAGGCGAAGAGCACCCGGACGGATCCGGACGCCGCACAGGGCCTCTACGTGACCAACCTCCCCCTGGACCAGAAGGGGGCCTGGAACCTCGTGATCGTGACGAAGGACGGCGACAAGCTGTCGTCGGCGCGCGTCAACACCTCGCTCATCGTCGGCAAGCCGAACGCGATTCCGCAGGTGGGTGAGAAGGCGGTCGACATGCACACGCTGACCGCGGCCGACGTTCACGGCCAGGTTGGCGAGATCGACACGCGCGATCCCCACGACGACATGCACGCGGTGGACCTCCACGACATCCTCGGGAAGAAGCCGGTGGTCCTGCTCTTCGCGACGCCGGCACTCTGCCAGAGCCGGGTCTGTGGACCGGTCGTAGACATCGCCGACCAGGTCGAGCACGAGCCCGAGGGCAAGGGCGTGGACTTCATCCACCAGGAGATCTACAACGACAACAACGCGAACAAGGGCCTGCGACCACAGGTCCTCGACTATGGCCTTCGTACCGAGCCGTGGCTCTTCGTGATCGACAAGCAGGGCGTGGTCAGCACCCGGATCGAGGGCGCCTTCGACCTCGAGGAGCTCCGCGCGGCGGTCAAGAAGGTCTCGCCGTCGGCCTAGGCGCCGCGCTCGCCTCGATCACGCGGACCACGCTCGCCCCGCGCTCGTCAAGATCCAGCTCGACCGCCCACTCGAGCGGGCTGTGGAGCGCCGCCGTCGCGAATCCGGCCGCCCGCAGGGCCGCTACGGCCTCGGCCTCGTCGGCGAAGTGCGGGTGAACGCGTCCGCGTACGAAGGCCGAAAGCGCCAGCCGAAAGGCATCCGCCCGAAGACCCCCAGCCTCGTCCTCCAGGTGGACGTCCGAGATGTAGACGCCGCAGGAGAAGCCGCCGAGGACCTCGGCGGTGCGCCGCCACAGACCTGCCAGGCCCTCCGGGTCGAGGTAGTGGACGAGGCCCTCGGTGAGGATGGCCAGGCCGCGCTCGGGGTCGAGGCTCGCGGTGAGCGCCGCGAGGCTCCGCCCGCCGGACTCGGCCAGGGCGTCGACCTCCAAGACCCGGTGGTGCTTGCCCAGCGAGCCGGCTTGCGCGAGCGCCTCCCGCTTGCGCGCTGCCATCGCCGGCAGGTCTGCCTCCACGTAGTCGAGCCGCCTGCCGTAGCGCGTCGCAAAGCGCCAGCCCCGCGGCGACATCCCGCAGGCGACCTCCAGCACCTGCCCGACCTCGCCGGATTCGATCCGCCGCTCAAGCAGGCGGTCGATCACCAGGTGGCGAGCGAGCAGGAACCCCTCGATGTTCATTCCCGACAGCGCCTTGGTCACGGCCATCGAGGGCCGCATCGAGTCGAAGAAGATGCGACCCGTGAGCGTGCTCAGGGCGGGGTGGGAGAGGCCGTTCTTCGTCCACACGTAGCCGGTGTAGTGGGCGGTGGGGCTGACCGCATCCGAGCCTTCAGGGGCCTCGCTCATCCTTTCGCAGGCTATTCATCGGGGCGGGGGCGGCTCCCGTCGCCTCAGCCGGCGGCACCAGCCGCATCGTGATCACGGAGTCGAGCGCAGCGCCGGAGGCGCCGAGGCCGCCGACTAGGTACGCGACCCCATCGCTCACCGCCGCGGCTGCGTTCGTCACCGGGTAGGGAAGGCTCGCCGCCGACTTCAGCCGCGTCGAGCCCGGATCGAAGGACAGGAGCTGCGCGGTGGCCTGCCCGCCCACGCGCCCCCCGAGGACGAATACACGCGTGCCAATGGCGACGGCCGAGCCGTGCGAGAAGGCGTGCGGAACGTGCCCGATCACCTTCGCCGATCCGGTTTGCACGTCGATCGCCTGGATCGCGTCGGTGTCGGCGCCGCTTGAGAGCTCACCGCCGAACGCGTAGATCACGTTCCCGACCGCCGCGACGGCTGCGTAGCGCACCGGGGTGGGCATTCGGGCGATCTGCCGAAATCGCTTCCCATCGGTGGTTTCGAGGACCGTCGGCACGGTCGTCGACCCGTCGTAGCCGCCGAGTATGTAGGCGCGCCCACCGATGCCGACTGCGGACAGATCCGAGCGCGTCGTCGGCAATCGGCCGATCACCTGGGCCGAGCCGGAGGCATCGAGTGACTCGACGCTGTCGATCGTGGCCGCAGCACCGCCGCCAAACACGAGGGTCCGTTTGCCGAGGCTTGCCGCGGCCGCATCATGCAGCGGCGTTGCGAGGGCACCCCCGCTGTTGACGCCTGTGGCGTCGATCTGCAGAACGCTCGACGTCGAGACCAGGCTCGAGTCGAGCCCGCCGATCGAGAGCACGCCTCGCGAGTCAGGCACCAGCGTCTCGCCGGAAAGCGCGGCGGGGAGGGAGACCGCCGCTCGGTGGACCCGAAGCCTCTCCGGAGGTGGCTTCGCAGCGGCCGTACTCGACGGTGCCGAGGCGTCCCTTTGGATCGCCGGCTCGGGCCGGGTGTCTGAGCCCCGTGTAAGCACAAGCGCAGCGGCAACGGCGACGGCCAGGATCGACGCGAGAGCCGCCAGGCGCCAGAGCCCGCGGCGGCGGCTCGCGCTCACTCGCCGCCGCGTACCCGGTCGCTAAGGATGCATTCAGACACGACTGCCATTGTGGCGTGCGTGGTATCGCGCACCCCGGTCCGCCTTGCCGTCGCGCTGATCGTCGCGGCGCTGATCGTGGGTTGTGGCACCTCGTCTTCGTCTTCGTCGAATTCGACATCGACGAAGCGCGGATCGCCGCCGGGAAGGAGCTCGCAGGCCCCCGCCAAGCCCAAGGCGGACAAGACGCTCGGGCCGCCGCTGCTCGATCCGAACAACGTCTACGCCGCGGATCGCGCCGGAAACCTTGCGCCCGCGGTCCGGGGTGATCCGAGCCGCATCTACGTCCCGAACAGCAACAGCAACACGGTGAGCGTGATCGACCCGAAGACATATCGAGTCACCGCGACGTTCCCGGTCGGCGGCCTTCCTCAGCACGTCGTCCCGGCGTACGACCTGAAGACCCTATGGGTCACGAACGACGTGGGGAACAGCCTGACACCGATCGACCCGAAGACGGGCAAGCCAGGTGCGCCGATTCCGGTAACGGACCCCTACAACCTCTACTTCACGCCCGACGGCCGCTACGCGATCGCCGTTGCTGAGCGCCTCCAGCAGCTCGACTTCCTAGATTCGAAATCGATGAAGCTCGACCACGCCCTTGACGTCCCCTGTGAAGGGGTAGACCACCTCGACTACACGGCCGACGGCCGCTACCTGCTTGCGAGCTGCGAGTTCGGGGGCAGCCTTGTGGAAGTCGATGTCAAGCGCGAGAACGTCGTTAGGACGGTCGAGCTTGCTCCGGCGGCCATGCCTCAGGACGTAAAGCTCTCTCCCGACGGCAAGGTCTTCTACGTCGCCGACATGCAGGCCGGCGGCGTCTGGATCATCGATGCCCACACGTTCAAGAAGCTCGGCTTCGTGAAGACCGGTGCCGGCGCGCACGGCCTCTACCCGAGTCGCGACGCGCGCGATCTCTACGTCTCGAACCGCACGGCGGGGTCCGTGTCGGTCCTCTCGTTCAAGACGCGCAAGGTTGTCAAGACCTGGCCGATTCCGGGCGGAAGCCCCGACATGGGCGGGGTCTCCGCCAACGGCAAGGTCCTCTGGCTCTCCGGTCGCTACAACGCCGAGGTCTATGCAATCGACACCCACTCGGGAAAGCTCCTCGCGCGCATTCCCGTTCAGAGCGGACCGCACGGACTCTGTGTCTTCCCGCAGCCCGGCCGCTACTCACTCGGCCACACCGGAGTCTTCCGCTGAGCGCAGCGCCGCATCCGGCGATTCTGCTCGCGACGGCGTTACGCTCGCCCCCCGGGCCGGTAGCTCAGGTGGTCAGAGCAGCGGACTCATAATCCGTCGGTCGGAGGTTCGAGTCCTCCCCGGCCCACTGAACCCCTCAGCGCGGCGATGAGCGCCACGGCCCACGTCAACCGGCTTGACGCAACGGATGTTGCCCGGCCGCTGCGCCCTCCGCCGCCAGGCACGAACGGCTCTACCGTGGACCGGGCCGCCGGGCTCGGGCGGCGCGATGCTGCTCGCCTTCGACCACTCACACTCCTCTCGCCGCCGCTTGCTGACGGTCGCGCTCGTGTGTGCGGGCGCAATCCTGCTGGCCGCGCTGTGCGGGCAGTCGAGCAGCGCGCAGACCCGGCTGGACAACGTGCGGGCGCGACAGGACACCATCCGCAGCGAGCTCGCAAGTGAGAACGCGGCGGTGGACACGGCGTTGGCACGGGTCGGGGCCATCCGCGCCCGCGAACGGGATGCGACCGCCAAGCTCCAGCAGAAGGAAGCCGAGCTCGCCGATGCCCGCGCGAAGCTGGCTGAGGTGCGGGCTGCCCTCGCACGCACGAAGCGGCACCTGGTCACCGCCCAGGGCGACCTCCGGAACCTCCTGGTGTTCATCTACAAGAACGGCGAGATCGACGAGACCCAGGTGGTGCTGAACGCGCACGGGTTCGACGAGCTGGCGACGCAGGAGGTGTACCTCGGGCGGATCAACGACACGGAGACGGACATCGTCAACCGGTTCGACGGGCTGCGCGCGGCGCGAGTGAAGCAGGTCGGATCGACGAAGGAAGCCGTGGGCAGGATCGAAGCGGCCCGGGATGCCATCGACGCCCACAGGCAGGCCCTGGCGGCCTCCCGCGCGGCCGCGGAGCGGCGCGAGGCCGAACTACGAGCCCTGCGAGACAAGCGCCACGCTCTACTCGTTGATCTTGTCGGCAAGGAGAAGAACCTCATCCAAGCCCTGTCAACACCGCAGCCGAGTGGTGGCTCGCAGGGCGAGGCCCCGAGTACGCCGGTCGCGCCTCCGAGCGGCGCTCGCGCGCAACTCAACTCCGATGGCACGGCGACCGCTCCGTCCGACGCCCCCGAGGCCGTAAAAGCCGTTATCGCCGCTGCAAATCAGATCACCAACACGCCGTACGTCTACGGCGGCGGCCACGGCTCCTTCGACTCCACCGGCTACGACTGCTCAGGCTCCGTGAGCTACGCCCTCCACGGCGGAGGCTTCCTTGCCTCGCCGCTGGACTCGACGGGCCTGATGACGTGGGGCGAGGCCGGCCCCGGCACTTGGATCACCGTCTACGCGAACGCCGGCCACGCCTACATGGAGGTGGCGGGGCTCCGATTCGACACCTCCGGCGCCCCGCCCCGCTGGCAGACCGACCCGGGCGACCCGGCCGGCTTCGCCGTCAGGCACCCGGCTGGGTACTGACCCGCCCCCGGGCCGCCCGCCTTTGCCTCAGCCGGCCACCGAGGACGTCGGTCGTGGTTCGATCCCACCCCGGCACATCGCTGGAGCCCTGGCAGACATCGTCTGTCCCGAAGCCCCTGAGTAGGCTTGCGGCCGTGCCCTTCACGCTCAGGAACCTCAAGGAGGACCTGGAGGACCTCGGGTCCAGATTCGACGGCGCGCCGGACCTGGAGTTCCGCCTGGCGACCGATGCGCTCGAGCTCGAGCAGTCCGGCCTGAGCTTGCAGCACGTCCCGCCCGGTTATCGCTTTCCCTACGGCCACACGCACTCCAAGCAGGAGGAGGTGTACGTGGTCGTGCGCGGGAGCGGGCGGATGAAGCTCGACGACGCGATCGTCGAGCTGGGGGAATGGGATGCGGTGCGCGTTCCCCCCGGTACATGGCGAGGCTACGAGGCCGGGCCGGAAGGCCTTGAGCTCATCGTTATCGGTGCGCCCAGTCTCGGGGAGGCCCGGCGTGACGACGTCGAGGGCCGGCGCGACTGGTGGGCTGACTAGCGCGCGGCCTGAGCGCATCTCCTGTGCCTGAGAAGGCGTAAGCGGGGAAGTCACCATCGGCCGGCAGCCCGCCTGCGCGGACTGCCGGCCTGAAGGTGCGCGACGACGCTCCTAGGTCCCAACCGGTGCCGTCGAAGTTGTCGACGGTCTGGCCTGGAGCCAGCGTGTACCAGTTGCTGTCGCCTTGGTCGAGGAACGGCTGCGTGAACTCCGGCGTCCCGCAGGACGACGTGTCGATCGACGTCGGAACGGTCGGTCCCGGCGTGGACGTTGGGCCCGGCGTGGACGACGGACCCGGGTCGGCGGCCATCGCGGGAGCTGCCGCAAGGCCGGTGGTCAGGATTACGAGAACTCCACACATCGCGACCGAGCGGCGGCGGAGGCTGAAAAGGTACTGCGTCATCTGTACGCACCTTCTTGGTGTGTATTGGCAGCCGAGCTATCTCACCCTGCGTGAGACCTCTGGCTTTGCGTCCTCAGCTCGCGCCGAGTTTGCCCTTTTCAGTTATTGGTTTGCACCCGTGGATTCGGCCCAGGGCCGTCGTTCTTGAACGGCCGGGCTCGAACCTGGAAGCTCGTTCGAGGAAGCTCGAAAAAGCGGTGATCTCACGCCGGGTTACGAGCCGGGTTATAGTCGCCTGGTCACATCTGCAACGCATGGATGGAGGTGCCAGACGTGACGCGGAAGATCATCGCCACGGCGGTCGTCGTCGCAATTTGCGCCGTTTCCATCGCCCAGGCGAACCTCGGCGGTGGCACGAAGTACGCGGGCTCCGGCACGGACGACCCCGACATGTTTGTGAAGCTCATCAAGTTCCCGAAGAAGCAGGGGAAGCCTGCGTTCCTGTCCGTCTTCAAGGCCCGGAAGATCGACTACGTCTGCACGGCCACTACCGGCCAGACGACCACGGCCCAGGAGAAGGTCACGTTCTTCGAGGTCCCGGTGAGGCACCAGAGCTTCTCGGTTCAGGAGAGCGGCTGGGACGTCGAGGGGCATTTCGGACGCGACGGGACCGTCTCGGGCACGGTGTCGCGGACCGTCAGGGACACCTGCGTCGCCGACGAGGCCTGGACCGCAACCGAGAAGTAAGCCGCCGCGCAACCGGCTAGCATCCGCCGCTCGCTGTACCTCAGCCAGGGAGTTCGGATGACGCAGCAGACCCTCAGCCCCACCGTGCGTGGGCGGCGCCTCGCGGTTGCCGTCGCGTGCGCCGCGACGATCGTGCTCGTGGCGTGGATCCCCGGCAGCCAGGCGGCTCGCGGCCGCACTTGCTATGGCCACGCGGTGACGCTGACCGGCCACGGCAGGATCAACGGGAGCAAGGGCAACGATGTCATCCTCGGATCCAACGGCGACGACAAGATCCAGGGCAACAAGGGCAACGACATCGTCTGCGGCGGCGGCGGCGACGACTCCATCGAGGGCAACAAGGGCAACGACACCCTGATCGGCGACTACACCGACGGCACGTCGGGGGGCGGCAAGGACGATCTCAGCGGGGGGCAGGGCAACGACGTGATCGTCGGCGACAACTACGCGGCGAGCGGAGATGCCACCGGCAGCAGGAACGACAAGATCGAGGGCGGCACGGGCAACGACTTCGAGGTCGGCGACGCCTGGGCGCCGAACGGCGATGCGACCGGTACGGGCGACGACTTCATGAACTCGGGGCCAGGCTTCGACCAGGACATCGGTGACGCGGTTGGCCAGAGCGCAACCGGCCGCGGCAACGACTACGTCCAGGCCGAGTCGAGCAACGACGTCCTGATCGGCGACGCGAAGGCGACAGGCCAGGGCGGCGTTGCGACGGGCTCCGGCAGGGACACGCTGGTCGGCGACAAGGGCAACGACGAGCTCTACGGCGACGCCTACGCCGCCAACGGCACGGCCGTTGGAACCGGCAACGACCGCTTCATCGCGGGCCGGGAGGACGACCTCCTCGTCGGTGACGCGGCGGGCGGCGAGAAGGCCACAGGCGGCGGCAGCGACACCGAGCTCGGGGACGTCGGCAACGACCTTCTCGTCGGCGACGTGTACGCGCTGTCCGGCGGCGCCGCGCTGTCCGGCGGCGCCGGCGACAACCTCCGCGGCGGCAAGAACAACGACAGGTTCGTCGCCGGGCCGGGACACGACACCTGCGCGGGCGGCGACGGCAGGGACACGGACAAGTCCCACCCCGCCTGCGAGGACCGCTCGAGCATCCCCTAGTCGCTGGCCGGGGGCCTATCGTTGCTTTCGTGAACCGCCGGCTGACGTTTTCGATCCAGGAGGGAGAGGACCCCAGCGGTCCGGTGGTCGAGCTCGCCGGGGAGATCGACCTGAACGCGGTTCCCTACATCGAGCAGGCGATGCGAGTGGCGGCCGACAAAGGCCGGAATGTGATCCTCGACCTCTCCGAGGCGACCTTTCTCGACTCGCCGACGATCGGCGTTCTCGTCAACTGGACCGAGCGCCTGCAGGCGGCGCAGGGCCGCCTTGCGATCGTCTGCACCAACGCCGACATCCTGCGGGTGTTCCGCCAGATCGGGCTCGATCAGACGCTCGATGTCGTCGATTCGCGCGCCGCGGCGGCGCCTTAGACCCGGCCGCCTCGTGCCGTTTGCCGCATGTATCGGTGATTGACCGGCCCCTGATTCGGGAACCAACTGCTTAGGCGCGCGAGCTCGCGAAGCATGCGCGTCGTTTTCGACTACGAATTGGAAGGGGATCTGAATGCCCGAGAACTACGATGATGCGAAGGGCACGGTCAAGGAGAAGGCCGGGCAGCTGACGGACGACAAGAGCCTCGAGAACGAGGGGAAGGTCGACCAGGCCGCCGGCAAGATCAAGTCCGGCCTGGACAGCATCAAGGACAAGGTCGAGGACGCGATCCACCGCGACTGAGCTTCCTGAGATGGACTTGCGCCGAGGGGCCGCCGCGAGCGGCCCCTCGTCGTTTCCGGGCGCAAGCGGGAGTGCAGGCCGACCGCCTCGGCGGTCGCGTCCCGCCGCGGTGGTAGGTTCGCCGTGTCAATCAAGTAGGCGCGCTCGGGGTGCCTGGATGACACTCGACCGCGGCCACGGGGAGTGTCAATGAACTCAGACGACACACGCGGCGCCGGCTGGATCCTCTTCGCCGGAGCAATGCTGATGTTCGCCGGTGTCCTCAACTTCATCTGGGGCATCGCGGCGATCGACAACTCATCCTTCTTCAGCGACCAGGGTCGCTACGTGATCTTCAACGACCTGAACACGTGGGGCTGGTTCTTCCTGATCGTCGGCGTCCTGCAACTGCTCGCGGCGTTCTCGATCTGGAACGGCGGCACCTACGGGCAGATCTTCGGGATCGCCTGCGCGGCCGCCAACGCCGCGATCCTGCTGTTCACGGTGAACGCCTTCCCGTTCGCGGCGTTCATGCTGTTCATCGTCGACATGCTCGTGATCTACGGCCTCTCCGTCTACGGCGGCAGCATCCGGCGCACCGGGGTCTAGTCAGCGCGAGATAGGGGCGTCAGGAGGCGCGCCGACGGGCAAGCCAGGCGAACCCGGCCGCCATCGCGAGGTTCGCGACGCCGGCCAGCCGCAGCCCGTCGGCAGCGCCTGCCCGCGACACGGCGGGCGAGCGCGACCAGACCGCGTCGGTCGCGACCTCGGTGCCCCGCAGCCAGGCGAGCGCCCACCAGTCGCGGCTCTCGCCGCGCGCTGCCGCAACCGCGTGTGCTGCGGCGAAGGTGAGCCAGATGGGCCCGCAGCGACGGAACAGGTGCTCGGCGTCCTCGGAGGGCGCTTCGTGGCCGAGCACCTTGAGCGTCGCCGTCGGGGCGAAAAGGGCGCCCGCGCCGAGCGCGAGGTCAAAGGCGATCATGTTGCGGTTGGTCAGGACCAACGCATCCTCGAGAGTCACCGGCCGATCCAACCACAATCGCGCACCCGGGTGCCTCAAGCTCCCGGTTGCAGAAGTCCCGGGTCCGGAAGGGAAAGCAGGGCGCGAAGCGAATCATGGCGCCGTGACCAAGACCGCGACCAAGACTCGTCCCGCCGCGTCCACCTCGACCTCGACCCGCCAGCGCCGCAGCTCGCACGCGAAGCGCCCCGCGGGCAAGACGCTCTCGGCGTTCATCACCGAGCGCTTCGACGAGTTCTCCCGCTCGCAGAAGGAGGTGGCCCGCTACATCGTCGACCACCTCGACGAGGCCGCCTTCCAGACCGCCGAGGAGCTCGCCAGGCGTGCGAGCACGTCTTCCTCGACGGTGGTGCGGTTTTCCCAGGCCCTCGGCTTCGAGGGCTACCCGGAGCTTCAGCAGGCAGCGATCGAGGAGTACCGCGGCCGCGCCCCGCAGGACGGCGCCGCCCAGCTCTTCGACTTCGACCACTCGGAGTTCGAGGCTTCGCTGGCCGCCGATCACGCGAACGTCGAGGAGACCGCCCGCGGGCTGACCCGCGAGCGCGTCGAGGCGAGCGTCACCGCGCTCGCCGGCGCCCAGCGCGTGATGATCGTCGGGCTCGACCAGCTCGCGTTCTTCGCCAGCTACCTTCGCCACCTCCTCGCGCTGCTCGACATCCGCGCCGAGGTCGTCTCGAGCCCGCGTCAGGACTCGATAACCCGCCTCTCGCGAGTCGACGAGGACAGCCTCGTCATCGCGTTCTCGGCGGGCAAGGCGCACCCGATCGTGATCAGGGCGATGAAGCTGGCCCGCCACCGCCGCGCGCGGACCCTGGCGATCACCGACGCGACTCTCTCCGAGGTCGGGGAGCACTCAGACCTGACGCTCTACTACTCCTCGAACAGCCCATCGTTCACACGCTCGAACGCCGCGCTCCTGGCCATCGTCCAGGCGCTCGCCTACGGCGTCTACGACCGCGACCGCGGCGCCTACAAGGACCGCATCCGCGCCTTCAAGCTGAAGTAATCGACCCGGTTGAACACTTAACGTCGCCATAGGGCGGTTAAGTGTTCAATCGCTGTGAGGACGCCAAGCATTCGGTCCTTCGCCGCTTGTTGTTGTTCGCAATGGAGCAACGCGCCGGCGAAGCTGTGACTTCGCGCGGCGACCTGCCCTCGTAGAATTGGGCTCGGATGGCAGAGCGTGCGACATTCAGGGTGAAGCGCGGCCTCGCCGAGATGCTGAAGGGCGGGGTCATCATGGACGTGACCACGCCTGAGCAGGCGCGAATCGCCGAGCAGGCGGGCGCCGTGGCGGTGATGGCGCTCGAGCGTGTTCCAGCGGACATCCGGGCGGAGGGGGGCGTGGCCAGGATGGCGAGCCCGAAGGTCATCCAGGGCATTCAGGAAACGGTGCTCGATCCCGGTCATGGCGAAGGCCCGCATCGGCCACTTCGCCGAGGCCCAGGTCCTGCAGTCCCTCGAGGTCGACTACATCGATGAGTCCGAGGTCCTGACTCCCGCCGACGAGGCCAACCACATCGACAAGCAGTCATTCGACGTGCCGTTCGTGTGCGGGGCGACGAACCTTGGCGAGGCGCTGCGGCGGATCGCCGAGGGCGCCGCGATGATCCGCTCCAAGGGCGAGGCGGGCACCGGCAACATCGTCGAGGCCGTCCGCCACCTCCGCGAGATCGTCGGCGGCATCCGAGCGCTCGGCTCGCTCGGGTCCGAGCAGCTGCCGAGCGCGGCCAAGGAGCTCGGTGCCCCGCTCGAGATCGTCGCCGAGGTCGCCGAGGCCGGGCTGGCTCCCCGTGCCGATGTTCTGCGCCGGCGGCATCGCGACGCCAGCCGACGCCGCCCTGGTCATGCAGCTCGGCGCCGAGGGAACCTTCGTCGGCTCGGGCATCTTCAAGTCCGCAGGATCCGGAGCGCCGGGCGCGGGCGGTCGTCGAGGCCACGACGCACTTCAACGACCCGGAACGCGTGGCCGCCGCCTCGGTCGAGCTCGGCGAGCCGATGCGGGGCGACGACATCGGCGCGCTCGCGGCGCAGGGCGAGCTGCTCCAGCATCGCGGGGCCTGACTCGATGCCCGGCGGGCCGCTCGTCCCTCGCGAGGGACGTTCCGCGCTGCGCACTGGCGTGCTCGCCAGCCAGGGCGACTTCGCGGCGCACGTCGAGATGCTCCGCGGGCTCGGCGCCGACGCGGTGGAGGTGAGGACGCCGGAGCAGATCGCCGAGCTCGACGCGCTCGTCATCCCGGGTGGCGAGTCGACGACGATCTCGAAGGCGATCGAGCGCGACGGGCTTGCCGACCCGATCCGCGCGCACGCCGAGGCGGGGAAGGCAATCCTCGGAACCTGCGCCGGGATGATCGTCTGCGACCGCGTGCACCTGGGCCTGGTCGACGCCGTCGCGCGCCGCAATGCCTTCGGGCGTCAGCTTGCAAGCTTCGAGGCCGATCTGCCGATAGCTGGCCTGGGTCCGGAGCCGCTCCGAGCGGTCTTCATCAGGGCCCCATGGATCGAGGAGCATGGCCGATCGGTGGAGGTACTCGCGTCGATATACGATCACCCGATCGCCGTCAGGCAGGGCCGAGTAGTGCTGGCTGCATTTCATCCTGAACTCACCGACGACTCACGCATGCACGCCTACCTGATGGCGCTGGCAACCGCGGCCCGAGAGGACGAGGCGAGCGGCCTGCGGCAGGGAAATCAGGCAGAGGGAGGTCACAAGTGAGGGATCCACGGCTCGCCAACCTGGCGGCGATCCTGGTGCGCTACTCGACGAAGGTGTCGGAGGGCGACACGTGCTTGATCGACGGGCCGACTGCCGCCGAGCCGCTGATCGCCGCAGTCTTCGAGGAGGTCATCGAGGCGGGTGGCCTGCCGGTGCTCTCGCTCGCCTTCGAGGGGCAGAACGAGGCGTTCTTGAACATGGCCTCGGACGCTCAGCTCGACTGGATCTCGCCGACCCAGAACTGGGCCGCATACGAGGCCGACTGCCGGATCGCGATCTGGGCGGATACGAACACTCGTGAGCTCTCGAACGTCGATCCGGAGCGCCAGACCCGGCGGCGCGCGGCGACCCGGGAGCTCTCGACGGCGCTGATGAAGCGCGCGGCCGAGGGCGAGCACCGCTGGGTGGGGACGCTCTACCCGACCAACGCGCACGCGGCCGACGCCGAGATGAGCCTGCGCGAGTTCGAGGACTTCTACTTCAGCGCCTGCCTTGCGGACGACGGGGACCCGCTGAGCGCATGGAAGCGGGCCTCGGAGGAGTGGAACCGGCTGGCGCAGCACTTCGAGGGCCGCGAGGAGGTCCACATCACCGGCCCGGGCACGGACATCCGCCTGGGAATCGCCGGGCGGACGTTCGAGGTGGCCGAGGGCGCGCACAACATGCCCGACGGGGAGTTCTTCACCGGGCCGATCGAGGACGCGACCGAGGGCGAGGTCACCTTCCACCTGCCGGCGACGATCGGTGGACGCGAGGTCGGTGGGGTCCACCTGCGCTTCGAGAACGGCAAGGTCGTCGACGCGAGCGCCGAACGCGGCGAGGAGTACCTGATCAGCCTGCTCGACACCGACGAGGGCTCCCGCACGCTCGGCGAGCTCGGCATCGGCACGAACTACGGGATCACCCGCGGGACCCGTTCGATCCTGCTCGACGAGAAGATCGGCGGCACGATCCACCTGGCCGTCGGCGCGAGCTACCCGGAGACCGGTGGCGTCAACGACAGCGCCGTCCATACCGACCTCGTCTGCGACCTGCGCAAGGGCGGCAGGATCGAGGTCGACGGCAAGGTCGTCCAGGAAGACGGCAAGTTTCTCGTTTGAGGACCTTTAGGTCCCATCGGCCTTCGCTGCGGCCGGCCCTACACACCGACGGCCGGGCGTCCGGCCCGGCCGTGCGGTGTTCGGCATCCCTTTGAATCCCTGCGTCCCGCCAGCCGTCCCGGACGGCATGGCCCAGGGGTTCGACTCCATTGGCTCCAACACGAGCAGGAGCGCGTAGTTGCGGCGGCTTCGCGCGGTGGGGTCCCCTTAACATCAGGTCAATGTCCGGGCACTCGAAGTGGGCATCGATCAAGCACAAGAAGGCCGCCACCGACGCCAAGCGCGGCCAGCTGTTCACGAAGCTCGCGCGCGCGATCGCGATCGCGGCGCGTGAGGGCGGGGGGGACCCGGAGGCCAACTTCACCCTCGCCGCGGCGATCGAGAAGGCCCGCTCCTACTCGATGCCCAAGGACAACATCCAGCGGGCGATCGACCGCGGCACGGGGGCCGGCGGTGCCGACGACCAGATCGAGCGTGCGCAGTACGAGGGCTACGGGCCGGGCGGCGCGGCGATTCTCGTGGAGGCGCTCACCGACAACCGCAACCGCACGAGCGCCGACGTTCGCTACGCCTTCGAGCGCCACGGCGGCAACCTCGGCGAGCCCGGGTCGGTCGCCTGGGTCTTCGAGAAGCGCGGCGTCGTCCTCGTCGACGCCGACGCGCTACAGCGAGGAGGACCTGCTGGTCGCGATCGACGCGGGCGCGGACGACGTCGCCCGGGAGGGCGGCACCTGGAAGCTGACCACGGACCCGGCGGGCCTGGCTGAGGTGCGCGCCGCCCTCGAGGGGTCGGGCGTGGAGGTCGAGTCGAGCGAGCTGACGATGGAGCCGAGCTCGGTCGTCGAGGTCGACGAGTCCCACGCGGGCCAGCTGATGCGCCTGATGGACGCCCTCGACGACCACGACGACGTCGAGGCCGTGCACGCCAACTTCGAGATCCCGGAAGCCGTCCTCGAGCGCGTCGCGGGCTAGTTCCGCATCGAATTCGACGTTTCCCGCGAATAGAGGGGCAAACGTCGAACTCGGCGAGGTGGGGCCGGGAAGGCATCCGGGCCTCGGGCCAGAATCAGTACGCGTGATCGTGGTTATGGGCATCGACCCGGGCGTCGCGAGCACGGGGTTCGGCGTCGTGCGGGTCGCGGGATCGCGGATCACGGCGATCGACGGCGGGGTCATCGAGGCGCCTCCGGGCGAGCCCACCGAGGAGCGGCTCGCGAGGATCCACAGCGCCACCGCGGACCTGATCGGCTGGCACGAGCCCGCCGCGCTCGCCCTCGAGGACATCTACTTCGGCAAGAACGTCGCGCTCCGCCATCGGCGTCGGCCAGGCTCGCGGCGTCGTCATGCTCGCGGCCGCCGAACGGCGACGTCCCATGCTTCGACTACACGCCGCAGGCCGTCAAGCTCGCGGTCTGCGGAACGGGCTCCGCGGCCAAGCGCCAGGTCCAGAAGATGGTCGGCTCGCTGCTCGGCCTGCCGAAGCCTCCGGAGTCCGACCACGCCGCCGACGCGCTCGCCGTCGCCATCTGCCACGCCGGCCACCTGAACGGCGCCGCCGCGACGGCCGCACCGGGCCGCGCGGTCGTGCAGGTGGCGACTTGATCGCCTCGGTCCGCGGCGAGGTCCTCGAGCGCCGCCCCGACCACGTGGTGGTCGAGGCCGCAGGCGTCGGCTACCGCCTGTCCGTCTCCGGCGAGACGCTGCGCTCGATCCCAGCGGTCGGCAACCAGGCGACCCTCCTCGCCCACCTCGTCGTGCGCGACGACTCGATGTCCCTCTACGGCTTCGCCACCGAGGAGGAGCGCGACCTCTTCCAGAGCCTCGTCTCGGTCTCGGGCGTCGGGCCGAAGGTCGCGGTCGCGATTCTCTCCGGGGGCTCCCCGCGGGAGCTCCGCAGGGCGATCGCGCTGGGAGACCACAAGCGCTTTCAGGCGGTCCCGGGAGTGGGCAAGCGCACCGCCGAGCGCGTGATCGTGGAGCTTCGCGAGAAGGTCGCCGAGGAGCTCGAGGTCGCGGGCACGGGCGCCGCCGCCGGCGACGACCCCCACCTGCTGGCGCGCGACGGGCTGGTGAACCTCGGCTACTCGCTCGACGAGGCCGAGCGCATGCTCGAGAACGTGACGAGGGCGAGACGCCCGAGGAGCTGATCGAGGCCGCGCTGCGGCACGCCGGCGCGCAGGAGGCGGCGTGAGCATCAATCGCGATCCCAGCATCGCCGCAACCGGCGCCGCCGAGGCGGACGCCCGGATGATCGACGGGCGGCCGGCGGGCAGCGAGGAGGAGCTCGAAGGCTCGCTTCGCCCGCGCACCCTTGGCGAGTTCGTCAACCAGCGCCAGGTCACCGAGCAGCTCGCGGTCTTCATCGAAGCCGCGCGCCGCCGCGGCGAGCCTCTCGACCACGTGCTCCTGGCGGGCCCGCCCGGCGTCGGCAAGACCTCGCTTGCGCAGATCGTGGCGCACGAGCTCGGGGCGCCGTTCGTGCAGACGGCCGGTCCCGCCCTCGAGCGGAAGGGCGACATCGCGGCGTTCCTGACCGCGCTCGAGCCGGGCGCCGTCTTCTTCATCGACGAGATCCATCGCATGAACCGCGCGGTGGAGGAGACGCTGTACCCCGCGATGGAGGACCGGCGGCTGCCGGTCATCCTCGGCCAGGGGGCGGGGGCGCGAACGGTGACGCTCGACCTGCCCCCGTTCACGCTCGTCGGCGCGACGACCCGCACCGGCCTGCTGACGACGCCGCTTCGCGACCGCTTCGGCGTCTGCCACCGCCTCGAGCACTACGACACCGAGCACCTGGCGACGATCGTCCGGCGCTCGGCTGGAATCCTCGGCATCGAGGTCCAGGACGACGGCGAGCTCGCGATCGCCGCGCGGTCGCGGGGCACGCCCCGGGTCGCGAACCGCCTGCTGCGGCGGGTGCGCGACGTCGCCGAGGTGCGGGGCGAGGGCGTGATCACCGCGGCGATCGCGGACGAGGCGCTCGGCCTGATGGAGGTGGACTCGGAGCGGGCTCGACCGCCACGACCGCGCCGATCCTCGAGTCGATCGCCGTGAAGTTCAGCGGCGGCCCGGTCGGGCTCTCGACGCTGGCGGCGGCGGTCGACGAGGAGCCGGACACGATCGAGGACGTCTACGAGCCCTACCTGCTGCAGCAGGGCCTGATCAAGCGAACGCCGCGCGGACGGGTGCTCACCGCCGCGCGGCTACGAGCATCTCGGGCGTCGCCGTGCCGGAGGCCGCAGTCAGCCTGTTCTAAAGGAGCGGCTGAGCGACCATCGCTACCCTTCGCCCGTGCCGTTCTTCATCTGCCCGAATTGCGGGAACCGGGAGCTTTCAGGTGAGCGCACCGCAGGGCTTTCCACGCGTCCCAAGGGCTGCTCGAAGTGCGGCTTCGGCTTCGTGTTCGAGCTCCTCGACGACTACTACCCGGCGCCCGAGGCGGCGTTCTTCACCTGCGACCAGGAGGGGCGCATCCTCGACATCGGCAAGGGCGGCTTCGAGCTGACGGGGCTCCGCGACGAGGACGTCATCGGCCGGCCGGTCAAGGAGGTCCTCGGGCTGGAGTGGATCGACGAGGGCGACGGCGGCGAGACCGCCGACACCGACGCACGACGGGTCGACCGACCCGATCGAGACGACTCTCGAGTGGGGCGTGCGCTCGCTCGGCAAGCGAGTGGCGGTCAACGCCGAGGGCGACCTGCCCGCCGAGGCCGTCGCCGATGTCTTCCCCGGCTACGACGAGGACGGTGGGCTCCTGCTGGTGCTGACTCCACAGAAGGTCACGTGATCTGCCTCCGGCTCGCCGGTCGAGGTAGCTGAGCTGATGGGCAATCGGCGGCGAAACCTCTTCGTCCTGCTCGATCGTGCTCGTGCCTGTGCGCGCTCTCGGCGTCTGGTCATCGCCAAGAAGCCGACCGTCCTCGGCCTCGACCTCAAGGGCGGCACCCAGCTCGTCTACGTCGCGCGGCCGACCCCGCAGGAGCCGGTCGTCACCGCGGACGACATCAACCGCGCGATCGAGATCATCCGCCAGCGCGCCGACAAGCTCGGCGTCTCCGAGCCCGAGATCTCGCGGGTCGGCTCCGACCAGATCCAGGTCGGCCTGCCGAACGTCTCGAACGCGAAGCGGGCGATCGACCAGATCGGCACCACGGCGCAGCTCTACCTCTACGACTTCGAGCGCAACGTCATCCCGCCGCCGCACTCCAGCGCGCCCGAAGGACCCGGCCAACTCGCCGCCGCCCCGCAGGGACCCGATCGGCCTACGCGTTCCCCGAACGAGTACTCGGCGGTCAAGTTCGCGGGCACCCAGAAGCCGAAGTGCTTCAAGAACGAGTGCACCGCGAACGGGCCGACGTACTACCTGTTCAACGAGCGAGCCACGAGCCGCTCGGCGACCCGGCCGAGAACCCGAAGGACATCTACCGCCAGCTCCAGCTCGAAGCCGCTGAAGAAGCCCAGCCGGCGACGTCCTGCTCACGGTCCCCCAGGGCACCGTCGTCCTCTCCGAGCCCGCCGCAGGACAACCCGAGCACGTCCGCCGACGAGAGCCAGACCGGGGCGCCGCACTACTACGTCCTGCACGACCGCCCGGCGCTCACCGGCTCTGACATCACCGACCCGAAGCAGGGCTTCGACCCGATCACCAACCAGCCGCATCGTCACGTTCGGCTTCACGGACCGGGGCGGCAGGCGTTCCAGACGGTGACCCGGCAGCATCGCCCAGCGCGGGCTAGGCGACCGCTCCGCCCGGGAATCACCTCAGCGCAGGCCGACGACCAGTTCTCGCAGCACTTCGCGATCGTCCCTCGACGGCGAGATCAAGTCGAGCGCCGATCATCAACTTCATCGACAACCCGGACGGGATCGACGGCCGCACGGGGCCGAGATCTCGGGCAACTTCACGATCCAGTCGGCTCAGGACCTGGCGAACGTCCTGCAGATCGGCGCGATCCCGATCAACCTGCACGTCATCAGCCAGAGACCGTCTCGGCGACCCTCGGCCAGCAGGCGCTCGACCAGGGGCTGAAGGCGGGGATCGTCGGCCTCGCTGGTCGGTGATCATCTTCCTGCATCCTCTACTACCGCCTGCTGGGCCTCGTCGCGGTGCTCGGGCTGGCGATCTACGCGCTCTTCTTCTTCGCGCTGATCAAGCTGATCCCGATCACGCTGACGCTGCCGGGCATCGCGGGCCTGATCCTGACGATCGGGGTCGCGGCCGACGCGAACATCGTCATCTTCGAGCGAATAAAGGAGGAGGTGCGGGCCGGGCGCTCGACGCTGTCGGCGATCAACCAGGGCTACCGGCACGGCATCGCGACGATCATCGACGCGAACGTCATCACCCTGCTGACGGCGTTCATCCTCTTCGGGCTGGCGACGGCCGGGGTCAAGGGCTTCGCGTTCACCCTCGGCATCGGCACGATCGTCTCGCTGTTCACGGCGGTGCTGTTCACGCAGGCGGTCCTCGGGCTGTTCTCGCGCTCGCGCGTCCTGCAGCTCGCCGAGCGCGCTCGGCGCGCGCGCGAACGGCACTTCCGCTGGAACTTCGACTTCACCGGCGCCAGCAAGTGGTTCTTCTCGATGTCGGGGACGATCCTCGCGATCGGAGCCATCTCGCTGGCCATCAACCAGCTGAACTTCGGCATCGACTTCGAATCGGGCACGCGGATCCAGGTCGGGCTGCAGCAAGCCGGCGACGGTCGACCAGGTCCGCTCCGCGCTTCAGGACGCGAACATCGGCGGCGCCGGCGTCGGCGCGAGATCCAGGCAGATCCGAACCAGACGCTCGGCGACAACGCCTTCCAGATCCAGGCGCAGATCCCGGAGAGCGACGTCAACCGGGTCAAGCCCGGGGTCCTCCAGCAGCGCCTTCGGGGTGAAGCCCAAGTCGTTCCAGGCACACGACGGTCGGCCCGACGTTCGGCTCCGCAGGTCGCGCAAGAAGCGCGGTGATCGCGATCATCTTCTCGCTGCTCGTGATCTCGGTCTACGTGGCGCTTCGCTTCGAGGCCAAGTACGCGATCCCGGTCCTGATCGCCCTCGCGCACGACATCCTGATAACCGCCGGGGTGTACTCGGTCGTCGGCCGGGAGGTGACGAGCGGAACGGTCGCCGCCTTCCTGACCATTCTCGGCTACTCGATGTACGACACGATCATCGTCTTCGACCGCATCCGCGAGAACGTGCCGCGCATGCCGCGCGCGGCGTTCTCGCAGATCGTCAACCGCTCGATGAGCGAGGTGCTCACGCGGTCGCTGATCACCGGCCTGTCGACGGTGTTCCTCGTGACCGTGCTCTTCCTCTTCGGCGGCGACACGCTGAAGGACTTCGCCTTCGCGATGATGATCGGCGTCCTCTCTGGCGCGTACTCGTCGATCTTCATCGCGTCGCCGGTGCTCACCCACTGGAAGGAGCGCGAGCCCGCCTACCGCTCGCGCCGCGCAGCGCCTGGAGGAGACGATGGGCTTCGTGCCGACCTTCCCGGAGGACAACGTCGTCGGCCAAGACCGACGGCGCCGCGGCGGCTCCGGCGCGCCGGCGGCTGCCCCCGGGACCGGCGGGGCATTCCGGCCGCGCTGCCCGCGCCGGAGCTCCCGCGCCGGTCGCCGACGAGGCGGAACGGTGCGGAGCCGAGCGAGGTCGGATGCCGAGCCGAGCCGGAACGGGTGCCGAGCGCGCCGAGCGTCCGAACCGGCCCGTCGCGCGCCGAGCGCGAGCGCCGCCGCCGCCAGCAGCGCGCCCGCCGCAAGCACGGGAGGCCCAGGTAATGGCCGCCCTGGTCTGGTTCGTCGTCGGGATCTCCCTGTGGCACTTCACGGTGTTGGTACCGGACCGCTTCTGGGGCGGGATCGTCGGCGCGTTCCTGGGAGCGATCGCCGGGGCGATGATCAGCGGCGCCATCGGGCAGATCGCCTCAGGGAAGACGATCGGCAGCACCGACATCATCACCGTGCTCGCCGCGATTCCGGGCACGCTCGTCGGGCTCGCCGTCGTCTACGCGATCGGAGTGCGCTCCGACATCGCTCACGGCATCGAGCGAACCTGACGATCAACCTTCCGTGAACGGAGCGCCTCACGCCCGGCTGGGAGTCCTGGCGGCGATCCTCCTTGCGCTGTTGCCGGCCGCGCTCGCGCTGTGGATCCACGACGGGCGCGGAACGAGCACCGGTGCGGCGCTCGCCGCCGCGGCGCCGAGCTCGGCCTCCACGCCGATTCCGGCGGCCCCGCCGCAGCGCGTCGTCGAGAGTCCAAAGCGGATCGCCGCCGACGTCGAGGCGCTGCGAGGCCTTCGTTTCGCCAAGCTGCCGCCGGTCGAGATCATCGGTCCCGCCCAGGCGGCGCAAATGCAGAAGAAGCAGGCCGCCAAGATCAAGCTCAAGCTGACCGGCCGCAGCGACAAGCTGAAGAAGCTTCGCCGCGAGTCCGAGGCCTCGCTGGAGTTCCTGAAGCTCGCCGGCGTCGTCGATCCCGACTTCAACATCCAGCAGACGGTCGAGGCTCTGCTCGGGTCGGTCGCGGGCGAGTTCGACCCGAGCTCACGCAAGGTCAAGGTGCTCGAGACGCTGGGCGAGGGCCCGGAGCAGCGCGCCACGGTGATTGCGCACGAGCTCGACCACTCGCTGGACAACGAGCACTACGGCCAGGTGTTCAAGACGTCGTCCAACAGATCCGAGAGCGAGCGCCAGCTCGCCGCTTCGGCCCTGATCGAGGGGACGGCGACGCTCGTTGCCGCGCGCTTCGACCGCCGGCACGGCTACCAGGCGGCGGTGGCCGGCGGCGCCCTGCTCTCAACGCAGAACGCCGGCTATGGCGTCCCCCCGGTGCTTGCCGCCCAGTTCCGGTTCCCCTACACCTCGGGTGCCAGGTTCGTCCGCACTCTCTATCGCCGGGCCGACGGCTGGCGGCTGGTAAACCGCGCCTTCGAGCATCCCCCGACGACCACGGGCCAGATCCTCAACCCCGAGCTCTGGATCCACCACGTCGGCTACGCGCGCTTTCGGCTCGACACCCAGCTCGGGCGCCCGCTGCCGCTGGTCGAGCAGACGACGTCCGGCCAGCTCGACGCCGAGCTGATCCTCGCCCTGGCGCTTCCTGCCGACGTCGCGAGGAGCGCGAGCCGCGGCTGGGACGGCGGCAGCATCGCGCTCTGGCAGGCGCCGGGCTCGGCCGGCTGCAAGTCGCCGTGCCGCAGCGCCGACGTCGCGGCCCTGGCCGACCGCTGGCGCAGCGTGCGCGCGGCGGCCCGGTTCCTCGCGCAGCTTCCGGCCTACCTGCGGATCCGCCTCGGTGCGCGAGCGGCGGGCCCTGGACTATTCAGGGTGGGCGACGGCTTCGCAGCCGTCGCCCTGCAGCGAAACGGCACCGCGATGTCCTTCGCCCCGACGCCGGCCCAAGCCAAGCGAATCGCCAACGGGGCGGCGAAGGAGGCCACCGCCGCGCGCTGAACCCTCCACACTCGTCGATTGTCAGGAAAGTCGGCGATAGCTCGACAAATCTGACAATCGGTGGGTGAGGTCTCCCCGCCCCCTGACTTTCCGTCGGGGGCGCGGCTTAGCTTGGTGCGATGGCGGCCCAGCCTGAATTTCGGCTCGAGCCCTACTCGTACGCGGAGGCGCTGGCGCTCCAGCGCCAGCTCGACCTCGCCGAGCCGGTCGCGGTCGCGCTTGTCCGCCGCGGCTACCGGACGCCGGAAGCCGCGCGCGAATTCCTGGCGGCCGACGAGTCGCACGACCCGGGTGAGTTCGGATCCATGGATGCGGTGGTCGCGCAGATTCGGGCCGCGGCGAGGGCGGGAGCTCGAATCACCGTCCACGGCGACTACGACGTCGACGGGGTCTCCGCCACCGCCACGCTCGTCGGTGCCCTGCGGCTGATCGGGGCGGATTGCGACTGGTTCGTCCCCGACCGCCTGCGCGATGGCTACGGCCTGACCGCCCCCAGCGTGGAACGCCTGGCGGCTCGAGGGAGCGATCTGATCGTGACCGTTGACTGCGGGATCGCGTCGCCGGAGGCGGTCGCGCGAGCTGGAGAGCTCGGCGTCGCGGTGATCGTCACGGATCATCACGAGCCGGGGACGGCTCTCCCCGAGTGCCCGATCCTCCATCCGCGCCTCGACGGCTACCCGTACGGCGAGCTGTGCGGCACCGGCGTCGCCTGGAAGCTCGCGAGCGTCCTCGCCGGCGTCGACTACGCCGGCGAGACCCTCGACCTCGTGGCGCTCGCAACCGTCGCGGACATGGTTCCGCTCACCGGCGAGAACCGCTCGCTGGTGCGGCGGGGCCTGGCGGTGGCCAGGCGTGCGCTGCGACCAGGCCTTCGCGCCCTCTGCGCCGTGGCGAGCGTCGACCCCGGCCGCATGGACGAGGGCGACTTCGGCTTTCGCCTCGGCCCGCGCATCAACGCCGCCGGACGCCTCTACCGCGCGGACTCCGCCGTGGAGCTCCTGCTCACCGAGGACCCGGAGCGCGCGGGTGCGATCGCCGCCGAGCTCGACTTGGCGAACGGCGAGCGCCGTGAGACGGAGCGCAGCGTGGTCGACGGCGCCGAGCAGGCCCGTCGCGAGCTGGACCCGGAAGCCTCAGCGCCGGCGCTCGTGCTCGCCGCCCACGGCTGGCATCCGGGCGTGGTCGGGATCGCGGCTTCACGGATGGCCGAGCGCCACGGCGTTCCGGTCGTGCTCATCGGCCTCGACGAGGACGGGAAGGGGAGGGGCTCGGCCCGCAGCGTTCCCGGGTTCGACCTGTTGGCGGGCCTCGACGCCTGCGCGGCGCACCTCTCGCGCTACGGCGGGCACCGCGCCGCGGCCGGCCTGGAGGTCGAGGCCGCCTCGATCGCGGCCTTCAGGGAGGCCTTCACCGCCCACGTCGCCGCCGTCAGGGGCGAGGAGCCCGCGCGGCAGGCGGAGACCATCGACGCGATCGTCGGCGCCGAGAGCCTCGGCCTGGGCGTTGCGGAGCAGTTCGAGCGCATGGCGCCCTTCGGGATCGCCAACCCCGAGGTCCGGCTGCTCGTCCCGGGCGCCCGGCTCGGCGACGTCCGGCCCATGGGAAGGGACGAGCGCCACGCTCGCTTCACCCTCGCGAGCGGGTCGCGGCGGGCCCTCGGCGTTGCCTTCGGCGTCGACGGGGAGCTGGGCGCGGCCGCCCAGGCGGAGGAGCCCCTCGACGTCTCGCTGCGGCTGGAGGTGAACGAGTGGAACGGGTCGGTGGAGCCACGAGTCGTGCTCGGCAGCCTCTACCGGGCCGGCGGCGGCCCGGAGGGCGGGGAGGAAGGGGAAGCCCTGGCCGACGAGGAATGGTGGGCCCGGGTCGAGGCGGAGCTCGTGGAGCCATCCGAGCGCGAGGCGCAGGCCGCGCACGATGCGGCGCTGCGAGAGGTCGTCGATCGCCGCGGCGCCTCCGGAGTGGCGGCGGTCGCCTCGCTGATCTCAGCCGGGGGCCCGCTCCTGATTCTGGCCTGCGATGCGCAGCGCCGCCGCGCCTTGGTGGAGCTCGCCGCGCCCCCGGCCCGGTTCGGGGGAGGCACGGTGGCCATCCTCTCGGAGCGGATGTCCAGGGCGGCGGTCCAGTCGCGCCTGGGCGAGCTCGCCGGCAGCTGCGTCGTGCTCGCCGACTGGGCCACCCTCGCCTGCAACCCGGAGATGGCGCAGAGCTTCGAGCATGTCCTGGCGATCGACCCGCCGAGCTCGCCTGCCCTCGAGGTCCCGGCGCTGCTCGCGCCGCCAGGGCCGAATCGCGGCTACCTTCACCTCGGGTGGGGCGACGCCGAGCTGAGCCTCGCGACGCGGGTCCACGAGGCGGAATGGCCCTCCCGGCCGGTGCTGGCCGCGGTCTACCGCTCGCTTCGCGCCGGCGCGGCGGGCAAGCCGCTTGACCGGCGCGCCGTCCGCGCTGCGCTGGAGGGCCCTGGTCCGTTCCCGCGAAGCCCGGAGGCCGGCGCCAGGTGCCTGCGGGTCTTCGAGGAGCTCGGGCTCGTGCGACGGGTGGCCACACCCCACGATTCCGTGCTCGGGGTCGTATCCTCGGAGGCAACCGAGCTCGAGCGCTCGGCTGCATTCGTCGCCTACAGGCGGCGCTGCGAGGAAGGCACGAAATACCTGAACGAGCGACGACAAGCGAGCTGACCGAGTCCCAGAGCGCTGACTCCGCGCCGCCGCGCGACCGTGCCGGGCACACCCGGGTCGGGCTCACCAGCCCGCAACATGCGCCGCTCGCCAGCTCACGGGCGACCGCGGAGCTCGGAGAGGCGGAGCGGGCCCTCCTCGGCGACCTCATGGCGGTCATCGCCGAGCACTCCGAGAACGGCGACCATGCGGTGGACCGGAGCGCGATCGAGGAGTCGTTCGCGTTTGCGTGCGCGCGCCACGCCGATCAGACCCGGCGCTCGGGCGAGGACTTCATCACGCACCCCGTTGAGGTGGCGAAGATCTGCGCGGGGCTTCGTCTCGACACCGAGACCCTGTGCGCCGCGCTTCTCCACGACACCGTCGAGGACACGACCGCCAGCCTGCAGGAGGTGAAGGGGCTCTTCGGGGAGCCCGTGGCGACTCTGGTGGACGGCGTCACCAAGCTCACCGGCATCACCTTCCAGAGTCGCGACGAGAAGCAGGCGGAGAACTACCGCAAGATGATGGTGGCGATGGCCACGGACGTCCGGGTCATCCTCATCAAGCTCGCCGACCGCCTCCACAACATGCGCACGCTTGAGGCGCTCCCCAAGCAGAAGCAGCTCGACAAGGCGCGCGAGACGCTCGAGATCTACGCGCCGCTCGCTCACCGGCTCGGGATCCACGCCATCAAGTGGGAGCTCGAGGACCTTGCCTTTCAGCGCCTGCACCCGCGCAAGTACGACGAGATCAAGACCCTGGTCTCCCAGCAGCGGGCCGAGCGCGAGCGCTACGTGGAGGACGCCGGGCGCTTCCTCACGGCCGAGCTCCGCGACGTCGGCATCGAGGCCGAGATCTCCGGGCGCGCCAAGCACTTCTACTCGATCTACTCGAAGATGTCGAAGAAGGGCCGCGAGTTCAACGAGATCTACGACCTCACCGCCATGCGCGTGATCGTCGGCTCGGTGAAGGACTGCTACGGGGCGATCGGGATCATCCACTCGCTCTGGAAGCCGTTGCCGGGGAGGTTCAAGGACTTCATCGCGACCCCGAAGCTCAACCTCTACCAGGCCCTTCACACCACGGTGATCGGGCCCGAGGGCAGGCCGCTCGAGATCCAGGTGCGAACCTCCGAGATGCACGAGCTGGCGGAGTACGGCATCGCCGCGCACGTGATCTACAAGGAGGGCAGCCGTCGCGACAAGGCCGATCCGGAGCGCGAGAAGATGACGTGGCTGCGCCAGCTCGTCGACTCCGAGGACGACCAGGACCCAAAGGCCTTCCTCGAGCAGCTCAAGGTCGACCTCTTCGAGGACGAGGTCTACGCGTTCACCCCGCGCGGCGAGGTCAAGAACCTCGCCGCCGGAGCGACGCCCGTCGACTTCGCTTACGCGATCCACACCGACGTCGGGCACCGCTGCGTCGGAGCGAAGGTGAACGGCAGGATCGTCCCGCTTCACTACCAGCTGAGCTCCGGTGACATCGTGGAGATCGTCACCGCCAAGCAGGAGCGCGGCCCCTCGCGCGACTGGCTGTCCCTCGTCCGGACGCCGCGTGCGCGGAACAAGATCCGCGCCTTCCTCACCCGTGAGCGGCGCGAGGACGCCGAGCGCCGAGGACGCGAGGAGCTCCAGAACGCGCTTCGCAAGCGCGGGCTGCCGGCGGGCAAGATCGCAGGCTCGCCGCTGTTCGCCGACGTGATCCGCGAGGTCGGCTTTCGCAAGGCCGACGACTTCTACATCGCCCTCGGCCAGGGCAAGATCTCGCCGAAGACCGTCGCCAACAAGATCATGCAGCGGCTCAAGCAGGGCGACTCGGCGGCGACCGACGAGGCGGCCCCGCGCCAGTCGGGCGTCCTGCAGGGCGCCGACGAGCGCCAGCGCGCCACTCAGGATGCGACCGACTACGGCATCAAGGTCAAGGGCGTCGACGACGTCGTCGTTCGTCTCGCGAAGTGCTGCCGCCCGGTTCCCGGCGACGAGATCGTGGGCTATGTCTCGCTTGGCCGCGGGATCACGATCCACCGCGAGGACTGCCGCAACGTGGAGGCGCTGAAGAAGGCGCCGGAGCGCTTCACCGACGTCGAATGGGAGGGCGGCAACCAGACTTCCTACCGCGTCGAGCTTCAGGTCGACGCGTACGACCGGCCGCGGCTGCTGGAGGACCTCTCGCGCACGTTCGCCGAGGCCGGCACGAACATCCTGGAGGCGAAGTGCGCGACGACCCACCCGATGGTGAAGAACCGCTTCGTCGTCGAGGTCGGCGAGATCGAGCAGCTGCGCCAGTGCATCGCCCGGCTTCGCCACGTCGACTCGGTCTTCGACGTCTTCCGGGTCACTCCGGGCGGCTGAGGCACGATTCGCCATGGATCGCGCCCGCCCAGCGGTGAGCGTCGTCGTCCCGTTCCGCGGCGACGCGGACGACGCCGAGCGGACGCTGGCCGCGATGGCGGAGCTGCGGCTCGCCAGCGGTGACGAGCTCATCGTCGCCGACAACAGCAGGAGTCAGCCCTGCGCGAGCCTGGCGGCGGCCGGCATCGAGGTCGCCCCGGCGACCGCCGAGCGCTCCTCCTACCACGCTCGCAACGCAGGGGCCGCCTGCGCGCACGGCGAGTGGCTGCTCTTCGTCGATGCGGACTGCGTTCCGCGCCCCGATCTGATCGATTCCTACTTCGAGTCGCCTGTCCCGGCCGGGTGCGGCGCGCTTGCGGGCCAGATCGAGGGGGACCCGGACCAGGGCTCGTTCCTTGCCCGCTACACGCGCTCGCGCAAGTTCTTCCGCCAGGACGCCGGCTTCCTCTCGGAGGCGGGAACGGCAGCGACCGGGAACCTGCTGGTCCGCCGGCTCGCGTTCGCCGAGATCGGCGGCTTCGCCGAGGGCATCCGCTCCGCCGGCGACGTCGACCTCTGTCGGCGCCTCCGCCTCGCGGGCTGGTCGATCGAACCGCGGATCGGCGCCGTTGTCCGCCACCGCCACCGCGACAGCCTCCCCTCGCTCCTGGGTGCCATCGCGCGCTACGCGGCGGGGTCGCGCTGGCTGAACGAGCGCTATCCGGGCGAGTCGGGACGCTGGCCTCTCGTGTCCGGGCTCGCCGGGGTGGCGCGCGACGTCCCGGTGCGAATAGCGCGGGGCGACCTCGAGGAAGCCGGCTTTCGCGCGGTCGACGGCCTCGGGCTTGCGGCCCACGTCGTCGGCTACCGCGGCAGCAACCGCGCCGGCGCCCTCTAGCAGGAGAAGTCGCCTCCGAGCGCTCCGCGGATGGCGGCCGCGGCGGCCTCGGCCTCGCCGTCGCGGTACTTGCGCCGTGGCCAGAAGAAGCCGCGCAGGCCGTCCTTGCGAACCCGCGGCACGACGTGGATGTGAAAGTGGGGAACGCTCTGGCTGACGATGTTGTTGGCCGCGACAAACGTGCCCTGAGCCTCCATCGCGTCACGAACCGCGACCGACAGCGTGCGCGCCTTCACGAAGAGGCGCCCGGCGAGGTCCTCGGGCAAATCCCAGATCGCCCGGTGATGGTCGCGGGGGATGAGCAGGCTGTGGCCGGGAAAGAGCGGGCGGTGGTCCAGGAACGCGAGCGACTCCTCGTCGGCGAAGACGACGTGCGCATCGATCTCCCCGCCGGCGATGGCGCAGAACAGACAGTCCGCGGGCACGCTAGGAGACGACCGTCAGGGCACCGGGCTCGATGCCAATGTCGACCTCGGTCGAATCGCCGATGTAATCGCCGTCGACCTGGACCGGAAAGCTCCGCGGCCCCTCGGCGTCCTCGCCGGTGGCCTCGATCCGCGCTTCCGTGATCCCCTCGAAGTGGTCGATCTGCCGGTGATCGGAGATCCGCAGGCGGCCGCTCAGCGCGCGGCTGATGATCGTCGGCACGTCGCGCTGCGCCGCGCGCCTGAGCATGGCCACGGACAGGGTGCCGTTGGCGATGCCGGCCTCCTCGCAGATGCGGACGGGCTGGTTGCCGAAGTATGTGAACGGGTCGGAGTTCTGCGCGATCGCGGTGATTCCGGAAGCGTCGCCGCGGTCGGTCGTGACGCGCATCATCACCGGGTTGACGAGATAGGAGCGGTAGAAGCCCGTGACCGCCGTGGACACGTAGAACCAGCGGCCGGCCCGCGCCTTGAGCTTGGGGTGGGCGTCGACGTGCCTGGCGGCCGTCGCGTCGAGCCCGGCGCCGCACGCGAACACGAACCGGCGACCGTTCGCGGTTCCCAGGTCGACCTTGCGGGGGTGGAAGTCGTCCGCCAGCGCCAGCAGGTGCTCCGTGGCGTCGACGACGTCATTGGGGATGCCGAGCGTGCGGCAGACGACGTTCGTGGACCCGCCGGGAAGCACCGTCACCGGGATATCGGTTCCCGCGACCCCGTTGGCGATCTCGTTGAGGGTCCCGTCGCCCCCGAAGGCCACGACGACGTCGTAGGCGCCCTCGGCCGCCTCGCGGCCGATCTCGATCGCGTGGTCCTTGGCGGTGGTGTTCTCGGCTTCCACCTCGTAGCGGCCCTGGAGGGCGTAGACGACGAGGTTCTTGAGGCGGTCGGAGACGGTGGTCGCGTAGGGGTTGACGATGATCAGCATCCGCTTCTTCTTGCGCCGTGACGAAGGCTTTTTTTCCGCCTCCGCCGGCGCGGGAAGCTTTTCGGACACCGTCGCGCTCACTCGCTCGATCCTACGGCCTCGAAGCGAACGAGCTCACCGTCTTGGACCTCGGCCACCCGCCCGTCGCGGATCAGCAGGTCGATGTGCCCGATCACCTCCGACAGCGTCAGGAACGCTTGCGTCACGGCGACGTTGCCCCAGAGGCTCTGGGCGATCTCGTGGGCGCTTCGCGGCTGTTCGGCGATCAACGCGTAGATCTTCTCGGCGCGGCGCTCGTGCATCGCAAACCGCTCGTCGATCAGCTCGCGGTGGTTCGTGACCGGGTCGCCGTGGCCGGTGAGAACGATCTCCGCGGGCAATTCCCGCGTTCGCTCGAGCGAACGCATGTAGGTGAGGAGCGCTTTGGGCCGTTCGTCGGAGCCGTCGAGCGGTCGCGAGAGGAGCGGGTTGGAGGAGATGTGGGCCAGCAGGTGGTCGGCCGCGATGAGGATCCGGCGATCGGAGTCCCAGAACAGCGTGTCCGAGGGAGAGTGCCCGGGCCGGTGCTGGACCTGGAGGGCGCGGTCGCGAAGCGCAAGCGTCTCGCCGTCATGAAGAGGCTTGGTGATCCGCGCGTGCGAGCCCCAGCCGCGGAAGCTTCGGGACACGGAGCGCAGCGCGACCACGACGTCGTCGGAGATCCCATGCGCTCGCATCAGGGCGGCGGCGTACTGGTCGTCGCGCTCGGCGTCGTCGGCGAAGTTCTCGAAGAACGGCACCGCGACGTCGATCGCCGCGACGTCGGCTCCGGAGCGCTCGCTGACGATCTCGGCGAGCCCGAGGTGGTCCAGGTGCTGGTGCGTGAGCACCACGAGCTCGATCGACTCGAGCGGGTGCCCGAGCTCGTCGAGCTGGCGCTGCAGCTCGTCGAGGGCCTTGCCCGAGTTCGGGCCGGTGTCGACGAGCGTCAGTGGCTCGTCGTCGATCAGGTAGCAGTTGACCCTTCCGACCGCAAAGGGGGTCGGGATTCGAAGCAGGTGGATGCCGGCGGCCCGGGCCCGTTCGAGAGCCTCGTCTGGAGTCACGGGCGCCCCTATCCCCTGATGACCGCAAGCACCTGGTCCCTCCGCGACTCCATGTCCTCGCGCGAGACGAGGGACTCCAGGTTGAGGCGCAGGAGCGGCTCCGTGTTCGAGGGCCGGACGTTGAAGTGCCAGTCCGGGTAGTCGACGGAGACGCCGTCGAGCCAGCCCACCTCGGCCTCCGAGTGGAGCGCTGCGATCTCCTTCATCTTCGCCTCGGGGTCATCGACCTCCGAGTTGATCTCGCCGGAGATGAAGTAGCGGGCGCGGAGCTCCGCGACGAGCTCGGAGAACGGGCGGCGCGAGGTTGAGACGAGCTCGAGGACGAGCAGCGCGGGAATCGTGCCCGAGTCGGCGCACCAGAAGTCCCGGAAGTAGTAGTGACCGGAAACCTCACCGGCAAAGGCGGCGCCGTGCTCGCGCATCGCGATCTTCATGAAGGCGTGCCCGACGCGCCCCTCGTGGGAGGTTCCTCCGAGCTCCGCGACCGTGTCGGCGACCGCCCGGCTGGCGCGAACGTCGTAGAGGATCGTCGCGCCGGGCTCGCGCTCGAGGATCCCGCGGGCGAGGAGCGCGGTGAGGAAGTCGCCGTCGACGAACTCGCCCCGGTCGTCGATGAAGAAGCAGCGATCGGCGTCGCCGTCCCAGGCGATCCCGAGGTCCGCGCCGTCGGCCTTGACGCGGTCGATGATGAAGCGTCGGTTCTCGGGGAGGAGCGGATTCGGCTCGTGGTCCGGGAACTGCCCGTCGGGGACCCAGTAGGTGGTGTGGAGCTCGAGGCCCAGTCGTTCGAGGAGCGGCCCGGCCATCGGGCCGGCCATGCCATTGCCGCCGTCGGCGACGACCTTGAGCGGGCGGACCCGCTCGGGGTCGATGAACGACATCGCTCGCTCCTGGAAATCGGCGTAGACGTCCACGCGCTGCACCCGGCCGCCGCCGGGCGCCGCGCCGAGCCCGGCCTGGATCTCGCGCCGCACGTCCTGGATGCCGGCGTCGCCCGACAGCGCGAGGGCGCCCTCGCGGACGAGCTTCACCCCGGTGTAGGCCTTGGGGTTGTGCGACGCCGTTACCATCGCGCCCCCGTCCAGGTCCCGGGAGCCGACCAGGTGGTAGAGCATCTCGGTGCCGACCATCCCGGCGTCGAACACGTCGGCGCCCTCGTCGACCAGGCCCGCGCAGAGCCGCGTGGCCATCTCCGGCGCCTGCAGGCGCATGTCGCGCCCCAGTCCCACGCGAAGCTCCCCGGGATGCTTGTCCCGAAGCCGCGCGAGGACGCGGGCGAACCCGCGCCCGATCGCCTGCGCGGTCTCGCCATCCATCTCGGACCCGTAGATCCCGCGGATGTCGTAGGCCTTGAAGATCCCGTCGGGGACGCTCAAAACTTGCCCCGCAGCGCCTCGTAGCTCTGCTCGAGGGTCTGCGGCATCACCCGGGTGTCGGCGAGCACCGGCATGAAGTTGGTGTCGCCGCCCCAGCGCGGGACCACGTGCATGTGGATGTGGTGCTCGACGCCGGCACCGGCGGCCCGTCCCTGGTTGAACCCGACGTTGAAGCCGTGGGGCTCGTACTCGGCCTCGAGGATCTCGATGGCCCGCTGGGCTAGGCGCATCATCTCGGCGCTGGCCTCGGGCTCGACCTTCTGCAGCGCGCCGACGTGGGCGTAAGGCGCGATCATCAGGTGCCCGTTGGTGTACGGGTAGAGGTTGAGGATCGCGAAGCAGCGCTCGCCGCGGTGGACGATCAGGTTGCTCTCGTCGTCGTCCTCGGCCGGCTTCGCGCAGAAGATGCAGGCGTCGTCGCTGTCCTTCGACGCGCCGCTCACGTAGGCGTGGCGCCAGGGCGCCCAGATCCGCTCGGTTGCCACACGGCCGCATTGTGTCGGAACGCGCCGCCGTGGGTAGCGGAGCCTAGAGCCAGCCGCGCCGCCGAAACAGCGCAACCATCCCGGCGAGAACGGCGACCATCACGCCGAGCACGACCCAGAACGCCGCGATCGAGCCCTGACCGGGCACGCGCACGTTCATCCCGAAGATGCTGGCGATCAGCGTCAGGGGCAGAAACACGACGCTGATCACGGTGAGGACGCGAAGCACGTCGTTGAGGCGGTGTGAGATGACGGCCTCGTTGGTGTCCTCGAGGCCCTCGACGACCTCCTTGTAGTTCTCGAGCATGTCCCAGATGCGCTCGTGGGAGTCGACGATGTCGTCGAAGTAGATCTCCAGCTGGCCCCCGGGCGCAGCCAGGAACGGCTCCTTGGCGTTCTCGAGATCGCGGAGGGTCGTCCGCTGCGGGCGAATGACCTTGCGGAAGTTGATGATCTCCTGCTTGACGTTGGAGATGTCGCGGACCACGTCGCCGCCGCGGCCCTCGAAGATCTCATCCTCCAGCCCGTCGAGCTTGTTGCCGATCTTGCGCAACATCGGGAAGCAGTAGTCGAAGCCGTCGTCGACGATGCGGTAGAGGAGGAAGCCGGAGCCCTGTGAGAAGAGCTGCTCGCGAAGCTCGTCCTTTGTCCGGCAGCGCTCGAAGAGGTACTCGACCGGCTGAATCCGCTGGTTGGGCAGGGTGACCACGAAGTCGCGGCCGACGAACATGTCGAGCTCGCCCGCGTTGAGGCGCCCGACCGCGCGGTCGAAGACCGGGAAGTGGAGGACGATGAACAGGTAATCGGGGTACTTGTCGATCTTCGGGCGCTGGTTGCGCGAGAGCACGTCCTCGAAGTCCAGGGCATGGAAGTCGAAATGCTCCTCGAGCCACGCACACTCGAGCGGCGTGGGCTCCTCGACGTTCACCCAGCGGAGCGTCTCGCCGGCGGGCGAGGTCCACTCGACGGTCTGGACGTTGGGCTCGCGCTCGCGGGACTCAGTCGCCGCAGCGCTGAGCGCAGATGCCCGCGATGAGCGGCGCAGCCTCGGCTTCGGAAGGCTCGGCATCTTGTCTCTCGCTCTCGAGCATCGCGGTCACCTGAACCCAGGGTACCCGCCTTGCCTACCGGCTTGCGACGCCCCGCGTGCCTGGTAAGGTGCCTTGCACATAACCACCACATCCAGAGGGGTTGAGGGACTGGCCCGATGACGCCCCGGCAACCGCCCAGAGGACGAACGTCCGCGGGGAAGGTGCCAATTCCAGCAGGTAAGTAGGCCTGGGAGATGTGAGTTGGAAGCCCTCGTCGGCCTCTGCTCCCACTACAGGCAGAGGCTTTTTTCGTAGGACGAGCAAGACAAGAGGGCTGACATGGCGGTCGACGGACTGAAGTGCAAGGAGTGCGGCGCGGGCTACGAGCTCGAGGCGCGCTACTACTGCGAGGAGTGCTTCGGGCCCCTGGAGGTGGCCTACAACCACTCCGCCATGGATGCCGAGGAGACGCGGCGGCGCATCCAAGCCGGGCCGGCCAGCATCTGGCGCTACGCCGACTTCCTGCCCTTCGCGGAGCGGCCGCCATCGACGCGGACGACCCTCGAGCCCGGGATGACGCCGCTGGTCCGCGCCGACCGGCTGGCCGAGCGCCTTGGCATCGGCGAGCTGTGGATCAAGAACGATGCGGCCAATCCGACGCACTCGTTCAAGGACCGGGTGGTTGCGGTGGCGGTCGCCAAGGCTCGCGAGCTGGGCTTCGACACGGTGGCCTGCGCGTCCACGGGCAATCTCGCCAACGCGGTCGCGGCCCACTCTGCGGCGGCGGGCCTGGAGTCGTTCGTCTTCGTTCCAGCCGACCTCGAGGAGCAGAAGCTCCTCGCCACCGGTGTCTACGGCACGCGCCTGGTGGGCATCCGCGGCAACTACGACGACGTCAACCGCCTTTGCACCGAGCTGGCGGAGGCGCGTCCGTGGGCGTTCGTCAACGTCAACCTGCGTCCCTACTACGCGGAGGGCTCGAAGACCGTCGCCTACGAGACGATCGAGCAGCTGGGCTGGGAGCTGCCCGACCGCATCGTGTGCCCGATCGCCTCGGGCTCGCTCTTCACGCGTATCGGGCGGGCGATCGAGGAATGGATCTCGTTGGGGCTGGTGAGCGGTGAGCTCCCGGTCTTCAACGGAGCCCAGGCCGAGGGCTGCTCACCGGTGGCGCACGCGTTCGGCGAGGGCTGGGACGTCGTCAAGCCGCAACGGCCGGCGACCATCGCCAAGAGCCTCGCCATCGGCGATCCCGCCGATGGCCCGTACGCGCTCGAGCTGGCGCGGCGCACCCAGGGATCGGTGGACTCGGTCACCGACGACGAGATCCGCGCCGGGATCCGCCTCCTCGCCGAGACGACGGGGATCTTCACCGAGACCGCCGGCGGGGTGACTGTCGCGACGCTCGCGAAGCTGGCGGGGCGGGGGGCGATCGGGGCCGCCGAGCGCGTAGTCGCCGTCATCACCGGCGAGGGTCTCAAGACCCTCGACGCGGTGCGCGAGGGCTTTTCGATGGCCGAGATCGAGCCGACGATCGAGTCGTTCGAGAAGACGGCCGAGGCCGAGGCGCTCGCCGGGCGCTAGCGCGGCGCGAACGGATAGATTCCGCGGCGAAATGGCGGTGACCGTGAAGATCCCGGCCCAGCTTCGGGGGGTGACCGGGGGCGAGGGTGCGCTCGAGGTCGAGGGCACCACCGTGGGCGAGGCCCTGGATGCCGTCTTCGAGCAGCACGAGGCGCTTCGCGACCGGCTGATCTCCGACGACAGCCTGCGCCGCTTCGTCAACGTCTACGTCTCCGGGGAGGACATCCGCTTCCAGGACGGCCTGGAGACGGAGCTCACCGACGGCGACGAGGTCACGATCCTGCCCGCGGTGGCGGGCGGCTAGCCGAGTTCAGTCCGCCGTTTGCGCCGGGGACGGATCGGCGGTTTGCGCGCGCGCCACGACTACCTTGTCGTCTGATGCTCGGCTCATCGCGCGCAGCCAACGTCTCCGACACCGTTCCGCGTCCTCTGAAGATCGTGTACGTCATCACCCGAATGATCGTCGGCGGGGCTCAGGAGACGGCCAAGCACACGGCTGAGCACTTTTCCCGGGCGGGGCACGAGGTGCTGCTCGTGACGGGTCCGGAGACGGGACCGGAAGGCCGCCTCGAGGCTGACGTACCGACCGTCGTCCTGCCAACGCTTGTTCGTCGCGTCAGCCCAGTCGCCGACCTACGGACCGTCTGGCTCCTATACCGACTGTTTCGCCGCGAGCGGCCCGACATCGTGCAAAGCCAGACGGCCAAGGCACGGTTTGTCGCGCCCTTGGCAGCCAGGCTTGCGCGAGTTCCCACCGTGATTCAGACGATTCACGGCTTCTCGTTCAACAATGAGATCGATCGACATGAGTGGCTCTACGTGAGACTCGAGCGGATCGCCGCTCGGCTGTGTCATTGGAACGTCTTCGTCTCGGACGCCGATCTCGAGGAGGCCGTGCGGCGGCGGATCGTGGATCCAGACAGGGCAACGGTGATCCGACCCGGCGTCGACCTCGAGAAGATGACGGCGGCGGACGGCTCGCGCGCCGCGGACCTCCGGGTGGAATTTGGGGTTCCCGGAGGGAAGATCTTCACGCTGCTGGGCCGACTGTCTTCGCCGAAGACGCCGGAGGTCTTCGTCGACGCCGCCGCCATGGTCCTGAGAGATCACCCGGAGACTCGATTTCTGCTGGTGGGGGACGGCGCGAAGAAAACGGCGCTGGAAGCGCAGATCGCACGCCGTGGCCTCGAACGCAGCGTACTTCTGCTCGGCCTCCGCATGGACGCTCCGGAGCTCCTCGCGGCATCCGACGTGGTGGTCCACTCGTCGACCCACGAGGGGCTGCCGAAGACGATCCACGAAGCAATCGCGGCTGGGAAGCCCGTGATTGCAACCGCTGTCGGCGGCATCCCCGCCGTCTTGGAGGACCGGGTCACGGGCCTGCTCGTGAGTCCACAGGATCCCGAAGGTCTCGCAGTCGCGATGACTTCGCTGATCGAGGACGACCGCCTCGGCGAGAAGCTCGCCGAGGCGGCACTCGAAACGCTGCCGGAATTCGGTGTGGAGCGCACCATGCTCGACACCGAGCGCCTTTATGACCGCCTTCGAGACGTGAGCCACGCCGGAAAATCATGAGGATCGCGCTCGTAACCCAGGACGACCGCTACTACGTACCGCGTCTGATCGCCGCGGTGATGGCCGAGCGCGCCGATGACGTGGTGGTCGTGACCATGCTCCCCGGCGAGACCCAGACCGGGAACATCCGCAAGTACGTCGAGTTCATGGGGGTGCTCGACTTCGCGCGCCAGGGGGTGCGGTACGCCGGATACAGCGTGCTCAACGCCCTCTTCCGCCGCGGAATTCGCGACCAATACTGGTCGGTTGGTGCGGTCGCCCGCCGGTATCGCACGCCCATCCTGCATGTGGCCGACGTCAACGATCAGGCTCACCTGGCTCGGCTCGAGGAGCTTGACGTCGACCTGGTCGTCTCGATCGCCGCGCCGCAGATCTTCGGAGCGCAGCTGTTGGCTCTACCGCGGCACGGGTGCATCAACATCCACAACGCCCTGCTTCCCGCGTACCAGGGGATGCTTCCATCATTCTGGGTGCTCGCCAACGACGAGCAGGTCACGGGAACGACGGTGCACTTCATGAACGAGGCGATCGACGCCGGGGACATCATCGTCCAGGAGCGGTTCAACATCACCGACGAGGACACGCTCCACTCGCTCGTCTTTCGGACGAAGATCGAGATCGGCCCCCGGCTGCTCCTCGAGGCGATCTCGAGGATCGAAGCCGGCACCGTCCAGGCACGACCGATGGACCCGGCGAGCGGCTCGTACTTCTCGTTCCCCGACCGAGAAGCCGTCGCCAGGTTTCGCGCCCACGGAAGGAAGTTCCGCTAGGCCTCAACCTCCGCGGAGCGCAGGACCTCGCGGATCGGTGCGAACCGAAAGTCGTGGAGGAGCCTTCGCAGCCGAGCCTCGGTTGCGCCGAGGTTCCAGTAGTGAAGGATCCCGATCCGCCGGGGAAGCGGCACCTTGGGATGATCCGGGTCAAGCTCCCATGGGTGCAGGTAGAAGACGGCGGGCCGTCCCTGCCGGTTGATCGACCTGAATGCCGCCCTGGTCAGCGTGTAGGGATAGATTCGAAAGTACGCACCACCGGCGACCGGAATTCGCCGCTTTGCCTTCGACCATGTCGATACCGGGAACTCGGCGATCTTGCCTGGCGGACGCTCGATCACGTGCGGCCATTGTCGTGATCCAGGGATCCCGTAGCGGTAGTTGGTCACCGGGAAGATGCTCGAGTCGTAGAGGAGGCCCTCCTCGATCAGAACGTCGAGGGCCCAAAGCGAGTCCTTGGTGATCGAGAAGAACGGAGCTCGAAAGCCGGTCACCGGCTGACCGCCAAGGGCTTCGAGCACGTCGACCGAGTCGCGGATTTCGGCACGGAACGCCTCCGGCGTGAGCTCGTAGACGAACGTGTGTGATTGTCCGTGCGTCCCGATCTCGTGTCCCTGGGCGGCAATCTCGCGGACCAGCTCGGGATGGGAGTCGGCAACGTGGCCCAGCACGAAAAAGGTCGCCTTGGCGTCGAACTCCGCCAGCACGCTCAGGATCCGTCGCCCGGAAAGCTCGATCCGGTCCTCGAACCCGCTCCATTGCGAGGGGGGTATCTCGAGTCCCTGATACCAGTCCTCGAAATCGATCGTCAGGGCGTTTGTCACCTGCTCGCTCATTGGTGCAATGGCGTATTACCAAAAGCGACCAGCACCCGGGCCTGGCTGCGGGGGGCTACGACCGGCTCTACGGTCTCAAGCGCCAGCCGTGATCCGGAAGCGCTGCACGGCAGGGGTCGGATCGGTGTTGCCGGCCGCGTCGGTTGCCCTGACCATGAAGCGATGTCGGCCGCGCCGGAGGCGGTACGCGGCATGGCGGCTGTTACACGCGCGCCAGGCGCGACGGTCGATCTTGCATGCGAAGTGGACCGGCGACTCGTCGGCGCGGAAGCGGAAGCGGACCGTGCGATGAGCGGACTTGCGGCCAACCCGATTCAGGATCCGCGTGTTCGGCGGTCGGGTGTCTGCAGCCTCGATGGTGATGGGCTTGCTCTTCAGACCCTTGATGTCGACGGCCGTCACCGTCACCTTGGTTGCGCCGGGCGACAAGTCGCTCGCCGGAATCGACCACTTCGTCTGCGCGGCGGACTGGGACCGGAAGCTCTTGTCATCGCTGGCGACGTCCCAGGTCAGCTGGGCGACACCGGAGCCACCCCGATCGTCCCGCCAGTCGACAGCCCAAACCGCGAGGTTGTCGCCGGCCGTGCCTTCGATCAGCGGCGACCGTACAAGGCCGTGCCCACCGCCCGTCGCGTCCACGGTCGGCGGCTCGGGATCGACGACGGCCGGGGTGCTCGCCTGCTGCATTGCCGCCACGTACGGCGAGTAGTCGAAGGTCTTGAGGTTCTCGTTGTAAACGAAGTTCGAGAACTCCCCACCCATGCCCCATTTGCGAAAGGCGAGCAGTTGATCGTGCACGTAGGCGGGCGAACGGGCATCGTCGGAGTCGCCGGACTTTGGCCCCGGGTCGATCCAGCTGAACGGGGAGAGGTACACGCGCGACGACGCGTAGTCCCAGTTCGAGAAACGGCGCGACAGCAGACTGGCAACCCGGTTGGCGTCGTACTGAAGGGCGCTGTCCCAGGTTCCGACCTGGGGACTCTTGTAGAAGACGGCGTCCATCAGGCGGATCGCGCCGTAGCCGTCGACGCTCGTCAGGCCGTTCCAGAAGTCGACGTCGAGGCGCGAGGCGAAGGCGTCCTGCTCGCCGTTGACGACCTTCTGGACGAGTGAGTTCCAGGCCTGCGGAAGCTCGACGTCGTAGGCGAGGAGCTCGGCTCCCGGGAAGGAGCCGAGAATCGTGCTCATCAACTGCGAGCCGCGCCGTGCGGCCGCGGCTCGGACCTGTGCCTCGCTGTGGGTGTTGCCGGGATAGTCCCAGTCCCAGCTTGCGTCCTCGACGTTGCCCTGCTGCGGATACAGCTCCTGATCGAAGGCGAGGCCGGCGAAGCCGAGCAGCTTCGCCGCCGCCGCGAGGTCCCTGACCTTCGGCAGCGCCTGGTTGGACCAGCAGGCGTCGTCGAACCAGTCGCAGAGGGGCGTTGACCGGTTGAAGTAGTTGACCAGGTCGGTTCCCAGGTACATCTTCATGCCCCGCGCCTTTGCCCGCCCGACGATGTCGGTGTCGCGGAGCTCGCGTTGGAGGGAGTAGTTGGACCCGTCGAGGTTCGCTGCCGGGTTGCCCGTGAAGTCCTGGGTCCCGCCCATATCCCGAAGGTGCCCGATCATGCAGGCGAAACCGTCGACGCCTCGGCTCTTCCATTCGTCGAGCTCGGCGTCGGTCAGGGCCGCAATCCGATCGCACCGAAGCCAGAAGATCATCTCGTCGGCGCTGTCGCTGGTGGTTGTTGCGGCTGCCCGAACCGCGGCTCCGGCTGCCGGCGGCGCCATTCCCACGGTGAAGATCGCGAGCATCGCCGCCGATGCCAGGAGTGCGAAACGGGCGCGTAGGCGCGCGCGGCGAGTTCCTCCGGGCGGGGGTCCCATGTCCATCTGATCGGAGCCGGGCCGGGGGGGCGCCAAGAACGCAACCCAAAGTGGACAGATGGATGAGCGGGCTTGACAGGCGTGCTGACGCCTGAGTTACGGCGCCGGTACAACGGCACCGAGCCGCATGCGCTGGGAGACTCCGACGATCCGCCATCTCGCGACCAATTGAACCCAGGCTGATCGGCAGCAAACGCTGAGCACAACCGGCGCAAAATCCCAGGCCGGCACCGCCGCAACGTGGTTCGACGTCGCCACCGTCCTGACCCTGCCGGCGCTCATGCTCTACCTCGGCTTCAACGCGGGGGGCTACTTCGCGGATACGACCGGATGGGCGACCGCGGCAATGGCGGTCTTCCTCGCGGCGCGCTTCGCGGTCTCGGGCCGGGTCCTCGCCGCTCCAAGCCGTTCGCTCGTGCTGACGGCCGGACTGCTGGCACTGTTCGGCCTCTGGACGGTGCTCTCCGGCAGCTGGTCGGGCAACCATGGGCGGGCGCTGCTCGAGTTCGACCGCACGCTTCTCTATCTGCTCGTCCTGATCGCATTCGGCTCGATCGAGCAACCCAGGCTGGCGCTTCGCTTCATCCCGTTTGGCTTCGCGTTTGCCGCGGTCGTTCTCTGCGGCGCCGGCCTGGCGACGAAAGCCTTGCCTGACGCCTGGCCGTTCTCACAGCCGGAGCCGAGCAGCCGGCTCGGCTTCCCGGTGACCTACTCGAACGGCCTCGGCATCCTTGCGGCGCTCGGGATCATCGTCTGCCTTCACATTGCGAGCTGGGAGGAAGAGCGGTCGATCATCCGGATGATCGGCGCTGCCGCGATCCCGTTGCTCGCGGCAACCCTGGTGCTGACGTTCTCGCGCGGAGCGATCCTCGCGGGGGTGCTCGGCGTCGCTGTCTACTGCGTGTTCGGGCGCCCGCGCGGGCTGCTTACCGGCTTGGTGGCGAGCGCCCCGGCCGTCGCGCTCGTATCGGTGGCCGCGTACGACGCGGAACTGCTCGCGACCCGCGGTCCGACCACGGCGGCGTCGACCGCACAAGGCCACGGCCTCGCGCGGACGGTCGGACTCGCGATGCTCGGTGCCGCGGTGCTGTTCGGCCTGCTGCTGCGGTTGGAACGGCGCTGGGCGAACGTGCGCCTGCCGAAGCCGCCACGATCGGCGCTCGTCGTGGCCGCGGTGGTCGGAGTGACCGCGGTCGGGGTGGTGGTCGGCCTCGAGGGCGGGAGGGTCATCGATAGCCTCAATAAGGACGTTGTCCACGTCGGCTCGGAGCGCGAGACGACCGCCGCGACCCGGGAGCGGCTCAGCGACATTGGCGGCCAGACGCGCCTGCAGTACTGGAAGGTGTCGCTCAACGCATTCGCCGATGAGCCGATCACCGGCACGGGCGTTGGCACATTCGCGCAGCGCTGGGATGAGCACAGGCCACTTGCCGAAAACGTCACTGAGGGCCATTCCATCTATCTCGAGACGCTGGGCGAGCTCGGCATTGTCGGAGCGGGCCTGATCATTGCGGTGCTGGCGATGCTGGTCGCGCCCTTCGTAATCCAGCGCCGTGACCGCCGCCCGCTGCAGGCCGTCGGACTGGCCGCCGCGATCGCGTGGCTCGTGCACGCGGGCATCGACTGGGACTGGGAGCTTCCGACGCTGACCGTGTGGTTCTTCGCGTTCGGGGGCTGTGCGCTCGCGGCATTGCCGGTGCGATTGAGCGGGCTCCGGCGGCCGTCGATGCCGGCGAGGATCGCGGCCGCGGCCGCCTGCTTGCTGCTCGCGATCACCCCGGTGGCGATCGCGATCTCCCAGCGAGATCTCAACCGCAGCGTCGCCGCGTTCGATCGCCGCGATTGCAGGGAGGCCACGCGCCTTGCCCAGGCGTCGCACTCGGCGCTGCCGGCGCGGGCCGAGCCGTACGAGATCCTCTCGTACTGCGCCTCGAGAAGCGGCGACGGTCAGGCCGCGATCTCGCTCATGGGCAGTGCGATCGACCGCGATCCGGACGATTGGCGCCTGTACTACGGCCTCGCCGTGGTCCGCGCGGCGGCCGGCGACAACCCCCGCGCCGCCGCAGCGCGGGCTCACCAGCTCAATCCGCTCGAACCGCTGACGAGCTTTGCCGTCAAGCGGCTGGCCGGCGCCGACCCGCGGCAGTGGCAACATCGGGCGCAAGCCGCGCCGTTGCCGCTCTGATGACCAGCGCTGCGGCTACTGGTGCGCGGCGGAGCTCTTCGGCCGCAGAACCCGGCGCAGGCCAAATCCGGCGCCGAAGAGGAGGAGGCTGGCGGCGAGAAGCGCGGGCGCGAAGAAGCCCGTGAACGGTAGGCCCGAACCGGTACCGGTGGCGCTCGCGGCGGGGTGCGCAAGGCTGCCTGTTCCGCCTGCGCCAAGGAGCTGGCCCCCGTTGTCTGGCGCCGGGTAGACGGCGCTCGAGGCCTGGTTGAGGTCGGGTGCGCCAGGATCGGCGACCGCGACCGCCGTGGAGCCGAATGACGCGAGCACCAGAACAACGACTCCGACGAGGCCCACGTACCCGAGCCTCCGAAGTCCGCGCCCTCGCTCTGTCGGTTCACCGTTGATACTGCCGAGACTAGCGCGACGGATCGGGGGGGTCAAGCGGTGGGCCTGCTCCTGGCCATGCGTGCAGCCCGGCCGATAGAGTGCCCGCCGATCGCCTCGCCACGCCAGAACCTCCCCCTCCGTGCCCTTAGAGGCTAGCCCCGCGGGCATTCCCGTCGCCATCCTCTGCGGCGGGCGCGGGACGCGGCTTCAGGAGCACACGCACTCGATTCCCAAGGCGCTGGTCGAGATCGGGGGCAAGCCGATCGTCTGGCACGTCATCCGGATCTACGCCGCACAGGGTTTCCGCCGCTTCCTGCTGCTCACCGGCTATCTCCGGGAGATGATCGAGGAGTTCGTCGCCGCCGAGGCATGGCCCGAGCCGGTGGAAGTCGAGTGCGTCGACACGGGCCTCGACACGAACACCGGCGGCCGGGTCGCGCGAGTCGCGGACCGGCTTCGAGCCGGCACGTTCTGCCTGACCTACGCCGATGGAGTGGCGGACATCGATCTACGTGCGCTGCTTGCTTTTCATCGCGACCACCAGCCAACGGCCACGATGACGGTCGTCCGCCCGTATAGCCAGTGGGGGATCGCCGTGCTTGGCGACGACGGCACGATTTCCGGCTTTCGGGAGAAGCCGCGCCTCGACTACTGGATAAACGGGGGGTTCATGTGCGCCGAGCCCAGCTTTCTCGAGCACGTTGCCGAGAACAGCGTGCTCGAGCGCGAGCCGCTCGAGGCGGTCGCCGCCGACGGCTCGCTCGCCGCCTTCCGCCACGATGGCTTCTGGGACTGTATGGACACCTACAAGGACGCGGTTGTGCTCAACGACCTCTGGGAGTCCGGCTCGCCGCCCTGGCGGCTGTGGTCCGATGAACAACCCGTTGCGCCGGGCACCGGCGGGGCGCTGTGAGCTCTACCGCACTCGTCACCGGTGGGCGCGGTTTCGCCGGGGCGTGGCTGTCCCGGGCGCTGCTGGAGCGTGGGGAGGACGTCGTCTGCTTCGACCGGACGCCGCTGCCGGACGGGAGGCCTTCGACGCTCACGCTTCTCGGGTTGGAGGGCGACGTGCGCGACGTGGAGGGGGATTTGCGCGATGCCAACGCGGTCCGTGAGGCGATCGGCGCCGGCGGGGTCGACACCGTCTTTCACCTTGCGGCGCAGGTCCTCGTGCATACCGCCGCCTCATCGCCGGAGCCGACGTTCGACTCGAACGTCCGCGGGACGTGGACCGTTCTCGAGGCCTGCCGCGAGCTCGGCGTGCAGCGCGTTGTGGTCGCCTCCTCCGACAAGGCCTACGGGGCTCACGACGAGCTTCCCTATCGCGAGGACTTCGCGCTGCGGCCGACCGCGCCCTACGAGGCGTCGAAGGCCGCCGCCGACCTGATCGCCCGCAGCTACTGGCCGAGCTACGGGTTGCCGGTGGCGGTCACCCGCTTTGCAAACCTCTACGGCGGGGGCGACACCAACTGGTCGCGACTCGTTCCCGAGGCGGTTGTCGCCGCAATCGACGGACGCTCCCCGGTGCTGCGCTCGGATGGCTCGCCGCAGCGCGACTTTCTCTACGTCGAGGACGCCGCCCGCGCCTACCTGGCGATCGCCGACGCACTCGACCGCGACGAGGTGCGCGGCGAGGCGTTCAACGCCGGCGGCGGCTCGGCGTACTCGGTCGGTGACGTCGTTCGAATCATCACCCGGCTCGCGGGCACTGGAGTGGAGCCGGACATCCAGGGGACGGGAAACCCCGAGGGCGAGATCGACCGCCAGTTCGTCGACCCGGCGAAGCTCCGCGAGCTGACCGGCTGGAGCCCCGCGGTGAACCTGGAGGAGGGCATCGGACGCACGGTCGAGTGGTACCGCGAACACCCGGACGTGCGCCCGCCCTCGCACCCGGGCGGCTAGCCGCGTTTAGGGGCCAGCCCTCACGCCGCAGCGCGCCCGGCAGGATTCGAACCTGCGACACCCGCCTCCGGAGGGCGGTGCTCTATCCACTGAGCTACGGGCGCTTGTCTGTGAGCTTAGAGGCTGAGGATGGGCTGGCGATGGCGAACGTATGTTCGTCCGAAGCGGTCGGTACGTTCCGCGAGTGCCCGGACGCAGTAGTGGCAATCCTGGCGAAGCCGCCGTACTGAGCGCCCTCGTCGCTCGCGGCTTCGATGTGTTGCTTCCGTTCGGAGACGGTCAGCCGTACGACCTCGTGTTGCATGTAGAGCAGAAGACGTTCTTGCGTGTCCAATGCAAGACCGCTTGGCTCAACAAAGGCTGCATCGTCTTCAACAGCCATGCCACGGATCACGGCCGTGGTGTCATCCCCTATGCGGGCCTTGCAGACCTCTTCGGCGTCTACTCGGCCCTCACGAACGGCGTCTATCTGGTTCCCGTTGACGACGTGCCGATATATGAGGGGAGGTTGCGACTCGAGGTACCACGGAACAACCAGCGCAAAGGCATTCGCTTTGCCGCTGATTATGCAATCGATCAGTGGGACAGCGATCGGCTAGAGGATCTGGCCACAGATAGAGTCTCCGCGAGGCGTGGCCAGGAGGTCCTTGCCATCGCCTGACTACGGACGTCGGCCCACTGTCCGGAACCGGCGCATCTACGCTGCCGCCATGGACCTCGATGCGGTCTTCCTCGGCACCGGCGGCTCCGTGCCCACCGCGCGGCGCTCGACCGCGTGCGTGCTCGTGCGGCGCGGGGGAGACCGGCTCCTCTTCGACTGCGGCGAGGGCTCGCAGCGCCAGATGCAGCGCTCGACCGGCCTCGTGCAGGTGGACGCCATCTACATCACCCACCTGCACGCCGACCACTACCTGGGTCTCCCCGGCCTGCTCAAGACCTACGACCTGCAGGACCGCGAGCGCCCGCTGCGGATCTTCGGGCCGCCGGGGCTGATCGAGCTGATCGCCGGGCTGCGGCGCATCTTCGGCCGGGTCCGCTACGAGGTCGAGCTGATCGAGCTCGGAGACGGCGACGCGATCGCCGGCGACGGCTACGAGGTGCGGCCGTTCGCCGTCGAGCACCGCATGCTCGCCAACGGCTACGCGCTCGTCGAGGACTCGCGTCCCGGCCGGCTCGACCCCGGCGCGGCCGCGCGGCTCGGGGTCGTCGCCGGTCCCGACTTCGGGCGGCTGCAGGCCGGCGAGACCGTCCAGGGGACGAACGGCGCGGTGCGGCCCGACCAGGTGATGGGAGCGGAGCGCCCGGGGCGCAAGATCGTGATCACCGGCGACACCGCTCCGTGCGAGATGACCCGCATCGCCGCCCACGAGGCCGAGCTCTTGGTCCACGACGGCAGCTTCGCCGCGGAGGAGGCGGAGCGCGCCGCGGAGACCGGGCACTCGACCGCGATCCAGGCCGCCGAGATCGCTCGCGACGCGGGTGTCGGCATGCTCGCGCTCGTCCACGTGTCCTCGCGCTACAACGTCGGCGAGCTGCTGGCGGAGGCGCAGACGGTGTTCCCCGCCGCGATCGCGCCGCGCGACTTCGACGTCGTGGAGATCCCGCTTCCGGATCGAGGCGCGCCCAGACTGGTCGAAAGCGGCGCACGGGCGTGAGCACCAACCGGCTGGAGGCGTTCTCGGATGGCGTGATCGCCATCGCAATCACGCTCCTCGTGCTCGACATCAGGGTGCCGGAGCCAAGCGCGACCGAGTCGTTAGCTCGCGCTCTCGGCGAGATGTGGCCGAACTACGCCGCCTACGTCGTGTCGTTCATGACGATCGGAATCATCTGGATCAACCACCACGCGCTGGTCCGTCGCCTGCGCGAGGCGGACCACTCGGTCCTGATCCTCAACCTGTTCCTGCTGCTGACGATCGCGGTTCTGCCGTTCACGACGGCGCTGCTCGCCGCATATATCGGCGAGGACGGCGATCATCTCGCCGCGGCCGTCTACGCCGGGTCGCTGCTGGCGATGGCCGTCAGCTTCCTGGTCCTCCAGCGGAGGATCCTCTTCTCCGGCTCCCGCCTCCTGCAGGACCACATCACTGAGAAGGACCGCACGCTGATCTGGCACCGAAACCAGGCGGGAATCCTCCCGTACGCCGTGGCTGTGGCGATCGCGCCGGTCTCGGCCTACGCGACGCTGATCCTCTGTGCCCTGATCGCCGTCTTCTACGCGCGCCCGGCCACCACCAGCGTCTAGCCGAGAGGGGAGACCAGGTCGGCGACGACTCGCGCGATCGCCGGCGAGAAGTCCTCCTGGAGGAAGTGCTTGGCCGGCAGCAGCGTGGGCTCGTCGATCCCCGTGACCGCCTGCGCGATCTCCAGCTGGTCCAGCCCAAGCGCCGGGTCGCGCTCGCCCCAGACCAGCCGGGCCGGAAAGGTCCGGCCCTCGGCGAGCCCCTCCGCGAGGGCGCGCGTCCGCCGGTCGCTGAGGTCGAAGCCGCGCATGATCCGCAGGAAGGCGCGGCCGTTGTCGTCGCGCCGCAGGAGGTGGCGGTGGACGTCGATCTCGGCCCTCGTGATCGCGGCTCGGTCGGCGATGCCCTCGGCCCGGAACAGGGCGGCAAACGCCGCCGGGGGAGTGGCGCGCAGCCAGAGCGCGCCGAGGCCGCGGATCGGCGAAGGGACGCATCGGCCACGGCCGGCGAAAGCCGCCCGGCGTCAAGCATCGTGTTGAGCACGGTGAGCGAGAGCACGCGCTCGCGGTTCGCGAGCGCCCACTCGCAGCCGATCGGGCCGCCGATGTCGTGGACAACGAGATGGCAGCGATGGAGGTCGAGCGCCTCGAGCGCCATCCCGAACCAGCGTGCCAGGCCCGACCAGGTGTAGTCGAACGTCCTGCGGCCGGTCCGCGAGCCCGAGGCCCGGGAAGTCGAACGCGAGCGCGCGCACGCCCTCGTCGGCGAGCGCGGCGATCAGCTTGCGGTAGAGGAACGAGCTCGTCGGCACGCCGTGGACGAGGACGACGGGCGCCGCCAGGCCGTCGCTGCTCGCGCACGAAGCTTCGCACGCCGCCCGCCTCGAAGCGCCGACCGGCCGCGCGGTGGATCGTCGAGAACCTCGCGGGCGGCGGGGGAGAGTGAGGCTTCACCGGGGGCCCTGGGCGTCACGGCCGGAATCCTCGCACGCTGCGCGGAGGTTGCGGAGATCCGGTGGAGCCCGCCGGTTTACGCCGGCCGCTGCTGCTAGGCCTGGCCGGTCGGTTCCTTTAACCAGGTCCAGAGAGGCCAGGAAGGGGCGCGAGATGGAAGACAGGGTCGTCCTCGACCGCGAAGATCTGCGCCGAACGCTCGTGCGGATTGCGCACGAGATCATCGAGAAGAACCCGGTGGCGACGCACTCGCCCTGGTCGGCATCCACACGCGCGGGCGCTGCGCTCGGCCGCCGCCTGCACGCGCTGGTCGGCGAGCTCTCGGGCGCCGAGGTGCCGCTTGGCGACCTCGACATCTCCTTCTACCGCGACGACGTCTCGCCCGCGATCCGGGCGCCCAGCCGATCGTCCACGCCTCGCACCTCGACTTCGAGCTCGACGGGCGCACGGTCGTCCTCGTCGACGACGTGATGTTCACCGGGCGCACGGCCCGGGCCGGGCATCGAGGCGCTCTTCGACTACGGGCGGCCGGCGCGGGTGCAGCTGGCCGTCCTCGTGGATCGCGGGCATCGCGAGCTGCCGATCCGTCCCGACTACATCGGCAAGAACCTGCCGACCGTCGCTCGACGAGCGGGTGTTACGTGCGGGTCGAGGAGGAGGACGGCGTGGACGAGGTCACGATCGGCCGTCAGCGAGGCGCTTGCGGAGGTGGACGGATGAGGCACCTGCTCTCGATCGCCGACCTCGAGCGCGCCGACATCGAGCACCTGATGCAGCCGCGCCGAGAGCTTCGCCGAGGGAATCGGCCGCCGCGACATCAAGAAGGTCCCGGCTCTGCGCGGCAAGACCATCGTCAACCTCTTCCTCGAGCCGAGCACCCGCACCAGCTCGTCCTTCGAGCTGGCGGCGAAGCGCCTCTCCGCCGACGTCATCTCGGTCAAGGCGAGCGGCTCCTCCGTCGAGAAGGGCGAGTCGCTCAAGGACACGATCGCCACCCTCAGCGCCTACAGCCCGGACGCCATCGTCATCCGCTCCCCGCACGCCGGCGCCGCCAACCTGGTGGCCGGATGGACCGCGGCCTCGGTCGTCAACGCCGGAGACGGCAAGCACGAGCATCCCAGCCAGGCGCTGCTCGACGTCTACGCGCTCCAGCGCCGGGCCGGCGAGATCGACGGCAAGAGGATCTGGATCGTCGGCGACGTGCTCCACAGCCGCGTCGCCCGCTCCTGCATCCTGGCGTTCCGCAGGATGGGCGCCGAGGTGACGGTCTGTGGCCCGCCGACGCTGATCCCACGCGACATCGACGCCGCCCTCGGGTGCGCCGTGCGGCACGACCTCCGCGACCTGCCCGAGGCTGACGTCGTCTACGCGCTGCGGATGCAGCGCGAGCGAATGCGCGAGTCCTACCTGCCGTCCATCCGCGAGTACGTCGCCCGCTACCAGATCGACTCGCGCCGCCTGGGCCCGCGCCAGCTCCTCATGCACCCGGGCCCGGTGAACCGCGGCATCGAGCTCTCGCCGGAGGCAATCGACGGCCCCAGCTCGCTGATCGGCGAGCAGGTCGAGGCCGGCCTCTACATGCGCATGGCGATCCTCTTCGAGGTGCTGACCGGCCCGCGGGAGGGCGCCCGCGTGGCGCTCGACGAGGAGCTCGAGGCTCCCACGCCGATCGGCGAGCCCGCGTGAGGCCGATCGCGAGCCTCGACTGGCGGGGTGCGGGAGCCCCCGCGCGCCGCATCGTGGTCGGCGGGGCGCGCGTCCTCGACCCCAGAACCGGCATCGACGCCATTCACGATGTGGTCATTCGCGGCGGCGAGATCGCGGAGCTCGCCGCCGCGGGCACGGCGGACCTCGCGGACGCGGAGCGAATCGAGGGCGAGGGGATGCTGCTGGCGCCCGCGTTCTTCGACCCTCACGTCCACCTTCGCACCCCGGGGCGCGAGGACGAGGAGGACATCGAGACCGGCACGCGAGCCGCTGCGGCCGGCGGCTATTGCGGCATCGTCGCGATGGCCAACACGAGCCCGCCCGTCGACACCCCGGAGGCGATCGAGGCTCTGCGCGAGCGGGCCGCCGCCCAGGCCAGCGTCCCCTGCGGCTTCCTGGCCACCGCCACGCGCGCGATGAACGGCGAGGACCTGACCGACATGCTGGAGGTGGCCGAAGCGGGCGCGCTTGGGTTCTCGGACGACGGCCTGCCGATCCGGAGCGCGCGCGTGATGCGCCGCGTGCTCCAGTACCAGGCGATAACGGGACGGCAGGTCGCGCTCCACGAGGAGGACCCGGACCTCTCGGGTGCCGGCGTGATGCACGAGGGCGAGGTCTCCGCGGCGCTCGGGCTGGCCGGGATCCCGGCGGTCTCGGAGTCGACGATGATCGCCCGCGACTCCGCGCTGGCCGCTTACGAGGGGGCGCGCATCCACGTCCAGCATCTATCCGCTCGGCAGTCGGTCCAGGCGGTCGAGGTTGCCAAGGCCGCGGGCGTGACGGTCACGTGCGAGGCGACGCCGCACCACCTGACGCTCACCCACTCCGAGCTTCGCAGCTTGGATGCGCGGTTCAAGATGAACCCGCCGCTGCGCTCCGAAGACGATCGCCTCGCCCTCATCGAGGGCCTCCGCTCCGGCACCATCGACTGCATCGCGACCGACCACGCGCCGCACTCCGTCGACGAGAAGGAGGTGCCGATCGAGGAAGCCGCCATGGGGGTGATCGGGCTGGAGACCGCCTTCGCCGCGATCAACACGGACCTGGTCGAGCCGGGCATCCTCGAGCTCGGCCTGGTGATCGAGCGGCTGAGCGCCGGTGCCGCCGCGTTCGATCTCGAGCCGCCGCGGATCGAGGTCGGAGCGAGCGCCGAGCTCACCCTGATCGACCTTGGCGCGGAGTGGGAGGCCGGCGCCTCCGGCTGGGAGAGCCGCTCGGACAACTCATGCTTCGCCGGGCGGACGCTTCGCGGCAAGGTTATGGCGACCATCGTCGCCGGTCAGGTCGCCTACCGGAACCGCGCCTTCGCCATGGGAGCGGTTTCGTGAGCGACGGTTACGTCCTGCTGGAGGACGGGACGCGCTTCGACGGCGAGCTCTGCGGGGCCTCCGGGGAGGTGACCGGCGAGGTCGTGTTCAACACGGCGATGACCGGCTACCAGGAGGCGGTGACCGACCCGAGCTACGCCGGGCAGATCATCACCTTCACCTATCCGCTCATCGGCAACTACGGCGTCGGGGCGCCGGCGATGGAGTCCGACCGCGCTCACGCTCGCGCCGTGATCATGCGCGAGGCGAAGAACGGCGAGGACGCCGCCGACGCGGAGGGCGGCTGGCTGGACTGGCTCGACGCATCCGGCGTCTCCGCGATCTCAGGTGTCGACACGCGCGCGCTCGTCCGCCACATCCGCGACCTGGGCGCGATGCGCGGCGGCCTCTTCGACTCCGGGACGCCGGAAAGCCAGGCGCGCGAGCGCGTTGGCGGCGAGCCGGCGATGGCCGGCGCGGACTTGGCCAAGACGGTGACGCCCGAGGGCGCGATCGAGATCGACGGCGACGGCCCGCACGTGGTCGGGATCGACACCGGGATCAAGCACTCGATCATCCGCCAGTTTCGCGAGCGCGGCGCCCGGCTGACGCTCCTGCCGTGCTCCGCCTCGGCCGAGGAGGTGCTCGCCAGGGACCCGGACCTCGTCTTCCTCGCCAACGGCCCAGGCGACCCGGCGGCGCTCGATTACGTCGTGGACGCCGTCCGCGACATCGTCGGCCGCAAGCCGGTGGTCGGCATCTGCCTGGGTCACCAGCTCCTCTGCCGGGCCGTGGGCCTCGAGACGTTCAAGCTGCCGTTCGGACACCGGGGCGCGAACCACCCGGTCGAAGGACCTCGCCACCGGGGTCATCGAGATCACCTCGCAGAACCACGGCTTCGCCGTTTGCGCCCCCGATGGCGGCGAGAAGCTCGACACGGACCAGCCGGTCCGCTGGCAGACGGACTTCGGCGACGCCGAGCTCTCGCACCTCAACCTCTACGACCGCACCGTCGAGGGCCTGGTCCTCAAGGACGTGCCCGGCTGCACCGTCCAGTACCACCCCGAGGCCGGCCCGGGGCCGCACGACGCCCGCCACCTCTTCGACCGCTTCCTGGAGATGGCGGCGTGAACGCCAACCCGATGTTCGAGGCGGTCGACCGGACGTGGGACGCGGTCGAGAGCGGCGATCGCGAGCGCCTCACGGCCCTGGCGAAGGAGTTCGTGCACCCGGAATGCGAGTGGACCCCGCTGCTCGCCGGCGTCGACGGCCGGGTCTATCGCGGGCCCGGCGGGATGGTCGAGTTCTTCGGCGAGTGGCTCAACTCGTTCGCGCCACGGTACAAGGACAGAGCGTTCGAGCAGGTCGGCCCTGAGATCGTCGTGGCGGGCTGCCGCCTGCGGATCGAGGGAAGGGAGAGCGGCGTCGGCATCGATCGCGAGATCGCCCTGGTCGTCCAGTTCGAAGACGGGCTCCTGCGGCGGGGGCAAGCCTTCGACTCCGGCGACGAGGCGCTTCGGGCTGCCCGGGAGCTCCTCAATGCCTAGGCGCGACGACCTCCACAAGATCCTCCTGATCGGCTCGGGGCCGATCGTGATCGGACAGGCCGCCGAGTTCGATTACTCGGGCGTGCAGGCCTGCAAGGTCCTGCGCGAGGAGGGCTACGAGGTCGTGCTCGTCAACTCGAACCCGGCAACGATCATGACCGACCCGGAGTTCGCCGACCGCACGTACGTCGAGCCGCTGACGCTGCCGTCGGTCCGCGCGATCGTCGAACGCGAGCGGCCGGACGCGCTGCTGCCCACCCTGGGCGGGCAGACTGCGCTCAACCTCGCGATGGAGCTCCGCGAGGACGGCGTTCTCGATCGGCTCGGCGTCGAGATGATCGGTGCGAACCACGAGGCGATTCGCCGCGCCGAGGATCGCGAGGAGTTCCGCAAGACGATGGAGGGCGCCGGCCTGCGGGTGCCGTGGTCAGTCATCGTCACGTCGGTTGCCGAGGTAGAGGCCGGCGTCGCCGACGGCTCGATCGAGCTCCCGGCGATCGTCCGCCCGGCGTTTACGCTCGGCGGGCAAGGCGGAGGAGTCGGGACCACGCCAACGGAGCTCCTTCAGGTCGTCTCGGAGGGGCTCGCCGCGAGCCCGATCAACCAGGTCCTCGTGGAGGAGTCCGTGATCGGCTGGGGCGAGTTCGAGCTCGAGCTGATGCGCGACCGCAACGACAACGTGGTCGTCATCTGCTCGATCGAGAACGTCGACCCGATGGGCGTTCACACCGGCGACTCGGTGACGATCGCGCCGGCCCAGACGCTCACGGACGCCCTCTACCAGGAGCTTCGCGACCAGGCGATCAAGGTGATCCGCGCGGTGGGGGTCGAGACCGGCGGCTCCAACATCCAGTTCGCCGTGAACCCGCGGACGAGTGAGATCGTCGTCATCGAGATGAACCCGCGCGTGTCGCGCTCCTCGGCGCTCGCCTCCAAGGCCACCGGCTTTCCGATCGCCAAGATCGCCGCGAAGCTCGCCGTCGGCTTCGCCCTGGAGGAGATCCCCAACGACATCACCAGGGCGACCCCCGCCTCGTTCGAGCCGACGATCGACTACGTCGTGACGAAGATGCCGCGCTTCGCGTTCGAGAAGTTCCCCGGCGCCGAGGGAAGCCTCACGACCCACATGAAGTCGGTTGGCGAGGCGATGGCGATCGGCCGCACCTTCCGGGAGTCGTTCGCCAAGGCGATGCGCTCGCGCGAGCTCGACTCGCCGGCGGAGATCCCGCATGAGATCGAGGACCTCCTGACGCGGCTCGAGACGCCGTCCTCCGACCGCTTCGACCTGGTTCTCGAGGCCTTTCGCCGCGACGCCTCGATCGAGGAGCTCGAGGCGCGGACCGCCATCGATCCCTGGTTCCTTCGTGAGCTGCGGGCCCTGGCTCGGGAGGGCGACGGCACCGAGAAGCTCGTCCGCGGCTACAAGTCGGTCGACACCTGCGCCGCCGAGTTCGAGGCGGCGACGCCCTACTACTACTCGGCGCACGAGCGCTCCGCGTCGTCTGAGGTGCGCCGGGGGGACCGGGCATCGGTCGTCATCCTCGGCTCGGGGCCCAACCGGATCGGCCAGGGGATCGAGTTCGACTACTGCTGCGTGCACGCGGCGATGACGGTCCGCGAGTCGGGGCGGGACGCGGTGATGATCAACTGCAACCCGGAGACCGTCTCCACGGACTACGACACCTCCGACCGCCTCTACTTCGAGCCGCTCACCGTCGAGGACGTGCTGGCGGTGATCGAGATCGAGCAACCCGAGGGCGTGATCGTCCAGTTCGGGGGCCAGACCCCTCTGCGGCTTGCGGCCGCCCTCGAGCAGGCCGGAGTGCCGCTCCTCGGCACGCCGGTGGACGCGATCGACCTCGCCGAGGACCGGGGTCGCTTCGGCGCTCTCCTGCGCCGCCTGGAGATCGCGCATCCGCCCTACGGAACGGCACTGTCCGCAGACGAGGCCCTCGCGATCGCCGAGGACGTCGGCTTCCCGCTGCTGGTTCGCCCCTCCTACGTGCTCGGCGGGCGCGCGATGGAGATCTGCTACTCGCAGGAGAGCCTGGCGACCTACCTGGAGGCGAACGTCAAGGCCTCCCAGGAGCATCCGCTGCTTCTCGACCGCTTCCTCGAGGACGCGATCGAGGTGGACGTCGACGCCCTCTGCGACGGCGAGGAGGTCCGGATCGGCGGGATCATGCAGCACGTGGAGGAGGCCGGAGTCCACTCCGGGGACTCGGCCTGCGTCATCCCGCCGCTCAGCCTCGGCGCCGAGATGCTCGAGGAGATCCGGACGACGACCGAGCGGATCGCGCTGGAGCTCGGCGTCGTGGGGCTCATCAACATCCAGTACGCGGTCGCGGCCGGCAGGCTCCACGTGATCGAGGCGAACCCACGCGCGTCGCGGACCATCCCGTTCGTCTCCAAGGCGATCGGCGCGCCCCTCGCGAAGATCGCCTGCCGGCTGATGCTCGGCGAGCCCCTCGCCGACCAGCACATCCCGGAAGCATCGGATCAGCACGTGAGCGTCAAGGAGGCGGTCCTGCCGTTTGCCCGCTTCGCCGGCGCCGACACGGTCCTCGGCCCGGAGATGAAGTCGACCGGCGAGGTGATGGGGATCGCGCCGGATTTCCCGACGGCATTCGGGAAGGCCCAGGCCGCGGCCGGCGTGTCGCTGCCCGCGAAGGGGACGGTCTTCATCACGGTGACCGACACCGACAAGCCAGCGGCGACCCAGCTAGCGGCACGCTTTCACGACATGGGGTTCGAGGTGATCGCAACGCGCGGGACGGCGCAGGCGATCTCGCGGATGGGGGTGCCGGTCAAGGGGATCAACAAGATCGGCGAGGGCTCGCCCCACGTCGTCGACTACATCCGCTCCGGGACCGTCGACATGGTGATCAACACGCCGACTGGCAGCGGCGCGCGCTCGGACGGCTACGAGATCAGGAACGCCGCGGTCCGGCACGGTCTGCCGTGCATCACGACGATGACGGGCGCCTCGGCCGCGGTGCGGGCGATCGTCGCGCAGCAGTCCAACGGCCTCGAGCCGCGCAGCCTCCAGGAGCTCTACGCGGCGGACACCCAGCGCGAGGCGAAGGCGGAAGCTCCACGGACGGGGCCGTGACCGAGCGTGTTCTCGCGCCGCTCGGCCGGCGCGAGTGCCGCGTGACCGGCCGCCGGGAGACAGGCGGCTACGTCGTCTTCTCCGCGCTGGACGCAGACGGGCCCGAGCCCCTTGCCGGGCAGTTCTACATGCTGGCGGGCGAGCCCTGGGAGGGGGAGGGCGGCCGTCCGTACCTGGCCCGTGCCTTCTCCGTCGCAGCCGCGGAGAGTCGCGCCGACGGCATCCAGCTCGACTTCCTCGTCGAGGCCGTCGGCCCCGGAACTGCCCGCCTCGCCGGCCTCGAGCCCGGTGCGAGCCTCCACCTCACGGGGCCGCTCGGCGCCCCCTTCTCAACGCTCAAGGAGCTCGCTTCGGATGCGGCCGGCGCGATCCTCGTCGGCGGTGGCATCGGCGTCGCGCCGCTTGCGCTGCTGCGTCGTCGCCTCGTGACGGCGGGAACGCCGACGCGAACCCTGCTCGGGTTCCGTAACGAGGCGCACTCGGGAGGCCTCGAGCTCTTCGATTGCTCCGAGGTCCGCCTCGCAAGCGAGGACGGGCACGCCGGGCACAAGGGCTACGTCACGGACCTGCTCTCGGTGATGCTCGAGGGCGACGACGTCGGCAGCGCGGCCGTCTACGCGTGTGGCCCGCCGGCCATGCTGGAGACCGTTCGCGTGATCTGCGCCCAGCGCTCGGTCCCGGCCGAGCTGGCGATGGAGGCGCCCATGGCGTGCGGCTTCGGCGCGTGCTTCGGCTGCGCGGTGCCGCTCGCCGCCGGCGGCTACATGCGCCTCTGCGTCGACGGCCCGGTCGTCCGGGCCGACGCTCTGGCCTCGGCGATCGTCGCGGGGTCAGGGCATTGACGGATGTCGCCGTCGAGATCGCGGGCCTGCGCCTCGCGCACCCGATCCTGAACGGGTCCGGGACGTTCGATGCGATTGCCGCGCAGCGTGTCTTCGGGGCTGCGCTTCACGACGACTTCCCGTTCTCGGCGTTCGTGTCGAAGACGATCACGCCGCAGCCCAGGGAGGGCAACCCGCCGCCGCGCCTCTACGAGACCCCGTCGGGCCTGATCAACTCGATCGGCCTTCCGAACAAGGGCCTTCAGGGATTCCTGGCGGAAGATCTGCCGAAGCTCGCGCGCGTGCCGGTTCCGCTCGTCGTGTCGGTGATGGCGACGAGCCACGGGGACTTCGCGCGGATGGTCGAGGCGGTGGCGGCGCGCGGCGAGGTGGCGGCACTCGAGCTCAACGTCTCGTGCCCGAACGTGGAGTCCGGCCTGATCGTCGGCGCCAGTGGCCGGGAGACCCGCGCGCTCGTCGCCGCGCTGCGGCCGCTGTCGGCGAAGCCGCTGATCGTCAAGCTCACCCCGAACGCCGCGGAGCCCGAGAAGATCGCCCGCGCCGCCGAGGAAGCGGGCGCCGATGCGGTGTCGTTGATCAACACGCTGCGAGCGCGGGCAACCGCACCGCGCGGGCTCGGGCCCTGGCTCGGGGCGGGGAGCGGGGGCCTCTCGGGCCCCGCCGTCCGCGCAGTCGCGCTGGAACAGGTGGCCAGGGTCGCGGCAGCGGTGTCGCTGCCCGTGATCGGGATGGGCGGCATCGAGTCGGGCCGCCATGCGCTTGAGTTCCTGGCCGCCGGCGCTTCCGCCGTGGCGGTGGGAACGGCGAGCTTCCGCGATCCGCACGCGGGCCGGCGGGTCCTCGAAGAGCTCACCGCGGAGCTCGAATTGCACGGGATTGGCAGCGTCTCGGAGCTTCGCCCGGTCGCTGCCGCATCGACCTCAACCTGAGGTCGATGCGAATTTGCGGAAAAAAGCAATCAATCGGGGTGCTGGGCCAAGTTGTCGGGTTATATTGTCGCCGCCGTGGCGCCCCGAGTGGACACAGCCCCTTCAGGAGTCCCCGCGAGAAGCCATGACCAGCGGATGAAGGCCCTTCGGCGCGCCAACGAGATCCGTACCTCACGCGCCCAGCTGAAGCGCGACCTCAAGGGGGGCAAGGCGAAGATCGAGGTCCTGCTGCTCGACCCGCCGGACTACGTCCTCTCCGCGAAGGTCTTCGACATGATCATCGCGGTGCCGAAGTACGGCCGGGTCAAGGCGAACAAGATCCTCACCCAGTGCCGGATCTCGCCGTCGAAGACGATCGGCGGCCTCTCCGAGCGCCAGCGCGGGGAGCTCGTCGCGTTCCTCCGGCGCTAGGGCTGACGGAGAATCACTTGCGGGCGGCTTCGCCGCCCTTACAAGCTGCTTTCGGACCTAAAGGTCCTCACCACCAAATCTGCGGGGCACCCGTCCGCTCGACGGGCTTTCATCTAGGCGCATGGCCGCGCGCGTCTTCGTGATCACCGGTCCGTCCGGGGTCGGCAAGGGCACGTTGATCGGCGAGCTCCTGCATCGGGTCGAGGGTCTGGAGCTGTCGACCTCGGCGACGACGCGAAGCCCCCGCAGCGGAGAGCAGGACGGGCGCGATTACCACTTCCTGACGCCGGAGGAGTTTGACCGCCGTGCGATTGCAGGGGACTTCCTCGAGCACGCGACCTACAGCGGCAACCGCTACGGGACGCTGCGCAGCGAGGTGGAGAAGCGAATCGAGCAGGGCCACTCAGTCGTTCTGGAGATCGAGGTCCAGGGAGCCCGCCAGATCCGAGCGGCAATGCCCGGCGCCGTGCTCGTCTTCATTGCACCCCCGGAGCCTGACGCTCTGAGGCGGCGCCTCCTCGGGCGCGGGGCGGACTCCGAGGAGGCCATCGAGGAGCGCCTCCGGGTCGCCGAAACGGAGCTGGCGGCGCAGCAGGAGTTCCAGCACGTGGTCGTCAACGATGACATCGATCGTGCGGCGGATGAGCTGGAGCGCGTTGTGCGCGCCGAACTCTCTCTATCCTGAGGGGCGATGATCAAACCACGCAAGGACAAGCTCCTCGAGCGGACCGGCACCCACTACAGCGCCGTGCTCGTCGCCGCCAAGCGCGCGCGACAGCTCAACAGCTACTACCGCGCCCTGGGTGAGGGAAGCTACGAGGAGTTCACCCCGCCGATGGTCGAGACCCACTCGGGCAACTACCTGACCATCGCGCTCGAGGAGCTCGCGGCGGGCAAGATCCATTTCCACTACCGCGACCGCGACCGCGCCACGGCGTAGGGGTCCCGCGGGAGGCACGCCATGGCCCGGGTCCTGCTCGGCGTCAGCGGTGGCATCGCCGCCTACAGGGCGCTCGAGCTCACGCGCCTTCTGACCACGGCCGGTCACGCCGTCCGCGTGATCATGACGCCCAACGCCACCCGGTTCGTCGGCGCGCCCTCGTTCGAGGCGATCGCCGGTTCCCCGGTTCTGACCGACGAGTTCGAGCGCGACCCCATGCGGGGCGCGTTTCCAGGCGACCCGGTCCCAGACCACGACCCGATCGGCCACCTCGAGGTCGTCGCCAACGCCGACGTCTTCCTCGTCGCCCCGGCCACCGCCAACACCATCGCGAAGCTGGCGGCGGGCTTCGGGGACTCGATCCTCGCCACCGCGTTCCTCGCCTGCCAGGCGCCGCGCGCCGTTGCCCCGGCGATGAACGACCGCATGTACCGCAACGCGGCGACGCAGGCCAACCTCGAGACGCTTCGGGCCCGCGGCGTCGTGGTCGTCGAGCCCGAGGAGGGAGCCCTGGCCTCGCGGGGAGAGCACGGCGTCGGGCGGCTTCCGGCCCCTGAGACCCTGCTGCGCGAGGTAGAGTCGCTGCTTCCGAAGCCCGCCGGCGCCTGGGACGGGATGCGGGTGGTGGTCACGGCCGGCGGCACTCGCGAGCCGATCGACTCGGTGCGCTTCATCGGCAACCGCTCGAGCGGCCGCATGGGCCTCGCCCTCGCCCGCGAGGCACTGCGACGTGGAGCGGAGGTGACCCTGATCGCCGCCAACGTCGCCTTGGGCGAGCCCTCCGGCGCCGAGCGGGTCGACGTCGAGACGACGACGGAGCTTGCCGACGCGGTGGCGGCCGCGGCGCCGGGATGCGACGTGCTCCTGATGGCGGCGGCGGTCGCCGACTTCCGCGTCGACGAGCCGGATCCGGGAAAGCTCGCCAGGGCCGGAAGCGGTGGGATGGAGCTGCATCTCACCGAGACCGAGGACATCCTCGCCGCAGCCGCCGCGAACCGCCGCCAGGGCCAGACTCTCGTGGGGTTCGCCGCCGAGCACGGAGCGGACGCGATCGCTCGCGCCCGGGAGAAGCTCTTCCGCAAGGGAGTGGACGCGATCATCTTCAACGACGTCTCGCGACCGGAGATCGGGTTCGACTCCGCCGAAAACGAGGTGACGATCGTGGACGCCGCCGGCGAGCTCGAGGTTCCCCTCGCCTCGAAGGACGAGGTGGCGGCGGCGATCCTGGACCGGGTGGACGAGCTGCGGGCGTCCGTACACTCAGGCCGTGGCCGACAGCGACGCTGAGACCTCGCTCTACGACCTCTACGCCAACGGCATGTACCTGCTGGATGCGGGCGAGTTCGAGCAGGCGGCCATCCCGCTCGCGAAGGCGGCCCGCCTGGCTCCGGAGAAGTCGTCCGTGCGCGAGGCGCTCGGACGCGCCTACTTCCGCACCCGGCGCTACCCGGAGGCGGCGACCGAGTTCGCGGCGGTGGTCGAGCGCTACCCGGTGAACGACTACGCCCACTTCTGCCTGGGCCGCGCCCTCTCTTTGAGCGGCCGCCGCGCCGAGGCCCGACGCCACCTTGCGATCGCCGCCTGCCTTCGCCCCGAGCGCCGCGACTACCGGATCTATCGCGAGCGCGCGGCTCGCCGCGCCGCCTAGATGGCCGACTCCATCTAGCTCGGGTTGCGCGCCCTCGTTCAGCGTGTGCGGAGCGCCCGGGTCGCCGCCGGCGGTGAGGAGGTCGCGGCAATCGGCCCCGGGCTCCTGGTGATGCTCGGCGTGGCGGACGGCGACTGCGGCGAGGCGGCCGACCGCCTGGCGGAGAAGGTGCTGGCCCTGCGCGTGTTCGACGACGCGGACGGCCGCATGAACGAGCCGCTCGGCGACCGGCAGGTTCTGTGCGTGAGCCAGTTCACGCTCTACGGCGACGCCTCGCGCGGAAATCGCCCCAGCTACGCGCGCGCTGCGCCGCGCGAGGTCGCCGAGCCGCTGTACGAGCGCTTCTGCGAGGCCTGCGGAGCCAGGCGCGGGGCGTTCGGCCGTCACATGGCGATCGAGCTCCTCGCGGATGGCCCCGTGACGCTCATGCTGGAGGCATGAACGGGCGCCGCGAAAGCCTGCCGAGCGCCGCGGTCGGCCAAGGCGCCGTGGCTATACTCGGGACGCTTCATCAGTACCCGAACCCTGACGAGAGGTGGGCCCGGGCCCACCTTTTTTTCGCCGGGAGCCGGATTGAAGCGAGGAGAACACCATGCCCGAACTGGAAGCCACAATCGAAGACCGCCTGCACCACCTCGAGCCCGAGGTCGAGCTCATCGTGCTCGAGCGTCCCTCCCGGGAGTCCCTGCGGCTGGTGGTTGATCATCCCGCGGGCGTCGACCTCGCGCTTTGCGAGCGGATCACGCAGGCGCTGCGCGACCTGCTGGCGAGCTACTCGATCGAGGTCTCGTCGCCGGGGGTCGCGAGGCCGCTGACGAAGCCCGAGCACTACCAACGCTTCGCCGGTCGGAGCGTGCGGATCTCCACCCTCGAGGCCGTCGATGGGCGGCGCAACTTCACCGGTACGGTGACCGGCGCGGACGAGAGGACGGTGAGGCTCGAGATCGACGGCGAGCGGGTCACGATCCCGCTGGAGGCGATCCGGCGATCGAACCTTGTTCCCGAGCTTCAGGAGGTTCACGGATGACCCGCGAGATCGTCGACGCAGTCAAGGAGGTCGCGACCGCGAAGGGCATCGACTCCGAGGTCCTGATGTCGGCGCTTGAGGACGCGCTGCTCTCCGCCTATCGCAAGACCCCGGGGGCGGCGCGCTACGCGCGCGTCGACCTCGATCGCGAGACGGCCGACTTCCGCGTCTTCGAGCTGATCCTGCCCGCCGAGCTCGAGGAGAAGCTCCTGGCGCAGGTCGCGGAGGAGGCCGAGCAGACCATCGACCCGGAGACCGGGGAGCTCCGCGAGCCCGAGGAGCCGGAGCTCGACCCGGAGATCCTTGCCCCGTACGAGGACCAGATCGAGAGCCACGACGTCACGCCCGACGACTTCGGCCGGATCGCGGCCCAGACCGCCAAGCAGGTCATCCTCCAGCGCATCCGCGAGGCGGAGCGGATGATGGTCTACGACGAGTTCCAGGACCGCGTCGGCGAGCTGATCACCGGAATCATCCAGCAGTCCGACAACCGCTACACGCTCGTCCAGCTCCGCGACCGAGTCGAGGCGCTTCTGCCGCGCTCGGAGCAGGTCTGGAACGAGCGCTACGACCACGGGATGCGCGTCAAGGCCGTGATCACCGACGTCTCGGCCGAGGGCAAGGGGCCGAGCATCGTCGTCTCGCGCCGCAACCCCGAGCTGATCAAGCAGCTGTTCGAGCTGGAGGTGCCCGAGGTCGCCGACGGCCTCGTGGAGATCGTCGGGGTGGCGCGCGAGCCCGGCTACCGCTCGAAGATCGCCGTCATCTCCCACGCCGACGGCGTGGACCCGGTGGGCGCCTGCGTCGGCCCGCGGGGCTCACGCGTGCGAATGGTCGTCTCCGAGCTGCGCGGCGAGAAGATCGACATCATTCCCTACAACGACGAGCCCGCCCGCTTCGTCGCCAAGGCGCTCTCGCCGGCCCGGGTGCGCGAGGTCCTCGTCGACGACGACGAGAAGCAGGCGACCGTGGTCGTCCCGGACGACCAGCTCTCGCTGGCGATCGGCCGCGAGGGCCAGAACGCACGCCTTGCGGCGAAGCTGACCGGCTGGCGAGTCGACATCAAGTCGGAGACCGACTTCAGCCAGGAGGACGAGCTGGAGTACGAGGAGGCCGAGGAGGCCGACGGCCGCTGCGCCGCGATCCTCTCGGCGGGACGCCGCTGCCCCAACGCGTCGCTTCCCGGCTCGCGGTACTGCGGGCTGCCGCAGCACCAGGCGCTCTCCCGCTTCGACACGCATCAGGTGACCGTCCTCGCCGGGCTCAGCGAGCAGGAGATCGCGATTCTCGCGAACGGCGACGCGCCCGCGGACGAGGTTGCGCCGATCGTCGAGAAGGCACTGGCCTCTGCGCCCGCCGAGGAGGCGCCGCCGGAGGAGGAGCCCGCTCCAGAGGCTGCACCGGAGGGCGAGGCGGCCGCCGAGGAGGCTCCGACGACCGCCGAGGAGGCTCCGACGACCGCCGAGGATGCCCCGGTGGCTGCGGCGGAGGAGCCCGCGGCCGAGGAGCCCTCCGACGCCGCAGATGAGGCCGACCGCGCGGAGGATGCCGCGACGGAGGGGCCCGATGAGCCCGCGGAAGTTGGTGCTGTCGATCCGGTGGCCGAAGAGGCACCGCAGGAATCCGCGGTGTCCGCCGAGGATTCCAGCGAATGAAGAAGCGCGTCCACGAGATCGCGAAGGAGCGCGGGCTGACCAGCAAGGACGTCCTGGCCGCCCTGCAGAAGGCCGGCGTGGACGTGAAGGCCGCCGCCTCGAGCGTCGAGGAGGACGTCGCGGCAAGGGCGCTCGGCAACGGTGGGGGCGCCGCTCAGGCGCCGGCCGCGGCTTCCCCGCCGCCGGCCACCAAGCCCGCCCCCGCCGCGGCGGGGGCGCCGGAGGCCGCCAGGCAGAAACAGGCGCCCGCCGGCTCCGGCTCCGGCGGCCAGAGGAAGCGCCGTCGGGTGGTCATCGACTCGCAGGCCTCACGCCGCGACCACCAGCCACCGCCTCCGCCCAGCCGCCCGCCACGACGTCGCGGGGGACGCCGCCGCCGGCCGTTCCTCGAGGAGCCGGAGCTCAAGCAGCCGGACTTCAGCGAGCCGGAGATCCTGAAGATCAACTCCGGCGCCACGGTGCGCGAGGTCGCAGAAACGCTTGGCGTCGGCAGCGCCGAGGTCATCAAGAAGCTGATGGGGATGGGGGAGATGGCGACGCTCACCCAGACGCTGTCCGACGAGACTGTCGAGCTGCTGGCCGAGGAGCTCGGCCACAAGGTCGAGATGGTGAGCGCTGCGGACGAGGAGGTCGAGCAGCCGCAGTTCGAGGAGGACGAGGGCGAGCTCGAGGACAGGCCGCCGGTCGTGACGATCATGGGCCACGTGGACCACGGCAAGACCTCGCTTCTGGACGCGATTCGCGAGACCGAGGTCGTCGCGGGCGAGGCGGGCGGGATCACCCAGCACATCGGCGCGTACCAGGTTCACCACGACGGCAAGACGATCAGCTTCCTGGACACGCCGGGACACGAGGCCTTCACGGCAATGCGCGCACGCGGCGCGAAGGTCACGGACCTGGCGGTCATCGTGGTCGCGGCCGACGACGGCGTGATGCCGCAGACGGTCGAGGCAATCGACCACGCGAAGGCCGCGGACGTTCCGATCCTGATCGCCGTCAACAAGATCGACAAGGAGGGCGCACAGCCCGACCGGGTCCGAAACGATCTCGCCTCGCAGGGATTGTCGCCCGAGGACTGGGGCGGCGACACCGTTTACTGCGACGTCTCCGCAAAGACCAGGGAGGGCCTCGAAAACCTGCTCGAGATGATCCTGCTCACCGCCGAGCTCGAGGAGCTGAAGGCCAACCCCAACGCGCCCGCCTCCGGAACCGTGATCGAGTCGCACCTCGATGCCGGCCGCGGTGCGGTAGTCACGATGCTGGTCCAGCGAGGAACGCTCCACGTCGGCGACGCCGTGGTGGCCGGCCCGCATTGGGGCAAGGTCCGCGCGATGCACGAATTCACGGGCGCCCGTGTCAAGGAGGCGGCTCCAGGCGACCCCGTGGAGCTGCTCGGTTTCGATGGCGTCTCGGAGGCCGGCGAGCGCATCGAGGCTGTCGAAAACGACCGCCGGGCGCGACAGCTCGCACAGGAGCGCGCCACGCGCTTAAAGACGGAGGCCCTGGCCCGCCGCCAGGCACGCCGCATCAGCCTCGACGATGTCTTTGCCCGAGCGAAGGAGGGCGAGATCAAGGAGCTCGCCATCGTGCTGAAGGCCGACGTCTCCGGCTCTCTCGGGGCGCTTCAGGACGAGATCGCGAAGCTGCCGCAGGACCAGATCGTCGTCAACGTCATCCGGGCGGCGGCCGGCGGGATCAACGAGTCCGACGTGATGCTCGCCGCGGCCTCCGACGCAGTCATCATCGGCTTCAACGTGCGGCCGCTCGCCGACGCGCGGCGCGCCGCGGAGCAGGAGGGCGTCGAGGTCCGCACCTACTCGGTGATCTACAAGGTGACCGAGGAGCTGCGCGCGTCCCTCGAGGGCATGCTCGAGCCGGAGGAGGTCGAGGAGACGCTCGGACAGGCCGAGGTCAAGGAGCTGTTCCGGGCCTCCCGGATCGGCGTCATCGCCGGATGCCTCGTCACCGACGGGGTGGTGCGGCGCGGCTCCGAGGCGCGGCTCGTGCGCGACGGGACCGTGGTCTGGACCGGGCGGATCGGCTCTCTTCGCCGCTTCAAGGACGACGTGCGCGAGGTCGAGGAGGGCCTCGAGTGCGGCATCGTCCTCGAGGGCTTCCAGGACGTGAAGGTCGAGGACGTCATCGAGGTCTTCGAGACCAAGCAGGTCGAGAAGACGCTGGAGTAGGCCACGAGTCGCGTCCTATCCTCGGCGGATGACCGCGTACGTCTGTGTCGTCCAGATCCGTCTCCACGTCGGCGACTCGCACGATCTCAAGGGCAAGCGCAAGCTCCTGCATTCGCTCAAGTCGGTTCTCCGCCGCCGCTTTGGCGCCGCGGTCGCGGAAATCGAGGGACACGACACGTGGCAGCGCTCGACCCTGCTCTGCGCGCTCGTCGGTGGGGCGGAGGTCTCGGCCAGAGCCGACGAGCTCTGCCGCTTCGTCGAGTCGCGGCTGCCCGAGGGCTGCGCGTTCGAGCGCGACCTGCGATCGCTGGAGGACCTGCGTGGTTGATGTTCAGGATTACGTTGAATCACTTGCGGGCGCCTTCGGCGCCCTTACACGCTGCTTTCGGAGCTAAAGCTCCTCACACGAACACCGTGCTGTTATCGTCGGACCGCGGTATGGCCGAGCGCATGAGAAGGGTCAACGAGGCCCTGCGCGAGGTGATCGCGGCCGCGATCGCATCGGATCTCGAAGATCCTCGAATCGGCTTCGTGACAGTGACGTCAGTGGACACCAGCCCGGATCTGCGCTCCGCCCGCGTCTACGTCAGCGTCCTCGGCGACGAGTCCGAGCGTGAGCGAACGCTGGCGGGCCTCGCCTCTTCGCATGGGCTGATCCAATCCGCGATCGCCGACCAGATGCGCCTGAAGCGGACGCCGACGCTGAGCTTCCACTACGACGAGGGGCCGGAGCGCGGCGTGCGACTCAGCAAGCTCCTCGACGGCGGCGAGTGAGCGCGCCGGCCGCGGACGGCGGGATCCAGGCGGACGTCGAGCAGACCCTCGACGAGCTTCGCACCGCCGAGCGCTTCCTGCTCACGACCCACGAGGGCCCGGACGGCGACGCCCTGGGATCGCTGCTCGCAATGCAGGAGATCCTGACCGCCCTGGGCAAGGACTCCGTGATGTTCCTTGGCGCCAAGGAGTTCCCGCTTCCGGTCGAGTACCGCTTCCTGCCGCTCGAGGAGGTCTTCCACGAGCCGCCGGCCGACGTGGTCGAGCGCACGCTGGTCTTCCTCGACTGCGGCAACATCGATCGCATGCCGGTGGCGTTCCTCCAGCGCGACGAGGCGCGAATCCTCAACATCGACCACCACCACGACAACACCCGCTTTGGGACGGTCAACCTGGTCGACACGTCCGCATCGTGCACCGCGGAGATCGTCTTCGGCCTCCTGAAGCGCCTCGACGTCGGGCTGACCCCCGGCCTCGCCCTCGCCCTCTACGTCGGCCTCGTCACGGACACCGGCCGCTTCATGTACGAGAGCACCGGCCCGGAGGCGCATCGAATGGCGGCCGAGCTGATCGAGGCCGGCATCGACGTCCACGACGTGTACCGGCGGCTCTACGAGCGAGTCCCGATCGAGAAGCTCCGCCTGATATCCCGGGCACTCGACGGCATCGAGCGCTACGACGGGGGCCGTCTCGCGGTCGCCTATATCTCCGCCGCCGACTACGAGGCCTCGGGCGCGGACGAGGTGCTGACCGAGGGCGTGATCGACTTCGTGCGCTCGCTTGAGGGCGCTCAGATCGCGGCTGTGATTCGGGACAAGACCGACGGTGGGGCCGCGGCGCGGAAGGTGAGCCTGCGCTCGACGAACGGCTCGGTGGACGTCTCGGCCATAGCTCGCAAGTACGGCGGCGGCGGTCACGCGCGCGCCGCGGGGTTCTCGACCGATCTGAGCTACGACGAGCTCGTCGAGAGGCTTCGTGGCGAGCTCGGCGTCGCGGGATAGCGCCGAGCCCGGGGTCCTGCTGGTCGACAAGCCGGCGGGGCCGACCTCGCACGACGTCGTCGCGCGCGTTCGGCGTGAGCGCGGCCAGAAGGCGGGCCACGCGGGGACCCTCGATCCGTTCGCAACCGGGCTCCTGATCGTGCTGCTCGGACGCGAGGCGACGCGATGCCAGGCCCGGTTCATGGCCCTGCCGAAGACCTATCGGACGGTGGCGCGCTTCGGGGCCGTCTCGACCACGGGCGACCCGGAGGGGGAGATCACCGAGACGGGGGTTCTGCCGGCGGGGCCGCTCGAGCTCCCGACCGGCGAGGTCCGCCAGCGCCCGCCCGCGTACTCGGCTGTCAAGGTCCGCGGCGAGCGCGCCTACCGGCGGGCCCGGCGCGGCGAGGACCCCGAGATGCCCGAGCGCATCGTCAGCGTCTTTCGCTTCGAGGAGCTCTGGCGCGAGGACGGTCGGGCCGGACTCGAGATCGAGTGCTCATCGGGCACATACGTGCGGAGCCTGGTGGGCGACCTCGGCGACGCCTACTGCGAGAGCTTGCGACGCACGGCGATCGGGCCGTTCGCCGTGGAGGAGGCGGAGCTGTTCCTGCCGCTCGATGAAGCGCTCGACCGCCTACGGGAATGATCTGCGTGAAAGTCTTCCCGCAGTGAGCATCAAGGTCACCAAGCTCGGAGACGTCGAGCTCCGCCCCCGGAAGGTCGCCATCGGCACCTTCGACGGCGTCCACGTCGGCCATCGGCGGGTGATCGCGGAGGCGGACACCGTCCTCACCTTCGAGCCGCACCCGCTGAGCGTTCTCCATCCCGAGGCCGCGCCGAAGCTGATCATGCCGTTCGCGGCGAAACGCGACGTGATCGAGGGCCTCGGCGTCGAGGAGATCGTCGTGATCCCGTTCGACCGGGAGTTCTCCAAGCTCGAGGCCGAGGACTTCATCTCGAAGCTGCTGATCGGCGCGCTCGGCGCAACCGAGGTGGCGGTCGGCGAGAACTTCCGCTTCGGTGCGAAGGCGAAGGGCAGCCCCGAGATGCTCGCAGAGCGTGAGGAGTTCTCGACGCGTGTCGTCCCGCTCGTGGAGGTGGACGGCGAAACCGTCTCGTCCACCCGGATCCGCGCCCTGGTGGCCGCGGGCGACGTGGAGGGGGCGATGGCCTGCCTCGGCGCCCCGTTCCTCCTCGAGGGCGAGGTGGTGAGCGGCGACAGGCGCGGCCGCACGCTCGGCTTTCCCACGGCCAACATCGCCCCCGCCGGTGACCTGGTCGTGCCCGGGCACGGCGTCTATGCGGCGTTCGCCGACGGCCTGCCGTCGGCCGTCAACGTGGGCGTCAGGCCGACCTTCGAGACCGGGCGCGGACTCCTCGTCGAGACGTACATCATCGACCGCGACGTCGATCTCTACGGCCAGGTCCTGCGGGTTGCCTTCATCGCCCGGCTGCGGGGCGAGCGTCGCTTCCCGGCCGTCGAGGACCTGATCGCGCAGATGCACCTGGACGTCGAGGAGGCGAAGAAGCTCTGTGCTACCTTCGCGCCTCCTCGATGACCCTCACCGCAGAGAAGAAGCAGGAGTTGATCGGCAAGTACGGCCGCTCCGAGGGCGACACCGGCTCCGCCGAGGTCCAGGTGGCGCTGCTCACTGAGCGGATCAACTACCTGACCGAGCACCTTCGCTCACACAGCAAGGACCACCACTCGCGCCGCGGATTGCTGATGCTCGTTGGCAAGCGCCGCCGGCTGCTCCAGTACCTCGAGCGCGCGGACCTCGACCGCTACCGCGCGCTCGTCGCGGACCTGGGCCTGCGCCGCTAGCGCGGGCGTTACCGGGCAACGAGGAGGGTGGCGCCCCGGGCGAGCGCTCGTGCGAAATCGGCCAGGAAGGCGTTGTGAAGGGTTAATGGGCCTATAGCCACGTCAACCCTTCACATCCCGGGAGAACTCAGCGCGGCGCGGGCCACCTATTCCTCGCTGACCAAGTAACACCAAGCGCCTCAGACCTCCGCCACCAGCAGCCGGAGGCCGACATCGCGTTCGGGGATCGCTCGCAGGCGTCCGAAGCGGCGATCCCACTCGCCTGATTCGAGCGCTTCGCGCAGGCGCTCCGCGCCGGCAGCCTCGGCGGCGTCGTCCATCCGCGCGAAGGCCGAGCAGTTGGCGCGGACGGCCGGGTCGAGGAGCAGCTCCGGGCGTCCGATGGCGGTCTCGATGTAGACGTCGACGCAGTCGGTGGGGCACGGGACCACGACGACCTCGGCGCCCCCCATCAGCTCGGCCAGGTCGGCGCTGCGCAGGAACTCCTCGTCGAACTTCAACAGCTCCGGCCAGTAGTCGCGCACCCAGGATTTCGAGATGACGTCGGGATCGAGCGTGAGGACCAGGATGCGATCGCGCGCCACCCGGCGCATCTCGGCGATGCCGGCCGGGAGGTCGCTCCAGTGGTGGATCGTGATGATCGCCATCGCCGCGTCGGCCGAGTCGTCCGCCAGCGGCAGGCTCTCGGCGCCGGCGATCACGGCGCGCGGCAGGTGGGGCGGACGCTGGGCGGCCATGGTCTCCGACGGCTCGATGGCAACGACCTCCAACTCCGCGGGCTCGTACGAGCCCGCGCCGGCGCCGACGTTCACCACCGAGCGCGCATTACCGAGGGCCGCTTCGATGTACCCGGCGATGCGCGGCTCGGTTTGCCGCGTCGCCGCGTAGGAAGTGCCGATCCGCTCGTAGCGCGCCTGGCTCATCGCCATCTCAAGATAGGCAGAGCCTTTGCGTGGCGCGAGCACCTCGCTACCATGCGGCCCGTTAGAGAACGATCAGTTCTGAAGCACTGGGCGCCAACCGGGCGCTCGAAAGGAAAACCGAATCCATGAGCATGTTTGACGTGAGCCGCGTCTCAGCGTCCGTCGGTAACGACGAGATCAGCTTCGAGACCGGCAAGCTGGCCCGCCAGGCCGGCGGCGCCGTTGTCGTCACGAGCGGCGAGACGATGGTGCTCGGCACCGCGACCGTCGGAAACCTCCGCGACGTGGACTTCCTGCCGCTGACGGTGGACGTCGAGGAGAAGCACTACGCGGCGGGCAAGATCCCCGGCTCCTACTTTCGCCGTGAGGCACGGGCGGGCGAGAAGGCGACGCTGACCGCGCGCATGATCGACCGGCCAATCCGCCCGCTTTTCCCGAAGGGCTGGCACTTCGAGACGCAGCTGGTTGCCCAGCCGATGTCCGTCGACCACGTCCACCCCTACGACATCCTTGCGATGAACGCCGCCTCCGCGGCGCTCGCGATCTCGCCGGTCCCGGTCGCCAAGACCGTCGGCGCGGTCCGCATCGGCAAGCTCGACGGCGACTTCGTCGTCAATCCCCCGGAGGATCGCCAGGAGGAGCTCGAGATGGACCTCGTGGTCTCCGGGACCGACGAGGCCATCCTCATGGTCGAGTGCGGCGCCGACGGCGTCACCGAGGCCGAGGTCCTCGACGCGCTCGACATCGCACACGCGGAGATCAAGAAGCTCGTCGCCACGATCGATGAGCTGGCCGAGAAGGCCGGCAAGGAGAAGATCGAGGTCGACGCTCCGGAGCTCGACGAAGCGCTGATTGCTCAGGTCGAGGGCAGCCACAAGCAGGCCCTGGTGGATGCGATCGCCACGGAGGGCAAGCTCGAGCGCTACGAAGCGATCGACGCCGTCAAGGCTGAGGTCGTCGCGCAGCACGCGCCCGAGACGGGCGACGAGGAGGCCGACGCAGCTCGCAAGGCCGATGTCGCCGCCGCCTTCGACGCGATCGAGAAGGACACGATTCGCCAGCAGATCGCCGTCGACAAGAAGCGTCCGGACGGCCGCGCCCAGGACGAGATCCGCCCGATCGAGTGCGAGGTGGACGTTGCCCCGCGGGTTCACGGCTCGGCGCTCTTCACGCGCGGCGAGACGCAGATCCTCTCGAGCGTGGCGCTCGGGACGACCCGCATGGACATGAAGGTCGACAACCTGAGCCTTCAGGACACCAAGCGCTTCTGGCACCACTACAACTTCCCGCCGTTCTCGGTGGGCGAGGCCGGCTTCATGCGCGGCCCGAAGCGGCGTGACATCGGTCACGGCGCGCTCGCCGAGCGGGCCCTCGTCCCGTCGCTTCCCGACGAGGAGAGCTTCCCGTACGTGATCCGTGCGGTCTCCGACACGCTCGAGTCCAACGGCTCGTCCTCGATGGGCTCGGTCTGCGCCTCGTCCATGGCCCTCCAGGCCGCGGGCGTGCCGGTCTCCGACCCGGTTGCCGGCGTGGCGATGGGCCTGATCAAGGAGGGCGACAGCTACATCGTCCTGACCGACATCGCCGGCGTCGAGGATCACCTCGGCGACATGGACTTCAAGGTCGCCGGCACGAAGGACGGGATCAACGCCCTGCAGATGGACATCAAGATCTCGGGCGTCACGTTCGAGATCCTGACCGAGGCCCTCGAGCAGGCCCGCAAGGGACGCCTGTTCATCCTCGACAAGATGTCCGGCGCCATCGACGGCCCGCGCGAGGAGCTCTCGAAGTACGCGCCGGCGATCAAGTCGATCACGATCGACTCGGAGAAGATCGGCGCCGTGATCGGCAAGGGCGGCGAGAACATCCGCGGCCTCCAGGAGGAGTTCGAGGCCGAGATCGACATCGACGACGACGGCACCGTGCGCATCTACGCCCCGACCAGGGAGCTGGTCGACGGCTGTGTCGCTCGCATCGAGCAGATGACCAAGGAGGCCGAGGTCGGCGACCGCTACACCGGCGCCAAGGTCGTCAAGACCACGACGTTCGGCGCCTTCGTCGAGCTGGTCAAGGGCACCGACGGCCTGCTCCACATCTCCAACGTGAAGCCGGGCGAGCGTGTCGACACCGTCGAGTCCGTCCTCAGCCAGGGCGACGAGATCGACGTGACCGTCGTCGAAGTCGACCGCGAGCGCGGCCGCATCGGCCTGCGCCTCTCCGACGACCCCTCGATCGAGGGCAAGACGGCCGAGGACCTGGCGACGGTCGGCACCGGCGACCCCACCATGGGTGGGGGCGGCGGACGCCGTGACGGCGGCAACGGCCGGGGCCGGGGCCGTGAGCGCCTCGAAGGCGGCGGACGAGGCCGCGAAGGTCGCGGCGGCCGCGGACGCGAGGGCCGGCGCAGAGACCGCTAGGCAGCGATGCCTGACCTACCTGACGGGGTAGAGCTAACCCGGCTCGACTCAGGGCTCCGTGTGATCACCGAGGCGATGCCCGCGGTGCGCTCGGTGGCCCTCGGGCTCTGGGTCAGGACCGGCTCCCGCGACGAGGCTGCGGGCCAGGAGGGGCTCTCCCACTTCCTCGAGCACCTGCTCTTCAAGGGAACTCCCGACCACTCGGCGATCGAGATATCCGAGCTCCTCGACGGCATGGGCGCCGCCGCGAACGCGGCCACCAGCAAGGAGTCGACGCATATCTACGCGCGGATCCTCGACGAGCACACCGAGCGGGCGTTCGAGCTCCTCGCGGACATGTTCGCGAAGCCGGCGCTGCCGGAGGCGGAGGTCGACTCCGAGCGTCAGGTGATTCTCGAGGAGATCGCCATGTACGAGGACGAGCCGCAGGACCGCGTCCACGACGTCCTCGCCGAGGCGATCCACGGCGACACGCCGCTCGGCCGTCGCGTGCTTGGCTCCAGCCAGGTCATCGCCTCGGTCGGCGTCCCGGCGATCCGCGACTACCACGACTCCCGCTACGTGGCGGACGAGGTCGTGGTCGCCGCGGCCGGCAGCGTCGATCACGCCGCGCTCTGCGAGCTCGCCGAGCGCAGCCTGAAGCTCGGCGCCGCCGGCGAACGGACCCCGGAGCCGGCGGGCGACGGATTCGCGCCCGCCTTTCGCTTCTACGGGAAGGACACCGAGCAGTACCACGTCTGCTTCGGCGGCCCGGGCATATCGCGGAGCGACGACCGGCGCTTCGCGCTGACGATTCTCGACAGCGCCTTCGGAGGCTCGGTCTCCTCCCGGCTCTTCCGGGAGATCCGCGAGAAGCGCGGCCTCGCGTATGCGGTGGGCTCCTACACGGAGCAGTTCGTCGACGACGGCGCCGTGGCCATGTACGTCGGAACCCGCGCGGAGAACGTGGCCGAGGCGTGCGAGATCATCGGTCGCGAGCTCGCCAGGATCCACTCGGAGGGCCTTTCCGACGAGGAGCTGGATCGCTGCAAGGAGCACGTGAAGGGGAGGATGGTCCTCGGTCTCGAGTCGACGACCGCGCGGATGTCGCGCTGCGCCCGCTCCGAGCTCTTCGACGTCGAGCTCTACTCGATGGATGAGCTGCTTGCGCGGACGGACGCGGTGACCGCGGCGGACGTGGCGGCGCTCGCCGGTGAGTTCTACGACCCGGAGCGTCTGTCGGCGGCCTGCATCGGGCCCGACGAGGACCGCTTCAAGACCGCGGTCGGCGCGGTGAGCCCGCGCCTCGCGGCATGATCCGGGTCGCGGTCTCGGGCGCCGCGGGGAACATGGGCGCCACGACCTGCGAGGCGCTCGACGGGGCGGAGGACCTCGAGCTGACGGGTCGCGCGGATCCGGCTCTCGGGACGCGAGCTCGCCGAGGTGCTCGACGGCGCCGACGTCGTCGTCGACTTCACCACCCCGGACGCCGCCGCTGGAAACATCAGGGCCTGCATCGATGCGGGGGTCCACGTGGTCGTCGGCACCTCCGGCTGGGCCTTCGAGCCGCTGCGGGCGGCCGCGGAGCAGGCCGGCGGGAACGCCAACGTCTTCGTGGCTCCGAACTTCGCGATCGGCGCGGTCCTGATGATCGAGCTCTCGAAGCAAGCGGCCCGGCACATGCCGGACTGCGAGATCATCGAGCTCCACCGCAAAGAGAAGCTCGACGCTCCGTCGGGAACCGCAAGGCACACCGCCGAGGTCATCGCGGAGGCCGGGGGAGAGGTCAACGCGATCCACTCCGTGCGGCTTCCGGGCCTCGTTGCCCACCAGGAGGTCATCTTCGGAGGCGAGGGGCAGACGCTCACGATCCGCCACGATTCGATGGACCGGCGCTCGTTCATGCCGGGGGTGCTCCTCGCGGTGCGGAGGGTCGCCGGGCTTCCCGACCCGTTCACGGTCGGCCTCGACAAGCTGCTCTAGGCCGCCGTGAGCTGGCAGGCATACGAGGAGCTGCCGGATCAGCGCCAGAGCCTCGTCGGCGTGGCCGACGAAGGGGAGGAGGTCGTCCTCATCAGGGCGATCTCGCGGAAGCCCTACCGCTGCCCGCATTGCCGGCAGGAGGTCGCGATCGGCTCCGAGCACGTAGTCGTCCGGTACTCGCACCCCGCGCGGCGGGTCAAGCACACGCATTGGCACCGATCGTGCGTCGACGACGGCCTGCGCTACACGCTTCGGCAGCTACGCCCGATTCCGGCGGCTCAGTCGACCGAGGCAGCGCTGGATCGCCGCTACTCGCGCCGGCGGTAGGCTGCAAGCGGTGGGCGACGACTTCGTGAACCTGGACGCCACGGCGCAGGCGGCACTCGTGCGCGCGGGGGAGGCAACCCCGGCCGAGCTGGTGGACGCGGCCATCGCCAGGGCGGAAGCGGTCAATCCGCAGCTCAACGCAATCATTCACGAGCTCTACGACGAGGGCCGCCAGGCGGCCGCCGGCGACCTTCCGGACGGTCCGTTCCGCGGGGTCCCGTTCCTCTTCAAGGACATCGGCGCGGCGCTCGCCGGCCAGCCGCTCCACATGGGAACCCGGGTCCTCAAGGACCTGGACTTCAGGATGCCGCTGGACTCGTACCTAGGCGAGCGCTTCCGCAGCGCCGGCTTCGTGACCGTTGGCAAGACGAACGTCCCGGAGCTCGGCATCCTGCCGACCACGGAGCCGGTTGCCTACGGGCCGTCCCGCAACCCGTGGGACACGAGCCGCTCCACCGGCGGCTCGAGCGGCGGCGCCGCCGCCGCGGTCGCCTCCGGGATCGTTGCCGTCGCGCACGCAAACGACGGCGGCGGCTCGATTCGCATCCCCGCTGCCGCCTGCGGGCTCGTCGGGCTCAAGCCGACCCGGCAGCGCATCTCCGAGGGCCCGCTGGTCGGCGACAACCTCTCGGGGCTCACCGTCGAAGGCGTGGTCTCGCGCTCGGTGCGCGACACCGCGGCGGTCCTGGAGGCCGTGCACGGCCCGGGGCCGGGTGACCCGTACGCCGCGCCGGCACCCTCTCGTCCGTACACGGACGAGCTCGATGCCGACCCGAGTGGCCTGCGGATTGGCCTGATGACCAAGCAGGTCATCCCCACGCAGGTCGACCCGGAGGTGGCGGAGGCAGCGCGCCGGACCGGAAGCGTGCTGGAGGAGCTCGGGCACTCCGTCGAGGAGGTCGAGCCGGACTCGGTCGGCAGCTTCGAAGGCGCCTGGGACACGTTCATGACCAGATGGATGGCGGGGCAGGCCGCCCTGGCCGAGACGCTGCAACGGATCGCGGGCCGCGAGCTCGGGCCGGACGACTTCGAGCCGGTGACCTGGGCCCTGATCGAAGCGGGACGCGAGCGTACTGCGCCCGATTACCTCGCGGCCGTAACCCATCACCAGCTGATCTCCCGCGCGGTGGCGGCATGGTTCGAGGCCGGCCGCGACCTCCTGCTGACGCCGACCCTCGGAGAGCTCCCACCGCCGCTTGGCACGTTCGATCCCGGCCCGGAGCCGATCGAGTCGATGTGGCGGGCGCAGCTCACGGGCGGGTTCTGCGGCCCCTTCAACATCACCGGGCAGCCGGCGATCTCGCTGCCGCTCGAGCAGAGCGAGACGGGCCTTCCCATCGGCGTCCAGCTCGTGGCGCCCTTCGGGCGCGAGGACGTGCTGATCGCCGTCGCCGCCCAGCTCGAACGCGCAAGGCCATGGTCGGAACGAACGCCAACTGTGTTCGCGGGCGCCACCGCCTGAGATAATCCCCGCCGATGTCCGCTTTTCATGGCGTCATCACCGCCATGGTGACTCCGTTCGAGAAGGACGGCGAGATCGATCTCGAGTCCGCTCGCCGGCTCGCCGCCCAGCTCGTTGACGCGGGCTCGCATGGGCTCGTCGTGGCGGGGACCACGGGCGAGGCCCCGACGCTGTCCGATGCCGAGCGCGTCCGCCTCCTGGAGGAGGTGCGCGCCGAGGTCGGGGACCGGGCCACGGTCATCGCCGGCGCGGGGACCAACGACACCCGCCACTCGGTGCTCCAGGCGAGGGCCGCCGCGGACGCCGGGGCCGACGGCATCCTGATCACGACGCCCTATTACAACCGGCCGAACCGAGCGGGCCTGCTCGAGCACTTCAAGGCGATCGCGGCCGAGGCGGGGGAGACTCCGCTCATCCTCTACAACATCCCCTCGCGGTCGGCCATCAACATGCCCCCCGACTTCCTGGCCGAGGTCGCGGCGGCGATTCCCAGCGTTGTCGCCGTCAAGCAGGCGAACGACGACGAGCTCGGGCCGGTCGACGGACTCGACGTCCTGGCCGGAAACGACGGCACGTTCCTCCGTTGCCTGAAGCTCGGTGGACCGGGAGGCGTCCTTGTCGCCTCTCACCTCGTCGGTGCCGAGATGCGGCAGATCTACGAGTCGGTGACGGGCGGCGATCTGCAACACGCGGCCGATCTCGACGCCCGGCTCGAGCCGATCTACCAGACGCTGACCATTGCGCCGAACCCCATTCCGGTGAAGGCCGCACTCGAGATGACCGGGGTGATCGAGGGAGGCCTGCGGTTGCCGATGGTGCCGGCCAGCCAGTCGGAGCGCGCAGCAATTCGCACGGCCCTCGAGCGGCATGGCCTACTGGTCGCCGGCGGCGCCGCCTAGATGAGTCATTCCACGACCCCACGCACGCGGATGACGCGCGGCTGCCGTCGCTGGATCGCGTCCTCAGAGACTCGCCCGTAGATGCCGTAGTGCCCGACGGCTCCATCAGCATCCTGCCGCTCGGCGGCCTCGGCGAGATCGGCAAGAACATGACGGTCGTCGAGCGCGACGGCGGCATCGTCGTCGTCGACACCGGCCTGATGTTCCCCACGGCCGAGATGCTCGGGATCGACCTCGTGCTTCCGGACTTCTCCTATCTCCGCGAGCGCGCCGACGACATCGAGGCGATCGTCCTGACCCACGGCCACGAGGACCACGTGGGGGCGCTGCCGTACGTGCTCCGGGAGATCGGCAACCCGCCGGCGATCTACGGCGGGCCGCTGACGATCGGGATGGTCAGGTCCAAGCTCGACGAGCACAAGCTGCGCGACGTACCGCTCGAAGTGCTCGAGCCGGGGAAGCGCGTCGACGCCGGGCCGTTCGCGGTCGAGATGATCCACATGTCCCACTCGATCCCGGACTCCTGCGCGGTGGCGCTTCACTCCGATCTCGGGGCCGTCCTGATCACTGGCGACTACAAGTTCGACCAGACCCCGGTGGACGGGAACCCGGCCGACATCTCGCGGCTCGCCGAGCTCGGCCGCGAGGGTGTGCTCTGCCTCTGCGGCGACTCGACCAACGCCAACCGGCCGGGCGTTGCGCCGTCGGAGTCGAGCGTGGGCCCGGCGCTCACCGAGCTCTTCGGGCGCTGCGAAGGCCGCATCGTCGTCACCTGCTTCGCCTCCAACGTCCATCGCGTCCAGCAGGTGATCGACGCAGCTACCGAGCTCGACCGGCGGGTAGCCCTGGTCGGCCGCTCGATGCGAAAGAACTTCAACATCGCATCCAACCTCGGGATCGCCAACGCTCCGAGCGGAATGGTGATCTCCCCGAAGGAGATCGAGGACTTCCCGGATCACAAGGTGATCGCGATCTCGACCGGAAGCCAGGGCGAGCCTCTCTCGGCGCTTCGGCGGATGGCCCACGCCGACCACCGGGACGTCGAGCTGCACTCGGGCGACACGGTCATCTTCTCGGCCACGCCGATCCCCGGGAACGAGCGGGCGGTGAACGAGACGATCGACCGGATCTTCGAGATCGGCGCGACGGTGGTGACGGCGGCCGACGCACCGATCCACGCCTCCGGCCACGGCTGGCAGGAGGAGCTGAAGCTGATGCTGAACCTGACGAGGCCGCGCTACGTGATGCCGTTCCACGGCGACCACCGCCGGCTGCGCCTGCACGCCCAGCTCGCGGAGTCGGTCGGCGTCGACCGCGAGCGCATCTTCACCGGGCGAAACGGCCAGCCGCTCGAGCTCGACGCCAAGGGAGCCGAGCTCGGCGAGGAGCTCGGCTCGGGGATGATCTTCGTCGACGGGGTGGACATCGGCGACCCCGACGACGTGGCGCTACGCGACCGCCGCACGCTCTCTGCGGACGGCGTCTTCATCGTGGTCGCGACGATCTCCTCCGAGGACGGCTCGCAGGTGGCGCCGCCCGAGGTCATCTTCCGCGGAGTGGCGTTCCTGGAGCCCGATGAGGCGGACGGGCTGATCGAGGAGCTTCGAGACGTGGTCGAGGGGACCCTGAAGTCCGCGGCCGCGCACGGCGAGCAGCGAGCCCGACCTGATCCAGGAGAAGCTCCACGACGACATCGCGGCGTTCGTCTACGACGCGCTGCGCCGGCGCCCGATGATCCTCCCGGTGGTCGTCGAGGTCTGACGCCGCCGGCGGAGCGGTTTCGGGCAGGGGTGGTCCTGCTACGGTCCCTCGCCGTGAGAGGCGGGAATCTCTTCAGGGCGCGTGGGTTGACCCTGGCCGCAGCCGCCGCGCTGTTTGCGTCGCGGGCGTCGCGTTCGAGCGGCGGCGCCGATGCCTCGAGCCCGGCGCCGACCTTCGCAAGCGCGCTGAAGAGCGCCAGCGCGCCCAGCTCGCAGCTCGAGCGTGGCCGGACCATCGTCTTCGGCGACACCAAGATCGTCCAGTACCAGCAGGAGGTTGGCGGCGTCCCGGTCATCGGCGGCCAGGTCGCCGTCATCGGCGACACCGCGGCGACCGCGGCGCCCACCGTCGCCTCCGACGGCAGCGCGACCAAGGTGGCGGCGCCGCCGGCGGCAAAGGTGTCCGCCGCGCAGGCGATCGCGATCGCCCGGCGCTCCACCGGGGTCCATGGCCTGCGCGCCAAGCCCGACGGCGAGGCTTGCGATCGATCCGCATCACGGGAACGCGCTGGTCCGCTGGTGGCGCTCGCGTCCAGCAGGCCCGTGAAGGACTTCCAGGTGCTGGTCGACGCCGCCAGCGGCGACGTCCTCCAGACCGTCAACCTCCTCCAGTACGCCGCGGGGCGACGGGCAAGGCGAAGGTCTTCACGCCCAACCCGGTGGTCTTGAACGGCGGCTACGGCGGGATCGGCGCGAGCACGCGCGCCGACCACGACGACAAGGACACTGCGAAGCTCACGAGCTTGCGCAGGCGCGTCAGCCTGACGCAGATCGACAAGCACCAGCACTGCCTGAAGGGCGCATACGTCGAGGCCCGCCTCGGCCGCCGCGAGCGCCCGGTCTGCCGGCCCAACCTCAACTGGTCGAAGGTGAAGCGCTCCAATGACCACTTCGAGGCGCTCGAGGCCTACTACGAGATCACGCACCTGCAGACCTACTACCAGGCCCTCGGCTTCCGGGGCAGGCAAGCGTCCATCCGAACCGCCAGCTCGTCGTCGTCGACGCCTTGCCGGACGACAACTCGTTCTACTCGCCCTTCGACCGCAAGATCCGCTACGGCAGCGGGCGGAGTGGACGACGCCGAGGACGGCGACGTCATCACCCACGAGTACGGGCACTCGATCCAGGACGCCCAGGACCGTGGCTTCGGCAACTGCAGCTGCAGCCAGGCAAGCGCGCTCGGCGAGGGCTTCGGCGACTTCGAGTCGGCCCTGAACACCGCGATCAGCCCGCAGGTGCCGCAGTCCTACCTCCGTCGGGCCGAGTACTGCATCTTCGACTGGGACGGCACCGGCGGCTACAGCCCGGCGGCCAAGCCGTGCGGACGGCTCGCGACGGGTGGCGATCACACCCAGACCTACACCCAGGCGTTGATCCACTGCCGGACCCCGTCCGGGACCGAGGAGGTCCACTGCCTCGGCGAGGTCTGGTCGCACGGCCTCATCGACCTGCTCAACCAGCTGCCTGCCGACTCGGTCGGCAGGCCGCCGATCGTCGTCGACGTCTTGCTCTCCCAGTTCGCCTACAGAGACAACGAGACGTTTGCCGGCGCCGTCAACCTGCTGCTTGCCGCCGACGACGCCGTCTACGGAGACGGCACCGCGGGAGACGGCAGCGGGTCGCACGACGCCGCGATCTGCGCCGAGATGAAGACGGCGCGGGGCATCAACGCCTCCGGCTGCCTGTAGGCAAACGCCCAAAAAAAGGCCCGCCGGCGTCAGGGAGGGGGAACACCGGCGGGCCCAATTGGCTCGAAAGCCAATGAACACCCGTCGGAGAGGTGTCGGGGTTCCCCGACGGGCGGGTTGTCTCGTCCGCGCGGAAAGCTATTGAGGCGTTGTAAACGCTTTCTAAATGTTTGCCGGGGTGTTGGCGGGAACCTTCGGAGCCGGGGCGGGGGGGCCGCCCTCGAGCGGAAGGCGGACCGTGAAGAGCGCTCCGCCGTGGGCTGAGGCGCCTGCCTCGACCTCGCCTCCATGGGAGGTGGCCACGGCCTGGACGATTGCGAGGCCGAGGCCCGTGCCTCCGTTCGCCGACATGTCCGCGGGACCGGAGCCGCGGACGAAGCGGGCGAAGATCTGCTCGTTCATCCCCGCGGGGAAGCCCGGGCCCGTCGTCGGCGACCTGGAGCACCGCGCGGCCACTCGGCCCGCTCGACCAGACGCGACGACGACGTGCCCGGCGGAGTGTGGCGGAGCGCGTTCTCGAGGAGGTTGAGGACGAGCCGGTGGAGCTCGTCGGGGTTGCCGAGCACGGAGACCGGCTCGGAGGCGTCGAGCTCTGATCCGGTGCTCGCCGATCATCGGCCTCACCTCGGCCACGGCGGCCTCGGCGATCTCGCAGAGGTCGCAGGTGCGACGCACGCCCGTGCGTCCGGCGTCGGCTCGCGCCAGGAGCAGGAGGTCGGAGACGAGCCGGCCCATGCGTCGCGACGAGCGCAGGGCGCCGTCGATGATCTCGCCCTCCTCGCCGCCGCCGCTCGGCGCGTCGAGACGAGCCTGAAGCAGCTCGAGGTTGGCGAGGATGCTCGTGAGCGGCGTGCGGAGCTCGTGCGAGGCGTCGGCGACGAACTCGCGCTGCGCCTGGATCATCTGATCGGTCTCGGTCCTCGCGGCGTCGAGCTCGCGAAGCATCTGATCGAGCGTCAGGGCGAGCTCGGCCACCTCGTCGTCGGACTCGGGCTGCGGCACGCGCATCGATGGGTCGCGGGTGTTCGCGATCTTCCGCGCGGTGGCGGTCAGCGAGGCGATCGGGCGCATCGCGCGGCTCGCGACCGCGAGGCCGGCGAGGGTTGCGAGCAGGGTGCCGCCGAGAACGCCGGCGAACAGGAAGAGCCAGAGCTTGTTGACCGTCGCGTCGACCGAGTCGGTGCTGCGGCCGTACTGGACGAACGCGGAGCTGAAGCCGGGAACGGGGGCCGTCGCCGACCTCCAGGTTGTCCAACGTGGACAATGCCGACGGTTGTCGGCCCGAGGCTCTTCGGGGCGTTGACGCTCGCGACGCGCTGGCCGTTCAAGTAGAACTGCAGGACGACGGGCGGCGGGGCCATCTGCTGAAGCTGCTGCTGGGTGATGATGTCGCGCAGAGAGGCGTTGTTGGCCGCCTGGCTGGCGACGCCCTGCGGCGCTCTCGACGAGCTCGTTGTCGAAGTCGTGCTGGATGCCGGCTCTCAGCGAGCCGGCCAACGACCACGGCGAACGTCACGAGGATCCGAAGGTCAGGACGGCCGAGACGGCGGTAAGCCGCCAGCGGACCGGCCAGAGCCGCGGATGCCGCCAGGTTTCCCGAAGCGACGGGCGCCTGGGGGCGTCAGGCATCCCCGCCCGCCTCGGCGGGCCGGACCACGTAGCCCGCGCCGCGCTTGGTCTGGAGGATGCGGGGCTCGCCGCCCTCCTCGAGCTTGCGGCGCAGGTTCGAGATGAAGACGTCGATGGTGTTGGTCATCGCCATCGGGTCGTAGCCCCAGACCTCCTCGAGGAGGCGCTCGCGCGACACGACCAGGCGCTCGTTTCGCATCAGGTACTCGAGCAGCTCGAACTCGCGGTTGGTCAGGTCGATGACGCGGTCGCCGCGGAAGACCTCGCGCGTGTCCGGGTTGAGCCGCAGGTCACCTACGGCGAGCGAGGCGCTGCCGCGCGGCGGCCGGCGCCGGGTGAGCGCGCGCATCCGCGCCAGGAGCTCCTGTGCGCTCGAACGGCTTCACCAGGTAGTCGTCGGCGCCCGAGTCGAGGCCCGAGACGCGGTCGTCGAGCTCTGCGCGCGCGGTGAGGATGAGGATCGGGACGTCGCTCTCGGCGCGCAGGCGCTCGAGGACCTCGACGCCGTCCAGCTTCGGCAGGCCGAGATCGAGGATCACCAGGTCGGGCACGAACTCCTCGGCGACGTCGAGCGCCTCCACGCCGTCGGCCGCCGATCGCACCTCGTGGCCCTCCTGGCGGAGGGTCCGCCGCAGCACGTCGGCGATCGCCTCGTCGTCCTCGACGACGAGGACGCGGCCCATCGTGCCCTCGTTCGTCAGCATCGCCTCAAGGGTAGAGCCAAGTCCGGCTTCCGGCACGCATATTTAGCGGGGTTTTAGGCTGTCGCAGGGGTCCGGCCAGGCGTGTCGAAGCACCTGCGAGAGATGGCCTCTCGCACGAAGCGCCGCACGACGCGGCGAAAGCCCGCGCGCGCGCGAGGACGCGCTCGCGCTCCGGCGACGCCGGCCGCCGCCGCGGGCGGCCGCGCTCGCGCGCGAGACCGCGCGCCGTGTTCGAGGGCCTCGAGCAGCGCCACCTCGACCTCGCCGGTCTCGCGCTCATCGCGCTCGGCATCTTCATGGCGTTCGTCACCTACCTCGGGTGGGACGGCGGGCGCGTCGGGACTGGCTGGAGACGGCCTGACGCTGTTCGCCGGGCGCATCGCATATCTCGCGCCGCTCGCTCTCGCCGGCTGGGGGGTCGCGCTGATCATGCGGCCCGGTCGTCAAGGCGCCCTCGGCGCTCAACGCCGGCGCGTGCTGCTGCTCCGGGCTCGCTGCTGCTCGCGTTCGCCGCCGGCACGGCGGGCCTCGGCCCCACGCACCCGCTCCGCCACGGCTACTTCCACCACCACTTCATGACCCAGCACGGCGGGGCCGGGGGAGAGGCCCTCTACTGGGCCTCGACGAGCCTCTTCCAGCGGCTCGGCGCCCACATCCTGACCGTCCTCATGTTCGTCTCCGGGCTGCTCCTGCTGACCGGGACGACGCTCTCCGAGCGTCATCGCGCGCGCGGCGAGAGCCGCGCGGCGCGCGAGCGCGGCACGCGCGTGATGGCGCAGACGTCGCGCACCCAGGCATGGGCCTCGACCCGTTCGTCGACGCCGGGTGACGAGGACATCGCGGTCACCCGCGCCAATCCCACCGAGCGCGCTCGTCCCCGAGCCCGACGAGCGAGGACGACGAGCGATTGGCTCGAGCAGCCCGACGGACGACGACCGAGCGAAGCGGCGAGCAGTACGCCTACGAGGAGGCCGACCGGCGAGCGGAGGCGAGGCCGGGCGGACGAGGCCGAGGCGGAGCGCCGCAGGCACCGCCGCCGGTCCAGCGACCGAGGACCGGCCGACGGCGGACGAGCCGGAGCCCGGGACGACTCCGATGGGCGTCAAGCGCAGCGCGGTCACCGAGTCCGAGGAGGTCGACTACGCGCTGCCCGCCGCGGCCAAGCTCCTGGAGCGGGGCAAGGGGGACCAGGGACCCGACACCCGCGACCGCGACGCCGTCTCGAAGGCGCTCCTGGAGTCGCTTCGCCACTTCAACGTCGAGGCGCGGCTGACCGGCGTGGTCAGCGGCCCGCACGTCAGCCGCTACGAGCTGCAGCTCGCGCCGGGCACCAAGGTCTCCCGGGTCGCCCAGCTTAAGGACGACCTCGCCTACGCGCTCGCGTCGACCGACATCCGCATCCTCGCCCCGATTCCCGGGGAAGAAGGCGGTGGGCGTCGAGGTGCCGAACGCGCGCCGCCGGCTCGTCCGCCTCGGCGACATCTACGACGGCCGGCCCGAAGGGCTCGTCGCCGTTCGTCGTCTGGATGGGCAAGGACGTTTCCGGGCAGGCCGCGTGGACCGACCTCGCGCTGATGCCGCACGCGCTCGTCGCCGGGCACCACCGGCTCCGGCAAGTCCGGCTGCATCAACTCGATGCTCTGCTCGATCCTGCTCCACGCCTCGCCCAACGAGGCGCGCCTGGTGCTCGTCGACCCCAAGCGCGTCGAGCTGAACCACTACGAGCGGCTGCCGCACCTCCTGACGCCCGTCGTCACCAACCCGCGGATGGCGGCGAACGTGCTCGCGAACCTGATCGGCGAGATGGAGAGCCGCTACGAGGTCATGGAGGAGGCGCGCGCCCGCAACCTCGTCGAGCTGAACCGGACGCGCAAGCGCGCCGGCAAGCCGCCGCTGCCGCACATCCTCTGCGTGATCGACGAGCTCGCCGACCTGATGATGGTCGCCCCGGCCGAGGTCGAGGATTCGATCATCCGCCTGGCCCAGAAGTCGCGCGCCGTCGGCATCCACCTGGTGCTCGCCACGCAGCGCCCGTCGACCGACGTCATCACCGGAACGATCAAGGTCAACATCCCGGCGCGCATCGCCTTCGCGGTCGCCTCGCAGGTCGACTCGCGCGTCATCCTCGACCAGGGCGGGGCGGAGACCCTGCTGGGTCAGGGCGACATGCTGTTCCGGCCGGTCGGCACGTCGCGGCTGCAGCGGATCCAGGGCGGGTTCGTGACCGAGGACGAGATCGCCAAGATCGTCGGCCACTGGGCCAAGCAGGGCGAGCCCGAGTTCGACGAGGCGCTGCTGGAGGCCCGCGAGGAGGAGAGCCTCGACGATCGCGAGGGCGATCTCTCGCCCGACCAGGACGACCTGCTCGAGGAGGCGGCCCGCATCGTCGTCGAGTTCGGGGACGGCCTCGGTCTCGATGATCCAGCGCCGCCTCCGCGTCGGCTACACCCGCGCGGGCCGGCTGATCGACATGCTCGAGCGGCGCGGCGTGATCTCCGGATACGAGGGCTCGAAGCCGCGCCAGGTACTGGCGAGCCACGCCGATCTGCGGCGGCTGATGGGCGGGGACGGGGGCCCCGAGGAGCCGCCCGCCGCCGCCGAGGTCCTCGAGCGCACCGACGAGGCCCCGACCGAGACCGAGCTCGAGCCGCTGAACGGCTGAGGCCGCCCGCCGGCGAAGTCCTGCTCTTGGCCATGGCCGCCCGTCGGTCAGAATGAGCAGATGCCGACGCCCCCGCAGATCGAGCCCGAGCCGACGACGATCGGCGTCTACCTGCAGTGGGCACGCTCCCAGAAGGGCCTCGAGCTGAGCGACGTCGAGGAGCGGACGAAGATCCGCGCGAAGTACCTCCAGGCGCTCGAGACCGAGGATTGGGACGTCTTTCCCGGGTCCGCCTACGCCCGGGGCTTCCTCGCCACCTACGCCAAGCTCCTCGGCCTCGACGCCGACGCGCTCGTGGACGAGTACCGCCGTCAGGTGGAGACGGAGGAGCCCACGGCCAACCTGAGCGCCTACGGAGAGCCGGTGCTCGAGGGCAGGCGGCGGGTGGGCGCCCCCAACGGCCCCCGCTGGCCGTTCATCGCCGCCTTCGTCGCGGCGCTGCTTGCGGTCGTCGCTGTGATCGCATTCGTCAACGGGCTCCGGGAGCGACTCCGGAAAGCAGCAGGGCACCGCGACGCACCGGCAGCGGCTCAAGGCCCCGCCGGCGACGACCTCCGCCGCGGGGAACACCGTCGCCCTCAAGCTCCATTCGAAGACCGGGATGACCGTGTGCCTGCTCGGCGACGGCGGCGCGCCGCTCGTCGACAGCCAGACCCTCTCGGCCGGCGCCCGCGTGGGCCCGTTCAACGCGACCCACTTCCGCCTGGACGTCGACACAGGGGGCGTCGTCAAGGTCAAGCTCGACAACAAGATCCAGCGCCTGGCGCCGAAGCGGCCGTCCTCGTTCCGCGTAAACGGGACCGCGATCAGCCGATCCCGTACAAGGGCAGGTCCTGCCCGTGAGCGTCCGCGCCGGAATCGTCGCCACGGGAACCGAGCTTCTCACCGGCGCAGATCACCGACCGCAACGGCCCGTGGCTGGCCGAGCGGCTCGGGGAGCTGGGGGTGGAGGTGGCGCATATCGTCTGCACGGGCGACCGCCGCGGGCGACCTCGAGTCGACCCTCGGTTTTCTCGCCGGCGACGGGGTCGACCTGATCGTCACCAGCGGCGGCCTCGGGCCGACCGCCGACGACCTGACGGCCGAGGTGGTCGGCAGGTTCGCCGGGCGGCCGCTCGAGCTCGACGAGGAGATGGAGCAGAAGATCGCCGCGATCATCGCCGGCTTCGCGCGGCGGATGAACTTCGACCCGGATGCGCTGCGCGAGGCAAACCGAAAGCAGGCGATGGTGCCGCAGGGGCGCCACGGCAATCGACCCGGCCGGCACCGCCCCGGGGCTGGTCGTGCCCGTGGAGGGCGGGCCCGACCGTGATCGTCCTGCCCGGACCGCCGCGCGAGCTCCAGGCGATGTGGCCGCAGGCGCTCGCCATCCCCGCTGCGCGCGAGCTCGTTGAGCGGGCGGAGCGCTTCGAGACCATGCGCCTGCGGCTCTTCGGCCTGCCCGAGTCGGAGATCGCCCAGACGCTTCGCGACGTCGAGGCGGAACGGGCCTGGACCTCTCGAGCTTGAGATCACCACGTGCCTGCGCCGGCGCCGAGCTGGAGATCGACGTGCGCTATCGCCGCGAGGCGCAGGGCATGGCCGCGATGCTCTGGCGGACGATCGTTCGCGAGCGCCACGGGCGCTTTCTCACCAGCGAGGACGGCAAGTCAACCGACGAGCAGCTCGCGGAGCTCCTGCGCGGACACACGGCTCGGGCTGGCCGAGTCCTGCACGGGCGGGCTGCTGGCGGGCCGGCTGACCGAACCTCCCCGGCGCCTCGGAGTACCTCGCCGGCGGAGTCGTCTCCTACTCCAACGAGGCGAAGGTAGCAGATCCTGGGCGTGCCCGCGGAGCTGATCGAGGCGCACGGGGCGGTATCGCCGGAGGTGGCCGACGCGATGGCCGCGGGCGCTCTCGAGCGCTTCGACGCCGATGTCGCCTGCGCGATCACCGGGGTTGCGGGCCCGACGGGGCACCGAGCAGAAGCCGGTGGGCTACGTGTGCTTCTGCGTGAAGACCCGGGAGCGCACCCTGGCCCGCGACGTCCAGCTGCCCGGCAGCCGGGCCGACATCCGCGACCGTTCGGTCATGGTGGCGATGCACATGATGCGCCGGCTGCTCCTCGGCGAAGACCTGCCGGTGTAACGGCAAGTCCAAGCCGCAGGGTGGTCGAACAACAGGGCAGCGACGGGCGCGATGCCATCACCGAGTTCGACGTTTGCCCCCTCATCCGCTGTTAGCGTCGATCTCGACGCAATCGCTAGGCGAGGAACTCGAGCGCGCGCGCTTCGACCAGGTCCGGGCGCTCGTCCACGATGAAGTGCCCGCAGCCCTCGACGAGCTCGACGGTGAGGTCGTCGGCCTGCTTTTCGATTCCGCGCGTCAGCCGCCAGTCGATGGCGGCGTCGTCCTTGCCGAAGACGAGGAGGGTGGGGGTCGTCGAGGCGGGCCTCGCGGTAGCGGCCGAAGAGGATCGGCAGGGCCTCGCGGAGCTGGAACGTGCGGTAGTACTGGACGGTGGCCCAGGCGTGCTCGGGCTCGGCGAGGTAGTCGAGGAAGATCGCGCGCTCCTCGAGGCTCCAGACGTCGCGGCCCATGCCGTTGCGCTCGTAGGCGCGCTCGGGCATGCGTCCCAATCGAGCCGCGACCCGCCTGCCGATGAACGGCGAGGCGAGAAGCCACTGGTAGTAGAAGCGAAACAGCGCTCGAGCCGACCCGAGCCCGGGGCGGACGAACGGCGGGGCGATGTTGAGGGCGAGGTAGCGCTCGACCCGTTCCGGGGAGCCCAGGCAGATCAGAAAGCCGACCCAGCCGCCCCAGTCGTGGCCGACGAGCTTGACGCGCTGAAGGCCGAGCGCGTCCAGGGTGGCGAGGACGTCCCTCGCGAGCTGCGCCTTCAGATAGCCCGAGCGGGGCGCCTCGGTCCAGCCCAGCCCGCGCAGATCGGGGCAGATCACGTGCTTGCCGGCGTTCGCCAGCGGCCCGATCAGGCGCCGCCACAGGTACCAGTGCTGCGGCCAGCCGTGCAGACAGACCACGGGATCGCCGTCGCGCGGGCCCGCCTCGGCGACGTGGACGCGCAGCCGCCGGCGTCGACGAATCGGTGCTCCACGCCGTCGACGTGGGGAAAGGCGGCGCGCATCGGTGCCACTTTAGTCGCGCGCTGCGAGCGCATCGCTCCACCGCGCGGCGTAGCGTTGGCGCGTGGCGAAGGAACGGCTCGGAAGCCCGCGCGCGCGGCTGTTCGTTGCGCTTGATCTTCCGGAGGGCGTTCGCGACGCGATCACCGCCTGGCAGGTCATCGCCCTCGGCGATGACGCGCTTCGCGCGGTCGCTCCAGAGGCCCTCCATGTCACGCTCTGCTTTCTCGGCTACCTGCCCGAGCGGCGCATCGACGACGTCGCGAGCTGCCTGGCGGGGGTTGAGGCGACGGCGGCTGAGATGCGCCTCGAGGCGGAGCCGCGACCGCTGCCGGAGCGTGGACGGGCCCGGCTCTACGCGCTCGGCGCACCAAGCGAGAGCGCCATCGAGCTTCAGCGGCGCGTCTCCGCGGCGCTTCACCGCGCGCGCCTCTACGAGCCCGAGGACCGCGAGTTCTGGCCGCACGTGACGGTGGCGCGGGTGCGCCCCGAACGCCGCAGGGACGCCTCCGGGCGGCGGCGCAGAGGCAGGCCCAAGGCCGTGAAGACGGCTCCGGGGCCGCTGCCGGCGGGGGCTCTCGAGCCCTTCGAAGCCGTCCGGCTCACGCTCTACCGTTCGAACCTCAGTTCGCACGGGGCCGAGTACGTGGCCCTTGCGAGCAATGACTTGACGTCCCGGCCCATTGGCGGGACGAAGAAGGAGTGATCAAGAAGATGGCAGACCCGACCCCAGCCAAGTTTCGCTCGACCGAGCCAAAGGAGGTCAAGGCCCGCGAGGCAGCCCTTGGCGCCGCCGTGAAGCAGATCGAGCAGCAGTTCGGCGCCGGCTCGCTGATGAAGCTCGGCGACCGTGCGGCGGTCGACACGGACGTCATCCCGACCGGGGCGCTCTCGCTCGACCTCGCTCTCGGCGTCGGCGGCGTCCCGCGCGGGCGGATCGTCGAGATCTTCGGCCCGGAGTCCTCGGGCAAGACGACGCTGGTCTACCACATCATCGCCGAGGCTCAGGCTCGCGGCGGCGTCTGCGCGTTCGTCGACGCCGAGCACGCCATCGACCCGATCTACGCGAAGCGGATCGGCGTCAACACCGACGAGCTGCTGATCTCCCAGCCCGACTACGGCGAGCAGGCGCTCGAGATCGTCGACGTCCTCGTGCGCTCCGGCGCGGTCGACGTCGTCGCCGTCGACTCGGTGGCGGCGCTGACGCCGCGCGTCGAGCTCGAGGGCCAGATGGGGGACACCCAGGTCGGCCTCCAGGCGCGGCTCATGTCGCAGGCGCTTCGCAAGCTCGCCGGCAACCTCAATCGGGCCAGCACCGTCTGCCTGTTCACCAACCAGATCCGCGAGAAGATCGGCGTAATGTTTGGGCTCGCCGGAGACCCAGCCCGGCGGCCGCGCGCTGAAGTTCTACGCGTCGCAGCGCCTGGACATCCGGCGCATCGAGACCCTCAAGGAGGGCACCGAGGCCGTCGGCAACCGGGTTCGCGTGAAGGTCGTCAAGAACAAGGTCGCGCCGCCCTTCCGCCAGGCCGAGTTCGACATCGAGTACGGCGCAGGGCATCTCCCGAGAGGGCTGCCTGATGGACCTCGCCCTCGAGCATGACGTCATCCAGAAGTCGGGCTCGTTCTTCTCCTACGGCGAGCTGCGGCTCGGACAGGGCCGCAACAACGCCAAGCAGTTCCTGGCCGAGAACCCCGAGCCCGCCGCGGAGATCGAGGCGAAGGTCTTCGCGGCGCTCGGCATCGAGCGGCCCGGCGAGGCGCCGCCGCCCGCGGCGGCCGAGGCGGCCGAGGCGCCGGACGGCGCCGAGGAGCTCGAGAAGGCTGCCTGAGGAGCGCGCGCTCGAGCTCGGGCTGAGAGCCCTTTCGCGTCGCGAGCTGACGTCGCCGAGCTCAGGAGGCGGCTCGAGGCGCGTGGGATCTCTCCCGTCGAGGCCGCGGCGGTCGTGGAGCGGCTCGAGGCTGCGGGCGGGGTCGACGACCGCCGCTACGCCCGCCTGTTCGCCGCGGACAAGCGCGGCGCTCGACGGCTGGGGCGAGGAGCGGATCCGAGCCGCCCTCGAGGCCCGGGGCGTGGCCGGATCGCTGATCGACGAGGCGCTTGCCGGCAGCTCAGGCGGCAGCGAGATCGAGCGAGCGATCGTGCAGCTCGAACGCCGCGGGGAGGATCTTCGCGACGAGGCCTCGCGCGGCCGCGCCTACGGCTTCCTGGTGCGACGCGGGCTACGCCTCGGAGGTTGCCTACGACGCCGTGAGGCGCGCGGAGGCCGGGCGCGACTGAAGGCGTTCGCGGCGACGGCCAGGCTTGCGGTCGCCGCCTCGCATCTTTAGGATTGTCGGTGGCGGCCCTACCGCTGCCGACGCACACGACTGACGACTATCACTGACTTTGAAACCGCTTCAGACCAGCCGACCAGCTTCGCTTCGCAGCGTGTGGGAGAGCGAGAGGACTCCCTGAAACCGCGCCCGGGCGCTGCGCCCGGGCCCGATAGCCGACAGCAGTGTCATCGGCGGCGCCGGCCGCGTGACCACCCCATGGTCACCGGCTGTAAACGGACGACATACCGGCATCGGCGCCGGGGGAGAGATGGCATGGAATCACGCTCGCTTTGGTCACCGTGGCGGCGGCCGAGCTCCACGCGCCCGACTCGCGACGACCCCCCGGGAGCCCCGCCCGCGAGCGAGGGCGCGCCCGATCCGACCGCCCGCGGCTCCGAAGCCCTTGCCGGCTCGGGAGGAGACCGCCGACTCGCTCGCGGCCGAGCTCCAGGCCCGCCGCGAGGAGATCGCGCAGGATGGAGGAGATCGCCCTGCGCGAGATCGAGTCGCTCGCGGCGCAGCGCAGCGACGTCGAGCGTCGCGCCCAGGCACTGGAGGACCGCGAGCGAAACCTCGCGACAGCAGGGCGAGGAGCTGAAGCAGGCCAAGCGGGTCCAGCGCCGCGAGCTCGAGCGCATCTCGGGCCTCAGCGCCGACGCAGGCGAAGCAGGTGCTGCTGGCCGATGTCGAGGCAGGAGGCGCGCCACCAGGCCGGCCTGCGGCTCGTCGAGATCGAGGAGGAGACCAAGCGCGAGGCCGAGCGGCGGGCCCGGAGCATCCTCTCGGTCGCCATGCAGCGCCTCGCCGCCCACCACGCGGGCGAGACGACGACGCGCCTGGTCGAGCTTCCCGGCGACGAGATGAAGGGCCGGATCATCGGCCGCGACGGGCGCAACATCCGCATGCTCGAGCAGCTCACCGGGGTCGACGTGATCATCGACGAGACGCCGTCGGCGGTCCTGCTGTCGAGCTTCGACGGCGTGCGCCGCGAGATCGCCAGGATCACCCTGGAGCGCCTCGTCGCCGACGGGCGGATCACGCCCGCCGCTGATCGAGGAGACGCACGAGCACGTTCGCGTGCGAGATCGAGGGCAGGATCATCGAGGAGGGCGAGCGCGCCGCGCTCGAGGCCCACGTGAACGGCCTGGACCCGCAGCCTCATCGAGCTGCTGGGCCAGCTTCGCTTTCGCACCAGCTACGGCCAGAACGTCCTCGATCACCTCGTCGAGTGCGCGGGCATCGCGGCGATCATCGCCGGGGAGCTCGGGGCCAACGTCGAGACCGCCCGCCGCGCGGCGCTCCTGCACGACATCGGCAAGGCGGTCACGCACGAGGTCGAGGGCACGCACGCGATCGTCGCGGGGCGGATCGCCCGCCGCCACGGCGAGTCCGAGGCCGTGGCGCACGCGATCGAGGCCCACCACAACGAGGTCGAGCCGAAGACGGTCGAGGCGGTGATCGTGCAGGCGGCCGACGCCCTCTCCGGGGCACGGCCGGGGGCGCGCGGGGACTCCCTGGAGGAGTACGTCACGCGGCTGCGCGAGCTCGAGGAGATCGCCGGGCGCCACCACGGGGTCGAACGGGTCTTCGCGATGCGCGCCGGCCGCGAGGTGCGGGTGGTCGTCGACCCAGGCGAGGTCGACGACGACGAGGCCGCCCTGATCTCCCACCAGATCGCCGCCGCGATCGAGAAGGAGGTCGAGTACCCGGGCCGGATCAAGATCACCGTCATCCGGGAGAGCCGCTCCACCTCGTACGCTGAGCTGCGCCGAGCTAGGATCGCGCCCGCATGGAACCAGACCCTCTTCTACATGCTGGGCATCACGCTCGTCGTGGCGGCGCTCGTGGTCTCCGCCGTGGGCCTCAAGTTCGAGAGCTTCCCGCCGTCGCGGGCGGTGATGCTGGCGGTGATCGGCGTGTTCGTCGTCGCTCGTCGGCGCGACGACCACGTTCGCGGTGCTGAACGCGCGCGACGAGCAGGACAAGCAGGAGGCCGAGGCCGCGGCGAGCTCCGACCGAGAGCACGGCGGCCTCAACGGCCGGCTCCTCGACATCGTCGACGAGCCCCTGCCGGCCACGACCTCGACATCCGCGGCGGCTCCGTGGCCGAGGGCAAACAGCTCTTCAACAGCAGGGATGCTCCGGCTGTCACACCCTCGCTGCTGCCGGCTCGACGGGCACGACCGGTCCCGACCTCGACAAGTTCCTCAAGGGCAAGCCCGCCAGCTTCGTCGATGCAGTCGATCGTCGACCCGAACGCGTTCATCGCCCAGGGCTACTCGGCGAACGATCATGCCTCAGACCTTCGGCGTCCTCGCTCTCCTCCGACGCAGATCGACTCGCTCGTTGCAGTACCTGGATGCAGAGCGACTCAACGGCAAGTAACCGGTCGAGCACCGCGGCCGGGCTACTCTCCGCCAATGGCGACGTACCACGTCACCACGTTCGGGTGCCAGATGAACGAGCACGACTCCGAGCGCATGCGGGGCATGCTCGAGTCGCTCGGCTACGAGCAGGCCCCGGAGCGCGGCGAGGCCGACCTGATCCTCTTCAACACCTGCTCGATCCGCGAGTCGGCCGACAGCAGGTTCATCGCCCATCTCGGCGAGGCGAAGCGGCTGAAGTCGCGAGGACTCCGAGCCGCGTCGTCGGCGTCGGCGGGTGCTGGGCGCAGTCGGTCAAGGACGAGGTCTTCGAGCGCTTCCCGTTCGTCGACGTCGCCTTCGGGCCGGGCCAGATCCACCGCCTCGCCGAGTTCCTGCAGAGCGACTCGCTGACCGCCCAGGGCTACTTCGAGTTCGAGGACTTCGCCGGGCACCTGCCGAGCAAGCGCGAGCGCGAGTTCCAGGGCTGGCTGCAGATCTCCCAGGGCTGCAACTGCCGCTGCTCGTACTGCATCGTCCCTCAGACCCGCGGGCGCGAGCAGAGCCGCGACCCTGAGCGAGCTCGTCGCCGAGCTCGAGCGCCTCGCCGGCGACGGCGTTCGCGAGATCACGCTGCTCGGCCAGAACGTCAACAGCTACGGGCGCGATCTGCCCGCGCGAGCGCCGGATCACCTTCGCCGAGCTCCTCGCGCTCGATCGACGCGCGTCGAGGGCATCGAGCGCATCCGCTACACGAGCCCGCATCCCAAGGACATGCGCGAGGACGTCATCCGCGCCCACGCCGAGCTTCCGGCGCTGCTGCGAGCACATCCACCTGCCGCTCCAGTCGGGCTCCGGCCGCATCCTCAAGGCGATGCGGCGCACCTACGACCGCCGCCGCTACATCGATCGCGTCGCGCAGATCCGCGAGCACGTTCCCGACTGCGCGCTGACCACCGACATCATCGTCGGCTTCCCGGGCGAGACCGAGGCCGACTTCGCCGAGACACTCGAGGTCGTCGAGGAGGTCGGCTACGACGGCGCGTTCACCTTCATCTTCTCGCCGCGACGCGGGACCGAGGCGGAGAGCCCTCGGCGAGCAGGTTCCGCACGGGGTCAAGCGCGAGCGCATGGAGCGCCTGGTCGAGGCCGTCCAGCGGCGGGCACGCGAGCGCAGCCAGCGATTCGTCGGCCGCACGATGGAGGTGCTGGTCGAGGGCGCGAGCCGTACCGACCCGGCACGGCTTCGCGGGCGCATCCGCCACAACAAGACGGTGAACTTCGACGGGCACGGCGAGTGCCGGCGAGCTCGTCGCGGTGGAGATCGACTCGGCGACGTCGACGACGCTCGCCGGCCGCGAGTTGCTCGCCTCGCGCCTCGCCGCCTCGCCGCTCGCGCGGGCATGAGCCTGCGCTTCGTCGTCTGCGTCGAGGCGGGGCGCCTCGAGGGCGAGACGCTGCTCCTGTGCGAGTCGATCCGCCGCTTCGGCGGCACTCACGCGAGCGCGCCGATCGCCGCCTACCGCCCACGCACCGGGGATGCGCTCGAATCGGCGACCCGGGAGCGCCTTGACGCGCTGAACGTCGAGCTGAACGAAGAGCCGCTCAACTCCGAGCACGCCTACTACCCGATCGCCAACAAGCTCTACGCGGCGGCAAGCGCCGAGCGGACGGCTCTCGAAGACATGATCGTCCTCCTGGACTCGGACGCGGTGATCCTCGCCCAGCCGGACGCGCTCGCGCTCTCCGACGGCATCGACGCCGCGGTCTCGCCCGTCGGCAGAGCGGGGGACGGCAGCACCGGCCCCGGGCATGAGAACGACGGTTACTGGGAGCGGCTCTACGAGCTCGCGGCTGCCGCGGGTCGTCCGTTCTCGACGACCTGGCTGACGGGGGAGCCGATTCGCGCGTACTGGAATGCCGGCCTCGTCGCCACGCGTCGCCGGGCAGGGCTCATGGGCGCGTGGCTCGAGCTCTTCATCCGCCTCGTCGACACCGGCCACGTGCCCGAACGCGGCATGGACCAGCTCGACCAGCTCGCGCTCGCCGGAGTGCTCGCCCGCGACCCCGAGAGCGTCGCGACGCTGCCGGACCCCTACAACTACCGGCTCACCCGTCGCCCCGACCTGAAGCGACCCGCGCGCAAGCTCGACCTCGCCGACCTCGTCCACGTTCACTACATGAAGGCCTTCTACGTGCGGGGGTTCCTCGAGGCCGTCAGGCCCCCGCTGCGAACGGACACGCCACAATTCGGGTGGTTGGCAACTCGCCTTCCTCTCCAGCCGGAGATCGAGGTGCCCAGGCCGGACGACGGATCGGCGCCAAGCTGGCGGGACATCCGCCAGGCGGCGCGAGGTCAGCTGGCCCGCCGGCCCTACGGCGGCCCACCGCAAGCGTGAGAGTCATCGCGATCTTCGGCCCGACCGCCGCCGGCAAGACGGCGATCGCGATCGCCGTTGCGGACCTGCTTCGCGAGCGCGGCGAGGAGCCGGTTGCGGTGTCCTGCGACGCGTTTCAGATCTACCGCGGGCTCGAGGTGCTGAGCGGCGCCCCGTCAGCGGCAGAGCGCGAGCACCTCGAGCACCGGCTGGTGGGGGTCGCCGAGATCGACGAGGAGTGGAGCGCGGGACGGTTCGCTCCGCTTGCCCACGCCGAGATCGACGCCCTCCTGGCCGAGGGTCGCCGCCCGCTCGTCGTCGGCGGCACCGGGCTCTATCTGCGTGCTGCCCTCGCGGAGCTGGAGCTGCGCCCGCCGCTGCCAAGCGAGGTGCGCGAAGCAGTCGAGCGCGAGCTCGCCGAGCGGGGTCACGAGGCGCTTCACGCCGAGCTGCCGCCCGAGGTTCGGGATCGCGTCCACGCGAACGACGCCAAGCGAATCGCCCGCCTCACCGGCCTTGCCCGAGCGGGAATCGACCCTCCCACCGGCAGCGAGGGGCTTTGGTCGGCGAGTCCCCGCGTGCCCACCGCGCTGTTCGGGATCGTCCTGGACCGCGACGAGCTCCGCGAGCGCGTGAACCGCCGCGCCACTGCCGTTCTCGAGGCCGGAGCAGCGGCGGAGGTCCACGCCGCCGCAGAGAGGGCTTCGAGAACGGCGCGCGCCGCGCTCGGGTTCGAGGCCCTGCTCGAGGGCCGGCCAGAGACGCTCGCCGGCTCCCACCGCGCCTTCGCCCGTCGCCAGCTCACCTGGATGCGCCGCATGGAGGGAGTCGAGCTGATCGACCGAACCGGGCGGGCGGACGTGGATGTCGCGGCCGAGATCGTGACCCGGGTCGCGGGAAGGTAGGTTCCGGCCGCGATGCGCTTCGAAAAGTGGCAGGCCCTTGGCAACGACTACCTGATCGTCGAGCGCCAGGCGCTTGCCTGGGAGCTCTCGCCGGCACGCGTGAAGCGGCTCTGCGACGCGCACTACGGGCCGGGAGCGGATGGGGTCCTGCTCCTCTCCGAGTCCGCGGATCCCGACCACGTCGCCGAGCTGCGGATCTTCAACCCGGACGGGTCGGAGGCCGAGCTCTCGGGGAACGGTGCTCGCGAGGCGGTCCTCTACCTGCGTGCGCACGGTTGGACCGATCGCGACGAGTTCACGATTGCCACGCGGGCCGGAACCGTGCGGCCGCGGATCCTCGGAGACGGCATCGTGGAGATGGAGATCGGCCGTGCGTCGCTGGCGTCGCCGGACTACCCGAGCGGGGACGCCGCCGGCGGCGGCGTCGTCCACTCCGCGGGCAGGGACTGGAAGTTTCAGCACGTAAACGTCGGCAACCCACAGTGCGTGATCGAGGTCGGAGAGGAAGTGGAGCGGCTCGATCTCGCGGAGATCGGCCCTGCAATCGAGGCGGCCGAGCTCTTCCCGAACCGCACCAACGTCTCGTTCACCCGGGTCGAGGGCTCGAACGTCCGCGCGCGGATCTTCGAGCGCGGCGTGGGGGAGACGCTCGCCTCGGGCACGGGCGCGAGCGGCGCGGCGGTGGCCGCGTTCGTGGCCGGGGCGCGAAGCCCGCTGACCGTGACCCTGGACGGCGGCGAGCTGACCGTGGCGGTCAGCGACGAGCTCGACGTAACGCTCACGGGCACCGCGGCGCCCGTCTACGCGGGTGAGCTGGCGCCCGCGCTCGCCCAGGCTCTAGGCGAGCTCTAGGGCGTGGGCGTAGGCTGGTCGGGGATGACCGTGCCCGACCAGGCCAAGCGCGCGCTGACGGATCCATCGCGGCGCCTCGAGGCGATTCCGCCGTACATGTTCGCCGAGCTCGAGAACCGAGTTGCCTCCAAGCGCGAGGCGGGAATCGACGTGGTCAGCCTCGGAATCGGCGATCCCGACAAGCCCACGTTCCCGCACATCGTCGAGGCGATGCGGGAGGCGGTGGGGGAGAACGCGAACCAGAAGTACCCGGCCAATCGGGGCCGCAGGGAGTTCCAGGACGCCTTCGCGCGGTTCTACGGGCGACGCTTCGGGGTCGCCGTCGACGCCCGCACCGAGGTGATGCCGGCGATCGGGGCCAAGGAGTGCATCTACCACCTCTGCTTCGCGTTCCTGGACGGTGGTGACGTCGCCCTGGCTTCGGACCCCGGCTACCCGGTCTACACGGGCGGGCCGCTTCTGGCCGGCGCCGAGGCCGAGCTGCTTCCCCTCGTCCCCGAGCTCGGGTTTGCGCCGGACCTGGACGCGATCGACGCCGAGGCCCTCGAGCGCGCCAGGCTCATGTTCCTGAACTACCCGAACAACCCCACGGGCGCGGTCGCGCCCGACTGGCTCTTCGAGCGCGCCGTGGAGCTCGCGCGCGAGCACGACATCCTCGTCGTCCACGACAACGCCTACTCGGAGACCACCTACGACGGCTATGTCGCGCCGAGCTTCCTCGCCACTCCAGGAGCGAAGGACGTCGGCGTCGAGGTGTTCTCGCTCTCGAAGGGCTTCAACATGACCGGGTGGCGCTGCGCGGCGATTCTCGGCAACGCCGACGCGATCCGCACCTACTGGCGGCTGAAGACCAACGTCGACTCCGGGCTCTTCGAGGCGATCCAGCTGGCGGCGGTCGCCGCGCTCGACGGGCCGAGGGAGCCGCTCGAGGAGATGAACGCCATCTACCAGCGGCGCCGCGACCTCGTGGTCTCGGCGCTCGCGGAGATCGGCGTCGACGTGCGCTCGCCGCTCGGGACGGTCTACGTCTGGGCGCCGGTGCCTGAGGAGCACACGTCGACGTCGTTCGCGGAGCTCGTGCTCGAAGAGGCGGCCGTGGTCGTCTCGCCAGGCTCCATGTACGGGCCGTCCGGGGAGGGGTTCTTCCGGATCTCGCTGACAACCCCCGACGAGAGGATCACAGAGGCTATGGAGCGGATCAGAGAGCACCTCGCACGATGAGCGGCCGCGACGCCGGCGACCTTCCGGCGCACTACGGGAGCCGCTTCTTCGTCGAGGGGGTCCCCGAGAGCGCCTTCCCGAAGGAGGGGATGGGAGCTCGCGACGTCTACGAGCTGATCAGTGAGGACATGGCGCTGGACGGCGACCCGGCTCGCAACCTGGCGACTTTCGTCACCACCTGGATGGAGCCCGAGGCAAACATGATCGTGGCCCAGAACCTCCACAGGAACTTCATCGACCACGCGGAGTACCCGCAGACCGCCGAGATCGAGCGGCGCTGCGTAAACATGCTCGCCGACCTCTTCAACGCCCCGGGCGAGACCACCGGCGCGCGGTGCCAGGGGAGCTCGGAGGCCATCATGCTCGCCGGCCTGGCGCAGAAGTGGCGCTGGCGCAAGCGCCGCGAGGATGCCGGCGAGGGCACGGACCGGCCGAACCTGGTGTTCGGCGGCGACGTCCACGTCGTCTGGGAGAAGCTCTGCCGCTACTTCGACATCGAGCCGCGGATCGTTCCGCTCGAGCCCGACAAGTACGTGATTGGCCCTGACGACGTCGAACCCCACATCGACGAGCGGACGATCGGCGTGGTCGCCGTGCTCGGCACGACGTTCACGGGGCACGCCGACGACGTGGTTGGCATGGACAAGCTGCTGCAGCGCATCAACGGCGAGAAGGGCTGGGACGTTCCCCTCCACGTCGACGCCGCGAGCGGTGGATTCGTGTGGCCGTTCCTCTACCCGGAGGTGGCCTGGGACTTCCGCCTCGAGACCGTCCGCTCGATCAACGTCTCCGGCCACAAGTTCGGGATGGTCTATCCAGGGATCGGCTGGCTCGTCTTCCGCTCGAGGGACGACCTGCCGGAGGACATCGTCTTCTACGAGAACTACCTGGGCAAGAAGGACGCCACCTTCACGCTGAACTTCTCAACCGGGAGCTCGATGGTCCTCGCGCAGTACTACAACTTCTGCCGGTTCGGGCGGGAGGGCTATGCCCGGATCATTGGCGCCATGGAGCGCAACGCCAAATTCTTGAGCGCGCAGATCGCGGCGAACGACCGCTTCGAGGTCATCGGAGGGAACCAGGCCCAGCTGCCGCTCGTGTGCTTCCAGGTCGCGGGGGATCCCGGCTACGACGGGTTCGACGTCTCCGGCCAGCTCGCCGCTGAGCGCGGCTGGATGGTCCCGGCCTATGAGATGCCGCCCAATGCCGAGTCGGTGACGATGATGCGGGCGCTGGTGAAGGAGAACGTGAGCCACGCGGCTGCGCGCACGCTGGCCGACGACATCGACGGCGCCTGCAAGACGCTCGATGCGAAGGGCGGCCTCCACGAGTCCGAGCGAAAGCGCGTGAAGACAGGGACCGGGTACTAGCGAGCTTCTGCCGGGAACGTCTCGCGCAGGCCCTCTTCGAGGCCGCGGGGCATGTAGCCGAGCTCGTCGCGGGCCTTGTCGGACTGGCCCCAGAACGTGACGCCGTCGGCGGAGCTGACCAGCTCGCGGAGGTTCGGCGGCTGGCCCATCAGCTTGCCCACGACCGGTCCGACGGGGCGAAGGGCGCGAAGCATCCCGTTGGGGATCGTGAAGCGCGGCGGCTTCTTGCCGAGGACGCCTGCCAGGGTCTCCATCAGGCCGCTCATCGTCGTGATCTGGTCGCCGAGGATGTACGACTCCCCGACCTTGCCGCGATCGAGGGCGAGGAGGACGCCGTCAGCCACGTCCTCGACGAAGACCATGTTCATCCCGAGCTCGGGAAACGCAACGGCGGGCAGGCGCCCGCGGGCAAAGTCGGTCATCTGCTTGCCGAGCGCCGAGTGGTCATCGGGGCCGAAGACCCCGCCGGGCTGGACGATCACGCACGGCAGGCCGTCGCCGATCAGCCGCCTGGCGACCTGTTCCGCCTCGACCTTCGTCTGCTCGTAATAGGACGTGTACGAGTCGCCGGGGTGCTCATAGCCTTCATCGACGACCTGGCCATGGGTGTTGCCGAACGTGCCGACGGTGGAGACGTAGACGACCTTGGGCACCTTCGCCTCGAGGGCGGCCCCCAGCACGTTCTCCGTGCCGGCGACGTTCGCTTCGTACATCGCCTTGTGCTCGGACTCGGGAATCCCGACCTCGTAGACCGCGGCGCCGTGGATCACGGCGTCGCAGCCCGCCAGGGCCTCGCGGATCCGGTCCCGGTCGGCGAGCGTGCCCTCGACGAGCTCGGCGCCCTGGGCCTCGAGCGCGGCCCCCTTCTCACGGCTGCGAACGAGGGCAACGACGTCGTCGCCGCGCTCGCGGAGCTTGCGGACGACGTGCTGGCCGATGAACCCGGTTCCGCCGGTGACGAAGAGCTTCACGAAGCCCGGAAGCCTATCCGTACACTCGCCTCAGATGCAGGAGACCAAGCTGGCAGGCGTCCAGAACCCCCGCGCCGCCCAGCGTGCGCTTGCGCTCGCCGCGCTTCCGTCCGCGTCCGGGGAGCGCGATCCGCTCGCTGAGCTCAAGGAGCTCCTGCGCACGGCCGGCGTGGCGACCGCGGGTGAGCTGATTCAGGTCCGCGCCCGGCCGGACCCAGACCGCTACCTGGGGCGCGGCAAGCTCGACGAGGCCGCGGGCGCGATCGCCGAAGCCGGCGCCAACCTCGTCGCGGTCGACGACGAGCTGGCGCCGCGTCAGGAGCGGAACCTCGAGGCCGCCCTCGGAGTGCCGGTGATCGACCGCACGGCGGTCATCCTGGACATCTTCGCCGACCACGCGCACACGGCGGAGGGCAACCTCCAGGTCGAGCTCGCGCAGCTCGAGTACAACCTGGCCCGCATGCGGGGCCTCTGGACCCACCTGGAGCGGCTGGGCGGGGGCATCGGCACCAGGGGCCCGGGCGAGTCGCAGATCGAGACCGACCGCCGGCTGGCGCGCGACCGGATCGCGAAGCTGCGCCGGAGGCTGCGCACGCTCGAGCAGACCCGCGGGGTCATGCGGTCGCGCCGCCAGGCATCGCCGACGCCGTCGATCGCGCTCGCCGGCTACACGAACGCGGGAAAGTCCACTCTTCTCAACGCGCTCACCGGCGCCCGCGCCGGGGTGGGGGAGCGCCTCTTCCACACGCTCGACCCGACCACGCGCTCCTACGAGCACAACGGGCGCGAGTACCTGGTGACGGACACGGTCGGCTTCATCCGCCGCCTTCCGCATCAGCTCGTCGAGGCCTTCAAGGCGACGCTCGAGGAGACGACGGTCGCCGACCTCATCGTCCACGTCGTCGACGCGTCCGAGCCGCCCGACGAGCGCCGGGAGACGATCCGCGCCGTCGAGACGGTGCTCGAAGAGATCGGAGCCCACGATCAGCCGCGGCTGCTGGCGCTGAACAAGGCCGACCTGCTGGACGAGGGAGAGCGCCGCGACCTGGCGGTCCTGAACCCGGGGGCCGTGGTGATCTCCGCCGGCCAAGGTGAGGGGCTCGAGGAACTCGGCGACGCGATCGAGTCCGTGTTCGCCGGGACGCTGCAGCCGGTGGAGCTGCTGGTGCCGTACTCGGCAGGGTCCAGACTGGCCGAGCTCCACGAGCTCGCCGGCGAGGTCGATCGCGAGGATCGGCCGGACGGAGTTCTGGTCCGGGCCAGCGTCCCGCGCTCCTTGGCGCACCGCTTCGCGGAGTTCTCGGTGAACGGGGCCGGTGAGAACGCTTCGCCGAGTTAGAGCGCTACGGGGATCAGCGAGGGAGCCCACGCCCGGGCAACGCATGGCGCGGGTAGACGGGATCGCGCGCCAACCACTCCTTGGCGAGCTTCTCGACCGCGGTGGAGGGGTTGGTCCCGCTATGCGAGACAAACCCCACATCGACGCGGTGGGAGGGTGCGGTGGAGGCGTTGGCGCGTCCGGTGCGCGCGCGACGGGCATCAGATTGTGCACTTTGCGCTCGACTTCCACCTCCTTCGTCGCCTCGTGTCGGACTACCCTCAGCGCATGGAACTCCGTATCACGCGCCTAAACGACACCGCGCGTGTGCCGTCTCGCGCACACGACGGCGACGCGGGACTCGACCTGCACGCTTCCGAGGGCGCAACGCTCGGCCCCGGTGAGCGCGCCAGCGTCGCCACCGGCGTTGCCCTCGAGATCCCCGACGGATACGCCGGGTTGGTCCTGCCGCGCTCCGGCCTCGCGGCCAGACACGGGATCGCGCTTGTCAACAGCCCCGGGCTGATCGATTCCGGCTACCGCGGCGAGGTGAGGGTCCTGCTGCTGAACACCGACCGCGCCGAGACCTTCACGGTCGAGCCCGGGGACCGCATCGCCCAGCTCCTGGTGACGCCCTTCGCCGCCGCCGCGCCCGTCGAGGCCCGCGAGCTGGCGGCGAGCTCTCGCGGGTCGGGCGGCTTCGGCTCGAGCGGTCGCTGAGACGTTCTAGACCCCGGCGGCCCGGCGGGCCGAGGCGTGTGCCGCCTCCTCGAGCTCGTCGTCGAGCGGGGCGAGCTCGGGTGCCGTGCCGGTCGCGCGCTCCAGCGCCAGCGCGGTGAGGCGGTCGGCGAGCCAGGCGTTCTTCGGCAGCAGCGGCCCGTGCAGGTAGGTGCCGAAGAGGTTGCCGCGTCGCACGCCCTCGAAGCCGTCGCGCCCGTTGTTTCCGTGGCCCTTGATCACGCGGCCGAGCGGCGTCGCGCCGGCCCCCAGGTTCGTACGCCCGCCGTGGTTCTCGAACCCCGCCACGACGCGAGGTCCCTCGCCCAGGTCGACTTCGATGGCAACGTTCCCGATCAACCGCGCCCCCGGCTCGCGGACCGTCTCGAGGTCAGCGAGGCCGAGGCCCTCGATGCGCTCGGCATCGAGCGCGTAGCCGTGGCCGAGCAGCTGGTAGCCGCCGCAGACCGCAAGGACGACGGCGCCGTCGTCCACCGCCGCCCGCAGCGCGTCACGCTTGGTTTCGAGCATGTCCGCGGCCACGGCTTTCTGATCGCGGTCCTGGCCGCCGCCCATGTAGATGAAGTCGTGGCGGCCCGGATCGAACTCCTCGCCCGGCCCCGCGCTCGAGTACTGGAAGCCGATGCCGCGCCACTCGCAGCGACGGCGCAGGAAGATCGCGTTGCCGCGGTCGGCGTAGATGTTCATCTGCTCCGGGTAGAGCGCGAGGAACCTCAGCTCGAGCTCGCTCACGAACACGCCCCCCATGTGCAGACGGTCGCGCCGAGGAAGAGGTCGTCGCTGGGGATGACGCGCCGCCCCAGGGGCCGCAACCCGGCGCCCCGTGCCTCCTGCTCGAGCTCGTCCGCATCGACGCTCAGCAGGCGATCGACGTGCGACCGCTCGCTGAGCCCTCCGTCAGGTGAGACACGCTGGCGAAGGCGCTTCGACTCGATGGCCGTGCCGTCGCTGGAGACCGCGATCGGCAGGCTCGAGTAGACCCAGCCGTCGACCTCGCGAACGTCCGGGAGAGGCTCGGCGTCGGCCGACGCGGTAGACGCCTCGGCGCCGGCCTCGACGATTGCCGCGGCGCCGACGCCGCCGGCCTCCAGGTGGCGGCGCATCGCGCGGAGCGCGCCCGCGCGCCGACCGGCGTCGGCAAGCACCTGCAGGAGCTGCATCGGGGCGATGACCAGCGAGAACTCGCGACTGAGGGCGAGCGAGCTCACGTCGGCCTCGATCGCCTCGACGGCGAGCCCCTCGGCCAAAGCGCGGGCCGCCAGCTCGGCCAGAAGTGCCGGAGCGTGGTCGACCGCGGTTACGGCATGTCCGGCCCGCGCCAGGGTGAGCGCGACCCGCCCGGTGCCGGCCCCGAGCTCGAGGACCGGTCCGCCGCAATTCGCTGCCAGCTCGGACCAGATGTCCAGGTCGGCTCGGTAGGCGCCGCACTCGACGTCATGCCAGATCGCGAGCTCGTTTGCCGGCGCGGCGAGAAGGCTCATCGCCAGTAGTCCTCGGCGAGGCCGCGGGCGCTGAGCAGCCGGCGCAGCTCGATCAGCGCCGTGTAGGTGGGGAGCGCAAAGATCGACCCGCCCCCGCGTTCGACGGCGCGGTCGAGCGAGGACTCGATGCCGGGCACCACCTCGATCGCACCCTCGGGGATCCCCGCGTACTTCAGCCGCACGGCCATCTCGGGAGCGCGGGTGCCGGCGCAGGTGACGGTTCGCACGTTCCCCTCCAGCAGCTCGAAGTCCGCGTCCCAGATCCAGGAAACGTCATGGCCGTCGGCGGTACGGTCGTTCAGGCCCAGCCAGAGGTCGAGGCCGTCGCCGCCGTCGGCGGCCTCGAGCCCGAGCGTGCGAAGAACCTCGTTCGTCCCCGCCGGGTTCTTGATCAGAAGGATCGAGAGGGCTCGCTCGCCGATCGGGACCGTCTCGACCCGGCCGAAAGCGCTCTCCGTCGCGGCGATCCCGCGCCTCGCCGCCTCCAGCGGCACGCCCAGCGCGAGGGCGGAAGCCAGCGCGGCCAGGGCGTTGTAGACGTTGTAGAGCCCGGGCAGCGGCAGGCTCAGCTCGGTGTCGCCCGCCGGCGTCGAGACTGCGACGCGCGAGCCGCGCATGCCGTCGAGCTCGACGGCCGTGGCGACAACGTCGGGAGGCGGGCGGTCGGCGTCGCAATTCGGGCAGCTGTAGTGGCCGAGATGCCCGACGAAGCTCCGCGCGTAGGTGTACGGAGCACCGCAGCGCCGGCAGTGCTTTGCGTCATGCGCGTGCTGAAGCGCCGGGAGCGCCTGGCTCGCGTCGTCGATGCCGAAGTACGTCACGCCCGCTCGGCGCCGCAGCTCGGCGTTGCGCCCGAGATCGGCCACCAGGGGGTCGTCGGCGTTCAGCACGAACGCCGCCCGGCCCTCGTGCGCTGCCACGATCGCGCTCCAGTCGTCGGCGAGGCGCTCGAGCTCGCCGTAGCGGTCGAGCTGGTCGCGAAAGAGGTTGCCGAGCGTGATCAGGCGCGGATCGAGCTCGGCCGCGATCCGGCCGAGCCAGGCCTCGTCAACCTCGAAGAGCCCCTCCTCGCCCTCCTGGTCGAGAAGCGCCGTGGCGACGCCCCAGGTCATGTTCGACCCCGCCCGGTTGTGTACCGGTATCCGCCCGGCGGCGCGGAGGGCTGCGGCGATCATCCCGGCGGTGGTCGTCTTGCCGTTGGTCGCACTCACGATCGCGGAACCGGAGCCGAGACGGGCGCCGAGACGGGCGATCGCGTCCGGCGCCATCCGCAGCAGCAGCCGCCCGGGAAGCGTGGTCCCGCCGCCGCGGCCGCTGAAACGGCTGACCGCGCCGGTGGCGCGAGCAAGCGCGAGCTTGGGGGCGAAGGCGCGGCTCGGCACGCTAGTTCGAGGGGACGACTACGCGGAGCGCTCTCGGCAGGAGGCGGACGGTGACCGGAAGCTCCGCGATCGGATCGCCGTCGCCATAGACGACGAAGGGCCGGTCGGCCTCGATCCTGACCTCCGGAGCGCGTTCCGCGGTCACCTGCGGCTCGTTCACGTGCGTTCCCTTGAACACCTTGGGCATGAGCGTAAAGAGGAACCGCAGCTTGCCCATCTCCCCGAGGGTCATGACGTCCAGGAGCCCGTCGTCCAGCTCCGCATCCGGCGCCGCGTACATCCCACCCCCGTACGCGCCGCCGTTGCAGGCGCCAACCGAGTAGCCGCGCACCTCGCGGACCTGACCGTTCAGCTCGAGCCGGAACGTCGCCGGTTTCCACTGGGCGAGCGCCCTGATCGCCGCGTAGGCATAGACCAGGTTCCCCCGCACGAGCCTGGCCTCGTTGGCGATTCGGTTCGCGTCCGAGTCGAATCCACAGCTGGCGATACACAGGAACCGCTTGCCGTCGATGTCGCCCACGTCGATCTCGCGCGTGCGCCCCGCGGCGAGGGCGTCGGCGGCCGCGCCGACGTCGGTGGGGATTCCGGCCACGCGCGCGAAGTCGTTTCCGCGCCCGCCCGGGATCACGCCCATCGTCGCGTCGCGTTCGGCCAGCGCGCCGCCGACCTGCCCGATCAGGCCATCCCCGCTGACCACGACCGGCAGGTCGCCGGCCTCGGCGGCCGCGATCGCGGTCGAGCACCCGTGTTGGGTGCTCTCGGTCAGCACGAGCTCGTGCGGGAGGTCGCGGGCATCGAGCGCCTTCCGAATCGACGGCAGGAGAGCCCGCGCGCGACCGCCCCCGGCGTGCGGGTTGACGATGAGGACCAGCCTGTGGCCCTGGGTCACGGGCGGGCCCTTCCGATCCAGTAGGTGCCGTCGGCGGCGGTCCCGGTCGCGGCGCGGTCGATCCCGTGCCTCGCGAAGCGCCGTTCGAGCAGGTCGTCGGGCGTGTAGAACGGCGTGCGATCGCCGAGCGTGGCCACCACGATGATGCTTCCGCCCGGGCGAAGCACGCGGGCGATCTCCTTGAAGAACGGCGGGACGTTTACCTGGGTCACGAGATCGAACGAGTCGGCGTCGAACGGCAGGTCGGCCGCATCCGCGACCCGGAAGGCCACCCGGCCGTCCGGGTCAAGGCCGATCTTGTGCTGCGCACGCCGGACCATCGCCTCGGAGAGGTCGATGCCGCGGACGCTCGCCCGCGGGTACTCGCGGGCGAGAAACAGCGCCGCGTCCCCGGTGCCCGTCCCCAGGTCCAGAACCCGCTCGGGCTCGCGCTCGACGTGGGTGACCGCACTCGCGAGGGTCTCGACGCGTCGCACCGAGCGCGAGCCGTCGGGGCCGTCCCAGTTCAAGGCCGCGTCGTCGAAGAAGCGCTGCGTCCGCCCACGGAGAAGCGGCCACAGCCACGGCGCGCGGGCGACCGTCGCGTTGAGCGCGCGGCCGATCACGCGGATGCGATCCGGCGGTCGTTCTACCGGTGGTGGCACGGCGGGATCATCGCAGGGCGTACATTCCCGGCCGATGCGCCACGGCTTTCCATCGATGACCGTCCTCGTCCTCGCCTTCGGGGTGCTCGCCGCGGGCTGCGGCGGGGGCGGCTCGTCAAGCTCGGTTGCGACGATCACGCCGAACCACGTCTCCCAGGTGAAGGGCTGCGAGGCGGTGTCCGCCCCGACTCCGACGCCGGCCACCGCCGGCAAGCCGAAGCCGCTGATCAAGAAGGGGCAGAAGGCAACGGCCACCGTGAAGACCAGCTGCGGCAGCTTCGACATCGCGCTCGACACGACGCGGGCGCCCGTGACCGCGAACGCCTTCGCCAACCTTGCCAAGGACGGAGCCTTCGACGGCACGGACTTCCACCGCGTGGTCACCGACTTCGTGATCCAGGGCGGCAACCAGCAGCTCACGGGCCCGAAGGGGCAGAGCTATACCGCGGTCGAGGCGCCGCCAAAGAACCTCGTCTACAGGCGCGGCGTCGTCGCGATGGCGAAGAGCCAGGTCGACCCGATCGGAGCGAGCACCGGGGAGTTCTTCGTGGTGACGGCGCCGGCCCAGGCGCCGCTGCCCCCGCAGTACGGGCTGATCGGCAAGGTGAGCTCGGGCATGGACACCGTTCAGCGGATCGCCAAGCTTGCCGATCCCTCGCTTGGCGCTCAGGGCGGCGAGCCGGTCCAGCCGGTGCTCATCGACTCCGTGACGGTCCGCTGAGCGCGGCGTCCTCGCCCGCGCCGTTCGAGGTTCGCAACCACGGCCTGACGATCCGTGGCGAGTCCCTCGGGGCCGGGCCGGCGATCGTCCTCGCCCACGGTCTCACCGCAACGCGGGGAGTCGTCGTCCACGGATCGAAGGTCCTTCCCCGGGGGGGCTTTCGCCTGGTCGCATATGACGCCCGCGGCCACGGCGAGTCCGACCCCGCGCCCGAGGACGGCGGCTACTCCTACGAGGAGCTGGGCGCCGACCTCGGCGCGGTCGCCGCGCGGATGGGGGAGGGGAGGCCGGTCCTGGTGGGGCACTCGATGGGCGCGCACACGATCGCCCACCATGCCCTCGGCATGGGCACCGACGCGCCCGCGGGCGTCGTCTTCATCGGGCCCGCCAACGTCGGGAAGCCGCCGGAACCGGAGTCGCTTGCCTACTGGGACGCGCTCGCCGGCGGGATGGAGCGCGGCGGGGTGGAGGGGTGGATGGCCGCCTACGACCGCGGCCTTGCGCCGGAGTGGCGCGAGACGCTGCTGCGGATCGCGCGGGCACGCATGGAGCGCCACCGTCACCCGCGGGCGATCGCCCGGGCGCTTCGCGAGGTGCCGCGCTCGGTCCCGTTCGAGGGGATGGCCGCGCTCGAGTCGCTGGACGTGCCGGCACTCGTGGTCGCGAGTCACGACGACGCCGATCCCGGGCATCCGTACGACATTGCGCGCCAGTGGGCCGAGCGCCTGCCGCGCGCCCGGCTGATCAGCGAAGCGCCGGGCGAGTCACCGCTCGCCTGGCAGGGGGGCCGGCTCTCGCGCGAGATCGCCGCCTTCTGCGCGGAGCCGGGCGTTCGCGAGCGCCTCTAGGGCGCGAGCAGGTCTCGTCGATCGCGCAGACCTTGTTGTCGCAGAGGCGTGCCCGACTAACCGGTCACCGGCAGATCGTAGTCAAGCGCCCTTCTATGATTTCGGTGGATGATCGACGACGGCCAGGCGATCCATTACTCGGCGGTCGAGCGCGGTACGCCGGTCTACTCCGCCGACGAGGTCGAGGTCGGCAAGGTCGACGCGGTCCTCGACAACTACCGGGAGCGGATCTTCGACGGAATCGTCATGGAGGACCAAGCCGGCGACCTTCGCTTCGTCGACGCGCCGGAGGTCGCGCGAACCGCGGAGCGCGCCGTCACGCTCTCGCTCAGCGCCGCAGAGGCGGCGCAGCTGCCGTCGCCGGAGAAGGGCCCGAAGGTGCTTCGCGCCAACCCCAGGGCGGGCCGGTTCGCGCGGCTGCTCGGCGGGGGCTGGCGAAGGGACTAGAGCCGCGCGGCGGACGCGTAAACCTCGCCCACGGCCGAGGTCACCCAGAGCGCGTCATCGGACCGCCTGACCGTGGCATGGCCCGCGGGTGCGGCGCTGCGGTGCTCGACCTCGACGTCGATCGGAACGTCGTCACCCGACCAGGAACTCGTCGGCGATCGCCCAGTAGCGGGCGTTGTTGACGTGGCCGACGACGTCGAGGTCACCCTCGCGAAACGTCCAGGTCTCGTGGCTCGCCGTCGCGGGTGGGGGAGGGTGGCGCAGCCTCGAGCGTGGACGGCGATCGGCCGCCGGCCTGTAGGCATCGAGGAACCGCCGCGGCAGCCGCGCCGGAGCCCTGGTTTCGGGGTCGACGTTGACCCACACCGAAACAGCCTCGACGCGCGCGCCCGCGCTGCCGCCGATCGAAGTTCGGCGCTCGGCGACGGCATGGCTCGCGCCGCTGGCAAAGGTCCTGGCATCCAGGTCCTCGGCGAAGCGCGGGAACGCGCTCCACGCGGATCCGCGTGCGGCGGACGATCCAGAAGCCGGCGTCCTCGGCGCCGCCGTCGATCACGTCGTGGTAGGCGACGTCCTGAAGCCAGCAGGCGATGCGGTCGAGCCGCGCGCGGTCCGGCCGGGCTGACATCGGCGGGCCCGACGCGAATCGCCTCAGCTGAACACCCGGCCCGAGGACGGAACGGACGGGAACTCTCCCTCCACGATGGGGATCCTACGAGCGCGGCGCCCCCGGTTCAGCGGTCGTAAGGCGACGAACACCAGCTTCCTGCTCTTCTTCCCGCTGCACGTTTCGGGTCCGCAGGGCGATCAGGACCGCGAAGCCGGCGTAGGCGACGCCGAACGCAGCGGCGGATCTCGTCCCCGTTCCGCGTTATGTCAAGTCCGCCGACCGTGGCGCTGCCGCTCGAGGGCGGCAGGAGAGTGCAGAGCATTCGCACCGTGGTCGTCTTTCCGGCGCCGTTCGGCCCGAGGAAGCCGAACACCTCGCCGCGGGCGACCGCGAGGTCGATGCCGCGCACGGCCTCGACCTCGTCGCCGAAGCTGCGGGCGAGGTCCGTGATCTCGATCGCATGCGTGGCGGTCGAATCACCTCCTGGAGTCATGGCGGCGGCCATGTTGACGTTCCGACCGGGCGGACAGGGAGGATTCACCGGTCAGGGGCCCCTGGAGCCGTTTTCAGGTCGGTTTCCATAATCGCGGTTATCGTGCGTTGGATCCGGGTTTCAGTTGACCGACGGGTCGTCGGGCATGCGGGCCACCAGCGCGTACTGGCCGCCCTTGCGGTCGAGCACGGCGCTCCAGAGGCTGCTCGGGTCCTCCGGGAACAGCTCGCGGGGGAGCGGCGGTTCGACGATCCACGACTCGATCTCGAGCTCGGCCTCGAGCTGGCCCGCCCCCCACCCCGAATAACCCGCGTAAACGCGGCCGCGGCGCACGACCTCGCCAAGCTCGGAGATCTCCAGGTTCGCCGACGCGAGCCCGACGTCCGCGGCAACGATCCAGGCGGCGGCGCTCGGGTCGGTGAACTCGGCGAGGAGGACGAGAGCCTCGGGCTGCACCGGTCCGCCGACGTAGATCGGTTCGTGACCGGCGATGTCGGCCAGCTCCTGGGACACCTCCGAGAGGGCTGTTTCCGACGGGTTGTTGAGGACGATGCCCATCGCGCCCTCGTCGGAGTGCTCCGTGATGAGGACGACGCTGCGGGCGAAGTTGGGGTCGACGAGCGCCGGCGAGGCGATCAAGAGCTTCCCGCGGAGCGACTCGGCGATGTCCATGAGATCCCAGTCTCACACCTCCGAGGGTTCGGCGCGAGCCACGAGCCTCGCTAACCTCGGCCCATGCCGACCGCCTCCTACGACGTGGAGGAGCGCGATTTCGAGGCTCGCGTCGTCGAGCGCTCGCGCGACGTTCCCGTCGTCGTCGACTTCTGGGCCGCCTGGTGCGGTCCCTGCCGGGCCTTGACGCCTGCGCTCGAGGCGGCTGTCGCCGCTCGCGAGGGAGCAGTCGAGCTCGCGAAGGTGGACGTCGACAGCAACCAGATGCTTGCCGGCGCGTTTGGAGTGCGCGGCATCCCGGCGGTGAAGGCCTTCAAGGACGCGAAGGTCGTGGCGGAGTTCACGGGCGCGATCCCGCCGGCCAGGATCGAAGCGTTCCTCGACGGCCTCCTCCCCTCCGAGGCGGAGAAGCTGACCAAGGCCGGCGACGAGGCCTCGCTGCGGGCGGCCCTCGACGCCGACCCTCGCCACCTCGAGGCGGCCGCCCAGCTCGGCAAGCTCCTCCTTGCGCGGGGCGATCGCGACGAGGCCCTTGCGCTGCTGGACCGCTTCGCGGGCGACTTTCTGGCCGACGGCCTCGCCGCTCGGGCGCGCCTCGAGGCGGCGGATCCCGAGCCGGAGCTCGCCGCTGCGTTTGGCGACTGGGATTCGGGAGCGGACGAGTCCGCGCTGGAAGCGCTTCAGGGAGCAATCGCGAACGAGCCCGACGCCGAGCGCCGCGATGCGCTGCGCAAGGTGATGGTGGCGATCTTCACCGAGCTCGGGCCGGATCACCCGTTGGCTCGGGCTCATCGTCGTCGTTTGGCGACCACCTTGGCGTAGGCCATGCTCCCGATCGCCAGCAGCTCCGGTGTCGGGAACGTTGGACTCCTCGCGGCGCTCGGCGCCGGGATCGTCTCGTTCATCTCGCCCTGCGTCCTGCCGCTCGTCCCGGGATACCTCTCAGCCGTAAGCGGGGTGGCCGTCGGCGACCTCTCCGAGGCCGGATGGCGCCGTGTGCTCGTTCCGAGCCTGTTGTTCGTCGCCTCGTTCTCGGCGATCTTCATCGCCCTCGGGCTGACCGCGACCGGCCTCGGACAAACCCTCCACGAGCACCAGGAGCTGCTCGAGAAGATCTCGGGGGCCTTCATCATCCTCATGGGCGTGGTCTTCGTGGCGAGCACCTTCGTTGCGCGGCTGAACCGGGAGTGGCACCTGGACGCCCTGATGGCCCGCGCCGGACGCGGCGGGCCACTCGTTGCCGGCGCCGCGTTCGCGATTGCCTGGACGCCGTGCATCGGCCCGACGCTCGGATCGATTCTGAGCGCGGCGGCCGTGTCGGGCTCGGAGGCGCACGGGGCGTTCCTGCTTGCCGTCTACTCGGCCGGCCTCGGCATCCCGTTCCTCGCGACGGCGCTTGCCTTCTCGCGGATGACCGACGCGTTCGACGCGGTCAAGCGCCACTACGCGGTCGTGGTTGGAGTCGGCGGCGCGATCCTGATCGTCACCGGCATTCTCATCCTGACCGGCGACTTCACCGTCCTGAACACGAAGGCTCAGGAGCTGACCACCAACCTCGGGATCAACCCCTAGACGGGCGGGACCGGCTCGCCGGGAGCACCGATGCCGATCTCCTGCCCCACCGCTTCGACCTCCTCGAGGCCGGCGCCCTCGCCCTCGCGGGAGCAGACGATCCGGAAGCGCCCGGTCGCAATCGCCGGATCCCCGACCAGCGGCAGCCCGCGAATCTCATCCCAGCCGAGACGCTCGACCTCGAACGGGTTCATTCGCACCTCGGAGGCTGGATACGGACAGCTCGAGTTGTGCGCGTCGATGGCCGCGGAGATGGCCTCGAGGTTCTTGCCCTCGGCTGACACCGCACCCGAGTCTAGAACCCCGGAAGCACGCGGGCCCGGACGCTGCCGGGCCCGCGCACGGGGCCGGGCTACTTCGAGCTGAGGAGAGTGGCGACGCCGCCCGAGATGCCGAGCCGCGACTTGGTCGCCGCCGTCAGGTCGTAGTCGCGGCCCTCGACGTAGGGTCCCCGGTCGATCACCGGCACCCGTACCTGGCGGCCGTGGTAGCGCAGGGTCACCTTCGTGCCGCACGGCAGCGTCCTGTTGGCGACGCCGAGCGTGTCCGGCTCGAGAGTCCCGCCGCAGGCCACCCGGTGCCCGTAGAGGCCCGGGCCGTACCAGGACGCGGTCGCGTGCCTGAAAACGGTTACGTGGCCGGCGCCGTCCCGGGCGCCCGCGGCCGCGCCGTCGCCCTTGGCCTCCACGCGGACGCGATAGCGCCCGACGGAATCGGCACGCCAGACGGCCTTGAAACGGCCGTGGGCGTCCGTGCGGGTACGGACGTGGTCGTGGCCGACCTCGACCTTGACGGCTCGCCCCCTGCTGGCGGGCAGGACGCGGCCCCTGATCGCAACCCTGTGTCCGGCGACGGTACCGCCGTCGACGATCCTGGCGTGGACGCGCGAGCGCACGCGAACCGGGAGCAGGTCGCTCGACCTGGCCCCGGGCGAGAGCGCGCGGAAGGTCCCGGTGCGGCGAGCATGCAGGGTCGCGCGATAGCCGCCGGCGGGACCGGACCGCAGGTGGCGAAGCTGCTTCCAGCCGCCGCCGTCGCGGGCGTGAAACGCGATCGTCACGGGGTGGCCCGCGGTCCCGGTGACGTGACCGCGAAGCTCTAGCTCGTGGCCGTAGGTGACGCTCGTCGAGCCGCTTCTCAGGGTCACTTTCGGCGCCTGGCTCGACGCCGACGCGCCGAGCGCGGCGGTTGTGGACAGAACTGCGGCAAGAGGAAGCGCCAGCGCCAATGCTCTGCGGCGCGCGGCGCGCCTCCGCCTGATGCGGAAGCGACGCATGTCGGATCCTCGCTTTCGGCTCTGCCTGCAGGACGGTCGTCATCCGACGACTCGCTGCGGGCCTAGGTTCGCCCGCGCTTGGCACCGGCGCGACCGAGGCCGCCCGGCGCCCCCCGCTCCCCCACCCCGGCGAGCGCGTGGCTCGGGCGGGAGACTCGGCAGGTCTTCAGCTGTTTGGAGCGGGCGAGGCTAGGGCCGAACGTACGTTCCATCTGTGATGGCAGTCACTGAACTCACGGTCTGGCAAGATCCGTTGCGAGCCCGATGACTGCGAGAATCGAAAGCCGATGCACGGCTCGAGGCTGACCGGCCTGGACTCCTCGTTCCTTCACCTGGAGCGAGGCCCGGCGCACATGCATGTCGCCTCGACCTCGATCTTCGAGGGGCCCACGCCCGAGTTCGACGAGTACCGCGACCACCTCGCCTCGCGGCTTCACCTCGTGCCCCGCTTTCGCCAGAAGCTTCGCTTCGTCCCCTACGGGCAGGGAAGGCCCGTCTGGGTTGACGATCCGCACCTGAACCTCGACTACCACGTCCGGCACACCGCGCTGCCCGAGCCCGGATCCGACGAGCAGCTGCGCATCCTCGCCGCCCGTATCTTCTCCCAGCGCCTCGATCGCTCGCGGCCCGTCTGGGAGATGTGGCTCGTCGACGGGCTCGAGGGCGGCAGGTTTGCCGTGATCGGCAAGAGCCATCACTGCCTGGTCGACGGCGTCTCCGGAGTTGACATAAGCACGGTTCTCTACGACCTGGAGGCCGACCCTCCATCCCCGCCCGAGCCCGAACCCTGGATTCCGAGGCCGGAGCCCACCGAGAGCCAGCTCCTTGCCGACGCGCTGATCGAGCGCGCGACCAGCCCGGCCGAGATGGTGCGTGGCGTCCGCGCGCTCGTCCGCCGGCCCGCGCGTGCCCTCAGAACGCTCGGCGAGGGAGTGATCGCCGCCGGCTCGTTCGCGCGGACGAGCTTCGACGCTCCGGATTCTCCGTTGAACCTGGAGATTGGCCCCTACCGCCGCTTCGCGACCGTCCACACCGAGCTCGCGGAGCTCAAGCGGATCAAGAACGAGGCCGGGGGCACGGTCAACGACGTCATCCTCGCCGTCGTCGCAGGCGCGCTCGGCCGCTATCTACGCGCGCGCGGCCACTCGACCGATGACCTGGAGCTGCGCGCGATGGTGCCGATCAGCGTGCGAACCGCCGATCAGCACGGCCAGCTCGGCAACCAGGTCTCCTCGATGATGGCGCCGCTGCCCGTGTGGTGCGAGGACCCCGTCAGGCGCCTTCACCTGGTGAGCGAGTCGATGGGCGACCTGAAGGCCTCGAAGCAAGCCGTCGGCGCGACGATGCTCACCAATCTCTCCGACTTCGCGCCCCCGACCATCGTCGGCCAGGCCGCGCGCCTGCAGTCGCGCCAGCGGTTCTTCAACACGGTCGTGACCAACGTCCCCGGGCCGCAGTTCCCGCTCTATCTGCTCGGGCGCAAGCTGCTCGCGACCTATCCGATGGTGCCGCTGGCCTCCAACCAGGCCGTCTGCTTCGGGATCATGAGCTACGACGGCAACGTCGACTTCGGCCTCATCGGCGACTACGACGCGCTCGCTGACCTCGACGAGCTGGCTGCGGACCTCGAGGCCGCGATCAGGCAGCTGAGCGAGGCGACCGGCGGCGGGAAGCCCAAGCGCCGAGCGCGGCGTGCCGCCCGGACCAACGGCGCCCGCGCCAGCGCGTAGTCAGACCGGATCAGTAAGAGAGGGCGCCGGCGCTCAGTGCCGTGGCGGGTCGTACGGCTTCAGGTGGGGGTATGAGCCCTTCCTGTAGGGCTGGTCGTGGGCGGCGTCGCCCGGCTTCGGGTAGGCGTTGTGGCACACCCCGGTCGTCGGGTGCGCCCCCGGGGCGCAGTTCGCGGGCGTGGGCTGGTCGTCGAGCTCTCCCGGCTCGGTGCCGATGTAGAAGCGCGCCCACCTGCCGTTCTCGTCGCCGTGCGCGGTCACGCTCGCCATGTTCGCGAAGAAGGCCGCGATGCCCTTCGAGCGCGGAGCCGTGTAGCGCAGGAGCGTCACCAGGTTTCGCGCGCTTGCCTCCAGGTTCGGCACGAGCGGGCCGACCGCGGTGACGAGCTGGAGGGTGTTGCGCAGCGCCGGGATCCCGGAGAGCCGCGAGACGATGTGGACCGTGTCGGTGGAGAGCTTCGGCAGGCGGTCGAGCACCGGCACGAGCGACGGCGCCGCGGCGTTCAGCTTGTGGACGAGCGGACGTGCCTCGATGAGGAGCGGCCGCGCGTTGCGCAGCGCGTGCGTGCCGCTTGCGAGCAGGCCTGGCAGCTCGTTCAGTCCCTGCTCCAGCGAGGCGGTGTTGGTGGCGAGGGCGTCGAGGGTGGCGCGGCCGGCGGCAACGATCGTACGGATCGACTGCTCACGGGTGCCGAGCTCGTGGAGGACGACGCTCGAGTCGCGGACGAGGCCGGCGATGTTCGCCTCCTGTCCGTGCAGGGCGCCGGTGAGGTTGCGAAGCTCCCCCACCGTTCGGCTCAGCTCGGCCAGCGTCACGTTCAGCTCCTCGCCGCCGTCCTTTCCTCTTGTCGCCTTCGCCAGCGAGTGGAGGAGCGAGCGGACGTGGGCGCGGCCCTTGGCGTCGAGGAAGCTCAGCGCCTGGTCGAAGTTGACGCTCGGGTGGCCGGCGATCTGGAAGCCGGACGGGGCCGGCCCAGCCGCGGGAGTGCCCGGGTCCAGGTTGACGTACGAGTCTCCGAGGATCGTCCGCTCGCCGATGAAGGCCGACGCGTCGCGATAGACCGGGATCGTGTCGTTGTCGACCGTGAACGTGACCTTCGCCCGCTTGTCCTGCGGGTCGTAGCTGATATCCGTGACCTTGCCGACGTCGTAGCCCCGAACGAGCACGGAGAACTTCGTCTGCAGGACCTCGGTGTCCTTGAAGCTCGCCTCCAGGTGGTACGGGTGGAAGACGAGGTTGGTGGGGCTTGGGCCCTCGAACGCCTGATTCAGGTAGATGAAGGTCAGCACGCCGAGGAACGCGCAGACGACGCTGACGATGAGGCCCGTGCGCGGCAGCCGATGATCCATCAGCCCTGTCCTCCGGCGGTGAGCGGGCGCTTCGGCAGGCCGGGAACCTCGAAGCGCAACACGCAGGCAACCGGGTTCTGGGTTCGGCAGATCCGCTCGAGCTCGAGCGCGACGTCGTGGTCGAGAACCTTGCGCCCGGGCCCGCCGTTGGCCTTCGAAGGGAAGCCGAAGTCGGACGGGTTCAGGGGCTCGGAGCCGAGCACGTCGACCTGGCCGAGGGGGCCACCCCGGTCCTGGGTCGAGAAGGCGCCGCTGAACGTGTCGGCGAGCTGCGCCCCGCCCTTCTTGTAGCGGTTGAGCAGCCGCGCGAGCGTGACGAGCTTGCGGGCCGTGGGTTCGAGGGCGCGGATCTTCGCGGAGAGGCCGCTGGTCCCGCGCAACAGGAGCGACAGTGGCTTCCCGCTGCGCTCCTCGAGCGTCTTGAAGCTCGTCACGAGCCCCTTGACCCGCGGGAGGAGCCCGCGAAGCTTCGTCAGGTCGTTCGCGAGCGGCGCGCTTGCCGGGGTCAGGGTGTCGAGCGCCGGTCCCAGCGGGACCGCGAGGCGCCGCAGCGCCGCCAGCGTCTGCTGAGCCTCGACCAGGACCGGGGCCAGGCGGCGGGTGGCGGCGGCAAGCTCCGCAGAACGGGCGTCGGTGACGGCAAGCGTGCGGTTTCCGGTGTCGATCGCCGCGGCCAGCTGGTCGCCGCGCTGGGCGAGCGTCGAGAAGACGCGGTTCAGGTCTCCCACGAGCCGGGTCAGGAGCACCCTGCGCTGAGCGAGGGTGTGCGAGATCGTCTTGACCGGGTCGGTGAGATGGGCCAGCCGGCGAAGCGCGCCGCGCAACTCGCCCTCGCGGCCGCCCAGCGCTTCGCGTGCCTCCCTGAGGAGGATCGACACGTACGCCTGGGTGTCCGAGTCCAGGATGCCCGTGAGCTCGTCGATGGCCACGAACGAGGAGGTCCGGCTCGGGCGGATCGGCCGGTCGTCGGGCAGCGGGCCTGCCTTCGGGCTGCCGGGATCGATGTTCACGAGCAGGTTCTGAAGGGCGCTGGCAGGGCGCAGCTGCGCCGCGGCGTCGGCGAAGAGCTTGCCGCGGACATTCGAGTCGAGGCTGAGGGTCACCAACGCCCTGCCGTTGACGTAGCTGACGTCGGTCACCTGGCCCTCGGGCGTACCTGCCACCGCTGCCGCCGGGCTGTCCGCGGGATCGAGCCCCTTGGCATCCGGAAACTCCACTTGGACCTCGTACTTGGAGGAGGTCAGGAACGGCAAGCCGATGTCCTTCTTGTTGAGCGTGTAGCCGACGAAGATCGCGGCAGCGATGACCTGGATGAGGATCGTCATGCGCCCGAGCGCGATCCGCCCGGTCTTGCGGGGCGGCGAGACGAAGTTGCGGACGAAGCGCATGAGCTCGACCGGGAAACGGAGGATCCGTGTCATCGGCAGAGTCCCGCGGCCTTCAGGGAGGTCGCGGCCTGTGGGTCGATCAGCGCGATCAGCGCGCAGGACGGGAAGGCGAGGCCGTTGGCGCTTGCCTGGGGATCGCCGTACGCCCCGAGCCTCAGGAGGTGGCCCGCGCCCTGCGGGTTCTGCGCCAGCGTCTGGTACGGGCGCTGAGCTCCCGTCGCGCCGGTGAAGGCCGAGATCAGCTGCATGTAGCCGGGAAGGCCCAGGCGGGAACGGCGGGTGATCTCCGGCAGGACGGAGTTCGCCAGGACCTTGGCGCCCGGGCGGAGGATGTGGACGACGTCGAGGACCGGCTGCGACGCGCCGGCGACGCGGGCGAGCACGACGCGCAGCTGGGCCACCAGGGGAGCCGCGTCGCGCGTTGCCGGAGTCGCGGCGCGCAGGACCGGCCTGCCCTCGCGCAGGAGCGGAGCCAGGGCCGTGGCCACCGGCCGGAGCGAGACGGCGAGGCGGTCCACCCGGTCGATGAGCGCTACCAGCTGCGGCCCCCCGTCGCGAAGCTCGGCCAGCGGCCCGGGCAGGGCGCGAAGCGCGGCGTCGAGCGCGGTTCCGCCGTCCACTGAAATCGCGGCCGCCGTGTGGTCGGCCCGCCTCACCAGCGGCTCGAGGTCCGCCTGCCGGAAGGCGACGGCGCGCGCGGTGACGGACATGCTGCGGATCGCCCCGGCCAGCTCGGTGCCGTGCGGCCCGCGAAGCGCCTGGGAGGCCGGGGCCAGGTTCCGCACGAGCGCCGGCGACTCCGTGAGCACGTGACGCAGGCTCTCCACGGAGCCGCGATCGAGGATCTTCGCTCCGCTTCTGACCAGCTGGCGAAGGGCCTCGCGGTTGGAGCTGTGCAGGACCCGCGTTGCCTGGTCGAGCGAGATGTAGACCCGCGTCTGCGAGCGCGGCAGGATGCCGCTGCCGAGCGGAGGCGCGCTCGGGCTCCCGGGCTGAAGGTCGACGAAGTCCGAACCCTCGAAGAGCGTGTGCGGGCGCAGCGCGGCGATCGCGTCGGAGTGCACCCCGATGCTCGGGTCGATCTCGAGCTTGACGAGCGCGTCGTCTCCGACCCTCCGCACGGTCCCGATCGAGCCCACGTTGACGCCCGCCACCCGCACGTTCCTGTCGATGCTCCCCAGCCCCTGGACGCTGTCGAAGCGCACCCAGAAGTCCTGCGTGTGCTTGAACGGGTTCGGCCGCAACGCCACGATCACGACGAGGGCAAACCCCAGAGCCACCACGGCGGCGCCGACCAGCCGCCGCCGGCCGCGCTCGCGCCGGGTCAGGCGTCCGGCGACGGTCATCGGGCCCCGCTCCCGCTCAGGCATGACTGCGAGTGCTTTCGCGTTGTGTTGGGGGCCGGATAGGGATCCCGGCCCCCGGCGCAGGTGAGGATCGGGGCAAAGCGCAGCGCCGGGTTTCCCGGCGCAGTCTGCCCCGCGTCGAAGCGCTCCGTGGTCGCCGCCACGACCCCTCTGCCGGCGCGGACGAAGTCCCGCCGGTACGGGTCCATCGTGTGGACGAGCTTCCCGAGCGCATCGAGAAGCGGCCCGGTGGAGGCGACGGTCGGCTCGAGCGAGCCGATAACGGGCGTCGCGGCCTTGATGACCGGCGCGAGGGCCCCCGTGAGCCTGGCCGTTTGGCGGCGAAGCGTGTCGCCGAGCTCAAGCCCGCGATCGAGCGCCGGCAGGGCCCGCGCGAGACTGTCGAGCGCCGGGCGCAGGGTGTGGGAGAGCTGGGTCGCGTCATCTAGAACCGGGTCCGCCAGCGGGGCCGTGCGCAGCGCGGCGCGCTCGAATGCCGGCAGCTCGTCCAGGGCGCGGCCGAGGGGGATGTCCTGGGCGGCCACGGCCCGGATGACCGCGGCGCCCGAGCGGAGCAGGGCGCGTGGATCATCGGCCGCCTCGCCCGCCAGACCCCTGACGAGCCGGTCGGCGCCGTCCAGCGAGCGCGCGATGGCGCCGCGCGTGGAGGTGAGCGCACGGAGCTCCGGCGTTCCGTTGCGAACGACGGAAGGCAGGTCCTTGAGCGCGGCGTTGACGTCGGTGCCCCGGCCGGCCAGGCCGAGACCCGTGTTCGTCGTGACCTTCTGCAGGGTGCGCTGAGCCTGCTTGTTGAACAGCTGGACGACCTGGAGGATCCCGACTCCGGATCCCGAGTGGCGAAGCGGCACAGTCCCACCGGCCGGCATGGGGCGATCGACGTCGCCCGGGTCGATCGCAACGTAGGTCAGGTAGACGATCGACTTGACGGTCACGCGGACGCGCGCGTTCCTGCCGACGGGGGCGTAGCTGGGGCTCAGGCTCATGGTGACGTCGCGGGCGCCGTTGTGAGGCGCGACTTCGGTGACGATGCCCGCGAGCCGCCCGGCGATCCGCACCGCGTCGCCGGCCTTCACGATCGGTGCCGAGCCGGGGACGAGCGCGTGAAGCTCGTAGCGGGACTGGAGGGGGACGCCGTTCGTCGACGCCCAGGCGAGCCAGCCGAGCAGCGCCGAGAAGGCCGCCACGACGAGGCCGGCCGCCAGGGGGTGGCCCTGGATCCGGCCGCCCGTCCTTCTCACCGTGCGGGCGAACGGTCCCGGTGGCTTGAGCCGGCCGCCGCTCATGGGCCCAGCACGAAGTCGAGGAGGTCCCGCAGGCTCTGCGGGTCCGGCTTCGGCGCCCCTCCCGCGCCGCCCGCGGGCGGCCCGACCGGGAGGCCCTGGACGATCCTCTGCACGCGGCGCCGCAGCCGTTCGGCCGGACTTTCTGCCGGGGCCGAGCTCGAGCCGGGGGCCGCCGGCGCGCTCGTCTGCGGCCGACCGCCGTGCTCCTCGCCGGCGGGCCGCGGCGCCGAGGCCGTGTGGCCGGAGCTCTCCGGAGCGGACTTCGCCAGCGCGGCGGTCAGGCAGCCGGGGGCGATCGGCACGCCGAAGCTCTCGCAGCTCAGCACCGTGGAGGCGCGCAGGAAGAAGCGCTTCCGGTCGTAGTTGGACGGATAGCCCTGCTGGTTGCCGCGCTCCACGGCGGTGGCCGCGAGCCCGACGTCGTTGCGGCTCGCGGCCCCCTTGCCATAGCCGTCGGCGCCGAACAGGGACTTGACGATGTCCCTCTGGCCCACCAGCGCGGTGAGGAGCTTGCCGGTGCCAGAGGCGATGTCGAACGGGGCCGTGAAGACCCGGTGGGGCCCCGCCTTGAGGGTCGGCTCCGAGGCGACGAACAGCTTCTGCGTCAGCTGGAGCGTCGGGGCGACGTCCCCGAGCACCGACGCTGCGTCATCGACGAACGGGCCGAGAAGGTCAGCGGTCTTCGCCAGTCGCGGTGCCGCGCCCGCCAGGGTGCGGGCGAGCGGCAGCCCGGCCACCGCCAGCCCGTGGAGCTTCGCAAGCGTGACGCGCGTCCGGCTCGCCGTCTGCGGCGCGAGCGCGAGTGCTTGGTCGAGCGCGTCCGTGTGCGCAGCGGTGGTCTCGGTGACGGCGGCGAGCGAGTCGACGAGCTTGCCGAGGTCGCCGGAGCCGGCGGCGAGCTGTCCCGTGACCCGCTGCGTGTCGCCGATCAGGGAGCGGAGAGTCGCGTTCTGGGAGGCCACCTCGCGGGCGGCGCGGTCGGCGGCGGCCAGCGCCGGGCGCAGTTGCAGCTCGGCGCGGTTCAGGTCCTCCCCGCGCCCCTGCACCGCCATGCCGAGCTGGTCGAGAAGGATCTGGAGGGACTCCTGCACCGGCTTGTCGAACGTGTTCAGCAGGTCGTCGAAGCGCGGCGCGCGAATCGTGCGGCTGGTCGGGATGACCGTGTCGCCCAGCGGCTTCGCCGCGTGGCCCGGCGACAGGTCGACGTAGCTGTCGCCGGTGATGTCCTGCTCGCGAATGGACGCCGTGGCGTTCGCCGTCGGGGGCGTCGTGCCGGCGTTCAGGTCCATCGTGACCATCACGGTGCCCCGCTCGGTGAGGTCGATGCTGGAGACCGTGCCCGCGGGCGCTCCCCACTCGCGCACGTTCATGCCCGTGAGGAGTGGATAGACGTCCTGGAACTCGGCGCGCACCTGGGTGCGCGCGGCCAGGTTGGGGTGCGACGTGACGTAGAGGACGCCGACGGCGATCACGAGGAGCACCGCGCAGGCGATCGCCGAGAGCCGGGCCATCACCGGGCTCACGGCGAGCCTCCGGCGGACCGCTCGAACGCCCGCGGCGGCTTGCCGCCGCCGATGAAGGTTCGCCAGTAGCGCCGCCAGGGATCGCCCTCAAGGGAGCCGGGGGTGCGGTCGAACGGGCGCCGCGCGAGCCCCGGCCTGTCGCTGGACGGTCCGACCTCGTTGGTGTGCCTGGCCATCTGGATGGCCACCGTGCTCGCGCGCACCATGTTGCCGTTCGCGTCGTAGTCGGCCGTCGTGTCGCCGCCGAGGGTGAAGAAGTTGACGACCTCCGGCGCCCGCGCTCGGAGGTGGTCCAGGAACGGACCGAACCGGGAGACGATCGGGCGGAGCATGGGCAGCAGGTTGCTGACGGCATCGAGGGCCGGCCGCAGCGCGCGAAGCTCGCCCGGCGCCTCGTCGATGAGCTTTCGAGCCTGGGCCAGCAGCGGTGTCAGCGCCTCGAAAGCCGGCTCCAGCACGCGAGCGGTCGGGGCGAGCTGCGCCACCGCCGGACGGGAGGCGCGGACCAGCGAGAGCAGATCGGGCGTCGCGGCATTGATGTGCTGCAGGACGTCCCGCCCCTGGTGCAGCGCGGGCCCGATGAGCGCCGTGGCGCGCTCGAGCTCGGACTGGCGCCGCGCCGTCGTGGCCAGAAGCGCAGCGACCTGGTCCGCGGTTGCGCCCAGCTCGCCTGGGTTCTTCGCGAGCGCGCCGACCACGACCCTGCCGTCTGCCACCAGGGTGCGCAGCGCCTCGCGGTCGGAGTTGACCTCGGCGAGCAGGTCCGCGGTTTGGCCGAGCGCGGTGCCACTTTGGCGGAGGGTCCGGGCCACGTAGCTCCCGCGGCCGCGTGTGACCCTGTCGACGGCCGCGAGGATCCGCCCCGCGTCCCTGCGGGTCTTCGGGTCGAGGTCGGAGAGCGCCAGGTCGAGATCAACCGGCTGATCGGTTTGCGACGGGCCGAGCGTCGCGTCGTTCGGAAGCTCGGGACCTTTGCCCTGCGTGAGCTCGACGTAGCGGTTGATGCCGCCCACGTTCGACGCGAGGCGGATGTTCGCGAAGGCCCCCTGCCGCAACCGGAAGCCGCTGTCGATTCGCATCGCAACGCGCGGCAGGCCGTCGTCGCCGAAGCTGATGTCCTCGACCGTGCCGACCGTCACCCCTCCGGCTTTCACCTGCCCCCCGGGGATCAGGCCGCGGACGTCGTCGAAGACCGCGGTCGTCTCGTAGGTGCCCGAGGTGCTCGAGACGATGAGGGCGACCGCCAGGACGGCAAGCCCGAGCGCCGCGATCGCAACCACCCGGGCCACCGGCGGCCCGGTCTCGGCCAGGACTTCCCTGCCCGTCCTCCGCCCGCTCAAGAGATCGGCAGGTCGGGGTTGAATCCCCAGAAGATGAACGTCATGACCATGTTGAGGACGGTGACCGACATGAGGTTCACCGCCATCGAGCGCGCCGTGGCCTCCCCCACCTCCACCGGCCCCCCGCGGACCCGGTAGCCGTAGTAGAGGGCAGTGGCGATCGCCGTGAACGCGAGCACGAGGCCCTTGATGACCGAGTAGACGAGGTCCAGCGGACGCAGCGCCGTGTAGAAGGCGAACTTCCAGGTGCCCTGAGAGACATCGTGGAAGCGCACGTAGGAGGCGATCCACCCGCCGGCCTCGGCTGCCGCCTGGGCGACCAGGTAGGCGACCGGGAGCATGATCAGCGCCGCGATCATCCTGGTCGACACGAGGTAGGTGATCGACGGGACCCCCATGACCTCGAGCGCGTCGACCTCCTCGCTGACGCGCATCGCCCCGAGCTCCGCCACGATCCCCCCGCCGATCTTCGCGGCGATCACGAAGCCGAAGATGAACGGGACGACCTCGCGCGTCGTGCAGAACGCGACGAAGATCGGGCCCGCGATCCCCGCGCCGATCGCCCGCGACACGGCGGTCCCCTCGATCCCGCAGACGGCGCCCGTGAGGAACGACATCCAGACGATCACGAGCATCGAGCCCGTGGCGATCAGCGCCGTCTGGCGGAGCGCCTCACCGGCGTACTGCGGCACGTGCCGCATGCCGCGAACGCCTGCCCAGAGAAACTCGAAGTACCCGCCCGCGGCGTCGAGAACCGGCACCCGATCCGGGCCGCCGACTGCGTCCGCGGGGCCCCGGGGGCGGGCCGGCTTGGCGCGGGCGGGTGACTGCGGCGACGTGGTCATCCGCCGTAGTTCACCTCGGGGTAGAGAGCCAGGAAGATGCTCGTGTAGACGACCGTGAGCATGAAGACCGCCACGAAGCAGGCGACCACCGACTCGTTGACGGCCCGGCCGACGCCCTCGGTGCCGCCACCGACCGAAAGTCCCTTGTACGCCGAGATCAGCCCGATCAGGCCGCCGAAGAGCACGGTCTTCACCACGCTCGACCAGAGGTCGACGTAGTTCGTTAGGAGCAGGAGGTTGTCCCAGAAGGCCGCCGGCGTCGCGCCGTAGAGCAGGACCGCCGCCGCGAACACGCCGGCCACCCCCGCCCAGAAGGTGAGCAGGTTCAGCACCGGCATCATCAGAGCGAGCGCGATCACCCGCGGCAGCACGAGGTTGCGGATGGGGTTGATGCCGATGACCTCGAGGGCCTCGAGCTCCTGGCGGATCTTCCGCGCGCCGAGCTCAGCGGTGATCGTGGCGCCGAGGGTGCCGGCGACGATCGCCGAGGTGAGCGTTGGCCCAAGCTCACGCAGGAAGGCAACGGGGGCCACGGACGAGATGCGGTCGATCGCGCCGAAGGCGGACGCGAGCGACCCGCCCTGGATGCCGATCGAGGAGAACCCGATGACGAAGGCGACGATCGTCGCCGGGACCAGGGTGACGCTGAGCGCGAAGACGTACTGTCGCGCGAACTCTCGCCGCCACGAGAGCCCGGGGCTGATCAGCTCCCCGAAGACGCGAACGCCGAGGATCGCCATGCCTCCGACCCGCTCGAGCCACAGGCGCGGCGGCACCTGGGCATTGCCGAACGCGGACCTCACTAGGCCCGGGCCCGCGCTCGGTGCCGTGCCGGCTTCCACGTCTTCCGCTACCCCACTCGCCCTCCCGGGCCATCCGAGCCCCGGTCAGGCGAGCCGCGATCCTACCATCGGGTAGGAAAGGTCGCGCCACATGCTCGGGCGCCTTGTTCTCGGGCCTCCTAGCGGCCGGAGGCCCAGCGATCGAAGAGGTCGTCGCCCTCGGCCGGCAGGCGGTCCAGGCGGTGGCGAAGCCAGACGCCGACGCCCATCGGCACCGACACGCCGGCGCTCCAGACCACGAAGTTCGCGTCGAAGAGCTCGTTCGCGGTGCCCCTGCCGCGGGCGAGAAAGAGCAGCAGGAAGAGGCCGATGATCCCGGGTGGCGCGACCACTACCACCCAGCTCCCAAAGATGAACCCGAAGACGAGGGCGAGGCACGTCCAGCCGGCCACGAAGCCGGGGCTGGCCGAGCCGAAGGAGAGCCCCACATAGCCGTAGCCGAGCACAACCACCGCCGCCACGATCAGGACCACCAGCGTCTGGGCTACGCGCGAGATCCGCGACGCTCGCGCCGGCGGGGCTGCGGGGGCTTCCACGCGGGCCACTCTATCCGGGGCCACGAGCTCGTCTGCCGATGGGTCGGCCGGTATGCCTGGTACGGTTTACGTCTCAATGTCCCAAACGCGGATGCCCACTCTTCGCGAGGCCGAGGCGCTCGTCCCGGCGCCGGGGTCGGCGACGTGGCGGCTCGCAGGCGACGCTCGCCTGTTCGTCGCGTCCGGCTATGCCGTCGTCCTCCAGATCGCCCACCCCACCGTGGCGAACGGCGTCCGCGAGCACTCGCTCTACAGCGAGGATCCCTACGGGCGTCTGTTGCGCACCCTCGACTACGTAAACCTCACCGTCTACGGCGGCGTGGAGGCGGCGTGGCGGACCGGCCGCGCGCTCCGCGAGATGCACAAGCGCATCAAGGGGGTGGCCCCTGACGGCACGAGTTACCACGCCCTCGAGCCCAAGGCCTTCGCCTGGGTCCACGCGACGCTCATCGACTCGATCGTGTCCGGACACCGCATGTTCGGCAGGCAGCTGACGGACCGCGAGGTGGAGCGCCTCTGGTTCGAGTGGCGCCGCCTCGGGCGCGTCCTCGGCATCCGCGACAACGAGCTTCCGGAGACATGGGCGGGATTCCTCGAGTACCGCGACCGGATGATCGACGAGCGCCTGGAGCCAAGCGACGTCGTCGACGACTTCATGAGCGCGCTCGCCAGGCCGGCTGCGCCGCCCGTCCCCTTCGTCGGCGACGCCGCCTGGCGGGCCGCTCGTCCGCCACTCTCGCGCACCTTCCGGCTGGCGACGGCGGCGCTCCTGCCGCCGCGCCTGCGGTCACGGCTCGGGCTGCGGCTCACCCGCGCCCAGGCGGTGGAGCTGCGCGCGATCGCGGCGGCCTCGCGAGCCTCGGGGCCGCTCCTCCCGCGCGGTCTACGCTGCATGGGCCCGCCCTACCTCCGCTGGCGCCGCGAGGCGATCGGCCGCGGCGACATGGCGTCGGCCGCACCCGCGCTGGCGCAGGCCGCCTGAGGCCATGAGCGCGGTCGCGGCGAGGTTCGCAGGCTTTCTCTCGGTGGCGCTCGGTGGCGCGGGCGGGACGCCGCACGACGAGGTGGCCGACCGGATCCTCGATGCCGCACTCGCCCTGAGCGCCGCCTCGGGCATCCGGCACCTGACCATCGACGCGGTGGCCGACCGCGCGGGCGTGGGGCGCATGACCGTCTACCGGCGGTTCGACGGACGAAGCGGCCTGCTGGAGGCGCTCGCCGCCCGCGAGGGCGCGCGCTGCCTCGGCGAGCTCGACGCCGCAAGCCCCGCCGACGCGCCGCTGGCCGAGCAGGTCACCGCAGGATTCCTGGCCTCGCTGCGGATCGCCCGCGAGCACCCGCTTCTCAGCCGACTGGCCCGGCACGAGCCGGAGGCCATGCTCGAGGCCCTCAACGCCTCGAACGGCGCCCTCTTCAAGATGGCGCGCGCCTTTGCGGCGGCGAGGATCGGGTCCGCGCCGGACGGCCCGCCGTCCGGTCGGGAGGCGGAGGCGGCTGCGGAGATGCTGATCCGCCTCGTCTTCAGCTTCGTCCTGATCGAGGAGACAAGCCTCCCCCTCTCCGACGAGGGTGAGGCGCGCGAGCTCGCCCGGCGCCTGCTCGCCCCGCTCGTCGGCGCCGCCTAGGCGCCTCGCTCCGCGGTTCGGTCCTGCGCGGGCGCGATCATGCGCGCCATGGCCGAGCCGCCCCGTCGCCGTTCCTTCGGCGCACGCCTGCTGGGGTCGAGCGCGAGAAGTGCGCGCGCCCTGGCCGGCGCCACCGGGATCGACACGACGATCGAGGCCGCCACCGAGGACGCCATCGTCGGCGCGATGGAGAGCGCGGCGGTCGAGCGCGCGCTGGTCCGTCTCCTCGAGGGGCCCGCGTTCCAGGATGCCGTTGCGAAGGCACTGGACAGCCCGGCGGTCGAGCGGGCGGTCATGGAGGCGCTCGACAGCGGGCTGATCGATCGCGTCTGGGAAAAGCTCCTCGCGAGCGACGAGGTCCAGCGGCTGATCGAGCGAATCGCCGAGGCGCCCGAGGTGCGCGCCGCAATCGCCTCTCAGGGCATCGGCCTGATCGAGGACATCGGACGCCAGCTCAGCGGGATCACGCGCGACGTCGACGACGCAGTCGAGCGCGTCGTGCGGCGCGTGCTCCGGCGCCCGCAGCGCGAGGCACGCTCCAACCACGCCGGGCTTATGACGCGCGGACTGGCGCTGGCCCTTGACTTCGGGCTCATCAACCTCGCGTTCGTCGCTGTCTCGGCGCTGGTCGCGCTGGTCTTCGGGCAGGCGCATCACACCGCCGCGATCGTCATCGGCACGAGTGCGTGGCTCGTGATCGGATCCCTCTACCTGACCACGTTCTGGTCGCTGGCCGGCCAGTCCCCGGGGATGCGCCTACTCGGAATCGACATCGTCACCGATGACGGCGACCGCCGGATCGGCCTGCGGCGTGCCGTGCGGCGGCTCGTGGGCCTGGCGCTCGCCCTCCTTCCTCTCGGGCTCGGGCTCGTTGGGGTGGTCACCCGCGACGAGCGCCGCGGATTCCACGATCGGCTCGCCGGGACCGACGTGATCTACGTGCCCCGCGCGGGCGTCCGGGTGCCGGCCGGTCCTTCCGCCTAACCGTTCCCCCCGCCGTCCATACTTCGCCCATGTCCTCCGAGCGATTTCCGCTTGCCCTGGCTCAGATCAACCCGACGGTTGGAGCGATCCGGGAGAACGGCGAAATGATCGCCGCTTGGATGTCGCGAGCGCGCGAGGCGGGCGCTGCCCTGGTGGTGTTCCCGGAGCTCGCGATCTCCGGCTACCCACCCGAGGATCTGTTGCTGAAGGCCCACTTCCTCGACGCCGTTGGCGCCGAACTCGAGACCCTGGCCGCGCTCGCCGACGGAATCGTGGCCGTCGTCGGCTTTCCGGAGCGAGGCGACGCCGTCTACAACTCGGCCGCCGTGCTCGCGGGCGGACGCGTCGCGGCGGTCTACCGCAAGATGCTGCTGCCGAACTACGGCGTCTTCGACGAGCGGCGGTACTTCGAGCCTGGTGAGAAGCCGGCGCTGATCGAGGTGAACGGCGTCGCCGTGGGCCTCACGATCTGCGAGGACATCTGGTACCCGGGCGCTCCCGCGAGCCTGGAGGCCGAGACCGGCGCGCAGCTCGTGGTCAACCCCTCGGCCTCCCCCTATCACCGCCGGAAGGGCATCGGGCGCGAGCGCATGGTCTCTCAGCGTGCTCGCGAGACGGGCTGCGCGTTCGCGCTGTGCAACCTCGTCGGCGGCCAGGATGAGCTGGTCTTCGACGGCCACAGCGTGGTCGTCGCCGCCGGCGGGCAGACCCTGGCGCGCGCGGCGCAGTTCTCCGAGGAGCTGCTCGTGTGCGACCTCGAGCTTGCGGCCGGCACCGCGGCCACCGATGGCCCGGCCGGGGTTCTCGGGGCCTTCCCGGTCCCGGTGGGCCCGGACGCGCCGCGCGCCGGCGGGCTTGCGGAGCCGCTGGACCCGCTTGCCGAGATCTACGGCGCGCTCACCCTCGGCCTTCGCGACTACGTCGAGAAGAACGGATTTGCCCAGGTGCTCGTCGCGGTGTCCGGCGGCATCGACTCCGCGCTCGTGGCGCTGCTGGCCGCGGACGCCCTCGGCGCCGACCGGCTGGTGTGCGTCGTGATGCCCTCCCCCCACTCCAGCGAGTCGACCCAGGCGGACGCGCGGGCCATCGCCGAGAACCTTGGCGCCGAGCTGGTCGAGATGCCGATCGCGGACGCGATGGACACCTACGACGACCTGCTCGACGGCTCCGGGGACGGCTCGAGCTTCAGCGAGGGCCTGATGCGCGAGAACCTCCAGGCGCGAATCAGGGGGAACCTGATGATGGCCCTGTCCAACCGCAGCGGCGCCCTCGTGCTGACCACGGGCAACAAGAGCGAGATGTCGGTGGGCTACGCCACCCTCTACGGCGACATGGCGGGCGGGCTGGCGGTCATCAAGGACGTGCCGAAGACCCTGGTCTATGACCTCGTGCGCCACCGCAACGAGCGCGAGGGGCGTGAGCTGATCCCGGCCTCGGTGCTCGAGCGACCACCCTCGGCAGAGCTTCGCGCGGATCAGCTCGACGAGGACTCCCTGCCCCCGTACGCCGTTCTCGATCGCATTCTCGAGCTCTATGTGGAGGGCGACGCGGACCGCGACGCGATGATCGCCGAGGGCCTGGACGCGGGGGTCGTCGACGAGGTCGTCAAGCTCGTCGACCTCGCCGAGTACAAGCGCCGCCAGGCGCCTCCCGGCATCAAGATCACGCCGAAGTCGTTCGGCCGCGACCGGCGGCTGCCGATCACCAACCGGTTCGCGGGCTAGCCGCCCGGCTCGCCGGGGCGGACGGCGATCGTCATGCGGGAGATCGCGCAGAGCCGGTCGGAGTCGTCGCGGAGATCGACTTCCCAGACCCAGGTCGTCCGGCCGCGGTGCCGGCGGCGTGCGGTGGCCGTGACGTGGCCGGAGGCGATGGGTCGCAGGAACGAGGTGTCGTTTGCCTGACCCATGGCGAGCATCCCGTCGCCGGCTCACGCTTTCGTACGTCGCGAGCCGAGCAGATGGTCTCCGACAGCGCGGCCAGGGCGCCGCCGTGAACGATCCCGAACGGCTGCATGACCCTGCTGCTGACCGCCATCCGGGCACGGGCCAGCTCGGCGCCCACCTCGAGAAGCTCGATTCCAAGGGCGCCCGGCAGGCCGTCCGGCTGGCCGGCGGGATCGGTTTCGCTCATCCGTCCAGCCTATTGGCCCCAGCGCGCCAGGAACCCCAGGAACGGGGTCCTCAATACCACCAGGTCGACGGCGGCTGCCACGGCGATGCCCAGCCCGGCCTCGCGGGCCGCGCCGAGGTCCGCGGCGCAAAGGACGCCGAAGCAGCCGGCGACGACGCCGGTCGAAGCGGCGATACCCGGGAGCGTCAGCGTCGCGGCGAGCTCCGCGGCCCCGGTGGCGCCAACTCCCGGCGAACGTTCCTCGCGGGCGCTGAAGGCCGTCAGCACCGAGCGGCCGGCGCCGATGCGGCCGCGGTCACGAGGCACACGGCCAGCGACCCTCCGACCAGCGCGGAGCGCTCGCCCGCGAGGCCGGCCAGGTTTCCCTCCTGGACGGCGAAGACCAGCGCCCCGACGGCCGGCGGGACCGCGAGGAGGCTGTAGGGCGCCGCCAGCGTCATCCGCAGCCGGGTTGCGAGTGGCTGTCCGATGGCGAGGACTGCGGCAGTCCCAAGCCCGAAGATGACCGCCGCGAGCCCGATTCCGTCGAGAACGCCGCCCGCCCCGGCCGCGGCGCGAGCCAATGGCGTCGTGGCGGCCCGGTGAGCCGGGAAGCCGAGCACGACGACACGCAAGAGCCGCGAGCGCCAGCGCCAGCGCGACCCTTGCACGCGACCGTGCCAGCGCGCCCGGCGCGCCATAGAGGGCTCTGCCACGCGTGACTCGGGGCGCTCGGCTCGTGTCGACGTCAACGCGGCGATCGACGGTGCGGCCAGGAGCACGGTCGCAGGCGCCACCACGCAGGCGGCCAGCGGAGGCGGCGGCGATCGACCCCGCGCCCTCGAACGAGGTCGCAAGCAGAGCGAACGGGCCCAGAGCACGCACCGCCGTCGTCGCATCGGCGGCCGGAAGCCAGCGCCGAAGGACGCGCTCGGGAACGCCGGCCGCCGCGTGGCCCAGCGGCTCCTCCTCGACGAAGTAGAGCGCCGTGGAGTCCAGCCAGCTCAATCGCCTGCGACCGCGCCGAGCGCCGCGGCGGGTGCGACGGCGAGCAGGTAACCGTTCGTGGCGCGGACGGTCACGAGCGCGGCGCCGAGGGCCATGGCGGCAGCGAGCGCCGACACCAGCGATGCGCCGAGCCCAAGCGCCCCGAAGAGGACAGAGCGCGACGATCGGCGCGACGAGGAGCTCGAGCTTGCCGAGCTGGCCCTCGATCGAGTCGCGGGCGCCCGTGAGGACGAGCGCCGGCGACTCGTAGCTCAGCGCAGCGGGCCGGGGTCGACGCCGGAGCGAATCCGGTCGATTGCCGCGGCTGCCTGCTGGGCGTCATGCGTGCGCAGCGTGACGGCGATCGCCGTCTTCGGTCCGTGCCGGGGCCCGGCGACGGCCGTCGATCACGTCCGGGTCGGTGCGCAGCGAAGAGACGATCGCACCGACGGCCACCGCGGCGACCCGGGGGGCCGTGCTCGCCGAGTGCGCGAGGATGTCCAGGTTCGCCCGCGATTCCGGCAGCGGAGCCGGTGCGACCGATCCGGCGCCCGCACTCCGACGGTCACGAGGGCCGCCGCGAGAAGGGCGAGTGCGCCCGGGATCAGCAGCCTCGTGGCGTTGCCTCTCCCGCATCGGGCGACCTTATCCAGCGCTTAACCGCGGGTGCGACGCACGATCGGCCTCACGATCTACGCTTCGCCGTCATGGCGCTCTCGGCGGACCAGCGCGCAATGCTCGAGCTGCTGCTCGGGCGCGGCCAGAGCTACGAGGATCTCTCAGTCGCTCCTCGGCACGCCCGCGGACGAGGTTCGCTCCAAGGCGCGCTGGGCGCTCGCCGAGCTCGGCGGCGCGGATCCGGACCGCAACGTGGCGCTCACCGACTACCTGCTGGGCCAGGCCGACCCGATCGGCCGCGCCGACGCCGTCCGCCACCTCCGCGACGACCCGGCAGACCGGGACGCTGGCCGAGCGACTGTGCAGCGGAGCTCGCGGGGATCGCTCCCGATGCGGAGCTGCCCGCCTCCCCGCCGAAGGGCGGGCCGCCCCGCACCTCCGTGTCCCCAGCCCCCGGGCCCTCGCGCGGGCGAGCGAGACGGCGCCGCGACATCGTCCCCGCCCGCGGATCCCGGCGGACCCGCCTGCTCATGGCGCTCGGGAGCGGCGGGCCTCGTCCTCGTGATCGTCGTCCTCGCGATCGCCGGCGTGTTCAGGCGGCGGCTCCACCTCGACGCCGACGTGCGCCAACGCCGACCTCGTCGAGCACGACCGACCGGTGGCTCAGCCGCGCATCGCAGGGACACGAACGCCGTCCCGATCAAGCTGAAGGCCGGTCGGCGGCGGCCCGGGTTCGGGCGTCGCGACCTTCGGCCTGGCGACCAGCGACAAGCCTTTCCTCGACCTTCGGATCAGCGACCTGCCGCCGCCGCGGCAACGGCAAGCGTCTACGCGGCCTGGCTGCGTCCTCGACACCGGCAAGCGCGACGGCTACCCGCTCGCGCCGCTGGTCCCGTACCCGGCACTCGGGCCCGTACCACGACAGCTTCGACATCCGCTCCCGCAGCGATGGCCGTTCCTGATCGCGGGATCCAGTCGATCGACATCACGTACGGCGCCCGCGACAGCAGCTCGCCAACGAGATCAAGCAGCGTCATCACGGATCAGAAGAACCCGAAGATCGTGCTCCCGATGATCGGGCCAGACGGTCCTGCGCGGCGACCGTGCCGCGCGGCAAGACGCGCTCCGCGGCTCGGCGGGTTCCGGCGGCTAGAGCTCAGGGCAGTAGCTTGCCGGGGTTCATGACCCGGCGGGGTCGAGCCGCTCCTTCAGCGCCCTCAGCGCCCGAGCCCCGGTCGCCGACCTCGGCGCGCATGTAGGGCAGGTGGTCGACGCCGACCGCGTGGTGGTGGGTGATCGTGCCGCCGGCCGCGACGATCGCCTCGCAGGCGGCGCGTCTTCGCCGCTCGCCATTGCTCGATCTCCTCGCCCGGCCGTGCTGGAGCGATGAAGGTGAAGTAGAGCGAGGCGCCGTCGCGGTAGACGTGTGAGACGTGGCAATCACGATCGAGAGCTGCCGCCGGCCTCGAGCGAGCCTCGCAGGGCGTCGCGCGACACGCGGTCGTAGAGCTCGCGCAGGCGCGAGTCCACGTGTGAGCCGTCTCGAGCGTCTCGACGAGATAGCCGCGATCCATGCAGCTCGTCGCGGAAGTACGGGCCGTCGTAGCGACCGTGGACCCACGCGTCGCCCCGGCTTCCGGCCCAGCGCCACGGCACCGGCGCTTCGCAGGATCCGCGGCGGAGACGGCGCGGCGGCGCTCGACCGCCTCGCGGCTCGCCCTCCCAGCCCGCGATGACCAGGCAGCCGCCGGCTCGGCGGCGAAGGCGCAGATAGGCGTCGAGCGCCCGGCGCGGTCGCCCCGACGTGCCGACAGCGCCATCGACATGCGCGTCTCCTCCTCGTCCGAGAGCCGCGTCACGTCCGGCAGGGCGTCGCGCTGCGCAAGCTCGCCGGAGCGCCTCGACGCCGCCTCGAAGTCCGCGACCAAGAACCCCTCGTAGCGCCTGCTCGGCGGGCGCGGGCCGCACCCTCGCCGTGACCGACGTGATCACGCCCAGCGTGCCCTCGGAGCCCAGGGCGAGCTCGCGCAGCGCCGGGCCCGCGGCCGTGTGCGGGACGTCGCGAGCGTCGCGAGCTCCCGGCCGGCGTGACCATGCGCAGGGAGGTCACGAGCTCGTCGAAGCGCCCGTAGCCGCTCGACGCCTGGCCCGCCGAGCGGGTCGCCGCGTAGCCGCCGATCGTCGCCAGCTCGAACGATTGCGGGAAGTGCCCCAGCGTGACCCCTGCGCGTCGAGAGCCGCCTCGGCCTCGGGCCCGCGCAGGCCGGCGCCGAGGGTGGCGGTCATCGACACTGGGTCCACGTTCACGCCGCGCGCAGGCGGCGCAGGTCGAGCGAGAGCACCGCGCGTGTGCCCTCCCGCGCAGCGGCTCGACGCCGCCGACGACGCTCGTGCCGCCGCCGAACGGGACGACCGCGACGCCCTCGCGGGCGCACGCCTCGAGGTAGGCGGCGACCTGCGTCGTCGTCGCCGGGCAGCGACGATCGCGTCGGGCGCGTCCTCGAGTCGGCCCGCTCGCAGCCGGACGAGGTCGGGATAGCTCCGCCCCGCCGCCCGGCGCACACGCTGCTCGTGCGCGACGAGGAGCCCGCGTGGCCCGCCGCAGCGGGCGAACGCGCCTCGGGGATCGCCGCGGCTCCGGCATCGCGACCTCCTCGAGCGCGACCCGGGTGGTCGGCTCGCGCCGGCCCGAGCTCGGTCGCGGAGCATCGCGACGGCGCGGGTCGGAAAGGCGAGCCGGCGAGCCTCCTCCCCCCAGCCCCACCACTTGGTGACGCCGCGTCGCCCGGTCGGATCAGTCCGCCCACCAGGGCGCGCTCGATGCCCGTCGAGAGCGTCGTCGAGCCGCTTGCGGACCGCGCCGCGCATCATCGGCGAGCCCAGCCGTGAGATGCCGCGAAGCTTCTCGCGCGTGTAGACGGTGACGGCGGTCTCGCCGTTCCGTCGCCGTCAAGCTGAACCCCCGTCTCCGACGCAGCGACGATGCGCTCAAACGGGGTGCCCGCCAGCTCCTGCTCCCACACGTAGCGCTCGCCCGTCGCGGCGCTGATGCAGCGGTAGTCGGCGCGGACGCCGGAGCCCTTCGCGGTCTGCAGGACCACGGTCCAGCGGGCGCGCTTGGAGCCGGCCTCGCCCTTGACGTCCTCGACGCGAGAAGCGCGTGGCCACCACCGCGGGCAGGTGGTGCGGGTCGGACACCAGGTCCCAGACCCGCTCGCGGGGCGCGGCGATCACCCGCGTGCGGGAGACCCGTCGGCACGCGCCCTATTCGCCCTTCAGCCGGCGCAGATCGCCTGACGAGGAGCAGATGCTTGAGGTGGCCGCAGATCGCCGCCAGGCTCTCGAGGTTCTCGACCGCCTCCTTGCGCCGCGCCTGGCTTCGCGAGCGCAGCGAAGCCCCGACGAGCTGCTCCAGGAGGGCGGCCTCGCGGTCGGCCGACGTCCTGAAGACGCGCAGGTTGCGTCCGGCGACGCCGAACCGCGAGAGCTCGGCCGCCGCGCGTACGATCTCGAGGTCGGTCTCGTCGAAGGTAGCTCTGGCCGTCGTTTCGCCGCGGCGCGACGATGCCGAACTCGACCAGCTCCCGCAGCAGCTCAGGGGTCGACCCCGGAGGTCTCGATGAGCTCGTCCTCGGTGAGCGGCCGGACGGCCGCGTCGACCGAGCCGGCTCGGCGCGTGACCGCCAGGTCCGCGCCGCGGCGGTCGGTGCTCGCGAACTCGCCGGTGGCAAGCTCCTGGCGGATGACGCGCAGCGGCAGGAACTCGTCGCGCTGCATGCGCAGGATCGCGCGCAGGCGCTCGACGTCCGTCTGGCTGTAGAGCCGGTAGCCGCCCTGCGTGCGCCGCGGGGCCAGCAGCTTCTGATCCTCGAGATAGCGGATCTTGGAGATCGAGATGTCGTCGAACTCCTGGCCGAGGATCTTCGCGACGGCGCCGATCGTCAGCGCCTTGCGCGGGCGCGACGGCGACTGCGCCCTGGCGTCTCCGCGCCCTCGTCCCGCGTTGCGATCGCCATTCCGCCTAACGCTCCAGGTAGCTCAGCTTGTACTTGCCGATCTGGATCTCGTCGCCGTCCTCGAGCCGGTGGGACTCGATCCGGCGACGGTTGACGTAGGTGCCGTTCAGCGACCCGAGGTCGTCGATGTAGTAGCCGTCCTGGCGGTGCACCAGCAGCGCGTGGTTGCGCGAGACCGTGACGTCGTCGAGGAACACGCCGGCGTCGGGGGTCCTGCCGATCGAGACGCGCTCCTCGTCGACCGTGAAGCTCTCACCCGCGCGCCCGCCACCCGAGCGGATCACGAGCGCGGCCCCGACCTCGTCGACCGCCTCGTCGATGTCGATCGGCTGGTACTCGCCGGTCTCGTCGACGCGGTAGGTCATCGTCGACTCTCCCTCGCCGCCCTCGGGATGGCCGATGAAGGCGCCGCACTTCTGGCAGTAGTTGGCGCCCTCGGGTTGACGAACCCGCACTCTGGGCAGTGGACGGCCAATTAGGGGGCTTCCTCTCCCTCCGGGTGCTCGACCTTGCCGAGCAGGATGTCGGTGAGCGTCCGACGTCGGCGCCGGAGATGTGCTGGTCGCCGCCGGAGACCTTGTTCTTCAGGCGGTTGACGAGCTCCGCGCGCAGGATGTCGATCTGCCCGTGGAGCAGCCGCCGCCGGTAAGAGACCTGGCGCTCCTCGTCCTTGAGCGTGTCGATCGTCGCCTTCAGCTCCTCGTCGCTCATCGAGCCGACGTCGGGAAACGTCTCTTCCACTTCCAATGTTCCTCCTGTGTGCGAGTACGGCCCGTGATGGCCGACCTGCATACCGATTATAGGCCCGGCTGCGAAACGTCAAGTTGAGGTTGAGCGTTTGAAGCCGCCCCTGCAGCCTGCGGTGGGCTCGCTCGGCCACCGCGGCGGCCGCGGCGCGCCCGGTCCGAACGTAGATCACGGTTGCGAGGATGCCCGTCACGAGCCCGGCGAAGAAGATCGCGTCGACGATCCAGCTCGTCGATGACCTGCGCCCAGAACAGGCCGCCGAAGACGAGCAGCGCGCCGATCCGCCCCACCCAGTTGATCTCGATCTCGAGGCCCCGCCGCAGCGCGACCTCGGAGAGGACCAGGACGGAGACCTCGCGCAGGGCGACGATCGCGAGGCCCCAGCGTGGCAGGAGCTCGAAATTCCAGCAGACGAGGATGCCGGAGAGGACGCTCAGCCGGTCGATCACCGGGTCGAGCAGGGCGCCCATCCGCGAGTACTGGCCGGTGGCGCGGGCGAGGAAGCCGTCGAGGAAGTCGCCCAGCGTGATCCAGAGGTAGAGGAGGGCCGCCGGTGCCGTTCGCCCGTCGCCCGAGCCCAGCGCGATGACCAGGTACGGCGGGATCGCCGCCAGCCGCAGGTAGCCGACGAGGTTCGGGATCGTCAACGGCCGCAGCGGCTCGCCGCGGCGGGTCTGGCTGGGGCGCGGACCCGAGCGGTCGAGGCCCGAGAGCCGGCGGAAGCCGCGCGCCCGATGTGCCCCGTGGGCGTCGGGATCACCGGCTGCGCAGGTCAGGCCCCGACGCGCGAGGCGATCGCCGCGGCGGCCCCCTCGAGGGCCAGGCGCTCGTCCTCGCCGTCGGCACGCGCCTGAAGCTCGGCCTCGCCCTCGGCGAGGGCGCGGCGGCCCACGGTCACCCGCAGCGGGCAGCCGAGGAGCTCCGCGTCCGTGAGCTTCTGGCCGGGGCCGGCGTCGCGGTCGTCGTAGATCGCCTCGACGCCGCGCTCTTGGAGTTCGGCGAAGAGCCGGTCGGCTGCCTCGCTCACCTCGTCGCCGTCCTTGCCGAGACCGACCAGGTGGACCTGCCAGGGCGCGAGCGACGGCGGCCAGACGATCCCGCGCTCGTCGGCGCCCTGCTCGATCGCCGCGGCGGCGATCCGGGCCGGGCCGATCCCGTAGCTGCCCATCACGATCGGCCGCTCCCTGCCGTCCTCGTCGAGGTAGGTGGCGCCGAGCGGCTCCGAGTAGCGGGTGCCGAGCTTGAAGATGTTGCCCGACCTCGATCGCGGGCTCGATCTCGATCGCGCCGCCGCCCGGGCGCGATGTCGCCCGCCTCGACGGCCCGCACGTCGAGCTCGGCGAACTCGAAGTCGCGGCCGGGCTCGATGCCGATCAGGTGCGCGTCCGCGCGGTTGGCGCCCGCGCAGTAGCCGGGGCCCTGGATCGCGGCATCCTTCACCACGGGGACCCTCGCCCCGACCGGGCCGATGAACCCGGGCGGGCCGATCTCGGCCTCGATCTCCTCCGCCTCGGCCTGCCGGAAGTCGGCCCCGAGCGCGTTCCGCAGCTTGATCTCGTTCACGCGATGGTCGCCGCGAACGAGCACGAGGACCAGCCCGCGGCCCTCGACGACCACCGGAAACGACTTCATCGCCGAGCCCACCGGAACACCGAGGGCCTCGGCGACCGACTCCACGGTCGTGAGGCCGGGCGTCGGAACCTCGCGGGGGGAGTCGAGGGCAGGCGGCATCTCCACCGGCTGCGGCCCGGCCGAGGCGATCTCGACGTTCGCCGCGTACCCCGGCGCGAGCGCGACCTCGTTCTCGCCGGCGGGGCACGGGGCCATGTACTCGTGCGCGCCGGAGCCGCCCATCATCCCGACGTCGGACTCGACCCTGTACCAGCGCAGCCCGGCGCGGTCGAATATGCGGTCGTAGGCCTCGATGTGGAGCTCGTAGCTGCGGTCGAGGCCCTCCGCGTCGCGGTCGAAGCTGTAGGAGTCCTTCATCGTGAACTCGCGGGTGCGCAGCACGCCGGCGCGGGGGCGCGGCTCGTCGCGCTCCTTCGTCTGGAGGTGGTAGAGGATCATCGGCAGGTCGCGGTAGGAGCGGATGTCCCGCGAGACGTGGAACGTCACCGCCTCCTCGTGGGTCATGGCGAGGACGTGCTCGGCGTCCTTGCGGTCGCGCAGCTTGAAGAGCTCGTCGATCTCGTAGCGGCCGGTGCGCTTCCAGTTCTCGGCCGGCTGCAGCACCGGCATGAGCATCTCCTGGGCGCCGATCGCGTCGAGCTCGGAGCGGATGATCGCCTCGGCGCGTTTGATGACGCGGTAGCCGGCGGGCAGATAGGTCCAAAGCCCGGCGCCGAGCTGGCGGATCAGTCCCGCCCTGACCATGAGCTTGTGCGAGAGCGCCTCCGCGTCGGCGGGGTCCTCGCGAAGCGTCGGCAGGAAGTAGGTGGAAAGGCGGGGCACGGTGCGGCAAGGCTACTAGTGCCCAGTCAGCGCGCCCCGCCGCTCCCCTCGCTGCGCGAGAGGTCCACGAGCAACCGCTCGAAGCCTCGCCAGAGCAGCTGCGAGGACAGGTCGACGAGGACCTGTCGCGGAACGTCGCGGTGCTCGAACCACCATTGGGCCAGGCCGTTCGTCGCCGACTGCGAGCCCTTCGCGAGGAGCCACGTGGCGGTCTCCGTGTCGAGCCCGGCGAAGGAGTCGACCTCTGGCGCTCCGGCGCGGATCAGCGCCGCGATGCCCGCCGTGGCTCGGTCGTGGATGTCGCGCCAGGTCGCAACCGCATCCGGCTCGGCCGGCGGGTCGCGGAAGAGAAAGCGCCACGCGAACGGGTCCTCCTCGACCAGCCGGAAGAACGCCTCGATGCTCGCCTGGAACATGGCCCGCGGCGGGCCGATCTCGATCTCGGTGATCGACCGCTCGATGAGGGACTCGCCGTGGAGCCGCAGGAGCTGCACGTGGAGGTCGGCCTTCGAGTCGAAGTGGTCGTAGATGACGGACGCGACCACGCCGGCCCGGCGCGCGATCTCCCCCACGGACGCATCGGCGTAGCCTTGCTCGGCGAAGACCTCGGTGGCGGCGGCGAGGATGCGCTCGCGACGCTCGGAGGCGCTGAGGCGCGAGCGCTTGGGTTGCGTGCTCGTTACGGGGCCCACCGACCGAATCATAATTCGGTAACCTTCCCCGCGACTGCAACCGAACGCTCATTCGGTAGATCGGAGGCTCAGATGACGGACGCCGCTCGAACCGCCCTCCCCCGCTCCGGCCTGATCCGCGCCGGGGTTGCCTCCCTCGGGGTGCCGCAGCTGATCCTCGGCGTCTGGGCGCTGTTCTGGCCGCAGGGCTTCTACGACAGCTTCCCGGTGATCGCCGGCCAGCACTGGCTGCCGGTCTACGGCGCCTACGACTCGCACCTCACCACCGACGTGGGCGCGACCTTCCTCGCGATCGGCGTGCTGATGCTGCTGGCCGCTTGGGTCGGCGAGCGCCGCCTGCTGCAGGTTTCCCTTGTCGCCTACCTCGCGTACGCGATCCCGCACTTCGTCTTCCACGTGGCGAACGACGGCGCCTTGAGCTCTGGATCCGAGGCCGTCAACGGACTGCTCCTGGGCTCGACGGTGGCCGGCGCGATCGGCCTCCTCGTCCTGATGCGACTCCCGCGCCCGGCCGGGCCGCTTCCCGCCGAGGCCGCCGGCACCGGCTCGCGCCTCGGCGCGCCGCCGGGCGGTCCGTTCACCTTCTTCGGCCGCGTCTACGCGCGGCGCAAGTACGGGGGCGACGTTCGCCCGCTCGACGCTTTCGCCCATCACCGCAAGCTCGCGATCGGCTACGGAACGCTCGAGCTGACCCTGGAGCGCTCCCGCCGGGTTCCGGAGCGGCTCAAGATGCTCGCCGAGCTGCGCGCGGCCGCGGTCGTCGGCTGCGAGTGGTGCATGGACTTCGGCTCGCACCTCGCCCGCGCGCAGGCGGCCCTCAGCGAGAGCGAGATCCGAGACCTCGCCCGCTACGGGGAGAGCGACGCGTTCTCGCCCCTTGAGAAGCTCGTTCTCGACTACGCCACGGCGATGTCGCGCACCCCGGCCGAGGTGGACGACGAGCTGTTTGCCCGCCTTCGCGCCGAGCTCGACGACGCCCAACTCGTGGAGCTGACGAGCGCGATCGCGACGGAGAACTTCCGCGCGCGCTTCAACCACGCAGTCGGAATCGAGCCCCAGGGCTTCTCCGAGGGAGCGGCCTGCGTGGTCCCGGCCTTGGCGACATAGGCACCTCCTCCGTGCCGAACGCTGGTTTGGGAGCACCGCTAGCCTGCGCGCGTGGGCTTCCTCGCCTGGATCCTCCTCGGCCTGTTCGCGGGCACGATCGCGCAGGCGCTCGTGCCGGGGCGCACCGAGCCCCGCGGCTGTATCGGCTCGACCGCGATCGGGATCCTCGGCGCCCTGATCGGCGGCTACCTGGCGACGCGGTTCGACATCGGCAAGCTCAAGCACTTCTTCGACCTGGGGACGTGGCTGATCGCGATCGCCGGCTCGGTGATCTTGCTTCTCATCGTCCGCCTGATCTCCGGACCGCCGCGCCGCTGAAGGCACGGAGGTTCGCATGACGCTCGCGGTGAGCCCCCTGATCGTCTACGGCTCGCTCCTGCTGATCCCGGTCGTCATCTCGATCGCACTTCGTTTCCTGATTGTCGTGGCGAAGCGGGAATGCATCCAGTGCGGTCGCGTGGTTGCGGTCGCACAGCTGACGGCGGCGGCAGGCGCGCCGACGCAGTGGCGCTAGGCGCGCGTGAAGCGGCGGCTGGCCGTCGGCGAAGCGTCCTCGTCGAGCTCGACCCTGCGTCCCTTGACGGGCTTCAGGAACGGCTCTGCGGTCACGTCCTTGCCCTCCGCCTGCGCGGCCGCGGCCTCCATGGCCGCGATCCGCTCGGGTGTCAGGTCGTCGGCGTTCTCGGCCTCGATCTTCGCCAGCCACTCGGCGCCCTCGGCGGCTTCCCGCTCGTCGAACTCGATCCTGCCGCGGTCGAGGGAGCGATCGATCTCGGCGAAGAGCGTGTCGACGAGCTCGGCCTGCGGGACCTTCCGCAGCGGTTTGCCGTGGGCGAAGATCAGACCCTCGTTCTTGGCGCCGGCGATCCCGAAGTCGGCGTGGGACGCCTCGCCGATGCCGTTAACGGCACAGCCGAGCACGGCCACCTCAACCGGCTCGTCGTAGCGCTCGAGGCGCTGCTCGATCTCGGCCACCACCGTGTCCATGTCGAACTGCAGGCGGCCGCAGGTGGGACACGCGATCAGTACCGGGCCGCGCTCGCGAAGATGGAGCGCCTTGAGGATCTCCCAGGCGACCTTGACCTCCTCCTCGGCGTGGAAGGTCGAGAGGCTGATGCGGATCGTGTCCCCGACGCCGTCGGCGAGCAGGGTCCCGAGGCCAACCGCGGACTTGAGCGAACCCGACCACTTGGTCCCGGCCTCGGTGATGCCGAGGTGGAGCGGGTACGGCACGCGCTCGGAGAGCAGGCGGTTCGCGGCGATGGTGTTCGGCACGTTCGTCGACTTGATCGACACCTTGAAGTTCTCGAAGTCCAGCGACTCCATGAGCTCGCAGAACTCCACGGCCGCCTGGACGAGTGCATCGACCGGCCGCTCGCGCTCCAGCTCGTGAAGGTGCTTGGGCAGCGAGCCCGAGTTGACGCCGATTCGCATCGGCACCCCTGCCGCGGTGGCGCGCTCTGCGACCTCGGCGACCTTCTCGCGGCCGCCGATGTTGCCCGGGTTGAGCCGGATGCAGTGAGCGCCGGCGTCGATCGCCTTCAGGGCGAGGGTGTGGTTGAAGTGGATGTCGGCAATCACGGGGATTGGCGACTCCTTGACGATGGTCTTGAGCGCCTCGACGTCCACCTCGCGCGGCACCGCAACGCGTACAAGGTCGGCACCGGCCTCGGCCACCTCGCCGATCTGCTTCATCGTCGCCTCGAGGTTGGCCGTTTCGGTCTTCGTCATCGTCTGCACGGCCACGGGCGCGCCGCCGCCGATCGGCACGTCCTTGACGAAGATCTGGCGCTTGGAGGCCATCGTCATATGATGACAGCGGCCTTCCGGAGCGCGTGAACCTCGGGTGGCGCGGCGCGCTCGACGGCAGCGCGGTCGCAAGCCACGCCATCACAGCTAACCGTTTTGGGGTATTGCGCGCCTTCGCGCAGGCTGCAATGCGGCGCACGCAGCGCAATTTGTGCATACGCTGCTGACCGAATGTCTCGCAGGCGAGTGAAAACGACGCTTCTGGCTGTCCTTGCGGTCGCCGTGGCCGCCTCCGCCGCGGTTGCTTACGCCGCGACGACGCGCAGCAGCCCAGGCGCCAGCTACTCGGTGCTTCGCAAGCCGGCGAAGCCCTCCGACCGTCTCAGCAAGGAGGGACGCCAGCTCGCGCGCCACCTCCCGAGCCGCTTCCACCTCCATCCGGGCGATTCACGCCGCACCCGGCTGAAGCCCGGCCACGGCGTCTGGCTCGTCCCGGGCCGAAGCTCGGTGTGCCTCTTCATCGAGCAGGCGGACGGTGGCGTTCGCGCCAGCTGCAACCAGCTGAGCGGGGCGCTGATGGGTGCCCTCTACCTCGCCGAGTACCGTGGCGGAAAGGTCGGAAGCCTGCGCCAGCTGACCGGGGCCCTGCCCGACGACGGATCCAACGTTCAGCTGATCGGTGCGGGCGGGCGCACGCGCTCGCTCACCATCAAGCGCAACACGTACTCGAGCCACCTGAGCGCGGACGGAGCCGCCAGCTTCAAGCCACGGGCCGTGACCTTCGAGGTCGGCGGCACGCCCTACTCGTACGAGCTCCGCCACTAGGAGCTCGCTGCGGCAGCCGAGGCCCCGGCCTCACTACCTGCCGGCACCCGGCGGGATCAGCTCGGGCAGACCCCGGACTCCCGCGTAGACGTCGAGGATGGCCTGGTTCGCCGTGTTCCCCGCGATGTAGCTCTGGTTCGCGACCATCAGGCGCTTGCCGAGGAACCAGGCGCTCGAGGGGTTGTCGAACGGGATCCGCGAGCCGTTCTCGCCGCTTCCCTCCATGCTCGGAAACCGCTCGAGCTCCTCCCCCTTCGGCGAGAGCACGGCGATCTGGTTGGCGACGGTGAGTGCGACGTAGATCTGCCCCGAGCGTGAGAGCGCAAAGCCGTCAGGGCCGTCGACGGGCTGGCTTTCCCAGAGCTGGCGCAGCTTCCCGGCCTTGCGGTGGGCGCCGATGCGCACCGTGTAGATCCGCCCGGTCGTCGGGTTGCCGGCTCCTCCCCCGCCCTCGCTCTGCTGGCCGACGAGCAGCGTGCGCCGGTCCTTGGCGAGGACGATGCCGGTTGTCCCGAACTCGCTGCCGTCGAGGCGCTCGTCGGCCAGCCAGACCTCGGGCTTGCCGCCGCCCGCCGGCACACGCCAGATCACGGCCTCCAAGTAGTCGGTGACGTAGAGCGATCCGTCCGGGCCCCAGGCCGCGTAGTTCGGCGTCGCCGGATCGTCGAGCGTGTTCGGCGAGCATTCCGGAGCGCTCTTGCCCGAGCATGTCGGCAGGTCCGGGAACCTGGCGTACGTGCGCTGGTGGCCGTTTCGCGGGTTGAGCAAGAGGACCCGCGCCGGGCTCTTGTCGAGCAGGACCAGGCGCCCGCGGGCGTCGCTGGTCGCGACCTGCACACCGTGCGAGCCGGCCAGGTCCTGGCCGTGGATGACCCACGAGTGCAGCAGTGCCCCGTGCCTGGAGTATTCGAAGACCCGCGACGGCGCCGGGCTGCCGGACGGGTTGTCGTAGGTGCCCTCGTAGACGCGGTGGTTGGGGGCGGCGTACGCGCGGGCCGGGAACCCCGGCGGGCCGATCCTCGCGAAGACCTTGGTGTCGAATTTCGCTCGCTGGCCGGCGCCCGAGCTGCCTGCCGCCCAGGCAAGGACGGAGATCGCGGCCACGAGCGCGGCCGCAAGCGCGCGCCTGCTCACAGCTCGTCGAGGACCTCGTCGGCGGCGCGCTCACCCGAGCGGACCGCACCGTCCATGTACCCGTTCCAGTATGTGGAGGTCTCGGTGCCCGCCCAGTGGATGCGCTTGATCGGCTTGCGGATCGCATCGCCGTAGGCCAGCAGGAGGCCAGGGCCGGGAATCGCCACCGGACAGCCCCGGGTCCACTCCTCGGTCGACCAGTTGGTCTCGAAGTAGTCCTTGGGGTTGGCGGCGTCGCGCCCGAACGCGTCGACCAGCTCGGCGACGATCAGCTTTCGACGCAGTTTGTGGGGCTTGCGGAAGAACTGGCGTGACTTTTCACCGCCGACGAAGCCGAAGATGATGCCCGGCTTGCCACCCGGCGGCGAGTCGTCGACCGTGAAGCTGATGTAGCCGTCGAGGTTGATGACGCTGCCGGTGAGCCCGTCGTCGCGCCAGAACGGCTTCTCGTATACGCAGGCGACCTTGCCCAGCGTGCCCATCGGCAGGCGCTGGGTGAGCTGGTCGCGGGCGTACGGGAGCTTGGGGTCGTACTCAATGCGCCCCGCGAGCGGCGGCGGTACGGCGACGATCGTCTCCTTGGCTCGCACGGTGGCGTGATCGGAATGGACCGTCACGCCGGTCTTGTCCTGCTCGATCCGCCGGACGGGGCTGTCGAGGATCACTCGCCGTCCGAGCTCCTTGGCCATCCGCAGCGCAATCAGCTCGGAGCCGCCGACGAAGCGGAACATCTGGGCCCCGTTTCGGGTGTTGAAGTTGCGCTCGAACGTCCCGACGTTCTTCTCGTTGCCCGAGGCCGCGATGTAGAAGAGCGTGAACAGCAGCGAGAGCTCACCTGGCTCGGCGCCGAAGATCGGGCGGGTCGCGACCGGGACGAGGCGGTTCTTGAAGTCGGGGTTCGCCGAGTGCAGCGCGACCCAGCTGCGCAGCGACTGGTTGTCCCATTCGGAGGCCTTGTCCGCCTTCCACGGTGCGTCGACCGGCACGCTCGTCGACATCTGGTCGAGCTGGAGGACGACGCTGGCGAGGTCCGCGGCGAACTCCGGATCGGGCGGCGCCGTGCCGAAGGCGCTCTGGTCGCTGTAGTCGAGGCGGGTCGAGCCGTTGATGTAGCGGTTGTTGCCGACGTCGTAGGTCTCGAAGGTCTTGACCTTGAGCTCGGTGGCGAGCTTCGAGAGGTGGTTCTGGGTGGGGCCGACGAAGGTGCCGCCACGCTCGGAGACGTAGCCGTTCGGCAGGACGTGGTTTTCGACTCGCCCGCCGACCCGGTTGCGCGCCTCGAGCACGATGACCGACTTGCCCTTGCGGGCGAGCTTGCGGGCCGCCGTCAGGCCGGCGAACCCGGCGCCGACGATCACGACGTCGGCACGGTGCCTGTGCCTGCGGCGATGACCGCGCTTGGCCGCGCCGGCGCCCGGCACGCCCGCCAGGACAATCCCGGCTCCGGTTCCCGCTCCGGCCTCGATCAGCCGCCTGCGCGTGATGCGCCGCTCGCTCACCGCACGCAGTATCGCGCCTGCGTTCCCGCCTCGCGTCGGTAGTGTCCGGGCATGCTCGAGCTGGAGCGCGAACAGGTCGCCGTGGCCGCCCGGCACCTCGCGGCGCAGGGCCTCGTCCTCGGCACGTCGGGCAACGTCAGCCTGCGCTCGGAGGAGGCCGTCGCCATCACGCCCACCGGCGCGGTGCTCGCGGAGCTCGAGCCTGCGGACGTCAGCGTCGTGGATCTCGCCGGCGAGGTCCTCGACGGCGCGCTCGCCCCGACCTCCGAGCTCGACCTCCACCTTGGCGTCTACGAGCGCTACGGCGCACACGCGGTCGTTCACACCCACGCCCCCATGGCGACGGCGCTTTCCTGCGTGCTCGAGGAGGTCCCGTGCGTGCACTACTCGATGCTCCAGCTGGGCGGCACGGTGCGCGTGGCGCCCTATGAGACCTTCGGTACTCCCGAGCTCGCGGCGGCGGTGCTGGACGCGCTCGAGAGCCGCGCGGCGGCGCTCATGGCCAACCACGGCGCGCTCGTGCACGGGCCGGACCTGGAGACGGCGATCGCCTCGACGGAGCTCCTGGAGTGGGCCTGCACGGTCTACTGGCGAGCGGCCGCCATCGGCGAACCCCGGATCCTCGACGAGGTCGAGCGTCAGGCCGTGGTGATGGCGGCCATCGAGCGCGGCTATGGCTCGACGCAGCCGGCCGACGAACCGTGAGCGCCGAGATGCGGATCGTCGCCGCCGGCGTCCACGTCCTCGACGTGCTGGTGCGCCCCGTGGAGTCGATCCCGGAGGGGCAGGGAGCGCAGCTCGTCGAGGAGATCAAGGTGACGGCCGCCGGGTCGGCCGGCGGCACCGCCCTGACGCTCGCAAAGCTGGGGGCGGAGGTCAGGAGCGCCGGGGCGATCGGCGCGGACGCGGCCGGTGAGATGCTGGTGGCGCTCCTTCGCGATGCGGGCGTGGACCCGGGGCTCCTGGCGCGTCGCGACGATGCGCAGACGTCGGCGAGCGTCCTCCCCATCCGCCCGAGCGGCGACCGCCCGGCATTTCACGTCGTCGGGGCGAACGGCAGCTTTGGACCCGCCGACGTTCCTGCCGAGGCGCTCTCGTGGGCAACCCATCTGCACCTCGGTGGCCCGGAGTTCATGGGCGGCGAGGCAGCGGCCCAGCTGCTCGGTGCTGCACGCGAGAAGGACGTCACGACCTCGGCCGACCTTCTGGCCCCCGGCGACATGGGGGTCCTCGAGTGGGTCGGCGCCGCCCTCCCCCACCTCGACTACTTCTTTCCCAACGACGAGCAGGTGCTGGGATTCACCGGCGAGTCGGACCTCGAAGAGGGGTGCCGGGCCCTGATTCAGCGAGGGGTCGGGTGCGTTGCGGCAACCTGTGGGGCTGAGGGGGCGCTGGTGGTCACCGCGGACTCGGCTCAGCGCGTCCCGGCGTTCGAGGTCGAGATCGTCGACACCACGGGCTGCGGCGACGCGTTTTCGGCGGGGTTCCTGCGGGGCGTCTCACTCGGACGCAGCAATGAGGAGGCCGCAAGACTCGGTTGCGCGGCGGCGGCGAAGGTGGCCGAGGGCCTCGGATCCGACTACGGAAACTTTGGTCTGGAGACGCTGGACGCCGAGCTCGGCATCGATTGAACAGTTAACACCGCTATCGCGTGGTTAAGTGTTCAACGAACGGCCAGGACCGGTTCCCGGCCCACGCCCTTCACTGATAAAGGCCTTCAATCTCGGCTGAGTACTTCTCCGCGATCGGCTTGCGCTTGAGCTTCATCGTCGGGGTGAGCTCGTCGCCGCCCGGCTCCCAGTCGCTGGGCAGGATCGCGAACTTCTTCACCTGCTCGACCCGGGCGAGCTGCTCGTTCGCCTCCTCCAGCCCCTGCTCGATCTCGGCGCGGAGCTCCTCGTTGGCCGCGAGCGTCTCGTCGTCATCGACGCCGTGCTGCTCTGCCCAGGTCTTGGCGGCATCGGGATCGAGGGTCAAGAGCGCCGAGATGTACTTGCGCTGGTCGCCGATCGCCACGGCCTGGCTGACGAGCGGGATCTGCTTCAGGCGCGCCTCGATGTTTGCCGGCGAGAGGTTCTTGCCGGCGGCCGTGATGATCAGCTCCTTCTTGCGGTCGACGATCTTCAGGTAGCCGTCCTCGTCGAACTCGCCGATGTCGCCGGTGAGCAGGTAGCCATCGTCGGTGAACGTCTCGGCGGTCTTCTCGGGCAGGTTGCGGTAGCCCTTCATGACCACCGGGCCCTTGATCATGATCTCGCCGTCGTCGCCGAGCTTGATGTCGACGTTGGGGGCCGGGGGGCCGATGGTCCCGATCTTGATCTTCTCCGGCGGGTTGCAGGTGCCCGCGCCGGTGGTCTCGGACATGCCCCAGAGTTCCGCAAGCGGGATGCCGAGGGCGTGGAAGAACTCGATCACCTCCGGCGGCGTGGGCGCGGCGCCGACGTTGCAGGCCTCGACCTCGTCCAGCCCCAGGTGCTTGCGCAGGTGGGAGAACATCTGCTCGTCCGCCTTCGCGACGGCGTCGGCGAGCTCCTGCGGGACCTCCTCGCCGGCCTGCTCGAGCCGCACCTTCTTGAGGGCGGCTTCGAGCGCCGCCTGCGAGGACTCGCGCTGGTCCTCCGGCGCCGCCGCCAACGTCTGCTCGAGGGCGGCCTTGAGCTTCTCCCAGATCCGCGGCACCGCGAAGAACCACGTGGGCTGAACCGACGGCAGGTACCCGATGACCTCCCGGGCGTCCGGGCAGCATGTGACCGTGAAGCCGCACAGCATCGGCAGGTAGTGGCTGACGTTGCGCTCGGCGATGTGCGCCATCGGCAGGTAGGAGACGATCCGCCCGCCGTCGGGGAAGTCGATGATCTCGTCGTAGGAGCGGACTGTCTCGCAGATGTTGGCGTGGGTGATCTGCACGCCCTTCGGCGGCCCGGTCGTCCCCGAGGTGTAGATGAGCGTGAGGACGTCGTCTGGCTCCACCGCCTGCCAGGTCGCCTCGAAGTCGAAGTCAGGGCTGCCCTTGCCGACGAGCTCGTCGAGCGAGATCGTGCCCTCGGGAGCATCGCCGTCGACGACGACGATCGTCTCGACGTTTACGCCCCTGCTCGCGGCGAGAATCGTGTCGACGAAGGACTGCTCGGTGATCACGACCTTGCTGCCGGCGTCCCGGAGCAGGTGCTCGATCTGCTCGACCGTGTACGTGTTGTAGATCGAGAACGGCGTCGCGCCGAGGTGCATCACGCCCGCGTCGGCGAAGTGAAACTCCGGCCGGTTCGTGAGCATCAATGCGACGGTGTCGTCCCGGGTCACCCCGCAGGCCTGAAGCCCGGCCGCGATGCCCTTCGCGCGGTCGGAGTACTCACCCCACGTGCAGGTGAACTCGTCATCCTTCGTCCGGATGGCGGGACGGTCCGGATGGGCCGTCGCCGTCGCCTGGAACGCCTCGCATGCAGTCTTTGCGTCGATGGCAGCCGGCGTCGCCGTGCCCCTCTCGGCGCTCGTAATCGCCTCCATGAGCGGAGCCTACCCGCCGGACGGCGTCGGTGCGTGGATTGCAGGGGCTCTAGTGCAGGTGGAACCCGGGTCCGGCGAGCTTCGAGAGGTCGTTCGAGAGGCCCACGGCGAAGAGCATCATCACCAGGATGAAGCCGACCACGCTTGCCCCCTCGATCACGCGGAACGGCACCGGCCGCCCGCGCACCTTCTCGACGAGGCTCCAGAAGATGTGCCCACCGTCCAGCGGCAGGAAAGGGAAGAGGTTGACGATCGCCAGCGAGAGGCTGATGATCGCGATCAGCGTCAGGGCCTCGCGGGCGCCGAAGCTGACCGCCTGCTCGGTGAGCGTGAAGCCGCCGACGATGCCGTGGAGGTGCTTGCGCTCCTGGGAGTTGAAGAGCTGGGCGATCCGCGACACCGTGCCGCTGGTCACGCTCCACATCGCGTTCAACGACTCGTTTGCCGCTCCGGGGACCGACTCGTTGACGTCCACGAGTCCGGTCCCCTCGAACGCGAAGCCGATCCGGTGGCGTGCAGGCTTGATCTTCGTGTCGTAGTACGGAGTGATCTGGAAGCTCTTGGTCTCGCCGCCACGCTTGACGACGAAGCGCACGGGCTCCTTCGACCTGCAGCCGTCCGTCTGCTTGCCCGCGCAGGTGTCGCGGTTGACGGCGTTGCTGATCTTCGCGGCCTGGTTCTCGATGTCGTTCCCGCTCGCCTTGATGCCGTTCACGGACACGACCTGGTCGCCCGTCTGCAGGTACTTCGCCGCCGGCGTTCCCTTCTCTATGCCTGTCACGCTCAGCGTTGTCGGCTTCTGTACGCCGAAGGCGAGAAAGAACAGGATCACGAAGGCGATGACGATGTTGACGAAGGGCCCTGCGCCGATCACCACGATTCGCTTCCACACCGGCTGCGCGTAGTACGCCCGTGGGGCGACGTCCGGCGGAAGCTCCTCCTCGGGGTTCATGCCCGTGATCTTCACGAAGCCTCCGAGCGGGATCGCGCCGATCCCGTACTCGGTCTCCCCCCGGTGCCGCCGCAAGAGCGCGGGCGGGAAGAACAAATAGAACTTCTCGACCCGCATGCCCACGGCCTTCGCGGCGGTGAAGTGCCCCGCCTCGTGGAGGATGACCAGGGCGGCGAACCCGGCCGCCGCCAGCACGTAGCTCATCGCACTGCCCCGGCGCGCTCGCAGAGCGCCTGCGCCCGCCGGCGCGCCTCCGCGTCGACGGCGAAGAGATCCTCGAAGTGCGTCGGCGCATGCGGCGGCAGCGCCTCCAGCGTGGCCTCCACCACCTCGGCGATCGCCGTGAACGGGATGCGGCGCCCGAGGAACGCGGCGACGGCGATCTCGTCGGCCGCGTTCAGGACGCAGGGCGCCGTCCCGCCGGCCTCACCGGCCTCCCTCGCGATGCGCAGGCACGGGAAGGCGTCGGGGTCGGGAGCCTCGAAGGTCAGCGCCCCCACCGCCGCGAGATCGAGCGCCGGCACCGGCACGTCGGCCCGCTCCGGGTAGTGGAGCGCGTAGGAGATCGGCATCCGCATATCGGGATGACCGGCGTGCGCCAGCGCGGCGCCGTCGCAGAGCTGCACCAGGCCATGGATGATCGACTGCGGGTGGACGACGACGTCGATCGCTGCGTAGGGCATGCCGAACAGCAGGTGCGCCTCGATCACCTCGAAGCCCTTGTTCATCAGGGTGGCGGAGCCGATTGTGACCCGCCCACCCATCTCCCAGGTCGGATGGGCGAGTGCCTCCTCGGGGGTGACGCCGGCAAGGTCCGTGCGTCCGCGGAATGGCCCGCCGGACGCCGTGACCACGAGCCGCTCCACGCTGCCGGGCTCCGCGGCGGCAATCAGCTGAAAGAGCGCGGAGTGCTCGGAGTCCACGGGCAGGATCCGCGCGCCGGTGGCCTCCGCCAGCGCGGTCACCAGCTCTCCGCCCACGACCAGGCTCTCCTTGTTGGCGAGCGCGACGTCGATGCCCTCGCTCAGCGTTACGATCGTCGGGCCGAGGCCGGCGGTGCCGACGATGCCGTTCAGGACCAGATCGGCCCCGGAGGTGGCGATCAGCTCGCGGATGCCCTCCTCGCCGGCCAGGATCCGGCCGCTCCAGTGCTCGCCGTGCCTGGGCTGCGGCATTCTCGTCGGCGAGCGCGACCGCGGGCACGCCGTGCTCGCGCGCCTGCTCGATGGCGCGCTCCCAGCTCGCCGCCGCCGAGAGGCCGGCCACCTGAAGCTCGCTGAGCGCGAGACGACGTCAAGCGCTTGCTCGCCGATCGACCCGGTGGAGCCGAGGACAACGAGCTTTCGCATCGCGGAAAGTCTAGGGAGGCGCTCTATCCTCGCCCGAATGGCAGCCCGTCGGCGCCCATGTCTCCCGCGAGGAGCCCCCTGGATCACGCCCGGGAGCTCGGCGCGGAGTGCCTGCAGCTATTCCTCTCGAGCCCGCAGAGCTGGAAGAAGCCTCCCGACCGTCCCGACGCCGCCGAGCTGCGCGACTGCGGCATGCCCGTCTACGTCCACGCGCCGTACCTCATCAACGTCTGCTCGCCGAAGAACAACATCCGCTACGGCTCGCGCAAGATCCTCACCCAGACCTGTGAGGCCGCCGCCGCGATCGGCGCCGCCGCCGTCATCGTCCACGCCGGCCACGCCGAGGACGGCATCGAGGAGGGCGTCGGCCGCTGGCCGCGGACGCTTGAGATGCTCGAGACCGAGGTTCCCGTCTTCATCGAGAACACCGCGGGCGGGGAGAACGCCGTGGCCCGGCGCTTCGACGCGCTCGCCATGCTCTGGCAGGCGATCGCCGCCACGGACCACGGCGTCGAGCTCGGCTTCTGCTTCGACACCTGTCACGCGCACGCGGCGGGCGAGGACCTCGGTCACGCGGTCCAACGCGTGACGGCGATCGTCGGCTCGATCGACCTGCTCCACGTCAACGACTCTCGCGACCCGCCCGGCACCGGGGCGGATCGCCACGCGAACCTCGGCGCCGGGCAGGTTGGCGAGGAGGCGCTGCGGTCGATGATCGTCGCGGCCTCGGCGCCGGTCGTCGTCGAGACGCCGGGCGGGGTCGAGGCGATGCGCGCGGACCTCGAGTTCGTGCGCGCGGCACTCGCCGCCGCTCAGTAGACCAGCGCGTTCGCCAGGTAGTAGCCGACCACCACGGTGAAGAGGACGGCGTCGAGGCGGTCGAGGACGCCGCCGTGCGGCCCGAAGAGCGTTCCCGTGTCCTTGATGTGGAGGTCGCGCTTGATCAGCGACTCGAAGAGGTCGCCGATCGGCGCGGTCATGGCCACGCAGAAGCCGATCACGAGGGCGTTGATTCCGGTCAGCCAGTCCTGATAGAGGCCGGCGAACCAGAACGCCAGCGTCCCACCGACGACCCCGATTACGAGCCCCTCGACGGTCTTGTTGGGTGAGATGCGGGGCGCGAGCTTGTGTCTGCCCACCATGCGCCCGCCGAAGTAGGCGAAGGTGTCCGTGAGGAAGGTCCCGACGAGAACGTCGACCAGGAGGGCGCCCCCGTGGAGCGGCAGCTGACGGAGCAGAACAGCGTGCGCGAACGGGATCGCGATCCAGCCGATCGCGAGCGCGGTGAACGCAAACGCCGTGGTCACCCCGTCGCGGTCGTCGCGGGTGAGCGCGGCGATGAACATCGCCGGCAGCGTCGCGAGGCCGACGATCACGATCTCGTACTGGCTGCCGTAGAACGCGGCCAGCACCAGCGCGACCGCGGCGCCGAAGGCGACGACGTCGAAGGGACGCGCGTCGCGGCCCATCTTGAAGAGCTCCTCCATGGCGAGACACGCGAAGGCCGCCATCGCCGCCGCGAAGAGAAGGCCGCCAACGGCGATCGCGACGATCACGGCAACGATCCAGGGGAGCACCCAGGCCACCCGGGCCAGCGTCTCGTTTCGGCGGCGGCGTGCAGGCTGCTGCTGCTGTTGCGGCTGCGCGGGCTGGGGCAGCTCCTCGCGAAGCGGGCCGAACTCGACGTCGAGGTTCACGCGGGGGCGTTCGCCCGCGGGCCGGCGCGGTGGGAAGTCCATCGCAGGCGACCCTATCGGCCGCCGAAGCGGCGCTGTCTCGCCTCGTAGGCGGCAAGACACTCCTCGAAGGCCGCGCGGCTGAAGTCCGGCCAGAGCTCGTCGCGGAAGACGAGCTCCGAGTAGGCGCACTGCCACAGCAGGAAGTTCGACGTTCGCAGCTCGCCGGACGTCCGGATCAGAAGGTCCGGGTCGTGCATGTCGGGCGCGTAGAGCCCCTTGCGGAACTCCTCCTCGCCGCCGCCGGAGAAGCGCAGGGCGGCGTCGACGATCTCGGCTCGCCCCCCGTAGTTGAAGGCGACGAAGAGCGTGATGCGGCGTTCGCGGCGGTCTTCGCCTCGGCCCACTCCATTCGCTCGACGAGCTCGGGCGCCACCCCCCCGCGCCGGCCGATGAAGCGCATCCGTACTCCCTCTTCGTCCAGCTCCGGGGTCTCGGCGTCGATCCGCTCGCTGAACATCTGCATCAGTCCGGCGACCTCGGTCTCGGGGCGCGCCCAGTTCTCCGTGGAGAACGAGAAGACGGTGAGCTCCTCGACCCCGAGCTCCACGGCGTCTCGCAGCCGGGCCTTGACGACGTCCGCGCCCGCCCGATGGCCCTCGACCGGGCCGAGGCCGCGCTCGGCCGCCCAGCGGCCGTTGCCGTCGGTGATGATCGCTACGTACTTGGGAGCCATTGGCGGCCGCGGAAGCCGTGGGGGCGGCCGTCAGACCTCGAGGATCTCTTCCTCTTTTGCCTTCATCAGCTCGTCGATGTCCTTGCCGGCGGCGTCCGTGTGCTTCTGGAGCTCCTGCTCGGCTCGGCGCTCGTCGTCCTCCCCGGCGTCTCCCTCCTTCTTCAGCTCGCGTAGGTCGTGCATCACGTCGTGGCGGATGTTCCGGACCGCAACGCGCCCTCCTCGGCGACGCGGTGCACCACCTTCACCATTTCCCTGCGGCGCTCCTCGTTCAGCTCGGGGATCTGCATGCGGATGATCGACCCGTCGTTCGAGGGCGTGAGGCCCACGTCGGACTCCATGATCGCCTTCTCGATGGCCTTGATCGAGTTCGGTCGTAGGGGGTCAGCGTCAGACAGGCGCGCGTCCGGGGCGGCGACGTTGGCCAGCTGCTTCAGCGGCGTCTCGACGCCGTAGTAGTCGACGACGATCCTGTCGAGGAGGTGCGGGCTGGCGCGACCGGTCCGCACCGTCGTCAGCTCGTGCCGGCACGACTCGACGGACTTGGGCATCCGCTCCTTGGCGTCCGTGAGCAGCTCGTCGATGAGCTCGGCCATCAGGCGGGGACCCTATCGCCGTTTCGAGGTGCTCCGGAGTGAACGTGGGTGCCCACCTGCTCCCCGCCGACGATGCGGGCGATGTTCCGCTCGTCGGACATGTTGAACACGTAGATCGGCAGCTCGTTGTCCATGCACAGCGAGAGCGCGGTCGAGTCCATCACCCGCAGGCCGCGTTCGATTGCCTCGCGATGGCTGATCTCGGCGAGGAACCTAGCGTCCGGGACCTCCGCCGGGTCGGCGTCGTAGACGCCCTCCACGCCGTGCTTCGCCATCAGGATCGCCTCGGCGTGGATCTCCAGGGCGCGGAGCGCGGCCGCGGTGTCCGTGGTGAAGAACGGGTTGCCGGTGCCGGCGGCGAAGATGACGACGCGACCCTTCTCGAGGTGGCGGATCGCGCGGCGGCGGATGTACGGCTCGGCGACCTCGGTGACCTCGATCGCCGAGAGCACGCGCGTGTCCGCCCCTGTCTTCTCCAGCGCGTCCTGGAGCGTCAGCGCATTGAGGACGGTGGCGAGCATCCCCATGTAGTCCGCCGTCGCACGGTCCATCCCCGCGGCGGCGCCGGACAGCCCGCGGTAGATGTTGCCGGCGCCGACGACGACGGCCATCTCGACCCCGGACGCCACGGTCTCGTGGACCTGGCGGGCGATCCGCTGGATCTCCAGCGGATCGGTTCCGTAGTCGAGCGAGCCCATCAGCGACTCGCCCGAGAGCTTCAGCAGGATCCGCGTGAACGCCGGCTCTGCACCCATCGGTCGGCTGAGAGCCTAGTCGTCCTGGCCCACAGCGAAGCTCGCGAAGCGGGCGATCTGGATGTTCTCGCCGGTCTTCGCGGCGAGCTCGGCGCGCAGCTCCTCGATCGTCTTGCCCTCGTAGCGATCCGCGTTGATGTGCTGCTGCTCGAGCAGCGCGACCTCTTTCGACCACTTCGCGAGCTGGCCGTCGACGATCCGCCCGATCACGTCCTCGGGCTTGCCCTCCTCGCGGGCCTTCGCCTCGTGGACCGCGCGCTCGACCTCCCGCGCCTCCTCGGTGATCTCCTCCGCCGAGATGAACTGCGGCAGCGAGGGAGCGCCGGCGATGTGCAGAGCGACCTCTCGGGCAAACTCCTGAAAGTCGTCCCCGCGCGCCACGAAGTCGGTCTCACAGCGAACCTCGACGAGGACGCCGACGTTGCCTCCGGAATGGATGTAGGAGGCGACGGTGCCCTCGCTCGTGGCGCGGCCGCTGCGCTTCGCCGCCGACGCCTGGCCCTTCACGCGCAGGATCTCCATCGCCTTCTCGACGTCCCCGCCGGCCTCCGCGAGCGCGGCCCGGCAATCGAGGATGCCCGCCCCGGTGCGGTCGCGAAGCGCCTTGACGTCCGTGGCCGCGACCTCGGGGCTCACGAGCCGGCCTCCGGTGGCGCCGGCGCCGTCTGCGCGGGTGCCTGAGCCGGTGCGGCCTGCGCCTGTTCGGCCTCCGCGGCGGCCTTGGCCGCCTCCTCGGCCTCCTTGCGCGCCTTCTCCTCGGCCTCGCGCTTCGCCCGGGCCTCGGCCTCGACACGCCGGCGCTCCTCCTCCTCGGCGCGCCGCTTGGCCTCGGTCTGCGCGGAACGTGTTGGCGGCCTCCTCGGCGCCTCGCCGATCGCCCCGACCACGAGCTTGCACGAGCGGATCGCGTCGTCGTTGCCGGGGATCGGGTAGTTAACCGGCATCGGGTCGACGTTGGTGTCGACGAGCCCGATGATCGGGATCCGAAGCCGCTCCGCCTCGTGCAGGGCGATCGTCTCCGTCTTGAGGTCGAGGATCACGATCGCCTGCGGCAGCTTCTTCATGTCGCGGACGCCGCCGAGGTTGTACTCGAGGCGCTCGAGCTCGGCCTCCATCGTCATCCGCTCCTTCGTCGGGAGCAGGTCGAGCTTGCCGTCGCGCTTCAGCTCGGTGAGCTCGTGCAGACGGTCGATGCGCTGGGAGATCGTCTGGAAGTTGGTCAGAAGGCCGCCAAGCCAGCGCTGGTTGACGTAGGGCATGTCGCAGCGGCCGGCCCACTCGGCGACGGCGTCCTGCGCCTGCTTCTTGGTGCCGACGAAGAGGATCGTCGCCCCCGCGTCCGGCGACGTCGGCGGCGAAGCCGCAGGCCTCGTGGAGAAGCTTCTCCGTCTGCAGCAGGTCGATGATGTGGATCCCGTCGCGCTCGCCCCAGATGTAGCGGGCCATGCGCGGGTTCCAGCGGCGCGTCTGGTGGCCGAAGTGAATGCCGGCCTCCAGCAGCTCCTTGATCCCAGGCTCGGGCATTTGATCTTCCCTTCGATGCTCGGTTGGCATCCCTCGTGCTTCACGGGGACCCGGTCTTCGCCTGACGTTGGTCGGCGGGCCGGGCAGGGCCCCGATCCCTCACGAGGGGGTCGGTTGCTTGACGGGACGGATTCTAGGGAGTCTGGCGGGACTGCCCCGCCGCGTACCCAGCCTCGCGCGCTCTTTCCAGTGCCGCGGCCAGGTCGCCGCGGCAAGCTCGCTCTCGAACACCAGCCGCTCCCCGGTGAAGGGGTGCGCCAGCTCCAACCGGGCGCTGTGGAGGAACTGGCGCGCGAGCCCGTAGCGCCGCGGGCCGCCGTAGCGCTCGTCGCCGACCACCGGGTGGCCGATCGAGGCGAGGTGGACGCGAATCTGGTGCGTGCGGCCGGTCTCGAGGCGCACCGCCAGCAGGGTGTCGCGCCGCAGGGCCTCGGCGACCTCGAAGTGCGTCACCGCGGCCCGCGGCCCCCGACCCCCGACGGCGCGGCGCTCGGGTGCCCTGTAGTCGCGCCCGAGCGGTGCATCGATCGTCCCCGCGCGCGAGCGGTGGAGCGCCGTCCACGAGCGCCAGGTAGCCCCTGCTCACCTCGCGCGTCCTTGATCTGCGCCGCAAGGAGGCGGTGCGCCTCGTCGTCGCGGGCGACGAGCATGAGGCCCGACGTATCCTTGTCCAGGCGGTGGACGATGCCCGGGCGGCCCGGGTCCTCGCCGCCGCCGAGCACATCTCCGAGCAGGTCGACGAGGGTTGGCCCACGGGCGCCCGGCGCCGCGTGCACGACGAGCCCCGCGGGCTTGTCGATGACCGCGAGCCGCTCGTCGCGGTACGCCACGCCGACGTCGGGCCCGCTCATCAGGCCTGCTGGTGCTCTCCACCCAGGCTGACGAGGATGACGATCACTGCGCCCAGCGTGATCGCGACGTCGGCCACGTTGAAGGTCGGCCACAGCGGCGGGTCGATGAAGTCGGTGACCGCTCCGATTCTGACCCGGTCGATGAGGTTGCCGACCGCGCCGCCGGCGATCAGGCCGGTCGCAAGCCAAAGGCCCGGCCGCGACGGATTGCGCCAGAACCACACGAGGACCAGGACGAGGGCGACCGCCGTGATCGCCACCAACCCGCCGCCGCCGCCGCCGAGGAACCCGAACGCCACGCCGGAGTTCTCGGTGTGGGCGACGCGGAAGCCGAGCAGGCTGCCGGTGTGCTCGCCGGTGTCGAGCGAGGCGGAGACGACGGCCTTCGACGCTTGGTCGAGCGCGACTACGGCTAGGCACGTCACCAGCGCCCGGGCGCGCTGGCTCACGGATTGATGATCGCCTGCAAGACGATGTCGCGAATGATGAAGAGCACGAAGATCCCGAGCATCGGGCTCAGGTCGATCGCCATGCCGCCGAACCCGAGCGGCTTGAGCACGGCGCGGAACAGGTTCAGGTACGGATCCACGCACTCCTCGATGAACCCCACGGCGGCGCGCAGATACGGGTTGTAGGGCATGCGCGGCACCCAGCTCAGGAGGATGCGGATGAAGATCATCACGATGTAGACCAGGAACAGCGCCTGGACGTAGTCGTAGACGTCGACCCGGGTGATCGCGAGGATCGCGCTCACCGAAACCGCTCCAGCGAAGCGTTCACGGCGGCCTCGATCGCAGTCGCGAACCCGGCGCGGTCGAGGGCCTCGAGCCCGGCCTCGGTCGCGCCGCCCGGGGGCGCCACGGCACTCCGGACCTCCTCGGTGCCCTTGCCCCGCAGGAGCTCGGCCGTCCCCGCGAGCGTGCCGGTTACGAGATCCAGCGCGGTCGCGGGGTCCAGCCCCTCGCGAGCCCCGGCGCCGGCGAGCGCTTCCGCAAACAGCGCCACGTAGGCCGGAGCGCACGACATCACGGCCATGGCCGCGTCAATCTGCTGCTCGGTCACGGGCTGGACCTCGCCCAGCTCGCCGAGCAGGGTCACGAGGCCCCCGGCCGTTCCGGCGTCCATCGTCTCGGGCAGCACGTAGCAGAGGACGCCGCTCCTCACCTCCACGGGCTGGTTTGGCATCACCCGAAGCGCGGGAACGCCGGGAAACGCCTGCTCGAGGCGGGCGAGCGTCGTCGCCGCCATGACGGAGAGGATCGCCTTCGCCTCGCCGCCGAGCTCGCCCGCGACATCGTCGAGCGCGGCCGGCTTGACCGCGAGCAGGAGGACGTCCGAGTCGTCGCGGAGGGCGGCGAGCGAGTCCCGTGTCTCACCGCCGACCGCCGCGGCGAGGGAGGCGGCACGAGCCGCGTCGAGGTCGCAGAACAGCATCGCCTCGGGCCCCGCCTCTCCCGCGGCCGCCCAGCCGCGAGCCATTGCGGCCGCCATGTTGCCCGCGCCTGCGAACCCGATCTTCACGGCGCGGAGATTAGGGGCCGAGCAGCGCTCATCCCACTACGGACCCGCGTGCGGCGGACGCGGGAGCTCAAAAAGAAGCCCGCCGCGTAGCGGCGGGCAATTTATTCGAGCGGGAGCGGAGCACGCACGCGGAACTAGCTTTGGTTGAAGAAGCCCTTCTCGACCAGGCGAGCGCGCTCTTCGGCCGAGACCTCGACGTTGCGCGGGGTGAGCATGAAGGTCTTATCGGCGATCTTCTGCATGCCTCCGTCGAGCGCGTAGGTGAGCCCGGAGGCGAAGTCGATCAGGCGCTTGGAGAGCTCGGCGTCGGTCGTCTGCAGGTTCAGGATGACCGGCGTCTGCGTCTTGAACGCGTCCGCGATCTCCTGAGCCTCGTTGAAGCTGTGCGGCGTGACCAGGTGGACGCGAACGTCGGTGCCGCCGTTGGCCCCCACGGGACGCAGGGTCCGGGTGCGCCCGGCCGGCTCCTCGTCGGCGAAGATGTCGTCGATCTCGTCCCGCCGGGCGCGCCGCTCGCCGATCCGGCTGACCGTTGCGGTCCGAGGCGCCGGGGAGTCGTAGATGTCGGACTGCCCGGTCTCGGGTTCGTATGCGTCCTCGACGTAGTCGGGGTCCTCGGCGAGGCCGAAGTAAACGAGGGCGCGGTGCCATGTGTCGCGGAATGCCATATCGGGCGTCAGTTCGCTTTGCGGGCTGGTTCTCCTTTACCCATTATCCGCTGAAATCGCCTCTGCGTGTCACTCGTAGAGCACGGACCCGAGCCGGACGATCGTGGCGCCCTCCTCGACCGCGACCCGCCAGTCCTGGCTCGTGCCCATCGAGAGCCGCTCAAGCCCGTGCTCGGCGGCGAGCTCTGCCAACCGGGCGAAGTGCGGCCGCGACGCCTCGGCGGCGTTCGTGAACGGCGGCATCGTCATGAGGCCGGCCACCTTCACCGGGCAGCGCGCGATGAACTCGCCGAGCTCGGCCGGCGCCACTCCGGCCTTGCCCCCCTCGCCGGCGACGTTCACCTCCACGAGGACCTCGGTCGCCGCATCCCCATGGCGCCCCAGTTGCGCGAGCGCCGAGTCGCTCGCCACCGAGTGGACGAGGCGGACAAGCGGGAGCACGTCCTTCACCTTGCGGCTCTGGAGCGTCCCGATGAAGTCCCACGTGAAGGTCTTGCCCCAGCGCTCGCGCTTTACGGCGAGGTCCTGGGCGCGGTTCTCGCCGACGAGCGTGACGCCCGCCTCCGCAAGCGCCCCCATGTCCTCCGGCGCCACGTACTTCGTCGCTGCGAGGATCTCGACGCCTGCTCCTGTAACCGCTCGAACGGCAGCCAGGTTCTGCCGCACCCGATCGGCGTCGAGGTTGCGGATGATCTCGGCCATCCTTAGCGCTCCATCCAGACGAAGCCTGCCTGACGCCCGGTGACACCGCCGTCGCGACGGTGCGAGAAGAACAGGTCGGCGTTGCACCGTGTGCAGAGCCCGGCGTCCTCCACGGCACCGATACCCGCCGCGAGCAGCAGGCGCCGCGCCACTTCGGGCAGGTCGAGCATCCTGTCCTCGGCGACGCCTTCGCCGAGATCCGAGAAGCTCTCCAGCACCTCCGCCCCCACCTCATAGCAGCAGCGGCCGATGCCCGGCCCGATCGCCGCGGCCTCCGCAGCGATCGCTTCGGCGCCGGCCGCGACGATTCCCCGCGCCAGCCCGCGCCAGCCGCAGTGGAGCATCGCCACACCCCCGGGTCCGGCGAGGGCTACGGGCAGGCAGTCGGCCACCAGCACCGCCGGCGCGAGCCCCGCCGTGGAGGTCACCTGTCCGTCGGCGTCAGCAAGGGGCGCGCCGGGCTCCGCGTAACCGTTTGGCCGCGGCGGCGCGTCGCGACGCTGGAGCCCCGCTCCGTGAACCTGGTGGCCGCTGAGCACCCTCGACGGCTCCGTTCCGAGCGCGTCCGCCGCCCGCCGGCGGTTCTCGGCAACCGCCTCTCGGTCGTCGCCCGTGAGCAGGCCGAGGTTCAGGCTCGCGAACGCGCCTTCGCTCACGCCTTCAAGACGAGTCGTGAACGCGGCGCGCGCCCCGGGCAGCTCCGCCTCCAGGCGCCGCACACCGCTGCCCTCCACCCAGTTCACGCTCAGTGCGTCGCGGCGCGCAACGCCACGGCCAGCTCGGCGTCCCGGTCGGCGATCTCTCCGTCGAGCTTGGCGCGGAGCGCCGCGGCAAGCCCCCGGCCAACGGCGGGTCCCTCGTCGACCCCGGCGGCGAGGAGGTCGGTTCCGCCGATCTCGAGGCGGACGTTGGCCCACTCCGCGACGTACGAGTCGACCCACTCGGCGCCGAGTGCCCGGGCGACGACGAGCGCCACGGTCGAGCGACCGCGGGCAGCGGCCGCCAGCTGCGAGGGCGCCGTCGCCGAAACACCGGCGAGCTCCCGCGCGGCGTCGAGCTCCGCCCCGGCGGCGTAGTTGCCGGCACGCGCGGCGGCCGCCGCCAAGAGCACCGTCGCCGGATCCACCCTCCCGGCGAACGGCGCGCCTCTCGCGAGAGCGTGCGCCCGTGCACCCAGCTCGAGGTCGGCCTCGAGGATCCCCCACTCCGTCAGCATCGCGAGGGCGCGAACCGCCTGAGGTTCACCGGCCAGCCGCCGGAGCTCGGCTTCGACGCGCTCGGCGGAGACGGTCTCGAGCCGGGTGGCGCCGAGCAGCTCCCGCGTCGATTCGGAGAGCTCGAGGTCGAGGCGCGCCGCATAGCGCGCGGCGCGCAGAGCGCGGGTGGGATCGTCGGCGAACGAGTCGCCGTGCAGGACGCGCAGGAGGCCCGCCTCCAGGTCGGCGGCGCCCGAGTGCGGGTCGATCACTCGCGGCTCGCCGGTCAGCGGAATCGCCATGGCGTTGATCGTGAAGTCCCGGCGCGCCAGGTCCTCGGCGATCCCGGCCCAGCTGACTACCGGAAGCGCTCCCGGACTCGGATAGCGCTCCGTTCGGGTCCGCGCGAGGTCGATGCGGTGGCCGCCGATCGTCGCGATGGCGGTTCCGAAACGTTCGTGGAGACGGACGTCCGCGCCAAGACGGGCGGCGATCGGCGCCGGGTCGCCCTCGACCGCGACGTCGAGGTCCGGCACGCCGGAGCGAAGCAGGTCGCGTACGGCGCCGCCCACCAGGTACAGCGCTGCTCCAGGTGCAGCGGCGAGAAGCTCCGCGATGCCCGGCAGGCGCTCGATGCGCGCCGCCAGCGCCTCGCGATCGAGTGAAGTGGGCGCGGGCACTATGGGTGGGACGTTACGCGCCTCGCGTAGCATCAGCCGCGAATGAGCCGCCTTCTCGCAACCTGGCGCGCCTGGAGCCTGCAGCAGAAGGCCGCGCTGGTCGGCGGCGTCGCCGTCGTCGCCGCCGGGGTCGGGATCGGCGTGTACCTGCACTTCAGGCGCCCCGGGGACATCTCCAACCCCAGCGTCGCCTTCCACGAGCCGAAGCACAAGAAGAAGAAGCCGAAGGCGCCCAAGCTCGTCAACTGGCCGGTCTACGGACTGAACCCCCAGCGCACCAGGTATCTGCCTGCCGACAACATCAAGCGGCCGTTTCACGAGATGTGGCGCCGCACCTCGGACCAGCTGCTCGAGTTCTCGCCGATCGTCGTCGGCCACCGCCTCTACTACATCGACAAGAGCGCGGACTTCTACGCGGTCAACGCGGAGACCGGCAAGACGGTCTGGCGCACGGACCTCGGCAGCCTGAACGCGTCGTCGCCCGCCTACTCGCACGGCCGCCTGTTCGGCGTCTCGCTGGATCCGGGACAGGTGTTTGCCCTGCGCCCGAAGAACGGCAAGGTCATCTGGCAGCATCCGCTGCCCGGACGCTCGGAGACCTCGCCGGTGATCAACGGCAAGGACGTCATCGTCGGCTCGGAGTCCGGCGACGTGTTCGGCCTCAAGACCAAGAACGGCGACCAGGACTGGAGCCTGCATACGGACGGGCCGGTCAAGGGCGGCGTCGCGATCGACAGGGGAGTCGCCTTCTTCGGCAACTACGCGGGTCAGTTCTTCGCGGTCGACGCGAAGACCGGGCAGGTCAAATGGCAGGCGCAGTCAGAGGGCCTCAGCTTCGGCCGCGCGGGAAGCTTCTACTCCACCCCCGCGGTGGCCTACGGGCGCGTCTACGCCGGCAACAAGGACAGTCGCGTCTACAGCTTCTCCGAGAAGACGGGCGCGGTGGCGTGGGCGCAGTCGACCGGCGCCGAGATCTACCCGGCCCCCGCGATCGCCGACACGCCCGGAGCCCCGCCAACGGTCTTCATCGGCTCGCTCGACCACCACTTCTATGCGTTCGACGCAAGGACCGGGACGGAGCGCTGGAGCGTCGACGTCGGCGGTCCGGTCCTCGGTGCGGCAAGCGTCGTCGGCCGCTCCGTCTACGTCTCGGTCATCGGGCCGAACGTCGGGACGTACGGGTTGGACGCCAAGACGGGGAAAAAGGACTACTACGACCCGCTCGGCGAGTACAACCCGGTCATCTCGGACGGCCGCCACCTGTTCCTCACAGGCGGCGGTGCGATAAAGGCCTACGAGCCGAAGCGCAAGAAGCACGGACAGCGGCTTCGGCGCCACTCCAACTCGAAGGGCCACTCCAACTCAAAGGCTCACGGCGCCGCCGGCAACGGGAAGGAAAAGCAGCGAAAGGGCGGGGGCTCGGGCTAGGGGCGGACGGGTATCCCGGCGGCCAGCATGCGCTCCTTGGCCTCGGCGACCGTGTGCTTGCCGTAGTGGAAGATCGACGCGCAGAGCACCGCGTCGGCGTGGCCCTCGACGATCCCCGCGACGAGGTGGTCGAGCTCCCCGGCCCCGCCCGAGGCGATGACCGGGACCGGGACCGCGTCTGCGATCGTCCTCGTCAGCTCCAGGTCGTAGCCGGCGCTCGTCCCGTCGCGGTCCATGCTCGTCAAGAGGATCTCGCCCGCGCCGCGCTCGACTGCCTCACGCGCCCACGCGACCGCCTCCCTCCCCGCCACGACCGTCCGCCCCCCGTTCACGAAGACCTCCCACTCGGCGTCCCCAAACCAGCCGGGCGGGGCGTCGCAGGGCCCGCTCGAGCCCTGCCCTGAGCACCGGCGCGCGTCGATCGCGACCACCACGCACTGCGAGCCGAAGACCGCCGCGAGCTCGCCGATCAGCTCCGGTCGCGCGAGCGCGGCCGAGTTCACCGAGACCTTGTCCGCGCCCGCGTCGAGCACCGCCTGCGCGTCTGCGGCGGAGCGGATCCCGCCCCCGATCGTGAACGGGATGAAGACGTCCGACGCCGTGCGCCGGGCCAGCTCGACGATGGTCTCGCGTCGCTCGTGAGAAGCCGTGATGTCGAGGAAGACGAGTTCGTCGGCGCCCTCGGCGTCGTAGCGGGCCGCGAGCTCCACCGGGTCGCCCGCGTCCCGCAGACCGACGAAGTTGGTGCCCTTGACGACGCGCCCCGCGTTGACGTCGAGGCACGGGATGACTCGGCGCAGCGCCACGCCCGCAGCGTAGCTACGTGCCCTTGCGGCGCAGGCCGGCCACGGTCGGCCCGGCCTTCTTCAGCAGGTTCACCACCTCGAGCTTCCCGACCAGGGCGCGGAGCCGGTCCTGGTCCCCCTTGGTCAGGTTCCTGTCCGGGCGTTTCCCCGCCTTCCGGACCAGGGACCGCATCTCCTCGCGCTCGCGGTCGCTGAGCTTCTTCCAGTGCTCGTTGACGAGCGTCGCCAGCTGCGCGGCGCCGAGGGCGGCGGTCAGGGACAGGCTGGGGAGGCGAGCCATCGAGAGCAGCCTAGACAGCGACCGCCTCGTCAAGGACCGCCTGGCCCTCCCCCGCCCCGAACCGCCGCTCGTAGAGCGCTCGGCCCACGATCACGCCCTCGAGCGCGTCGAGCCGCAGGGCGGCAAGCGCCCGCAGGTCGTCCAGGGACCCGACGCCGCCGGAGTAGACGAGGCCGGCGCCGGCCGCCGCCGCGGCGTCCGCGGCGGCGCGCAGGTCGGAGATCGAGGGCCCGGCGAGGGTACCGTCCACGTCCACGGGTGTGAAGACGAAGGCGCCGATTCCGCGTGCACCGAGCGCGGCGATGAGCTCGGCAGTTGTCACGTCACCCTCGCGCTCCCAGCCCTCGACCGCGACCCTCCCCGAGCGGCTGTCGGCGGCCACCACGATCCGGGACCCGCCGTGCTCGGCGACGAGCGCTCCGACGAGGTCGGCGTCGTTGACGGCGGCGGTGCCGAGGACCACGCGCTCGACGCCCATCCCCAGGGCTTCCTCCACCGCCTCTGCACTGCGCAATCCGCCGCCGAGCTGCACCGGGACCCCGACCGCGTCGACGATCTCCTCGACGATCCCGAGGTTCTCCGGATTTCCGGCGCGGGCGCCGTCGAGATCGACGACGTGGAGAGCCCGACAGCCCTGCTCGGCCCAGCGCCGAGCGGCGTCCACGGGATCGGCGTCGAACCTGGTCTCGCGCTCATAGTCGCCCTGCACCAGGCGGACAGCGCGGCCCTCGCGGATGTCAATGGCCGGGTAGAGGATCACGCGGGCACGCAGGCCTCGACGAAGCGCGCCAGCAGCGCGAGTCCGGCCCGGCTCGACTTCTCCGGGTGGAACTGCACGCCCCAGATCGGCCCGCGCTCGACCGCGCACGCAAATCGCTCTCCCCACTCGGCGGTTCCCGCGACGTCGCCGACATCGGCGGGCCGTGGCGCGAAGGAGTGCACGAAGTAGAACGGCGTCTCCGCCTCCGCGTCGCCCGCCAGCAGCGAGGTGCGCTCCCAGCGCACGGTCTCCCAGCCCATGTGCGGGACCTTCAGGCCCGGGGCCTCGAGTGGGGTCACCTCGCCGCCGAGAAGTCCAAGCCCATCGCTTCCGCCGTGCTCGGTGGAGCGCTCGAAGAGGAGCTGCATGCCCAGGCAGATGCCGAGGAGCGGTCGACCCGCCTCGGCCCAGTCGCCGAGGAACGCGTCCATCCCGAGCTCGCGAACGCGAGCCATCGCCCGCGGGAACGCGCCGACGCCGGGAAGGATCACGGCGTCCGCGTCCGCCGCCGCCTCGAGGTCGGCCGTGAGCATTGGCTCGGCGCCAACCCGCTCGAGCGCCTTCTCGACGCTGCGCAGGTTGCCCATGCCGTAGTTCAGTACGGCGACGCGGGTCAAGTCAGCGTGCCCTTCGTCGATGGCACCCCCTCCTCGCCGGGGTCGACGGCGACCGCCTCGCGCAGCGCGCGGGCGAGTGCCTTGAAGCAGGCCTCGATGAGGTGATGCGCGTTGGAGCCGTAGGCGGCGCTCAGGTGGAGGGTCAGCTTGGCGTTGGCGGCCAGGGCGCGAAAGAACTCCTCGGCGAGCTCGGCGTCGAAGCCGGCGATCGTCACCGGCGGCAGCTCGGCCTCGAACAGGCAGAACGGCCGGCCCGAGACGTCGATCGCGCACGTGGCGAGGGCCTCGTCCATGGGAATCGCAACGTCGGCGTAGCGCCGGATCCCGGCGCGGTCTCCGAGGGCCTCGTCGAGCGCCTGCCCGAGGGCGATGCCGACATCCTCGACCGTGTGGTGCGCGCCCGTTTCGAGGTCCCCGGATGCGTCGACGCGCAGGCCAAGGCGGCCGTGTCGGCCGAGCAGCTCCAGCATGTGGTCGAAGAATCCGACCCCCGTGGCGACCTCCACCGCGCCGCCGTCGAGCGACAGCTCAACCGCGACTTCGGTCTCGCCGGTCTTGCGCTTGATGTTGGCGTTTCTGGGCATTCGTTTTCGAACCTAGAGGTCGTCACCGGAGGACCTTGCCTCCGCCGATTCGGCGTGTACCGGGAATCCCTCCGCGCGGGCGAGAGCGCCCACGGCGGGGGCAAGCTGCGTGGCCGCGGAGGCATTGATTGTGACGATCGAGCTGCGGCGCCTGAACGCATCGACGCCGAGCGGGCCGCTGAACCGGGCCGCCCCTCCCGTCGGCAGGACGTGGTTCGACCCCGCTGCGTAGTCGCCGAATGCGGTCCCGCCGCGTGCCCCGATGAACACGCAGCCCGCGACGCGGCCTCGAGCCACGTTTTCGTCCGCCCCGGCGAAGGCAAGCTCCAGGTGCTCAGGGGCGAACGCGTCGGCCAGCTGGAGCGATGCCTCGAGGCCCGGCGCCGAGATCAGCCAGAGGGCCGCCTCGCGAACGCTCGGCCGCTCCGCCCAGAGCTTCTCGGCCGCCTGCGCGACGTCGTCGAGCAGGCCCTCGTCGGGAGAGACGACGACGACCGGGCTGTCCTCGCCGTGCTCCGCCTGCGCCGCGAGATCAAGCGCGATCCAGTCGGGGCGTCCCGCCGCGGCGTCGGCGACCACGAGCAGCTCGCTCGGGCCCGCGATGCCGTCGATGCCGACGTGGCCGGACACCTGGCGCTTGGCCTCCTGGACGTAGGGGTTGCCAGGCCCGGCGATGACCTCGACCGGCTCAATCGACTCGGTTCCGTATGCGAGCGCGGCGATCGCCTGGGCCCCGCCGACCGCGTAGACCTCGTCCACCCGGGCGATGGCGCAGGCGGCGAGGGTGACCGCGCTCGGGCGTCCGGAGGCGCCGGGCGGGGTCGCAACGGCGATCCGCCGGACCCCCGCGATCCTGGCTGGGACGCAGCACATCAGCACGGACGAGGGATAGCTCGCCCGCCCGCCCGGTGCGTAGGCGCCCACCGAGCCGACCGCCTCCGCGCGCACCTCGACCCGCTGGCCGGCGTCGAGCTCGGCAACGGCCGGAGGGGACGCCTGGAGCTCGGCGCCGGCCACCGCCGCGATGTTCTCGGCGGCGACGATCAGCGCCTCGCGAACCTCGGCGTCGAGAAGCGCCGGGGAGGCCTCGACGGCCTCGGGGTCCACCCGCAGGCGCTCGGGGACCTCGTCACCGAGGCTTGCGGCGATCTTCCGAATCGCCGCGTCCCCGGCCTCACGGACCTCCTCGACGATCGCCGCCACGTCGGCGAGCGCGGCCGGCCCTTCGACGTTTGCCCGGAGCCTCGCGGCGACCGCGGCGGCGCCGCGGCCGTCCCAATCGATCCTCTCGATCCTCATCCACCGCCCCCGTCGCCCGCGGCGGTGCGAAGGCGGTCCGCCAGGGAGTCGACCTCGGCCGCCCGGAGCTTGTGCGCGATCCGGTTGGCGACGAAGCGGGCCGTACAGACCACGATCTCCTCGCGCACCTCGAGGTCGTTCTCCGCGAGGGTCCGCCCGCTGTCCACGAGGTCGACGATGCCGTCGGCAAGGCCGGCGAGCGGGGCCAGCTCCACCGAGCCCTTGACCTCGATCACCTCCGCCTGGCGACCGGTGTCCTCGAAGTGGCGCTCGGCGATGCGCGGGTACTTGGTCGCGATTCTGAACTGGCCGAGCCGCCGCTCGGACTCCCCGAGGCTTGGATCGCCCCGCCGTCCGGCGAGCACCATCCGGCAGCGCCCGTAGCCGAGGTCGAGCAGCTCGTAGACGGCGCGGTCGCGCTGCTCGAGCAGCACGTCCTTGCCGGTGATCCCGACGTGGGCTGCGCCCGCCTCCACGTAGGTTGGGACGTCGGACGGCCGCATCGTCACCAGGACGACATCGCCGCAGTCGAAGAGCAGCGCGCGCGAGTCGCCGCGCGGCTCGGTGGTGTCGATGCCGGCCGCGTCCAGGAGGTCGAGCGTGCGCTCGAAGAGAGCGCCGCGCGGGACCGCGAGACGCAGCGGCCCTGCGGGAACGGCTCCCCTGACCGCGGAGACCACGGGCGGGCTCACGGCAGGGCCTCCTGCGCGGCGCCGAGGCGCTCCTCCTCTGCCTGGGCGATGTGGACGCGCTCCAGGTAGAGCGCGAAGCCGGCCGCCGGAAGCGGCCGGCCGAATCGGCCCATGAGCTCGTCGTAGCGCCCGCCGCCGCCGAGGACGTGGCCAAGCGCGGGGTCGTAGACCTCGACGATCGCGCCGGTGTAGTAGCCGAGGTCGCGAAGCAGCCCGAGGTCGAGCTGAACGCGGTCGGCGACGCCGCGCTCGGCAAGGGCGTCGAAGGTCGCCGTCAGGCGCCCCGTGGCTCGCTCGACGGCGTCGCCGCCGAGGCCGTGGGCCTCGTCGAGCACCTCGCGCCCGCCGCGGAGGCTTGGGAGCCGCAGCAGCGTCTCGCGCTGGGCGGCCTCGAGGTCAAGCGAGGAGACCTCGCCCTCCAGTCCGACCAGGTCGTGGGCCGCGAGTGCGTCGAGGATCCTCGTCCGGGCTTCGGCGGGAGTGCCCAGCTCATCGAGCAGCTGGCCGTAGAGCACGGCGTCTCCAAGGCCGATCACGGCTCTCGACAGGCCCGCGGCGTCGAGCGTCCGCGAAAGGACCTCGACGACCTCCGCCGTGCCCTCCGGCGCCGGCGCGCCGACCAGCTCGATGCCCGCCTGCATGAACTCGCGCATCTGCCCGCGTTGCGGCCGGACCGCACGAAAGGCGCGGCCGACGTAGAAGAAGCGGAACGGGGGCTCCGACGACGCGTAGCGGCCGCTGACAAGCCGGGCGATCGGCACGGTCATGTCCGATCGCATCGCCAGGAGCTCGCCGCTCGAGTCGAAGAACCGATATGCCGCCGGGGCCCCCTGCTCGTCGCCGCGCGCGAGCACCTCGTCGTACTCGATCGTGGGCGTCGAGACCTCGCCGTAGCCGCTCGACTCGAAGACCTCGATCAGCGCTGCCTGCAGGCGGCGCAGCTCTCGCATCTCGTCAGGCAGGACGTCCCGTGTTCCGGGTGGAATCGGATGTCTCACGACCCGAGCTCCTTAGAGGCTCGATACGGGTTCTCCCCATACGCGGATGACGCCTGGATGCCGTCGCTGGATCGCACCCGTCGAGACTCGCACATGCCTTTTGGCATGTGCTTCGCCCGCCGGCCCCGCCCAGCTCGGCCCCAGGCGCCCCCGCGCACACGGATTACCCGCATCAAGCCTCTAGGCGTGCACGGGCTCTGTCGCGACCCGCTCGATGCGGGCGCCGAGCTCGCGCAGTCGCAGATCGATCCGCTCGTAGCCGCGGTCGATCTGCACGATATTGCCGATCTCCGACTGGCCGTCGGCGGCGAGCGCCGCGATGAGCATCGCCATGCCCGCGCGGATGTCCGGGCTTTCGACGCGCTCGCCGTGAAGCCGGCTCGGACCGCTCACGATCGCCCGGTGGGGATCGCAGAGCGTGATCCGAGCGCCCATCGCAACCAGCTTGTCGACGAAGAACAGGCGGTTCTCGAACATCTTCTCGAAGATGAGGACCGTGCCTCGAGCCTGCGTGGCGAGGGCGAGGGCAATCGAGGTCAAGTCGGCCGGGAAGGCGGGCCACGGGCCGTCGTCGATCTTCGGGATGGCGTCGCCGAGGTCGTCGCGGACCGCCAGCCCCTGCTCCGGAGGGACGATGACGTCGTTGTCCTCGGTTTCGCAGCGAAGCCCCAGGCGGTCGAACGCCCGGAAGATCGTCACGAGGTCGCCCGGCTCGGCGTCCCGTATACGGAGCTCGCCTCCGGTCGCCGCGGCCAGCGCCACGAAGCTCGCCACCTCGATGTGGTCCGCACAGATGCGGTGCTCGGCGCCGCCGAGCTTGTCGCGGCCGTGCACGGTCATCACGTTTGAGCCGATGCCGTCGATCGGCGCTCCCATCTTCACCAGCAGGCGTGCCAGATCCTGGACGTGGGGCTCGCATGCCGCGTTCGAGATCGTGGTCGGACCGGGAGTCAGCGCCGCCGCCATCAGCGCGTTCTCGGTCGCCATCACCGATGGCTCGTCCATGAAGATCGCGCAGGGCGCAAGGCCTTGCGCCGGGGCGCTGATCTCGATGTCGCGGTCGCCGCGCACGTTCGCGCCCATGTCGCGGAACGCGTCGAGGTGGGGGTCGAGGCGCCGGCGCCCGATGAAATCGCCTCCCGGCGGCGGCATCCGCACCCGCCCGAAGCGCGCCAGGAGCGGTCCGGCGAGGAGAAACGACGCGCGGATCCGCGCCGCGAGGTCCTCGTCGACCTCGGTTGCGCCCACGGCCTCCGCGCAGACCCGGAGCTCATTGTCGCCGAGCCAGTCGGCCCTGACCCCGATTCCCTCGAGCAGCGCGATCTGGGCCTCGGTGTCGCGGATCCGCGGCAGGTTTGTGAGGACGATCTCCTCCTCCGTCAGCAGGCAGGCGGCGAGGATCGGCAGCGCGGCGTTCTTGTTGCCGGCGGCCGTGATCTCCCCGGAAAGCGGGGACCCGCCCTGGATGACGAACTTCTCCATGTGGATACGGTAACGGCCCAACCATGACCTCACCGACGCGTCAAGAAGCCTGGGACCTGGTCTGCGAGTGGATCGAGTCCGACTCCCTTCGTAAGCACGTCCTGGGCGTCGAGGCGGCGATGCGAGCCTACGCGCAGAGGGCCGGCGCCGACGAGGAGCTCTGGGGGATCGCCGGCCTCGTCCACGACCTCGACTACGAGCGCCATCCCGACCTCGACACCGGCCACCCGCGATACGCGCTCTCCGAGCTTCGCAAGCGCGAATACCCGGAGGAGATCATCGACGCGGTGGCCGGCCATGCGGACTTCATGGGGGTGCCGCGCAAGACGCCGATGGCGAAGACGCTCTACGCGGTGGATGAGCTGTCGGGGTTCGTCGCCGCGTGCGCCCTGGTCCGCCCGACCGGCATCGAGGGCATGACGCCGAAGTCGGTCCGCAAGAAGCTCAAGCAGCCCTCGTTCGCCGCCGGAGTCAACCGCGACGAGGTGAGACGCGGGATCGAGGAGCTCGGCGTCGACGAGACCGAGCACATCCAGCTGGTGATCGACGCGCTCGCCGCCCATGCTGCCGAGCTCGGCCTCGAGGCGCCGGAGGACGCTTGAAGCGGCGCTGGAAGGTCCTGATCGCGATCGGCGCCGGGCTCGTCGCCCTCCTCGCGGTCAACACGATCGTCGTCGACAACGAGACGAAGGCCGCGTCGAAGACAACCCCCGATGGCACGATCCTCCATCTCGCGGGTGGCGACCTCCAGGTCGTGGACACCGCGCCGCGGAGCTCGAGGCCGGGCGCGCCGATCGTGCTGCTCCCCTGCTACGCCTGCTCCGTCCACTGGTACGAGCGGCTGGTGCCGCTCTTGAGCCGCGGGCACCGCGTGGTCGCCATCGACCTGCTTGGCGAGGGAGGGTCGGAGAAGCCGGCCAACGGCTACTCGATGGAGTCCGAGGCGCAGCTCGTCGCGAGCGCCCTGGCGAAGCTGAAGGTCCAGGGCGCCGTCGTCGTCGGCCACTCGCTCGGCGGCGCCGTTGCGACGGCGCTCGCCCAGCAGTCGAGCCAGCTCGTCGACCGCCTCGTGATCGTCGACGAGGCGCCCGACAACTCCTACGGGAGCCTTCCGTTCCTCGCGAAGCTCGGTTACGTCCCGGTCCTCGGCGAGGCGATTCGCCGGATCGTGCCCGACTCGGTCGTCAAGAGCACCTACGGCGACGCGTTCGCGCCCAGCTACGACATCTCGGGTGGGTTCGACGACCCCGATCAGGTGGTCAAGGACTTTCGGGCGATGACCTACACGTCCTACGACGATCTCGCCTCCGCCGAGGACGACTTCTCGAAGGCCGAGCCGCTCGACGCCCGAATCCGGGCGGCGGCCGTACCCCTCGAGGTGATCTTCGGCAACAAGGACCAGATCTGGGACGACCCGCGGGCCGCTGCGGACGCGTACCGGTCGGTGCCGGGCGCGAAGATCTCGATGATTCCCGGTGCCGGCCACTCGCCGAACGTCGAGAAGCCGGCGCCGACGGCGGCCGTGATCCTGAGGTTCGCCGCGGGGGCGCCCGGCCCGACGGCGCCCAAGCCGTCCGGGCACGGCACCACGAAGCCTCGCTCGCCGAAGGGAGCGAACGCGAACGCATGTCGGCCTCCCGCCACCAAGACGGTAAAGGTGGCGATCGTCGCGCCCAAGAAGGGCTCAGCCGTCACGTCGCCGCTCGTTGCGCACGTCGTGTCTTCGCGGCCCCGCGCCTGCCAGGCGACGTACTCGCTGGCGGTCGACGGTACTCCGTACGGCATCGAGGGACCGGTCAACCAGGCACCTGCCACCGGCCCCAACAACCCGCTCGGGACGAAGGAGCTCCACCTGAGCCCCAAGGGCCTCCGCCACTACCGGCGGACCCCCAGCTGCACGACGGGCCGCTCGGTGTACCTGCGGCTGGCGCTGCCGAAGGGCAGCCACACGCTTCGCGTCAAGGACTGCCCGCACGGCAAGGGATCGCCGGGAACGGTTCCGACGTCCGCCAGGTTCACGGTGCGCTAGCTGCCCGTCCAGACACTTGCCCCGCTATCGGGGCCGAATGTTGGATGCGTAGCCGATTCCAGCTCAGCGCCAGCGGCCGCCGGCCTTGGCCCAGGCCGCGAGGTGCTCCACTGAGCAGAAGCCGTCGGGGATCCGGTGCTCGCCGCGGTGGCGGACCAGGATCAGCGCACCGTCCCCCAATCCCACCCCGCACTCGGCGCACTCCCGCGGCATCGCGCTTTCACTCGGCGCCTCGTCAACCCCGCTCCACTTGCCGCCGCCGAGCTCCCAGGGCACCACGTGCTCCAGCCGGCAAAACGCCGCCGACTCAGCCGGCGGGTCCGTACAGGCGGTAGCCGTCGTCCTCCGTCACCGTGGCCCCGCACCACGAGCACTGGACCTCCTGCGCCGGACTAGGCTCCGCCCCCATGGCCGCTCTCAGGATAGTCGCGCTCGAGGGCGACGAGACGGGGCAGGAGCTCCTCGAGGAGGCGCTGCGAGCGCTCGATCCCGGGCTCCTCGGCGTCGACCTGGAGATCCTGCGCTTCGATCTGTCACTTGAGAATCGCCGCGCGACGCAGAACGCGGTCTGCGACGAGGCGGCCGCGGCGATGAGGGAGACGGGCCTCGGCCTCAAGGCCGCCACGATCACGCCCGAGGGCGCGGACGACGTGGGCAGCCCGAACCGGATCATTCGCGAGGGGATCGACGGGAAGGTCATCGTGCGAACGGGACGGCGGATTCCAGGCGTGACCCCGGTGGCGGGAGTCCACCATCCGATCTCGGTCGTACGAATGGCGGTCGGCGACGCTTACGGAGCCGAGCAGTGGCGGGAGACGACCGACGGCGACGAGCTCGCGAAGCGCACCGAGACCATCAGCCGCTCGAACTGCCGGGCGACCGCCGAGTACGCCTTCCGCGAGGCCGAGAGGCTCGGCGGCAAGGTCTACGGCGGGCCGAAGTGGACCGTAAGCCCCGTCTACGAAGGCATGCTCAAGGAGGAGATGGACAGCGCCGCGGCGCGCCATCCGGCCGTGATCTACGAGCCGGTGCTGATCGACGCCACGCTCGCGGGCCTCGTTACCGGCGCGGCGAGCGAACCGATGGTGATCCCGACGCTCAACCGCGACGGCGACCTGCTCTCCGACCTCGTCCTGCCGCTCTTCGGCTCGATCGCCGGTGCCGAGTCCGTGCTCCTGGCGCTCGACGGGTCCCTGGCCACCCGGGTGGCGATGGCCGAGGCGCCGCACGGCACCGCGCCCGCGCTCGCAGGCAAGGACGTCGCCAACCCGATGGGGATGATCCTGGCCGCCGCGGCGCTCCTCCATCATGCCGGGGACCTCGGGGCGGCTGGAGCGGAAACCGCGTCGCGAGCGATCTACGAGGCTGTGCTCGAGGCGACGGCGGCCGGCGTCCGCACCGTGGACCTCGGCGGCCACGCGGGCACGACCGAGTTCACGGACGACGTGATTGCCCGCGTCGGCGCGAAGCTCGAGGCGAGCTCAGCGCTGGGCGCGAGCTGAGCGCGAGAGCTTCGCCTTCCACTCCGGCGGGAGCCAGCCGTCCTGCTTCCAGGGGGAGCCGGGGCGCCCTGGAAGCAGGATCACGATCAGCAGGCCGACGATGCTCAGGAGCAGCCCGAACGCAAGCCCGACTCGCTCTCCGTACCCCTTGCGCTCGGCGAGTGCTCCGCCGATCGCGGCCGAGAGCAGCCAGGCGAACAGCAGGTAGAGGCCCTTCGCCCCGATCAGCGCCAGCATCGTCAAGCCACTCACGTCAGGTCCCCAGGTAGGCCCGCCGTACTTCGGGGTTGTCGCGCAGGCGGCCCGATTCGTCCGCGAGCGCGACGTGGCCCGTCTCGAGCACATAGCCGCGGCCCGCCGTCTCGAGCGCGTAGTTGGCGTTCTGCTCGACGAGGAGGATCGCGACGCCGGTCTGGTTGATCGTGCCGATCGTCTCGTAGATCCGCTCGACGAGGATCGGCGCCAGGCCCATCGAGGGCTCGTCGAGCATCAGCAGACGCGGCCGGCCCATCAGCGCGCGTCCGATCGCGAGCATCTGCTGCTCGCCGCCGGACATCATCCCCGCCTTCTGGCGCTCGCGCTCGGCCAGGCGCGGAAACAGGGAGAAAACACGTTCGAGGTCTTCGGCGACGCCGTCGTCGCGGCGCAGGTGCGCGCCGAGGTCGAGGTTCTCGCGCACGCTCATGCGCGGGAAGACGTGGCGACCCTCGGGCACGAGAGAGATGCCTCGGGTGACGATCTCGGGCGAGGACAGGCGCGTGATCTCGCTGCCGTCGAAGCGGATGGTGCCAGCGCTCGCCGGGGTCAGCCCGGAGATCGAGCGCAGGGTCGTCGACTTGCCGGCGCCGTTCGAGCCGATCAGCGTCACGACCTCCCCGTCCTCGACGGTGAGCGAGATGCCCTTCAGCGCCTCGATCGAGGCGTAGAACGTGTGGATGTCGTGGACCTCGAGAAGGGCCATCCGGCTAGCCGTCCTGCTTGCCGAGGTAGGCCTCGATGACGCGCTCGTTTGCTCGCACCTCCGCCGCCGGCCCCTCGGCGATCTTCTCGCCGTGATCGAGCACGGTGATCCACTCGGAGACGCCCATTACGACGTGCATGTCGTGCTCGATGAGCAGGATCGTGAGCTCGAGGTCATCGCGGAGCTTGCGCATGAATCCCGTGAGCTGGTCGGACTCCTGCGGGTTCATCCCGGCGGTCGGCTCATCGAGCAGCAGCAGGCTGGGGTCGGAGGCAAGGGCGCGCGCAAGCTCCACCCGCCGCTGGTGTCCGTAGGAGAGGTTCGCGGCGAGCTGATCGAAATCGTCCGCGTGGACGCCGACGTAGTCGAGCAACTCGCGGGCGCGCTCAGCAACGGCGCGCTCCTCACGCCGCACATGCGGCGGCCTGAAGATCGAACCCCACATGCCGGCCCGCATCCGGGCGTGCTGGCCGACCATCACGTTCTCGAGCGCGGTCATCGCCCGAAAGAGCCGGATGTTCTGGAAGGTGCGCGCGACGCCGAGGCTGGTGATGGTGTCGGGCCGTTTGCCGGTGATGTCACGCGTGCCGAGGAAGATCTGCCCCCGGTCGGGCTTGTAGAGGCCCGTGAGCATGTTGAAGAGCGTCGTCTTGCCGGCGCCGTTGGGGCCGATGATCGAGACGATCGAGTGGCGTGGGATCTCGATCGCGACATCGTTGACTGCGAGCAGGCCGCCGAACTCCTTGACGATGCCCTCGGCGCGCATCAGCGACTCGCGGACCTTGCGAGGCGCCGGTTCGCGAACGGCCTGCTCGCTCATGTGCTCGGCTCGTCGAGCATCGTCTCGCTGGTGGCGACGGCCTGCGTCAGCTCGAGTCTTCGCCGCCGCTCGGGGAACAGGCCCTGCGGGCGCAGCACCATGACCATCACGAGCAGGAAGCCGAAGATGCCGAACGAGAGGTCGGTGAGATCGAAGCTCAGCCCGAAGGTGTGCGGAAGGCCGTTGAAGACGTCGGGTATGAAGTAGTAGTTGATGTAGGCGAGCAGGAGCGCCCCCAGAACGGTTCCCCAGATCGAGCCGAGCCCGCCGACGATGATCATCGCGAGGACGAAGATCGAGAACGAGAACTGGAACTGCGAGGCGTTCACGGTCGTGAAGTAGGAGGCGAGAAAGGCTCCGGAGACGCCGCCGAACGCGGCTCCGATCGCGTAGGCCAGGAGCTTCGTGCGGACAAGGGGGATCCCCATCGAGACAGCGGCGACCTCGTCCTCGCGTAGCGCGACCCAGGCGCGCCCGAGGCGCGAGTCGCGCAGGCGCAGGTTGACGAAGAGCACGATCAGGACGATCGCGAATATCAGCCAGTACCACGGTCTCAGCTGCAGCGGGCTGAAGGTACCCACGAAGAAGAGGAAGTGGAGGTTGGGAAAGTAGGGTGCGTCCACCCCCGAGATCCCGAGGTTGCCGGCCGTCAGCGTCCCGATCCCGCCCGGGAGGTGGACATCGGTGCCGTTGACGGCGACGGTCCCGATGATCTCGCCGAATGCGAGCGTGACGATGGCGATGTAATCGCCGCGCAGGCGCAGCGTCGGCAGGCCGATGACCGTGCCGAGGATCGCGCAGATCACCGCCGCCGCGATCGCGATGAGAACGAAGTTCAGATGGATCCCGGCCGCCGCCGCCGCATGCGGGCTGGCGAGCACGTGCACGTTGGCCTTGGCGAAGAAGAACGAGCCGAACCAGCCCACGGAGTAGGCGCCGATCGCATAGAAGGCGACGTAGCCGAGGTCCAGCAGCCCCGCGAAGCCGACGACGACGTTGAGCCCGAGCGCCATGACGACGAACGCGAGTGCCTTGATCGTCGCGTCGATGAAGCCGCTGGTCTGGGCGAAGGCGAGCGGCAGGAGGATGCCGACGACGATCAGGATCGTGACGAGCGCGCGCGTCCACCAGGGCGGCAGCCGGCCCTCGATCGCGGCGCGCCATTCGCGAAGCTGAGCCCAGAGCTCCTCGAAGCCCTGAGGACGAACCCCCGAGCTCATCCGGCCTCCCGCGTTTCCTCGCCCAGCAGACCGCGCGGGCGCAGGGTCATGACCATGATCAGGTAGCCGAATACCACCGCCTCGGTCCACTCCGGGCCCAGCCGGGCGTCTGAGAGCTGCTGGATGATGCCGATGATGAGGCCGCCGAGCACCGCGCCGCGGACGTTGCCGATCCCGCCCATCACGGCGGCCGTGAAGGCGATCAGCCCGGCCTCGAAGCCCTGGAAATACCAGATCGTCGTTTCATACATCGCATACACGAGCCCGGCCGCGCCGGCAAGCGCCCCGCCGAGCATGAACGTCAGCGAGATCGTGCGGTCGACGTTGATTCCCATCAGCCGCGCCGCCTCGGGGTCCTGGGCCGTGGCCCGCATCGCGCGGCCCGGGCGGGTGCGCGCGAGGAACGCGGCGAGACCCAGGAAGAGCGGGATGGTGGCCGCGATCGCGAGCACGTCGGCGCGGTGCACGGCGACGCCGAAGATGTGGAAGACGGTGTCGTTCTGGCGCAGGAGGTCAGGGACCCCGACCGGGGATCCGCCATGCCAGAGCAGCCCGACGTTCTGGAGGATGAACGAGAAGCCGACCGCGGTGATCAGCGGCGCAAGCTTCGGCGCGCTGCGCAGCGGGCGATAGCCGACTCGCTCGATCAGCGCGTTGAGGCTGCCGCAGACGACCATCGCGATGATCAACGTCAGCACGAGCCCTGCGATCAGGCCGCCGGTCCCGGTCGCGAGCGTCAGCCCGAGGGTCGAGTACAGCCCGACCGAAACGAACGAGCCGATCATGAAGACGTCGCCGTGGGCGAAGTTGATGAGCTCGATGATCCCGTAGACGAGCGTGTAGCCGATCGCGATCAGCGCCCAGATGGCTCCGTTCGAGACTCCCTGGACGAGGTTGGTGCCCAGCTGAGTCAGGTCGTGCGCGATCACCGGATTCCCGTGCGCGACTCCGCTCTGGTAGCCGGTGGCGAGGTCTTTGACGGCGTAGAACACGGGCAACGCCGCCAGCGCAACGATCAATCCCCACCCGCCGAGGTGACGGCGAACCGCCGCCAGGGCAGGAGCGAGAGCCGCCATCGGGGCCCTCTGTGTCAGCGTCCTGCCTTCCACTACGTCGGGGACCCCGGCAAGGCGGGGAGCGCCTGACGGCGCTCCCCGCGCGAACTCATTCCGACCGCGTCTCCGTCAGCCGCCGCTGACGTTCGGCGTCAGCGTCTTCAGGAACACCGGGTCGCCGTCGGATCCGACCTTGTAGAGGCCGTACGACTTGAGCGTCGTGTCGCCGTTCTCGTCGAAGCCGTAGGTGCCGAGCACCGAGTTCCGGTCCTTCGTCGCCAACAGCTGCTTGACAACCGTCGCCTTGTCGTTGCCCTGCGACCCCGCGGCCGCGATCGTGTCGAGCGCGAGCTTCATCGCCGCGTATCCGTAGATCGCGTAGGGATCCGGGTTGGCCGTGCCGTACTTGGCCTTGTAGGCGGCGATGAAGTCCTTGCCGCCCGGATAGGCCGCGAGATCCTGGGTTGCGACCGTGCACTGGAACAGCGGGTCGATGCTGGCCGGGACCCCGCCGTCCTTCTCGTTCGTGTAGGCGCTGGTGCAGACGCCGTCCGGACCGAAGATCTTCGCGTCCGGCAGCGCTGCGTTGATGTCCTTGGTGAGCTGAACCGCACCGTTCGACGTGATCCCCGAGAAGAAGAAGCAGTCCGCGCCCTGGCTCTTCACCGTCGAGGCGTAGGAGCGGAAGTTCGGCGCCTTCGGGTTGATCCCGGTGTTGCCCGTGAGCGACACCCCGAACTGGTCCGCGTCGCGCACGAGCACGTTCGCGAGCCCGGCACCGTAGGCCTCCTTGTCGTTGGCAACGGCGACCTTCTTGCAGCCGGCCTCCTTCATCGCCAGGAGGTCGGCGGCCCCCTGGATCAGATCGTTGGGCACGATCCGCACGTAATTGAGGTTGCCGGTCGGGTGGTACTTGTCCGGCTCGCCGGGAAGCGTCACGCCCTGCGAGCTGACCGTCAGGCCGGGGTAGGTGTTCGCCGGGCTGATCTGCGCGATTCCGGCCTGGTTGAGGATCGGCATCGACACCTCGCTGGCGCCCGAGTTGAACTCGCCGATATAGAGGACCGTGTTCGAGTCGGAGACCGCCTTGCGGGCGTCGGTGGCCGTCTGCCCCGGATCCCACTCGCCGGCCTGCGCCGTCGCATCGTTGAGCGACGTGTAGTTGACGTCGAAGTCACCCGCCTTGCCATTGGCCTGATCGAGCGCGAGCTTGATCCCGTTCACCATCGGCTTGGTCTGCGGGGTCGACGAGCCGACCAGCGGCAGGCTCGAATAGATGCTGACGGTTCCGCCGCTCGCCCCGCTCGTCGTGCTTGAGCTGCTCGAAGATCCGCACGCCCCCAGCGCAACTACCGCGGCGAGCGCCAAGCAGCCTGAAACTGCTTTCGTGAACACTAGATCCTCCTCCTTGACCTCTCTCTCCAGGGCAAGCTGCCCCGGCTTGGCGGCACCCTATCGCGCCACCGGGGAGCAGGCATTTCGCCCCCACCGATCGTCATGATGCGGCGGATGGCCAAGGTCCCTCCCCGGCCCCGCTGGGCCACCTTCGATTGCTACGGCACCTTGGTGGATTGGAACGCCGGCATCGGCGACGAGCTCGAGCGGCTGTTCGGCTCGGAGGCGCGGGAGACGCTGCTGGCTCGCTACCACCAGATCGAGCCCGAGGTCGAGGCGCAGCTCCCGAGCGCTCCCTACCGCGAGGTGATGGCGACCACGCTGCAGCGCGTGGCGAAGGCCGAGGGCAAGGCTGTTCCCGACGACGAGGAGGACGCCCTCGGGCGCTCGCTCCCCGCCTGGCCCGTGTTCGAGGAGGTCCCGGCTGCGCTGACCGAGCTTCGCGAGCGCGGCTGGCGGCTGGCCTTGCTGTCGAACACGGATCGCGAGTTCATCGACGCGTCGATCGAGAGCATCGGGGTCAAGATCGACCTCGCAGTCGTCGCGTCGGAGATCCGCTCCTACAAGCCCGCGCCCGGGCACTGGGAGGCGTTCTACGCCGCGACCGGCGCCGACGCGACGCGACACGTGCACGTGGCGGCGAGCCTCTTCCACGACGTGGTCCCGACGGGACAGATGAGCATCCCCTGCGTGTGGATCAACCGTCTGGGCGAGCCGCCGAGCGACACGGCGGCCGCGGAGCTGCCAGACCTCAGCCGGCTTCCGAAAGAGCTCGAGAAACTCGTACCGGACGATCCCGGCTGAGCTCTTTATCCGGCGGCCGGTGGACGGCCACGCCGGCAATCACGAGGGCGACCGCAACCCGCTCCGTTGCGGAGGGCACCTGGGCAAGGACCACCAACCCGACGATCACGGCGGTGGCCGGCAGCAGCGAGACCATCAGCGCGTACGTCGCTCGAGGGAGGCGGCGCATCGCCAGCTGGTCCGTTACGTAGGGGATGACGGAGGAGCAGACGCCCACGCCGACGCCGGCCAGCAGTGCGACGGGGTCGGTCAGCGCCGGCGCGACCTGCCAGGCCGCGATCGGAGTGATGGCCACCGCGGCGATGAGCATCGACGTCCCGAGCCCGGCGAAGCCCACCATCCGCTCGTCCTGGGCGACACGGTGGGCAAGGACGATGTAGGCGGCGAAGAGCAGCGCGTTGGCGAACGCGAACGCGATGCCGAGCGGCTCGGCGCTCAGGTGGACGTGCGTGAGCAAGTAGACGCCGGTAACCGCCATCGCCAGCGCCACGGCGTTTCGCGAGTTGCGCACCCCGAGCGCAGCTAGCGCGATGACCGGCAGGAACTCGATCGCCGCCACCGTCCCCAGCGGCAGGCGGTCGATCGCCTCATAGAAGGACGCGTTCATCACCGCCAGGACCGTGCCCCACGCGAGGAGGAGCCGCCGGCCCTCGCGGTCGAGACGACCGTAGAGGTGCCAGGGTCGCAGCAGAAGCGCGAAGATCGCCGCGGCCGACGCTATCCGCAGCCAGGCCACGCCGAGCACGCCGACGCGCGCGAACAGGAGGACGGCGAACGCCGGGCCGAGGTAGTGGAAGACGGCACTGACCACGAAGTAGACGTGCGGCGGCGGCGCTTCGGCGAGGGCGCAGGACCTGGAATCCACGGAAGGAGAATCGCAGGCAAAACCGGACTTGAACAGGGGCAATCGCGGTATCCTGTGTGTCTAACCTGTTCTTCAACGATCGTTAGGCGATATGACCAAAGATTCTTCACTTGATGAGATCGACGCCCGGATGCTCACCGAGCTCCAGGACGACGGGCGCCTCTCGGTCGCCGAGCTGGCGCGCCGGGTCGGTCTGTCCTCGCCGGCCGTGGGCGAGCGGCTGGCGCGTCTCCAGGAGGCGGGCGTCATCTCCGGCTACCGAGCCGAGGTGGTCCCCCGCGCGATCGGACTTGCGCTCAGCGTCGTCATCCGTATTCGCCCCGCGCCAGGTCAGCTCAAGAACGCCGCGGCGACCGCCCAAGCGGCGCCGGAGGTAGTCGAGTGCCACCGGATCACCGGCGAGGACTGCTACTTCATGAAGGCGCACGTCCGCGACGTCGAGCACCTCGAGGAGCTGATCGACCGCTTCGCGGCGCTCGGCCAAACCACGACGTCGATCATTCAGTCCTCGCCGGTGCCCCACCGCGCGATCGCGCTGGAGAGCCTCGAGACCTCCTAGGCGGCCTGCGACGGCGGGCCCTGGCTCGGCACGCCGGCGCCGACGCGACGCCACTGGACGATCTTGCCGTCCTGGATCACGAACGAGGTCTGGGCCGTGGCGCCAGTTCCGGCGCCGCAGGATCCGGGTCCGGGTCGCTCGGTCAGGCGGAACGTCGCGGTCGTGAAGCGGCCGATGCTCTGCGCGCGGATCACGTAGGCGCCGCAGGGAAGCAGGGCGTTGAAGGCGCGCGCCTCCTCGGGGCTTCGGATCCGCACCGGTGGCCCGCCGTTCTCGGCGACGCTCGGGATCGCGAAGTAGGACGCGGCGGCGTCGATGTCATCCCGCTTGAGTGCCTGCGCCCACCCCTCGATCACCGCGACGTCGCTGGAGTCGGCGTTGCCCGCCACGGAGGTGACGTTGGCCGCGGGGGCCGAGGGGCTCGAGCCGGAGCCGCAGGCTGAGAGCGCGAGACACGTCGAAAGCAGGGCAACGAGGAGGGCGGCTCGGAGCGCGCGGAAGACCACCGGCGCAGTATTGCGGCCGACCAGCGTGGCGAGTTGCGAATTTCTCGGTCTCAGGCCGAGTAATTCACATTTCGCGCTTCCCGCAACGGCGGCCGGGAGCGCTGCCTTCTTCGCTGCCCCGAAATACGTACGCGCGCGAGAGCCGCTTGCAATCCGCCGCGACATATACGAACATGTGTTCGTATGCTGATCGCTTGCGCGCTGATCCCCCGCTTTGCGCTGATGACCGCGTTGGAGCGCAGGCGCGAGCTGGTGGGGCGCCCGGTGGCGCTGGCGCCGGAGCCGGGTGCCCCGCAGGTGGTGGGCGAGGCCTCGGGAGCGGCGGAGGCATTCGGCATCCGCGCCGGCATGGCCCTCGGCGAAGCGCTCTCCCGCTGTCCGAAGCTGGCGCTTGTCCCCCCCGACCCGGAGCGCGCCGAGGAGGCATGGGAGGCGACGCTCGCCCGGCTCGAGGGGATCGGCGCGGCGGTGGAGTCTCGGTACGCGGGGGAGGCCTTCTTCGCGGTTGACGGGTTGCGCCCGCTGGCGGGAGGGACCGCCGAGGGGGTTCTGAGGCGGACGCTCCGAGCGATCGGCGGCCCCGCCCGCCTGGGCGCCGGCCCAACCCGGCTGGCGGCGTACGCGGCCGCGCTCGCGATGCCGGCCCGCCGCGGACGCAGGCGCCGCTATCCAGCCGGAGCGGCGACGCGGAGCGGGTTCGCCATCGTCGCCGAGGACGGGATGCGCCGGTTCCTGGCACCGCTTCCGGTGGGACTCCTGCACCGGCGCCTTCCGGACGCCTGGCAGCGGGTGACGATTCCGGCGACGCTCGAGCGCCTCGGGATCCGGACTCTCGGCGAGCTGGCGGCGCTCCCGGATGACGCCGTCGCCGACCGCTTCGGCGAGCCCGGGCTGGTGGCGATGCGGATGGCGCGCGGAGTCGAGGCTCCGCTGCGGCCCCGGCCGGCGCGAGAGGACATCGCCGAGTGCATGGAGCTGCCGGAGGCGGCCTCCGGCCAGCAGCTGGAGCGGACGGTCGAGCTGCTCGTCGACCGCCTTCTCGCCAACCCCGCGCGCGGGGGCCGGGCGCTGCGAAGGCTGCGGCTGGCCGCGGAGCTCGTGAGCGGCGGCGGCTGGCGGGCAGAGGCAGCGCTGCGAGCGGCGAGCGCCGACCGCGAGCGCCTGTGCTTGGCGCTGGTGCCGAAGCTGGCCGGGCTACCGAGCCCCGCCGGCTCGCTGACCCTGCGCGCGCTGGTGCTGGGGCCGAGCGGCGGCGCCCAGCCCTCGCTGACCGACGAGGGCGAGCGCCGCCGCGAGCGCCTGGGCGAGGCCGTTCGCCAGGCGCGCGCCGCGGCAGGGCGCGAGGCGGTGCTCAGGGTGCTCGAGGTCGATCCCGGCTCGCGCGTGCCGGAACGGCGCGCAACGCTCACCCCATTTCCCGAGGCCCGCGCTTGAACCCGCAGGGGATCTACTGGCCCGTGCCCGTGCGGGTGGACGCCGGTGAAGACGGTGTCCCCAGCCTGGTCGCCGGCGTCGCCGTCGAGGGGGTTCGCGAGGAGTGGCTGGTGGAGGACCGCTGGTGGACTCCCGCCCCACTCAGCCGCCGTTACTTCGAGCTGGTCCTGGGCGACGGTCGCAACCTCGTCGTCTTCCGCGAGCCGGCCGAGGGAGGTGAGTGGTTCGAGCAGCGCGCCTAGCTACCAGGAGCTGCACTGTCACTCGGCCTACTCGTTCGGGGACGGGGCCTCGTCGCCGGACGAGCTGGCGCGGCGAGCGGCAGCGCTCGGCTACGAGTCGCTTGCGCTGACCGATCACGACGGCCTCTGGGGCTCGATGGAGCACGCCGAGGCCTGCAAGGCCGCGGGGATCCACTCGATCACCGGCGCCGAGCTGACCGTTAGCGACGGCGGCGAGCCCTTTCACCTCACGCTGCTCGCCGAGAGCCCCGCCGGCTACCGCAACCTCTGCCGCCTCGTCACCGCGGCTCACCGTGATACCCGGCCGCGGCCGGATCGAGACCCCCTCCCCCCTCTGCTCGGGCTCGACGCGCTCGAGGAGCGCAGCGAGGGCCTCGTGTGCCTCTCCGGCTGCGCCCGTGACGGAGCCCTGGCGGGACGCTGGGAGCGGGGCGAGCTCGAGCGCGCGGCCCGGCTCGGCCGGCGCCTGGCCGGCGCCTTCGGCCGCGACCGCTTCCGCGTCGAGCTCCAGCGGCCGTTCTGGCGAAACGACCGGGCGCGAAACCGCTGGCTCAACCGGCTCGCCGAGCGCCTCGGCGTTCCATGCGTGGCCACGGGGAACGTCCATATGCACGATCGCTCACGGGCGCCCCTGCAGGACGCGCTGGTGGCGGTCTCCATGCATGGCTCGCTCGAATCGACGGAGCCCGAACGGCGCGGCAACCGCTCGAGCGCGCTGGCGCGGCCGAAGACGATGGCAGCGCGCTTTCGCGAGCACCCCGCCGCCGTGGCGGAGAGCGCGCTGCTTGCCGAGCGCCTGCGCTTCGACCTCACGAGCGACCTCGGATACGCCTATCCGGGCAGCGAGGACCCCGGCGCCGACCCCGCCCTGGCAGCCATCTGCAGGGCACGACTGGAGCATCGCTACGCGGGCATGCCCGAGCACGCCGAGGCGGATCGCCGGCTGGAGGAGGAGCTCGAGATGATCGCCAAGCTGCGGCTCTCGGGATTCTTCCTGCTCCACTACGACATCCTCGAACTGGCGAGGGAGGTTGCCGCCGAGGTCCGGGGCCCGGAATCTGCGCGATCTGTATTGCCGCCAGGGCGCGGAAGGGGCTCCAGCGTCAGCTCGGTCGTCTGCTACTTGACCGGCCTCTCGCACATCGACCCGGTGAAGAGCGGGCTCTTCCTGGGCCGGTTCCTGAACGAGGAGATCTCCGAGGCCCCCGACATCGACCTCGACTTTCCACGCGACATCCGCGAGCGGCTGATCCCGCGCATTCACGAGCGCTACGGGCCGGAGCGCTCGGCGCTGGTCAGCGCCTTCGCCTGCTACCGCTCGCGCTCGGCAGTGCGGGACTTCGGCAAGGCCCTCGGACTGCCGGCCGGCGAGGTGGAGCGTGCGGCCGGCATCGTCGACGTGTACGACCGCCCGGAGTCCGTGGAGCGTGACCTCGCGGAGGCAATCGGCGCGGCGCGGGCGAAGTCCGGGCGCTGGCAGGCGCTGGCGGCGCTGGCGCGCGAGTCCTGGGGCCTTCCCCGCCACGCCTCCCAGCACCCCGGCGGGATGGTGCTCGCGACGCAGCCGCTGATCGACGTCTGCCCGGTGCAGCCCGCGGCGATGGAGGGCAGGCGAATCGTGCAGTGGGACAAGGACTCCTGCGCTGACGCGGGCTTTCTGAAGATCGACCTGCTCGGCCTGGGGATGCTCTCCGCCGTGGAGCGCGCGGTCGACGAGATCGCCCGCGTGCGCGGCGAGACGATCGACCTCTCGCGGGTCCCGCTCGACGACTCGGAGGTCTACGGCGCGATCCAGCGCGCCGACACCACGGGTGTCTTTCAGATCGAAAGCCGGGCACAGATGCAGATGTTGACCCGCACCCTGCCCGAGTCGATCGAGGACCTGACGGTGCAGGTGGCGCTCGTGCGGCCGGGACCCATCCAGGGCGGTGCGGTCCACCCCTACCTGGAGCGCAAGGAGGCGCTGCGCCGCGACCCGGGCTTCGAGGTCCCCTACGCCCATCCCTCGCTGGAGCCGATCCTCGCCGACACCCTGGGGACGATCGTCTTCCAGGAGCAGGTGATCCAGGTGGCGATGGCGCTCTCCGGCTTCAGCCCCGGCAAGGCCGAGGGCCTGCGGCGCGCCATGAGCCGCAAGCGATCCGAGGAGGCGATCCTCGCCTACCGCGACGACTTCGTCGAGGGCGCGGTCGAGCGTGGCGTGGAGCGGACCGTCGCCGAGCAGGTATTCGAGCAGGTGCGTGGTTTCTCGGGGTTCGGGTTCCCCAAGGCCCACGCCGCGGCCTTCGGCCTCCTTGCCTACCAGTCGACGTGGCTTCGGGTCCACTACCTGCCCGAGCTCCTTTGCTCGCTCCTGAACGAGCAGCCGATGGGCTTCTACCCCTCGGACTCGCTGGTCCACGAGGCGCAGCGCAAGGGGGTCGAGATGCTGGGGCCGGACGTCAACCAAAGCCGCGTTGACTGCTCTGTCGAGCCGTCGCTCGCGGTGCGGATCGGGCTCGGCTACGTGAACGGCGCGAGCGATGAGGACGCCAGGGCCCTCGTCGCCGAGCGCGAGCGCGGTGGGCGGTACCGCGACCTCGCCGACCTCGCTGCGCGCTCCGGAGCCGGGCGGGCCGCGCTGGAGCGCTACGCGTGGGCCGGCGCCTGCGACTCGCTGCTGGACGACCCGGCCGGGACCGCCGGCGCGCGCCGCCCGGCCCTCTGGAGGCTGGGGATCGCTGCGCCGGCGGTGCGCGGCGATCGCGGCGAGCAGCGGGCGCTCCCGTTTGCGGCGCCGGGGGCGCCGGAGCTTCGCGAGCTCGGGGACTGGGAGCTGACCGTGGCCGACTACGAGTCGACCGGGATGACCCTTGACGCCCATCCGATGAGCCTCATCCGCGGTCAGCTCCCGGAGGGAACCGCGACCAGCGAAGAGCTCTGGAGGCTTCCCGCCAACAGCCGGATCGAGACCGCGGGCATGGTGATCGCGCGCCAGCGGCCGGCCACCGCCAAGGGAATCCTCTTCATGCTCCTCGAGGACGAGTGGGGAACGATCAACCTGATCGTTCCTCCACCCGCGTACGACCGGCACCGCATGGCCGCCCGCACCGCTCCGTTCGTGCGAGTGACCGGCAAGCTGGAGCGTCGCGACGCCAACATGAACATCGTGGTCCGCGGGCTGTGGCGCCTCGAGAGGCCCGATCTGCCGCTGGCGGAGGTGCGAACGATCGAGCCGCCCGCCGAGCGCGAGACCGGCCGTGGGCGCGAGGAGAAGGCCGCCACCCAGCTGCCCGCGGCGGTCGGGTTCGGCGACCTGGGAGCGGTGATGCCGCCCCCGCACAGCTTCGGCAGGCGCGGGCGATGAAGCGAAAAGCCCTTGTTCATGGGGTTTGCGCGACGCTCTGCAAGGTTGCTTGCAAACCGCGGCTTACGTCCGCCCTCCTTCCTAGCCTCCTTCGGGATATGAAGCAGACGAAGACAGTGATGAGCCAGCGCCTGCTGAGCGCCGTCGACCTCGCGATCGACGTCGCCACGCTCGGCGAGTATGGCCTCGAGACCGTTCCAACCCCAAGCCCTTGCCGCGAGCGCTCCGACCACATGTCGGACTGGGAGGCGTTCGCGGCCAAGCACCGGGTTCGCGCCCGGGGCTGCGCCAGCCGCGCTCGCGTGCTCGACGCTCAAGCGAGCGCCTAGACCGCCGGTCGCTGAGCCGAGCACCGCGAGCCGGCATCCGCGCACGAAAAAGCCGCCCTCCAAGGGGCGGCTTTTCGATAAAGACCGGCGGCGACCTACTCTCCCAGGCGTGTGAACACCAAGTACCATCGGCGCTGAGGGGCTTAACTGCTCTGTTCGGAATGGGAAGAGGTGTTTCCCCCTCGCTATGACCACCGAAATCGTCGAGACCCCGGCCTCGGCGAGGCTTGAAAACTGCACGCAGGCCAAGCAAGGAAAAAGGGAAACCGTCAAGCCCTCGACCCATTAGTACCGGTCTGCTGAGAGCGTTGCCGCTCTTGTACAGCCGGCCTATCAACCTGGTGGTCTACCAGGGGTCTTACTCTCTCAAGGAGATGGGAGAGCTCATCTCGAGGTTGGCTTCCCGCTTAGATGCTTTCAGCGGTTATCCAATCCACACGTAGCTAACCTGCGGTGCCCTTGGCAGGACAACAGGTACACCAGAGGTGCGTTCATCCCGGTCCTCTCGTACTAAGGATGACTCCTCTCAACTCTCCAACGCCCACAGCAGATAGGGACCGAACTGTCTCACGACGTTCTGAACCCAGCTCGCGTACCGCTTTAATGGGCGAACAGCCCAACCCTTGGGACCTACTCCAGCCCCAGGATGCGACGAGCCGACATCGAGGTGCCAAACCGCTTCGTCGATGTGGACTCTTGGAAGCGATAAGCCTGTTATCCCCGGAGTACCTTTTATCCGTTGAGCGACGGCGCTTCCACTTGCAACCGCCGGATCACTAAGCCCAACTTTCGTTCCTGCTCGACCCGTCGGTCTCGCAGTCAAGCTCCCTTTATGCCTTTACACTCTGCGCACGATTTCCGACCGTGCTGAGGGAACCTTTGGGCGCCTCCGTTACATTTTAGGAGGCGACCGCCCCAGTCAAACTGCCCACCTGACACTGTTCACGCCCCAGATAATGGCGGCGTGTTAGAGGCCCAGAGCACCAAGGGTGGTATCTCAAGGGTGACTCCCCAGCGGCCAAAGCCGCTGGTTCAAAGTCTCCCACCTATCCTGAGCGAGGTGTCCCAGACGCCAATATCAAGTTGCAGTAAAGGTTCACGGGGTCTTTCCGTCTTGCTGCGGGTACTCGGTATCTTCACCGAGACTCTAATTTCACCGAGGCCCTCGTTGAGACAGCGTCCAACTCGTTGCGCCATTCGTGCAGGTCGGAACTTACCCGACAAGGAATTTCGCTACCTTAGGACCGTTATAGTTACGGCCGCC